>CAWDTS010000009.1:0-647468 GCA_963805325.1 uncultured Alphaproteobacteria bacterium | reverse complement strand
CGGCTCCCACCGTTAGGCAGCAGCATCGGGGCTGATCATCCGCGTTGCCTCGGGCGAACCCGGGACAACTTTTCTAAGCTACATGGTTCCCGAGGCAAGGTCAAGCCTCCAGGAGCCAAGTTCGCCAGGCGGGCGGTCGTGCTGCCCGCCATGACGTATGGAGGAAGTTACACGCGCCCCTCGCCTGGGTTACAGCGGGGGTCCGTTTGGGTGTTCTCCCTGGTCAGCGTTATGTCACAGCGCGGCACGCGCGCCTGCGAGGTTGCGCTTGCCGCGCCGCACGACCAGCCATCCCCCGGCGAGAAGATCAGTCTCATCGGGACCCAGTCCACGTCGGGCACCTTCGTGTTGTTGACGTAAGCGCCGCCCTCGCCAACGGCTCGCCTTGCGGCACCCCGGCTGTCGTTCAGACCCGTGGCGACGAGTAGGTCGACGATGGACGGCCGGTCGGTGAGCCGGAACTCGGTGGTGGGCACCTCGGCGAGCGCGGCAGCCAGCGTGCCCGCGCTGAGATCACGCAGGTCACCGCGCCCGAACAGCGCGCCGCTTGCCGCGACCACCTGCTCGGTCTCACGCTGCCCGTGCACGAGCGTCGTGAGCTCAGCCGCGAGCCGCCGCTGGGCGGTACGCAGATGTGGCCGCCCCGCGACGTCCTTCTCCAGCTCCTCGATCTCCGCGGGCGGGAGGAACGTGAACATCCGCAGGTAGCGGCCGACGTCGGCGTCAGCAACATTGACGAAGTACTGGTACCACGCGTAAGGCGACGTCATCGAAGGATCGAGCCAGATGTTGCCGCCTCCGGTGGACTTGCCGAACTTGCGGCCCTCGGCGTCGGTGACCAGCGGTGTGGTCAACGCGTGGGCGATCTCGCCGTCGACCCGGCGGATCAGCTCGACTCCCCCGATGATGTTGCCCCACTGGTCCGAGCCGCCGATCTGCAGCCGACAGCCGTGCCGCCTGCGCAGCTGCAAGTAGTCCTGGCTCTGGAGCAACAGGTAGCTGAACTCGGTAAAGGACATGCCGTCGGTGGCCAAACGCCGCTTCACCGTCTCGCGCGCCAGCATCACGTTGATCGAGAAGTGCTTGCCGGTGTCGCGGAGAAACTCCAATGCCGTCTGGCTGCCGGTCCATTCGAGGTTGTTGACGACGAGTGCGCCGCTCGCGCGAGCCGTCGAACTCCACGAAGCGCTCCAGCTGGCTCTTGATCCGGTCGGCCCACTCGGTGACGGTCGCGACGCTGTTGAGCGTGCGTTCGCCGACGTCTCGTGGATCGCCGATCATCCCGGTGGCGCCCCCCGCCAGAACGATCGGACGGGCACCAGCCTGCTGGAAACGCCGCAGGGTCAGCAGCGGGATCAGGTTTCCGGCGTGCAGGCTGGGCGCGCTCGGATCAAAGCCGCAGTAGAGCGTAACACACCCTCGGCGAGGTCGCGCCGCAGCGCATCGAGATCCGTGCTCTGCGCGATGAGGCCGCGCCATTCCAGTTCGTCGAGGATGTCCGTGCTCACACGATCCATCCTTTCGCATGCGACGACCGACTTTGCATCCCCCGGGTCGCCCGCCTGCCGGGACGGTAGGGGCTGACGGCGGCCGCGCCCTCGAGCCAGAACCGCCAGGGGATGTCGTGCGCAGCCGCGACGCCCACGCGGGGCCCGCGCGCACGAGGCCTGGATCGACCCGATCACCGGCGTAGAGGCGTACACGTGAGGACGGGGCGGTGAGATCGATCCCGGTGTCGTCGCGGACGAGCCCCAGCAGGGACGCCAGGCGGGCGGGACCGCGGGCAAGGTCCTCGGCGCGCCGGGCCGTCGGGCGGCGCAGGTGCGCGGTGCCGAGATCGCTGACGACCTCGCCCGCGCGCAGCAGCACGGCCCCCGGCTCCCCCTCCGGCAGGCAGGTGACGTTGGCGCAGAAGTGCATGCCGTACACGAAGTAGACGTAGAGGTGCCCGGCCGGCCCGAACATCACGGCGTTGCGCGGCGTGCGACCGCGGAAGCTGTGGGAGGCCGGATCGTCCGCGCCGCGGTACGCCTCGACCTCCACCAGACGGACCGCGACCGTCCCGTCCGGCGTGTCGGCCTCCAACCTGCACCCGAGCAGGCGCACGGCCGCGAGGAGCACGTCCCGTGCGAGCTCCTCGCGGTCGAGCAGTGTCACAGGCGACCCTGAGCGATCATCCCCGTAGCGGTCATCCCTATTTCGCGCACGGTGGCGATCATCACTGTTGGGCGAGGGCCAGCCGCACGCATGCCGCGACACCCGCCATCGCCTTCTCCACCTCGTCGAGCACGGGGAAGGTCGGCGCGAGGCGGATGACCGCGTCGTCAGGGTCCTTGCCGTAGGGGTGGGTGGCACCCGCCGGGGTGAGCGCGATGCCCGCATCCTTCGCCAGCCGCACGACCTGCGATGCGCAACCGTCCGGCACCCGCAGCGTGACGAAGTAGCCACCCGTCGGCGTCGACCAGGTCACACCGGGGGTGTCGGCAAAGTTCTCGGTGAGGATGCGCTCGCACCGCGGCGAACTTCGGCGCGATGATCGCCCGGTGCTTGCGCATGTGCTCCGCCAGGCCGTCGGCGTCCCGCAGGAACATCGCGTGCCGCAGGTGGTTGGTCTTGTCCGGCCCGATCGTCCGCTTGCTGGTGACCGCCAGCCACCAGGCGATGTTGGCGGGTGATGCGCCGAAGAACGCCACGCCCGCGCCCGCGAGAGTGATCTTCGACGTGGAGCCGAACACGAACACCCGATCGGCATGGCCCGCTGCGGTGGCGAGCGCGAGGAGATCGGCGATCGGCGCGGGCTCGTCGGTGAGCGTGTGCACCGCGTAGGCGTTGTCCCACATGATCCGGAAGTCAGGCGCAGCCGTGGGCATCGTCGCGAGGCGGTGGACCGTCTCGTCGGAGTACACCGCGCCGGTGGGGTTGGAGTACTTCGGGACGCACCAGATGCCCTTGATCGACGCATCGGCGGCGACCAGCCGCTCGACCTCGTCCATGTCGGGGCCGTCGTCGGTCATCGCGACCGGCACCAGATCGACGCCAAGGCGATCGCACACACCGTAGTGACGGTCGTAGCCGGGAACGGGCGCGAGGAACGCCACCCGCTCCTCCTCGATCCAACGCCGTGGCGATCCGGGCATCGCGTTGAGCAGCGCGTTGACGATCGTGTCGTGCATCAGCTCGAGGCTGCCGTTGCCGAATGCGATGAGCTGGTCGACCGGCACCTGCAGCGCAGGCGCGAAGATCTCGCGCAGCTCCTTCAGCCCTTGGAGGCCCTGGTAGTTGCGGGTGTCGGTGCCGTCAGCCGCCCTGTAGTGATCGCCGGGCAGATGCAGAAGCTCAGCGGCCAGGTCGAGCTGAGCGGCCGACGGCTTGCCCCGGGTGAGGTCGAGCTTCATGCCTTGGGCGACGAGCGCCTCGTAATCGGCACGGGCCTGGTCGAGTTCGGGGCGCGCCACGTCGGCGGGCGAGGTCATGCCAATCCTCCGGATCTGAATGCGGCGCGGGCGGCGGCGGCCGCGGCGCGCAGCCCGGCGAGCTGTTCGGCGACGCGGACGCGCCGCCGTGCCACCCCGGGCATTCCGCGAGGCTATCGAGCCCGCCACGGTGAGCACCTCCCGCACCCCGGCTGTGAGCACCGGGTGGACGGCGGCCAGCTCGGCGTCGGTCAGCTCGTCGAGCCCGACCCCGCGTGCCTCCGCCGCGCGGACGCACCCGCCTGCCGCCTCGTGCGCCACCCGGAACGGGACGCCCTGCCGGACCAGCCACTCGGCGATGTCGGTGGCCAGGCTGAAGCCGGCGGGCGCCAGCTCGGCGAGCCGG
Organism: uncultured Alphaproteobacteria bacterium; assembly: GCA_963805325.1. Taxonomy (GTDB): domain Bacteria; phylum Pseudomonadota; class Alphaproteobacteria; order Rhizobiales; family Afifellaceae; genus DASWJZ01. The sequence continues at coordinate 643,649 of CAWDTS010000009.1, read as the reverse complement.
TCGGTGTGGAACGTCAGCGTGGCGATCATGCCCGCGACGGCGGGGAGCAGCAGCTCCAGCTGCTCGACGGAGTCGAACAGCGGCTCCTTGTCCTCCTGCAGATCGCGGTTGTAGGCCAGCGGCAGGCCCTTGAGCGTGGCGAGCAGGCCGGCCAGGTTGCCGATCAGCCGGCCCGCCTTGCCCCGCGCCAGCTCCGCGACATCGGGGTTCTTCTTCTGCGGCATGATCGAGCTGCCGGTGGAGAAGGCGTCGTCGAGCGTGACGTAGGCGAACTCGGCCGTGGACCAGATGATGACCTCCTCGGCCACCCGCGACAGGTCGACCGCGATCATCGCCAGCACGAACGCCGCCTCCGCGGCGAAGTCGCGCGAGGCGGTGCCGTCGATCGAGTTCGCCGCGCTGGCGGCGAAGCCCAGCTCGGCGGCGACGGCCTCGGGGTCCAGGCCGAGCGACGAGCCCGCCAGCGCGCCCGACCCGTACGGCGAGACGGCCGTGCGCCGGTCCCAGTCGGCGCAGCCGGTCGACGTCACGCAGCAGCGCATGCGCGTGCGCCGCCAGGTGGTGGGCCAGGAGCACCGGCTGGGCGTGCTGCAGATGCGTGCGGCCCGGCATGGGTGCGTCGGGGTGGGCGTCGGCCTGCGCCGACCAGCGCGTCGACGACGTCCAACACCCCAGCGCCGACCCGCGCGGCCGCGTCGCGCAGCCACATCCGGAACAGTGTGGCGACCTGGTCGTTGCGGGACCGCCCGGCGCGCAGCTTGCCGCCCAGCTCGGCACCTGCCCGCTCGATCAGCCCCCGCTCCAGCGCGGAGTGCACGTCCTCGTCGTCGGGCGCCGGGCTGAACGCACCTCCGACTCGACGTCGGCGCCGAGCTTGGCCAGCGCGTCGAGCATGCCGGTGAGCTCGGCGGTCGGTGAGCAGGCCCGCCCGGCGCAGAACGCGCGCGTGCGCCATCGAGCCGCGCACGTCATAGGGCGCGAGCCGCCAGTCGAACTGCGTGGACTTCGACAGCGCGGCCAAGCGCGTCGGCGGGCCCGGACGCGAAACGGCCGCCCCACAACCCCGCCATCAGTCGGTGCCCGCTTCCAGAGCGACCGTCGTCGAGCGACGTGCCGAGCTCGCGCTCGCCGGCGTTCTCGGCCGCGGCGATCGGGTCGAAGCCGCCGGAGGGCAGCTCGCCGAAGAGCGTGCCGTGCTCGACGAGCACCGTTCCCTGCTCCATCGGCTGCCCGGCGTAGGCCTCCAGCTTGGCGCGGGAGTCGGCGATGTCGAGGTTGCGCATGGTGAGCTGGCCGATCCGGTCCGTCGGCCCGAAGGCGGCGTTCTCGACGCGCTCCATGGAGAGCCGGTCCGGGTGGTAGGAGAAGCCGGAGCCCTGGGTGTCGAGGATCGTGTAGTCGTCGCCGCGGCGCAGGCGGAGCGTGACGGTGCCGGTCACGAGCGAGGCGATCCAGCGCTGGATCGACTCGCGCACCATCAGCGCCTGCGGGTCGAGCCAGCGACCCTCGTAGAGCAGCCGGCCCGAGCTTGCGGCCCTCGTTGTGGTAGTTGGCGATGGTGTCCTCGTTGTGGATCGCGTTGAGCAGCCGCTCGTAGGCGGCGAAGAGCAGCGCCATCCCGGGCGCCTCGTAGATGCCGCGCGACTTCGCCTCGATGATCCGGTTCTCGATCTGGTCGGACATGCCCAGGCCGTGGCGTCCGCCGATCGCGTTGGCCTCCAGCACGAGGGCGACCTGGTCGGCGAACCGCTCGCCGTTGATCGCCACCGGGTATCCGGCCTCGAAGGTGATCGCGACGTCCTCGGTCTCGATCCGCGTCTCCGGGTCCCAGAACTTCACCCCCATGATCGGCTCGATGGTCTCCAGGGACACGTCGAGGTGCTCCAGCGTCTTGGCCTCGTGGGTCGCACCCCAGATGTTGGCGTCGGTGGAGTACGCCTTCTCGGCCGAGTCCCGATAGGGCAGCCCGTGCGCGGTGAGCCACCTGCTCATCTCGTGGCGCCCGCCCAGCTCCTGGACGAAGTCGGCGTCGAGCCACGGCTTGTAGATGCGCAGCTCGGGGTTGGCCAGCAGGCCGTAGCGGTAGAACCGCTCGATGTCGTTGCCCTTGAAGGTCGAGCCGTCGCCCCAGATGTTGACGTCGTCGGCCTGCATCGCCCGCACCAGCAGCGTTCCGGTGACGGCGCGGCCCAGCGGCGTGGTGTTGAAGTACGTCCGGCCCCCGGACCGGATGTGGAAGGCGCCGCACGCCAGCGCGGCCAGACCCTCCCCGACCAGCTGCGGCTTGATGTCGACCGCGCGGGCGATCTCGGCGCCGTACTGCTTCGCGCGCGCGGGCACACCGGCGATGTCCAGCTCGTCGTACTGGCCGAGGTCGGCGGTGTAGGTGCACGGGATCCCGCCCTTGTCGCGCATCCAGGCGACCGCCACGGAGGTGTCGAGGCCTCCGGAGAAGGCGATGCCGATGCGCTCGCCCTTGGGGAGGGAGCTCAGGACCTTGCTCACGGGATGGTTGCTCCTTGCGATCGCGCGGATCAGAGTTCGCGCAGCAGCGCGACGAGTTGGGCGCCGGTGAGGGGCTCGCGGGCCACCACCAGGAGGGTGTCGTCGCCGGCGATGGTGCCGACGACGTCGTGCAGTGCGGCGCGGTCCAGGGCGCTGGCCAGGTAGTGCGCGGCCCCGGGCGGGGTGCGCAGCACGGCCAGGTTCCCACTCGCGTCCGCGGAGACGAGCAGGTCCCCCAGCAGCCGCGCCGAGGCGAGCGGTGCCGCCCTCGATGCCGCGGACCGGGCTGCCGTCGTCCGGGATCGACGTAGCAGCGCCGCGGACCTTGATCGCGCCCAGCTCGTCGAGGTCGCGGGAGACGGTGGCCTGGGTGGTCTCGATGCCCTCGGCGACCAGCAGGCCGAGCAGCTCGGCCTGGCTGTGCACCGCGCGGTCGCTGATCAGCTCGACGATCCGGGCCTGGCGCGCCCGCGCGGTTCAGTGCCGGAGCAGCCACGTCAGAAGCGCCTTCTGCGCGTGCAGCCGGTTCTCGGCCTCGTCCCACACCGCGCTCGCCGGGCCGTCGAGCATCTCGTCGGTGATCTCGTCGCCGCGGTGGGCGGGCAGGCAGTGCAGGACGATCGCGCCCGGCGCGGCGCGGGCCATCAGCGCCGCGTTGACCTGCAGCGGCCGGAACGGCGCGGCCCGGTCGCAGGCCGTCGTGCTCCTGGCCCATCGACACCCAGGTGTCGGTGACGACGACGTCCGCGCCGTCCACGGCCGCGTGCGGCTCGGCGATCAGCTCGGCGCCACCGCCGGTCTCGGCGCCGCGGGCCTTGGCGTCGCGCAGCACCTCGGGATCGGGCTGGAAGCCCTCCGGCGCGCAGACCCGCACGTGACAGCCCCGCGGTGGCCCCGCCGAGCAGCAGCGAGTGGGCCATGTTGTTGGCGCCGTCGCCCAGGTAGACCAGCGTGCAGCCCGGCGAGGCGGCCGAAGCGCTCCCGGATCGTCTGCAGATCGGCCAGCACCTGGCAGGGGTGGAACTGGTCGGTGAGCGCGTTGACCACCGGAACCGACGACGCCGCGGCCATCTCCTCGATCCGCGCCTGGTCGCCGGTGCGCCACACGATCGCGTCGACGTAGCGGGACAGCACGCGGGCGGTGTCGGCGATGGTCTCGCCGCGCCCGAGCTGGCTGGCCTGCGCGTCGATGATCAGCGGGGTGCCGCCGAGCTGGGCGATGCCGACCTCGAACGACACGCGGGTGCGGGTGCTCGACTTGTCGAACAGCACCGCGACCGCCTTCGGGCCCGCCAGCGGGCGGTGGCCGAACGGGTCGGCCTTCATCGCGGTCGGCGAGGTCCAGCACCTCGGCCTGCTCGGCCGGGGTGAGGTCGTCGTCGCGCAGGAGGTGACGGGTCACCGCGGCTCCGCAGCGGCAAGCCGGGCGGCGTCCAGGATCCCGGGCAGGGCGGTGAGGAACTCCGTCGCCTGCGCCTCGGTGAGCACCAGCGGCGGGGCGAGCCGGACCCGGTCCGGCACGGCGTTGTTGACCAGGAACCCGGCGTCGCGGGCGTGCGCGGCGACGGCGGCGGACACCGGCTCGCGCCAGCAGGATGCCGATCAGCAGCCCGGCGCCGTCGACGCCCGCGGACCAGCGGGTGCCCCAGCTGCCTCGACGCCCGCGGCGATGCTCTTGCCGACGAGTGCGGCGTGCTCCAGCAGCCCGTCGGAGGCGATCGTGTCGAGCACCGCCAGCGCCGCGGCGCGCGCACACCGGGTTGCCGCCGAACGTGGTGCCGTGCTGGCCGGGCTCCAGCAGCTCGCCCGCCGCGCCGATGCCGATGCAGGCACCGATCGGCAGGCCGCCGCCGAGGCCCTTGGCCAGCGTGACGACGTCCGGGACGACGCCGACGCGCCTGGTGGGCGAACCAGGCGCCGGTGCGCCCGATGCCGGTCTGCACCTCGTCGAGCACGAGCAGCGCGCCGCGCTCCGCGGTGATCTCCCGGGCCGCGGCGAGGTAGCCCTCCGGCGGGGTGACCGCGCCCGCCTCGCCCATGATCGGCTCGAGGAACACCGCGGCCGTGTCGGCGTCGACGGCGGCGGCCAGCGCGGCGACGTCGCCGTAGGGCACGTGCGGACACGCCGGGCGTCATCGGCTCGAACGGCGTCCTCTTGCTCGGCTGGCCGGTGAGCGCGAGCGCGCCCATCGTGCGGCCGTGGAACGCGTCCTCGGCGGCGATGATCTTCGGACGGCCGGTGCGGCGGGCCATCTTGAACGCGGCCTCGTTGGCCTCGGCGCCGGAGTTGCAGAACAGCACCCGCCCCGGGCTGGCCCAGCAGCTCCAGCAGCCGCTCGGCCAGCGCCAGCGGCGGCTCGGTGATGTAGAGGTTCGACGTGTGGCCGAGCGTGGCGATCTGCCGGGTGACCGCCTCGACGACCGCGGGATGGGCGTGGCCGAGCGCGTTGACCGCGATGCCGCCGAGCAGGTCGAGGTAGCGGCGGCCGTCCGCGTCCCAGACCTCGGCGCCCGTCGCCGCGCACGAGCGCGAGCGGCGGGGTGCCGTAGTTGTTCATCATCGCGGCCTGCCACCGCGTCGCGAGCGTAGTCATCACGGGACCACCATCGTTCCGACGCCTTCGGTGGTGAACACTTCCAGCAGCACCGAGTGCGGCACCCGCCCGTCGATCACGTGGGCGCGCGGCACGCCCGCCGCGGACCGCGCGCAGGCAGGCCTCCATCTTCGGCGCCATGCCGCTGGCCAGGCCCGGCAGCATCGGCTCCAGCTCGGCCGCGGTGAGCTCGCTGATCACCGACTCGCGGTCGGGCCAGTTGGCGTACAGGCCCTCGACGTCGGTGAGCACGACGAGCTTCGCCGCGCCCAGCGCGGCGGCCAGCGCGGCGGCCGCGCTGTCGGCGTTGATGTTGTAGACGCTGCCCGTCGATGTCCGGGGCGACGCCCGCGACGACCGGGATCCGGCCCGCCCGCACGATGTCGAGCACGGCGTCCGGGTTGACCGTGGTGACGTCGCCGACCAGCCCGATGTCGACGGCCTCGCCGCCGACCAGCGCGGTGCGCTGCTCGGCGGTGAACAGGCCCGCGTCCTCGCCGGAGAGCCCGACCGCGTAGGGCCCGTGCTGGTTGATCAGCCCGACCAGCTCCCGGCCGACCTGCCCGACGAGCACCATCCGCACGATGTCGATCGTCTCCGGGGTGGTGACGCGCAGGCCGCCGCGGAACTCGCCGGGCAGGCCCAGCCGGTCGAGCATCGCGGTGATCTGCGGGCCGCCGCCGTGCACGACGACCGGCAGGATGCCCGCGAGCCGCAGGAACACCATGTCCTGGGCGAACGCCGCCTTCAGCTCGCTCGTCGACCATCGCGTTGCCGCCGTACTTGACGACGACGACCTGGCCGTGGAACCGCTGCAGCCACGGCAGCGCCTCGGCGAGGACGGCCGCCTTCTCCGCCCGCGCGGGCGAGCTTCTCGGTCAAGAGGAGTAGGCACTGTTCTCCTCGACGTAGGCGTGCGACAGGTCGGTGGTGAGGATCTCGGCGGCGCCGTCGCCGAGCCCGAGCTCGATCTCGACGGTGATCGTCGACGCCGGACAGGTCGGCGCGCGTGCCGATCGCCCGCGGCGACCCCGTCGCGGCACATCGGCACGCCGTTGATCGTGATGGCGAGCCGCTGCGGGTCGACCTCGCCGGGCGCGCGGCCGACCGCCATCGCGATGCGGCCCCAGTTGGGGTCGGCGCCGAAGAACGCGGTCTTGCACAGGTTGTCCTGCGCCACCGTGCGGGCGACCGCCAGCGCGTCGGCCTCGCGAGCTGGCGCCGCGGACGGCGATCGTGACGTGCTTGGTGACGCCCTCGGCGTCGGCCTGCAGCTGGAGGCACAGGTCGGCGCAGGCGGCGCGGACGGCGGCGGTGAGCTCGCCGGCGGCTCGGCGTGACGCCGGACGCGCCGGACGCCAGCAGCAGCACGGTGTCGTTGGTGGAGGTGCCGCCGTCGACGTCGAGCCGGTCGAACGTGGCGCTCGACGGCCGCGCGCAGCGCCGCGTCGCAGGTGGCGGCATCGGCGACGGCGTCGGTGGTGAGCACGACCAGCATCGTGGCCATCGCGGGGGCGATCATGCCGGCGCCCTTGGCGAAGCCGCCGACGCTCCAGCCCGCCGGCGGCGACGTGCGCCTGCTTGGCGTGGGTGTCGGTGGTGAGCACCGCGCGTGGCGGCCGCGGTGCCCGCCTCGGCGTGTCGGCCAGCTCGGCCGGCGGCCTTCTCGACCCCGGCGAGCACGCGTGGCCCGGGGCAGCTGCTCGCCGATGATGCCGGTGGAGCAGACGGCGACCTCGATGGCGCCGCAGCCGAGCACCTCGGCGGCCTTCTCGGCGGTGGCGTGCGTGGTCTGGAAGCCCTCGGGCCCGGTGCAGGCGTTGGCGCCGCCGGAGTTGAGGACGACGGCGCGCAGCGCGCCGCCGGCGAGCACCTGCTGCGACCAGAGCACGGGCGCGGCCTTGACCTGGTTGGTGGTGAACATCCCGGCGGCGGCCGTGCCGGGGCCGTCGTTGACGACGAGGGCGAGGTCGAGCCGTGCCGCCGTCCTTGATGCCCGGCGGCGATCCCGGCGGCCCGGAAACCCGGCTGGTGCGCCGGTGACGCTCACGGCGCGACTCCCGTCATCGGCAGGCCCGCGGTCTCGGGGAGGCCGAGCGCGAGGTTCATGCACTGGACCGCGCCGCCGGCGGTGCCCTTGGTGAGGTTGTCGATCGCGGCGACCGCGACCAGCCGGCCCGCGTCGGCGTCCACCGTGACCTGGAGGTGCACGGTGTTGGCGCCCAGCGTGGCGGCCGTGGTCGGCCAGACGCCCTCGGGCAGCAGGTGCACGAACGGCTCGTCGGCGTAGGCCTTGGCGTAGGCCTCGACGACCTCGGCCGCGGACGCCGACGTGCGGCGCCGAGCACGATGGCGAGGATGCCGCGCGGCAGCGGGGCGAGGACCGGGGTGAAGCTCACGGCGACCGTCCTACCGGCCGCCACCGACAGGTTCTGGATGATCTCGGGCGTGTGCCGGTGGGCCCCGCCGACGCCGTAGGCGGACAGCGCGCCCATCACCTCGGCGCCGAGCAGGTGCGGCTTGAGCGACTTGCCCGCGCCCGGACGTGCCGCTGACGGCCGTGACGACGACGTCGGGCTGCGGCCAGGCCCGCGGCCAGGGCCGGGACCAGCGCGAGGCTCGCCGCCGTCGGGTAGCAGCCGGGGACGGCGACCCGCCGCGCGCCGCGCAGGGCGTCGCGCGCGCCGGGCAGCTCGGGCAGGCCGTAGGGCCAGCTGCCCGGCGTGCGCGCCGCCGTACCAGCGGGTCCAGGCGGCGGGGTCGGTCAGCCGGTGGTCGGCGCCGCAGTCGATCACGACGACGTCCGTCGCCGAGCTGCGGCGGCGAGCTCGGCGGAGTGGCCGTGCGGCAGCGCGAGGAAGACGACGTCGTGGCCCGCGAGCGTCTCCGGGGTCGGTCTCGGCCAGCACCCGGTCGGCCAGCGGCAGCAGGTGCGGCTGGTGCTCCCGGAGCGCGTGCCCGCGCTGCCGCCCGCCGTCAGCGCGCCGATCTCCACCTCGGGATGCGCGAGCAGGAGCCGGAGCAGCTCACCCCCGGCGTACCCGCTGGCTCCCGCCACCGCGATCCGCACCATGCGCATGACTATGCACTTCTACGCAAGTCAATGCAAGCTCGATCCGCCCTGGCGGCCCGCGTGTGCAGGAGGGTGACACTGCTGCGACTGGGTCGGAGCAGTGTCACCCTGCTGCGATGCGAGACGTGGCCCCCGGGTCGTGCGCGAAAGTGGCGCGACACCCCCCGGTTCGTGCGCGGAAAGGTGGCCCTGGCCACCTTTTCCGCGCACGGGGGGTCAGCGCACCGGGCTCCATGGCGTCGGACCGCCACGGCCACCGCGGCGTCGCGGGCGGCGTTGGCCTCCTCGCTGGTCAGCGTGCGGTCGGGGGCGCGGAAGCGGAGGGTGTAGGCCAGCGACCGCTTGCCCTCGCCCACCTGCTCGCCGGTGTAGACGTCGAACAGCCGCACGTCCTCCAGCAGCTCGCCGCCGCCGTCGACGCAGCGCGTCGGCCAGCTCGCGCGGCGGGCACGGCGGCGCCGGCGACCAGCGCCACGTCGACCGCGATCGGCGGGTAGGGCGAAACGGCGGGGACGGGACGGGCCTCGGTCGAGCGGTAGCAGGTCGAGGTCCAGCTCCATCGCGCAGGTGCGCGGCGGCAGCCCGAGCGCCTCGACGACCTTCGGGTGCAGCTCGCCCGCGTGCCCGACCGGGCAGTCGCCGACCCGCAGCATGGCGCATCGGCCGGGATGCCACGGCGGAGTTCGTCGCCCGCGGTGACCCGCAGCTCGACCCCGGCCGCCTGGCCCACCAGCCGGGCGGCCTGCACGGCGTCGGCCCAGCTCGCCGGCGCGCCCGCGCCCCCACCAGCCGCGCGCCTCCCGGTCACCGGCCAGCACGACGCCGACATGCACCGGCTGGGCGGGCAGCGCGGCCGCGATCTGCGCGATCTCGGCGTCGGTCGGGCGGTCCGTCGACGCCCGGCTCCGGCATCGGCACTGGCTCGCGGTGGGGCAGCACGACCTGCCCGACCGTCGCAGAGCGCGAGATCGGCCGCGCCGCGCGACCGGTTGCGGACGAGCGTGTCGAGCAGCCCCGGCAGCAGCGTGGTGGCCAGCTCGGCGCGGTCGGCGTCGAGCGGGTTGCGGACGTGCACGGTCCGGCGGCGCGCATCGTCGGCGGCGCAGCCCGAACGCGTCCCACACCTGCCGGGCCGACGAACGGGAACGGCAGCACCTCGACGTACCCGGCCTCGGCCAGCGCGACGCGACACCGCGCGGCGGCGCGCTGCGCCGCGGTCAAGCCCGCGCCCGGCGGGCGCGGCAGGCAGCACCGACGGGATCGCGTCGTAGCCCTCCAGCCGCAGCACCTCCTCGACGAGGTCGGCGGGCTGGAGCAGGTCCGGCCGCCACGACGGCGGGGTCGCGACGACCTGGCCGCGACCGTCGGCGCCCGGTGCCGAGCTCGACCGCGCAGCCGACCTGGCGCAGGCGGCGCACGGTCGCGCCGGGCGCGTAGGCCACGCCGGCGACCCGGTCGGGCAGGTCCAGCGCCATCCGCACCGGCGCGGCGACCGGCGCGGCGCCCACGTCGGTGCGGCCCGGCGCGACCGTGCCGCCCCCGTGCTCGACGAGCAGCTGCGGCGGCGCGCTCGGCCGCCACCGGCGGAAGCTGCGGATCGACGGTGCGCTCGAACCGCTTGACGCCTCGCTGGGCAGCTTGTGCCGACGGGCGCCGCGCGCGATCACGGCCGGGTCGAAGTGCGCGGCCTCGATCAGGACGTCGATCGGTCGTCGGCTGCCGCGGCGCGGGATCTCGGTCGACGCCCCGCCCATGACGCCCGCCAGCCCGATCGGCCCGGAGTCGTCGGTGATCAGCAGGTCGTCCGGGTCGAGCCTGCGCTCGACGTCGTCGAGCGTGGTGAGCTTCTCCCCGAGCCGCGCCCGCCGCACGACGATCGGCCCGGACAGCCGCGCCGGCGTCGTAGGCGTGCAGCGGCTGGCCCAGCTCGAGCATCACGTAGTTCGTGACGTCGACGATCAGCGAGATCGGCCGCATCCCGGCCGCGAGCAGCCGCCGCTGCATCCACCATGGCGCCGCCGCCCGGCGGGTCGACGCCGTTCACGCGGCGGGCGACGAACCGCAGGCAGCCGTCGTCGGCGAGCGTGACCGGCCACGCTCGCCCTCGGCGGCCGGCACGGCGACGCGGCCCGCCGGGTCGGTGAAGTCGGTGTCGGTGGCCGTCGCGATCTCTCGCGCCAGCCCGCGGACCGAGAACGCGTAACCGCGGTCGGGGTTGATGTTCAGCTCGATCACCGGATCCGCTGCGGCGACGAGCAGCGGCAGCGCGTCGTCGCCCGGCTCGGCGGTGCGCGGCGGCAGAACGAGGATGCCTGCGTGGTCGGCGCCGATGCCCAGCTCCCTGACCGAGGCGATCATGCCGTCGGACACGTGCCCGTAGGTCTTGCGCGCGGTGATCGTGAAGCCGCCGGGCAGGACCGCGCCGGGCAGCGAGACGACGACGAGGTCGCCGACCGCGAAGTTGGTCGCCCCGCAGATCACCCCGCGGGCAGCAGGCTCCCCGACGTCGACCTGGCACCAGCGGATCGGCTTCTTGAGGCCGGTGAGCTCCTCGATCTCCAGCACCCGGCCGACCTTCAGCGGTCCGGTGATCTCCGGCGCCGGGTGGATCTCCTCGATCTCGAAGCCGACGCGGACGAACGCCTCCGCGGTCGCGTCCACCGACGGCAGGTCGGCGACGTGCTCGGACAGCCAGGACTGCAACACACGCATTCCTTCCTCCCCTCCAAGGCCGTGCTCCCGATCGAGCCGGGGGTCATGTCTCGTAGCGCTACCGCGCCGCAAAGACCCTTAGATGCCGAAAGCGCGGCTGAACCGGACGTCGCCCTCGACCATGTCGCGCATGTCGGGGATGCCGTTGCGGAACATCAGCGTGCGCTCGATGCCCATCCCGAAGGCGAAGCCGGAGTAGACGTCCGGATCGACCCCGCAGGCGCGCAGGACGTTGGGGTGCACCATCCCGCAGCCGCCCCACTCGACCCAGCCCGCGCCGCCCTTCTTCTCGGGGAACCAGACGTCCGGCTCGGCCGAGGGCTCGGTGAAGGGGAAGTAGGACGGGCGCAGCCGGATCTTCGAGGTGCTGCCGAACATCGCGCGCGCGAACGCGTCGAGCGTCCCCTTGAGGTGGGCCATGGTGAGCCCCTTGTCCACGGCCAGGCCCTCGACCTGGTGGAACACCGGTGTGTGGGTGGCGTCGAGCGCATCGGTGCGGAACGTGCGGCCTGGGCACACCACGTACACGGGCAGGTCGCGCTCCAGCAACGCTCGGATCTGGACCGGCGAGGTGTGGGTGCGCAGGACGATGCTCTCGTCGTCGTCCTTGTCACCCAGGTAGAACGTGTCCTGCATCGTGCGGGCCGGGTGGTCCTTCTTGAAGTTCAGCGCGTCGAAGTTCAGCCACGCCGACTCGACCTCAGGGCCCTCGGCCACCTCCCAGCCCATGCCGACGAAGACGTCGGCGATGCGCTCGGCCAGCTGGGTGAGCGGGTGGCGGGCACCGCGCGGGACCCGGTCCCACGGCAGCGTGACATCGACGGCCTCCTCGACGAGCACCCGCTCGTCGCGGTCGGCCACCAGCGCCTCGTGCCGCTCGTCGAACGCCGCCTGGGCCTCCTGACGTGCGGCGTTGACCCGCTTGCCCGCGTCGGCGCGTTCGGGGCCCGGCAGCGACCCGAGCTCGCGGCGGGCGAGCAGCAGCGGCGCACGGTCCCCCAGGTGAGCAGGCTTTGCGGCGGCCAGGGCGGCGAGGTCGGCTGCCCCGGAGAATGCCGCTTTGGCCGCGGCGACGGCGGCGGCCAGTGCATCGAGCGGACTGCTCACGTCGGTGCTCCCAGTCATGATGGCCAAATCCTATGGGCGCGGCCGGACGACCCTCCACCGACATCCCGCAGGCCCCCGCCCTGTTCCCCGGCCACCGGGCGGACCGCGACGCTCGCGTAGAGGCACACCGCCGCGGCGGTGGCCAGGTTGAGGCTTTCGGCCCGACCGTAGATCGGCACACGGACACGGTGGTCGGCCCGTTCCGCAACGGTGGCGGGGACCCCGTGGGCCTCTCCACCGAATATCCACGCCACCGGCCCGGCGAGCACCTCGGCCGCAGCGGGATCGTGCAGGTTGAGCTCGCCGCGGCCGTCGGCGACGAGCAGCGTGAGCCCGGCGGCGCGGCAGGCGTCGAGCGCGGTGAGCGCGTCGCGTTCGCGCGCGATCGGGACGTGGAACACCGAGCCGGTGGAGGCCCGCACCGCCTTGCCGTTGTGCGGGTCGACCGTGTCCCCGGCGAGCACGACGGCGTCCGCGCCCGCCGCGTCCGCGACCCGGACGATCGTGCCCGCGTTGCCGGGGTCGGCGACCGCCACACATACCGCGACGAGCCGCGCCGCTCCCCCGAGCGCCTGGCCGAGCGGGACGTCGACCAGGTCACAGACGGCGAGGACGCCCTGCGGGGTGACGGTGTCGGACAGCGAGGCGGCCGCGCGCTCGGTGATCCGCACGACCGGGCCGCCGGTCAGGAGCTCGGGATGGCGCTGCGCCGCCGCGTCGGTGACGAGCAGCTCGTGCACAACGCCGTAGCGCAGAGCCTCCCGGACGGCCTGGGCACCCTCGACGAGGAACCGCCCCGCCCGGTCGCGGCCCACGCGCCGCAGCAGCTTGCGGGCTGCGACGACGCGGGCGGCGCGTTCGGTGCGGGGCGGGTCGGGATCGGGCGGCGCGGTGCCGGGACGCTCGCGGGTCGGGTTCAGGCCGCCGAGTCCTTCGTGGGCTGGGCAGGCACGTTCGCCCTGGCGACCTCGACGAGCGCGGCGAACGCGGTCTCGTCGGTGACGGCGATGTCGGCGAGCACCTTGCGGTCGACCTCCACACCCGCAGCCTTGAGGCCCTGGATGAACCGGTTGTAGGTCATGCCGTTGGCGCGCGCCGCGGCGTTGATGCGCGTGATCCACAGCTGCCGGAAGTCGCCCTTGCGCGCGCGGCGGTCGCGGTAGGCGTAGTTGAGCGAATGGAGCACCTGCTCCTTCGCCTTGCGGTAGAGCCGCGACCGCTGGCCGCGGTAGCCGCTGGCCAGCTCGAGGGTGGTACGCCGCTTCTTGTGGGCGTTGACCGCGCGCTTGACGCGTGCCATGGGGATCAGTCCTTACGTGGTCGGGAGGGGAAGAGCGACGCTTAGCGGCCGAGAAGCTTCTTGACCCGCTTGAGGTCGGCCTTGTTCACCGGCACGACGCGTGCGAGGTCGCGCGTCTCCTTGCTCGACTTGACCTCGAGACGGTGCCGAAGGCCCGCCTGCTGGCGCATGATCTTGCCGGTGCCGGTCACCTTGACCCGCTTGGAGATCCCGGAGTGCGTCTTGTTCTTGGGCATGGCGGTTCCTTCATAGGCGACGCCCCGCGGACGGGGCGCCGGTGGGGAGTAGAACGTGCTGGTCAGGCGGGCGGGGCGGGCTCCGGCGCGGGAGTGGCCACCTGGCGCTGCTTGGGCTGGGGCTTCTTGGTCGGTGCGATAACCATCGTCATGTTGCGGCCGTCCTGCTTGGGCGTCGCCTCGACCACACCCAGATCGCTCACGTCCTCCGCGAGCCGCTGCAGCAGTCGGAACCCCAGCTCGGGGCGGGACTGCTCGCGACCACGGAACATGATCGTGACCTTGACCTTGTTGCCGCCTTCGAGGAAGCGCCGGACGTGTCCGCGCTTGGTCTCGTAGTCGTGCGTATCGATCTTCGGTCGGAGCTTCTGTTCCTTGATCGTGGTGAGCTGCTGGTTTCGGCGGGACTCCCGGGCCTTCTGCGCGCTCTCGTACTTGAACTTGCCGTAGTCCATGAGCTTGCAGACCGGCGGGCGGGCTTGGGCCGCGACCTCGACGAGGTCGAGCTCGGCCTCCTGCGCAAGCCGCAGGGCGTCCTCGATACGCACAATTCCGACCTGCTCCCCGTTCGGCCCGACCAGGCGGACCTCCGGAACGCGGATGCGGTCGTTGATGCGTGTCTCTGTGGTGATGGGGTCTCCTCGTTTCGACGTCGTGTGGCGCGACGGAGCGGAGACCCACAACGGCCACAGCCGACGAGCCGTCGGCTCGTCGGCGGACCGGACCCGGCTACCAGAGGTGGCACGGGTGGGAGCGGGGCTCCACTTGAGCGCCCTGACGCGCGAATCAACGCGCGACGGGGTGGTCGCATTCCGTAGAGTACACGACCCCAGCCGCGCCCTGACTTCGGTGAGGCAGCCCGAGGTGGGTGGATCAGGGGCGACCCAGCGCCCGGTAGGTCCAGCCTGCGGCCCGCCACAGCTCGGGGTCGAGCGCGTTGCGCCCGTCGACGATCCGCCGTGTCGTCACGACCTGCCCGAGTGCCTCCGGGTCCATCTGCCGGAACTCCTTCCACTCGGTCAGGTGCAGGACCAGGTGAGCCCGGCCTGCGGCCTCGAGCGCCGAGTCGGCGTAGGAGAGGGTCGGGTACATCTTGCGGGCATTGTCATTCGCCTTGGGGTCGTAGACGGTGACCTGGGCGCCCTGCAGCTGCAGCGACGCAGCGACGTTCAGCGCGGGAGAGTCGCGGATGTCGTCGGACTCGGGCTTGAACGCGGCGCCGAACACTGCGATCCGCTTGCCCAGCAGCGACCCGTCGCACTGCTCGCGCGCGAGGTCGATCATCCGCGCGCGACGTCGCATGTTGATGGCGTCGACCTCCCTGAGGAAGCTCAGCGCCTGGTCGGCACCCAGCTCGCCCGCTCTGGCCATGAACGCCCTGATGTCCTTGGGCAGGCAGCCGCCGCCGAACCCCAGCCCGGCCGACAGGAAGCGGCCGCCGATGCGCGGGTCGAGGGCGAGCGCCTGGCCGAGCTGCGTGACGTCGGCGTGGACGATCTCGCAGACCTCGGCCATCGCGTTGATGAACGAGATCTTCGTGGCCAGGAACGCGTTGGCGCTCACCTTGACCAGTTCGGCGGTCGCATAGTCAGTGACGATCATGGGCACGCCCGTATCCAGCAGGGGGGCGTAGACCTCGCGGAGCACCTGCTCGGCCCGGGCCGAGTGGACGCCGATGACCAGGCGGTCGGGTCGGAGGGTGTCCTCGATCGCGAAGCCCTCGCGCAGGAACTCGGGGTTCCACGCGAGCTCGACGTCGGTTCCGGCCGGGGCCAGCTCGCGCAGCAGATCGGCCAGTCGAGAGGCGGTGCCGACGGGCACCGTGGACTTCCCCGCGACGACGCAGGGCCGCTTCAAGTGCTGGGCCAGCTGCGTGATGGCGGCGTCAACGTAGGTCAGGTCGGCGGCGAACTCGCCCTTCTTCTGCGGAGTGCCCACGCACAGGAAGTGGACGTCGCCGAACGCGGCGGCCTCCTCCATCGACGTGGTGAACCGCAGTCTGCCCGCCTCGACCTGCGCGGTGATGAGCTCCTCCAGCCCGGGCTCGTAGAACGGGAGCTCGCCACGCTGCAGTGCGGCGATCTTCTCCTGGTCGACGTCGACGCCGAGGACGTCGAAGCCGAGCTGGGCCATGCAGGCAGCGTGGGTCGCGCCCAGGTAGCCGGTGCCGATGACGGTCAGGCGCGGGCGGGGGGCGGCGTCGGTCGTGGTCTCGCCGGTCGCGTGGGTGGTCATGATGGTGTCCTCTCGTGGATCAGGTCAGGAGCAGGCGATGTTGGTGAGGCCCTTGCCTGCGGCCTCAGCGGTGTTCGAGCAGGCGACGCGGTTGTTGTCGTCGTCCTTGGTGATGTTGAAAGCGAAGCCGGGTCCGTCGAGGACGGCATGGTTGGCGTCGAACACGTTGCGGGCCCCCCAACCGTCGAGGATCCGGTGGGTCTGGAAACCGTCGACGGGCGCGGCGGTGCCGGTGTTGCCGACGATCTGCCACTCGTTGCCCTTGACGTTCACCCATGCGTCGGCCGCCGACATCCCGGTGCCGGAGAACGTGTTGTCGCGCAGGGTGCCGCCGGTCGTGCCTTCCTTGATGTCGACCGACTCGGCGGTCGTCCCGGCGATGTCGTTGGCCTCGATGACGTTGCGGTCGCTGCGGTCCGGTTGGCAGTCGCTGTAGGTGCACCAGTTGCTCTTGGCGGTGCCGACGTAGATGCCTTCGCCGTACTTCTCCGTGCGTTGGCCGGTGTTGCGCACGACGTTGCCCCGGACGATGTCGTCGGAACTGCCGCGGCGCAGGTGGATGCCCTCTTCGCCGACGTCGGTGATCTGCAGTCCCTCCAGGAGGACCGACGACGAGGCGTCCACCATCACACCCTTCTGGCCGCCGTGCACCGTGAACCCCGCGATCCGCGTGTGGTCGGCCCCGTTGAGGTAGAGCGTGTATCCGTCGTCGGTGCCACCGTCGAGCACGGCGTCACGCGGGCCGCACAGCGTGATCGGGGCGTCGGCGGTGCCCTTGGCGCTCAGCGTGACATGGCCGGTGTAGCGCCCGGATGCGAGCCGGATAACCCCGCCGGGTGCCGCGGCGGCCAACGCCTTCTGCAGCTGGTCGAACGTCGAGACGTCGGTCACGCTCGTCCCGTCGCACTTGACGGGCGCGGCCGCGGGTGCTCCGGCGGCCCCGACCGGCGTCGCCGCGCCCTGGGTGGGATGCGCCTGGGAGGCGACGGTCTGGTTGCACGCGGCCGTGACGAGCACGGCGGTCAGCGCGAGGGCGAGTCGGCGGATCATCGCGGACCGCCTCCATTCGTTCGCAGGTGCGGTGGGACAGGTCGTCCCACCAACGAGCGGGGCAGCAGCAGGGTCTCGCCGTGGACGTCGAGGCCCGTCGCCGCGGGCGGCTCCGGCTCCCCCGCGCCCTCGATGTAGGGCCGCGAGCTGCGGCGGCGGCGCAGCACGACGAGGAAGATCGGCGCGAGCAGCACCAGCACCCACAGGGGCAGAAGAGGGTGGTCGCGGACGAGGTCGGTGAGGTAGTCCCCGATCGGGACCTGGACCTTCCAGCCGCTGTCGTCGTTCGCGTTCAGCGTGACCAGCGCGTCGGGCGCCAGCCGGGCCACGTCCAACGCGCTGGCGCCTGCGCCCCGCAGCGAGTTGCCCTCGGCTGTCGTGCCGCCCGCTTCGCCGACGACCGACAAGCCGTGGTTGGTGGCGTCGCTGACGGCGTTGTCACGCAGCTGGACGTGGGCGTCGCGGACCTGCAGCCCGATGGCCCCGCCTTCGACCTTGTTGGCCCGCACGACGACGTTGGTCGGCCCGTCGCGCAGGGCGATCCCGGTGGAAACGGACCCGACGACCTCGTTGGCGGAGACCTCGACGTCGACGGACTGGCCCGTGACCACGATGCCTTCCTGGTGACCCACCACGCGGTTGCCGGTGATGACCACATGGTCGCCGTCGAGGGCCTGCACGCCGTCGTCCTGGTTGGCCCGCACGAGGGAGCCCTCCAGGCGGAAGTCCTTGTGCGGGACGTTGCTGGCGCCCGCGGGGCCGGAGTCCTCGGCCAGCGGACGTCCGTCGAGACGGACGCCGTCGCCGTGGTTCGCCGTCGCGGTGATCTGGCGCAGCACTACCGACTCCGAGCCGCGGTCGGCCACGAAGCCGTCGGCCCCGTTGGCCTCGGCCGCCGACCGCTCGATGACGACATTCGTGGTGCCGCGGTGCAACAGGACGCCGGTCAGCTCGTCGTGGCTGAAGGTGCTGTCGGCTACCGCCAGCTTGCTGATGTCGTCGGTGAACAGGCCGTAGTGGCCGTTCTCGATCTGCGTGTTGGTGATCGTGCCGGTGGAGGGGCAGCCCCGGTGCCGGTCAGGGCGACCCCACCCGTCCGACCGCTCCAGAAGCCCAGCGACGTGACGTGCACGAAGTGCATCGACAGGTCCGCTCCGATGCTGCGGAGGTAGGCCCGTCCGTCGCCGACGGCGGTGTCGGGGGCCTTGGCCGCCCCGTCCCAGCTGGTCACGGTCAGTGGCGCGGCGGCGGAGCCTGCCAGCGTGATCGCGGCCTTCCAGCCGACGATCGAGGTGAAACCGGCGGTGCCGCTGGTGAGCCGCAGCGTTGTGCCCGGCGCCTCGACGTCGAGGCTCGCGCCCGGCGCCACGACGATCGACTTGAGGAGGTCGACGGTGGTGGGGTTGACCCGGTTGGCGCTTCCCAGCGCGACCAGCGAGTCGAGGGTGTAGGGCTGCGGCCGCGGCGCGAGGACGACGGTCGGGGGCGACGGGAGCGGGTGCGCCTGCGGCCTGCCGAACACGTTCGCCTCGATCCGGTCGTCCTCGTCGAGCACCCGGGCGGCCTGCTGGCCTGCGGCGGGGTCCGGCTTGGGCGGCGCGGGCTGCTCGGCGACCGGCGGCGGCGGCGCGGGGGTCTGCTGCCGGTCGGCGTACCAGAGCGCGACGGCCGCGATGATCGCGAACAGCACACACATCGCCATCGCCACAACTGGGCGGGTGCCCTGGCCTCGGCTTGCGTTACCGCGGGCCATTGCTCTGCCCTCTCACGAGGCTTGCCTCGTTCTGGCCGTCGCCACCGATCTGGTCGGCGTGGCGGGTCAGCCAGCCCTGCTTGTTCATGGTCACGAATGCGTAGGCCTTGATCGGCAGCGCGACGAACGTGATGACCAAGGTGACCAGCGGAAGGATCACACGTCGGACGGGCGGGTGCGCAGGTGGCGACGTTGCGGATGGCCCGGCTGAGGAAGAACCAGGTCAGGCCGAGCCGAATCGCGACCCGCGCTGCGCCCAGCGCGGCCGAGACGAGGTAGAAGACCGTGGCGAGCCATCGTGACCGGGGTGAACAGGATCTGGAACACCGTGAGCTGCGAGATCAACGGCTGCCGCCACAGCCAGCCCTTCCACATCGCGGTCAGGTAGCAGCGGTAGGAGTTGCGGCTCCAGCGCACCCGCTGCTTGCAGAACGCCTTGAAGGTGGTGGGAACATCGACAGCGCGTGCGCCGGTGCACTGGTACACCGTGCGGTAGCCGCTGCGCGAGCACCAGCCAGGTCAGCCTGCCGTCGTCGCCCGCGACGCAGCGCTTGCCGAGGAAGAACTCGTCCTCCAGGTGGGCCAGGACCGGCATCACGGCCGAGCGGCGGTAGGCCGCGGTCCGGCCGGACAGGCACACCACCGCGCCGCGCCGGCCGGTGGCGGGCACGTAGTCGATGTAGCGCGTGTCGATGATCCAGTCGGCGACGCGGCGCCAGATGCTGGTGTCGGCCTGGTAGACGTTCTGCCGGGTGCCGACGCCGCCCGACCCGACGGTCGGCGAACGGCATCTGGACGGCGTCGAGCAGGCCGGGCGTCCACCGCGTGTCGGAGTCGGTCAGCACGAGGATCTCGCCGCGAGCGGCCCGGATGCCGACGCCCAGCGCCGAGCGCTTGCCCGCGTGCTTGAACATGATCACGCGCAGCCGCGGTCGCGGCGGGCCATGCAGCCGGTCGCGGGCCTCCGTGTCCTCCACGTCCAGCACCACGATGACCTGGTCGGGTCCTGGCCGAGCCAGGTGTCGAGCAGCGCGTCCAGGACGTCGGGGTCCTCGTGGAAGGAGGGCACGACCACCGACGTCGTCGTACGGAAGTCGTTGACCGTCGGCCGGTACAGCGCGGAAAGCAGCTTCCGGACACCCCACACCGACCAGGAGACGACGCCGACGATCCCGACCGGGAGCAGCAGCCGCCAATGGCTCGCGACGTAGGCCCAGACCTGGACGGCCAGGGTGTGGCCGCGGTCGGTCTTGGTCGCGAGGTAGGTGGCGGCACCGGCGAGGACGACCAGGGCGACGAGGACGCCCACCCGGGTTGCCGGCCGCATGGTCCGCACGACCGGGCGCGGGATGGGTGGGGGCACCGGGCGGGTGGGGGGCGGCGTCGGCCGGGCTGCCGGGGCAGGCCGGGCGGCCTGGGCCGGGCGAGCGGCGGGGGTCGGGCGGCTGGCGGGGGTCGGGCGGGCGGCAGGCGCCGGGCGAGGGGTCGGAGTCGGACGGGCGGCAGGCGCCAGGCGCGCGGCCGGGGTCGGGGTCGGGGTCGGGGTCGCGGCAGGGGTCGGGGTCGCGGCAGGGGTCGGGGTCGCGGCAGGGGTCGGGGTCGCGGCAGGGGTCGGGGTCGCGGCAGGGGTCGGGGTCGCGGCAGGGGTCGGGCGAGGGGCCGGTGTCGGGCGAGGGGCAGGCGTCGCGCGAGGGGCAGGCGTCGCGCGAGGGGCAGGCGTCGCGCGAGGGGCAGGCGTCGCGCGAGGGGCAGGCGTCGCGCGAGGGGGCAGGCGTTGGTCCGGCGGGCGCGGTCGGGCGGGCAGGCTGCGTCGGGCGAACGGCGGACAAGACCGGTTCGTCCGTCGTGGGAGCCTCTGACGCCAGGCGGGGGGTCACCACGACGCTGCCGGAGGCGGCCTGCCGGACCGGACGCGTGCCAGGCCACCCGATCGACGAGACGGGTATCAAGCGAGTTGCTGCCCCGGAGAGGCCATGCGTCCGGTGCGGTCGTCCGTCCTGCGGGGCGACGGTCGAGCGGGCTCGGGCCGCTTGACCGTGGGCGCGGGACCCCGGGTCGCTCGGCACCATCGTGACTCCTCGAAATGCGTGTCCACTTGCTGTCACTACGAATAGTGGCGGGGGCCCGGCTTGCACATCAGTCGCTGACGCGGGAGGAGTTCGTCGCCGAGGGACAGGAAAGCGTAGCGATCGAGTAAGTAACGGCGGCAATTGACGGTTGGGCCAGCGTGATCGGCGAAAGTGGTGGCACAGGGGCCGTGGCGCACCTCTGGCACCACTGCTGACACCTCCCCGGCTCAGCCTGCGTTGACCAACCTCCCGGCGGCCACCGCTGCCGCGCCTGGGCCATCTCGCCACCGCAGCAGGGTGACCAGCCCACTTCGCACCCGGCAACGGCACGTCGCACGCCGCGCACAGGGTGCGACGGCACCCCGCGGCATGCGCAGTCGGCCTCCTGGCCGCGGCTAGGAGCGCCCTCCCAAACCCGGGCCTACTGCGCGGCTACGGCCGGAGCTTTTCAGGTACCCTCCTAGCTCGCCGCGGCGGTCCTTCGCCTGCGCTTGGGTTGCGCCACCTCGGGCACGACCAGGCCGCGGAGGAACTCCCCGGTGTAGCTGTCGGGATTCGCCGCCACCTGCTCCGGTGTGCCCTCCGCGACGACGGTGCCGCCGCCGGAGCCGCCTTCCGGTCCCATGTCGATGATCCAGTCGGACGTCTTGATGACATCGAGGTTGTGCTCGATGACGATCACCGAGTTGCCCTTGTCGACGAGGCCGTTGATCACGAGCAGAAGTTTGCGGATGTCCTCGAAGTGCAGCCCGGTCGTCGGCTCGTCGAGAATGTAGACCGTGCGGCCGTTCGAGCGCTTCTGCAGCTCGGAGGCCAGCTTGACGCGCTGCGCCTCGCCGCCGGACAGGGTGGGAGCAGGCTGGCCGAGCCGGACGTAGCCCAGCCCGACGTCGACAAGGGTGCGCAGGTATCGGGCGATCGAGGAGATCGGCGCGAAGAACTCCGCAGCCTCCTCGATGGGCATGTCCAACACCTCGGCGACGGTCTTGCCCTTGTAGTGGACCTCGAGGGTCTCCCGGTTGTAGCGCGCGCCCTTGCAGACCTCACACGGCACATAGACGTCGGGAAGAAAGTTCATCTCGATCTTGATCGTGCCGTCGCCGGAGCAGGCCTCGCACCGACCGCCCTTGACGTTGAACGAGAAACGTCCTGGCTGGTAGCCGCGGACCTTCGCCTCGGTGGTGGCCGCGAAGAGCTTCCGGACCTGGTCCCACACGCCCGTGTAGGTGGCGGGGTTGGACCGCGGGGTGCGCCCGATCGGTGACTGGTCGACGCGGACGAGCTTGTCCAGCTCCTCGAGACCGGTGATGCGGGTGTGGCGGCCGGGCACCTGCCGGGCGCCGTTGAGCTTGTTGGCCAGCACCGTGGCGAGGATGTCGTTGATCAGTGTGGACTTGCCGGAGCCGGACACGCCGGTGACCGCGACCAGGCAACCGAGCGGGACGGCGACATCGATTCCACGCAGGTTGTGCTCGCGCGCGCCGACGATCGTCAGCTGGCGCTTGCGGTCGATCGGCCTGCGGATGTCGGGCACCGGGATCGAGCGGCGCCCCGACAGGTAGGCGCCGGTGAGCGACGTGTCGTGCGCCTCGAGCCCCGCGACCGTCCCGCTGTGCACGATGTAGCCACCGTGCTCACCCGCGCCGGGGCCGATGTCGACCGTCCAGTCGGCCGCGCGGATGGTGTCCTCGTCGTGCTCGACGACGATGAGCGTGTTGCCCAGATCGCGCAGTCGGATCAATGTCTGGATGAGCCTGCGGTTGTCACGCTGGTGCAGCCCGATCGACGGCTCGTCGAGCACGTAGAGCACCCCGACCAGGCCCGACCCGATCTGCGTCGCCAACCGGATGCGCTGGGCCTCACCCCCGGAGAGCGACCCCGCGGCGCGGGAGAGCGACAGATAGTGCAGCCCGACGTCGAGCAGGAACCCGAGCCTGGCCTGCACCTCCTTGAGGATCCGTCCGGCGATCATCGACTGCCGCGCGTCGAGCTCCATGCCCGCGAGGAACGCGGAGCACTCGGCAACCGACATCGCTGACACGTCGGCGATCGACCGCTCACCCTGCTCGCGGTGCGTGAGGGTGACGGCCAGGACCTCCGGCTTGAGCCGGGCGCCCTTGCACACCGGGCACGGCACGTCGCGCATGTAGCCCTCGTAGCGCTCCCGCTGCGCGTCGGACTCCGTCTGGTCCATCCGCCGTTCCAGGAACGGAATGACGCCCTCGTAGCTGGCGTAGTAAGCGCGTTCGCGGCCGTATCGGTTGCGATAGCGGACGTGGACCTGGTCGTCGCTGCCGTGCAGCACGGCTTTCTGGGCCTCGGCAGGCAGCCGCCGCCACGGCGTCGACATGCGGAAGCCGATCGCGCTCGCCAGACCCTCCAGCAGGCGGCCGAAGTACTCCGCCGAATGCCCGTTCGCCCACGGCGCGATCGCGCCGTCGGCCAGGCTCAGGTCGACGTCGGGCACGACCAGCTCCGGGTCGACCTCCTTCTTGACGCCGAGGCCCGAGCACTCGGGGCACGCGCCGTAGGGCGAGTTGAACGAGAACGTGCGTGGCTCGAGATCGTCGAGCGAGAGCGGGTGGCCGTTGGGGCAGGCCATACGCTCCGAGAACCGGCGCTCACGGTGGTGGTGATCGTCGGGCAGGTCGACGAAATCGAGGACGACCAGGCCATCGGCCAGCCGCAGCGCCGTCTCCACCGAGTCGGTGAGGCGCTGCTTGGCACTCGCCTTGACCGACAGCCGGTCGACCACGACGGCGATGTCGTGCTTCTCTTGCTTCTTGAGCTTCGGCGGATCGGTGAGCTGGTGGACCGTGCCGTCGACGAGCACGCGGGAGTAGCCCTGCCCCTGCAAGTTGGCGAAGAGATCGACGAACTCGCCCTTGCGCGTGCGCACGACCGGCGCGAGCACCTGGAAGCGCGAGCCGTCCTCCATCGCCAGCACCTGGTCGACGATCTGCTGAGGCGTCTGCTTCTCGATCACCAGCCCACAGACGGGACAGTGCGGCACACCCGCGCGGGCGTACAGCAGCCGCAGGTAGTCGTAGACCTCGGTGATCGTGCCGACGGTGGAGCGCGGGTTGCGGTTGGTGGACTTCTGATCGATCGAGACGGCCGGGGACAGCCCCTCGATGAAGTCGACGTCGGGCTTGTCCATCTGGCCGAGGAACTGCCGGGCATAGGCCGACAGCGACTCGACGTAGCGCCGCTGGCCCTCCGCGAAGATCGTGTCGAACGCGAGGCTGGACTTGCCGGACCCGGAGAGACCGGTGAAGACGACGAGGCTGTCGCGCGGGAGGTCGAGATCGACGCCGCGCAGGTTGTGCTCGCGCGCGCCGCGAACAACCAGACGATCCGCCACCGGATGCCTCCTCCAGGCGTCGGGAACCTTGCCCAAATGCATGCTAGGCGCGGCCACCGACAGAACCGGATGGGCGGGGAGTGCGCCGACCCCAGCATCGCACGGACGTTCGAGGATCGTCCGACGGGGGTCAGCGCGCGATCACGCCAGTCCGGTGACCTTGGGGTGGTCACGCCACGCAGGCATCGTCGCCCTATGGGCCAGCGTGGCCGCCTCGACCTCGGCGTGGGACTGCTCCGGATGGCGGCGCGCCTGCCAGCCCACCATACGCTCAAACCGCTCGTCGAACGGTTGGAGGTTGCCCTCGGCGTCCGTGCAGTGCGCGCAGTAACGGCCGGACTCGATGGGCATGGAGCAGCTCTCGCAGGAGATGTTCACGGGGGTCCCTTCGGTGGTGGGTCGCAGCAGGGTGGCCCTGCTGCGGGTCAGTCGCAGCAGGGCCACCCTGCCGCGGAGCCACAGGCATCGCGGGTCAGTCGCACAGGCCACCTGCCGCGGGTCAGTCGCAGCAGGGCCACCCTGCCGCGGGTCAGTCGCAGCAGGGCCACCCTGCCGCGGGTCAGTCGCAGCAGGGCCACCCTGCCGCGATGGGGCGGCGGCCAGCAGGCCAGCGCGGGCGTCCGCGGGCATCCGGCCAGCGCCGCCCGATGGTCAGCGGGCCGGTGACGGCGAGGTGCGCCAGCACCGCCCGCGACGCGCCGGGCAGGTCGCTGCCGGGGCCGTCGCGCTGGTGGTAGGTGAGGTAGAGCGCGCGGAAGAGGGCGCCGAAGCGCTCCGCCTGCTCTCGCATGTCATCCGGCACGGCGTCACCGTGCCGAGCGGGCGATCCATCGTCAATCCCGATGGGTCAGCCTGCAGGCTGGCCTGCCACACCGAGGTCGTACAGGACGGCGTTGACCGGCGTGCCGCCGACGTCCTGCACCTTCCGCAGGTAGACGTTCTGCAATGGGCTCTGCTCGTTGAACTTCCACTTGCCGCGTGGGCTGTCGTAGTCGGCGCCCTTGCCCAGTTGGTTCGACATGCTGTCGCCGTCGAACTGCTGCCCGTCCTCGTCGAGCGCCCCGTCCAACACCATTCCGGCGTCGTAGCCCTGCACGGAAAAGCAGGTCGGGGACGCCTGATAGGCGCGGCGATAGGCGGCAATGAACGTGGCGTTCGTCGCGTTCGCGAGCTGGTCGGAGTAGTGCAGAGTGGTCTGGATGCCGAGCACCGCCTGTCCTGCCTGGCTGAGCACGCCGCCGTCGGTGATCGGGCCCGATCCGTATACCGGAATCGGCGCGGCCAGCCCGGCCGCCGCGTACTGCGGCAGGAAAATCGCGGCGTCGGCGGGTGAAAGTGCGCAGTACGTCGCCTTGGCATTGGCGCGCTGGATCTGGGTGAAGATCCCTGGGTAGTCGGCGCTGCTGCCTGCCACGGGCCGAGCCGTGCCGATGATCTTGCCACCGCCCGCCTCGAAGGCCGTCTGGAAGGCCGCGACCGTCGCGGTGCCCTGGTCGTCGCCCGGCGCGACGACGAAGACCGCGTCGCGCGCGGGTGCCTGGGCGAGCTGCGCCCCCAACGGCGCCGCCAGCTGCGGATCGGTATACGACGTGCGCCAGACGTATGCCGTGCCTGCCTTGCGGGTGATGTCGATCGCGCTCGCACCCGCCACGAGCAACATCTTCTTCGCCGCGTCCACCAGCGGGATCACCGCGAAAGCCGCGGCGCTGTCGACCAGCCCGACCACGATGTCGACCTTGTCGGTCTGCAGCAGCTTCTGGACGCCTGCCGTCGCGGTCTGGGGTGTCGGGCCCTCGTCGGCGGTGACGATGTCGGCGATGTACTGGCCCAGCTTGCCCCCGTTCTTCGTCATCCACAGGTCCCAGCCCCGCTTGAGGTCGGTGCCGATGGCCGCGTTCGGACCCGACTGCGGCCAGATGACCCCGATCTTGACGTGGGCCCCCGCCGCCGGGGCGTTGAGACCGGGGACCGGAGCGTCACCGCACGCGGCGACGGCCGATCCCGCAGCGATCATGCCGAGCAACCGCCGTCGGCTGATCGTGAGACGGTCGGGCACGCAACACGCTCCTCGTGGACACCGGTTCAGATCGCACGGAGCGCTCCGGGGAGCGCCCAGCATGCAATCGGAGCCACGGTACCGGCGGGTCTTCGGTCTACTGTGACGGGCGTGGACGTACTCGACTCCTACAGCGGGCACACCGACCCCGGCGGCCCCGCGATCCGCCGCGAGCTCGACGCGCTGAGCATCACCAAGGTGTCCGTCGGGCCAATGGACAACAACGCCTATCTGCTCGTCTGCCGCGCGACGAACGAGGCGCTGCTGATCGACGCGGCCAACGAGCCGCAACGCCTCGCCGACCTCGTCGGGGCGGACGACCAGCGCCCCGAGCTGCGCCACATCGTCACCACACACCGCCACTACGACCACTGGCAGGCGCTCGGCGCGGTGGCAGGCATGTTCCAGACCCGCCAGATCGCCCACCCCCTCGACGCCCCCGAGCTGCCGGTGCCCACCGACGAGCTCGTGTCCCAGGGCGACACGGTGCGCTTCGGCGAGGTCGCGCTGGAGGTCGTCCATCTGCGCGGCCACACCCCAGGCTCGATCGCGTTGGTCTATCGCGACGCCGCAGGCCCGCACATCTTCACCGGCGACTCACTTTTTCCCGGCGGACCTGGAAAAACGGCGGGACCTGAGGAGTTCGGCTCGCTGATGAACGACCTGGAGGAGCGGGTGTTCGGCCCGCTGCCGGACGAGACCTGGGTCTACCCAGGCCACGGCGACGACACCACGATCGGCAAGGAGCGCCCGTCGGTGCCGGAGTGGCGCGCCCGCGGCTGGTGAATTTCGCCGACTTCGCAGACGGTTCGGTGTCGTCGCCGGTCGGCTGAACGCCTGTGAGGACGGCAGACAGTTCCGCGAGGTCGGGCTGGGCGGGCGGTGGGCTCGACTCGGGCGTGCGATGCCGCCGCTACCGGCCGACGCCTGGATCACGCCGCGGGTGGAATCGTAGCGTAGCGCAGCGACCCCAGTGGGTGGACCTCCCGGGCTTGCCAACGCCCACTGCTCCCGGCCCGACCTGACAAGATCGGCCGAAGTGGTGCCACACGTGCAGATGTGCACCCCGGACACCACAACCATCGATCATCTCTGGGCTAGCCGGACAAGATCGGCCGAAGTGGTGCCACGCGTGCAGATGTGCACCCCGGACACCACTTCTGCCGATCACCCCTGCGCCGGACAAGATCGGCCGAACGGGTGCCCCACGTGTCTACCTGAACCTGCCCCGTTCGGCCTTCTGCGACGACACCAGAACTCCTGCGAGGTCGGGTCGCACGTCCGGCGGCCGGGCGGGCAGCGGGCCCGACCTCACAGGCCCAGCGGTGACGCCGCAGCCCCTACGGTTGGTGCGGAACGCACGCTCGCTGATGACCTTCACGCCGTTCGCCACCGGGGTGACTCCCTCATCCGCATCAGATCCGATCGTCAGGGGCCAGGGCGCTGAGCACGGCGTCGCGCCGGTCGCGTACGTCGCCGACAGTGCGTAGGCCGGTGAGATCGGCGACGAGCTCCCGAAAGCCCGGTTCCCGCGCCCGGGCGAGGTCCGGAGCCACCGCGGAGAGCACGCTCTGACACCGGGCCGCCGTCGCGGTGATCCAGAAGACCGCCTCGCGGTGAGCGCCGCCGTCCACCAACGCCCGGCTGCCGTCGATCGCGACCGGGCGCGCGTCGGGCGTGAGGTCGGCCGCGAAGGGGAACGTGGGAACAGACCCCGTCCTGTCGAGGACCGCGGCGGCCTCGTCGAAACGCTCCGCCACCCCGTCGAGGTGGCGCGCAACCATCGGGGCGTCGCACCCCGCGCAGCCCAGCGTCGCGAGCAGCCGCTCGTGCTCGGGAGGCGCAAGCACCTCGCGGGCGCGGAGGTAGCGCAGCCGTACGGTCGGCGGGCGCAGGGCCGCGACGAGCGCCACCACCGCGGTGAGGCTCGTCGGGAACGTCCACCTCATGACGAGATCGGCCCACGACGCGGCGAAGTCGAGCGCCGCGAGCCGCGTCCGGATCCGCTTCCGGACGTCGTCGGTGCGCCGTCGGGTCGCGGCTTCGGAGGCGAAGCCCGGCGCGATCGCCGCCTCCAGCCGGGCGAGGCGGCCGGTCGGGTCGGCGAGCACGTGACCGCCCCGAAAGCTGGGCGCGTAGACGAAGGACGCCGCCACCTGCGCCGGATCGGCGAGCGCGAGCTCGGCGCGGTAGCTCACGTCGAGCAACACCCCGTCGACCAGCCGTTTGCCTGCAGCAGTCGGATCTCGGTGGTCCGCCACGACCACCGTGATGTCGACATCGGATGTCGAGGGAAGGGCCGCGCGTCCCGACAGCGCGGTGGCTGAGCCGGTGAGGAAAGCACCGCGGAACCCTGGATCGGGCGCCGCGTGGCGCGCTACCCACGCGGCGGCGACGGCCCGCGCCTCGTCAATGATCACCGCTACCTTCCTGACGTGCTGCGAAGCGTCGTCCGGGCACTTACTGTTAGCGCAGCCCGGCCGTACGCGGCGCGGCACAACCACCGCGTTCCGGGAGAACCCGATGCAGATTTCCACCCTCGCACGGGGAGGCGTTCGCGGGCTGGTGGCGTTGCTGTCGGTGGGGGCGCTGGTGGCCACCGGAGCAGCGTGGACGGTTCAGAAGCAGGTGAGCACGAACATCGTCACCAGCGACGCGCTCGCCCCCCATCCCATGTTGCTCGGACAGGCCTTCACCGCGCTCCTGGTCGGCCTCGACGCCCGCACGGACGCCGACGGCAACCCGCTCCCGCCCGCCCTGCTCGACGCGCTGCACGCGGGCCCGGACGAAGGTCAGCTGCACACCGACACGATCATCCTGCTGCGCGTGCCCGCGCTCCCCAGCGAGCCCGCCGTCGCGATCTCCATCCCGCGCGACTCGTTCGTGACGCTGGCTGACGGCAGCGGCAAGCATAAGATCAACTCCGCATATGGGCGGGGCCTCTCCGCCGCCGAGAAGCAGCTGACCGCCCACGGCGTGACCGGGGCCGACCTGGACCGCCAGGGGCGGGAGGCGGGCCGCACGGCGTTGATCGCGACGGTCGAGTCATTCACCGGTGTGCAGATCGACCACTACGCCGAGATCAACCTGGCCGGATTCGTCGAGCTGACCGAAGCGCTCGGCGGTGTGCCGGTGTGCCTCAACAAGCCGGTGCACGACGACTACTCCGGCGTCGACCTGCCCGCGGGGTACCAGACCGTGACCGGACCCGTGGCGCTGGCGTTCGTCCGGCAGCGCCACGGTCTCGACGGCGGCGACTTCGACCGGATCGCCCGCCAACAGGCGTTCATCGCCGGGCTCGCCCAGCGGGTGGAGAGCGAAGGGATCCTCACCGACCCGGAGACGTTGTCGCAGCTCCTCTCGGTGGTGACGCGCCACGTCGTGATCGACAAGGGCTGGGATCTCCAACAGGCCGTGTCCCAGGTCGGCCGCCTCGCGGGCGCCGACATCACTTTCCACACCATCCCGACCGGACGACCCGACCTCCCTACGCCGGTTGACGGCGTGGCCGTCCAAGTGGATCCGCAGGCCGTGCGCTCCTTCGTGACCGAGCAGTTCGCGGGCGGGCCCCTGACGAGCACCGCATCCTCCTCCCCCACCGCGGCCATCGGACCCACGGCGAACCCGACCCCCACCCCCGCGATCACCGCGGGCGGGGTGCCCTGCGTGAATTGACGCCCTGCGGGCGGATCCCGCCCGCAGGCCCCAGCGCTCACCTCCTACCGGCAGACTGCCACGGGTGACCGACAGTTTTCCGCGTCGCCAGGCCCGCACCCGCCGCTTCACTCTCGGCGCCCCACGCAGCCTGACTCTCTCCCCGGACGGCGACCGGGTCGTCTTCCTGCGCAGCCGAGGCGGCACCGACCCGGTCACGTGCCTCTGGTCGCTCGACCTCGCGACGGGCGCGGAACGCCTGGTCGCCGACCCGCTCGCGCTCGACGCCGCCGACGAGGACGTCCCGCCGGAGGAGCGCGCCCGCCGCGAGCGCAGCCGGAGCAGGCGGGCGGCATCGTCGGCTACGCCACCGACAGAGCGGCCACGATCGCGGCCTTCACCCTCGCGGGGCGCCTGTACGTCGCCGAACTCGTCAGCGATGCCGCACCCCGGTCCATCGACGCCCCGGGTTCAAGATAATACAAGGCAAGCCCTGAAGAACATGACAGCATTAGAAATTAAAGAAATCAATGTTCATATTGTCGGGGTTCAAATGGAAGTAAGAGAAGAAGAGTTTGAGAGCGAAGAGCTTTAAAATTCAGGCCAGCGGGGTAATCCCTTCTGGTCTTTCTTTGTTATTCCGTCAATGTGAGGTTTAACATTATGGAAGTAACCAGATCTCGCTTCATGTCCCCCAAACCAGATCCTGTTTGGGCATCCTTTTGACCTTGATTAGCTTGGCGATGCTGAGGATCCAGTGGCGCTCTGGCTATAGTTGCAGCGCAGTGGACATGCTTGACTCCTTTTGGGTCTGCAGAAGATGAAAAGAAAAGGATTAAGGAAGTGTCATAGCTTTTCATCAAGTAAAATGTTATTATTCTAAAAGGATATGAACGAAAAGGAGAATAAGATATGAAACGACGATTAGCACGTGAGAAAGCTTTTCAAGCTTTATTTCAAATAGACAACAGCGAAATTGATGTAGAAGAGGCGATCGAGCATGTAGTGGAAGATTCTGTACACGATGCTTTTCTTGAGCAGCTCGTGCATGGAGTAACAAGCCGCCAGGAAGAATTAGACGAGTGGATTGGCAGTCATTTGGTTAACTGGAGCTTTTCCCGTTTGCCGAAAGTAGAAAAAACAGCCTTACGTATGGCTGCATATGAAATAAAATTCGCCGACGATGTTCCTTCTCAAGTTGCTATTAATGAAGCGGTAGAATTGGCTAAGACCTTTGGGGAAGAGGAATCCGGTAAATTTGTTAACGGGGTTTTATCTAAAATGGTTTAACCTCCTTTGGTTATATGAGAGGAGGAAAGTTAGTGATTGCAGCTTTGCTTGATTGCAAGCTTATACTTTTGAAAAGATAAACGGTTATCGAAAATAAGGAGATTTTATTGTGAATGATCGATATTTAACGGTAACAGCGTTAACTAAGTATATAAAAAGAAAACTATCAGGTGATCCTCATTTAAAAGAAGTCTGGCTTAGAGGGGAAATCTCGAACTTTAAGCACCACAGCCGGGGGCATATGTATATGTCATTGAAAGACAGCGGAGCACGTATTCAATCCGTTATGTTTGCTGGTAATAATAAAAGTCTGAAGTTCAGACCGGAAAACGGAATGAATGTATTAATCCGTGGAGAAATTAATGTTTATGAACCGATGGGTCAATATCAGCTCTACATACAGGAAATGCAGCCTGATGGAATTGGAGATTTGCACCTTGCTTTTGAACAATTGAAAGAAAAGCTTGAGAAAGAAGGTTTATTCAAGCTGGAACATAAGAAGACTATCCCTCCTTACCCGAAGCACATTGGGGTCATTACTTCTCCAACTGGAGCTGCTGTTCGGGATATTATTACCACCATTTCCCGAAGGTATCCGATTGTTCCTCTTACGATTCTTCCCGTACTTGTTCAGGGAGAGCGGACAGCTCAGTCAGTATCCAAAGCCATACAATATGCAAACGAACAATTAGATTGTGATTTGTTAATTGTTGGAAGAGGTGGTGGATCTATTGAAGATCTTTGGGGGTTTAATGAGGAGAGAGTGGCAAGGAGTATCTTCCAGTCGAATATACCGATTATTTCAGCTGTAGGACATGAAACTGATACTACCATAAGCGATTTCGTTTCTGATGTACGAGCAGCAACCCCTACAGGTGCTGGGGAATTGGCCGTTCCTTCAATTGTAGAGTTAGCTGAAAAAATTCAGTCTTTTAATGCCCGGCTGCAAAGAGCTATGGATGCTAGGAAATCGGATGCCGAACAGCATCTTACTCGTTTGAGGAAATCCTATGCTTTTAAATATCCAGTTCAATTATTGCAGCAAAAAGAACAGGATTTGGATAGGACGCTCGAGCAGCTGTCTAAACAAATGAAGACTCTTTATCGCTATAAAGAGGATCAGCTGATTCAGTTGCAAAAAAGGCTAATGCAGAAGCACCCGGAAGCACAAGTGAAAGAAAATAAAACCCAGCTACAGAGCAATACAAAACAGCTTCACTTAAATTTTCAGCATCAGCTTGAGAGAAAGCAAGAAAGATTTCGATTCAGTTTAGATAAACTTACTCTGTTAAATCCATTAGATATTATGAAAAGGGGCTACGCCATTCCATTTTCGGAGAATGGTAATGTAATTAAAGACGCTAAAAAGGTCCATAAAGGGTCGCCCCTCTCATTGAAAATGCATAATGGCCGTTTGCACTGCCGAGTTGAGGAAATAGAGGAGGATGAATATGGCGGAGAGTAAAGAAGAAGTAAGCTTTGAAGAAGCAATGAAAAACTTGGAAGAATTGGTTGAAAAGC
Source organism: uncultured Alphaproteobacteria bacterium (assembly GCA_963805325.1). Classification (GTDB taxonomy): domain Bacteria; phylum Pseudomonadota; class Alphaproteobacteria; order Rhizobiales; family Afifellaceae; genus DASWJZ01. The sequence continues at coordinate 611,130 of CAWDTS010000009.1, read as the reverse complement.
TTGAAGCAGGAGACGTACCGTTGGAGAAAGCAATTCAGTATTACCAGGAAGGGATGAAGCTTTCAAAGATTTGTAATGAAAAGCTTGTCCATGTAGAAGGTCAAATGCAAAAAATTATGAATGAACATGGTGAATTTGAACCTTTTAGTGTCCAGGAGGAAGAATAGTGGAGTCATTACCGGATTATTTCTCTCAACAAAAGCTCTATATCAACGATAAATTAATTCAGTATGTGTATGAATATACTGATCCTGGACGATTACAGGATGCTATGCTTTATTCCATCGAAGCAGGAGGAAAGAGGCTTCGTCCGATTCTTCTGATTTCCACAGCAGAAGCTTTTGGGGCGGAGGAAAAGCGAACGCTTGCGGCAGCCTGTGCATTAGAAATGATTCATACTTATTCTCTTATTCATGATGATTTGCCGTCCATGGATAATGACGATTTAAGACGTGGAAAACCCACGAATCATATTCAGTTTGATGAAGCGACGGCAACATTGGCGGGAGATGCGCTTCTAACTTTAAGCTTTCAGGTAATATCTGAGGATCCGAATTTGGAAGATGGAGAAAAAGTTTATCTCCTTCGCGAGCTTGCTTCCGCCAGTGGAGCTCGGGGTATGGTGGCAGGGCAAATGCACGACATGCAGAGTGAGGATCGGCATATTCCCCTCCACGAACTTGAAACGATTCATAAGAATAAAACTGGAAAACTGATCAGGTTTGCTATTTTAGCCGGTGCTTATCTAGGAAATGCATCAGAGGAAAGCAAGGATCAAATGAAAGTGATGGGGGATGCCCTGGGGCTCATCTTCCAAATTCAGGATGATATCCTCGATGTGACTGGAGATGCTGATGTACTAGGTAAACCTACAGGCAGTGACGAATATAATTTGAAAAGTACGTACCCTAAACTTCTCGGCCTTGATGGTGCCATTCAGCAGAAAGCAAATTATGTTGAATCAGCTCAAAACGCTCTTCGATCCGCAGGAGTAGATGGCACCATTCTTTCTGAACTGATTCACTACTTGAGCTCGAGGGATCGCTGAACAATCATTATTCATTGTGGAACAATAGTGAGTATGATATATTAGGATTACAGAAGGAATGGTGCAGTATCCTAGTCGGCCCTCCGTACCTGAAGGCGGGCCTAAAAATCCGCCGAAGGGCACATCGATGAAGTTCCTTGTGTTGGCTTGAGGCGCCCAGCCTTGGGTCGATGCTGGGAGTTAAGGTTGCAGGGCGATCCACAAAGGCATGTGGGCGTTGACCCTGCTTCCGCGGAGGCCCATTCTTGTAAGAGAATCTGAGCCAGAGTCTCTTATGAAATGGGGTATGAACCTGCTTCACATGGAGTAACGTCTATGTGGGCAGCGTAGCCTGCCTTGAGTGGTCCTGAGGGGATTACAGTCATGTGAACATCTTCCAACTTCAGATGGCCAATGAAGTGGAGATGCTGTAACTGTATGAAATCTGAACTGCAAAAGAGGCTAAGGTACGGTTAAAGGCTGTCGGGGAAAGCCCCTAGGCTGTTCGGTTATGGACATGAACCAAGAATTATAGTGCGGACTAAGTGGCAATCTAGTCCAGTTTTACGGAAACGTAGCTGAGTCGGATTTAAAGGGGAACCGCCAGAGTGGTGACACTCGGTATCCGGCTGGGAAAACCTACTAGACCTAAGCCGCAATTTTTACTTGGTTCATGACCATTCCTTTCGCTACATATGAAATTAATTTATAAGAAATATAGAGGTTGAGAATGGACAATAAATTTAAAAAATCCTTAAAATTTAGCTTAAGTATTGCCGTTATCACTTTTGTGTTAGCGGCTATTTTTTCAGTTATATCTTCTTCCGTGCTTAGCGGAGTCATTTGGGTGATCGGTTTAATTATCGTTTTTATTATCGTATTTATCGGAGTAGTGTTTGATATGCTTGGGATAGCTGCGACGGCTGCTAAAGAGTCACCCTTTCACGCCATGGCTTCTGAGAAAGTTACAGGGGCAAAGCAGGCAATAGCTATTGTAAGAAACGCAGACCGCTTTGCAAGTTTCTGTAACGACGTTATAGGGGATATATCTGGTATAGTGAGCGGGACAGCATCTGCCGTAGTTGTTCTGCAGTTAGTGAATGCAATAGGATCCCACGATGGATCCAAAATTCAAATTATTATTTCTGTTGCTTTAACCAGTGTGGTAGCCGCCTTAACTGTAGGTGGCAAAGCACTTGGCAAGTTTTTTGCGATTAACTCTTCCACCAAGATTATTTTTTTTGCGGCAAAAGTGATAGCATGGATGGAACAGAAGTTTAAAATAAATATCGTTACAGCTTCAGAGAAATCCACAAAAAAAACAAGATAACTACAAGGGGGTCCTTTAATGGATCTGTACAAGGTTAAAGACCCTTCATTTTTGAAGGAAATGTCATCCAGTCAACTAGAAGAACTCGCTAAGGATGTAAGGAAGTTCTTAATTGAGAATCTATCCACCACAGGCGGCCATTTAGGAGCCAATTTAGGAGTAGTGGAGCTTACTTTAGCTCTTCACAAAGTGTTTAAAAGCCCTGATGATCGATTTTTATTTGATGTCGGCCATCAGTCCTACATTCATAAAATCCTTACGGGAAGAGCCGGTCAGTTTGATACATTACGAAAGTATCAAGGATTGTGCGGTTTTCCAAAAAGAAATGAAAGCGAACACGATATTTGGGAAACCGGCCATAGTTCTACTTCTCTTTCCGCGGCAATGGGTATGGCCATCGCACGGGATTTAAAGAATGAAGACCATTCTATCGTACCGATTATTGGTGACGGTGCGCTTACAGGCGGTATGGCTTTAGAAGCTCTAAATCATATTGGACATGAGAAAAAGAATGTAACCGTTATCCTGAATGATAACGAAATGTCTATTGCTAAAAATGTGGGTGCCTTGCATGGGGCGCTTGGACGTATGCGCAGTGCTGGGAAGTATAACCGGGCGAAAGATGATCTGGAATGGCTTTTGAAAAAAATCCCTGCTGTTGGAGGCAAGTTAGCTCAGGCAGCTGAACGATTGAAGGACAGTATGAAATATTTTGTTGTCCCTGGTATGTTTTTTGAAGAGCTGGGTTTTACGTATTATGGTCCAGTAGATGGTCATGATTTTAATGATCTGTTTGAGAACTTGAATTACGCTAAGAAAACGAACGGACCAGTGATCGTCCACGTAATGACCCAGAAGGGAAAGGGATATCATCCTGCTGAGACCGATAAGAAGGATAAATGGCATGGTGTTGGCCCTTATAAGATCGAATCCGGGGAGAAGATTAAGCCCGTAGATGCCCCTCCGGCCTGGAGTTCCGTGATTAGTGAGACTCTGAGGAAAGAAGCAAGAAAGGATAAACGAATCGTTGCCATCACCCCAGCCATGATATTGGGATCTAAATTAGAAAAATTTGGTGAAGAGTTTCCTGACCGATTATTTGACGTCGGTATCGCTGAGCAGCACGCAACGACCGTATCTGCCGGCTTAGCTACACAAGGAATGAAACCATTTTTGGCTATTTACTCCACCTTTTTGCAACGGGGTTATGATCAAGTCATACACGACGTAGCAAGGCAGAATTTAAACGTAGTGTTCGGTATTGACCGTGCCGGTTTGGTAGGTGCTGATGGAGAAACTCATCAAGGGGTATTTGATATCGCCTTTTTAGATCAGTACCCAATATGATTATAAGTATGCCAAAAGATGAAAATGAAGCTCAGCATTTAGTACACACAGCAATGAATTATGATGATGGTCCATTCGCTGTACGTTATCCGAGAGGAAATGGTGCGGGAATAGCTCCGCGTGTGCACGAGGACGACGTCCCCGCCGACGGTGTCGGCGAGTACGTCGAGCAGCTCGGCGGGCGGGGGATCGCGGCGACGGGTGCGGTGCTGCGGGGCCACGATCCCGTCACCGCCATCGTCGATCATGCGGTGCGGACGCGGGCCTCGATGGTCGTGGCCACCGCCCTGGCCGATCCGGGGCAGCCGACGCACTGGTTCCACACCGCCCGTCGCCTGATCCGGTTCGTGCCCTGCCCGGTGCTCGTCGTGCCGGCCGACGGCTGACGGCCGACGGCACTCACGGCAGTAGCGTCCAGGACGATGGAACGACCGCAGCGAGTCGTGGTCGGTGTGGACACGTCGGCCGAGTCGGTTGCCGCCCTGGAGTGGGCACTCGCCCTGGCGTCGTCGTTCGGCGGCTCGGTCCTCGTCGTCCACGCCGTCGGACTGCTCGAGGAGGGTGGGTACCGGCCGCGACCGGACATGGACGCCATCGTCGACGCCGCCCGGCAACGCGCCCTGGACCGCCGCCGGAGACGACCACGATGTTCGAGGACGGCCCGGCGGCGCACGTCGTCCTGCGCGTGGCCGAGTTGGGCGGTGCCGACCTCATCGTCGTGGGTCGTCGCGGCCTCGGTGCGGCACCGCGGTTGCTGGGGTCGGTCAGCGAGGCCGTCGTGGAACGGGCGCGGATCCCGGTCCTGATCGTCACGTCTCCCTGAGGCCCCTGCCGGCCGGGTGCCGAGGGGTGTCGGTCGGACGGCTGCGCGGCTGCGGGTCAGAGGTAGCCGTGATCGTCATCGCCGCCGGAAGGGACCGCGCCCCGCACTGTGCCGACCGGTCACCTCGTCGACGCCGATGATGACGGTGACGTCCTTCGGGCCCGGTGCCCAGGATTCGATGCGGTCGGCGATCCGATCCCGTTGGTCGGAGCTGGCTACGCGGTCGAGCCACGGACGACGACGCTCCACCCCGAGCGGGTGCGCTGGTCGATCATGTCGACCTCGAACACGAGCGCGGCAGCCGGTGAGCCGAGCGGCCCGTGCGCCGTCGTCGGAGCGGAAGGCGATCGCCCCATCGATGACGGCAAGCTCACCGGGAGCACCTGCGGCTCCCCTCCGGGCACGATGAGCCGTCCGACGTACTGCGTGGTCAGCAGCGCCAGGCACGTCGCCCGGTCGAGCTGGAAGAGCTCCGGCGCCCCGTGGTGATCGGTCCCGTGGTCCGCGCGTCGGCCACGGTGGAGGAGCGGGGACGATCGGTCGTCATGTCCTGATCATCGGGCGAACGTCGTCGCCCGCCCAGAGCCGAACGTCCCGTCCGGCGGGGCCTCGCGGCGGCTGGTCACGTGGTCGACGGTGATCGACACGAGTCGGCACGGCTCGACGACCGCCCACCGCGGCGACGGCACGCCCGGGTGGTGCATCGCGCAATGGTCGGCGATGCCGTTGACCAGGACGCTCCAGACCGGTTCGGCGCACCCGTTCGGGCCCTCGGCCTCGAACGCGACCACCGTCCCGCGGGTCGTCTTGGACAGGATGCTGCCGTCCCACGTGGCCACGATGATCCGATCGGCGTCCATCGTGAAGTGCACGGGGAGGATCATCGGCAGCGCCCGCCAGGAGACGCCGACCCGCCCGAGGTGGGTGGTCCCCAAGAGCTCCAGGCAGTCGGTTCGGCCGAGCACCTGCAAGCCGGAGCGATCGATCTCCACCTCCGCATCGTCGACGTCCGACGACGATCGGGGCCAGGGTCGAACGTCCTGTCAGCGGGTCGGACCCGGCGGATCCATGTGGCGCGCCGCGTAGACGGCGGCCTCGGTCCGCCGGGCCATCCCCATCTTGGTCAACACCGCCGTCACGTAGTTCTTGATCGTCTTCTCGGAGAGGTACAGCCGCGCCGGCGATCTGGCGGTTCGTCAGGCCCTCGGCGAGGAGCTCGAGGACGTGATGCTCCTGGGCGCTCAGTCGGGAGATCAACTCGTCCGGGGCCTGGCCCTCCTGCAGCCGCTCGAGGACCCGCGCCGTCACCTCCGGATCGAGCAGGCTCTCGCCCCCGGCGACCCGGCGGATCGCGTCGACGAGCTCCTGGGCCCTGATCTGCTTCAGCACGTACCCGGCGGCGCCGGCGAGGATCGCCTGCAACATGGCGTCGTCGTCGTCGTACGACGTGAGCATCAAACATGCCGTGCGGGGGTGGAGCGAGCGGATCTCACGACAGGCCTCGATGCCGTTGCCGCTCTGGAGGCGCACATCGAGCAGGGCGACGTCAGGGTCCAGGGCGTGGACTCGACCCACGGCGCCGGCCTGGGTGTCGGCGTCGCCGACGACCTCGATGTCGTCCTCGGCGTCGAGCAGGTCACGGAGTCCTCGCCGCACGATCTCGTGATCGTCGAGCAGGAACACCGTGATCTGACTGCCCACCCCGCGATCTTCCCAGATCCCGACGGCGCCCCTGACGCACGGGGTCGCGGCAGGACGTTCGGCCCTAGAGGATCGACCCGGGCATCCGGCATCGTGGACGTGAAGGAGCCGACATGTTCACCACCATCATCGTGCCCATCGACGCAGGAGCCGGCGGGGAGCGGGCCCTTCCGGTCGCCCGAGCCCTCCACGCACTCGGCGACGTCAAGGTCGAGTGGCTGACGGTCCGACCACCGTCGGCCGGCACCGACACCGCAGGGACCGGTCGAGAGGGCGCCGCCGGGTGGCCGTTCGGCACCCGGCGCGTGCTCGCCGCCGACGACGTGGCCGGCGCGATCGCCGCTGAGGTCAACGCCCGCCCGGACGCACTGCTGGTGATGGCGACCTCGGCCAAGCCCCCGCTGCTCGGCCACCTGCTGGGGAGCGTCAGCGAGGCCGTGTTGCGGCTCGTCGAGCGTCCGGTGCTGCTCGTCGGCCCGCACGTCCCGGCCGAGCTGCACTGGAGCCGTCCCACACCGATCGTGTGCGTCCGATCCGGCACCGCGGCCCCCGACACCGTCGCGGCGGTGAGCGCCCTCGAGGACACCTTCGCGATGGGCGTGCCGCGGATCGTCGAGATCGTTCCCGAGGCCGAGCGACGTTCACCCACGACCGACGAGGATCGGAGCACGCGCCTCGGGCGCATGGCGGCCGAACTGGCCGTCGGGGGCATCGACGCCCGCGTCCGCGTCTACCGCGGCGGCGTGCCCGAGGTCCGCCTCGAGGAGGTCGCCGACCACGTGGTCCAACCGCTGTTCGTGGTGGCCAGTGCCCGCTGGATGGGTGGGCGGCACATGTGGAGCACCACTCGTCAGCTCGTGCACCGCTCGTCCCGCCCGGTGCTCGTCGTGCCGGACCGCTCGGACGTCTCCGTCGATCCCGACCGTGAGGCCATCGCCGTCGAGCCGGTAGACGTGCTGGTGCCCTGACTGCGCCGTCCGCGTCGCGGCCGTGGCGGACGGTGGTCGGGCCCCCGTCCCAGGCGTCGCCGGCGTCGGTCTAGCGTGGCGCGGTGAGCTCCCCGACCGGACCGAGGAGCCTCCGCCGGTTGCTCGACGCCGTGGCGATGATCGGGTCCGACCTCGATCTGCCGGTCATGCTCCAACGCATCGTGCAGAGCGCCGTCGACCTGTCCGACGCCACGTACGGCGCGCTCGGCGTGCTCGACGTGACCGGGACGCGCCTGTCGCGAGTTCATCACGGTCGGTCATCGACGACGACGCCCGCCCGCGATCGGCCACCTTCCCGAGGGCCATGGCGTCCTCGGCCTGCTGATCGTCGATGCCATGCCGATCCGGCTGCCCGACCTCCGGAGCACCCCGACAGCGCCGGGTTCCCGCCGAACCACCCGCCGATGCGCTCCTTCCTCGGCGTGCCCATCCGGGTGCGCGACGAGGTGTTCGGCAACCTCTACCTCGACCGACAAGCAGTCGGCCGAGGTCTTCACTGACGTCGACGAAGAGCTCGTGGTGGGCACTGGCCGCGGCCGCCGGCGTCGCCATCGAGAACGCCCGCCTGTAGCCCGGGTTCAGGAGCTGGCGCTCGTCGAGGACCGGGAGCGCATCGCCCGGGACCTCCACGACACGGTGATCCAGCGGCTGTTCGCCACCGGGATGTCGTTGCAGAGCACGGTCGGCATGGTGAGCGCCGACCAGATGAAGGTGGTCGAGCGGATCGAGCAGGCCGTCAACGACCTCGACCTGACCATCAAGGAGATCCGGACGGCGATCTTCGGCCTCGAGCGGACCCGGGCGCGGCGTGCCGGGCTCCGCAACCGGGTCCTGGAGGTCGTTCGCGAGTCTGCCGAGGCGCTCGGGTTCGAGCCTCGCGTCCTGCTCGACGGACCCGTCGAGAGCCGTATCGGCGACGAGCTGGCCGAGGAGGTCGTGGCCACGCTCCGTGAGGCGCTGAGCAACGTCGTCAGGCACGCCCGCGCCCGTCGCGTCGAGGTCCAGGTCGTCGTCCGCGACGACGTGTGCCTCACCGTGGTGGACGATGGGATCGGCTTCGACCCGGGGTCGGGGAGCGCCGGCCACGGGCTGGCGAACATGGTGGCCCGGGCGGTCGAGCTCGGCGGCACGTGCGACATCGTGACCCGTCGGCCGACGGGCACGTCGCTGGTGTGGCGGGCGCCGGTCACGTGAAGTCCTGAGCGACGGGCCGTGACCCGCAGGGACCGCTGGCCGTGTGGGCGCGGCGTGCCGCCGAATGGCAGTGCGGCCGGGACCCGGACGTATGGTGACCGTCGGCCCCGCAGCCCTCCACCTCGCCGGGTCGTCACCACGCATGCAGATCACCACCGAACACTCCAAGGTGCGGCCATCGTCGGGCTCGGCATCACCGAGACGGGCAAGGTCTACGGCCGCGTCCGCCGCCGACTTCGCCGCCGACGCCGTACGCCTGGCCGTCGCCGACGCCGGCCTGACGCTCGACGACGTCGACGGCCTGCTCGTGTCGGGCGGCCTGTCCGGCGGGCGTCGACATCCGCCTGGCCCGCCAGCTCGGGCTGCACGACCTCGGCATCCTCAGCCAGATCTCCCAGGCCGGCTCGACCGCCGGCGCCCAGGTGCAGCTGGCCGCGCTGGCCATCGCCGGCGGCCTCGCCACGACGGTCGTCGTGCGTCCACGCCGACGCGCCGTTGAAGCCGGCGGTCGAAGTCCGGCGACGCCTACCGCCGGGCCGCCGGCAGCCGTGGCCACCGGGTTCGCCGGCCTCGGCATGCCGTCGCCGGGCCGCGCAACCCCAACAGCGGCTACGCCCTCGCCGCCCAGCGCCACATGAACCGCTACGGCACGACCAGCGAGCAGCTCGGGGCGATCGCCGTCGGCCAACGCCGCGTGGGCGGCGAAGAACCCGCTGGCCCGGTTCCGCGACCCGATCACGCTGGCCGACCACCAGGCGTCGCGGTGGGTCGCCCGCCCGCTGCACCTCCTCGACTGCTGCATGGTGTCCAACGGCGGCATCGCCGTCGTCGTCACCGTCGACGACCGCGCCGCCGACCTGGCCCAGCCGCCGGTGCACGTCTGGGGTTGGGCGCAGACCCACCCCGGCTACCGCATGGAGCGGGGCTCGGAGTGGGGCCTGCGCAGCGGGCGCGGCGATCGCCGGCCCGAAGGCCATGGCGATGGCCGGGGTCACCCCCGCCGACATCGACGTGCGTGAGATCTACGACTGCTACACGTACACGACGCTGATCACGCTCGAGGACTACGGCTTCTGCGCCAAGGGCGAGGGCGGGCAGCTGGCCGAGTCCGGCGCGCTCGGGCCCGGCGGCTCACTGCCGACGAACACCGGCGGCGGTCAGCTGTCGAGCTACTACCTGTGGGGGATGACGCCGCTGTCCGAAGCGGTCATCCAGGTGCGCGGCCAGGGTGGCGGACGCCAGGTCGACCGGCACGAGGTCGGGATCGTCAGCGGCAACGGCGGCGTCCTCGACTTCCACAGCACGCTCGTGCTCGGAGCCCAGCCGCGCTGAGCGGAGGCAGACCATGGACGACTTCCGCATCGAACGCGACGACGCATCAGCCCCCTTCTTCGATGCCGCCCGCGAGGGCCGGCTCCTGATCAGGCGGTGCGTGTCCTGTGGGCGCCTGCACCCGCCGAGCCAGCAGCGCTGCGGTGACAGCGACGAGCTCGAGTGGCAGGCCACGTCGCCGGAGCCGCCACGCTGATCACCTGGGCCGTCGACGACGGTACGTCCATCAGCCCCGGCCTGGCCAACGCCGCCGGTGACGGTGAGGTCATCGGGATCGTCGAGCTGGCCGAGGGGCCGTGGATGAACACGGCGATCCCGGGCGTCGACCCTGCCGACCTGCGCGACGGCATGCCGATGCGGGTGCAGTTCGTCGAGCTCGGTGGCGGCGAACCCGTGCCCGTGTTCCGGCCCGCCGGCTGAGCGCCAGCGAGACCGGCCGGCCCGGCGAGCGCCAGCGAGCGGGACGGCGATGGGTTCTGGGGGCGCAGGCCCCAGGGTGAACCGGCTGACCGGTCAGGTGACGGCGGCGGCAGCCGCCGCGGCGTCGTCCTCCATCGCATCGGACAATCCGGCGCGCATCTGCAGCGGTCGCTCGGGCAGGAGGATGGCGACGACGATGGCACAGGCCATGACGCCGGCACAGATCAGGTAGATCCGGCTGACGCCGAGCGCGACGCTGTCGACGACGGCCAGGCGGGCGTCGGGCGGGCAGGGCGGCGATCTCCTTCGGCGAGCGGATGAGGCCGGCCGCTTCATCTGGCGGCACGCCGATGGCGGCGGGGATCTCGGTGCGGATCGTCGACGTTGAGGACGGTGCCGAACATCGCCAGACCCAATGATCCGCCGAGCGAACGGAAGAACATGAACGTCGCCGTGGCCACGCCGAGGTCGCCGAACTGGACGGCGTTCTGGCTGGCGATCGACGTCGTCGTGAACACCGAGGCCACGCCGAAGCCCATGGCGATCATCGGGATGATCAGCCACCAGTACGGCGTGGTGCCGGTGATCTGGGCCACGCCGAGGAGCCCGACGACCGACACGGCCGAGCCGATGATCGGGAACGGCTTGTAACGGCCGGTCTTGGAGATCAGGCGGCCGATGCCGAACGTCGCCGCGGGTGACGCCGATCATCTGGGGGAGCATCCGCAGGCCCGACTCGGTCGGGGAGACGAACAGCGAGTCCTGGAAGTAGAGCGGCAGGAACTGGGCGGCGCCGTAGGTCGACCACGCCGGCGCACATCCCGAGCAGGAAGCAGCACAGGACGACGCGGTTGGCGAACAGGCGCAGCGGGATCATCGGTTCCGGGCGCCCGGTGCTCGACGTAGATGAACAGCGCCAGCGCCGACCGCGGCGACGGCGAACAGGACAGGACGTGCTGGTCCGTCCAGCCGTCGCGGCCCTCCTCGAGGCCGATCATCAGGCTGCCGATGGAGATCGACAGCAATGCGGCGCCGGCGTAGTCCAGCTTGGCCTCGCGGCGGCGGAACGGCAGGCGCAGGGCGAAGTGGCAGATCGCCGACACCGCGATGGCGAACGGGATGTTGATGTAGAAGATCCACGGCCACGAGAAGTTGTCGATGATGAACCCGCCGAGCAGCGGCCCGAGCAGCGCCGAGCCGACGAAGGCGAGCGTGAAGTAGCCGACGTAGCGGCCCCGCTCGCGGGCCGGGAGGATGTCGCCGAGGATGGCGAAGGCGAGCGCCTGGATGCCGCCGCCACCGATGCCCTGCACGGCCCGGGCGCCGATCAGCTGGGTCATCGACTGCGAGGCACCGCAGAGGATCGACCCGACGACGAAGATGCCCATCGTCATCTGGAAGATCGGCCGGCGGCCGTAGAGGTCGGAGAGCTTGCCGATCAGCGGCGTGCCGATGGCCGACGTGACGATGTACGCCGTGCCCACCCAGGCGAAGCTCTCGAAGGCGTCGAACTCGCCGGTGATCGTCGGCAGGGCCGTGGCGATGATCGACGTCTCCAGCGACGCCAGCAGCACCGCCAGCATCAGTGCGCCGAGCACGACCGTCAGGTGGCGACGGGTGAACCCGGGGACCGTGAGCGCCGTCGGCACCGCCGGAAGATATGGTCCCGCACCCGCCGACGACGAGCCAGAGTGCCCGCCCACCCGCCCGACCGAGAATCGGTACTGACCCGCGGTCACGGCCACCGATGGCCGCGAATCACCGGATGAACGCGGCCCGGGGTCGGCCCGGCTGACGCGGCGTCAGCGGGCGAAGCGCTGGAGGCGGTCGGCGAGCTCGGAGCGGTAGCGGCCGGCGCGGTCGAGCTTGATGTGCTCGTAGCCCCGGACCTGGTCGGGGAGCTCGACGATGGCGACGGCCTCGGCGAGGTTGGCGGCATCGAGGCGGGCGGCCAGGTGGGCCACGGCGACCTCGTACTCGGGCACCATCGCCCGCTCCTGGCGGCGCACGGTGGCCCAGCGGAACGGGTCGGCGACGGTGCCCCGCAGCCGCTTGGACCGAGCCAGCGTGGCCAGCACCGGCTTGCTGCGCGGCCCGAGCTTCATCTTGTCCTTCATGCCCATCGCCCGGAGCATGGGCGGGTGCAGGCGCCACGTGACCTTGGTGCCGGGTCCGCCCACGGCCTCGTACTCGGCCCGGGCCTCCGGGGCGAGCAGCAGCCGGGCGACCTCGTACTCGTCCTTGTACGCCATCAACTTGTGGCCGTACCGGGCCACGGCCTCGGTGAACGCCGTGCTCGCCGGATCGACCCGCCGCTCGGCCTCGCGGGCGACGCCGACGAGGTCGAGGAACCGCTGCGAGTACCGCGCCGACTGGTAGCCGACGAGGTCGGCGGCCAGGCGGTCGATCAGCTCGTCGAGCGTCTCGGGCTCCGCGTCGACCACGAGCCCGGCCGTCTGCTCGACATCGGTCGGGAACGCCGCCCACCGCCGGCCCCAGCGGAAGGCGGCGACGTTGCGGTCGACGGCCACGCCGTTGAGCTCGATGGCCCGCTCGATCGACGCCGCGTCGACGGCGACCGCGCCCTGCTGCACGGCCACGCCCAGCAGCAGGATGTTGGCGGTCGTGGCGTCGCCGAACAGCCCGGCGGCCAGCGCCGCGCTGTCGACGTAACGGTTGTGCGCGGCCCGCGACACCTCGTCGAGGCGCCCGGTCAGGGCGGTCAGCTCGGGGTACGGCGTCGTCGGATGGGCGACCATCGCGCCGGTGGGCGTCGACGCCACCGACCCGATGACGATCGTCCGCTCGCGGTCGGCGCCGACCCGGTGGGTGTCGCTCGCCGCCACCAGCAGGTCGAACGCCAGCAGGCAGTCCACCCCCGAGCTGTTGGCGTGGTTGGACACCGGCACGTCGCCGCGGCTGAGCCGCAGGTCGCTGACCACCGGCCCGGCCTTCTGCGACAGGCCCGTCTGGTCGAGCCCACGCACGACCCAGCCGTCGAGCATGGCGGCGGTGCCGAGCACCTGGCTGACCGTGATCACGCCGGTCCCGCCGATGCCCGACAGCCGCACGGTGAAGCTGTCGGTGGGCACGACCGCGGTCGGCTCCGGCAGCCCGGCGCCCGGATCGCCCGTCATGCCGACGGCTGGACGCGACGCCGCTGTGCCCGCCTCGTCGACGCTGACCATGGCGAACGACGGGCAGTCGCCGCGTAGGCACGACATGTCGAAGTTGCAGCTCGTCTGGTGGATGCGGGTCTTGCGGCCGTACGCCGTGTCGACGGGCTGCACGGACAGGCAGTTGCTCTTGTCGCCACAGTCGCCGCAGCCCTCGCAGACCCGCTCGTTGATGACGATGCGGAACCCGGGCTTGGCCACGAGCCCCCGGCTGCGGTCACGGCGCAGCTCCGCCGCGCACCGTTGGTCGTGCAGCAGCACGGTGACGCCGGCGACGTCGGCCAGCTCGGCCTGCGTCTCCATCAGCAGCGTCCGGTCGCGTACCGAGACGCGGCCGTCGGCCAGCGACCCGAAGTCGGCGTCGTCCCACTTGCCGGGGTCGTCCGACGTCACGACGATGCGACTGACGCCCTTCCAGGAGCAGCGACTGCACGACCTCGGGCACCGTCATCTGCCCCTGTGGGTCCTGCCCGCCGGTCATCGCCACGGTGCCGTTGTAGAGCAGCTTGTACGTGATGTCGACACCCGCGGCCACGGCGGCGCGGATGGCCAGCGACCCGGAGTGGAAGAACGTGCCGTCGCCGAGGTTCTGGACCAGGTGCTGGCGCTCGACGAACGGCGCCATGCCGATCCACTGGGCGCCCTCGTTGCCCATCGCCGTCAGCCCGACGACGTCACCGACGCGCTCGGGCTCCATCAACGCGACCATCGCGTGGCACCCGATGCCGCCGCCGACGAGCGTGCCGTCGGGGACCCGCGTCGACAGGTTGTGCGGGCACCCGCTGCAGTAGAACGGCGTGCGGTTCACGGTCAGCGGGATCAGCGACGCCTGCCGCGTGCGGGGCAGCGGCCGCAGGCGGTCGTCGCCGATGCGGGCGGCCAGGCGCCGCCGCAGCGGTTCGAGCAGGCGGTCGGCGTCGAGCATCCCGGTGCCGGGCACGAGCGGCGCGCCGGTCTCGTCGTGGCGCCCGACGACGCGGGGTCGCTCGTCGGAGTCGTACATCGCGCTCTTCACGAGCAGCTCGAACGTCGGGTTCTTGTCCTCGACGACGAGCACCTCGGCCAGCCCGTGGGCGAAGTCGCGGACCTGCTGCTCGTCGACGGGCACCGGCATCAGGAGGTGGAAGAGCCGGACCCCGACCGAGCGCAGCGACTGGTCGTCGGGCAGGCCGAGCAGCGCCAGCGCCTCGCGCAGCTCGTGGTACGTGTGGCCGCTGGCGGCGATGCCGATCCAGTCGTGCTCGGTCGACACGGTGACCCGGTTCAGCCGGTTGGCCGCGCCGTAGCGCCGGGCCAGCTCCGAGCGCACCTGCTGGAACTCGCGCTCCATGTCCAGCGTGTACGGCGTCAGCAGGCGCCCGCTCGGGTGGGGCACGAAGACCTTGCCGTCGAACTCCATCGTCGGGATCACCGGCTGGACCCGGTCGGGGTGGACGTCGACCGTGCCGGTGCCGTCGGCGACCGGCGTGACGAGCTTGAGCCCGACCCAGATGCCGCTGGCCCGGGACAGGGCGACGGCGTGGCGGCTGAGGTCGAGCGCCTCCTGCACGTCGCCGGGGAAGAGGATCGGCATGTGCAGGTCGACGAGCGTGGCGTCGCTGGAACTGGGCAGGGTCGACGACTTGGCCGCCGGGTCGTCACCGACGATCGCGACGACGCCGCCGTGGCGGGCCGTGCCGGCGAACACGCCGTGGCGGATGGCGTCGCCGGCGCGGTCGAGGCCGGGCGCCTTGCCGTACCAGACGCCGACGACGCCGTCGTAGCGCTTGTCGGCCGAGCGAGTCGACGAGCTGGCTGCCCATGACCGACGTCGCCGCCAGCTCCTCGTTGAGCCCGGGCCGGATGACGATCGGCAGGTCGGGCACGGTCTTCGCCGCCGCCGACGCCTCCTCCTGGAACGTGCCGACCGGCGAGCCCTGGTACCCGGAGACGTACGCCGCGGTGCTGCAGGCCGTGGCGGCGGTCGATGCGCAGCTGATCGACCGGGAGGCGGGCCAACGCCTGGACCCCGGAGAGGAAGACCCGCCCGTCCTCCAGGCGGAAGCGGTCCGGCAGCTCGTAGCCGGACACGTCGGGACCTTCGGCCCGCTCGACCACGTCGGTCACGTTGGGTACCTCCCTGGGTTATCCGTCCAGTGTGCCGTCTGCGGTCTGGTGCCGCATGCGCGAGATGACCTCGGAGTCCTCGGCCGGCATCTCGGCCCCGAACGGCGCGCTGTACAGGCCCTTCGTACCGGCGGGGCTCTGCAGGGCGAACAGGATGGACATGTCACCGGGATCGGACTTGCCCTCGAAGCGCAGGATGTGGTCGATCTGGACCTCGGCCGGGTCGATCACCTCACCGGACTCGTTGCACTCCAGCTGGAAGTCGGCCGTGGCGTACCAGTTGCCGGTGTAGCCGTCGGCCTGCAGGCGCCGCATCGCATCGGACAACGTGTCCATCGGTTCTCCATCCATGCCAGCGACCGTACCGCGCCTCGGCGCCGGCCGAGCCCTGATGGACGGGTGGGCGGTCGGACCCTGCAAGCATGCTGCTCCGTGATCGTCGTCATGGGGGAGGCGTTGGTGGACCTCGTCGTCAGTGGCGACGAGGTCACGGCCGCACCCGGCGGGGCGCCGTACAACGTGGCCAGGGGCTGCGCCCGCCTCGGCGTGCCGACCGCGCTGATGGCCACGGTGTCCGACGACGGTTTCGGGCGACGCCTGGCCGATGGATTGGCCGAGTCCGGGGTCCTCGACGCGTTGCTGCAGCGGACCGCCCGGCCGACGACCTTGGCCGTCGCCCAGCTCGATGCCGGCGGGACGGCCTCCTACGAGTTCTACACCGAGGGCACCGAGCGCGCCCCTGCTGACGCCCGAGCGGCTGCCCGACGCCGTCGACGTCATCGTGACGGGCGGGCTGGGACTCGTGCTGGAGCCCATCGCGACCGCCGTGGAGAGCATCGTGATGGCGGCCGCGCCCGACGTGCTCGTGCTCGTCGACCTCAACTGCCGGCCGGCCGCCGTCGACGACGATGCCGGGTACGTCGCCCGCCTGGAGCGCGTGCTGGCGCGTGCCGACGTCGTCAAGGCCAGCGACGAGGACCTCGCCTACGTCCGGCCGGGCGTCCCGGTCGGCGTCGCCGCCGAGGGCCTGCTGACCGAGGGCGTGCGCGCCGTGCTCGTGACGACGGGCGGGACGGCCACGACGATCGTCGTCGCCGGCGTGGCGATCACCGTCCCCGTCGACGCCGTGCCGGTCGTCGACACGATCGGCGCCGGCGACGCGTTCACCGCCGGATTCGTCACGTGGTGGCGGGGGAGCGGTCGCGGCCGCGACGACCTCGGCGACGTCGACGCCCTGACGTCCGCCGTGCGCGCCGCCCATGCCGTCGCCGCGGTGGTCGTCGGTCGTCGTGGCTCGGATCCGCCCCGCCCTGGCGACCTGCCCGACGGGTGGACGACGGGCTGATCCGTCCCGGCCTGCGGCGCTACGACCAGGTGGTGTCGCCGCCGCCCTGTCTCGGTCCCTTGGCCTCGAGGCCCAGCGTCTTGGGGAACAGCCGGCGTTGCACCGTCCACCCGGCGAACGTCAGCGCCGCCCACGCGCCGAAGGCGACGAAGCGCTCCCAACCGTCGACGGGATCGCGCAGGAAGCCGAACGTGGCCTCGGAGACGCGGGACAGCCCGTCGATCATGAGGGCCGCGCCGCCGAGCGCGGTGAGCCACAGCAGGGCCCGGCTGCGGTACCGGTCGGCGGCGAACGCGCCGACGGCGGCCAGCGCCAGCACCACCGCCACGGTGAGCAACCGGTCACGGTCGCCCTCGTCGAGCAGCCCGGCCAGCTTCGAGCCGATCACCAGGCCGCCGATCCCGCCGAGGAAGAACATGGCGACCTTGAACACGAACGTGGCCGCCACCCACACGACGAGCGCGCCGATGAGCCCGACGATCAGGCTGACACCGATCGTGCCCCCGAACACCTCGGCCAGCAGCCACCCGATGGCGAATCCGGTGATGAGCACCTCGAGGTGGATCGATGCGACCCCCAGGAAGCACAGGACGGCACCGATGGCGATGACGACGAGGCCGCTCATCGCGTCGACACCGGCGGCACCGTTGGCGCCCCTGGCGCTCGCTCGATCGGTGGGGGCAGGGGGCAGTCGCTCGGGGTCATCGCCCAGAGCGTCGCACAGGTCGGTGCGTCAGAAGTCAGAACGCGTCGTGACGCACGGCCAGGCGCTGGGCCGAGTCGTCGCCGGGCACGGGGAGTTGGACGACGACCCGCAAGGCCGGCCATTCGGCCGGGGACAGCTGCTGGTACTCGAACGTCAGCAGGCCGGCGCGGGGGTGGTTGAACCGGCGCAGCCGGGTCTCGAAGCGGGCGACGTCGTGCTCGGGCCACCACTGGCGGAACTCGGTGCTGACCCCGCTCAGCCGGTCGACGAGCTCGACCATCTCCGGGTCCCGGCGCACCGCGATGCGTCGGCGGCGCGGAACTCGGCCAGCGCCTGACGGGCGTGGATGTCCCAGTCGACGATCAGCTCGCGGATGGCCGCAGTCGGCGAACAGCACCCAGATGAGGTTGCGCTCGAGGCCGTCGAGGCGGTCGAGCGGCGGGTACAGCCGGGCCTCGGCGGCGTTCCAGGCGGCGAACTCCCAGTGCGGGCCGAGCACGTAGGCCGGCGCGGGCTCGAAGCCCTCGATCAGCCGGCGCAGCGACGACGGCACCTCGTCCGGCGTCGCAGGCTCGATGCCGATCCGGCGCTGGCGACCGGCTGGGCCAGCGCCAGCGAGGTGCTCGCTGGCCGGCCTCGTCGAGGCGCAGCGCCCGACCGATCGCGCGCAGCACGTCGGGCGAGGCGTTGATCCGCCGGCCCTGCTCGAGCCACGTGTACCAGGTGACCGACACGCCGGCGAGCAGGGCGACCTCCTCGCGGCGCAGGCCGGGGGTGCGCCGACCGCGGCCGCGCGGCAGCCCCACCTGCTCCGGGGTCACCGCTTCGCGTCGGGCGCGCAGGAACTCGGCCAGCTCGGCGCGGTGCTGGTCGACCATCGCCCGCAGTCGATCACACGGTGGGTCGGGCGGCGCCACGCGATCTGGCCCGCTCACACGTATCAGCAACGCGCCGGCACGCTCCAGACACCCAGTGGGGATGGTGATCGCAGCGTCGTTGGCCTTCGGGATCGGTGGCGCGTTCATGAAGTCGTCCGACGGGTTCTCCCGGCTCGTCCCGAGCGTCTGCGTGATCGTGCTGTTCGTGGTCGGGGCAGTGTTCCTGACCCGGGCCGTGCGGTCCCAGGGCCTGTCGGCGGCGTACGTCCTCGGACTGGGCATCGAGGTGCTCGTGTCCGTCGGCCTCGGGCGCTACCTGTACGACGAGCACCTCACGCCGTTCCAGGTCGTCGGGGCACTGCTGATCGTCGCCGGCGTCGCCACCGTGCGCTTCGGCTGACGGCTGACCACGATCGGGGGTGGCCGGTACGGTGGGCGCGATGGCGTTCGTGCTCGACGTCCTGCTCGCCGACCTGCGGTCCCTGTCGAGGTCGAGTCGCCGTCGCTGACGATCCCGGCCGCTCGAGGCGTCGGCCGCAGCTGTGGCCGCGCTGATCGAGCGGCCGGCTCGGATCGGCGCCGCGAGCTGGTCGACGGCCCCGCCGGGCCCCACGTCCACTGGCGCGGCGGCGGCGAGCCGACGGTGCTGCTCCTCGGCCACCACGACACGGTGTTCCCCGCTCGGCACGCTCGCCGCCCGGCCGTTCACCGTGGCCGACGGGCGCGCCACCGGCCCCGGCGTGTTCGACATGAAGGCCGGGATCGTGCTCGGCGATCCACGCCGTGGCCGCGCTCGACGACCGCACGCGGCGTCGAGCTGCTGTTCACCGCCGACGAGGAGGTCGGCTCCGGCGCGTCGCGGGCGCTGATCGAGGAGCGGGCCGCGGCGTGCGGCGCCGTGCTGGTGCTCGAGCCGGCGCCGACGGCGGCGCGCGTGAAGACCGGCCGCAAGGGCACCGGCACGTTCGAGGTCGATCGTCCACGGGCGGGCGGCGCACGCCGGGCTCGAGCCGGAGAAGGGCGTCAACGCGCTCGTCGAGGCGGCCGCAGCTGATCGGCTGCATCGCCACGTTCGGCGACCCGGCCAGCCGGCACGACCGTCACGCCGACCGTCGCCACGGCCGGCACGGCCGACAACGTCGTGCCCGCCGAGGCCCGCATCACGCGTCGACGTCCGGGTCGTCGAGCTGGACGAGACGGAGCGCGTCGAGGCGGCGATGGCCGCGCTGCGCACCGGTCGATCCGGCGGCGCGCGATCGAGGTGCTCGGCGGCATCGGCCGCCCGCCGATGCCCGAGTCGGCCGTCGGCCGACGCTGTTCGCCGCTCGCCGCGGACGGCCGCGCACGCTCGGCTGCCGGGCTCGCCGGCGTCGCCGTCGGCGGCGGCAGCGACGGCAACTTCACCGCCGCGCTCGGCGTGCCGACGCTCGACGGCCTCGGCGCCGTCGGCGGCGGCGCCCACGCCGACCACGAGCACGTCCGTGCGTCGACACGATGGTCGACCGCACCCGCCTCCTCGCGGCCCTCGTCGCCGCCCTCCAGTCGCAGGTGAGACCCGCAGGTTTCGGGCTCGTGTGACACTGTCCGTCGGGTCGATGGCCACCGTCTCGGATGCGGTGGTTCGCGTCGCCGGGCGTCGCGTTCGGCACACGCCGCTGAGCGGTCGTCAGCTGGTTGCGTGGGTCGATAGAGCTCTGACGAGAGCCCCTGGGGGCGGAGGTTCTCGTTCGAGTGTATGTCGTCTCGTCGGCGCGAGTGCGTTCGCGCACAGGCCGAGTCTCGGGCGCGCACGGTGCTCGATGGCTCCGAGCAGTCTGCGAGCCGACGCCGCAGCCGAGTCGTCACCGGCACGAGACGAGTGCGCGCCCAGTGATCGGCGCGACCGAACGCGCAGAGCGTCGGCCGTAGCATATTGGCCGGTGCGACGTCGAGTCGCACCGAGTCGGGCGGCTGCCGTGGCGCGCGGCGACGCGACCAGTCGGCATCGCGCCGCTGGCGACCGACCTGCTCCAACCCGGTCGTCGACCGCCGTGACCACGCCGACGACGGCGGGCGGCGAACACCACCGGCCGCGACGCCTCCGACATGCGGTATCGGGTGGCGGACCAAGAGCTCGGTGTCGGGGACGTCCCGGCGCCTTCCGATCAGCACGAGTCGCGGCGTGCGATCGCGACGACCCGCCTCCGGCGCAGGACCCGACACGACGCCTCGGTGCCAGTGCGGTCGGGCGGTGGGTTCGGGGACCCGGTCGGGTCGAGCTCGAGCATGCCGCCGCTGGCCGAGCGTGCCGACGTTGCGGTACACGTCGAGCTTGGCGCGGCTGTCGTCGATGTCGAGGTTGCGCATCGTCAGCTGGCCGATGCGGTCGAGCGGACCGAACGGCGCGTCCTCGACCCGCTCCATCGACAGCCGCTCGGGCTCGTACGTGAGGTTCGGGCCGGTCGTGTCGAGGATCGAGTAGTCGTCGCCGCGGCGCAGCCGCACCGTCACCTCGCCGGTGATCGCCGACGCCGACCCAGCGCAGCAGCGGCTCGCGCAGCATCAGGCTCTGCGGGTCGAACCAGCGGCCCTCGTACAGCAGCCGGCCGAGGCGGCGGCCCATCGTGCGGTAGTTCTCGATCGTGTTCTCGTTGTGGATCGCCGTCACCAGCCGCTCGTAGGCGATGTGCAGCAGCGCCAGCGCCGGGCCCTCGTAGATGCCGCGGCGACTTGGCCTCGATGATCCGGTTCTCGATCTGGTCGCTCATCCCGAGGCCGTGGCGCCCGCCGATCGCGTTGGCCTCGATCGACGAGCGCGACCTGGTCGAGTCGAACGCCTGCGCCGTTGATCGCGACCGGCCAGCCCTCGTCGAAGCGGATCGCGCACGTCCTCGGTGGCGATCTCGACCGCCGGGTCCCAGTGGGCGACGCCCATGATCGGCTCGACGATCTCCATGCCGGTCGCCAGCTCCTCGAGCGCCTTGGCCTCGTGGGTGGCGCCCCAGATGTTGGCGTCGGTCGAGTACGCCTTCTCCTTCGAGTCGCGGTACGGCAGCTCGCGGGCGATCGAGGAACTCGCTCATCTCGGCCCGGCCGCCGAGCTCGTCGACGAACGCTGGTCGAGCCACGGCTTGTAGATCCGCAGCGCCGGGTTGACCAGCAGGCCGTAGCGGTAGAAGCGCTCGATGTCGTTGCCCTTGTAGGTGGAGCCGTCGCCCCAGATGTCGACGCCGTCGTCCTGCATCGCCCGCACCAGCAGCGTGCCGGTGACGGCCCGGCCGAGCGGCGTGGTGTTGAAGTACGTCTTGCCGGCGGTGCGTGATGTGGAACGCCCCGCACTGCAGCGCCATCGAGGCCCTCGCGGACCAGCTCGGCGCGGCAGTCGACGATGCGGGCCTCCTCGGCGCCGTACTCCTTGGCCCGCACCGGGCACGCCGTCGAGGTCGGGCTCGTCGGGCTGGCCGAGGTCGGCGGTGTAGGTGTACGGGATCGCGCCCCGCTCGCGCATCCAGGCGACCGCGGCCGAGGTGTCCAGGCCACCGGAGAACGCGATGCCGACCCGCTCGCCGACGGGCAGCGACGTGAGCACCTTCGACAGGCGGCGAAGCTACCGACCTACGGCGGCGTCGGCTGTGGTCCCGGCTCGCGATCGGTCGGCGGGCGACCGCGCATCCGGCCGACGGGCCGCTGCGGGCTCGGCCGGCCGGCGGCGACGGACCGGTAGACACCGCTCAGGCTGGCGACCGAGACGAGCGAGGCCGGCGCCGGCGATGGCCAGCTCGACGAGGCCAGGCGAGACGTGGTCGAGGTCGATGACGCCCCACGGCGACGCCGACGAGGCTGGCCGTCGAGTGCCGATACCACGGCAAGCGCAGCGGACGTCGTTGAGCGTGAGCACGACCATCACGAGCGGTGCGACGAACGGCAGACAGCATGACGACGAACGGCTGCGGCTCGCTGACCGGGCCCGAGCCACCAGGTGGCGAAGCCGAGCTCCACGAGCTCGTTTCCAGCACGCGGACGCAGCGCGACGAGGACCACCGACCCACGCCGCTGACCGGTGACGAGGCCCGCCACGCCGGCGGTCAGCTGCCCGGGCCGCGGCGAACGCAGCGGCACGGGCGGTCGCGGCGGCGGCCGGCGGCGCGGGCGGCGGCCCGGCGCCGCGGCGGTCGACGTCTCGCACGGGCGGTGACTCGGCACGCGCCGGTCGCGCCGTGAGCGG
This sequence comes from uncultured Alphaproteobacteria bacterium, assembly GCA_963805325.1. Classification (GTDB taxonomy): domain Bacteria; phylum Pseudomonadota; class Alphaproteobacteria; order Rhizobiales; family Afifellaceae; genus DASWJZ01. The sequence continues at coordinate 588,552 of CAWDTS010000009.1, read as the reverse complement.
TCGGCGCCATCCGCGGCGCCGCCAGCGGGTGCGGTGCACGCATCGTGCGTCGACGCCGATACCCTCCTGCGCGTGTGCCGGCGGCGCAGCGAGCCGCCCGAGAAGCTGTCGCATCTTCTTCCCGATGTGGAACGAGGAGGACTACATCGAGCGCGCCGTCGGCTGCGGCCGACGCGGCGTGCTGCGATCGCGATGGTCGCCGCCGGACAGATCGTCGACTACGAGCTGATCGTCGTCGACGACAAGTCGACCGACCGCACGCCGGAGCTCGCCGACGCGCTCGCCGCCGCCGACCCGCACGTCGCGCGTCATCCACCACGAGCGCAACCGCAAGCTCGGCGGGTCGATGAAGACCGGCTTCGCCACCGCCACCGGCGACCTCGTGCTGTACACCGACGCCGACCTGCCGTTCGACATGGCCGAGCTGCCGCGGGCGGTCCGCCTGCTGCGCGACTACGACGTCGACATCGTCTCGCGCCTACCGCTTCGACCGCACCGGCGAGGGCTCGCTGCGGGCGATCTACACGTTCGTCTACAACGTGCTCATCCGCCGGCTGTTCGGCGTGCAAGGTGCGCGACATCAACTTCGCCTTCAAGCTCTGCCGGCGGCGCGATCTTCGACGCACATCGAGCTGCAGAGCGAGGGCTCGTTCATCGACGCCGAGCTGATCATCCGGGCGACCCGCAGCTGGGCTACGAGATCATCCAGTTCGGCGTCGACTACTTCCCGCGCACCCGCGGCGAGTGCACGCTCAGCTCGCCGGGGTGATCCGTCACGATCCTGCGGCGAGATGTTCCAGCTGCGCGGCGAGCTGCGCAGCATCACGCCGCTCAGATCGACCGCTGAGCCGCCGCGCCCGGCGAGCGTCCCGGAGGGCGACTGGTAGGCTCGGCAGGTCGTCCACGTCGTCGGAGATCAGTGAACAGCGCCGAGCCACGATCCCTCGATCCCGCCGACGTCGACAGGCGGATCGGGCCGCCGACCTGCGCCGCTGGCATGCCCGCCGCCGCGGCCGTCGCCGTGTGTCGCCGTGCGGTCGTCGGCATCGGTGGCCGGCACGGCGCGGTGCGAGCGCCTCCGGCGTGCCGCCTCGACCGGCACGACGCGCGGCCGTCGACGCCGCCGGCCGCCGTCGACCGCCGCCGCCCCGATCGTGCTCGTCGTGTCGACGACCCGCCGGTGACCAAGACGACTCTGACCGCGCACCGTCGGCAAGGGCTCGCCGGCGGCGACGTCACCACCGTCCAGCAGCGCCTGACCGACCTGGGTTCGATCCCGGGTCCGGTCGACGGCAAGTTCGGCGGGACCACCCAGCAGGCCGTCTGGGCGTTCGAGAAGCTCGTGCTGCAGACGCCGCCGCGCCGAGGCCACCGGCGTGGTCACCGACGAGATGTGGCAGCGGATGCAGGACACCCTGTGATCAGCCCGCTGCGCCCGACGCCGCGGGCGTCGACCCACGTCGAGGTCTACGTGCCCCAGCAGGTGCGTCGTCGTCTTCACCGACGACAAGCCGGTGCTGATCGCCCACATCGCCACCGGCGAGCAGACCCGGCGACGCCAGCACTGGTGCGACGACGGTCACCTACGACACCGACGCCCAGGGCAACGCGCACGGCACCGAGCCGGTGCAAGCAGGCAGTGCGCCGATGTCGGAGACGCCGGGCGGCGTCTTCAAGATCCAACCGCTTCGTCGCGGGCGACCACGGGAGAGCCCGCTCGGCGGGATGTTCAACCCGGTGTACTTCAACTACGGCATCGCCATCCACGGCGCCCTGAACGTGCCGCTGGAGCCGGCGTCGCACGGATGCGTCCGGATCCCGATCGCGCTGGCGCGAGACGTTCCCCAGGACCTGGTCAAGAAGGGCGACCAGGTCTTCGTGTTCGACGGGGTCAAGGAACCGGAGGCCTACGGCCCCCAGCTCCCGACGTTCAACTGGCGCGACCCCGACTCCTCGACGACGACGTCGCAGCGCGGTCAGTGACCGAGCTCCGACGACGACGTCGCAGCTCGGTCGGTGACCTGGCGCTAGGGTGCCGGACCAGGCGTCCACAGTGACAGGGGACCACGTACGCATGGTCGAACGAGCGATGGCGATGGTGTTGGCCGCTCCGGCCGATCTGAGCGGTGGCTGGTCGTGGACGGTGTGGTTGCTGATCCCGCTCGTCCTCGTGCTGGCCTACGTGACCGCCCGCTGCGTCGGCCCGAGCGGCGACCCGCCGCCGACGAGCCAGTCCTCGCGGGGCGTCAGCCACTACCTCGACACGACCAACTCCGGGAAGGACGTCGGATGACGTACCCACCATCACCGACGGCGCGACACCGCCTGCTGGCCTTGCTCGTGCCGATGGCGCTCCTCGCGGCCGCCTGCGGCCAGAAGTCAGGTGTGGCCGGCTCGAGCGAGGAGGCCGACGGCGGCGTCACCCCGGCCACACCCGTCGTCACGTTGGCGCCGACGACGCTGTCGCCGGCATCGACGGCACCGCCGGCCACCGCTCCGGCCTCCTCGGTCCCCACGAGCGACGCCGTCGTCACGACCACGCTCCGCGCCGGCGACGACCGCGGCACCAGTGGTCACGACCGCCCCGGCGCCGGTCGGGCCGTTCGAACCGGGTGGCGACGACACGGCCGGCGTCTCCGACACCGAGATCGTCATCGGCATCCACGCGCCCGTCACCGGCGCCTCGCCGATCCCCCAGACGAGCTTCGACATCGGCAAGGACATCTACTGGCAGTGGTTGGCGGGCGAGCGCGCCCGACGAGCTGTTCGGCCGCAAGGTGCGGGTGGTCTTCCGCGACGACAAGTTCGACCCCCAGGCCGCCGTCCAGGCGTGCCGGGAGATGGTCGAGCAGGACGGCGCGTTCCTGCTCGTCGGTGGTGGCGGTGCCGACCAGATCACGGCGTGCGCCCGCTACGCCGCCGACAACGGCATCCCCTACGTGTCGGCCGGCGTCAACGAGAACGGTCTCTCCGACCTCGAGACGTACTTCGCCACGACGTTGACCTACGCCGAGCAGGCGCCGATGCTGATCGACCAGATCACGAACCAGGGTTTGACCGAGATCGGCCTCGTCGTCACCGACACGCCGTCGTTCGACGACGCCCAGGCGGCCATCGAGGCCGCGGCCGACGAGGCCGGCGTCACGATCGCCTACCAGACCCGCCTCAACAAGACGGCTGCCGAGGCCGAGCAGCTCTCGGTCGTCCAGGAGCTCAAGAACAGCGGCGTCGAGGCGGTCGTCCTGCTCAGCTCGCCGCTCGTGTTCATCGGGCTGGCCAACCAGGGCCTCAACCAGAGCTACACGCCGACCTGGCTGGGGCCGGGCGTGACGAGCGGTCTCAACGCCGTCGCCGCGTTCGGCTGCCCGGCCGTGGAGACCGGCGAGTTCTTCTCGCCGACCCCCGGCCTCGATGTCATCAACCAGCTCGACCCCGACTTCGAGCCGGCTTACGCCGAGTACGGCGGTGGCGCGTCCGCTGACGACATCGGCCTCCAGTTGTGGTCGCTCAACAAGGCGCTGGCCCTGATGTTCGAGGCCACCGGGCCCGACCTCGGGCGGGCGGCGTTCATGAACACGCTCGTCACGACCCCGTCGTTCGACAACGGGATCTACTCGCCCGTCATGTTCACCCCCGACGATCACTTCGGTGGCACCGGCGCCCACCTGCTCGACGCCGACTGCGGACTCAAGCAGTTCACGACGGCCGAGCAGTTCGTCCAAGCGGGCTGAGGGTGGCCGAGCTGCACAGGCGGGCCGGGCTGCTCGTCGGCCTCGGGCTGGTGTTGGCGCTGGTCGTGGTCCTCGTGGCGACCGGCCAGAAGCAGTCGCTCGTCATCGGGACGGTGACCGGGTCGGCCTACGGCCTGGTCGCGCTGGGTCTGGTGCTGATCTACAAGTCGAGCGGGGTGTTCAACTTCGCCCAGGGCGAGTTCGGCACCGTTGCGTTGTGCGTCCTGTACCTCCTGCACGTCAACCACGTGCCGTACGGGCTGGCCGTCGTCGGGGCCCTGCTGGCGTCGGTGCTGTTCGGGTTCCTCACCGAGCGGATCGTCGTGCGCCCGCTGTTCGACGCACCGAGGGTGACGCTGCTCGTGGCGACCGCCGGCGTCGCGCTGCTCGCCATCGCCGTCCAGACCTGGTTCTTCGAGGCCCAGGGACGGCCGATCGACCGAGCCTTCCCCCGCCTCGATCGGGTCACCGTGCTCGGCGTGCAGATCTCCGACCAGCGGCTGTGGCTGATCGGCACGCTCGTCGTGCTCGCCGTGGCCCTCGCCCTGTTCTTCACCCGCACCAACCTCGGGCTGGCGATCATCGGCGCCAGCCAGGATGCGACGGCCACCGAGCTCGTCGGCATCAGCGTGCGGCGGCTGTCGACGCTCACCTGGGTGCTCGCCGCGTTGCTCGGCGGCCTGGCTGCGGTGATCGCCGTCCCCGACACCGGGCAGTTCACGCCCGGCGTGATGACCTCGGGCTACCTGATCCCGGCGTTCACGGCGGCCGTGCTCGGCGGGATGACGAGCCTGCCCGGCGCCTTCATCGGCGGCGTCCTCGTCGGGATCATCCAGTCCGTCGCCACGAGCGCCAGCGTGTTCCAGGACGTCCCCGGCACCGCGTCCACGCTGATCGTGTTCCTCGTGCTCCTCGGCGTCCTCATCGTGCGGCCGCAGGGGTTGCTCGGGAGATCGACCTGATGACGCTGACCGCGGGGACGACCGGGGCCACCGGGACAACCGGCGCGCCGGAGCCGGGCGACCCGCCGTTCCGACCGTCGGTGGGCGGGTGGCTGGCCCGCGGCGTGCTGTGGGCCGCCGTGGCCTACCTCGTGCTCGTGCTCCCCCTCGGCCGACCCGGCATCGAGCTGCGGGAGTTCGCCATCGCCGCCTGCTACGCCATCGTGGCGCTCTCGCTGAACGTGCTGCTGGGGTACGTGGGGCAGATCTCGTTGGGCCACGCCGCGTTCGTCGGGATCGGGGCGTTCACGTCGGCGTACCTCGTCACCGTGCAGGGCCAGTCGTTCTGGGTCGGCGTGGCCGCCGCCGCCGCCATCGGCGGCCTCCAGGCGCTGATCCTCGGCGGCGTGTCCCTGCGGGTCAAGGGCCTCTACTTCGCGCTCATCACGCTGTCGTACGGATTGGTCGCCGAGCAGAACATCTTCCAGATCCAGGATTTCACGGGCGGTGGCGCCGGCCGCCGGGCGCCCAAGCCCGACTGGTTCGACACCGAGTGGCGCTACTACTACCTCTGCTTGGCGTTCCTCGCCGTGGTCCTCTACGTCGACTGGCGGATGATGCGCACGAAGGCCGGCCGGGCACTGCTGGCGCTGCGCGAGAACCCGCGGGTGGCGTCGACGTTCGGCATCAACGTGCCGATGGCGACGTTGTTCGCGTTCGTCGTGTCCGGCGTCTTCGCCGGGCTGGCCGGCGCGCTGATCGCCCACGGCGACGAGTCGGTGTCGCCCAACGCCTGGAACTTCCAGCTATCGCTGGTGTTCGTGATCATGACGGTCGTCGGTGGTCTGCGCAGCCGCGTCGGCCTGGTCATCGGTGGTGCGTTCTTCGCCCTGCTGCCGTACATCATCGGGAAGATCCCCGGGTTCGAGGACCTCCTGACGAAGATCCCCGGGCCCGTCGACCTGAGCCCGGAGCTGGCGACGCTGATCATCGGGCCCATCCTCCTGCTGCTCAACCTGATCCGCTTCCCCGGCGGCATCGGTCAGCAGATCCGGCCGATCCAGCGATGGATGAGCGGACACCGCTTCGACGTCCACGACCGGGGACCGAAGGAGGTGCAGATCACCGATGTCCGTGCTTGAGGCGTTCGATCTGTCCATCCGCTTCGGCGGCGTCCAGGCCAACCTGGACGTCAGCATCGCCGTCGACGAGCACGAGATCGTCGGCGTCATCGGTCCCAATGGCGCCGGCAAGACGACGCTGTTCAACATGATCACCGGCTTCTACCGGCCCGACTCCGGGCGCATCGTCTACCGCGGTCGGGACATCACGCGCCTCCCGGTGCACGAGCGGGCCGCGCTCGGCCTCGGCCGCACGTTCCAGAACGTCGGTCTCGTCAAGGGCGCCACCGTCCGCGAGAACCTGATCACCGCCCAGTACCTCCAGGCCGACTACAGCACGGTGGGCGGGATGCTCGGCACGCGGGCCTCGCGGGCCAGCGAGCGGACGCTGGCCACGCGGGCCGACCGCCTGGCCGAGGCGCTCGGTCTGGCCGACCTCCTCGACCAGCAGGTGGTCGGGCTGCCCTACGGCACGCTCAAGCGGGTCGAGATCGCCACCGCGCTGGCCACCGATCCCGACGTGCTGCTGCTCGACGAGCCGTCGTCGGGGATGGGGCCGGAGGAGGCGCACCAGCTCGGTGTCGACCTGCTCGACCTGCGCCGGCGCTTCGGCGTCTCGATCGTGATGATCGAGCACCACGTGCCGCTCGTGCTGCGGGTCTGCGACTACGTGTACTGCCTCGACTTCGGGCAGCTGCTGACCCACGGGTTGCCGAACGACGTGCGCAACCACCCGCAGGTCGTGGCCGCGTACCTGGGCGAGGACCCCGACCCGCTGGTCGTCGAGCTGGAAGCGCAACTCGATGCGCTCGTGGAGCCGGACTGATGGCGCTGCTCGAGGTCGAAGGGCTGCGCGTCGGCTACGGGTTCCCGGTGCTGCTGGGCATCAGCTTCGAGGTCGAGGAAGGGGAGACGGCGGTGCTGTTCGGGCTCAACGGCGCCGGCAAGACCACGACCGTCGCCACGATCGCCGGCCTCCTCACCCCCGACGCCGGCTCGATCCGCTTCGACGGCGTGGAGATCGCCGGGCGCCCGGCGACGCAGCTCGTCGGCCAGGGCATCGCGCTCGTGCCCGAGGGTCGGCACGTGTTCCCCGCGCTCAGCGTGGCCAACAACCTCCGCCTCGGCGCCTGGACCAGGCGCAAGGACGGCATGGCCGTGGCCAAGCGACGCCAGCTCGTGTTCGACTACTTCCCGCGACTCGCCGAACGACTCGACCAGGCCGCCGGCACGCTGTCGGGCGGCGAACAGCAGATGCTCGCCATCGGTCGGGCGCTGATGTCGAGGCCGCGCCTCCTGCTGATCGACGAGGCCTCGCTCGGGCTCAGTCCGGCGCTGGCCAAGACCGTGTTCCAGGTCGTCAAGCAGATCAACGACGACGGGGTGACCGTGATCATCGTCGAACAGAACGTCGGCGTGCTGCCGTACGCCGACCGGGCCCTGATCATGGAGAAGGGCACGTTGATCTTCTCCGGTGTCGGCGAGGAGCTCCTCGCCGCCGACCTCCGGGCCTCGTACCTCGGGGACGACGCATGACGACCGGCCATCACGCCCCGAACCCCCACCACCCGACCATGACCACTCATCGCCTGCACCGGAGGACACCATGAAGAACGGATGGCCCAAGCTCGGCGGCCTGCTCGGGATCGCCTACTGCATCGCCGGGTTCTTCCTCGTCTTCCTGGGCTGGAACGGGGCGGCGTCGCACGACCGCGAGCCGGCCCAGATCCCGTACGTGATCTCCGGTGGCATCGCCGGGCTGGGGTTGGTCGTGCTCGGCGCGTCGTTGATCGTCGCCCACAGCCTGCGGACCGACCGGGTGGAGCTGAAGGCGTCGATCGACGACCTGCGGGCCGAGGTGGCCCGACTGGCCGAGCGTGGGGGCGGGGTCGATCCGACACCGTCGGCCGGCTACGCGCCGATGCCGCGGACGACCAGCGCGGTCGACGACCTGACCTAGCCGAGACCTAGCCGGCGCCCCGGCGACGGCGTCAGTCGCCGATACGAGCGGTGCAGGCGTCGATGCCCTCGAGCACACCCTGGCGGAAGCTGGCGATCTTCTCGAAGCCGCTCCCCAGCACGTCGTCCGTCGATGTCGGGTCGCCCACGACCGAGCGCGGTCTGGATGGCTTCGTCGAGGTCGCCCGGTTCGATCCGTGCGTCTCGATCCGTCTGGCCCGTGGCGTCGGGAATGATCGTGCCCACCCAGGCGCCGGTCAGGCAGTCGTCCACGAGGGCCCGGTCCTCCCCGCTCAGGGGACTGTCCAGCGCCGCCTGGACGGCCTCGCTCCACGCCCCCCCGAGCATGTAGCCGACGGCGAAGTCGCCGAACCGGGTGTAGAGGTCGCGGGCCAGCACCTCGTCGAGGAACACCTCGCTGGTGACCGCGCAGTAGACGGCACCGGTGGCGAAGTCGCCGGCCGGATCGGCGCAGTCGACCTGGTCGGCCGACTGCACCGGCACCACCGTGAGCTGGGGCAGCGAGATGCTCTCGCCCGCCAGCAGCTGCGGCCAGTAGACGTTGAGGTCGGTGGCCACGATGGGCACGATCGCGCCGGCGGCGTACCCGAACGGCGCGTTCCCGTCGGCGGACAGATCGCCCTGCACGAACTCGTTGGGGACGAGCGGCAGCGGGTCGTCGAGCAGCTCGGCGCAGCGGGCGGGCCCGTCGGCGAACCCGACCTGGAACGCGCCGACCCGGTCGAACGCCGAGCCGTGGCCGCCGGCGATCGAACTGGTCGACGCCCTTCGGGTCGCGCACCTCGAGCATGGCGATCAGGCCGGCGCGGACGTCGGCGTCGCCGAGCGTGATGCACGGCGACTCGCCGGGGACGCCTGCGCCGTCCAGGCACCGGCGAAGCAGTCGGCCTGCTGCTCGGTGTGATCGTGGCGGCAGGTCGCTGGTAGCGCGCCGCTGCGGGCCTGGATGGCGTGGCCGTACTCGTGGGCGAGCACGACCCCCATGATCGACGGGCCGAACTGCTCGGCGAGCCGTGCGAGCACTCCGTCCTCGCCGTCGTCGTAGACCATGAAGTCGCCGAACTCGCAGTAGAACGCCGAGAACTGGCTGAGATCTCGTCGTAGTCGTCGGCTCCGGCTGTCCGCAGCCCGGGATCGGCGTCGAGCGCTCCGGGTACGCCGGCGTAGACGCCGCCCGACGAGCGGCTCGAACGGCGCGCCGTAGATGTCCGGGTACTGCTCGGCCCACCAGCGCCTGGATGTCGGTGAGCGCGGCGCGCGACGAACGTCGTCGTAGTCGCGCGGCGGCTTGGCGTCGCCGACGTCGACTGACGTCGGCGAGATCGGGGACTGGTCGGCGCGGTGGCGGGACCGGTGACGTCGGGTGCGTCCGGTGGCCGTGGTGCGGGCGCGGTCGGTCGATTCCGGGTCGCTCGCCGGCGCGTCGGTCGTCGGCGGGATCGGTCGACGGGGCCGTCGTCGGTGCGGTGGACGCCGGCGTCACGACGTCGGCGCTGCGGCTGCGCCGACTCCGTCGCCACGCCTGGTTCGATCGCGCAGGCCGCGATGATCGACCAACGCGCCAACACCCGCCGCCGCGAGCCACCGTGCCTTCACCCGTTCGGAGTGTCGGAGTGCGTCCCGACGCGCCTCGGGACCGGTCGGCCCTCACCGCATCCGTCGTCGTGCGCCTCAGCGTCAGAGCGAGCTGCTGCATCTCGACGATCTCGCCCTGCTGGCCCGTGACCATGGACTCGGCCATCGCCCGGACCTCGTCGTTCTCGCCGCTGCTCGACGGCGGCCTCGGCCATGTGGATGCCCGCCTTCGTGGTGGGCGATCATCAGATCGACGAACAGCTGGTCGGCGCCTTGCCGCTGGAGCTGCCCGAGCTCGTCGAGCTGCGCCTCGCGTCGCCATGCCGGGCATCTGCGCCGGCTCGTCGGCCATGCCCATCCACGCCATCGCCTCGTCGGTCTCGGCCGCCTCGGGCTCGCCGCATGCCGCGCAGCAGCTGGATCATCCGGCCGATCTCGATGTTCTGCCCGTACAGGATCGAACGGGCGACCGTGCGCAGACCGGGGTCGGTGTCCGGGCAGCTCGAGGTAGATGACGCCATCTGCACCGCCTGCTCGTGGTGGACGCGCATGTCCTGCAGGAACCCGATGTCGACGTCGTTGTGCGTCGTCCTCGGCGGCGTCGCCGACCAGCCAGCCGATCATGCCGGCGAGGAGCGCCGTCGTGACGATCGAGCGCGATGATGTTGACCGGGTGCTGCCACCACGGCAGCACCACGACGTCGTCGTCGTCGTCCTCGCCCCCGTCGTCGTCGCTCCCGACCAGACCGTCGACACCGAGGTCGTTCGGGTCGGGGGCGTCACCCGGGGCCTCCAGCACGTCGCGGTCCACCCCAGCAGTGTGCCAGCGGATCAGGACGGGACGGTGGTCGCCACCGTGGTCGGCGCCGCGCCCGCCGCCGGACCGGGGGCCGACGGGAGCCCGACGGAGATCGTGCGCGCCCCCGTGATCGCGGCATCCAACGTGACGGGCGCGCCGTCGGGCCCGGTGCCGGTGCACGTGAACTCGGTGTTGATGTCGGTCGACGTCGGCTCGGTGCAGTTGACGTCGGTGACCACCATCCCGACGTCGGGGTTCTGGGCGAACTCGTCGCTCTCGATGAACTTCTCGGCCTCGCTCTTGAAGTCGCCCGTGGACGGATCGCCCCCACAGGCGGCGAGACCGAGCACGAGGGCGGCGAGGACGAGGGCGGAGCGACGCATGACGTCCGAAGCTACCCAGGCACGACCGGCGTGAGCCGCGCAGCCCGGGCGCGGCGGTCGGCGCCGCTGCGGCGGACCTGGTCGACGGTCACGGCAGCGAGCGCGGCCCACACCAGCGCGAAGCCGACGAGCCGGTCGCCGGCATCGACTCGTCGTAGATGACCCACCCGAGGCCAGGTTGATCGTCGGGACGAGGTACTGCAGCGCGCCGAGCAGCGTGAACGGGCACCCGCTGGGCGGCGTAGGCGAACAGCAGCAGCGGCCCGGCGGTCACGATGCCGGTGAACGCGACGAGCACCCACTCCCGTCCGCTGGCCGAGCCGGGATGCTGCCCGCCGTGCCCGGCCATCACGACGGCGACGATCGCCGCCGGGACGGTCAGGAGGAACGTCTCGCCGGCCAGGCTCTCGATGGCGTCAGCGGCGACCGGCGCTTGAGCAGGCCGTAGAGGCTCCACGAGACGGCGAGGATCGACGGCCACGAGGGTGGGCGGCCGTAGGAGACGTCAGCACGACGACCGCGACGGTCGGCGAGCCCCATGGCGCACTGATGCAGCGGCGTCGGCGCGCTCGTGGAGCACGGTGACGCCGAGCACCATGGTCGCCAGCGGCGCCATGAAGTAGCCGAGCGCGGCTTCGAGCACGTGGTTGCTGAGACCGCCCAGACGTAGCTGGTCCAGTTGGCCGTCAGCAGCAGCGGCGGCGACGAGGAGCCGCCGCACCAGGCGGCGGTCGGCGAACGCCGACGCCAGCACGGCCCAGCGACCGCTGATCGTGATGATGATCGCCATCACCGCGGTGGCGCACAGGATCCGCCAGCTGATCAGCTCGAACGGGTCGAGCTCGGTCGAGCTGCTTCCAGTAGATCGTCAGCAGTCCCCACACGACGTAGGCGATGACCGCCGCCCGGACGCCGGAGGACCGTCTCGTCGCTCACGGCCGGGCACGCTACGGCCCGATGCCCGCCGGGCGCCCGGCGTTCCGGCGGCGTGCGTTATCGTGCCGGGATGCCGTCGCAACCGCTGCCGCTCGATCCGGTCGCCGAGGCGCGGCGGCACTGGATCGAACGGTGGTCGGCCGGTGAGCACATGGCGGCGGCGACCTCGCTGATGCGGGCCCACCAGCTCGTGCTGGCCGCGGTCGAGGACGAGCTGCGGCCGTTCGGTCTGACGTTCGCCAGCTACGAGGCGCTGATGCTGCTGTCGTTCAGCCGGTCGCGGCGAGACTGCCGCTGGGGAAGATGAGCGAACGGCTGATGGTCCACCCGGCGAGCATCACCAACACGGTCGACCGGCTGGAGGAGCAGGGCTGGTGCAGCCGGCGGCGCGACGAGGCACGACCGGCGGCGGATCCTGGCCGCCATCACGCCCGCCGGCCGGCAGGTCGCCGCCGAGGCCACCGAGCCGCTCAACAAGATCCAGTTCGGCCTCGGCGATGCTCGACGAAGGCGGAGGCGGCGACCGTGAACGCCGTGCTCCGGCGGGTCGCGCCGAGGTCGGCGACGTCGCCGCCACGTCGTCGACCCCTGGTCAACCTTGACGTCCAACTCATATAGCAGTGGCGCGAGCCTGCCGACATTCGCGATTTACTTGGACGTCCAACTAACGATCTGCGCCAGTGAGCCCCCGCGAGGAGTGGCAGGCCGCCTTCGAGGCGTCGAAGCTGCGCGACGCGCCGTTCACCACGATGTCGGGCGTGCCGCTCGAGCCGGTGTACGGCCCCGACGACGGCGAGTTCCCCGGGGTCTACCCGTACACGCGGGGCCCGTACGCGTCGATGTACCGCTCGAAGCTGTGGACGATGCGGATGTTCGCCGGCTTCGGCACCGCCGACGACACCAACTGGCGGTTCAAGGAGATCATCAAGGCCGGCGGTGACGGCCTGTCGACGGCGTTCGACATGCCGACGCTGCTCGGGCATCGACTCCGACGACCCGATGGCGCTGGGCGAGGTCGGGCGCTGCGGCGTGGCCATCGACAGCCTCGCCGACATGGAGGACCTCTACGCCGGCATCGACCTCGGCGCAGACCACGACGTCGATGACGATCAACTCGCCCGGCCGCCGTGCTCCTGGCGATGTTCGTGGCCCAGGCCGAGAAGGCCGGCGTCGAGCCGGGCCCGCCTCGGCGGCACGCTGCAGAACGACATCCTCAAGGAGTACCAGGCCCAGAAGGAGTTCGTCTTCCCGCCGCGGCCGTCGATGCGGCTGGTCCGCGACACGATCACGTTCACGGCCGCCGAGATGCCGCGCTGGCACTCCGTGTCGATCTCCGGCTACCACATCCGCGAGGCCGGGCTCGACGGCGGCCGAGGAGCTGGCGTTCACGCTGGCCAACGGCTTCGCCTACGTCGAGCTGGCGCTGCGCTGCCGGGCTGCCGGTCGACGCGTTCGCCCCGCGCCTGTCAGCTTCTTCTTCAACGCCCACATCGACTTCTTCGAGGAGATCGCCAAGTACCGCGCCGCCCGGCGGATCTGGGCCCGGTGGATGAAGGAGCGCTACGGCGCCCGAGCTCGACGCGGTCGATGCAGCTGCGCTTCCACACCCAGACCGCCGGTGTGTCGCTGACCGCCCAGCAGCCGGAGGTCAACATCGTGCGCACCGCCATCGAGGCGCTGGCCGGCGTGCTCGGCGGCACGCAGTCGCTGCACACCAACTCGATGGACGAGGCGCTGGCCCTGCCCACGGAGAAGGCGGCGCGCATCGCCCTGCGGACGCAGCAGATCATCGCCTACGAGACCAACGTCGCCCACGTCGCCGACCCGCTCGGCGGGTCGTACTTCGTCGAGGCGCTGACCGACGAGATGGAGCGCCAGGCCGAGGAGCTGTTCGCCCACCTCGACGAGCTCGGCGGCGGGCTCGATGCTCGAGGGCTGCATCCGCGGCATCGAGGACAACTGGTTCCAGGGCCGCATCGCCGACTCGTCGTACGAGCTGGAGAGGGCGTTCAACGAGGGCCGCCGCACCGATCGTCGGGCGTCACCGGGTTCACCGAGGGCAACGACGACGCTCCCATCGACATCCTCCAGATCACCAACGAGGACGAGGCCCGCCAGCTCAAGCGCCTCGAGCAGGTGCGCCACGACCGCGACCAGGCGGCGGTCGACGCCGCGCTCGCCACGCCTGCAGCGCGGAGGCCGCCGACCCCGAGGTCAACCTGATGCCGGCCCTGATCGAGCGCCGTCGGCCAGTACGCCACCCTCGGCGAGATCATGCGCTCCCTCGCCGACGTCTTCGGCCGCCACACCGAGGTCCCCACCATCTGACCCGAGTGTTTCCCGTCCCTCCGAGTGTCGTTGCGTCCGGGGGCTACCCTCACGAACACCCTCGGACCTGGCTCGAGCAGCTGGCCGGCGGCGGAGGTGGTAGAGCGCCGCCGAGATCGTCGGCGAGCCGCTCGACGTCGCGCATGTCGATGCTCACTGACGGTCTCGATCTGCCACGCCGAGCCGATGCATGTCGCTGCCGGCGCGTCGGCGTCGCGCGGCGTGCGCCCTCGAACGTGCGGTGCTCGGGGTGGATGTCCAGCTCGACGCCCCAGCGGACGTCCGGCACGGCGAGGTCGAGGTGGAAGGCCCGGCCGTTCGAGGCACGGATGATCCGCGGTCTGGGGCTCGACCGGGACGTCCCGCCGACGGAGCGCGTCGGCCAGGACGCACCTCCGGGTGCGACTCAGCGCGGCGCCGAGCCGTGCCGAGTGAGCTCGAGCGTGCGGCGGAAGCGCCCGGAGCCGGGACGGGCTGGTGCCCCAGCGCCGATCGATGGCGACGAGCGTCCTCGGCGGTCGACGTGATCGCTCGTCGAGCAGCTGGTTGACGCACCGACAGGTGGTCGAGCGGCCCGGAGGTCGGCCGCGAGGTCGAACGCCAGCCGGCACCACGACGCCACGACGATGCCGTCGGCCGGCGGTCCGGCCGGCCGTCGGCCAGATCGTGCTCGTCTGGCGGGCGCACCCCACGCCGGCGGTCGCCGTGTGGTGGTTGCCGTGGCTGACCGAGAAGTGGACCGCCGACGCGGCGCGGCATCCGGCGCAGCCCGAGCGAGCGTGCCCGGCCGTCGGACCGGTGACGAAGCCGCCGGGATGGGCGCGCGCAGAGCACGGCGCACCGCTGCTCGAGGCGTGGCGGGCGACGTCGCGCATCACGTAGACGCCCTTGGCTCGGCCGGCAGAGCACGCCGGCATCGAGAGTCGCACGATGGTGGTACGGCCGACCTCGTGGTCATGAAGCACGGCGGTCGTGATCACCCCGTGATGGGTGGCGAGCCACGTCAGGAGCGGCCGGGTCAGGTCGGACATCAGTATCCTCCTCGCTGCATGACGGTGCGGGGATGTCGGTGATCAGCGACCGTACGCGTGGGGTGCGCGACCGGATCGAGTGCTTCCTGCGGGCCGCCCCCGCGAGGCACGACCTCCGGATGCAACGAAACACTCGGGTCAGGTGTGCTGGCGGTATCTCGATTCGGGAGGCAGAAGAGGCCGAAGAGGAAGAGGCCGATGGCGGTGGCCCACAGCAGCACGCGGCCCCAGCTGTGCTGGGCCAGCTCCTGCAGCGAGCCGGAGATGCCCTTGCTCTTGTTCGGGTCGTACTGCACCGCGGCGACGATGAAGAACACGCCGGAGACGGCGAGCACGACCGCGCGCGCCGCGTACCCGAACCGACCGAACGCTCGATCGGCCTCGCCGGTGTCGTCGTCCTGCGGCGCGATCCGCTTCATGAACGACGCCTGCACGGCGTGGTGCTACGCCTGGTACGACGGCCGACCCGATCAACACGACGCCGACGACCCCGACCAGCCACCGCCCGGCCGGCAGATCGAACAGCGTCGACGCCGCCTGCTGCTGCTGCTGGTCGCCGGCGTCCTGGCCTGCGACGTCGTCGACCCGCCCGTTCCAGTTGTCGATCGTGATCTTCACGCGCGGTGACGGTCAGCGCGCCGTAGATCACCGCCTTGCCGAGGAACTTGACCGGTCCTTGGCCTCCTCGCCCTCGATCGGGTCACCGACGACGGCCTGGATCAGCCGCCACACGCCAGCGCGACCAGCCCCAGCGTGAGGGCCACGAGCAGCACCTTCCCGAACGGCTGCTCGGCGACCGTCTCGATGGCCCCGGTCTGGTTGACCTGATCGCTCGGAGCCCTCCCGCGAGGCGAACTGGATGGCCAGCAGGCCCACGATGACGTACAGCACGCCGCGTGCGGCGATCCCGGCTCGCGCCAGCGGATCACGCCACGATCGGGCCAGGTCTCCGCCGCTCTCGGCCACTCCGTCGTCGAAGTCATCGCCGTCGTGTACCCCTCGATGGCGACGGTGGAACCACGTTCCGCGTGCGCGCCGCCGTCGATGGGGCATGATCCTCCCGTGACAGTGCTGTCGGTCCGGGTCGATGACGACCCCGCCCGGCGCGCCGCCCGCTCCATCGCCCGGCGTCTCGGGGCCGCGGTGCGCAGCCGGGGCCGGGCCACGCTCGCCGTGTCCGGCGGGTCGACCGCGCCGCCGATGCTCGAGGCGCTCGTCGTCGACGGACCTGCCGTGGGACGCACATCGGCATCTGGCAGGTCGACGAGCGCGTCGCGCCCGACGGCGACGCCGACCGCAACGCCAGCCAGCTCGACGCCGTGCCGGGCACGCACCACCTGATGCCGGTCACCGCCGTCGACCTCGAGGCCGCGGTCGCCGAGTACGCCGCCGACCTGCCCGACCGCTTCGACGTCGTCCACCTCGGCATCGGTCCCGACGGGCACACCGCGTCGTGGCCGCCCGGCGACCCGGTCTCGAGTCCGAGCGCCCCGTCGAGCTCGCCGGGCCGTACCAGGGCCGGCGTGCGCATGACGCTCACGCCGCCGGTCGTCGACGCGGCCCGGGGCCGCGTCGTGCTCGTCACCGGCGCCGACAAGGCCGACGGCCATCGCCGCCTGGCTGGAGGGCGACGCCTCGCCGACCGACGATCCCCGTCGCCCGGGTGCGTCGGACCGACACCGTCGTCGTGCTCGACCCGGCCGCCGCCTCGGCGCTGCACGGAGCGGGCAGCCGGATGAAGCTCGACGTCGGGTGCACGATGGGCTTCCAGGCCCTGTGGGCGACGCCGGCCGTCCTGATGCTGCGCCCGCGCAGCGGCGAGGGCCAGTGGGTGCTCGCCGAGCGCTACCTGATCACCCCGAGGTGCCGATCTCCGAGTTCACCGACGCCCACGGCAACCTCTGCCAGCGCATCGTCGTGCCCGACGGGCCGATGACGATCAGCATCGAGGCCACCGTCGACACCGCCGACGAGATCGACGTCGACATGACCGCGCCGCGGGTGCCGATCAACGAGGTGCCCGACTGGGCCCTGCAGTTCCTCCTGCCCAGCCGCTACTGCCAGTCCGACCTGGTCTTCCAGCCAGGCCATCGTCGATCACCGGCAGCGCGCTGCCCGGCTACCCGCAGGTCGAGGCGATCCGGTCGTGGATCGAGCGGCGAGATCCGCTACGAGTACAACACCAGCTCGGCGTCGACCTCGGCGGTCGACACGCTGGCAGCCGCGCCAGGGCGTGTGCCGCGACTTCGCCCACCTCGGCATCGCCCTGTGCCGCAGCCATCGACATCCCGGCGCGCATGGTGGTCGGCTACCTCCACGAGCTCGATCCGATGGACCTGCACGCCTGGTTCGAGGCCTACGTCGGCGGCCGCTGGTTCACGTTCGACGCCACCCAGAACGAGCCCCAAGGGCAACCGCGTCTCGGTCGCCTACGGCCGCGACGCCGCCGACGTCGCCCTGGTCACCCAGTTCGGTCCGTTGGAGATGCTGACCATGGAGGTCCACGTGCGGCCGACGCAGGAGCCGATCTACACCGATGGCGTCGCCTCGTCGGAGGTCTAGCGTCCACGCCGATGAACTCTCGCGCCTCGACATCACCACCACGCCGCAGTGGGCGACCTTGTTGGCCACTGCGCAGCCGCCGCACCTGCGCGAGCTGTTCGCCGACGATCCTGGCCGGGCCGAGCGCTACCTGCGTCGACGTCGGTGACCTGCGGATCGACTACTCCAAGCAACGCGTCGACGACGACGTGCTGGCGGCGCTGCTGGCGGTCGCCGACGTCGCCGGCGTGGCGGCCCGCCGCGACGCGATGTTCGCCGGCGAGCAGATCAACGTCACCGAGCACCGCGCCGTGCTGCACGTCGCGCTGCGGGCGCCGGCGGGCACGGTCGATCGAGCGTCGACGGCGACGACGTCGTGCCCGAGGTCCACGAGGTCCTGCGGCGCGGATGGGCGCCTTCGCCGAGCAGGTGCGCGACGGCACGTGGACGGGCGCGACCGGCCAGCGCATCAGCACCGTCGTCAACATCGGCATCGGCGGCATCCGACCTCGGCCCGGCGATGGCGTACCAGGCGCTCGCCGCCTTCCGCCACCCCGAGCTCACGTGCCCGCTTCGTGTCGAACGTCGACGGCGCCGACATCGCCGGCGCCCTCGACGGGCTCGAGCCGGCGCGCGACGCTGTTCATCGTGTCGTCGAAGACGTTCGGCACGATCGAGACGCTCACCAACGCCCGCACGGCCCGCGACTGGCTCGTCGACGCCCTCGGCGACGACGCCGTGCCGCACCACTTCGTCGCCGTGAGCACGAACGCCGAGCAGGTCGCGGCGTTCGGCATCGACACCGCCAACATGTTCGGCTTCTGGGAGTGGGTCGGCGGGCGCTACTCGGTCGACTCGGCCATCGGGCTGTCGCTGATGGTCGCCATCGGCGCCGAGCAGTTCGGCGAGTTCCTCGCCGGCTTCCACGTCGTCGACGAGCACTTCCGCACCGAGCCCCTCGCCACCAACGCGCCGGTCGTGCTGGGCGATGATCGGCATCTGGAACGCCAACGTGCTGCGACTGCGCGACCAAGGCCGTGCTGCCCTACGCCGAGGAGCTGGCCCGCTTCCCGGCCTACCTCCAGCAGCTCGACATGGAGTCCAACGGCAAGTCCGTGCGCCTCGACGGGTCGCCGGTCACGCTCGACACCGGCCCGATCGTGTGGGGCGAGCCGGGCACCAACGGCCAGCACGCGTTCTACCAACTGCTCCACCAGGGCACCCGGATCGTTCCCGCCGACTTCATCGGGTTCGCCAACCCGCACCACCCGTACCGCCATCACCACGACCTGCTGGTGGCCAACCTGATCGCCCAGACCGAGGCCCTCGCGTTCGGCCGGGAGCGCCCGGAGGAGCCGTGGCGGCAGTTCGCCGGCAACCGGCCCTCGACGACGATCCTCGCCCCGGCCTTGACGCCGTCGGTCCTCGGTCAGCTGATCGCGCTGTACGAGCACATCGTGTTCACGCAGGGCGTCGTGTGGGGCATCGACAGCTTCGACCAGTGGGGCGTCGAGCTGGGCAAGGAGCTGGCCAACCGGATCACGCCCGAGCTGACCGGCGAAGCCGAGGCGCCCGTCGCCCACGACACGTCGACGACAGGTCTGATCGACTGGTACCGCGCCAACCGCGGCAGCTGACGCCCGGTCAGTCGAGGGCGCCGACGGCGAACAGCTCGCCGAGCCGCTCGTCGTCGTAGCCGAGCTCGCCCGTCAGCATCTCGACGGTGTCCTGCCCGAGGAACGGCGGCGTCCCGTTGACGTCGGCCGGCGTCTCGGAGAGGCCGATCCGGCAGCCCTCGACGATGATCGTGCCGTGCTCGGGGTGGGGCAGGGTGACCCAGTGCCCGGCGTGGCGCAGCTGCGGGTCCGTGTGGCACTCCCCCGAGTTCTGCACGGCGTGGGCGGGCACGCCGGCGGCGATGACGAGCGCGGTCGCGTCGTCCGGCGCGCGGTCGCCCGTCCACCGGTTGAGCACCACGTCGAGCTCATGGCCTCGGGCGAGGCGCTCGGCGGTCGTCAGCGCCGCCAGGTCCGGGCGGTCGATGAGGGCCGCCAGCGCCCGCCAGTCGGCGTCGTCGCGGCAGGCGATGGCCACCCACGCGTCGTCGCCGTAGCTGCGGTAGACGCCGTGCGGGGCCATGTCCGGGTCGGTGTTGCCGGCCGCGCCGAGCGTCCGGCCGTTGACGGACTGGTCGAGCACGGCCGGGGCCAGGAAGTGCACGCACGCCTCGGCCTGGGCGAAGTCGAGGTACTGGCCCTCGCCGGTGCGCCGGCGATGGTCGATGGCGGCGAGCACGGCACACAGCGCGAAGCGCGGGACGGGTAGTCGCTGTAGGCGCCGAACGGGCCGGCCGGCGGACGGTCGGGCCAGCCCGTCAGGTGGAAGAAGCCGGCCAGCGAGGCCCCCATCGTGCCGAAGCCGGCGTAGCGCTCGAGCGGTCCGGACTGGCCGAACAGGCAGCTCGACATCATGATCAGCCCGGGTTTCAGCTCGGCCAGGCGGTCGTAGTCGAGGTGCAGCGCGGCGCGGCCGCGGGGCGAGAACGACTCGACGACGACGTCGGCCCACCGCACGAGGTCGTCGAGCACGTCCCGACCGAGCTGCTGGCGGAGGTCGACGCTGACGCTGCGCTTCCCGGTGGTCATGTTGAACAGCAGCCCCGAGGCGTCGTTGCCCGGAGTGTCCTTGACGAACGGTCCGATGGTGCGGGCCACATCGAGGTGGTGGCTGGTCTCGACCCGCACGACGGTGGCGCCGAAGTCGGCCATCACCCGCGTCGTGGCCGGACCGGCCATCGCCCACGTCAGGTCGAGGACGTTGACGCCCTCCAGCGGGGGACGGCGGTGGCCGTTGGGGGCGGGGAGCGACGCCCGCTCGCCGCGCCAGCCGGCCAGCACGTCGGCCGTGTGCTCGCCCAGCCGCGGCGCCCGCCCGAGGCGGATCGGATCGACGGCCGACGAGCGGACCCAGGGTCCGGGTGCGGTGACCGGCGTCGGTGCGAGCGCGTCGTCGTCGACGTGGTCGAAGTAGCCGCGAGCGGCGAACTGGGGGCTCCGCAGCACGTCGTCGGGGGTAGCCACGGGGGCGATCAGCAGGATCCGCTCGCACGCCGCGTCGAGCAGCTCGGCCTTCGTCTTGGTGGCGCAGAACTCGCCGACGATGCCCTTCACCCGGTCGTACTCCGAGATCGGCTCACGGCCGTCGTAGAGCTGGTTGGCGTAGTCGAGCCAGTCCTTGTCGCGGGTCGCCTCGTCGCAGAACCCCTCCTCGTGCATCCAAGCCATCAGGCGTCGGGTGAACGGTCCGATCGAGGCGCCGAACAGGAACGTCACCGACGCGAACCCGTCCTTGCACGGCCAGACGAGCTGGACGTCGAGCCCACCGGTCTTGACGCCGCCGCTCTTGCGCTGGGCGGCCGCGCCGCCGAGTGGCACGGCGAGGGCGTAGCTCTGCGTGGCCTGCATCATCGAGCGCTGGGCGGCGATGTCGACGTGTTGGCCGCAGCCGCTGGTGGTGCGCTCGGTCAGCGCCACGAGGGCGCCGGCGGCAGCGTCGGCCGAGGCGTGGAGGAACGCCTGGGGAACGGCCGTGCGCACGGGGGCACGATCGTCGTCGCCGGAGATCGCCAGCTGGCACCCGGCGGCGTTGACCGTCAGGTCGGTCGCCGGCCAGCCGGCCTTCGGTCCGGTCGAGCCGAACGGCGTGATCGAGACGGTGACGAGCGCCGGGTTGGCCGCCCGCAGGGCGGCGAGGTCGACATCGACGGCCCCGCACTCGATGACGACATCGGCGTCACGGCAGAGCGCGGTCAGGGCGGTGCTGCCGTCCGGTGTCGCGAGGTCGAGCACGGCGCTGCGCTTGCCGCGGTTCCACCCCCAGAACGTCAGTGATCGTTCGCCGTCGGCGACGTCGCCGGCGTACGGACCCCGGCGACGGGCCCCCGACCCGCCCGGCGGCTCGACGAGCACGACGTCGGCGCCGAGCCCGGCCAGGATGAACGCGGCCATGTTCCCGCGCTCATCGGTCAGGTCGACGACCCGGTAGGTCTCCAGCATGTGTGCGTCCCCCCTCGGCTGCACCCGGAAACGACCGATGGTAGCCGCCGGGACGTGGCGGACGTCCGGGGCTCAGGGCTCGAGCGCGGCACGCACCAGGGGGACGACCTCGCCGGCGAATCGTTCCATCGACGGCGTCAGCGCGGCCGGGGCCAGACCCGGCGCCGATCCCCATGTCACGACGTCGGTCAGCCCGAAGTCCTCGATGAAGCTGATCAACTCGGCGGCGCAGTGGGCGACGTCGCCGACCACGACACGCTGCGGGATGCGGTCGGGATCGGTGAACACCGCCGGGCCGCCCAGGCCGGCGTCCTCGGCGAACCCGCCGTACACCTGCATGCGGTAGCGCTCGGCGGCCCGCAGCGGCGGCCAGTCCCGCTCCGGGTCGTCGGTGACGAGGAACGAGCGGATGATCCCGACCCTGCTCTCGGCCGGGTCGCCGCCGGCGGCGCGCACGTCGTCGCGCCAGCCCGCCAGCACGGACCGCGGGCCCTGGGGGAGGACGTGGGTCCCGTACCGCACGGCGCGGCTCGACGCTCGGCGCGGCTCTGCACGGCGAGCCAGAGCGGGGGGCCGCCCGGTTGGACGGGATCGGGGGTGACGCGGACGTCGTCGAAGTCCCACCGCTTGCCGTGGTAGCTGAAGCGCTCACCCGACCAGGCCAGGCGGAGGATGTCGATGCACTCCTCGGTGCGCGAGACCCGCTGGGACACGGGGAACCCGAAGGCCCGGAACTCGTGGGGGGCGTAGCCGAGCCCGATCCCCAGCTCGATGCGACCGCCCGAGAGCTGATCGAGCACGGCGAGGTCCTCGGCCAGGCGGATCGGGTGGGAGAACGGGACGATCGAGATGTTCGTGGAGATCCGCATCCTCGACGTCACCGCCGCCGCGGCGCCGGCCACGGGGACGAACGACGGGAGGTAGCCGTCCTCGACGAAGTGGTGCTCGCTGAACCAGACGAGGTCGAGCCCGAGCCGGTCGAGCATGCCGATCTGCTCGATCGTCTGGGCGTAGACGTCCTGCAGCGTGAAGTCGCTACCGGGTGGGCAGCGGAAGTCGTGGGCGACACCGAAGCGCAGTGGGAACCCCATGCCGTCACTGTTGTCGGCGGACCCTGGCCGCATCGACCCGAGCGGGAACCCCGAAACCCGCTTCTGACGCTTCCCGCTCCCTGTCAGCGGGAGCGGGACTCCGAAGAGTCGCGAGGCGACCAGACCAGGGGCGCCGTACGCCTACCGTGTCCAGATGGCGACCATTGACGAGAAGTACCTGTCGTTCACGACGTTCCGCCGCGATGGCTCGGGCGTGTCGACGCCCGTGTGGTGCGTGCCGCTCGACGACGGGCGCTTCGGCTTCTGGACCAGCTCGGGGTCGGGGAAGGCCAAGCGGCTGGCCCACACCGAGCGGGTGCAGTTCCAGCCGTGCGACGGCCGGGGCAACGTGATCGAGGGGACGACGCCCGTCGACGGCACGGCCCGCCTCGTCGAGGGCACCGAGTACGAGGACATCCGCCGCCGGATCGTCGCCAAGTACGGGTTCATGACCAAGGTGACGAAGCTGCTGTGGACGGTCAACGGCCTCGTCAAGCGCAGCAAGCGCCCCTACGGCGATCGCGGCGTCATCGTGACCCCGAGCGCCTGACCCCCGACGACACCCCTGACCCAGCCGACCCCTGACTCCGCCGGTCACGGTCGTTCCTGCCAACTCTTGTACCAGAACGACGATTTCTGTCGTTCTGGTACAAGAGTTGGCGAGAGGCGTCAGCGGCCCTGGAAGTCGGGCTCGCGCTTCTCCATGAACGAGCGGACGCCCTCCATGTGGTCGTCGGTCTCCCAGAGCACGTCGCCCAGCGCCTGCTGGTACTCGCCCAGCGTGCGCCAGTCGACCTCGAAGCCCTTGTGCATCGCCCGCTTGATGGCCCGCTGGGCCAACGGCGGCCCGCCGGCGATCTTGTGGGCCAGGGTCTGCGCCTCCTCCATCAGCGCCTCGGCCGGGACGACCCTCGACACGAGCCCGATGCGCAGCGCCTCCTCGGCGTCGACGAGGTCGCCGGTCAGCGTCAGCTCGAACGCCTTGGACAGCCCGACGAGCTGACGGAGGATGAACGTGCCGCCGACGGTGCCGACCACGCCGCGGCGCACGAAGAACCAGCCCAGCTTGGCCCGCTCCGAGGCGATCCGGATGTCGCAGTACAGCGCGATGTCCATGCCGTAGCCGACGGCCGGACCGTTGACAGCGGCGATCGTCGGCTTCTCCAACCCGAAGATCTCGTCGAGCGAGGCCTCGCCGTGCTTGATCCGGCGGACCTGGCGGTCGATCTTGCGGGCGGCCCGGTTCTCGTCGAGGAAGATGGCGTGGAAGTCGTCCCCGGCGCAGAAGCCGCGGCCGTTGCCGGTGATCAGCAGGCACCGCACGGCATCGTCGTTGCGGACCTCGTCGAGCACCTCGAAGATCTCGAGGCTGGTCTCGGGCCGGAGCGCGTTCATCACCTCGGGTCGGTTGAACGTCAGGGTCGCGACGCCGTCGTCGACCTCGTAGAGGATGTCCTCGTGTGCCATGCCCCCAATGTGGTGGCCGGCGATCGTCGGCGACGAGTCCGACCCCCGGCGGCGCTCGGCTCGGCGGCGTTCGGCTCAGCGGCGGTCGGCGACGACCAGGGCCGCCGCGGCGCTGACCCCGGCGGCGGTGAGGACCGCCGGCCACGCGCCGATGCGCTTGGCCAGCGGGTGCGACAGGCCGAACCCGCCGAGGTAGACGGCGGCGAGGGCCGCCGTGCCGGCCGGGCCCACCGCGCGCAGCCACTGTCGCCCGGCGACCACGCCGGCCGCAGCCAGCACGGCGCCGCCGAGCGGACGGATCTCGGTCTCGCGGGCGACGACGTAGCCGCCGACGAGTCCGGCGGCGACGACGGGTGCGGTCGGGAACTTCACGGGCCGCGACGGTATCGCCGACCGGGTCACGGACCCCGAACGGCGCGCCGTTGTCGCTCCGTGAACCGCGCGACATGCCCGATGTCACCACGCCGGCGACGTATCGAGCAGTGCCGTTCGAGGCTCCTGGACGGGGAGCGGCAACCGCCGCCGTCGAGGGAGGAAATGATGGACGATGTCGATGAGATCGTGTGTGGATCGCAGCTGCTCAGCCCGGCTGGACGGCTCTGGACGGTGGGATCCCTCACGCCGAGCGGGACGCGGTGATGCTGATCTCGGAGGAGTCGGACGGGCAGCACTGCGCCGTGATGGACGTCGTCGCCGTCCGACGCATGGTGCGGATCGATCAGCCCGAGGTCGACCTCACGCCGGCCGGCGAGCTCGCCGGCACTCCGGAGGCCGAGCTCGTCCGGGCGTGATGCTCCCGGCGGCGATGTGTCGTGGGCGCGGAGGTCGACACCCACGCCCCGACACGCTGCGGTGACCTCGGCCGACTCACTCCGGCCGGAGGACGACGACGGCGAGTGGCGGCAGGGTGAGCGGGACCGAGTGGTCGGACCCGTGCCACGGCTGATCCTCGGCGGTGACGCCGCCGAGGTTGCCGAGGCCGCTGCCGCCGTAGGTCTCGGCGTCGGAGTTCAGCAGTTCGGCCCATCGGCCACCCTGCGGCACACCCACCCGGTAGCCGTAGTGCACGGTCGGGGTGGCGTTGATCACGACGAGCACCGGCGGGGCGACGCCGGCGGGGTCGAGCCGCAGCCACGCGAACACGCTGTGCGTGTCGTCGTCGGGGATGACCCACTGGAACCCGGCCGGGTTGGAGTCGCCCAACGACATCGCCGGTTCGTCGCCGTAGAGCTCGTTGAGGGCGGCGACCCAGCGGCGGATGCCGTCGTGACGAGGGGTGTCGTGGAGGCTCCAGTCGAGCGTGGACTCGTGGTTCCACTCCGACCAGGTGGCCATCTCATCGCCCATGAACAGCAGCTTCTTGCCCGGCTGGGCCCACATCATCCCGTAGAGCAGCCGCAGGTTGGCGAACTTCTGCCAGTCGTCGCCCGGCATCTTGCCGATCATCGAGCCCTTGCCGTGGACGACCTCGTCGTGGGAGAGCGGCAGCACGAACCGCTCGCTGAAGGCGTAGACACCGCGGAACGTGACCTCGTCGTGGTGGAACCGG
Source organism: uncultured Alphaproteobacteria bacterium (assembly GCA_963805325.1). Taxonomy (GTDB): domain Bacteria; phylum Pseudomonadota; class Alphaproteobacteria; order Rhizobiales; family Afifellaceae; genus DASWJZ01. The sequence goes on along the minus strand of CAWDTS010000009.1, from coordinate 563,024 downwards.
CGGTGGACCGGCTCGCGCCGGATGTACTGGAGCATGTCGTGCATCCAGCCCATGTCCCACTTGTACTGGAAGCCCAGGCCACCGTGGTCGGCCGGTCCGGTGACCATCGGCCACGAGGTCGACTCCTCGGCGAACGTGGCGACGTCGGGGAACTCCTCGCCGATGGCGCCGTTGAGCTGACGGAGGAACCCGATGGCCTCCAGGTTCTCGCGGCCGCCGTACGGGTTGGGGATCCACTCGCCGGCCGCTCGCGAGTAGTCGAGGTACAGCATCGAGGCCACGGCATCGACCCGCAGCCCGTCGACGTGGTACCGGTCGAGCCACGACAGGGCGCTCGAGATGAGGAACGAACGGACCTCGCGGCGGCCGTAGTTGAAGATCGCCGAGGTCCAGTCCGGGTGGTACCCCTGGCGCGGATCGGCGTGCTCGTAGAGGTGGGTGCCGTCGAAGCGGGCCAGGCCGTGCCGGTCGATCGGGAAGTGCGACGGCACCCAGTCGAGGATCACCCCGACCCCTCGCTGGTGGAGCCGGTCGACCATCTTCATGAGGTCCTGCGGCGTGCCGTAGCGGGCCGTGGGGAGAAGAAGCCGGTCGTCTGGTAGCCCCACGAGCCGTAGAACGGGTGCTCCATGATCGGCAGCAGCTCCACGTGGGTGAAGCCGTGGGCGAGCACGTGGTCGGCGAGCGGGTCGGCGATCTCGTCGTAGCGCACGAAGCGGTTGCCGGGTGTGAGGTGGCGGCCCCACGAGCCGAGGTGGACCTCGTAGATCGAGATCGGTGCGTCCGGTCGGAGACCGGCCCCGCGGCCGGCCATCCAGGCGCCGTCCTGCCAATCGTGGTCGAGGGCGGCGATGACCGATGCCGTCGACGGCGGCTCGTTCGTCGCCGCACCGACGGGGTCGGACTTCTCCGTCCGCTCGCCGTAGTGGCTGGTCACGGCGTAGCGGTACGACTGCCCGACGAGCGCGCCGGCGACGTGACCCGACCAGATCCCCGAGTCCCCGATCGGTTGCAGCCGGTGCCCCGTCCAGCCGTCGAAGTCGCCGAGGACGTCGATCGAGGCCGCGTTCGGCGCCCACACGGCGAACCACGTGCCGGTGGGATCGGGGTGCGCACCCAGGCAGTGGTGCAGATGGCGATGCGTGCCCTCGTTGAACAGGTGCAGATCGATGTCGCCGAGTGGGTTGGCAGACGTCACGGGGCTTCCCTTCCAGGTCGCGGTCGTGCGTGCTCAGCAGCTTGAGCCGGCGACGGACGTCGCCGTCGGCGAGCATGCCCGATGTGGGCCGAGGTAGTCGTCGACGCCAGGTCGACTCGAGCACCACCCCCGGGACGTTGTGCGGCGCGACCTCGCCGATGAGGTCGTCGACGTCGGCGAGCACGAGGTAGGCGTCGCTGTCGGCCAGCCGTTCCAGCACCGCGTCGAGCACGGCGGCGGCCTCGTCGCCGACGCCGTGGCCGACCGCGTCTTCGAGGAGGCGGCGGTACTCGTACACGGCACCGGTGGCGTCGCCGTTGAAGGCGGCGGCGAAGGCGGGCATGTCGTGGGTGCGGATCCCGGCCACGGATCGGGCCGGGATCGGTCCAGCCGGCCCCCGCTGCCGTGGTGGTGCTGGTAGAGGCTGAACTGCTCCTCGTGGAGACCGAGGACGTCCCACCGCTCGAGGGCCTCGCTGACCTCCTCGGGGACCGTGCCGAGGTTCTCGCCGATGATCGTCGTGCCGGCGTGGGCGGCTTCGGCGGCGATCACGGCCAGGATCTCCTCGCGTGGATACCGCACGTAGACGCCGTCGGTCGCGCCGGCGCCCTCGGGGATCCACCACAGCCGCTGCACGCCCATCACGTGGTCGATGCGCAGCATGGAGGCGTGCTCGCCGGCCCGGGACACGAGCTGCTGCCACAACGCGTGGCCGCTCCGACGTCCGGCACCTGGCAGCTGCGGGGGGAACCCCCAGTTCTGGCCGTCGCCGAAGAACTCGTCCGGTGGGGCCCCGACGGACATGGCGCCGGCGAAGCGGTCGGGGTGGGCCCACGTCTCGTACCCGGCGGGATGGCTGCCGATCGGCAGGTCGAGCGCCAGCTTGGCCCGGTCCGGGCCCTCGACCGCCCCGAGCTGGCGGTGGGCGAGGTACTGGGCGAGCAGGTGGCTGCGCTCGACGAGCGCATGGCGGCCGACCGGCGTCGGTCGGATCGGGGGCCGCGGTCCGGAACCGGGCGAAGTCCACGATGTCCGGTCGCTCGGCGACGAACCGGTCGATGCCGGCCTGGATGTACGGATCGAGGTCGGCGGCGGCGTCGAGCAGTTGTGCCCGCCGTCGGCGGGCCAGGACGGGCCAGTCGATGAGCTCGTCGAACGACGGCGTCGGCGCCGCCGGGAGCGCCGAGTCGTCGAGGTAGACCTCGTTCCAGTGCAGCCGGCTGACCGGCGAGTACGGGCTCGGGTCGAACGGGTCATCGAGGAACGCGGCGTACAGCGGGAGCGTGGAGATGACGTCGATGCCGAGCTGGCGCGCTTTGGCCGTCAGCGTGGCCAGGTGGGCGTATGAGGGCAGCGGCGATCCCGTCTCCCACAGCGCGTACGTCGGTACGAAGAGCCCGGCCCCGCCGTCCAGCTCCGGGGCCCGACGCATCGTGGACGGGGCGACGATCACCGTGGCCGCCTCCTCGGTCCCACCGCCGGAGGCGTGGAGGACGTGGCAGCCGAACGGGAGGTCGGGTGGCACGGCGACCTGCCCGTGCTCGACCGGGAGCTCGATGGAGGTCCCGTCGGCGAGGACGAGCAGGGCATCGGTCAGCCGTCCGACGGCGATGTGCTCGGGGCGGCCGACGATCACGGCGTCGAGCTGGCGGGCGGAGCTGTCGTGACGGTCGGCCTCGAGGACCTCGACGACGGTGCGCAGGGTCGACTCGGGCGTCTCGTGGTAGTGCCCCTGGACGTCCCAGTACGACGTCTCGACCCCCAGGGAACGGGCCCGGTCGCGCACTGCGTCCGGGCGGCTCCCGCCGTCGACGGCGGGCCCGCTCACGGGCCGTCGACCACGACGGACGCGACGACGATCAAGCCGGTGACGACCTTGCGGGCGGGAAAAGCGGGGGCCAGGCGACCTGCGCCGGAGATGACGCTGGACAGGACGAGGAACCGGTCGTCGACGATCCGGCAACCTTAGGCGTCGGGCGTCGACACGGCGCCAGCGTCGGGATGTCGAGCGACCGGGGGGACCTGAGTGCCCCCATGTGAACGGCGTCACGATTTGACATGGACGTCACGTTCAATAATCCTGCTCGGCCAGCAACGCCGTTTCGCAACGGGACACGGCGCGGCCTCAGACGAACACCAACATCGTGGTGGCTCCGCGCGGCACCGTCGCCCCGTGACGCTCCCCGAGGTGCTCCGAACGGGCCGGGTGTGGTCCCCCTTCCGGCGGCGGTGCTCTGCCCGCCAGCAGGCGGCTGCCGCCCAGATGACCGAGGGGGATGCAATGCATCGATTCAGCCGGCGCACGGCACTGGCGCTCGCCGCCGGTGTCGTGATCACCGCCTGTGGGGGAGATGACGACGACTCGTCCGGTTCGCCGGCGACGACGCCGTCGGGGACGGACGCTGCGACGGGCACCACCGTCGCCACGTCGACGCCGGCCGCCGGGTCGACGGGGGCACCGGGGTCTCGGGGGAGACCACGCCGGGCACCGCCGAGCCGAGCGGGGACTCGATCCCCGACATCTCGGAGTACGACCTCGCCGCCACGTTCCGCTACATGTACTCGGTCGGCCCGAGCCGCTTCGACCCGCACAAGGCCACGTCGAGCTTCGACAACACGAGCCTCTTCCTGACCTACGACCGCCTCGTGCACCAGGCCCCCGACGCGTCCGCCGTCCCCGGTCTGGCGACCGAGTGGGAGTTCAGCGAGGACGGCACGACCCTGACGTTCACGCTCCGCGAGGGCGTCACGTTCCACGACGGCACGCCGTTCGACGCCGCGGCCGTCAAGGCCAACATCGAGCGAGGTCAGACCATCGAGGGGTCGGCCGTCGCGTCGGAGCTGACCGTCGTCGAGAGCGTCGAGGTCGTGGACCCCATGACCGTCACGTTGACGCTCAACGGGCCCGGCGCCCAGCTCCCGCTCGTGTTGTCGGACCGGCCCGGGATGATGCTCAGCCCGGCGGCGTTCGACGATCCGAACCTCGACCAGGCGCCGGTCGGCGCCGGCATGTTCACCGTCGCCGAGTACCGGCCCAACGACCGCATCCTGTACCAGCGCTACGAGGACTACTGGGACCCGGACGCGGTGCGCTGCGCGACGTTCGACTACACGATCTCCGGCGACTCGGTCACCCGGCTCAACGCCATCCGGACCGGTGCCTGTGACGGGACGTTCGTCGACCCGCCCCAGGAGGCCGACGCCGAGGGCGCCGGGCTCGTCATCCGCCGGAGCACCGGGCTGGCCTACTACCACATGCAGCCCAACCGGTCGTTCGAGCCGTTCGCCAACGTCGACGTGCGCAAGGCCATGAACCACGCCGTCAACCGCCAGCAGATCATCGACGGCCTGCTGCTCGGCCTCGGCAATGCGTCGTGTCAAGTCTTCCCGGAGGGCTACTTCGCGTTCGACGAAGCCACCGGCACCGATACGTACCCCTACGACCTGGACCTGGCCAAGGAGCTGATGGCCTCGGGTGGCTACCCGGACGGCTTCGAGTTCGAGATGATCGTCCCGACGATCCCGCAGATCCTCCAGTTGGGCGAGATCGTCCAGGCGCAGCTGGCCGAGATCGGCATCACGGTCAACATCCGCCAGGTCGAGCCGGCCCAGACCGCCGACATCTACTACTCCCGCCAGGAGGGACAGGGCCTCGTGTCCCCGTGGGGCGGCCGTCCCGACCCGACGCAGACGCTGAAGCTGCTGTTCGGTGGCGAAGGCTTCTCCAACCCGGGTCGCGGAACCACGCCGGAAGTGCAGACGCTCATCGATGCGACCGAGGTCGTCCAGTCGCCGGAAGAGCGCCGAGCCGCGCTCCAGGCGGCCTCGGCCCAGGTCACCGTCGACGCCCTCGACGTGCCCCTCTACTACCCGGTCACGCCCGGCGTGTTCACCGACCAGGTTCTCGGCATCCAGAGCTGGATCTCGGGCAAGCCCGAGTTCCGCAACGTCGGTCTCAAGGCCAGCTGACCGAATTCACCCATCCCGTGACGTCGCCGGTCGACACCGGCCGGCGACGTCACACCACGGAGGACACCCCCCACCATGCTGCAGCTGATTGTTCGTCGTTTGTTGATTATGATTCCGGTGTTGTTTTTGGTGTCGTTGATGGTGTTTTCGATGTTGTTGTTGGTGCCGGGGGATCCGGCGGTGACGTTGGCGGGGGAGAATGCGTCGCCGGAGCAGATTGATGCGACGCGGACGCGGTTGGGGTTGGATGATCCGGTGTTGGAGCAGTATGGGCGGTGGGTGTCGGGGGTGGTGCGGGGTGATTTGGGTGAGTCGTTGTTTTCGTCGCAGGATGTGAAGGATGCGATTGTGCAGCGGTTGCCGGCGACGTTGTCGTTGGCGATGGGGGCGATTGCGATTGCGGTGTTGGTGGGGGTGCCGGCGGGGATTTTGGCGGCGATTTTTCGGGGTCGGTGGGTTGATCGGGTGGTGGGTGTGGGGGCGGCGTCGGCGTTGGCGATGCCAAACTATTTTGTGGCGATGTTGTTGATTTTGGTGTTTGCGATTTGGAATCCGTGGTTGCCGGCGACGTCGTTTGTGCCGTTTTCGGAGTCGCCGTGGTTGTGGTTCCAGCATTTGTTGTTGCCGTGGATCACGTTGGGGTTGGCGTCGGCGGCGGTGATTACTCGTCAGTTGCGGTCGTCGTTGATTGGGGTGTTGGGTCAGGATTATGTGCGGACGGCGCGGGCGAAGGGGTTGCGTGGTCGGTCGGTGGTGTTGAAGCATGCGTCGAAGAATGCGGCGATTCCGGTGGTGACGGTGTTGGGGACGCAGGTGGCGTTCGTGTTGGGTGGGTCGGTGATTGTGGAGCAGGTGTTCGGGATTGCTGGTGTGGGGCAGTTGGCGGTGACGTCGGTGTTGAAGCGTGATTTGCCGATCATTCAGGGTGTGGTGGTGATGACGACGTTGTTCGTGTTGTTCGCGAATTTGTTGGTCGATATTACGTATGGCTATTTGAACCCGAAGGTGCGTGTGCGATGACTCAGATCCAGCAGCAGCACATTGGTCCGGAGAAAGAGCCGGAGTATGCGGAGTTTCCGTCGGCGGCGGATGAGGCAGATATTATTGGGACGTTGGCGTTGTCGTCGTGTAAGCGGTTCATGCGCCGGTTCAAGTCGAACAAGGGTGCGATGGTGGCGCTCGGGTTTTTGGTGTTCTTGTTGATTTTGGCGGTGGTTGGTCCGTGGATCGCGCCGCATGATCCGAATGAGCAGGATTTGTTGAACTCGTTGGCTGATCCGTTCACGAAGAATCATGTGTTGGGGACTGATGAGTTGGGGCGCGATACGTTGTCGCGTTTGATCGTGGCGACGAGGGTGGCGATGTTGGCGGCTGGTCAGGCGGTGATCATCGGGATGGCGTTGGGGGTGCCGCCGGGGTTGGTGGCGGGCTATTTCGGTGGGTTCGTCGATTTGACGATCATGCGGATCACGGATGCGGTGCAGTCGTTCCCGCCGTTGATCTTGGCGATCGCGATCGTGGGGATCTTGGGGCCGGGGTTGCGGAACGCGATGTTGGCGGTGGGGATCATCTTCGCGCCGAACTTTTTGCGGATCGTGCGTGGTGCGGTGTTGGAGGTGCGTGAGGAGACGTTCATCGAGGCGTCGCGTTCGATCGGGACGCCGACGGTGCGGATCATCCGTACGAGGATCTTGCCGAACGTGTTGCCGCCGTTGTTGGTGCAGATCTCGTTGGCGGCGGGGTTCGCGTTGTTGGCTGAGGCGTCGCTCAGTTTCTTGGGGTTGGGGGTGCAGTTGCCGCAGGCGTCGTGGGGGTCGATGTTGGGGCGGGGCTATCAGTTCTTGTCGCGTCAGCCGTGGATGATCGTGTTCCCGGGTGTGACGATCGCGTTGACGGTGTTGGCGTTCAACATCGTTGGTGACGGTCTGCGTGATTCCATCGGCCGTGAAGTCCGCCGCGAGAAATGAGCACGACACAGATGACCACCACCACCACTCCGCCCACAACCACTGCTATCGGGGCTCCGCAGTCCGGCGCGACGCCGGGCGAGCGCCGTGCTGAGCCGGGTGAGCCGGTGTTGACGGTCGAGAGCTTGACGGTGGAGTTCTTGACGGATGTGGGTTGGTCGACGGTGGTGGAGGATGTGTCGTTCCAGGTTGGTGCTGGTGAGACGTTGGGGATCGTGGGGGAGTCGGGGTCGGGTAAGACGGTGACGTCGATGGCGGTGATGGGGTTGGTGCCTCAGCCTCCGGGCCGGATCCGGTCGGGGCAGATCCGGTTGGAGGGGATGGATCTGTTGGGGTTGTCGTCGCGGCAGTTGGAAGATGTGCGGGGGGATCGGGTGTCGATGATCTTCCAGGAACCGATGACGTCGTTGAACCCGGCGTACACGGTGGGTGATCAGATCGCGGAGACGATGCGGCGCCATTTGGGGTTGTCGCGTAAGGAGTCCAAAGCGCGGGCGGTGGACATGTTGTCGCGGGTGCACATCCCGAACGCGGCGCGTCGGGCCAAGGCGTATCCGCACGAGTTCTCTGGTGGGATGCGTCAACGGGTGATGATTGCCATGGCGTTGTGTTGCGAACCGACGTTGTTGATCGCTGACGAGCCGACCACGGCGTTGGATGTGACGGTGCAGGCCCAGGTGTTGGCGTTGATCCGTGAGATCCAAGCCGACATGGGCATGTCGATCCTGTTCATCACTCACGATCTGGGGGTGGTGGCCGATGTGTGTGATCGGGTCGTGGTCATGTACGCCGGTCAGGTCGTGGAGCACGCCCCGGCCGAGGAGTTGTTCCACACTCCGTCGCATCCCTACACCGACGGGTTGTTGCGTTCGATGCCGGCAATGGCAGCACGTACCGGCCAGTTGCATTCCATCGACGGGCACCCGCCGATGGTCGGCGCGATGCCGACCGGTTGCCGGTTCCATCCCCGGTGCGTGCACGCCATCGATGCCTGCCGAACCGGCGAGTCCGGCTCGATCCCGTTGATCCACGTCACCCCCACCCAACAATCACGATGCATCCGCATCGATGACATCGATCTCGGCACCGTCATGGCCCCCACACCAGAAACATCGATCGATGCCCCCCTCATCGATGACCCCACCACCCTCCACGACGACAACATCGACGGTGACATGATCGACAGTGACGGGGTGTCGTCATGACCGCCACCCAACACTCGACCCAGCCCGCAGACCCGGGTGGGGTGACGCCGGGTGGGGTGACGCCGGTGGTGGAGGCTGACGATCTGTCGGTGACGTTCCCGATCAGCCAAGGCATGTTCAAACCGAAGTTGTTGTTGCATGCGGTGCAGAACGTGTCGATCACGATCAACCCGGCCCAGGCCTACGGGCTGGTCGGCGAGTCCGGTTCCGGGAAATCGACCACCGGGCGGGCCCTGCTACGGCTGTTACCGATCGATTCGGGCACCATCAAGATCTCCGGTCGTGACATCACCACCCTCAAGTCCCGCCAGCTGCGCCCGTTACGCCGCGAGATGCAGATGGTGTTCCAGGACCCCTACAGCTCACTCGATCCATCGGCGGTGATCGCTGACATCGTCGGCGAACCGTTACGGGTCCACGACGGCATCAAAGGCAAAGCCCGCGACGACCGGGTCCGTGAACTGCTGTCACGGGTCGGGTTGTCACCCAAGTACACCGAGCGTTACCCCTACGAGTTCTCCGGCGGGCAACGCCAACGCATCGCCATCGCCCGCGCCATCGCGTTCGAACCCGAAACTCATCGTGTTGGACGAAGCCGTGTCCGCCCTCGATGTCTCCACCCAGAACCAGATCCTCGAACTCCTCGAACAACTCCGCGAAGACCTCGGCGTCGCCTACCTGTTCATCTCCCACAACCTGTCCGTCATCCGCTGGCTCGCCGAACGCACCGCCGTCATGTACCTCGGACGCATCGTGGAAGAAGGCCCCACCGAACGGGTCTACTCCCAACCCGCCCACCCCTACACCGAATCACTGCTCTCCGCCGTCCCCATCCCCGACCCCACCATCCAACGAGCCCGCAACCGCATCATCCTCCAAGGCGACATCCCCGACCCCCTCCACCCACCCACCGGCTGCACCTTCCGCACCCGCTGCCACCACGCCATGGACATCTGCGCCCAACAACAACCCATCCACACCCCCCTCCCCACCGGCGGCTGGGTCGCCTGCCACCTCCACACCACCAACCCCGGCACCCCCACCCCACCAACCACCACCACCACAACAACCGTCTGACCCCGCCCACACCAATGGCGCCAGAACACGACACGACCTGCCGACAACATCCCCCCGCCCGGCACACCACCTCGACCACCACCCCCGGCGACCCGTTCGCCGACTGGAGCTGACGATGATCCTGTCCGGAGTCCGTGTCGTGGAGCTGGCCGCCTGGGTGGCCGGACCGGCCGCCGCCGGCGTCCTGGCCGACTGGGGCGCCGACGTCGTCAAGGTCGAGCCGGCGTCGGGTGATCCGCAACGCGGCGTGTTCGGGTCCGTCGGCGTCGGCGAGCAGACCTCGGTCCCGCCGTTCGAGATCGACAACCGGGGCAAGCGCAGCGTCACGCTCGACCTGCGGTCCGAGGCCGGCCGGGAGGCCATGGAGCGCCTCCTCGCGGGCGCCGACGTGTTCGTCACGAACATGCGCGTCGCCGCGCTGGCCCGGCTCGGCCTCGACCACCGGTCCGTGCGTGGGCGCCACCCCCGCCTGGTCTACGGGATCATCACCGGGTACGGCCTGGAGGGCCCCGACGCCCACCGTCCCGGCTACGACGTCGGCGCGTTCTGGGCCCGCTCGTCACTGGCCTCGTCCGTCGCGCCTCCAGGCATCCTGCCGCCGGCGATCCGCAGCGGCCTCGGCGACCACGTCACCGGCATGACGCTGGCCGGTGGGATCTGTGGGGCCCTGTTCGACCGGGAGCGGTCGGGGCGCGGCCACCTCGTGTCGACCAGCCTCCTGCGGGCCGGCGTGTACAGCGCGGCGTGGGACCTCGGGGTGCTGATGCGCTTCGGCAAGCTGGAGAGCACGCGACACCGCGAGGCGTCGAAGACCCCGCTCGTCAACTGCTACGCCGCTGCCGACGGCGCCGGGTTCTGGCTGCTCGGTCTGGAGGCCGATCGCCACTGGCCCGGACTGGCCGCCGCCGTCGAGCGCGAGGACCTGCTCGCCGACGAGCGGTTCAGCTCGGCCCGCGAGCGCGTCCGCCACAGCGCCGAGCTGATCGCCGAGCTCGACGTCGCCTTCGCCGGGCTGCCGATGGCGGAGTGGGTCACGCGGTTCGACGCCCACGACGTCTGGTGGGCGCCGATCAACACCGCCCGGTCGGTGCTCGAGGATCCGCAGGTGGTGGCGTCGGGCGCGTTCGTCGACATGACGCCGCGCGACGGCGAGGAGCCGTTCCGCGCCGTCGCCAGCCCCATCGACATCGACGGCGAGGTCCAGCAGCCCGGCCCGGTCCCGACGCTCGGCGAGCACACCGAGGCCGTCCTCGCCGAGCTCGGTTACACCCCCGCCGAGATCGCCGCCATCTCGGGCTCCTGACCGTCTGGCCGCGATCCGCCGCTGGGCGCGCTGGATCTCGAGATCGAGACCGGGCGGATCCAGATCGAGTCGGCCGCAGGCCCGGTGGCGCGATCAGGCCATCTCGGTGGTGGCGACGTGGGTCAGGCCGAGCTCGTCGATCGGCGGTCTCGCGCATCTTGACTTTGCGACCTTGCCGGTGACGGTCATCGGGAACTCGTCGACGAACCTCACGTAGCGGGGCACCTTGAAGTGGGCGATCTTGCCGCGGCAGAAGTCCGCGCACGCCTCGTCGTCGATCCGTCGGCGGCGCCGGGGCGCACCCTGACCCACGCCATCAGCTCCTCGCCGTAGCGCTCGTCGGGCACGCCGATCACCTGGACGTCCTCGATGTCGGGGTGGGTGTAGAGGAACTCCTCGATCTCGCGCGGGTAGATGTTCTCGCCGCCGCGGATCACCATGTCCTTGATCCGCCCGACGATGTTGCAGTAGCCGTCGTCGGCCATCACCGCGAGGTCGCCGGTGTGCATCCAGCCGTCGGCGTCGATCGCGTCGGCCGTGCGGTCCGGGTCGTTCCAGTAGCCCTGCATCACCGAGTAGCCGCGGGTGCAGAACTCGCCGGTCTCGCCCCGCTCCGACGGTGTCGCCGCGTCGCTCGGGTCGGCGACGCGGATCTCGACGTGCGGATGGGCCCGCCCGACGGTCGCCGTGCGGTGGTGCAGCGAGTCGTCGGGCAGCGTCTGGGTCGACACCGGCGACGTCTCGGTCATGCCGTAACAGATGGTCACGTCGACCATGTGCATGCGGTCGACGCACTGCTTCATCACCTCGACCGGGCACGGCGACCCGGCCATCACGCCGGTGCGCAGCGACGACAGGTCGTAGCGGTCGAACTCGGGGTGGGCGAGCTCGGCGATGAACATCGTCGGCACGCCGTACAGCGCCGTGCACCGCTCGGCCTGCACCGCCTCGAGCACGGCGTCGGGTCGAACGCGTCGCACGGGATCACCATCGTCGCGCCGTGCGTCGTGCAGCCGAGGTTGCCCATCACCATCCCGAAGCAGTGGTAGAAGGGCACCGGGATGCACAGCCGGTCCTCGGGCGGGAACCCCTGCAGCTCGGGCGACGAAGTAGCCGTTGTTCAGGATGTTGCGGTGGGTGAGCGTGGCGCCCTTCGGGAACCCGGTCGTGCCCGACGTGTACTGGATGTTGATGGCGTCGTCGGGTCGCAGACGCGCGCGCGCCGGCGTCGAGCTGGTCGTCGGTGACACCGCCGGCGCCGGCCGCGCAGCTCGTCCCACTCGTCGTCCCAGAAGAACACCGCCCGCTCGAGGTCGGGCACCTCGGGCGCGACCTGCTCGACCATCTCGACGTAGTCCGACGTCTTGAACGACGGAGCGGCGAACAGCATCCGGCAGCCCGACTGGTTCAGCGCGTACGCCAGCTCGTGCGTGCGGTACGCCGGGTTGAGGTTGACGAGGATCACGCCGATCTCCGCCGTGGCGTACTGCACCAGCGTCCACTCGGCGTAGTTCGGGGTCCACAGCCCGACCCGGTCGCCGGCTTCCAGACCCGAGGCCGAGCAGGCCCTTGGCGCACCGGCGTGACCCGCTGCGCCGAACTCGGCGTACGTCCAGCGGATGCCCTGGTGGCGGGCCACGAGCGCCTCGCACGTCGCCGTGGGCGGCGATCGTGCGGGCCAGGTTGGCCCCGATCGTCTCGTCGAGCAGCGGGATGTCCGTCCGTCCCGCGTCACTGGCCAGTTGCATCGAGGACCCCCTGATCGTGCGACATCCCATGTTCGCACGGCTACCGCACGGACTCGGCCGTCCGGCGTGCCGTCCGGCGGGGGTCGGGCAATCGGGCCGACACGACGGCGCCCGTCGCGGCCATCACGGCGCTGAGGACGAAGACGGCCGTGAACGAGCCGAGCCAGTCGGCCAGCAGTCCGCCGACCTGGGGAGCGGCCATCTGGGAGACGCCGAAGGCCAGCGTCGCCGCGGCGTACGCCGGGCCGTAGGTCACGGCGTCGGTGGCGTCGACGACGTAGGCGGCGATCACCGACGGGAGCCCGGAGAACGACAGGCCGATGCCGATCGCCCCCAACGCCACCAGCGGTTGGTGGCCGGGGAGGACGGCGATCGTCGAGACACCGAAGGCGACGAACGCGCCGACCATCGAGGTCCGTCGCCCGAGACGATCCGACAGCGGCCCGAGGAGGACCCCGCCGAAGACGGCCGCCAGCCCGACCAGCGAGAACATCGCCGACGCCTGGTCGGCGCTGAACCCGCTGTCGTCCTCGAGGCGGGCCACGAGGAACGCGAAGACGAGCAGGTACATGAAGCCGTAGGCCGAGTACGCCATCGTCAGCGGGACCCAGCCGTCGACCGTGCGAAGTGAGCCGACACCGGCGACGTCACCGCGCCGGCGGGCCGCCGGGACCGTCGGGACCGGTGCGACCGTCGGCGGGCCGGCGTCGGCGACGACGGGCAGGACGGTTGGCCCCGTCTCGCGGTGGCGGAGGAACGCGAACGCGGCGACCAGCACGACGGCGCCGATGAACCCCTCGACGCGGTAGACGTCCCGCCACGCCTCGTCACCCTGTCCGTGGCGCAGCGCGTCGGACAGCTGGCCGGCGAACACGATGCCGATGCCGATGCCCATGCCGACGAGGCCGGCGGCCAGCCCGCGCCGCTGCGGCGGTAGGGCCGATGCGGCGACCCGCGGCGAGGGGATCCAGATCGCCGCGCCACCGAGGCCCATCAGGACGAGTGCGCCGCCGAGCGCCGTGCCGTTCCCGGCCACGGAGGCCAGCAACAGTCCCGTGGTCGAGAGGCAGAGGCCGATGCGGATCAGCCAGACCAGTGTGATCCGCTTCGACACGGTGGCGACGATCACCGTGCCGATGAGGTAGGCGGCCACGTTGACCGTGCCGAGCAGTCCGGCGGCCCGGTTCGAGCCGAGCATGTCGTCGCGCACCGCCGGGAGCAGCACGCCGTAGGTGAACCGGCCGAACGACTGCGCCACGCAGGCGCCCGCCATCACCAGGACGACGATGAGCACGGCCGAGGCCGGACGGGACCGTTCCAAGGCGGTCAGACTTCCATCGATCCGAGTCCCGCCCGCGCACCGCGGCCAGCTGGGCGAGCGCGGTCAGACGGCAACGGGCTGGTCGGGGGTCGAGGCGTCGACGCGGAACGTCTGCCAGGTCGAGACCGGTGAGTCGGCCCGGGCCACGTCGTCGACGATGCGGTACTCGGCCGTCCACGACGCCGGGGTGACGGCGTGGCGGATGTAGCCGCGGTGGGCCAGTTCGGCGTCGACGATGTCGGGGAGCCCGGTCACCAGTGGTCGCAGCGCGGGATCGACGAGTCCGTTCGAGGAGATCGACGCCGCCACGAACTCGGTGCCGACGCCCGGCAGGCGTCCGATGCCCGCGAGGTGGATGTCGCCGGTGAGGACGATCACCCGCTCGGCGACGGCGGCCTGGGCGAGCAGGCGCTCACGGGCCGGGCCGTAGCCGTCCCACTGGTCGTAGTTGACGATCGCCCCGTTGGGCAGGCGGAGGTCGGTCAGCACGGTCTGCTGACCGAGGACCGTCCACGTGCTGCGACCGGCGGCGAGCTCGTCACCGACCCACGCCTCCTGCGTCGGTCCGAGCATCGAACGGGCCGGGTCGAGGGCCTCGGCGCAGGGCGGCTCCACCGACAGCGTGACATCGCCGCAGGCCTGGTCGCTGCGGTACTGCCGTCCGTCGAGCAGGATCACGTCGGCCAGCGCACCGAGCGAGACGGTCCGGTAGATCGGCGTCGTCGACACCGTCGACGGGTGCCGGGAGCCGCACCGGCATGTGCTCCCACCAGGCGCGGTAGGCCGCGGCGCGACGGGCGGGGAATGCGTCGCGCTCGGCCGGGTCCTGCGGCTCGAGCCCGGCGTAGTTGTTCTCCACCTCGTGGTCGTCCCAGATCACCAGCCACGGGGCACACGCCCGGGCCGCCGCCAGATCGGGATCGGCGAGGTACTGCGCGTACCGGGCGCGGTAGCCGGTCAGGTCCGTCGGTTCGGGTCCGTCGTGGGACCGCACCCGGCCGTCGCCGACGGGACTGGACGCGCCCTCGTAGATGAAGTCGCCCAGCCACACGACGACGTCGGGAGCCCACTCGACGAGGTCCCGGTGGGCGGCGTAGTAGCCGGTCTCGAAGTGCTGGCACGACGCCGAGGCCAGCCGCAGCTCGGTCGCATCGGCGCCGACCGGGGCGACGCGACCGCTCGGGCTCGTGAAGCCGCCGGCCCGGAACCGGTACCAGGACGGGCCGCCGACCGTCGACGATGACGTGCACGCTGTGCCCGTCGGTCGCCGACGCCGTCAGGCGACCGTCGGCCGTCACGGCGGCGAAGCCCTCGTCGGCGGCGACCTCCCACACGACATCGACCTCGTCCGGCAACGCATCACCGACGAGCCGCGTCCACAGCACCGCCGACGTCGTGTCGGGGTCTCCGGCCGTCACGCCCAGCGCGAAGGGGTTCGTGGCCAGCGGGGGGCCGGCGGTGGTCGTCGGGGCGTCGGTGCGCGCGGCCGTGGTCGTCGGCGCCGTCGTCGTCGGCGTGGTGGTGGTGGTGGTCAGGGCATCGGTCGCCGTGACCGGCGTGGTCGGTGCGGTCGTGTCGTCGTCGCCGGCGCAGGCGGCGACGACGACGGTGGCGCCGAGGGCCAGGAACGCCCGGCGGGAGAGCTCAGCGGACACGGGCGGGGTCGTCGGCGGACATGTCCGCCGCCGGAACCCCGGCGACGTCTCTGACGCTCTCTAGCCGTTACCGCTGATGACGGAAAGCCGCGGAGAGCGCGTCCCGGCCGGAACCTTGTCGCCGAGATACTGGTCGACGAGGCTGTTGATGACGGAGAGCCCGTCGAGGAGACCGGGGATGTGCACCTTCGACGGCCGCCGCCGGTAGGGAAGCGCGCGCATCGCCTCCACAAGCTGCCCTGGATCGGTGGTGTCGTCGGGCAGGAACATCGAGACGAGCCCGAGCTCGCTCGCGCGCTTGGCGCGGATATATTGCTCGGCGCGCGGCGCGGTGCGCGGCAGGATCAGCGCGCGCTTGTCGAGCGACAGGATCTCGCAGAACGTGTTGTAGCCGCCCATGCCGACGACGCCGAGCGCCCGCTGCATCAGCGCTTCCATGTTCGCCTCGAACGCGATCGCTTCGAGATGCTTGATGCGCGCCACGCGTTCCATGAAGCCGGTCTGCTGGCTTGTGCCCATGAACGGGCCGAGCACGATCTTCGCCGGCATGTCGAAGGTCGGGTCAAATTCGTAGGCGCGAAGCACCCAGTCGACGAGAAGCGCGCCGTCGCCGCCGCCGCCGGTCGTCACCAGATAGAACGGCTCCTCGATCTCGTGCGGGGGGGGGTAGAGGCCGGAAGGCGTCTTGCCGCGGCGCAGATAGCCGGTGAAGCGCGACTTCTGACGGACGGAGTTCTGAGACCTCGATGCCTTCGAGCGGATCGCAGACCTCCGGGATGCCGTAGATCCAGATGTGGTCGTAAAGCTCTTCGAGCGCAGGCACAGAGCGCTTGCGCTCCCATTCCTCCGCAAGCCGGCTCGGCTCGTCCATCACGTCGCGGAGCCCGAGCACGAGCAGCTTGCCCTTCTCCTTCAGGAACTTCAGCGTCGATTCCACCTCGCCTCGCAATCCGAGCGGCTCTTTGTCGACCAGGAAGATGTCAGGCTCGAAGATGCGCGCCGTCTCCAGGATGATGGCGGAGCGAATGGCGATCAGGTCTTCGATGGAAAGGCCGGGACTGTGCGGCTGATAGCTTTCGTTGGCGAGCTTCACCACGCCCGGCACGCGGATGAACTCCACGTTGGGCGAGAAGGAGAACGCGCCGACGATCGGCGAGCCGACGATCATCATGACCGACAGGTCGTCGCGATAGGCGACCAGCGATTGCGCGATCGTGCGGCAGCGGCGCAGATGTCCGAGCCCGAACGAATTGTGGCTGTAGATCAGCATGCGCGGCGGACGGCTGCTCATCGGCTTCTCCTGCAAGGCTCATGATCCGCTGGCCGCGGAGGATCGGCATTTTTTCGCGCCGCGCGCAAGCGAAGATGCGCCAAAGTCGCGGCCGGCGGCCGAAGGCGCGTCGCTACCGACTTGGATTCACCGCACTTTTTCTGCAAGTCCCCGTCGCGCATTCGTGTTTCCCCATTTTTGATGCCGCGCCGTGCCGCGCGGCGTAGAATGCCGAATATGAGCGAAAGCCAGGCGATGTTCGGGCTACTGCGGCAATCGGCGGACGCCGGCGTCGTCGACGTCATGGAGCGTCTTGTCACCGACGCCCCGGACCGCAAGCTTGCGCGCATCAACGTGCCTGCCTTCGCCGCCGAGCAGGGGCTTGACCCGGAGCAGGCGATCACGGGCTTTCTGCATGCCGCGAAGATCGGCCTCTTCGACATGTCGTGGAACGTGCTTTGCCCCGGCTGCGGCGGCGTGCTCGATTCCAACACGACGCTGAAGACCGTGCGCAGCGAGGCCTATGCCTGCTCGCTCTGCGCCGCGGACTACGAACCGACGCTCGACGAGATGGTGGAGGTCACCTTCACGGTGAGCCCCCGCGTGCGGCGGATCGCGGCGCACAATCCCGAAGACATGTCGCCGATGGAGTATTTCCGGCAGCTCTATTTCGGCTCCGAGCTGGCGCTGCCGGAGGATTTCGAGCCGGTCTGGGAAGCGATGACGCTCGAATTGCTCGATCTCCCGCCCGGTGAGAAGGCCATCATCTCGCTGCAGCTTCCGGCGCAGTTCATCATTGTCTTCGAGCCTGTCACACACACCGCACAGTTCCTCGACGTGAAGGGCGAACCGACGAGGGAGCGGCAGGCCTTCACGCTGATCTTCGAGACCGACCACGCACAGCACGAGACGACCGAGATGCGGCCCGGTCCGCTGCGGCTCATGGTGGAGAACCGTACCGATCGCCGGCTCATTCCGAGCGTCTTCATCGCGGACCACGAACTGCACGAGATCATGTCGCGGCGTCGCCCGTTCCTGACCGCCAAGCGCCTGCTCTCCAACCAGACCTTCCGCGATCTCTTCCGCACCGACACGCTCGATATCGACCAGCGGCTGAAGATCACCAGCCTGACTTTCCTCTTCACCGACCTGCGCGGCTCGACCGAGCTTTACGAGCGGGTAGGGGACCTCGTCGCCTTCGACCTGGTTCGCTCGCATTTCCAGGTCCTGCACGAGATCGTCGCGGCGGAGACGGGCGCCGTCGTGAAGACGATCGGCGACGCCGTGATGGCGACCTTCCCGACACCGGACCGTGGCGTTGCCGCGGCGCTCAAGATGCGCGACGCGATGCGCGCGCTGAACGACCGGCACGGACGCGAGGATCTGCTCCTCAAGATCGGCATCCACGAAGGCCCGTGCATCGCCGTCACGCTGAACGAACGGCAGGACTATTTCGGGCAGACGGTGAACATTGCCTCGCGCGTGCAACATCTGGCGACGTCGCACGAGATCTTCGCAACCGGCGCGGTGGTCGAGCATGCCGGCGCCTCGGACGTGCTTCAGGCGCAGGGCCTGAAGCCGGTGTCGCACAGCGCCACGCTGCGCGGCATCGCCAACGAGCTCAGTGTCTACGCGATTCCCTAGAGGGGCGGGCTCAAGGCGCTGTATGTGCGGCGCATGGCCCTCAGCGCCATCATCCCGGCTTCAGTCCGGCAGGCCGGCTTCGTGGAGACTGACGAGTATCTTCTCGAGGGTCTCGGGGTTGCGGATCGGAAGGGAGTTGCGGAGCAGGCTGATCGTTGCGCTCGGCGCGATCTCCCGGAACTTCGCCAGCGTCGCGCGCGCCTCGGGCAACTGCCCGACCTGGACCTGCGCCGCAGCCAGAACCCAGTAGCCCGATTCCGAGCCCGGGTTCAGCGTCAGGGCCCGCCGTCCGGCTTCCAGCGCTGCGTCAGGATTGCCGCGCAGGAGCTCGGCCGCGGCGACCATGTTGAGCGCAAGGTAATATCCCGGCTCCCTCGGACCGAAGGCGACGGCCTGTTTCAGAAGCGTCAGCGCCCTCTCGTAGTCTTCGCACCAGACCATTGCGGAGCCGGCAAATGCCGCCACGAAGCTCGATAACGGATTGAGTTCGACCGCGTGGCGCACGGCATCGAGACCGGCGGCATAGTCGACCCTGAGCGTCACCAGCGAGAAGCCGGCGACCACCATCGTCACCGCATCGTCCGACCCGGCCGCCAGCGCGCGCTTGGCCAGCGCGACTGCCGTGCCGAAATCGTCCGGGCCTGCCGGCGCCCAGGTCGGGCGCCTGAAGCGCTGCACACGGCACCAGGCCGCGAAGGCCAGCGCCGGAGCATAATCGGGTTTCAGTGCGAGCGCGCGGTCGAGGTAGCCGATGGCGACCAGGTTCTCGTCCGCGCGCAAGGCGATGGCGCCGGGCTGGGCGCGCAGATAGAGGTCGTGGGCGGTGAGCTCGTCATCGGGCTTTTGCTTTGCATGCTCGACCTCGGCGTTGCGCAGCGTGGGCGCGACGGCGCCGACGATGCTGGCGACGATCCGGTCTTGCAGGTCGAACGCGTCGTCGAGGCTGCCGTCGTAGCGGTCGGCCCAAAGGTGAGTGCCGGTGGACGCGTCGATCAACTGGCCGGTGATTCTGAGGCGGTTGCCGCCCTTCCGCGCGCTGCCTTCGAGCACGTAGCGCACGCCGAGGTCGGCGGCGACCTTGCGGACATCGACTGCCTGGCCCTTGTAGATGAAGGTCGAATTGCGCGCGACGACGGCGACATCGGGGTAGCGGGCGAGGCCGGTGATGATGTCCTCGACCACGCCGTCGACGAAGTACTCCTGCTCGGGATCGCCGGTCATGTTGGAGAAGGGCAGCACCGCAATCGAGGACTTCTCGGATGCGTTGCCCGCCGCGACCGGCTGCGCCGGCGGCTCGGGCGGCGCGTCCGCGGCGACCTGCAAGGAATAGACCTTGATCAGGTCGGCGATGTTCTTGAGCTGCACCGGGCCCAGGTCGCTGACCGACAGGTCGAGCCGCGACTTCACTTGCCGGTAGGCGTCTTCGGAAAGGCAGATCGCCCCTGGCCTCGCGATGCCTTCCAGCCGCGCGGCGATGTTGACGCCGTCGCCCATCAGGTCGCCGTCGCCCTCCTCGACCACGTCGCCCAGATGAACCCCCATGCGGAACTCGATCCGCCGGTCCGGCGGGACGCCCGCATTGCGTTCCTGCATCGAGTTCTGCACTTCAAGGGCGCAGCGCACGGCATCGACCACGCTGCGGAATTCCACCAGCACGCCGTCGCCGGTGCGCTTGACCACGCGTCCGTTATGCACCGAGATCGTCGGGTCGATCAGGTCGCTGCGCAACGCCCGCAGCCGCGCCAGCGTGCGATCCTCGTCCGCGCCGGTCAGTCGGCTGAACCCGACGACGTCGACGGCGAGGATTGCGGCAAGTTTGCGCTGTTCGGCCATGAGGTCCCGATGGTCACGTGCGCGAGTTTATTGCGCCGCCCGCTTGCGAAAGCCAAGCCGGGCGCGCCGATCACGCGAGGGCGCCGGAGACCTTGTCCCAGAACTCGCTCCGGTCGTTGGTGCGCGGGAACGGACCGTCCGGCACCGGCACGCCGAGGAAAGCGCAGAGCGGTTCCCAGCCTTCTTTCACCTGGCAGACGAGGAGCTGCGACGCGGGAATGGTCGCCTTGACCGCCGCGATATGGGCTTCGAACGCAGCGGCAAGCCCATCACGGTCGAGGCCCGGCGGAAAGCCGGTCTTCGTAATGACGGCGATCGCCATCTCCAGCCAGGGCCGCATCGGCTCAGGTGCCGCATCGGTCATCCCGGCCAGCTTGTAGATGGTGGAGGAAAAGCTTTCGACCCAGCTTTCCACGCTGCGGTGCGTCAGGATGAACTTGGCCGTGGGATAAGCCTCAAAAAGCTCGCGGTGGAAGGCCGCGGTCGGCCAATCGACGGCGGCGGGATAGCCGTCGTAGATCGCCTGCCAGTCGGGCTTGCCCGCCACCGCCGCCTGCCACAGCGGCAGCTGCCTCGGCATGTTGATGAGGACTTCCTCCATGTGGTGACACGGACCGAGGCCAAGCTGGTTGATGGCGAGCTTCAACGAATATGTGCCGGTCCTGCCGACGCCCGCACCGATGACTTTCAGTGACACAAATATCCTCCCACGCGTTCAGCGCCCCTGTAGCGGCACGTATGCGAATTGTTGCATGCAACTTGCATCCGGCAGCTAACAAGTCCAGCGACAAAAGCGGCCGAACTCCGAGGTGCTTACACCTGCGAAGCGACCCGGCGTCGGAGGCGCTCCTGCTAGCCACCGGGTGCGGGCGTCGGCTCCGGCTTCTTCAGTCGCAGGCCGAGGACGAAAAGCACGCCGATCGCATAAACGACAACGACCGACAGCCAGATCGCGCCGGGCCATTGCTCTCCGACCACTAAATAGAAGCTCGAGAAAGCAAGGGGAGCCACAATCGAGGCCAGGCTCACAGCTGACGCCAGCACGCCCTGGAATTGGCCTTGCTGGTTCTCATCGACCTGACGGGTCGCCAAAGACTGCAGTGCTGGCACGCCGATGCCGCCGAGGGCGAAGACTGGCATGATGACGAAGATCATCCAGCCCTGTGTGGCGAAGGCCATGACGATCAGCGCAATGCAGACGCCGGCAACGCCCGTCAGAATGGCTGCACGCTCACCGAGCAGCCTCACGGCTGGACCCGGAAGGAACGCTTGGGCGAGGGTCTGACAGACGCCAAAGGTGCCGAGCGAAAGGCCGATCCAAAGTCCGTTCCACCGGAAAGTGTCGCGACCCCAGAGCGCCCAGCAGGTGCCATAAGCCTCGCCGGTGGCACTGAAGATGAAAAAGATGAAGATGATGGGCAGCAGGCTCTTCACCGAGAACACCCAACGCAGCGGTCGAAGGGGATTGAGTGCTGCGAGGTCGATTTTTTCGCGGCTGGGTGTGCGCGACTCCGGCAGGATGAAGAGCGCCAGCAGAAGATTGCAGCCGTTCAGCGCAGCCGCCGCGATGAAGGGTAGCCGCAGCCAGGTGTCACCAAGGGCGCCGCCGAGGACGGGACCGATGATGAAACCTATGCCGAACATGGCGTTGAACAGGCCAAAGCGGCGTGCGCGCTGGTCCTCAGGAGAAATGTCGGTGATGTAAGCGGCCGCCACGGAGGTGTTGGCGCTCGTCAGGCCGGCAATGGCGCGGCCGAGCAGCAGCATCCAGAGACTGGGCGCAAAGGCCAGGAACAGGTAGTTGATGGCCGCGCCGGCGAGCGAGATCAGGAGCACCGGCCGTCGGCCGAGCCGGTCACTCAGCGAACCGAGCACCGGTGCGAATATGAACTGCATGACCGCGTAGAGCGCAGTCAATATGCCGATATAAGGCGCGACGTTTTCTGCGTGGGTTACGTCCTGCAGCAGCGAAGGCAGAATTGGAAAGATGAGGCCGATGCCAACGGCATCGAGGACGATGGCAGTGAAGATAACGATGAGGGGTCTGTTCACGGCGAACGTGCTCCGGTCGACGCAAGCGTGCCGCGCGGCGAAGCGCGAACGGCTTGCGATGGGGCCCGACAGTTGTCAGGCGTTGAGGTTCTTGGAGACGCTGGCCGAGCCATGCGCGAGAGCGCTTGGACGGCGTATGCTTGACCGCCTGGACGACTATTCGTCCACCTGCTTACTCCGCCACTGAGCGGATCAAGGGAAGCGGTCGCTTTTCGCGACGATTGCCGTTTACGCTAGGCGACTGTGCGCAACAAGTCCCCTTCTCGCCGGAAAGCCGGAAATAGCAGGGGGATGGCCGTGTCCGCTTGTCAGGCGAACACAGCCGTCGACGGAATTTGCCGCTTAGGTAGAAGCGCCGGCGCTATTCCGCCGCCTGCGGCAGGGGTTCCCGCCCGCCGCCTGCCCGCGCGGCGATGCGCTCGGCGCGACGCGCGACTCGCCGCTCCTTCCGCCTTTGCCGCCACGCCGCGAGATTGGCGATCGCCATCAGCGAGGCCGGCGTCACCACCAGCGTCAGGATCGTCGCGAAGCCGAGGCCGAACACGATCGCCGTGGAGAGATGAATCCACCACTGTGTCGACGGTGCGCCGATTGCGACCGAGCGCGTCACGAAGTCGATGTTGATGCCGAAGGCGATGGCGAGCACGCCGAGCATGGCGGTGACCGCGGTCAGCACCACCGGCCGCGCGCGCTCGCGGCAGGTTTCCAGGATTGCCTCGTAGGCGGCGCGCCCTTCGCGTCTGAGCCGATCGTAGGTGTCGATCAGAACGATGTTGTTGTTCACGATGACGCCGGCATTGGCGATGATGCCGACTCCGGTCATCACTACGCCGAAGGCCTGCCCCATCACCATCAGTCCGATCAGCACGCCGATCGTGGAGAGAAGCACCGCCGAGAGCACCAGCATCACGCTGGAGAACTTGTTGAACTGCGCAAGCAGGATCGCGAAGATCAGGAACAGCGCCGCCCCGAACGCCTTCATCAGGAAGGCGCCGGCCTTCGCACGCTCCTCGTCCTCGCCCTTCATCTTGTAGGTGACGCCCTGGCCGAGATCGGCCGTCTTCAGCGCTTCGAGGATCTGTTGCTGCACGACGGCCGACTGCACGCCTTCCGCCACGTTGGCGGTGACGGTGACGACGCGGTGACCGGCGATACGATTGATGAGCCCGACCTTCGGCGCCGCCGTGCGCGTGACGAAGTTGCCGATCGGGACGGCGCCGGCGCTCGTGTTGATGGTGAGCTGGTCGAGCTCGTCGAGGTTCCGCTTGCTTTCCGGGAAGCGCACCAGGATGTCGACCGACTTGTCGGTGTCGGTCGGACGGTACTCGGAGACCTTGACGCCGTTCGTCACGAGCTGGACGGCAGTGCCGACGGCAAGCGGGCTCGCGCCGTATTTCGCCGCCTCCGCCTTGTCGACGTCGAGCTTCCAGTCGATGCCGGGGAGCGGCAGGCCGTCGTCAACGTCGCGCGTTTCGGAATTGGCGCGCACGATCGCCGCGACCTTGCGCGCCGCCGGGTAGAGCAGGTCGGGATCGATGGAGCTGAGCTCAAGCGTCACCGGCTTGCCCGTCGGCGGGCCTCCGGCGGGCTTCGTCACCTCGACGATCACTCCCGGAATGTCTCTCGTATTGGCGCGAATCTCGTCGAGAATGGCGCTCGCCTTGCGGCGCTTCTTCCAGTCGACCAGCTCGAACTGCACGGTGCCTACCGTGTCCTCGGTGACTTCGTCGGAGCCGCGCTGATTCTCGCCCGCGCGCGCGTAGACCGTCTCGAGTTCCGGCATGCCGAGGAGCCGCTGCTCGACCTGGCGGACGAGCGCGTCCTTCTCCTGGATGGAGAGGTTGCCGCGCGCCCTGACCTGCACCAGCCCGTAATCCGGCTCGATGTCGGGGAAGAATTCCACGCCGTTCCCGAACGTGCCGTAGGCCTGGACGACCCCGACGAGGAGCGCGGCGGCGAGCCCGAGCGTCGCCAGCGGGCGGCGCAGCGCAAGCTTCACGATGCGCATGTAGGGGCCGCGGTCCTTGAGATGATGCTCGTCCACCGGCTTGCCGGCGCGGCTCAGGATCGCGCCGAGCGTCGGCGTGAAGAAGAGCGCCACCGCGAGCGACGCGGAGAGCGTCGCTATCAGCGTCAGCGGCAGATATTTCATGAACTCGCCGACGATGCCCGGCCAGAAGAGGAGCGGCGAGAACGCGGCGACGCGCGTCGCCGTCGCGGCGATGACCGGCCCCGCCATGCGCCGTGCCGCTAGCGAGTAGGCGGCGCGCGGCTCCATGCCCTCCGCCAGGCGCCGCTCCGCGAACTCCGACACGATGATTGCGTCGTCGACCAGCATGCCGACGGCAAGGATCAGCGAGAAGAGCACCACGATGTTGACGGTCAGCCCGGCGAGCTGCAGCGCCAGGATGCCGGTCAGGAACGAGGCGGGGATGGCGATCCCGATGAACAGCGACGCGCGCCCGCCGAGCACCGTCAGCATGATCACGACGACGAGCAGAACCGCGGTGATGACGCTGTTCTGCAGCTCGTGCAGCATGGTGCGGATGTCTTTCGACTTGTCCTGCGTGAACGAGACGTCGACCGTCGACGGCCAGGTCTTCGCGATCTCCTCCACCACCTTCTTGGTGGCGTCGACCGTGTCGACGAGGTTCGCTCCCGACCGCTTCGACACCTCGATGGTGATCGCCGGCTTGCCATTGACCCGCGTGATCGTCGTCGGGTCCTTGAAGGTCGGGCGCACCTCCGCCACGTCGCCGAGAGTCACGGCAGTATTGCCGGACGCTGCGATTGGGAAGTTCATGATGTCGTCGGGCGTCTCGATCAGCGACGGCACCTTGACCGCGAAGCGTCCCGACTGGCCTTCGAGCGCGCCGGCCGCGACCAGGCTGTTGCCGAGGTTGAAGGACGAGATCAGCCGGTCGATCGGCACGTTGTAGCTCTGCAGCAGCGTCGGCTCGGTGATGATCTCCACCGCCTCGTCGCGCGCGCCCTTGAGTTCGGCGGAGAGCACGCCCGGCACCTGCTCGATCGCGGTCTGTGTCTGGCGCGCGAGCTGCAGGAGCGTGCGCTCCGGCACGTCGCCGCCGAGCGCCACGACAAGCACCGGGAAGAGCGACAGGTTGATCTCCTGCACATGCGGCTCGTCGGCGTCGCTCGGCAGATCGCTCTTCGCGTCGTCGACCTTGGCGCGCACGTCGGCGAGCGCCGCGTCGGAATCGAAGCCCGCTTCGAATTCGAGCAGCACATAGCCTCCGCCCTCGAACGCTGCGGAGCGCATCTCCTTGACGTTCGCGACCGACTTCAGGCTCGTCTCGAGCGGCTTCAGGATCAGCCGCTCGGCGTCCTCCGGACTGATGCCACGCTGCGTGACGTTGACGTAAACGATGGGGACCGTGACGTCCGGTTCCGCTTCCTTGGGGATCGTCAGATAGGCGACGAAGCCCGCGGCGAGAAGGAAGATCAGAACCGCGATCGTCAGGCGCGCGTGATTGATCGCGTAGTCGACGGGATTGCCCATGAGCCTGAAGCCCCTGCGAGCGCGGCGCTTAGGAGTTTGAGAGGAGCGCCGGCGAAGCGTCGCCGACGTCGACGGAATCGACCTTTTGTCCGTCCTTCACGAAGTCCTGCCCGCGCACGATCACTTTGGCGCCATCAGCCGGGCCGGAGAGCCAGATGTCGTCGCGCGCGTCCTCCACGACAGAGACCGGCACGGAGGCGACGACGCCGTCGGCATCGACAATGCGCACGCTGAGCTCGCCCGACGTGGAGAAGGTCAGCGCCGAGCGCGGCACGTGCACGGCCGGAACCGGCGCCAGCATGAACGTCACATCCGCGGTCACGCCGTCGGCGATCGAATGGTCGGCATTGTTGAGCGCCACTTCGACCCGGTAGGTGCGCGTGCCGGTGCTCGCGGTCCGCGAGACGTAGCGCACCTTGCCTTCCGCCTTCTGGCCGGTGACGAGACGCACCTCGGCCGTCTCGCCGACCTTGATCTGCCCGAGCTGCCGCTCCGCCACTTCGGCGACGGCGAGCATCGGATCGAGCGCGATCACCTCCGCCACCATGTTGCCCACCTGCATCGACTGGCCCGTGGTCATCGGCACATCGCTGACGACGCCGGAGATCGGGGCGCGCACCAGCCCGCGTTCGCGCTCCGCCTTGGCGGTGGCCAGCGACGCTTCGGCGCTGCGCAACAGCGCCTCGAGCTGGTTCTGGTCGTTGGCCGGCATCACGCCGCGCTTGATCAGCTTCATCTGCGTGTCGAGGTCGCCCTGCCGCTGCTGCACCAGCGCCTCCGCCTCGGCGACCTTCGCGTCGCGCGCCTCGTCGGAGAGAACGGCAATGATATCGCCCTCCTTGACGCTGTCGCCGCGGTTGACCTTCAGCTCCACGATCGAGCCGATGGCGCGCGCCACCGCGCTTGCGCGGTTGTCGGCCTCCGTGTGGCCGGAAAGCGTGAGGCCGCGCGAATGGTCTTCGACATGCGCAGTGAGCGTGGCGACCTTGAAGAGCGGCGTCGCCGGCTTCTCGGTCGCGGCGGTTGTGTCGGCGGCGGGTTCGGTGCGCCCGAAGACGCCCGATCCGATCCACAAGGCGGCGACGACCACGATGACGACCGCCAGGATGCGGCTGAAATTCATGACGGGCTCCCTGAAGCGGGCGAAGAGTCGGAAGAGGGGAATTTGACCGTGCCGTTCATCAGCGCGCAGATCACGGCGAAGACCTCGCCGATCTCGCGCTCCGGGTCGAAATTGGAAGCGACGGCGCGGCGCAGGAAGAGGCCGTCGCCGAGCAGGCCGATAATGGAGGTGACTGCGCGCGAGTTGAGATCGGAGGGGAGCCCACCGGCGCGCTTGGCCGCCTCGAACGCGTCCACCATAGCCGCTTCGAACGAGCAGTCGAAATCCGTCTGCATCCCGGCGACGTCGGGATTGCGTGTCGCCTCCGCCCAGATCTCGATGACCAGCTTTGCCTTGTCGCGCATCTCTTCTTTGAAGTGGCGTTCGCCGAGCGCGCGGAATCGCTCCATGAAGTCGCCGCCGGAATCGCTGAGCTCGGCGAATTCCTGCATGAGCTCCTCGCGGTCGCGCTCGCACAGGCCGAAGACGAGGGCATCCTTTGAGACAAAGTAGCGGTAGAGGTTGCCCGGGCTCATGCCGGCCTCCGCCGCCACGTCCTGCATGGTCGCGCGGTGGAAGCCCGCGCGCGCGAAGCTCCGCGCTGCGGCGTCGAGGATGTGCGTGCGGCGCTCGGAGGAGACTTCTTCCGTGTGCGCGCGCGGAGAGGGTGCGTTCATCGGAGTTCTAGGCGCCCGGGTAAGAATGAATCGTCATTTATGAGAATGAACGTTTATTCCCAGCCACAGCCAGCTATCATTGTCAAGCAGTGTCTCGCAGGTGCGAATGGCGATGTTGCGGCGCAATAGGCGCGATTGCCGGGCCGACTAAGGAAGCGCGGCTTCCCGTAGTGAGAAGTCCGCAACCTGAGGTGAGGTCACGGGCAACGAAGCGCTTCTCTCCGCGAGCCTCTTCCAATCCGCGAACCCTGAAGTCGAGCGGCGGCTAGCGGCTGCTCTAGTCGGTGCTCCTCATCATTCCGAAGCGCTTTCGCCTTCATTCCGCGTCGGTCGGGCGCCAGAGCGCCAGTTCACCCGCCAGAGTTTTCCACAGGCTCCATGTCAAATCGGGGACAGTGAGCACTCTTGCTCGGAATTCGTGCTCGCAATCCGCGAGGTTCGATTCTGGCGCTTTCGATTGAGCTCCCGATTCCTCCCAAGCCGGTCGGGGGTGCCGCGAGCCGCTTCAGCCGCAAACCGGCTGAGGCGGCTTTCATTTTTGTGCCGTCTCGCCGACTTCCCGCTTTTGGCTTCGGGGCGGGACCATTGCGCGCGCCCGCGGCCCAGCTGCTGACCCCCCGCAATTCAATCTGAGAACTTGCCTTAGCCGAAGGTCATCGACAAACGCCGCGCTCCCGGCGCATTTTCCTCTGACGCATGGCGACACCGGACAACGAAGCGCTGATCGGCGCGCGGCTCTTCCAGTCAGGCAATCCGGATGTCGGACGGCGGCTCGGCAGTCTGCGGCTTCGTGCACAGACCTATGCGCCGGGCGCGACGATCTTCGAACCCGGCGAGCCGGCTGACAGCCTTTTCCTTCTTGTCGGCGCGAAAGATTCGGGCGAGCGCGCCTCCGAGCCGCTTGTCCAGGTGCGGCTCGCCCCGGATTCCTCCGGCCGCGCCGCCCGGCTTGCCCGCGTGGTCCGGGGCGATGTGTTCGGCGAGGTGGAGTTTCTGAACGCCGGCCTCGATCCGCGCCCGACGGTCCGCGCGAGTGCCGCGCGCGCGCTGACCCCGGTGCGCGCCATCGGAATTGCCTGGAGCGATCTCACGGAACTTTTCGATCTCGATCCGGCGATCCGCACACGCCTCGTAAAACTCGGTGCGCGCCGTCTGATCGACGCCGTCGCCTCTGAGCACAGTGCGAGCCACGAGGATCCCGACATCGTGCTCGCCGACTGGCTGGTCGAGCTTGCCGCCGACTTCGGCGTCGCTCGCTCCAACCGCGTGCGCTTCCCGAACAAGCTCAGCCAGGCGGAGATCGCAAAGGAACTGAGCGTCAGCCGCGAAACAGTGAGCCGCCGGCTGAAGGAGTGGGAGCGCGCCGGTCTCGTCGGCTCATCGGCGGCGGGTCTCGAAGTGAGCGACTATACGCGGCTCGTCAGGATCGCCGGGCTCCATTCCGGCCGCGACCGCGCGTGCGCTGGCGCGCGCCGTCGCCGACGTCGCCGCCGAGATCGACCGCGGCGATCTGATCTGCGCGCGAAACATCGCGGCCGACATGCTGCGCTATTTCCCGTCGAGCCCGGAGTTGTTGCATCTCCTGGCGCTCGCCGCGGCCAGAAGCGGGGACCACGAAGAGGCGATTGCCGTCCTGAAGAATGCGCGGCTCACGCCCGACGGCGATCTTGAGGCGCTGCGCGAACGTGTGCAGCGCGCGCTGAAAAATCCCTTCGCCTCTGCGGAGCGCCTCGCCGGCGACTGGGTCGACGACGCGTTCGACTCCGATGACGACGGGGGCGGCGGAAGCCGCTCGGTCGAAACGCTTGTCGGCGATCTCGCCGCGCTTGAGGCGCGCGTCCTGAAGGACAATGCGTTCGAAAAGACCCCAGCCGGCGACCCGGCGATAGCCGAAGAATCCGGGCGCGCCTACGAGGCGATCTGGAAGCGGATCGGAAGCTGGTACGCCGGCGTCAACGCGGCGGCGATGGCGCTCGTTCATGGAGACGCGAAGCGTGCCAGGGCGCTTGCCGCGGAAGTCCTGAGGCGACTGCCGGACGATCCAAAGACCTATTGGGCGGCCGCGACGCGCGCCGAGGCTTTGTTGATTTCCGGCGACGCGAGCGGAGGGCTAGCGGCGCTCGCCCGCGCCGCCGCCGCGCCCGACGCGACCGACAGCACACGTGCCTCGACCATGCTGCAGCTTCGCCGTCTCGCGCCGCACCTGGAACTCGATCTGAAGGCGGCATCGGCGGAGCTCGGTGTCCGAAGCGTTGCGGTCGTCACCGGGCATCTCTTCCGGGGCGGTGAGATGGACGCTGCTGCGCAGGCGAAGGCGGACGACGCGATCCGCGCCGAGGCGGAGCGCATCTTGAAGGAGCAGAACGTTGGCAATGTCTTCGGCGGGCTCGCTTGCGGCGCCGACATCGTCATCGCGGAAGCCGCGCTCGATCTCGGCATTCCGTTTCACGCCGTGCTGCCGTTCCCGGTCGAGCGCTACGTGGCGCTCTCGGTTTCGATCGGCGACGTTGAGGGCGTCACGCCGTGGCGCGAGCGTCTCGACGCCGTGCTTGAGCGCGCCGCCTCTTTCACCTTGATCGACGATGAGCAGCCGCTCGACCGCGATCTCGACGGCCACTTTTTCTATGGCTTCCGCTTCATGGCCGGGCTCGCGATCATGCGCGCCGAGACGCTCGAAACGGAGTGCCGGCTGATCGCCGTCACCGACGGCACCGAAGCCGTGAACATGGCTGGTGCGAACCGCGCCGTCGCCGACTGGCTGGAAGCGGGCCGCTCGGCGGACGCCATCCACTTCCCCTTCGGGCGGAAGGCGCCGTCCGGCCGCGCGCGCGGCGCCTCTGCGTTTCGCCCCGTCGTGCTGCTTTGGGATGTCGGTGGAAGCGGTGCCGACGAAGCCGCGTTGAAGAAGAGCGGCGTTGCAAAGAAGAAGGATTTTTCCATCGTCGCGCGCTCCTCCCGTGTCGGCGGGGAGGGGACGGCGATCGTCGCGCCCTCGCTTGAGGCGGCGATCCGGCTTGCTGAGTCATGCGCCGAAGGCAAGGGCGGCGACGCGCTCCGCATCATCTGCGACTTCGGCCCCGTCCTCGGCGCCGATGCGGATCCCGACGAGCGCATGATCGCGAAATTGAAGGCCGGATCCGATATGCCCGGCTTCCCGCCAGGCCGTCCGCTTTCGACGCTCGCTTTCGCCGCCCAGGCCGTCGCCGAGTTCGGTTTTAGCCTGCAGACGCGCGCGGTAGGACGCGCAGACGAGACGGC
The DNA here is from genome assembly GCA_963805325.1 of uncultured Alphaproteobacteria bacterium. Taxonomy (GTDB): domain Bacteria; phylum Pseudomonadota; class Alphaproteobacteria; order Rhizobiales; family Afifellaceae; genus DASWJZ01. Next base: position 532,225 of record CAWDTS010000009.1, on the reverse strand, counting down.
AGAAGATGCAGGTAAGGCTCGCCGCCGCTCCGGCCTTCCCGTCTACCGCCTTTCTCTAAAGTAAAACATTAGCTTAGCGCATTAACTATTTTGAACCGTGTGATTCAACGCAACAGTTGGAGCGGGAGCGTCAATCCCGCTGCAACCATTCCGCGTCATCAATGGGTCCATGACTTTGAACGCGCTTCGCGGCGCTGAGCGCCAAAAATGATTCGGCCTATCAAGCGGTTACCGCGATGGTTGGGCGGCTCATCGCCGGCAGGCGACGCGTCCCCCTCCAGCGCGCGGGAGCGCCTCGCGCCGATCATCGTCCTTTTCGCCGTCCTTGTCCTCGCCGGCACGCTCGCCTCCGTCGTCTTCGCGCTGAACCGCATGGCCAGCGAAGCCAATCGGATCGAAGGGCAGCTTGCGACGCGCTCGGCGGAAGCCGCCGTCAAGGCATTCGTGCGCCGGCTCGGCAAATCGCACGGCGACTACGCTGTCTGGGACGATGCCGTGCGCTCCCTCTACGGCACGCCCAATCCACAATTCGTGGACGAGAATTTTGCCGCTTCGACGGTGGACCCGATCTTCTTCGACACCGCCTATGTCCTCGACGAGGGCGACCGCGACGTCTTTGGCTATCGCAATGGCAAAGCGGTCGACGTCGATGCGGCGGACGCCTTCGGGCCCGCGCTTCAGTCCATGCTGGCGAAGCTTCCGCGTGACGGGCGCAGCTATGCCGTTGAGGCTGGGCTCCTGCAGACAAAGTGGGGCTTGGCCGCCGTTGCTGCCGGGCCGATCGTCCCCAACACGCCGACAATGTCTAAGGTGCCGACGCGCGCTCGTGTGCTTATCATCGCCAAGGCATTCGACAGCGATGCGGTCACGCGGCTCGGCGAGGACTTCGTGATCGACGGCCTTCGGCTCGGCAAGGCGGGGGAGACGCCGGGCCTCGCGGTCGTCGATCCGACCGGAAATGCTGTCGGCCGCTTGGTCTGGTCTCCGTCGCAACTCGGGCATGAGGCGCATGCGCAGGTCAGCCCCGCAGTCTTCGCCATGCTTGGGTTGCTGGCGTTGATGATGGCCATTCTGACCGCGCTCGCTGTGCGAAGCCTTCGCCGCGGCAACAGGCTCGCCGAGGCGGCGGAAGCGCAGCAGCGTCAGCTCGGCGCAGCGCTCGCAAACATGCCGCACGGCCTGTGCATGTTCGGGGCCGATGGACGTCTGATCCTCTGCAACGCCCGCTATGCAGAGCTCTACAAGCTGCCTCCGCATCTGGTCACGCCGGGCACGGCGCTTGACGATATCGTCAGCTATCGCCACCAGATCGGAAATGCGCCGCTCGACTTTCCTAACTATGTCTCGCACCAAGGCATCGAGTTCGAAGTCAGCGCCAACGCGGTCTTCGAGTTCGCGCTCGAGGACGGGCGTATCATAAGGTTGAACCATCTCGCGCTGCGCGGCGGAGGTTATGTGGCCACGCATGAGGACGTGACCGAGACCGCTCGCGTGAAGAAGCGCATGAGCTACATGGCCAAGCACGACGCGCTGACCAACCTGCCGAACCGGGTGCTTTTCCGCGAAAAGCTGCTGGAGGCATTCGAAGCCGTTCCAAGCGAAGGCCGGCCAAGCGAAGGCCGGTTTGCCGTACATCTGTCTCGATATCGACCGGTTCAAGGGGGTCAACGAAACGCTCGGCCATCCGGTCGGCGATGCACTTCTCATCGAGCTGGCGCAGCGGCTGTGCAGCTGTGTGAAGCCGACCGATACCGTTGCGCGCCTCAGCGGTGACGAGTTCGCAATCATTCAGATGGATGCAAGCGACCCGGCCGCCGTAGTCACGCTCGCGGAGAGCATCATCCGCGCGACGAAGGCGCCCTACGATCTCGACGAGAATCAGGTGGTCGTCAGCGTCAGCATCGGCGTCGCGCTAGGGCCGGAAGACGGCGCCGATCCCGACGATATTTTGAAGCATGCCGACCTCGCGCTCTACCGGGCGAAGAACGACGGACGCGGTACCTATTGCTTCTTCGAGCCCACCATGAACGCAAGAATGCAGGCGCGCCGGCGGCTTGAAGTCGGATTGCGCCTGGCCCTAAAGCGTGGGGAGTTTGAGCTGCACTACCAGCCATTGGTGAGCCTCAAGGACGACAAGCCCACCGGGTTCGAGGCGCTGTTGCGCTGGCGCGACCCCGAGAAGGGGCTGATCCAGCCCGCCGAGTTCATCCCGCTTGCGGAAGAGACCGGGCTCATTGTGCCGATCGGCGAATGGGCGCTTCACCAGGCTTGCGCCGATGCAGTGAACTGGCCGCACGGTCTGCACGTCGCGGTGAACCTTTCAGCTGAGCAGTTCCGCTCGCGCGAACTCGCCACCGTCGTGCTCAATGCCATCGCAGCGGCGCGGTTGCCGGCCGACAGGCTGGAAATCGAGATCACGGAATCCGTGCTGCTCAGCAACAGTGAGGCAAACAAGGCGACCCTGCATCAGCTGCGGAACCTCGGCGTGCACATTTCAATGGATGATTTCGGTACCGGTTATTCGTCGCTGAGCTATCTGCACTCGTTCCCGTTCGACAAGATCAAGATCGACCAGAGCTTCGTGCGCGATGTCAGCGACAACGAAGAACTCGCTGGCGATCGTCAGGGCGGCGATCGGGCTCGGGGCGGCACTCGGAATGACGGTCACCGCGGAAGGGGTGGAGACGGCGGAGCAGCTCGAATGCCTGCGCCGCGAAGGCTGCAACGAGGTGCAGGGCTTCCTGCTCAGCCGCCCTATGCCCTCGGCGCAGTTGGCCGCCTTTTTAGTGGACCCGAGATGGCTTGCGTCACCGCCCGCCAAGCCACATCGCGGCCTTGCAAAGAGCGCCTGAAATCTTGCTCTTCGCTCAGCGCCGAGCCAAGTTCTCCTCAGCAAGATTCGGGTGGAAGTAATGCGCGAAGCGGATCTGGGAGAATGGCGGCCGATGGAGAGCGCGCCGAAGGACGGCACGACGGTGCTGGCGTCGGTGCGCGCCAGCGAGCAGGGGCCGGCGGAGGTCGACGTCGTGCGCTGGGCCGTCCGCGACGAGCGCTGGATCGCCGCCGATTCCGATCCGGGCTGCATTATCGTCTACGCCGACGCCGAGCTCACCTCCTGGATGCCGCTTCCGAAGAAGCTCCCGAAGCTCCGCGCGGCCGAAAGCGCCGGCCAGCGCGTTCGTGGCCGTTTCGAGGACGAGACCGGCGGCTCTGGAATCTGACCGGGAATGGGTCGGCGCGGGGGGGGCGCCGCTATACGGTGAGGCATCGGCTTCGTCCTGCCGCAAGCGACGCGGGAGGCCGGAAATCCGCGGCCTCGGGCTCTCGCAATTTGCGGTGCCGCTGTGTATCGTCCCGGAAGAGCGGAAGCCGTCAAACGAGGGGGTGACGGGGCAGCATGGCATACGTGCCGAACTGCAAGTGCGATGTATTCGTCAGCTTCGCGCATCTCGACGATGTCGCCATCGGAAATGCGCCGCCTTGGGTGACCGCGTTCGCGGGCGATCTGAAGAAAGTGCTGCGCATGCGCCTCGGCGTGCGCGAGGAAGAAGGGCTCAAGGTCTATTTCACGGGCCATGCGAGCCTTGAGACGGGGGTCAGGCTCGACGAGACGCTGATGGAGAACGCCGCGTCCTCGGCGGTGTTCGTCGCGGTGACGTCGCCCGCCTATGTGGCCGAGGGCTCACACACGATGCGAGAGCTTGCCGCGTTCCTGCAGACCATGGGAGCGAGCGGCCGCATCTATGCAATCGAGCACTCGCCGCTCGACTCCAACGACGAATACCCGCAGCCGCTGCGCGAACTGAAGCGAATGGCCTTCTGGCAGATGCATCCGTCGCGCGAGATTCCGCTGACCATGACGACCGGCTCCGACATCTACATGCAGACGCTGCATGACCTTGGCGAACAGATCCGCCGGCAGCTGAAGAGGGCGCGGGAGGAGCAAAAGGCGCAGGCGGCGCCGGCTCCCGTAGCCACGCGCCCGCAGGGCGAGACCGTGGCCGCGGTCGCCGGCTCCGGCCGGACCATCTTCCTCGCCCAGGTCACCGACGATCTCGACGAGGAGCGCGAGCAGGTCCGCCGCTATGTCGAGCAATACGGCATCAAGGTGCTGCCGGAGGGCGTCTATTCGCAGGGCGGGCTCGAATTCGCCCAAGGGGTCGAGAGCGACCTCGCACGCGCCGACGCGTTCGTGCAGCTCTTCAGCCGCACCCATGCGAAGCGCCCGCCCGATATTCCGCAAGGCTTCGACCGGCTGCAGTTCGAGCGCGCCGTGACGCGCGGTCTGCCGATCCTCCAGTGGCTGCGCCCCGATATCGACCTTGCGAGCATCGCCGACGCCCAGCACGCGAGCCTTCTCTCCGGCGAAAACGTCATGCGGATCGGGCTTGAGGCCTTCAAGGCGGACATCCTGAGGCGCGTGGAGACCCCGCCGCCGTCAACGCCGCCCGCCGAGCAGTTCATCTTCATCAACGCCGATGGCATGGACATCAAGATCGCTGAGGACCTGCGGCGCGAGTTCACCAGCGCGAATGTCAGCGCCGCCGTGCCGATCCTGCAGGGCTCGTCGGAGGACGTGCGCCTCGACCTTGAGGAGAACATCGTCGATTGCGACGCGCTGGTCATGATCTACGGTGAGGCGACGCCGGTCTGGGTGCGCGGCCAACTGCGTCTCTATTCGAAGCTGAAGCACCGCCGCCGGCAACCGCTGAAGGCGCTCGCCATCTACCTCGGCCCGCCGGACTCGAAGCCTGACATCGGTATGGACCTGCCCGAGATCCGGCGCATCGAATACCGCGAGGGCATGGCTGCCGAGGGCGTAAGACAGTTCCTGACGGGTCTTCTTCAATGAGCACAGCCGGGGGGCGGCTGCCCTATCCGGGGCTGCGCTCCTTCACACGCGAAGAAACGGACCTCTTCTTCGGGCGTGAGGGATGCGTCGACGACATGGTCGACCGGCTCGCGGCAACGCGCTTCCTCGCTGTGCTCGGCGCGTCGGGGACCGGCAAATCCTCGCTGGTCAAGACCGGACTTCTCGATGCGCTTGAGATCGGCCTTCTGCACCAGGCCGGATCGCGCTGGCTGATCGTCGAGTTCCGCCCTGGCGAGCATCCGATGGCGAGCCTGGCGGAGGCGCTGACCAGGGCCATCGCCGCGGACTCTGAACTCCACGCCGGACGAGGAGGAGGTGAAGCTCCTCCGCACCTTCCTCGCGCGCGGTCCGCGCTCCGTTGTCGAATGGTGCGAGGCGAACCTTCCGGACGGCGCCAACCTGCTTCTGCTCGTTGATCAGTTCGAGGAGCTCTTCCGCTACAGCGCCTATAGCGAACGGGAGGAGGCGGAGGCTTTTGTCGCCACCCTCCTGGAAAGTGCGAAGGCGCCGCTTGCGGAGGCCCGTATCTATGTCGCTATCACCATGCGCTCCGAGTATCTCGGAGCGGCGGCGCTGATTGACGGTCTGGCGGAGGCGATCAATCGCGGCCTCTACCTGACACCGCGCATGAGCCGCGACGAAGTGCGCGAGGCGATTGCCGGTCCGGCCGCGGTCTGCGGGTTTTCCATCGAGCCGGCGCTCGTCAACCGCCTCCTGAACGACCTGACGTCCTTTGCGCCGTGGGAGCACGACGACAACCCGGGCCACCAGCTCGAACGGCTGGTCAGACGCTCGGACCAGCTGCCTCTGATGCAGCATGTGCTGAATTGGTTGTGGTCGATTGCGGCGGAGGACGCGGGCGACGGCGAGATCGTCCTGAGGCTCGCCGACTATGAGGCACTCGACGGGCTGCGCGGCGCGCTTGCCGCGCATGGCCGCGAGATTCTTGAGGAGCTGCTGCCCGAGCATCGTGCGCTCGCCCCCGTCATCTTCCGCGCGCTGACCGCCGGATCGACCCTTGCGGACGCCGTGCGCAGGCCGACCGAGTTCGGCGAGCTCGTGGCGCTTGCCGGTGGCGACGAGATCGCCGTGCGCGAGATCGTCGAGGCATTCCGAGCGCCGGGGCGCAATTTCCTGGTGCCGGCCCGCCCGGCCCCGCTGCGGCCGTCCACCCTGATCGACGTCAGCCATGAGAGTCTGATCCGCCAGTGGGACGAGCTTGCGGCGTGGCTGCAGCAGGAAGCCGCCGCGGCGGGCACCTGGCGACGGCTTGTCGATCTCGCCGAGCGCTACCAGCGCGGCGAGGCGAACCTGCTTTCCGATCTGGCGCTCGCCAGCAACGCGAGCTGGTGGGACCGCGAGCTGCCGACGCCGGCTTGGGCAAAGCGCTACGGCGGCTACTTCGCGCAGACCGCAAAGTACCTGGCTGACAGCCGCGGTGCCGCGGATGCAAGCGAAGCGGAAAAGGCGAAGGAACGTCGACAGAAATGGCGCAACCGTCTGGTCACGGCGGTAGCGATCATCGTTCTTTGCGTCATCACACCTCTCAGCGGCCTCGCAGGCTATTCGGCGTGGCGCGCTAACCAGGAGGCTCTGCGCGCGACCGACGCAGCCGCTGCCGCGGAACGGGAGCGCCAGGACGCCATAAAGGCGCGCGAGGATGCCGACCGGCTGAGGCTGGCGGCCGAGGCAGAGCGCCAGCGCGCGGATGACGAGAGCCGGCGCGCGCTTGCTCTGCAGGCCGAGGCCGTTGCGCAAGCCCAAGCGGCGAAAGTCGCCGAAGAACAGGCAAGACAGCAGGCGCAGAACGCGATGGCGGCGCGCGACCGCGAAACGGAGGCACGCCAGCAGGTGGTCGCCCTGGAGCGCCAGCGCACGGAGGAGGCCTTCCGCCGCACCATCCTTGAGCAGCTTGCCGACCGCATCTCCGCGCTGCAGCAGGCCGGGTCGTGGGAGATCGCGTCAAACCTGCTCGGAGCGCTCTGGCAGAAGCTGAGCGGACTGGCATCGGACCGCCAGGAAAGCTGGCTGATCGATCCGATCGTGAAGGCCTTTGCCCGCCAGACCATGGCGGAATATCAGAGCGTTCCGGACTTTCTGACCTATGCCGGCCTTGACGGCTGGACCGGGACGACCGGTCGTTTTCGCGTCTATGCCCTCAACCGCAAGGGCGCCGACGGGAGCACGGTTTCGGGCAACAAGATCATCGCTGTGTTCGATGTGATGACGGGTGCCGTTCTCGGTTCTTTCGAGCTGCCTCCCGGAGACGATCTCGGCTCAGAAATCGATCTCGTGACGCCTGACGGAAACCGCGTCGCGATCGTCACGACGGATCCGACGCCCGACGACGCGAAAGACGATCGGCAGCTGGCGCTTTGGGCGCGCGGCGAGACTGCGCCCGTGCTGATCCCGATGTCGTCGTTCACGGCGGACACCAAGATCGATCAGGTTGCGCCGGTCAATACCGACGCGCGCTTCGCGCTTTCCCTGAAGGTCGACGACAAGCCGTCGGAGGCCGTGGTGGTGGATTCGGTGACGCAGTCGATCGCCTTCCGGATCACGGCCGACGAAATGGCCAAAGGCGCCGGGCTCAAGGATGTCGAGGACGTCACGCTTCTCGGCCTTGTCGGCGATCGGCTTGTCGTGCTGATGAACAAGGCCGCCGGGCGCGTGCTTTCGGTGGACATATCGAGCGGAACGGTGCGCGAGGTCGAGACGGGCGGCGCCGCCACCGACGCCGCGCTGACGTCTGATGGCGCGCTGCTCCTGGCGCTGTCCTGCACGGAAAACCCTTGCGCCGTCCAGCACCTGACCGCTGTCGATTTTCGGCTTGGGACGCCGCTCTGGGTGGAGCGCGTGCCGCCCAGACTGACGCTGGCGAAGACCGCGATCCACGACACGGTGATCGACGGGACGCCCGCTTACAGCGCGCTCGTGGAGAACGCCGGCAGCGGCATCATCTTTCAAATTCCCAAGGACACCAGCAAGAGCGTGACCCGCCTCGACGCGGCGTCGAATGCGCGAATGGATGCGGTCGCGTTTGACGGAAACGGCGGCTATCGCGTCGTAGAATCGGCATCGGGATCGACGACCAGCACAGGCATGCAGCCTGCGGGCGCGCTCGCGAACTATCGTATCCCGTTCTCGCGCCAGAAGCTTTCGCTCTACGTCGCGCCGAACTCGGTCGCCGTCTACCAGAGGGATGGCGTCTTGCGTATCGCGGGCGTGACGTATGACGGGCAACTCCTCGTCTATCGCTTGCGTCCCGACGGCACGTTCGAGGAGGACGTCGCCTTCCAGTCCACGAATATTGCCGAATCGAACTGCGTGTCCGCAGTGGCCTTCGGCGGGGACGGGCGGTCGCTCCTCTTCAGGCACAGCGACGGCTCGCTGCTCTTCGTCGCGGCGGTCGGGAATGGCGCCGGTATCGGGTGGCATCATCCGGACGGCTCGGAATCGTCGCCGGCGACGGCGTGCGATGCGCCCGCCACCGACGCCGCCACGGAGAAGCTCGTGCCGGCGGACAGCGGCTCGACGGGTTTCGCCTTGCTCGACAAGGACAAGAGCGTGTCCTGGGTGAATGTGATCGACGGCCCCGCACTGCGAACGGGGTCCGATCCGAACACACCCGCCCGCGCGTTCGCGCCGCTCGAGGAGGTGTCTACGTCGGCGTCCTGGATCGCCGGCGATCCGGCGCGAAACCGCGTCGCGATCGTGACCGCGAGTGGCGTGGAGATCGCCCCGCATGGAGCAACCGCGCCTCAAAGCGCCGCCGCGAGAGACCATTCCGCGCCAGCCGACACGGGGTCCACGCACAACACACGCGGCATAAGCATCCCCCCGCCGCAGGAAAAGATCCGCAAGCAGCGACTCGTTCGCTGGAGCGACCCGAAGGCCGCCGTCTTCAACCCCGACGGAGGCGTCGTCGTGGCCTATGCCGGAGGCCAGATATCGTCGTTTCAGGAATCGAACGACGGTATCTGGGCAGTGAAGTTCGACAAGCTCGTATTCCGGACGAGCGCAGAGCGTCTCTACGCCGCAAAGGGGCTTTACGCTTCGCCGGGCGGCATCGCGGTCGCCGACGACCACGGCATGATGATGACGCTCGATCCCGAGACCGGGGCCCTTGCCGGCTTCGCGAGACTTCCCGCGAACCCCTCGGCCCTGGCGCTCAAGGACGACGGCAAGGCGCTTTCGCTCGAATGGGACACCGACTCCGTCGCGACGTTCGACTTTTACGCCCTCACGCCGCCGTCCGGGGTCGCCGATCCGGCGCGTCTCGTCGCGATGCGCAGCCTGCTCGACCCTGCCTACGACACGAGCCTCGATTCCCTGACGATCGATCCGGAGGCGGCGCCAGCCGACCCGAGCTCCGCCAACAGCTCCGAGGCGGACTGCGACAAGTTGATCGCCGCGCAGATTTCGCTTCTTGAAAGTCGCCTGCTCGGCGAATCCGCGTCTGCGACGGCCGTAGAGGAGACGGCGCAATGCGAAGATAATGCGGCCGGCGGCTCGCTTGGCGCCGTCGAAGCACTTGCGCAGAGAGGCGAGAACGCCGGCGTACGCGACCTGGTCGAAGACGGCGCGTTTTCGCGCGTGCTGCAGGCCGCAGCGGCCGGTGACCGCACGGCGACGCGTATCCTCGGCGCGGTGCTCGCGCGGATCGCGATTGAGCGCGGCGATCTCGACCAGCTGGCGATCGCGAAAGACGCGCTGCGGTTAGGAACGAGCCTGCCGTCTTCGCTGATGAAAACGATCGCCGCCGGCGCGCCCATTGACGCGTCGCTGCTTCAAATTGCGACGGAGCGCGCCGGGGCCGATCCGGTGCTTCACCAGCTGATCGCGCATGCCGACGAGCGGCGGATCAACGACATCGGTGCGCTGAGCGACGCGCTTTTCGAGTTCGCAATTGCTGAGCGGCTCTACCGCGCCGGCGGTCGGGCGGAGCAAGCGGAATTCTCAGCGCATCGCCGTGCCCAGATCGCCCGCGTCCTTCCCGATGACCGCGTGCTTGCGGTCTTGGAGAAGGTCGAGAGCTGGCGGCCGGCCGCCGCCACGGTCGCCCCGTCGCAGGCGCTCCCGGACATGCCGGCCAACTCCCGGGCGCGGCGGGAATTCGACATGGAAAATGCCAGTCAGCTCGCGGCGCAGCTGCCGGACTCGCCGCTTCTCGACGCACTTCGGGTTGAGCTTGAGCGCGCCCGCATTTTTGATCTCGGCCACAGCGAACCGCAGATGGCGGCCAAGCTGATGATCGAGCTTGGGCAGCGGACGCGCGCCGCCGACGGCTGGTCACCGGATCTCGTCCGCGAATATCTCGATCTCGCCGATGACATCGGCGTCGCCTCCGATCCGACCGACGTCTTCCGTCTTGCCGCCGAGGCGATACGGATCATCGGCGCCGCGTTCCACACACCGATCCATGGCAACAGTGACGCGCTCGATCTCTTCCGGCGTGGCGCCACGCTGATCGCTGCGACGACGCCCGCCGTGCCGCCTGAACTCGTCACGAAGACGATATCCGACGTCGATCTCGGCCCGCTTCGATACGACTACGATTCTCTGCCCGCGATCGGTGCCGACGCCGACGTGACCGCAGCCGAGACGCTACTCGACTCCGGCGCGAAAATGGCTGCCGTGCTCGCAGATGTTGGCGATTCCGACCAATGGGTGGGGCTCCGTGCCCAGTCCCTTTTCTGGGAAGGCGTGCTCGTCAACGACCACGACTTCGACCGCCGCGGTGAAGCTCCTCAACGAGAGCGTCGATCTGATGCGGCCACTCATCGAGGCGAGCCCAGGCGACCTGAAGCTCCGCTACCGCTATGCCGAGGCGCTCCGCTGGGCCGGCATCGCGATGCCCTCCTCGGAAGACACGGCGGCGACGGAGCGTGAGGCGGTCGGCCAATATCGCATCGTCTGGAAGGATCGCTCGGCGTTCGATCCGGACCTGCGCGGCAAGGTCGGCGCCGGCTATGGCTTTGCGCTCGCCAACTTGGCGCAAACAATCCGCGAGTACCAGCTTGCCGACCTGAATGACGGCCGCGGGGCCGAAGATCACGCCGGCTGGGTGCTCGAAGTGCTGGCGCTTGCCGCGGAGAAGGACGTGGTTAACGCCGATCTGATCGAAGCCGGCGCCACGGCCGACGCCGGTTTCGTCGCGGGCTGGTATCGGATGAGCTCCTACGGATGGCCGATCGGGTTCCTGAGCGGCCTGGTCAATCTGGAGCGGGGCGTGAGTTCGGTCACCCGATGCGATCTCCTTGCCGCCGACCCTTACGATCCCCTGCGGCGGGGGCCCGGCCTGACGCTCGACAAGGTCGATGCCGCGGCGGCCGAAACGGAATGCCGCGCCGAACATGAGAAACAGCCCGGCGACAGTCGCACGACCTATCAGCTGGCGCGCGCGATCAGCGCGGACACGAGCCGCGAGGCGGAATACATGCCGATTGCAAGGGAAGCAGCGGGGCAGGGCGCATCGCCAGCCTTCGCGCTCATCGCCTACGCGCTCAGCCAGAAGGACGACGCGCGCGCCGGCGATGCCTACGTCGCTACGGCGCAGCACACGCTGATCGACTCGTTCCCCGCGCTCTACCCGTTCCTCGCCGCCCGTGCGACGACCGCCGAAGAGAAGGGTGGGCTCGAATGGCTTGCGCGCAAAGCCGCCGCGCTCGGGGTACCGGAAGCTCACCTGGCGCTTGCCGATCTCGCCGAGGACCCGGTCGAAGCGCTCTTTCATGCAAAGCTTGCGGCGCACCTTTTCGGCCAGAAGATCAATGTCGCCGGGGCCGCGGAGGCGGCACAGAAGGCCGCGGGGACAAGCGTATCCCAGGCCGACGTCGACTCCGTGGATGCAAGGATTGCGGATTGGACGCCGGAGGCCCTGGTGGACCTCCCCGCCGACGGTAGCGGGAGCTGAGAGCTCGCGCGGCGCGAGCTTGTGACCTTTCGCACAAACTACCTCGGAAAATCCCGGCACATTCGCTCGCGTCGGACGGGGTTCTCCCCTCCGACGACCTCCCTCCATCCTTACCGCCGCCCTTGAGGCGGCGGTTCTTTTTCCCGCCGCTTTGGCTCAGCGCTCTCACGCGGGTAAGATCGGGCGAGAGCCTGGGAGCGGCGCGATGCAAGAGCGACTGTCGGCGGCAATCGCCGAGGTCAAGCAAACGGTGAAGAAGGCCGAGCTGATCTCGGCCTTCGACCTCGCGACCCGCTATCTTCAGGACTTCCCGGACAGCGAACGGCTGCGGCACCTTGCAGTGCTCTCGCTTGCCCGGGCGGGCGCGACCGAGCGCGCGATGCGGCTCTTCCGCGATTGGAAGCTCGACCAATCGACGGATACGGATGTGCTGGCGCTCGAGGGGCGGCTTCTGAAGGACAGGGCGCTGAAGCTCGAAGGCGCCGCCCGGCGCGCCGCGCTGCTTGAAGCCGCCGCCGCTTATAAGCGCGTTTTCGAGAAGGGGCCGGACTACTACCCGGCGGTCAACTGGGCGAGCCTCACTTTTCTCGGCGGGCGCAAGAGGGAGGCGGCACGGATAGCACGCCGTGTCCTTGCCGATCCTGCGGTGGTGCAGGCTTCCGATCTCTGGTCGCTTTCGACCCGCGCCGAAGCCGATCTTCTTGTCGGCAACATCGACGAGGCGCGCAAGGACCTGAAAGCGGCGGCGGCCTACGGCGACGAGGGCGCTGGCTCGACGACGCGCCGCCAACTGCGTCTGATCCTCGCCGAGTCGGGGCGCACGCCGGCTGAGATCAGGCGGATTCTCTCACCGCTGATGCCGCGCGTGACAGCCCACTATTTCGGTGCCGAATCCGACAGCCGCGCCTGGGCCCGATACAAAGCCGGGGCCGCCGCCGCGAAAGCGCGGGAGCGGATAGATGCGGCCTTGAAGAAGATCAGGCCCGGCGCCGTGTTCGGATCTCTCGGCCATCCGAGCGAGGTTCTCTTCGCAGAGGCGGCGCTCGAAGCCGGCATCGAGCTGAACGTCATCCTGCCGCTTCCTCCGACGACCTTCGCGGCGCATGCCTTGAAGAGCGCGAGCAAGGAATGGCGGTCGCGCTTCGATGCGTGCTGCGGCGCGTCGTATCGTCTTGAAGTCGTCGCCGAGGACCCCGAGTCGGATGACGCCAGCCTCGGCGAGCATGCCGCGCGTGTTGCCATGGGGCTGACCCTGCAGCGCGCGCAGCACCTCGACGGGAATGCGCTGCAGATCGTCCTGAGCGAAGCGGAGGGCGACGCGCTCGAACTCCGCGCAGGCGGCCGACTGGGCGAAGGACAAGCGCCGGCGGCATACGACGGTGACGCTCAGCGACGGGCCCGCCCAAAATCGCCGGCGGAAGCGCGCCGAGCCGCGCCAGTGCAGCGCCCTTGTGTTCGGCGACCTTCCGGGGTTTTCCCGCATGCCGGAGAAATATCTTCCGGTCTTCTGGAACACGGTGATGGGCGCGATAGGCGAGGTCGTTGCGGAGAAGGGCGAGGCGGTCGCGCTCAAGAATACATGGGGCGACGCCATCCATCTCGTGGTTCCCGACATCCAATGCGCCGCCGAGATATGCCTTGCCGTTCAGGCGCGGCTATCGGCAATCGACGGCAGGCTCATCGGGCGCGACGAGGCGCCGACGATGCGGATCGGCGCTCACTATGGTCCGGTCTTCACGGACTGGGACCCGATCGTCGGCCACGGCACCTTCTACGGTCACTCGCTGTCGCGGGCGGCACGCATCGAGCCGATCACGCCGCCCGGAGCCGTCTTCGTGACGGAGGCCTTCGCCGCCGTTCTCCTGCTTGAGACTCACGGCGAGTTCACCTGCAACTATGTGGGCCAGGTTCCGCTTGCCAAAGGCTATGGCACGTTCCGGATGTACGAGATGACTGTGAAGAACGGGGCGTTTAGCTGACCCTAGCGCGTTCTCCCGTTTCTACGTACGCAAGGATCGCGTCTGCGTCTCCGCCGCCTCTTCGGACGACTTCGCTCCACATGCTGATCACCTGCAGGCGAAGACCCGCCAGTTCCGGCGCGGCGACGCGGTCGATCACCGCGACGCTTTCAGCGAGCTTCGCCCCGGCCGCCTTGATATCGCCGAGCATCGCCAGGGCGACGCCGGAATTTCCCAGTACCGCGGCGCGAGCCGCATCGATCGCGCGCCCCGGTATCGTCTCGGTCAGGGCAGCCATCAGCGTCTCGCACTGGCGCATCTCGGCGGCGACCTCGTCGGCCTGGCCAAGCGCCAGGCGCGAATGCGCCATACGCACGAGAAGCTGAAGCCGGGCCGCGGCATCATCGCGCTCGATGCTCTCTGTCGGTTCGGGAATGGCGCGAAGCGCGGCCTCGAAGGCTTCGATTGCGTCGGTCTGGCGATCCTGCCGCTGTGCCAGCAACGCCTTGAGGCGGTGGAGCATCACGAACCGTTCGCGCCAGGTCGCGTCAGGCATCCGTTTGGGCAGGAGCGAGCCTGCCTCGGCGAGCGCCGCGACCGTCGCTGCCTCATGCCCGCTCGCAAGCTCTGCCTCGGCGAGCGCAATGAGCGCCTCGATCAGCGCGCCGCGCGATGCGCGGTCGTTCTCTGCTCTGAATGTGGCACGGCGGGATGCGACCTCGCTTGCGATCGCGGAAGGCTGCGACGCACCCGGTTCGGCGTTTTGCAGAAGCGCCATTTGGAAAAGTCCTCCGGCGGATGCCTGATCGGAAACGCAGTTGCGAGCCGCCATCGCAAGCCACGCGGTCCAAGACATTCCATTTCTATTGGCGACAGGGTTCCAGCTTACGCCAGCAAATAGAAGGCCCTTCGGCCGGGCCCTGATGCAACTTATGCGTAGAGCATGGAAAGGGTGCTTGTCTGACGCCAAGCGAAGACAAGTTTAACGTTTTCTAAGCGCAAAGAATTACGCAAGTTGTAGGGTGGCAAAGCTGTGGCATACCTCGCTGGAATGTGGTTTCTCCGTGGGGGCGTAACTCGTTTATTCCTGAAATATTTCCACAGATGACCCAACGTCGGCAGGCGCACGACCTGAACCCAGACGTTGCTCAACGGTGAGCGACGATTGCGCGGCGTTGCTGTTGCTGTCGCGTGTGGACACCCTGACGCGGCCGCTTCGGCAATGCGGAACCGACTGCTAGGATGGCGATTGCGCGGGACGACAAAGACATGAGGGATGGAACGTGAAGCAGGCAGACGTCGCGAATGTTCCGACGCAGCTTTTCCTGGGCGGCGAGTGGCGCGACGCCTCCGACGGCGGGACATTCGAGGTCGACAACCCGGCGACTGGCGAGGTGATCGCGACGGTCGCGAGCGCAACGCTCGCAGATGGGAAAACGGCGCTCAATGCCGCGGAGAAGGCGTTTCCCGCATGGGCCGCCGCCAAGCCGCGCGAGCGCGGTGAGGTGTTGCGCAAGGCCTTCGAGCTGATCATGGCGGAGAAGGAGGATTTCGCCCGCCTGATAACGCTTGAGAACGGCAAGGCGCTGTCGGATTCGCGCGCCGAAATCGCCTATGCGGCGGAGTTCTTTCGCTGGAGCAGCGAGGAGGCCACGCGGGCGATCGGCGAACTCTATCGCGGGCCTTCGACCGGTGCGCGCATCCTCGTCGGGCATAAGCCTGCCGGCATCGCCGTTCTCGTCACGCCATGGAATTTTCCAGCCGCGATGGCAACGCGCAAGCTCGGACCGGCGCTTGCCGCCGGTTGTCCGGTGATCCTGAAGCCCGCTTCCGCCACGCCCTTGACGATGCTGAAGCTGATGCCGATCCTTGAGAAGGCCGGCGTGCCGAAAGGCAAGGTGGTCCAGCTCGTCGACGATGCCGTGAAGCGCGGCGCCAAGGTCTTGACCGGCGGCTCGATCCGCAACGGCCCCGGCTATTTCTATCAGCCGACCGTGCTCGTCGACGTGCCGGAGGACGCGCGCTGCTTCCGCGAGGAGATTTTTGGGCCGGTCGCGGCGATCGCCAAGTTTTCTGATGAGGCGGATGTGGTGGAGCGCTGCAACGCGACTGAATACGGTCTCGTCGCCTATGTCTTCACAAAGGACTTGAAACGCGGCCTTGCCTTTTCGGAGAAGCTCGACTTTGGGATGATAGGCCTGAACCGCGGATTGGTTTCGGACCCCGCCGCGCCCTTCGGCGGGACGAAGCAGTCAGGCATCGGCCGCGAGGGTGCGCATCACGGCATCCTGGAGTTCCTGGAGACGCAGTACATATCGGTCGAATGGTAAGACGGCGGTCGGGCAAGTGATCGAGCCATCCTCGTTTTCGCTGAGCGGGCGTCGCGCGCTCGTGACTGGCGGCGCGACCGGGATCGGCGCGGCGGTCGCAAAAGCCTGCGCTGCCTGCGGCGCCGATGTCGCGATCACCGTCAACCAGCGCGCCGGGGACGACGTGGTCGCGGCCGTCCGCGCGCTCGGCCGCAAGGCGGAACCGATCCGCGTCGATCTCGGCAAGCTCACCGAGGAGAGCGCCAAAAGCCTGATCGCGGACGTCGAAGCGCGGCTCGGTCCGGTCGATATCCTGGTGAACAATGCCGGGATCATCCGGCGCGGCGATGCGCTCGATCACACCTGGGCCGATTGGCGCGCGGTTATGGACGTCAATCTCGATGCCGTCTGGCTGCTGTCGCAGGCGGCGGCGCGGGCCATGGCGCCCCGCGGCTTTGGTCGCATCGTCAACATCGCCTCGGTGCTCTCCTTCCAGGGCGGCATCCGCGTTCCGGGCTATGCCGCCGCCAAGCATGCCGTCGCCGGCCTGACCAAGGCGCTCGCCAATGAGTGGGCGGCGAAAGGCATCAACGTGAATGCGATCGCGCCGGGCTACGTGGTGACGGAGAACACGCAGGCGCTTCGTGAGGATGCGGCGCGCATGCGCGATCTTCTCACGCGCATCCCCGCGGGGCGCTTTGCCGAGGCCGATGAGATTGCCGGCGCCGCGGTTTTCCTCGCTTCTCCGGCGGCAAGCTATGTCGCGGGGGCCGTCTTCAGTGTCGACGGGGGCTGGCTCGCCCGTTGACCGAAAGCTTCGACATCGTCGTCATCGGCGGAGGAATTTCCGGCGTGAGCATGGCAGCGCGGCTCGCGCCATCGGCGCGCGTCTGCGTCGTCGAAACTGAGGCGCAACTGGGGACGCAGGCGACCGGCCGCTCGGCGGCGCTCTTCGTCGAAGCCTATGGCCCGCCGGAGATGCGCCGGCTGACCAGCATGAGCCGCGCCTTTTTCGAGACGCCACCGGAGGACTTTTCCGAAGCGCCGCTGTCGCGTCCGCGGAGCGGCCTCGTTTTCGGCCGCGAGGATCAGCGCCCTAAGCTGAAGTCTGAATACGCGCTCGCACAGGAAACCACGGAGGTCGTGTGGCTTGAGACGGCCGATCTCTTGAAGCGTGCGCCGCTGCTGAAGCCGGAGGTTGCAGCCGCAGGATTTCTGGAGCCCGGCGCACGCGATCTCGATACCCACGCGCTGCTGCAGGGTTTCGCGCGGAGCGCGCGACGCCACGGCACGAAATTCGTGACGAGCGCACCGGTCGAGCGGCTCGAGACGCAGGGCAATAGCTGGCGTTTGGAGGCAGGCGGCGTCCCGGTCGCCTGCCGCATTGTCGTGAACGCCGCGGGCGCCTGGGCCGACGTGGTTGCTGAACGCGCCGGCCTTGCGCCGCGCGGGCTTCAGCCGAGGCGGCGCACCGCGGCAACGATTGGCGTCCCCGACGGGATCGCGCGGCTTCTGCCGCAACATCCCTTCGCGACGGCGGTCGACGAGAGCTTTTATTTCAAGCCGGAGACCGGCGTGATCATGGTGAGTCTCTCCGAGGAAACCCCGTCGGAGCCGTGCGATGCCTATCCGGAAGAGATCGACGTGGCGACGGCGCTTGAGCGCTTCCACGCCGCCACCGTCGTGCCGCGCGCCCGCCCGCTCGCCACCTGGGCGGGCCTGCGGACCTTCGCTCCCGATCGCTTGCCGGTCGTCGGCTTCGATACGGACGCCCCGGGCTTCTTCTGGTACGCTGGGCAGGGCGGCTACGGCATCCAGACATCGCCCGCCGCCTCGGCCCTAGCCGCAAAGGCCGTCCTCGGCCAAGCGCTTGAGCCGGCCGAAGCCGAGATCCTCCGCGCTTTCAGCCCCGGGCGCTTCGCCGAAACGCCTCGCGCCCGACAATAAACAAGCCGGCGAAGGGAACCGGCGGCGGTCGTTCTGGTTTTGCTCCCGCTCATGGGGGCTCGCCGACGATGAATTTGATCCTGTTGCTGAACCGTGGCGCTGGCGCGCTTCGCGGCGTCGACGCGGCGCAGGCAGCCGAAGAGCTCGCGGGGATCTTCCGCGACCATGACCACCGCGTCACGGTGGAAGTCAGCGACGGTCAGGACATCGTCGAGAGGATCGAGCGCGCCTGCCAAACGCGCGGCATCGATGCGCTGGTCGTCGGCGGCGGCGATGGGACGATCTCTGCTGCCGCAGCCGCGGTCGCCGAATGCGGCACGACGCTGGGCGTTCTTCCGCTCGGCACGATGAACCTCTTCGCGCGCTCGCTCGGCATTCCGCTCGAAATGAAGGCTGCGGCCGCCGCGCTTGCCGGCGGATCGCCCGGCGCCGTCGATATTGGCGACGTCAACGGGCGCTCCTTTGTCCATCACGTCGCCCTCGGCCTTCACGCGAAGGTCGTGCGCACGCGCGAGAAGATGACCTACACATCCCGGCTCGGCAAGCTTGGTGCTACCGCTCAGGCGTGGTGGACGGTGGTGCGTCGGCCGCCGCGGCTCGACGCCGAAATTCGTGCCGATGCGCATGTCATCAGGCGCCGCACGGCGGCAATATTGGTTTCAAACAATCCGCTGGGCGAGGGGCATCTTCCCTATGCCGACGATCCGACCGAGGGCGCGCTCGGCCTCTACGTCGTCAAGTCGCGCCGCCTTCCGGACCTCGTCAAGCTCGCAGCGGACATCGCTTTCGGCGCGATCGCCGGCAATCCAAACCTGGAGCAACGGTTCGCGAAAGAAGTGGAGATCGCTGTCCCGGCCAAGGTCATCGAGGCCTCGGTCGACGGTGAGGTGGTATCGCTCGACACTCCCGTTTGCTGTCGCTTGCGTCGCGGCGGGCTAAGCGTGCTCCGGCCCGCACCGGATACCGCAGTCGGAACCTGAACCCAGCCAATGCCTTACGCCCCACTATGCGGGGGACCAACTCAGTCGAAGCGCGGCAGGCAGACCGCCACCGTATGAATATGCGGGTGCTTTTCCGGACCGTGCCGGCCGCGGCACATCTCTTGGCGGCCGTGGCGGTGATATGGGTCAGCGTCGCGTGACCCTTCCCTGGAAGAGGCCCCGGCCGGCCCGCGAGGGGGGAAGGGGCATGAGGAGGCCGGCCGGGTTCGTCGACTCCGCCTACTCGGCCCGCCTCAGATGGGAGTATCATGGGGCGTGCCGGGAAGACGAACCGCTTCGGCGTCCTCTCAAGCGGGCGCCGGAGCGACTGCAAAACGGTGGAGAGCCGAGAGAGTTCCACGCTCTCGAGCATTTTCTCTTGCGCGCCCGGCTTCATCCGCTAAGTGTTTGGGGGCGGTTCAGAATTTCGTCTGGGCAGAACGAACATCCAAAGTGAGCCGCAATAATTGGGGGAACGCGACCAGTCTTGGAACAACCGCGGCAGCACTGCCGTTGAAGCGGCGAGTGCAGCAATACGACGCGCGATTCCGACACGGTCCTTCCTGGTGACGCCGGGCGCAGCGCCCGCGCTTGGAGCAACAGGAATGGAAAAGGCAAGCCGGGGGCCTCGCGCCGGACAGAAGAAAAGAGGCGAGAAGATGCAGGCTGGGACGGTCAACCGACCCACCGACGGCACGGGACCGCGCATCGATCCGCGCGTCCAGCGCGAGATCGGAAAGCATTTGCGTGCGCACTACGACGACGTCGTCAAGGAACCCGTTCCCGACAAGTTCATCGAGCTTCTTCAGCAGCTCGAGCAATCGGTCGCGAAGAAGAGCTAGGCGTAAATGGCGGTATCGAAGGCCCTGCGGGAAGACCTGCTGGCATCCATTCCCAATCTGCGCGCCTTTGCCGTCTCGCTGACGGGCAGCGGCGAGCGGGCCGACGATCTCGTGCAAGAGACGTTGATGAAGGCTTGGTCGAAATTCCACACTTTCCAGGAGGGCACCAACCTTCGCGCCTGGCTTTTCACGATTCTGCGCAACGAGTTCTATTCGCAGCTGCGCAAGCGCGGGCGTGAGGTGGAGGACGCGGAGGGCACCTACGCCGCACGGTTGGCCTCGCAGCCTGCGCAAGGCGGACACATGGACCTGAGCGACTTCCGCAATGCCCTGGCGACGCTTCCTGCCGATCAGCGCGAGGCGCTCGTTCTGGTCGGCGCCTCGGGCTTCTCCTACGAGGAAGCGGCGGTGATATGCGGCTGCGCCGTCGGAACCATAAAGAGCCGGGTCAGCCGCGCGCGGACACGTCTTGCCGAGCTTCTGGGGCTTGAGCCGGGCGAGACCTACGGCGCCGACCCGACCTCTGCCAGTGTGATCACCCGGACCGTCGCCTGAGCGCCTCGCACGGCGCGGCGACAAGGGTAGTTGTCGGCAGGTCGGCGGATATGCCAGAAAGCAGGAGCGGTGCCGTTCTTTGCCGCGTCCGATTCCAAATCATTCCACCCGCCTTGCTCTCGAACCTCTGGGACCACCGGCCATGAATGCTTCCGCTCCGCCGAAATTCGGAATGGGCGCCTCGCCGCGCCGCATCGAGGATGGCTCCTTCATCCGCGGGAAGGGGCGCTACACGACCGACGTGACGCCGGACGGCACGCTGACGGCCTACGTGCTGCGCTCTTCCGCGGCGCACGCGAAGATCAAGGTCAGCGGCGTGGAGGAGGCGCGAAAGGCCCCGGGCGTGCACCTCGTTCTGACCGCCGCGGACATTACCGATATCGACTCGATGCCGATGGCATTGGCAGGCCCCACGAAGGAACCGGTCGACGCGCCAGTCTATCCGGTCCTTTGCAGCGATATGGTCCGCCATGTCGGAGACGCGATCGCCTTCGTCGTCGCCGACGATCTCAACGGCGCAAGGTCGGCGGCCGAACTGATCGAGGTCGACTACGACCCGCTTCCCGCGATCGCCGACACCGCCAAGGCGCTCGATGCAGACGCCCCGCTTGTGTGGCCGGATCGGAAGTCCAATCTCGCGCTCGTCTATGATTACGGCGACAAGGCCGCGACCGATGCCGCTTTCGCCAAGGCCGCGCATGTCGCCGAGCTGCGCATCGTCAACAACCGCCTGATCAGCAATTACATGGAGCCACGCGCCATCGTCGCCGAATACGACAAGGCGAGCGGGCGCTTCACAGCGACGATCGGGACGCAGGGCGTGCACGGCATGCGCGATGCCCTCTGCAGGGTTCTGAAGATCGATCCCAAGATGATGCGTGTGCGCACCTACGACGTCGGCGGCGGCTTTGGACCGAAGTCCTTCAACTATCGCGAATACCCGCTGACGGTGAAGGCTGCGGAGAAGCTTGGGCGTCCGGTGAAGTGGGTGTCGGACAGGAGCGAGCACTTCCTCGCCGATGCGCACGGTCGCGACCACATCACCCTCGGGCAGCTTGCTCTCGATGACAACGGGCGCATTCTCGGCCTCCGCGTCGAGTTCACCGCCAACATGGGCTCCTACTTCAACCAGTTTGGGGCCCTCATTCCCTGGTTCGCCATCGTCATGATGACCGGCGTCTACGACATCCAGACGGCCCATGCCGTTTGCCGGGGCGCCTTCACCAATACGGTGCCGACCGACGCCTATCGTGGCGCGGGTCGCCCGGAAGCCGCATTTCTTATCGAGCGGCTGATGGACGAGGCGGCGCGCGTGATGGGTATTGCGCCGACCGAGATCCGGCGGCGGAATTTCATCCCGCCGGAGAAGATGCCGTACAAGACGATCACCAATCACACCTACGACACCGGCGAGTTTGCGGCGCATATGGACAAGGCGATGGAGATCGCCGACGCCGCCTCATTCGCGGCGCGTCTCGAGGAGAGCAAGAAGCGCGGCAAGATCCGCGGCCTCGGTTTCAGCACCTATGTGGAGATCTGCGCCTTCCGGGACACCGAGCCGGCGAAGGTCGTGCTTGAGGCTGACGGCGGCATCAGCCTCCACATCGGCACGCAGTCGAACGGGCAGGGGCACTGGACCGCCTACGCGCAGTTCGTGGGCGAGCATCTCGGGATCGGCTACGACAAGATCAGGCTGGTGCAGGGCGATTCCGACGACATTCCCAAAGGCGGCGGAACGGGCGGCTCGCGCTCCATCCCGCTCGGTGCGCCCTCGGTCGATCTCGCCTCCAGAACACTGGCCGAGCAGCTCAAGGAGATCGCCGCGGAGGAGCTTGAGGCCGGCGCCGGCGACATCGAGCTGATCGACGGCTCCGCGCGCGTCGTCGGCACGGACCGGCATATCGCCTATGCGGAGCTCGCGAAGAAGGCGAAGGACAAGGCCAAGCTCACTGCGACCGGCGCCTTCGAGGCGAAGGAAGAGACCTATCCGAACGGCACGCATGTGTGCGAGGTCGAGATCGACCCGGAGACCGGCCACACGGAGATCATGCGCTACACCATCGTCGACGATTTCGGCGCCGTGGTAAATCCGATGCTCCTTGCCGGCCAGGTGCATGGAGGCGTCGCGCAATCGGTCGGGCAGGTGCTGCTCGAGCACACCGTCTATGACGCGGACGGCCAACTCGTGACCGGCACGTTCAACGACTACGCGATGCCGCGCGCAGCCAACCTGCCGTTCTTTTCGTTCCAGACCCGCAACGTGCCGTGCAAGTGGAACGCGCTCGGCATCAAGGGCGCGGGCGAGGCCGGCACGATCGGCGCGACGCCGGCCGTGATGAATGCGGTCGTCGACGCGCTGAACAGTGCCTACGGCGTCCGCAACATCGACATGCCGGCGACGCCGCTGCGCATCTGGGAGACGATCCAGGCCGCCAGCGCCTAGGAAACGATTGGCCCGCCCGGCGAGCGAGGTCTTTGCCGGGCGCAACGGGGAAGACGTGACCTACAGGGGACGAGACGCGCGGAGCATGCCGGGCGGCGCGGAATGAATCCGGGCCGCGGCATCGCGCTAAAGATCGGGTCCACCCTGGTTTTTACGTTGATGCTTGTCTGCGTGAAGGCGGTGTCGGACCGCATTCCGCCCGGCGAGATTGTCTTCGCCCGTTCGTTTTTTGCACTTGTTCCGATCGCCGCCATGCTGGCGTGGCGGGGGCAGGTGGCGCGCGCTGTCGCGACGGAGCAGCCGTGGCGGCATGTGCTGCGCGGAGCGGTCGGGCTGCTGGCGATGGCCTCCGGCTTCACGGCGCTACGCTATCTGCCGCTGCCGGAGCAGATGGCGATCGGCTACGCCGCGCCGCTGATCGTCGTCGTGCTGGCGGCCGTGATCCTGCACGAAACGATACGCGTCTACCGCTGGTCGGCGGTTACGGTCGGCTTTGTCGGCATCGTCGTCATCCTGTGGCCGCGCTTCACGCTCTTCGTCGACGGCGGGGCACACGGCGATGCATTTCTCGGAACCATGATCGCGCTCTTCGGCGCCTTTTGCTCGGCAAACGCCGCCATCGCCATCCGCTCGATGACGCGCACAGAATCCACCGCATCGATCGTCTTCTATTTTGCGCTGAGCGGCTCGGTGCTGTCGCTCGTCTTCACGCTGCCCTTCGGCTGGGTCTTTCCCACGCTGACCGACGCCACGCTCCTCCTGGCGGTGGGGCTGCTCGGAGGGGTAGGGCAGATCATGATGACCGCGGCCTTCCGCTACGCGGACGCGGCGACCGTTGCCTCTTTCGAATACGCGTCGATGCTGTGGGGCGTCGCCTTTGGTTATCTGCTTTTCGGCGAGATCCCGACAGAGAGCGTGCTTCTCGGCGGCGCCATCGTGGTCGCCGCCGGTATTTTCATCATCTGGCGCGAGCGACGGCTTGGGATCAGCCGCAGGCGCCAGCGCAAGTCCGGACCGACCGCGCCGCTCTGACCGGTCGCTTCTGACGGCCCTATCCGCCGTAGGCCACGACCTTCTGCTTCTGCTTCCCGAGCTTTTCCACGCCGAGCTCCATGACATCGCCGGCCTTGAGGAAGATCGGGCTCGGCTTCTTGCCGGAGCCGACGCCGGGCGGAGTGCCGGTCGTCACCACGTCGCCCGGTTCGAGCACCATCTTGCCGGAGATGTAGGAGACGAGTTCCGCGACGCCGAAGATCATCGTCTTCGTGCTGCCGGTCTGCATGCGGGTCCCGTTCACGTCGAGGAACATGTCGAGGCCCTGCGGATCGCCGATCTCGTCAGCGGTGACGAGCCACGGCCCGAGCGGACCGAAGGTCTCGGCGCTCTTGCCCTTGATCCACTGGCCGGTGCCTTCGAGCTGCCAGAAGCGCTCCGAGACGTCGTTGCAGATCATGTAGCCGAGCACGTAGCCGAGCGCATCGGCCTTGCTGACATAGGAAGCGCGCTTGCCGATGACGAAGGCGAGTTCCACCTCCCAGTCGAGCTTCTTTGAGCCCTTTGGGATGATGACGTTGTCGTCGGGGCCGCATACGCAGCTCGGCGCCTTGGAGAAGAGCACCGGCTCGGCCGGAACCGCCATGCCCGATTCGGCCGCGTGGTCGGCATAGTTCAGGCCGACGGCGATGAAATGTCCGGTGCGCGCGACGGGCGAGCCGAGGCGCGGGGTTCCGCCGACTGCGGGAAGCTTCGCCGGATCGAACGCCGCGAGCCGTTCGGTCAGCGCGAAAGTCATCAATTCGGGTCGGAAATCGTCGATTTCGCCGGAGAGATCCCTGATCTGCCCGGCGGAGTCGATGAGGCCGGGTTTTTCGGCGCCTTTTGCGCCATAGCGGACGAGTTTCATCGGATCCTTCCCGAGGTCTGATTGTTGACCGGACTGCTTCGCACCGCCGCCGTCGCAATTGCAAGCGCGGAGACAAGCAGCGCTTCTGTCGCCGGTTGAAGATCGGAGATGGGAGCCCGGTTCTGTTGCTCGCCGGCCACGCTCAGCCGGGCGCGCGGCGCGGTCCGCTCAGGTCCGCGCCGCTTCGAGCAGCCTCGAAAGCCGGTTCAGGCGGCGCTGCGCTGCTTCTTGTCGGAGCCGCGACCGGCTCTCATTCTAACGCGAACGTGGCTTAACCATAAGGAAGCGTGGAAGCTGGCCGCCGCCGTGCCTGTCACAAAATTGCTAAGCGAATCAGCGATTAAGGTGCCGAAGATGAGGGAATTGGATGCCCGCAGCGCTTCCGGCGCGCCACGTGCGCACCTTGTTCATTTCCGATGTTCATCTCGGTACGCGTGGCTGCCAGGCGGACCTCCTGCTCGATTTTCTCCGCCACTACGACGCCGAGACGATCTACCTGGTCGGCGATATCGTCGACGGCTGGCGGCTCCGGCGCAACTGGCACTGGCCGCAATCGCATAACGACGTGGCGCAGAAGCTCTTGCGCAAGGCGCGCAAGGGCGCCCGCGTCGTCTATCTTCCCGGCAATCACGATGAGTTCCTGCGTGACTATCTCGGCACGCATTTCGGCGGCATCGAGGTGCGCTCGACCGACATCCACACCACCGCCGACGGCCGGCGGCTGCTGGTCATCCATGGCGACCAGTTCGACGTGGTGGTGCGCCATGCGCACTGGCTGGCGCATTTCGGCGATTGGGCCTACTCGGCGGCGCTCGCCACCAACACCTACGTCAACATGGTCCGCCGCCGCTTCGGCTTCTCCTACTGGTCGCTGTCGGCCTGGGCGAAGCTCAAGGTCAAGAACGCGGTGAACTTCATCGGCGCCTTCGAGGAGGCGCTGGCGCGCGAGGCGCGCGAGCACGCAATCGACGGCGTGATTTGCGGCCACATCCACTACGCCGCGATGCACAGCGACTTCGGCATCGCCTACTACAATTGCGGCGACTGGGTCGAAAGCTGCACGGCGCTTGTCGAGCACCACGACGGGCGCTTCGAGATCATCCGCTGGGCCCACCGCCAGCCCGAGATTCAGCGCGCCGATGCGGAGCGCCGGGAACCCGTCGCAGCGTGAGCGCAGGTCCGATCCGACTCGTCATCGTCACCGACGCCTGGTTCCCGCAGGTCAACGGGGTCGTGAACTCGCTCGACCAGATGGTCCGCATCCTGCGCAGTTGGGGCGACAGCGTCACTGTCGTCGGCCCGGACCGCTTCCGTACGCTCCCATGCCCGACCTATCCGGATATTCCCCTTGCGCTTGCGCGGCCAAGCGAGATCGCGCGGCTGATCGAGGAAGACGCGGGCGCCTTCCTCCACATCGCGACCGAGGGGCCGCTCGGTCTTCTGGCGCGGCGGCGAGCGATTTCGCGAGGGCGCGGCTTCACCACGAGCTATCACACCAAGTTCCCCGAATATCTTTCCGCGCGCGTGCCCGTGCCGCTCTCCTGGGGCTACGCCTTCATGCGCCGCTTCCACAACGCCGGAGAGGCCTGCATGGTGGCGACGGAGTCGCTGCGCGACGATCTCGGCAGGCGCGGCTTCAAGAACCTCGTCTTCTGGTCGCGCGGCGTCGACCACACGCTGTTCCGCCCGCGGCCGGAGGCCGATCTCAAACTGCCGCGACCGATCTTCCTCTCTGTCGGGCGCGTCGCGGTGGAGAAGAACCTCGAAGCGTTCCTGAAGCTCGATCTCCCTGGCTCAAAGGTCGTGGTCGGCGACGGCCCCGCCCGCGCCGAGCTCGCGCGCACCTATCCGCAGGCGCATTTTCTCGGCGCCCTGCCGACCGAAGCGCTGGTCAAAGCCTATGCGGCCGCCGACGTCTTCGTGTTCCCGA
The DNA here is from genome assembly GCA_963805325.1 of uncultured Alphaproteobacteria bacterium. Lineage (GTDB taxonomy): Bacteria > Pseudomonadota > Alphaproteobacteria > Rhizobiales > Afifellaceae > DASWJZ01. Next base: position 505,569 of record CAWDTS010000009.1, on the reverse strand, counting down.
GCGTCACCGACACCTTCGGCAACGTGCTTCTCGAGGCGCTCGCCTCGGGTCTTCCCGTCGCCGCGTTCCCGGTGACCGGGCCGAAGGACGTGGTGACCGATCCCCGCGCCGGTGTCCTCGACGCGGATCTGCGCGAGGCGGCGCTCGGCGCATTGAAGCTTTCCCCGGCCGCGGCGCGCGAATTTTCGCTGGGTTATTCCTGGGAAGCAAGCGCCAGGGCATTTCGCGACAACATCCTCGCTGCGCACGGCGCAAAGCTGCGCGAGGCTGCCTGACGCGTTGCCTCTGCGGCCGGGGTCGGCTATCGCGGGCGGCCTCCATCTGGGCCCGCCATGACCACGATTCCCACGATTGCCGACATCCACCGCGCACGCGAGCGCATTGCCGGCCAGGCGATCCGCACGCCGCTGCTTTTTGCGCCGACGCTCTCGGAACGGCTTTCGGCGCACGTCTATCTGAAGCCCGAAACCCTGCAGCGCACCGGCTCCTTCAAGTTCCGCGGCGCCTACAACGCCCTGTCGGCGCTCGACCCAGCGGAGCGGGCGAAGGGCGTTGTCGCCGTCTCGTCCGGCAACCACGCTCAGGGTGTCGCCGAAGCGGCGCGGCTCTTCGGCGTCCCATCCACGATCGTCATGCCGTCGGATGCGCCGGTGCCGAAGCGTCGACGCACCGAGCGGAGCGGCGCTCGCATCATTCCCTATGACCGCGCGATCGAGGATAGAGAAGTCGTCATTGCAAGGGTCGTGGAGGAAACGGGCGGCGCCTTCGTGCACCCGTACAACGACTCCTTCGTCATCGCCGGGCAGGGGACGGTCGGCCTGGAGATGGCAGACGATTTCTCGGCGCTCGGTGTCACGCCGGATATCGTCATCGTGCCGGCGAGCGGCGGCGGGCTTGCTGCAGGCACGGCGCTTGCCGTTACCGATCGCTTTCCGAACGCTGCGGTCTACACGGCGGAGCCAGAAGGCTTCGACGACTATGCGCGCTCGCTGAAATCCGGAAAGATCGAGCGCAACCTAAAGCAGGCCGGCTCGATCTGCGACGCATTGATGGCGCCCGCGCCCGGCGAGATAGGCTGGGAGATCAACAGGAAACGGCTCGCCGGGGGTATCGTTGCGAGCGACGCGGAAGCGCTTATCGCAGTCGGATATGCCTTCGAAGAGTTGCGGCTCGTGGTCGAGCCCGGCGGCGCCGTCGGGCTGGCGGCGCTTCTCGCCGGGCGTCTGGAGACGGCCGGAAAGACGATCGCGATCGTGCTGTCCGGCGGCAATATCGGCGACGACATGCTCACCGCCGGCCTTGCCGCTTACCGCGCGGAGGCGTCGCCCAAGCGCCGCTGAGCCGGCTGCTCCTCCGTCGACGCAACGTCATCGACGCCGAGGCAGGCAGAGAGTGTCGCAAGCTCGCGGCTCGCGCGCTGCACGAGCGCGAAACGGCGCGCCGTCTCGTCGCCTTCGGCATCGGAATTGACGCCGTCGAGCGCGATGTCGAGGGCCATTGCGACGTGCTGAAGCTCGCCGGCGATCAGCCCCGGCTGCAACTGGCTGCGCACGCCCTCGATCGTCGTCTCGATGCGTTGCAGGGAATTGAGCAGTCCGAGCGTTTCCTCCGGCCGGGCGCGCCGCTGAAGCTCAAGCAGGAACGAGCGCCCCTTGGGGGACGACGAAAGCGCCTTCAAAAGGCTGGAAAAATCCGAACTCGCTGATGCGCCCGAGGGTCTTCTCGCCGGCCATCCGCTACCCCACAACCTGTCTTCTCGGGGCGTAAGGAAGCCGGAAAACGCTTTAGAATGGCTTACGAAAGCGCCTTCAGCCCCAAAGCGCCGGCTCGGGCGGTTCCACGAGCGCGTCAGAATAGACGAGACCCGGCGTGCGGTCTTTGGCGAGAAGCAGCGGCCCGTCGAGATCGACGAAATCCGCTCCCTGCGCGATCAGCATGGCGGGCGCCATCGCGAGCGACGTGGCGAGCATGCAGCCGACCATGACCTGCATATCCCGCCGCTTCGCCTCTTGCACGAGCGCAAGCGCCTCGGTCAGCCCGCCCGCTTTGTCGAGCTTCACGTTGACGCCGTCATATTTCCCGGCAAGCAAGTCGAGGTCGGCCGTGACGTGCACGCTCTCATCGGCGCAGATCGGCACGATATGCTCGACGTCGCGAAGCAGCGCATCCGCGTCGGCCGGCAGCGGCTGTTCGATCAGCGCAACGTGCGCCTCCGCGCAGGCGCGCATGTTTTCGGCGAAGTTCTGCGCATTCCACGCTTCGTTAGCGTCGACGACAATCTCCGCATCGTGCGCCGCGTGCCTGACGGCGTGGATGCGCGCCGCGTCGCCCTCGCCGCCGAGCTTCACTTTGAGGATGCGGAAGCGTCTGGCGGCGTCGGCCGCCGCGGCCATCGTGTCGGGTGTCCCGAGGCTGAGCGTGAAGCAGGTGAGGACGGGCTCCGGCGCGGACAGGCCCGCAAGTTTCCACGCCGGCTTGCCGCTTCGCTTCGCTTCGAGGTCCCACAGCGCGCAATCGAGCGCGTTGCGCGCCGCGCCTGCCGGCAGGTCGCGTCGGAGCGCTTCGCGGTCGCCGCTGGTCCGCGCGCCTTCGATCGCGGCGACGACGCTCTCCACCGTCTCGCCGTAGCGCGCATAGGGAACGCACTCGCCGCGTCCGACATGCCCGCCGTCGCTGATCTCCGCGACGACGACCGTGACCTCGGTCCGCGCCCCGCGCGAGATCACGAAGGAGCCGGCGATCGGCCAGGTCTCGGCTCGCACCTTGACGGTAAGCGTCATGACTTTCCGAACATCTCCGCGATGCGGTCGACGAGCGGACCGACGCCGATGCGGATCGGGTCGACGGCCGGCATGCTGTATTCCGACGCCGTTTCGGCGAGACACCGCCGCGCCGCGTCGTCGTCGAGCGCCGCCGTGTTGACGGCGATGCCGACCGGCCGGATATCGGGATTGGTCAGTCGCCCGAGCGTGACGGTCGCGTCGATGACCGCGGCGATCGAGGGAAGGAGAGTCTTCACGCCGCGCATCGTTGTCCGCGTCGGCTCGTGGCAGACGATGAAGCCATCCGGCTGCGCGCCATGCAGGAGACCGAGCGTTACGCCGGCGAAGGAGGGATGGAAGAGCGAGCCCTGTCCCTCGACGATCTGCCAGTGATCGTCGGCGGCCGACGGCGCCAGCCATTCCACCGCGCCGGAGATAAAGTCGGCGGCAACGGCGTCGATTGCCACCCCGCGCTCGGCGATGAGAACGCCGGTCTGGCCGGTGGCGCAGAACTCCGCGTCGTAGCCGCGCCGTGTCATCTCACGCTCAAGCGCCAGCGCCGTATATTTCTTGCCGATCGAGCAGTCGGTGCCGACAGTCAAAAGCCGCTTGCCGGTCCTTTTCGTGCCTTTGCCGGTCGCGAAGGCGCGGTCCGCATGGCGCACCTCGTGGAGCGTCGCGCCGTGCGCCTCCGCCGCCGCGCGGATGGCCGGCACGTTTGCGAGCCGGTCGTGCAGCCCGCTCGCTATGTCCATTCCGGCGCCGATCGCCTCGACGATCGTCGCGATCCAGTTTTCCGGCAGCACGCCGCCCGCATTGACCGCGCCGATCACCAGCGTCTTCGCGCCGGCGGCGCACGCCGCCGCAATGTCGACGTCGGGAAGGCCGGTGTCGGCCCGGCAGCCGGGAAGACGGAGCTGCCCGACGCACCAGTCGCGCCGCCAGTCGACGACACCCTGGGCGGTCTTCGCCGCGAGCGCGTCGCGCACGTCGCCGAGGAACAGGAGGTATGGCTTCGCGATCGTCATCGAGATTTAGCGGCCCTGCGCTTGTGGGAAGTCCGGGTGTTGGCCGGACTTGTTGTTTCCGCGCCACCTGCTAGCACGGCGGCAACGCATTCGTCAGCCGCTAGAGACGCCGCATGGCCGCAACGCTTGAACATCATTTCGAAGCTAACCGCCTGTTCCTGTTTCCGGGCGGCGGGTGGGTGATCGAGGAGGCGCGCAAGCTCGACCAGAAGATTGGAGAGGTCCTCCTGGCGCTGCCGGAGGCGGGGCCGAGGCAGCTCGTCTTCGATCTTTCGGAGGTTAAGCGCTCGACACCGCGGGCGCCTTCCTGCTCGCCAAGCTCGAGCGGCAGACCGTCGACCAGGGCGGGCGTGTCGCCTGGCGCGGCGTTGACGACGAGCGCGCACCGCTTCTGGCACGTGTGCGCGCCGTTCTCGACCGCGCCGAGATTCGGCGCCCGCGCATCCGCCGCAGTGTCCTTGAGGATATCGGCATAACGGTGATCAATGTGGCTCGCGATGCCGAGACGCTGCTCCGCACGCTCGGCGGCACTGTTCGGGAATTCGGCCGCGTCGTTGCCCATCCGCTCACCTTCCGCGTCATGGCCGTGGCGCGGCAGTCGGAACTGACCGGCGTTCGCGCCGTGCCGATCATCGTCGTGATGTCGTTTCTGATCGGCTGCATCGTTGCCCAGCAAGGCGCGTTCCAACTGCGGTTTTTCGGGGCGAGCGTCTTCACCGTCGATCTCGTCGGCATCCTGACGCTGCGCGAGCTTGCGCCGCTCCTGACGGCGATCATGGTGGCCGGCCGCTCCGGCAGCGCCATTACCGCCGAGCTTGGCTCCATGCAGATGCGCGAGGAGATCGACGCGCTCCGGGTCATGGGCCTCGATCCGACGAACGTGCTCGTCCTGCCGCGCGTGCTGGCGCTCGTCATCACCATGCCGCTTCTGAGCTTCCTCTCGGTGCTGGCGACGCTGGCCGGCGCCATGCTGACGCTTTGGATCTATGTCGACATCCCGCCCGTCGCCTTCCTGCAGCGGTTGCAAGGGGCGATCACCTTCGGTTCGCTCTGGAGCGGGCTCATCAAGGCGCCGTTCATGGGGCTGATCGTCGGGCTCATCGCCTGCAACGAGGGGATGGCGGTGCGCGGCAGCGCGGAATCGCTCGGCCGGCACACGACCGCCGCCGTAGTGAAATCGATCTTCATGGTGATCGTGGTCGACGGCATCTTTGCCATCTTCTACGGCGCGATCGACTTCTGATGGCCCAGAACGGCGCAGACAACGGCGGCGGCGATCCGATCATCCGCGTCCGCGGGCTGACCGTTGGCTTCGGCGGCGGCACGGTGCTCGAAGACCTCGATTTCGACGTGAGGCCCGGCGAGATTCTGGCGATCGTGGGCGCGTCGGGCACAGGGAAATCGGTACTGATGCGCTCGATCCTCGGTCTCGTCACGCCACAGGCCGGCGAGATTGAGGCCTTCGGCGAGATGATCGGACCAGACGGCCCGAGCCAGGAGATCGAGCGTCGTTGGGGCGTTCTCTTTCAGTTCGGCGCACTGTTCTCGTCGCTGACGGTGGCGCAGAACATCGAGATACCGATGCGGGAGTTCCTCGACCTTCCCGGCCGCCTCGTGCGCGCGCTCTCAAATCTCAAGGTCGAGCTTGTCGGACTGAAGGAGGGCGACGCCGGAAAGTTTCCCGCCGAACTTTCCGGCGGCATGATCAAGCGCGCAGCACTTGCCCGCGCGCTTGCCCTCGATCCGGACATCCTTTTCCTGGACGAGCCGACCGCCGGGCTCGACCCGATCTCGGCGTCCGAGTTCGACGCGCTGATCGCCGATCTCAGAAACACTTTGGGCCTTACCGTGGTCATGGTAACGCATGACCTCGACACGCTGCACGCTATCGTTGATCGTGTGGCGGTGATTGGCGAGAAGCGCGTCCTGGTCGAGGGCGACCTCGCGGCAATGCGGCGGTTCGACCATCCCTGGGTGAAGAGATACTTCACCGGCAAAAGGGCGCGGGCGGCGCTTGCATAGGGTAAAGTAAAGTCATGGAAACCAAGGCCAACACGGCCCTGATCGGCGCCTTCACGCTTGTTGTCCTGGCGCTGGGCTTTGTCTTTGTCTACTGGCTTGCCCGCTCCGCTGGCGAGACCGCCGACTCGCCGCTGACCGTGATCTTCGAGGATCCGGTGACCGGCCTCTCTGTCGGCAGCCAGGTTGTCTTCAACGGCATCAAGATCGGCGACGTGAAGACGCTCGACCTCGATCCGAACAACCCGAAGGTCGTGATCGCCGGCCTGCGCGTGCAGCCGAAGATCTCGGTCAAGGCCGACACGCAGGTGACGCTCGGCTTCCAGGGTCTGACCGGCGTCGGCTATATCGAGATGGCCGGCGGCTCGCCGGACCTGCCGTCGATCTGGGAAGCTCAGCCCAATCCGACGATCATCGCGACGCGCTCCTCGATGCAGGATCTGCTCGCCGGCGCCCGCAATATCCTCGCCCGCGCCGACGAGACCATCCAGCGGCTCGAACAGACCGTCGCCGACAATTCCGACGACATCTCGCTTGCCATTCTCGATGTGCGCAAGTTCACGGGTGCGCTTGCGGCGAATTCCGATGGCATTGCCGGCCTTGTCGCCAACGGTTCGGCCGCCGCGAAGGGCATCGCCGATGCGTCGGCCAAGCTCGACGGCATCGTCAAGAAAAGCGATGCGCTGCTGGCCGCGATCGACCCGCAGGACGTGAGCGCGACGCTGAAGAGCATCCGCACGACGACGGAGGGCCTGGCGGCGCAGCGCGAGCAGCTCGATTCCATCATCAAGCGCGTCGATTCCGTCGCCGCCAACGCGCAGGCCTTCTCAGAACATCTGCCGAAGCTCGGCGACAAGGCGGACACGCTCGTCGCTTCGCTCGACCCGGAGAAGCTTTCGCGCGCCGTCGACAACCTCGACAAGTTCGCGACGGCGATGGGCGACAGCAGCGACGATATCAAGCAGATCGTCGCCGACGCGCGCAACGTCTCCGCACGCTTCGACAAGCTGAGCGCGCGCGCGGATTCGCTCCTGGGCAAGCTTGACAACATGGCCGGGCAGGGGCCTGGCGGGCTCCTCGACGACGCCTCGGCGACGCTCGCCTCGATCAAGGCCGCCGCCGACAATTTCAATGCCCAGGTAGGCACGCTCGGCACCGGCCTGAACGATTTCAGCGGCCGCGGACTGCGCGATCTGCAAAGCCTTGTCGCGCAGGGACAACGGACGATCGGCCGGCTCGACAACGTCATCTCGAACCTGGAGCAAAATCCGACCGGGTTCCTGCTGGGCGGTGAGAACGTGCCCGAATATGGTGGACGGCGGCGTTAGAGGGGGCCTTGGTGTGAAGTCCGAACGAGTGTTCCCGACCCGCGAGCCGCGCTGCGCGGGCGGCGTCGCCGCGCTGCTTCTGGCGGCCGCGCTTGCCGGATGCACCAGCCTGCTCGCCGGGCCGCCGAACGCGATCTACGATCTGGGCGCGCCGGTTCTGTCCGAAGGCGTCACACCGCGTCCGCGCAATGTTCAGGTGCTCGTGCCGGAGCCGTCGACGGTGCGTGCACTCGACACCGACCGCATCGCCGGGCGTCCGACCCCGGCCGAATACGCCTATCTTCCGGGCGCCGTGTGGAGCGATCGGCTGCCCAAACTCCTGCAGGCGCGGCTCGTGCAGACGCTTCAGAACAGCGGCCGCGTGCGCGCCGTCGCCGTACCCGGGCAGGGACTCCTGATCGACTACCAGATCGTCGTCGACGTGCGCGCATTCGAGCTTCAGACCGAGGGCGCGGTGGCCGAATTTTCTGTGCGCGTGATGGACGACCGCACCGGTCGCGTCGTTCGCACGCGGAACTTCCGCAACGTCGTGCCGGTCAACGGCCGTGGCGTTTCCGCTGTCGTCGCGGCGCTCGACCAGGCCATGGAGCAGGCCTTCGCCGACATCGCCGGTTGGGCGCTCGGGTAGCTGAGGCTACCTGCTGCCTCTCCGGATTGTCATCCCGGAAGGCGAGCCTGCGAGCCTGTCCGGGACCTATGAACTCCGACGCGATGAGACCGGCCGCGGAGTTGAGAACGCGCCGCCCTTCTCCACGCTCCGGCGGTCATGGGTCCCGGTCTCGGCCTCGCGGCCGAACCGGGATGACAAGAGTAAAGGCTCTCGCGCTTAACTGAGCCGCCCGGCCGCGTGTGCGAGCATCGTATAGACCTTGCCGGTGTCTGAGGTCAGATACATGCGCGAAACGGCCGGATCGGAATTGTCCTTCGAGACCTGTGAAAGCAGCCGCTCGAAGTCGCCGATATAGTTGTCGACGGCGCGCCGGAAGTCGTTGTCGCGCTCGTATTTGCGGCGCAGCTCGTCGAAAGTCTTCTGCCCCTGCAGCGTATAGAGCCGACGCGTGAAGACGTTGCGCTCGCCGCGCTTGTAGCGGTCCCAGAGCTCGACCGACGCCTCGTGATCGATGGCCCGCGCGATGTCGATCGAAAGCGAGTTCAGCGATTCCACAACCTGCGCAGGCGAGCGTTTTCCGGCGGCCGCGATCTCGCTCACTTCCGTGTCGGCTGCGACCCCCTCGGCGGGTTCGTCGGAGGAGGCACGCCGTAGGAGATCGGCCACCCAGCCACGCGCCTCGCCATTGCCACGGCGCGGTCTCGCGGCGGCGGGGGCAGAGGCTGGAGCGGGAGCTGCAGCGGCCGTTTTCGCGTCGGTCTGAACTGCGCCGGCCGGCCGGCCGAAAAGCGCCGAAGACGGCGTCGCGGAAGCCGTGGCCGCGGCGGTCGCCGTAACCGGAGCGGGCTTCGGCGTCGCGGGAGGCGGAACGACAGGGGCGGATGCCGGAGGCATCTTGGGGCGCGCCTCTGGCTGCGGCTGCGGCGGGGGCGTCGGAATCGCCTCGCCGGCGCTCCGCGCCACGATCTTGGTCAGCTCGTTGATCGCCTCGATCTGCTCGGCGATGGCGTGGCGCATGGCGCTTGACGCCTCGACCGCCTCTGCCGGCATTTCGAGCACACCCTTCTGCAGTTCGTCGCGCGTCTGGGACAGCTCGCGCTGCATCCCTTGCGCTGCGGCCCGCAGATCGTCGGCGGTCTTGGCGAAGCGCCGTGTCGCCTCTGCGACGGCATCGTTGACTTCGCTGACGAGGCCGCCGGCCGCCGCGCGGAGCTCTGCGCCGGAGGCATTCGTCGCCTCGCGCACTTTTGCTTCTAGCGACAGCCGCGCGTTCTGCACGCCCTCGACCGCCCGCTGCCCTTCGGCGACTGCGGCAATGCGCATTGTCTCGAACTGGCCGATCGCATTGCGCGCCGCCTCCTCGGCCTTCTCGCCGAGTTGCTCGTTCAGGGCCGCGACGCGCTGCTCTGCGTTGGTCAGCGCTTCGGAGAGCACGCTTGAAGAGCCGCCGGCTGCTTCCTGCGTGATGCGGGCGATGGCCTCGGCGACTTCCGTGATGCGCTGTTCCGCGCCGCGCAGCACCTCGGAGATGCGGCCGGAAGCGCTCCGCGTCGATTCCTCGGTGACGCGGCCGAGGCTCTCGCCAAGGCGGAAGAGGTCGGAAGACAGCGTGGCGATCTGCTCCTGCGCCTCGGTGAGCCGCTCGGAAAGGAGCTCCGCCGAGCGCTTCGTCGTCTCCTCGGCGCGCTCGCGCACGGTATTGGCGACGCTGGTGATGCGCTCCTCGGCCGTGCCGAGCGTGTTGGAAAGAAGCGTGGTCAGGCGGTTCAGCCGCGCTTCCACCGCCTCCGCCTGCTGCGACAGCCCGGTGGCGATCGCCTCCAGCGCCTCGCGCCGCTCCGCCAGCCCCGCCTGCACCAGCTCGTTCGTCGACGTAAGCTGCGTGTTGACGTTGGAGAGCTCGTTCGTCTGCTCGCCGAACTGCGACGCCATCGCGGAGATATCGCGCAGCACGTAGGTCGAGACTTCGCGCAGCGTCTTCACCTGGTCGGCAAGGAGCTGGTGCGACTGGCCGGTATCGCTCGCCGCGGAAGTCAGCGCTGTGCGCAGCGAGGAGACCTGCTCGGTCAGCGTACCCTCGATGCTGGCAAGCTGCTGCGAGGTGTCGGAGAGCACGGTCTGCAGCGCCGTGTTGGCAGTCTCCAGCCGTCCCACCATCTCCTGCACGTCGGTGCGGACACGGCTGTTGGTGCCCTCCATCGCCTGGATGATGGCGCTGGTCTGGTTGCCGAGGGTGGAGAGGAGGCCGCGCACATTGGCGTCGAGTGCGGCCGTCGACTGCTCGCTCTGCCGGCTGATCGTGTCGACCACGTTTTTGCCGTGTCCGACCAGTTCGTCGATGAGGCGCTCGCGCCGCTGATCGAGGTCTTCGAGCAGCGTCTTCGTATTCTCGGAGAACTGCGCCGAGATTCCCGAGGCACGGCCCTCGACGCCCTCGAGGAGAGCGCTCGAGCGCGAGTCGAGCGCGTCCAGCAGCGCGCTTGAGCGGCTGTCGAGCAGGCGGTCGAGATCGGCGTGGCGTGCCTGAAGCGTGGTCTGCAGGTTGTCGGTGCGCTCGTTCAGCATCTCGCTCGTGCCGGAGAGCGTCGCCTGTAGCGAGTTGGCGCGGTCGCTGAAGTCGCTCTCCAGCGCCAGCAGCCGCTCGCCGAAGCCCTGGTTGATCTCCATCATGCGGTTGGCGATCGTCTCGGTCAGCTCGTGGGTGCGGGTCTGAAGCTGGTCGCCAAGCGTCTGCAGGCGCGTATCGAGCGCTGCCGACATCTCGCTATGGCCATCGTGGAAGGCGGCCGCCATCTCCCGCGTGCGCGCCACCAGCGTTTCGCTGATTTGCCGGGCGCGGACGTCGAGCGTGGAATTGATGCGCTCAAGCCGGTCGTCGAGCGTGTTGGCGAAGCCGTCGGCCCGCTGCGCGAAGTTCTGCGTGACCTCGCCGATCCGGGCGGTGACGCGGTTTTCGAAGCCGGCGAGACGGCCTTCGACGGCGATCTCGATCGTGCTCGCGGAGGAGGCAAGCCGGATGGCCGCGGCCTCGGCGCTTTCAGAGAGGCGGCTCTCGAAGCCGGTGAGGCGCGAGTCGAGCGTCTCGCCGATCTGCGCAACGCGCGTGTCGATGAGCGACCCGAGCGCGGCGCTCCGCTCGCCGAGGGTGGCCGCAAGGCCGCCGCCGCGCGTATCGAGCACGTCGGAAATGCGCTCGATGTTCGCCTCGATCTGCCGGCGCAGATCGTCGCCGCGCGACGTCAGTTCGGCGGCCGACTGCTCGCCGCTCTTGGCGATGACGCCCTTGAGCGACTCCATCTGGTCGTGAATGACGGTCGCGGTCTCGCGGCCCGAGCTCTCGAAACGGCCCTGCGCATCGCGCAGCGTCGTCTCCACCTTGTCCATCTGCTCGCCGATATGGCCCGCCACGTCGCGTCCCGCACTGGCCAGCCGCTCGTCGGCCAGCGCCAGGGCCGCCTCGATGGAGCCAAGCTGCTGCACGACGTTGCCGGCAATGCGGTCGCCGGAATTGTTGAGCCGGTCGTTGGCGCGGGCGAGGCGGCCTTCGACATTCTCCACCTTTTCGTCGATCGAGGCGGCGATGCGGTCGCCGGTCGCGGAGAACCGATCGTTGGCCGAAGCCAGCACCGCGTCGATCGAGCCGACCTGACGGTTGATGTCACCGACGAGCTTCTCGCCGGAATCGCCAAGCGTACCGCCGGCGGATTGGAGCGCGCTTTCGATGCGCTCCACCTGCATGCCGACATCGAGCGCCATGTCGACGCCCGCTCTCTGGAAGCGTTCGCTGGCCGATCCGAGCGCCTCGTCGACGAGCGAGATCTGCTTCGCGATGTCTTCGACGATGCGCCCGCCGCCCAGGTCGAGGCGCTGGCTCGCAGTGGTGACGGCGCTCTCGACGCGATCGACCTGCGCGGAGAAGGCCTGCGTGACTGTGTCGGCGGTCTTGCCGACGCGACTGTTGGCTTCCGACAGTGCCGCCTCGACGGCGCCGGACTGGCGGTTGATGTCGCCGATGATGCGCGCGCCGGCCGCCGCGAGCGCGCTGTCGACAGCGCCGATCTGGCCGCTGATGTTCCCGACGAGCTTCTCGCCGGTCGTGTCGAGACCCTGCCTGGCGAGGTCGACGGAGGCGTCGATCAGCGCGATCTGCGCGGCGACGCCGGAACCGACTTCCGCTCCGACGTTGCGGAAGCGCTGGTCGGCCGCTTCGAGAGAGGCGTCGATGGCGCCGAGCTGGCGGTTGAGGTCGCCCGTAATCTGGTCGCCGGCGCCAGCGATCCGCTGGCTTGCCGTCTCCACGGCCGCGTCGATGCGCTCGATCTGCCCGCCGACGTTGCGCTCAGCCTCAAGGCCGATGCCGGAGAAACGTTCGGCGGCGGCGGCAAGCTGGCTTTCCACGACGTCGATCTGGCCACGGAGCTGGGTCTCCACCTGGCGCCCGGTGTCGACCATGCGATCGTTTGCGGAGACGAGGAGGGACTCGGCTTCGTTGATGTGCCGCTCGAGCGATTCGACGACGGCGTGTCCGGTGCCGTCCAGCCGATCGCCGGCGGAGACCAGCGAGGCCTGCGCCTCCTGAAGCTGCGTGCTCATGGCGCGCGCAACCGTCTGGCCGGTCTGTCCGAGATGCTCGATGACCGCCTTGGAGCGGGCCTCAAGCGCCGTATTGACGATTTCCGCCGCGCGCTCGATGCGGCCGGTGGTGGAATTGGCCTGACCGGAGACGAGATCGACAATCTCTTCCGCGCGGTTGCCGAGCCGCTGGACCAGCGCTTCGCCGTCGACGGTCACCGCCTGGTAGATCTTGTCGCCCGCAGCCTGGAACCGTTCGATGACAGTGCCCGCGCGGTCGGTCAGCGTGGTGTCGAGCCGGTCCTGCGCCTGGCGCAGGCGGACATCGATCTCCTTGGTCTGCCCGGCCATGGCGTCGACGAAGGAACTGCCGGCCTCGCGCATCTGCTGCGTCGCGTCGCGGCCGCTCGCCGTGACATTGCGCGACAGCGCGTCGCCCGCCTGCTGGATCTCGTCGATCAGGTCGACGCCGCGCTGGCTGAAGGTGTCAAGCGTCCTTCCGCTCGACGTTTCAAGCCGCATCAGAAGCTCGTCGCCACGCGCCAGCAGCGAATCGGTGAAGCCTTCGCTCGTGACGGTAATGCGCTCAAGCAATCCTTCGGCGCGCTCCGAGAAGCTGTCGGAAAGGCTGCTTGTGGTGCGGCTCAGGCGATCGACGAGGACGTCGCTGTTCTCCATGAACGTGTCGGAGACGCTTGAGACGGAGTGGTTCAGCCGCTCGACCAGGAGGTCGCCGCGGTTGATGATCGTGTCGGAAAGCTTGTCGCCCGCTTCGTTCAGGCGGTGGAAGAGGCTGTCGCTCCGTGTGGCGAGAAGCTCCACCACCTGGTCGCCCGTCTGGCCGATCGACTGCGTGATCGCTTGGCTGCGCCCGGCGAGGAGGTCGGAGATGCGCTTGGCGGAGCCGTCGGCGGCAAGCGCGATCTGGTCGGTGATGCCGGCCAGGTCGGCGGAGAAGGAATTGTGCGAGCCGCGGATCGCCTGACGCACGCGCTCGGCGTTCTGCACGATCGCCTCGCGTTCGGTGACGAGCTCATCGATCAGGCGGCGCACGCGCAGTTCATTGTCCGTGTAGGAGCGTTCAAGCGACGCCACCTCGTTGTGAACGAGCACCTCAAGTTCGCTCGCACGCGCCAGCGCCCGTTCGATGCCGTCGCCCATCGCCGCGACTTCGCGGCGGATCGCCTGGCTGACGGTAACGATTGATTCCTTGGCGATGTTCTCCGGCTCGGCGAGCCGCAGCGCGACCTCCGTCATCGTGCGCGAGACGAGGCGCATTTCCTGCCCGCGCCAAACCAGGACGGCGATGCCCCAGAAGAGCAGCGCCGGGCCGATAATGCCGATTGCGAGGCCGAGAAGGTGGGGGGCGGAGCGGACATCCTCTACGCCGCCGAGCGACGAGATCTCGTCGCCCCACATCGAGAGACCGAATGTGAGCCCCAGGCCGACCCAGGCGATCGTCAGGAAGAGCGCGACCCAGAACGGCGTGTAGGCGGGGCGGCGCTGCAGCGCGTAGAGCAGATTGCCGACGGAGCGGACATCGTCGTTCGCGGCCCGGCGTGCGCGCCCTCGATCTGGTGTCTTACGGTCGGCACCGGCTCGGGTCCGTTCCTGGCTGGTGTCCGTCGTCTCCTCCACCGCCGGATTATGCCGCGCCGTAGGCGCGCCGGTCCCTGTCGCCATTCTTTTGACCTTCTTTGCCACACCAGCTACGGACGATTTAGCACCGCCCTTGAAATCGATCTTGAGCGCCTCTTCCACAGCGTGAAGGGCGGACTCGGTCGTATCCGACTTCCGGAACTTACTCATCCATCACTCGTCTCGTCCGTACACAAAACAAAACGGACGCGCTGCCGCTGGACGGCAGGCGACGGCAAAATGGAACGACGTCGAGCATATCCTCGCGCGACTTCATCCACAGTCTCGACTGCCACCATTCCACCGCACTTCGTCCTGGCCTTGGAACAAAAAGTGGGCGGAAAGCTGACTGTCTTGGCCCGCCTCCCCGCGCTTGTCCGCTCCTGATTGTAGTGCCACAGTGTCGCGGTTGAAAGGAAAAAACCGGGGCAGTAGGTCATTGTGCAGCGAAAAGGCGTGGCGCGTTAACGCTCTGCGTCCGGCGATGCAAGTGAACTCTGAGTTCCTCCGGCGAGTCGCGAAACGAATCAGAAGCAGCAGTGAGTGCTCTCATATGCAGCCCGCCGCATTGCCGGTTTTTGATGCTGTCCAGCTCGATCGCTACACGCAGGGCGACCCGAGGATGCAGGTCGAGGTGCTGGCGCTCTTCGCCAACGAGCTCGAACGGCTGCTGCGTCAGATCGAGGATGCCTCCGACCCGCAAGTGCGCAGCGATCGCCTGCGCGCCATGATCGGGCTGGCGCGCACTACCGGCGCGACGCTGCTCGCGCAACAGGCGCGGGTGACGGAGCTAAAGATCGCCGACGAGGCTCCAGACCTTGCACCGCTCAGGAATGCGATCGACCAGACCATCGCCTATATCCGGCGCGCTGGAATTTGAATCCTGGCCCGCGGGCGTGAATGTCGCCCCCCGCTGCCTTGACTTGCCTTGGGGCCAGTCTAAACCCCGGGCGGTTCTCCTACCACTCGAGCGGATTTCGTCACGTCCGGAGCAGCATGGCAAAGATCACCTATATTGGAGCCGACGGGACACGCTACGAGGTCGAGGCCGAGAACGGGTCCACCGTCATGGAGAACGCCATCCGCAACGGCGTCCCCGGGATTGAAGCGGAGTGCGGCGGCGCCTGCGCCTGCGCTACCTGCCACGTCTATGTCGCCGAGGACTGGTTCGAGAAGACCGGCGGCCCCGGGCCGATGGAGGAGGACATGCTGGACTTCGCCTATGAGCTTGGGCCGACCTCCAGGCTTTCCTGCCAGATCACGGTCAGCGACGAGTTCGACGGCCTCGTCGTGACCGTGCCCGCGAAGCAGGCATGAACAAGCCGGTCGAGCTTGGCGGCAGCGACATCGCGATGACGGCGAGCCACGAAGAAACCGATGTCGTCATCGTTGGCGCCGGCCCGGTCGGGCTGTTCGCAGTGTTCGAGCTCGGGCTGCTCGACCTGAAGTGCCATATGGTCGACATCCTCGACCGCCCCGGCGGCCAGTGCGCCGAGCTCTATCCGGAGAAGCCGATCTACGACATTCCGGGCTGGCCGATGATCACCGCGCAGGGGCTCGTCGACAAGCTCCTCGAGCAGATCAGGCCGTTCGACCCGAAATTCCATTTCAACGAGATGGTGAGCGCGATCGAGCGCACTGATGCGGGATTCATCGTCCGCACCGATGCCGACACGGCGATCGCCTGCAAGGCCGTTGTCATCGCGGCCGGCGGCGGCTCCTTCCAGCCGAAGCGGCCGCCCATCCCCGGCATCGATGCCTTTGAGGGCAAAAGCGTCTTCTACTCGGTCCGCCGCATGGAGGATTTCCGCGGCCACGATCTTTTGATCGTCGGCGGCGGCGATTCCGCTCTCGATTGGGTTCTGAACCTTGAGCCGCTGGCGAAGAGCCTGACGCTTGTGCACCGGCGCAACGAATTCCGCGCTGCGCCCGATAGCGTCAACAAGATGCATGCGCTGCGTGAAGCCGGGAAGATCCGCTTCGAGGTCGGCCAGGTCGCCGCACTTGTCGGCAGCGGAGGAGCGCTTGAGGGCGCGATCGTGAAAGGTCCCGCGGGCGACGTTGAGATCGCCGCGACCCGCCTGCTTCCTTTTTTCGGACTGACGATGAAGCTCGGTCCGGTTGCCGATTGGGGCCTGAATCTGAGCGAGGAACGCATCGAGGTCGACACGGTTCGCTTCGAGACCTCCGCGCCCGGCATCTTCGCGATCGGCGACATCAACTCATATCCGGGGAAGCTGAAGCTCATCCTATGCGGCTTCCACGAGGCGGCACTGATGGCGCAAGCCGCGAAGCGCATCGTCGATCCGAACGCACGCATCGTGTTCCAGTACACGACCTCATCCACCAGCCTGCAGAAGAAGCTCGGTGTGGCCTAACCGGAATGCGCGGCGGCCGCCCGAATGGGCCGGCTCAGACCTTGACGAAGAGCGCCGAGGCAAGCGAGCGGAGCGTCTCCGGCATGCGCTCGAAAGCGCGCTTCAGGGCCGGGCGTATACGCTCCTGATAGATTTCGGCATAGATGAGGCCGACGCGCGTCAAGGGTAGCGTGTAGTCCGCGACACCCATCTCGAGCTTGCACCAATCGCGCTTGTGGCGCGCTTCGGGCGCGAGCATGTCGATGCGCCCGATGCCACGCTCCCAAGAGCCCGAGATCATGTATTCCATGAGCAGCTTGCCCGGCGACACGTCGGCGAAGCGCGCGTCGTAGGCGCTCATAAAGGCGAAGTGCGTGCCGCCATATTCGAAGCCGTAGCGGATCGCCGCCGCTTCGCCGTCGACAACGAGCCGCGCGACCACCGCACCGCATTCGCCGCTTTCAGCAAGATCGAGCAGGCACTGACGCGTGGCCGGGTCGACGAAGGCGCTCGAAAGACTGCCGCGCTGCACCAGCCACTTGCGCTTCAGGTCCACGGCGTCGGCGACGGCCGCACGGGCCTCATCGCCGCCATTCAGAATCTCAAAGCGGAACGCGCCCGCTTTATCCAGGTGATGGCCGCGGTGCCGGAGGCCGCGCCGCACCTTCTTCGAGAGGCTGTCTCTGTAGGACGCGAAATCGGCGAAAGCCGAAAGATCGGCAAAGGGCGCGACGGTCCGCGCCATCGGCGGACGAAGATAGGGCGCCGCGAGTCGCAGGAGCTGCGAGTCGTCGCGCGCGCGCCGCAGCACAATCGCGTCGACGCCCGCCGCCTTGAGCGAGGCGAGCGCGGCCTCGAAGGCGGCGCGCGAGGCCAGCGACGGGTCGGCAAGAAGCTCGGAATATTGCGCAATTGGGTCGCCTGCGATCCGTGCGATGCGAAGTGCCGCGTACCCGGAGATGCCGGTCGGCAAGATCAGGATCGGGCGACCGCTTTCGCGCACCACAGCGACGTGAAGCATTTCGCCCCGCCCCGCACCTGTGAAGTGGCGCGCCCAGAGCCGGACATGCGCGAAGCTTTGAAAGAGAGTGGCGGCAGGCGACAATGCTTCGAGCGCAAGCCATTCGGGCGCGAGGGCATCGAGCGCTTCGACGCTCGTGACGGCCTCGACGTCAAACCCAGACCCCTTCGCGATCTCGGTCGCGAGCGGCGCCGTTTCGGGCTGGAGGGCCGGGGCTGCGGAAACATCGGCAGTGATCTGCATGGAAGTCAGGCCATCACATTTTCAGCGCAAGGCCGGCGACTACCGACCGCAGGCGCGCGGGGAGCGCATAGAAGCCATTGTGGAGCGCCGGTGCGAGCCGGCGGAGCACCGCGCTGAGATAGAAGCGCCCGCCCGGTGTCATGGGCATCGCGAAATCGAGCACCGCGACTTCGCCCGACTGCCATTCGCCCTTGTTGCGCGAGCGCGGCGCCAGCATGTCGTAGCGCGTCATGCCGTTCTCAGCGCACCAGCCCAGCATGTGCTGCGTCAGGACGTTGCCCGGCCCGAATGTCGCAAGTTCCGGCGCGAACGCCCTGAGATAGAGATAGAAGGTGCCGCCATGCTGGAAGCCCGCCTCGAAAGCGGCGGTCCGGCCGTCGAGGGTCAGTTTCGAAACCACCATGCGCGGGCCGGAGCCGTTCTGCCAAAGGGTGCGCGCGAGTTCGCCTAGACAGTTGCGGCTTTCGGAGCGGACGAAGGCGCGGCTGACGCGCCCCGTGCTTCGCAGCCAGTCGCGCTTCAGCGCCAGCGCATCCGCAAGCCACGCCTCCGCCTCGCCGGCATCGTTGGCGAGCGCGAAACGAACCCGCCCTTGCCGGTGGAAGCGGCGCATGCGCTTCCGCTGCTTCTTCGCGACCGTCGGCTTCAGGCTGGCAAGCAACGCGTCGACGCCCTGCGAGAGGTCGACGTAGGGCGCCGCCTCCGTCCAGCAGATCGGTGAAAGATTGCGGAGCCCGGCGCGAAGCGCGCTATCCGCGCGGGCCCGTTCCACGATCAGGAGATCGGGCCGCAATGTCTCTTCGAGCGCGGCGAGGGCCGCGTCGAACGTCGCGTCGACGTCGGCGTCGGGATGCAGGAGCACGTCGTCATATTGCCCGATCGGTCCGCCGGCCGAGCGCGCGATGCGAAAGAGCACATGCCGCTCGATGGCGAGTGGCCAGATCAGCACGGGCCGGCCGCTGTCGCGAACGACGATCGTCGCCAGCCTTTGCTTCGGAAAGTGCTTCGCCCAGGTTGCGAGCAGTTCGGGAGTCTGGAAGAGGAGCGCGCCGGATTGCAGGCCGGCGATGCGCCGCCAGTCGTCGCGCAGAATCTCATAGGCGCCGGCGCCTTCGATCACCTCGGCTTTGAGAGAGGGCCGGAGCGTCGATCTGTTACGGGCGGACGAGACCGTGGTCCGCCGCGGCAGCTCCGCAACGGCTGCTTCGCTCATGAGTGGCTCCGACCTGACGCCGAAGCACTAGCAGGCGCTTCCCACCGAAGGGTAAACGGCAGCGCGTTAACCTTTCCGTCACGACGCCGGATCGGTTTTCGTCGTCACTCCGTAACGCGGCGCGCGGCGCGCCCGCGCCTGCGGCCGCCCTCGTCGCCACCCGCCTGCGCGCCTTCTCGTCGCATGGGGAGGGTGACCGCCGCTGCGAGATTCGGGAACAACTCGACCTTGTTCGGGAACGCCATTGCGTTGACGAAGTGTTCCTGGAAGCGCGGTTCCATTGCGGTCTCGATCTTCTCGATCCGCCGCACCAGGTCTTCGATCTCGTGCCGATAGCCCTTGTTGAGGAGCGCCATGCGCGCGCCGGTTCCCGCCGCGTTGCCGACGCCGGCGACCTTGTCGAGTGGGCAATCGGGGACAAGCCCGATCACCATCGCGTATTTCGGATCGATATAGGTGCCGAAGGCGCCGGCGAGCTTGATCCTGTCGACCGTCGCGATGCCGAGCTTGTCCATCAGGAGCCGCGCGCCGGCGTAAAGCGCTGCCTTGGCAAGCTGGATGGCGCGCACGTCCGTCTGCAGGATCCTGATCTCCGGCATCCGCCGCGCGACGTCGGCCCGCTCCAGTACGTAGGCGTAGGTGCGTCCCGTCGGCACGATGCGGTCGCTCTTTGCCGCAAGCGCCCCGTCGATCACTCCGTCCTCCGAGATGATGCCGGCCAGGAACATCTCGCCGATCGCCTCGATGATGCCGGAGCCGCAGATGCCGGTGACGCCGACGGTCGCCGCCGTGTCGGCAAATTCCGGCTCGTCCGACCAATGATCGCCGCCGATCACCTTGACCTTCGGCTCAAGCGTCTGCGGGTCGATGCGAACCCGCTCGATGGCGCCTGGCGCGGCGCGCTGCCCACCGGAGATTTCCGCGCCCTCGAAGGCCGGTCCGGTCGGGGACGAAGCGGCCACGAGCCGCTCCTTGTTGCCGAGCACGATCTCGGCATTGGTGCCGACGTCGACGAGCAGCGTGATCTCTTCGCCGCGATGCGGGCCCTCTGCGAGCGTTGCGCCGGCGGCGTCCGCGCCGACATGGCCGGCGATACAGGGGAGGGTGTAGACGCGCGCGCCCTCATAGACCGGCAGCCCGATGTCGCGGGCGCGGAAGTTGAGCGCGTCGGAGACGGCCAGCGCGAAGGGCGCGCCGCCAAGCTCGGTCGGATCGATACCCAGAAAGAGATGGTGCATGATCGGGTTGCCGACGAAGACGCAGTCGATGATGTCGTCGGACGAAATGTTAGCTTCCGAGCAGACCTTTCCGATCAGCACCCCGATCGCCTCGCGCACCGCCGTCGTCATCGCCTCGCGTCCCTCCGGATTCATCATCACGTAGGAGACGCGGCTCATCAGGTCTTCGCCAAAACGGA
The DNA here is from genome assembly GCA_963805325.1 of uncultured Alphaproteobacteria bacterium. GTDB lineage: Bacteria > Pseudomonadota > Alphaproteobacteria > Rhizobiales > Afifellaceae > DASWJZ01. The sequence goes on along the minus strand of CAWDTS010000009.1, from coordinate 485,361 downwards.
TCTGCGGGTTCGGAATGCCGGCGGAGGCGAGCGTGCGGCCGGAAAGCAGCGAGGAGAGGTGGCAGGCAATGGTGGTCGAGCCGATATCGACGGCGATGCCGCAGGCGAAATTCTTGAGGCCCGGCCAAAGCCCGATCACCTCCGGCCCTCCGGCCGAGAGGTGTACGGCGGCCGTCACCTTCCATTCGCCCGCGCGCAGAATCTTCTGCACGCGCGGAAGGAGGTCGAAGTCTATCCGAAGCCCCTCGAAGCGCCATTCGCGCGCAAGCGCGCGGACCAGCCTGTCGGTGTCGCCGAGCGGCTTCTCCATGTCCGGCTCGTCCACCTCGACGTAGCAGAGATGCGTGATCGGATCGCGCTCGATGACGCGCGTCTCGGCGCGCTTCCGCACGATCTGCCGGTTGATCTGCACATCCTGCGGCACGTCGACGACGAGGTCGCCGAGGATCGTGGCGGAGCAGGAGAGACGGCGCGGGCCGGAAAGCTCGCCGCGTTTCGAGACGTAACGCGCTTCCGTCTCGGTGAAGGGCGAGAGGTGGTCGTTGGAGGAGGTGATGGCGTGCTTGGCGAACTGGCCTTCCTGCACCTCGATCTGGCAGCGCCCGCAGATGCCGCGCCCGCCACAGACCGATTCGATATAGACGCCGAGCGCACGCGCGGCGTCGAGCACAGGCGTGCCGACGGGAAACCGCCCGCGCCGCCCCGACGGCATGAAGAGAACGAGGGGATCTGGGGGCGAGGCGTTCATGTTTCGCCTACACGTCCATCCTTCCACGCCTTGCTTCCCTGCCACCACGTCGCCTGCCGCCGCTTTCTCCGCCGCGCGCTTCGGCCGAGGCGTGCGCCTGCTCGACACCGATCGGCGCCGTCGCGCTGGCGGTGGTAGGAGCGTAGTCGCGGTAGGTCCGGATCCAGGCCATGCAGTCGCGGTCGGTGCCCATCAGCACGTTGGCGCCGCGCACCGCCTCCATCTCCTGCGGACGGCAGGGATTCATGATCGCCGAGGTCATGCCGCTTGCGATCGCCATCGGCAGGAAGGCGGCGTTGATGCCGTGCCGGTGCGGCAGACCGAAGGAGATGTTCGACGCGCCGCAGCTCGTGTTGACCTTGAGCTCTTCGCGCAGCCGCCGGACCAGCGTGAAGACCTGCCGCCCGGCCGTGCCCATAGCGCCGATCGGCATGACCAGCGGATCGACCACGATGTCCTCCGGCTTGATGCCGTAGTCCATCGCCCGCTCGACGATCTTCTTGGCGACGGCGAAGCGCACGTCGGGATCCTCTGAGATGCCCGTCTCGTCGTTGGAGATCGCGATCACTGGCACGTTGTATTTCTTGATCAAGGGCAGGATCGCTTCCAGCCGTTCTTCTTCGCCTGTCACGGAATTGACGAGCGGGCGGCCCGTCGCGACCTCAAGCCCCGCCTTGAGCGCCGCCGGCACGGAGGAATCGATCGAGATCGGGCAGGTGACGAGGCTCTGCACGATTCTGATCGTCTCGACGAGAAGCGGCGGCTCGGTCGTGTTCGGGTCGACGGCGGTGACGCCGGCATTGACGTCGAGCACCAGCGCACCGGCCGCGACCTGCTCCAGCGCGTCCTTTTTCACCGTCTCGAAATTACCGACCACCATTTCCGCCGCGAGCTTCTTGCGGCCGGTCGGATTGATGCGCTCGCCGATCACGCAGAACGGCTGGTCGAAGCCGATCACCACTTCTTTCGTCGCCGAGGCGAGCACGGTACGGGTCATGAAGCCTTCCTCTGAAACATATAAAGAGTTCCTTATATCGTTATGTCTTGAGCATCAAGGCTTGACCCATCAAGACACTGGCTCGCCTGGTTTGTTGGCGTCGGCGAGGATGGTCTGCAACCGCTCCGCGACCCGCGCGTCATCGGGGCTCGCTTCCCGCCGCCACGGCCGCCGCCCGGCAAGAACGCCCGAATTCGTGCACGATCTCGGAGACGAATTCCTCCTGCCGATAGGCCATGACGTGCACGCCGGAGACGCCCTCGATCTCGCGGCACTGCTGTATGATCTCGATGCAGAGCTTCTTGCCTTCGAGCTTCTGGTTTTCAGCCCCCTCCAGCCTCGCGATGACCGCGTCGGGAATGTGGATGCCGGGCACGTTCGAGCGGATCCAGCGCGCTGTCTTGGCCGAGGCGAGGGGGCCGACCCCGACCAGGATGAAGCATTTCTGATGCAGGCCGAGGTCGCGCACCCGCCGCATGAAGCTCTCGAACATCGGCACGTCGAAGCAGGTACTGCGTCTGTATGAACTGCGCCCCCGCCTCGACCTTCTTCGCAAGGCGCAGCGCGCGGAACTCGTAGGGCGGCGCGAAGGGGTTCGAAGCCGCGCCCAGGAAGACATGCGGCGGCGACGTGATCTTGCGCCCGGAGAGAAAGCGCGCGTCGTCGCGCATGGTGCGCACGGTCTCGAGCAACGAAATGGAATCGAGGTCGAAGACCGGCATCGCCCCCGGCTGGTCGCCGGCCTGCACGCCGTCGCCGGTCAGGCAGAGGATGTTGGCGACGCCCATCGCCGCGGCGCCGAGCACGTCGCCCTGGATCGCGATGCGGTTTCGGTCGCGGCACGCGGCCTGCATGACGACGGCATAGCCCATGCGGGTCAGAAGCGCGCAGATGCCGACCGACGACATGTGACAGTTGGCGCCGGAAGCATCGACGGCGTTGATCGCGTCGACCCATCCCTCGAATACCGCCGCCCGGTCATAGACATCCTGCGGGTCGGCCGAATCGGGCGGGTTCAATTCCGCCGTCACCGCAAACTCGCCGCGCCGCAGCACGCGCTCCAGCCGCCCGCGCGACGTGTGGCCAGGAAGCGGATCGAGCGGCAGGTCGGGGCCGGCCGGATTCTCGTCGCTGATGGGTCATGAAGCCGCTTTCGCTTTCGTCGCTTCCGCCGCGGCGGCCGTCACGCGCAGCCACGCGGACGTCTCGCGCAGTGAATGATCGACCGGCTTCTGCAGCGCCAGGATCGCGTCGCCGCCCTTCATCTGGCGGCTGCCGGTCCACGCCTGCACCCAGACGCAGGGCATGTCCGGCTCGACTTCGCAATGGCCGTTGGCGCGCACGCCGCCGCAGGGGCCATTCCGAAGCCGCTTCGGACAGTTCATCGGACACGACATACCGGTCGAGGAGAGGATGCACTGGCCGCACATGCGGCAGTCGAAAAGGAGCCCCTTCACGCGCCGTTCGACGAATTTGACCGGCGCCTCGGCGCGCGAATAGCCGACGGCGCGCCAGAGCGGATCGAGCTTCAGAAAGACATCGGCGAGGAGCGCGTAAACGCGCTCCAGGAAGCGCGAATGGCGGACCGACCAGAGCCGGATCGTGTACGGCTTCCTGAGCCGCCGGGTGACCGAGACGTGCTGCGGCTGATAGGCGCCGGCCGGCTTACTCTTCCTGCCGGCCGCCGTTATCGACCAATTGCCGAAGCCGATCCCTGCCATAATCGCTCTCCAGGCGGACGAGCGCCGCGTCCGCCTCGGCCTCAAGGTCGTCGCCGCAGGGCTCCGGCTTACCGCGCCGCCACTCCGCCAGATAGGCGTCAGTGCCGACAGCACCAATCCGCATGGCGCAGGCGTCGATCGCCTGCACAAAGCGCTCCGGCAGCTCCCGCTTCGCCGCCTTGCGCCCGGCCTTGACGATCACCTGCGCCGGAATATCGCGCCAGTAGACGATGATCCGCTCAGCCAAGAAACCCTCCGATTTCGCGCTTATCCCAGCCGCGTCGCCGCGCACGGTCGCTCCGCCACGACAAAAGCCGCACTGGAATGCGACGCCCGACGCGCTCGCGGCTCACGTCAGCGGGCCAGGCAGGGCGGCTTCGGCGCGCGCTTCGAGTTCCTTCTCGTGGCGGCGGAAGAACAGGATCAGCGCCGCCAGGAAGATGAGTGTCCCGACGAAGACGACGACCGCCGCCGGGCCGGCAATCTGGCGCATCTCGTGGCCGAAGAGATAGGCGCTGCTGCCGACGACGACGACCCAGACGAAGCCTCCGATCGTGTTGACGACGAGGAAATGCCACAGGCCCATGCGGTTCGCGCCGGCTATCAGCGTAAGCGCGGTGCGGATCAGCACCACGAAGCGCCCGAAGAAGACGATCTTGCCGCCGTGGCGCATGAAGAGGTAGCGGCCGGTCTTCAGCCGCGCCTCGTTCAGCCAGATATAGCGGCCATAGTGTGCCAGGAGGCGGCTGCCGAGCGTCCGCCCGACGATGTAGCCGATCGTGCCTCCGATGACGATTGCGGCGGTCGCGACGGTGATGACGGGCGCGAGCCCTATCCCGCTCGTCGACCCGGCATAGATCGAGGCGGCTATCAGGCTCGCTTCTCCAGGCACGGGAATGCCTGCGTTCTCAAGCGTGAGCAGCGCAAACAACAGGAGCAGTCCGTCAGTCTGGATCATCAAGGGGCTTTCGCGGCGCCGCGCGGCAAAACGGAATGGGCAAGAAATCGGCTCGCGTCCCCACGGGCCGTCACAAAGGTCAGCGACCGTCCTTTCCGGCGCCATCATAGGGACCGAAAGCTTTCAGGAAGCCTGCCAAGTCCCCCATGCCGGTCACCCGGCTCTCGAAAGCGAGGCCGAGGCGATCGGCGGCTTCGCGCGCCTTCGCCTCGAGCGCCGCGTCTTCCGTCTGGGTGAGGAAGACAAGCCTGCGGTAATTGCCGAAATACATGTCGCGAAGCTCCGGATGGCGATCGAGACCTAGCGGCTCGATGACGAAGCTTTCGAACTGCCGCGCCAGGAAGTCGGTGAGGAAGAAGGCGTCGATGTCGTCGTCGGTCCGTTTCGCGAAGGCGTCGTTCCCCCAATAGAAGGAATAACAGTGCGGGCCGGCGATCCGCTCCACGCCTTCCTCCTGGCAGACCTTGTCGAGCTCGCCTTGCGTCCCGCACTCGGCGTAGGCGACGGCGATCTTCCTGTATCGCAGTCGATTCTCCTGGATCAGCGAGCGCACGCCGGGGGCGATCTTCTCCGGCCTGTTGTGCCAGATCGCCGGGAGGCAGGTGAGTTCGATGTGATCGAGCCCGTTCGCCTCGACGATGTCGCCGATCTCGCGCGCCAGCGCCCCGCAGGCGATGACGAGCATCTTCTCGGTATCGGCGCGTGCAAGGGGATCGGGGGCGGTCGGGGTCGCGCTCATGGAGCGCATATGGCATTTCCGGGCTCTGCGGACCAGCCTACGGTCCGGGGGGCGATCGGGGAGATCGATGGCAACGGCGAAAGACTTCAGAGACGCGGCGCTTTCGCTGGAGGGGACGAGCGAAGCGCCGCATTTCGATCGCCGGGCCTTCAAGGCGCGGCGCATCTACGCGACGCTTGCCGCGGACGAGCTGACCGCCAACATCCGCTTCCCGCCCGAGGAGCAGGCGTTCCGGTGCGAGGCGCAACCGGACGCCTATCGTCCGATCCCGAACAAATGGGGCGCCGCCGGCTGGACGATCGCCACGCTTTCCGCACTGACCGCCGACGATCTCCGCGTCGCGCTGACCAGCGCATGGCGGCACCAGGCGCAGTCGCCGCGCTCGAAGCGCGAGCGCGGCTAGTCCGCCGGCGGACGGTTGTGCTTGCGGCGGATCAGGTCCTTCGCCGTCTCCACTGTCACCGCCGCGTCGCGACAATAGGCGTCCGCACCGATCGCCTTGCCGAATTCCTCGTTCAAGGGCGCGCCGCCGACGAGCACGATGTAGTCGTCGCGGATGCCCTTCTGCTTCAACGTGTCGATGACGACCTTCATGTAGGGCATCGTGGTCGTAAGCAGCGCCGACATGCCGATGATGTCCGGCTGATGTTCCTCGATCGCGGCGAGATAATTCTCGACCGGATTGTTGATGCCGATGTTGATGACTTCGAATCCAGCGCCTTCCATCATCATGGCGACGAGATTCTTGCCGATGTCGTGGATGTCGCCCTTGACCGTGCCGATCACCATCTTGCCGATCTTCGGCGCGCCGGTTTCCGCCAGAAGCGGGCGGAGAATGAACATCCCCGCCTTCATGGCGTTGGCGGAGAGGAGCACCTCCGGCACGAAGAGGATGCCGTCGCGAAAATCCTCGCCGACGATGCGCATGCCCTCGACCAGCGCCTTGGTCAGCACGTCGTAAGGGGTCCAGCCCCGTCCGAGGAGAATGTTTACGCCTTGCTGGATTTCCTCCAGGAGGCCGTCATAGAGGTCGTCGTGCATCTGCGCGACGAGGTCGTCGTCGGACAAGGATGCAAGATCGATATCGTCGTCGGCCATCAGGGGCTCCACAACAAAAGCGCCGCGATGCGGGCGGCGTGGACGTGCTTCTATATTGGGCGGAAGCTCTTGGGAACCTTGCTTGGCAGCGACGCCCGGCCGGCGCGGTCTGCGACCTGAAGCGGGCTAGTGCTTGCCCGCCAGTGCCTCCCGGTGGGCGTCGACGAGCGCCGCCATCGAGGTGAACCGGAAGTCGGTCTTCGGCTGCTTGCCCGGATTCATCGGTCGCGCCGAAGCCGCCCGCCTCGTGCCGGCGGTGGATCCAGCAATTGGCGAGCCCGAAATCGTTGGCCGGCCCATGGTCGTGGAAGAGGCTTTCCGCCGTGTGCAGGATGTCCGGTCTTGGCAATGCCGCGGGCGGCCAGCTTCTCCAGCATGTATTCGAAGTTCCTTGGCGAAGGCTTGTAGGAACCGATGTCCTCGGCGGTGAAGATCGCGTCGAACGCCACAGCGAGCTTGCGGTTGGAGAAGGCGAAGGAATTGTTGTCGACGTTCGACAGGATCACGAGCTTGTAGTGCTCCTTGAGATAGCGGAGCGCGGCGGCAGAATCGTCGAAAGCCGGCCAGTCCCGTAGCGTGCGACCGTAGTCGACGCATTCGTCCCAGCGGACGCTGACGCCCCAGTCCTCGGCGAGGCGCTTGTAGACGACTGCCAGTAGCTCGCGATACGGCATAGTGGGCGTCTGGAGCTGCTGTGCGGACTCGTGGCGCGCGTGCGCTTGGAGGATTTCGTCGCGCGAAAGCGGCCGGCCGACCTTCGCGACGAGCTGCCGGAGCGCGCCGAACATGCCGCTCTCCCAGTCGATGAGCGTGCCGTAGCAGTCGAAGGTCAGCACCTTGAAGTCGGTCAGGTCCATGCGCTCCGGCCAAGTCTGAGAATCCCCTGGCAACACCTAGCCAAAAGCGCCGCCCCCGCCTAGTCATGGCGGCAATCTCGTGCCTCCCGGCCGTAAGGAAATGCGGAGAATTTGCGTGGATCCGGAAGCCCTTCGGATAATTTCAGTCCTTGGCCGACCGCTCACGAACCAGGCCGAATACAGCGGGAGGCTGGCTGCGAGCACGGATGAATACCTCCGCGTCGGGGGGCTCGCTGCCCTGCTGGAACTGTCGCTCTGGCCGCCTGCGCTCTGGGAGCAGGCGGTTGAGCAGTCGAAGCACGGCATCGTGGCGGCGAAGGCCTTCAAGTTCTTCGTGGAGAACTACGAGTACGAGCTCGCGGGTCGCGTCGCGGATGTAGTCGAACAATCCGAGAAGCCGGACACGTCCGAGAGGATGCGCGCCGTGCTCCAGATGGACGCTCCCCGGCTCATGGCGTTGCATGTCCGTCAGTTCCTCAACGATGGCAGGACGGAACACCTCCTGAGTGCAGCCGAGGAGGCCGAGAAGGACTCGGGCTGGCGGGCAGCAATCGTTTGGCTGGCGCGCGCCACCGCGCTTCAACCCATCCATCTCGCGGCGGCTCACCGCCTGCTTCGGGTGCTCGAAACCGCCAATCAGTTCGAAGCGATCGAGCAGATTCTCGACATCTTCGCGAAGGGGCAAGTGTTCGGCGAAATCCAGGCGATCTTTCGAGCCACCCTTTTGCTCAGGAAGAAGGATTCCGGCGGCGCGCTCAAGGCGGTATCGAAGCTGCGCTTGTCGGACCTTCGGGGACGGGCCGGACGATTCTGCCGCATCCACGCCGAGGCGTACGAGGGTCTTGGGCGCTACCGCGACGCGCTCAAGTGGTACCGCGAGATGAACAAGCCGGCAGCGCCGCCGGTCGACGACAAGAACGACTTTCTGGCTTCGATCGAAAGGCTGGCCCGGATTCCCTATCCGGCGCTTTCCGAGGACGCCCGGACCGATGCGGTCATGATGCTCGGCTTTCCGCGTTCGGGCATGACACTCCTGGAGAATGTGCTGGCGGCGCATCCGGCGATCGAAGCCTTTGAAGAGATACCGTCCGTCGCCAGCATGGCGGTCTCGATCGAGCGCACGCTCGAGTCGAACGTGGTTGGCGAGGCACGGCGGATCGCGTTCGAGCGGGCGAGGGATCGCTACTATGTCGAGCTGGACCGTCGCCGGTCCAAGCCCGACGCGCAAGTCCTCGTCGACAAGATGCCCATCCGGACTCCGTGGGTTCCGGGTACTCGAGAAATTCTTCCCGAAGCAGCGGTACATTTTCTCCGTCCGTCATCCGTACGACGTCGTGTTGAGCTGCTTCAAGCAGGACTTCGTTCCGAACATGGCGATGGAGAATTTCCGCAAGCTGGAGGACGCCTGCACCCTCTACGATCGCGTGATGTCGATTTGGTTCGGCGTCTTCCCCGGCGACAGCGACCGCGTGCTCTATGTCCGCTACGACGATCTGGTGACCGACTTCGAGAATGAGGTGCGGCGAACGCTCGCCTTTCTCGGCGTCGATTGGAGCGACGACGTGCTCCGCTTCGCGGAGATCTCTGAGGGTCGGCGGGTCGCGACGCCGAGCTACGACAAGGTGCGGAGCGGTCTCTCGCTCGGTATCCAGTCGCACTGGAAGAACTACCGCTTCGCGCTCGACAATCCGCACGGCGCGAAGCTGCACAAATGGATAGACCGCTTCGGCTACGAGCGTTAGCCGCGGCGGCGGCCGCCGCCCCGTGTTCAGACCGCGCCATGCCTTGCCGTTTTGCGGCGCGCCGCCACTCGGCCGCATGAATACCGTCCCCCGCAACCAAGGTGGATCAATGGCGATCGGTGATGCCAACCAGCCGAGCGAGCCGGAAGGCGGCCGTCGGCGGCGCGGATCGGGCGGGGCAGAGGCGCGCCGCGCGCGCCGGCAGGCGGGCGGTCGCGTGCAGCTTCCGTTCATCCGCCGCAAGCTCAAGAACTACGAGGTGCTTGACGAGGAAGGGCTCGCCCTGATCGAGGCGAACGCCGACCTGATCCTCGAAGAAATCGGCATCGAGTTCCGCGACGACGAGGAGGCGCTGACTCTTTGGAAAGAAGCGGGCGCCGACGTCAAAGGGTCACGCGTGCACTTTCCGAAGGGCCTTTGTCGCTCGCTTTTGAAGACCGCGCCGTCCGTCTTCACGCAGCACGCGCGCAACCCCGAGCGCTCGGTCGAGATCGGCGACAACGCCACCGTCTTCGCGCCGGTCTACGGCCCGCCCTTCGTGCGCGACCTCGATCAGGGCCGCCGCTACGGCACCATCGAGGACTTCCGCAATTTCGTGAAGCTCGCCTACCAGGCCCCTGCAATCCACCATTCCGGCGGAACGGTCTGCGAGCCGGTCGACGTGCCTGTCAACAAGCGGCACCTCGACATGGTCTATTCGCACATCCGCTATTCCGACAAACCCTTCATGGGCTCCGTCACGCATCCGGAGCGCGCAGCCAATTCCGTGAGCATGGCCGAGATTGTCTTCGGCAAGGAGTTCGTCGCCGACAACTGCGTGATGATCTCCCTGATCAACGCCAACTCGCCGATGGTTTTCGACGGCACCATGCTTGGCGCGCTGAAAGTCTACGCGCGGGCGGGGCAGGGGACGATCATCACCCCCTTCATCCTTGCCGGCGCCATGAGCCCGGTGACCGTCGCCGGCACGCTGGCGCAGGTGCTCGCCGAAGTCTTGGCCGGCGCAGCGCTGACGCAGCTTTGCCGGCCGGGCACGCCTGTCATCATGGGCTGCTTCGCCGCCTCGATCTCCATGCAGTCCGGTGCGCCGACCTTCGGCACGCCGGAGCCCGCGCTCGTTTCCTACGGCGCGGCGCAACTGGCGCGGCGGCTCGGCATCCCGTTCCGCACCGGCGGGGGGCTCTGCGCCTCCAAGGTCAGCGATGCGCAGGCGGCTTACGAGAGCGCCAATACGCTGAACACGACGCTTCTTGCCGGCACCAACTTCGTGCTGCATGCGGCGGGTTGGCTCGAAGGCGGGCTCTCGTCCGGCTACGAAAAATTCGTGATGGATTGCGACCAGCTCGCCATGCTGCAGCGCTTCGCCGAGGGCGTCGACCTGACCGAGAACGGGCAGGCGCTCTCCGCCATCCGCGAGGTCGGGCCGGGCTCACACTATCTCGGCTGCGAGCACACGCAGGCGAATTTCGAGACGGCATTCTATCGCTCCACCATCGCCGACAACAATTCTTTCGAGCAATGGCTGGCGGAAGGCGAGAAGACAGCGGAGGAGAGGGCAAACCCCATCTGGAAAAAGTGGCTTGCCGAATACGAAGCCCCGCTGCTCGACCCCGGCATCGACGAAGCGCTCACGGAGTTCGTCGCGAAGAAGAAGGCCTCAATGCCGGATGCCTTTGCTTGAGTTCACGATTGCGGGCGAAGGACTGCAGATCCTTCTCGCTTTCATTCCCCTTCTGGTCGGTCTCGGCATTATAATCTTCTCGCACTGGCGCATCCGCCGGATAGCCGTCCGCCATGACGAGTTGCGCAAAGCCGTCGTTCCGCTCTTTCCGTGGCCGTTCGTCCTGACCGACAAGCGGAAAGCCTCCGTGGCGTTCCAACGCGAATACACGCCGTTCATTCGGAAGACCGTCATTGCGACACTGGCATTCTTCGGGCTTGGCATCGCCTTGATGCTGCGGGCGGCGTATTGAGGCCTGGATGCTTGACAAGCTTGCCCGTGCCCTCGTTCAGCATGGCCTGATCCCGCGCGGCGGCTTCCATTCCGAAGCGGCAGACGCCGGCCTTGAGGGCGTCGCCACGATCCTCCTCGTCGGCAATGCGGGGCCGGCAATGTGGGTGGCCTTCGCGTCGCATATCGACGACGACCCCGATCCGCTCAATCGCTGGACGGAGCGCGTCATCGATCCGATCGCGGAAGAATTTGGCGCCCGCGCAGCCTATCCCTTCGGCGAGCCGCGCTGGCCGTTTCAGCGCTGGGCGCTGCGCGCCGAAACGGTCTATTCTTCGCCGCTCGGCATCCTGATCCATCCCGAATACGGGCTCTGGCATGCTTGGCGCGCCGCGCTTTTATTCGACGAGCGCCTGGAGCTCCTGCCGCGCTCCGCCGCTCCGAGCCCGTGCGAGAACTGCGCGGAAAAACCCTGCCTTTCGGCCTGCCCGGTCGGCGCGTTCACTGGCAGCGCCTACGATGTGCCGGCCTGCGCGGCGCATATCGCGACACCGCAGGCAGATTGCCTCGATGTAGGGTGTCACGCGCGAAACGCCTGCCCGGTCGGGCCGGAATGGCGCTTCAGCGAGGCACAGACGCGCTTCCACATGGCGGCCTTCGCGCGTTCGGTGACCCGCCTCTAGCAGCGAAGCCCGGGCGCTGAGATAATCTCGTTACAACTCTCGGCGACTTTTAGGGCGCTGGTTGGGGCGAGGCCATGCCGAACGAATGAAAAGGACGTCGCGGGCGTCATCGTCTTTCCGCCGCTGATCCCGCTGACGGTGCTCATCGTCGGCGCCTTCTTGACTGGCTCTTTCCGCTCGCGATCATCTCGACGGTTCCGGCCGTCCCGCGCGCCGTCATCGGCGTCGGCGCTCGTCGCACTCGGAGCCGCGAGCGCGCTTATGGGGGAGCGCGCCTTCAAGCGCATCGGAACCAACGTCAATCCGTTCCGGCCGGCCCTGTCTCTCGCCGGCCAGGGCATCTTCGCCCATCTGCGCAATCCGATGTATGTCGGAATGGCGCTGGTAGTACTCGGGATCGTCGTAGGCTTCGCGCTCGAATGGACGTTCCTCATGTTCATCGTCGGCGCGCTCGTCATGCATTACGGCGTCGTCCTGCGCGAGGAGCGCTACCTCGAACGGAAATTCGGCGACGACTATCGCGCCTACAAGAAAAGCGTGCCGCGCTACGGCTTCAGGCTGTGACCGCGTTTGTGCCGTAGGCGAGCACGGCGACCGGCCGCGCCCGACCTCTGATGGCAGCTTCGCCGCGCTCTCCGAAGCCGAGAAGCAGTGCGTCGGCCTCAAGCGGAGCTTCCGCGCGGACCGTCTCCACCACGCTGCTTGAGATGAGCGCCACGCAATTCAGCTCGCGCGTCATCGCCTCAAGCCGGCTCGCGACGTTGACGGTATCGCCGAGGACCGCGAATTCGAGCCGCCGGTCCGTGCCGATATTGCCGACGACGACGGGCCCGTAGTGCAGGCCGATGGCGATCTGGATCGGTGCCTTGCCGCGCGCGCGCCGCCGTTCGTTCCAGGCGGCAAAGTCGTCGGCAATTGCGCGCGCGCATTTGAGGCCGTTCACGGCGTCGCGCAGATCGGGATCCGGCGTGCCGAAGGTCGCCATCAGGCCGTCGCCGATGAACTTGTCGAGCGTCCCGTTGTTGCGGAAGACTTCATCCTCAAGCCGCGCGTGCACCTCGCGCAAAAGGCCGATCGCTTCCTGCGGCGTGTGGCGCTCCGCCCAAGCCGTGAATCCAACGAGATCGGCGAAAAGGACGGCGGCCTCCTGCTCACGCACCTGCGCCAGCGCCTGGTCCTGCCGCGCCAGCCGGTCGACGGTTGCCGGCGGGAAGTAGCGCGCAAGGTTTCCACGCTCGCGTTCGAGCGCCGCTTGCCGCACCACGAGCGCGCGTGAGCGCGCGACGACAAGCGCAAGGAGCGCAGACACGATCAGGAACACGACGATGTCCTGGATCGTCCGGTCGAGGTCTACGAAGTTCGGGAGCGCAAGCCGAGACATGACGGCGTTGGCGGTCTCGGTGTCCGGAAGGGTCAGGATGCTGTTCGGCAACAGCGCGATCCATGCCACTGCCAGCCCCCAGGCGACCGCGCCGGTGACGCCGCCCCAGATCACGAGCTTCGGTTTGTAGCCGAAGGCCAGACCGACGAGCAGGACGTAGAAATAGACGAAGTTCCCGAAGCGCAGGCTCATCTGCGGCGGAAGCGTCACGTCCGCGAGCGGGTTGGGGACGGTCAGCGTGAAGGCGAGCAATGCCGAATCGAGAGCGATCTGCGCGTAGGGCTGCCACCAACGGAAAAGACCGAAGCGCTCCACGGCATGACGTCCGTACCCGGCGACGATAAAGAGCGCGAGCAGCAGCTCGTAGAACAGCACATCCGGAAGCGGCGCAAGAAACAGCAGCAAGAGCCCGATGACGATCAGCGCGACGGTGCGACCCCTAAGCGCCAGCAGCCGCCCGGCCGCTTCCTCGGCGGCGAGGTTTTCCGCGATGCGGGCTTCCTGACGGGACCTGAATTCCGTGCCCGAATAGACACCTGCGTCTGCTACGGCGTCGGCTGCCATGGCAAATCCTCTTGTCCGACGATTCGGACGTCTCGTTCGCCGGCTAGGATAGCAGCCTTGCGGCCTTTCGAAGGCGCGTCAGCGCGCCAATTCCGCGAAGCGCGCGTAGTCGTGGTAAAGCAGGCGGAAAGTCAGCCGCCCGCCGTTTGCTTCGGCAAGCGCCTGCAGCGCCGCGCGCAGCTCGGCGCGCGGCGTCACGTGAAATTTTGTTAGCCACGCGCGCAGCATGCGCCGGAACCAGGCAGGGAGCCGGTCCTGCTCGCCGAAGTCGATGGCGAGAAGCCGGCCGCCGGACGGCTCAACGATCGCCATGGCCTGCGTTAGCGCGTCACGCCACGCCGGGATCATTGAGAGGCTGAAGGAGAAGAAGGCGCGATCGAACCGGTCGCGACCGAAGAGCGACGTCGCATCGAGGCGCGTCGCATCGCCGAGCGCCAGCGTGATGCGTCCCTCGAGCCCGGCGCCGCGGATATTCGCGCGCGCCGTCGACAGCATCACCGACGAGACGTCGAGGCCGAAGAGCCAGGCATCCGGATAGGCGCGGGCCGCGGCGATCAGGTTGCGGCCCGTGCCGCAGCCGATCTCGATCACCGTGCCCCCTGGCGGCGGATCGAGCCTTGCGATCAGCGTGTCGCGGCCGAGCAGGAAATATTTTCGCGTCACATCGTAGATATGCCGCTGGCGTCGGTAGACGCTGTCCATCAGGACATCGGCGGTCGGGTTGCCGCTGGGCGCGCTCATCCGTTGAAGACGTAGAGGTGGAAGCCGCCGTAGATCGACGAGCGGTCCTCCGCGCCGAGTGCGTGGCTCGCCGCCGCCTCGTAGGTCCAGCGGCCAAGCAATGCCTCGTCGAGGCGGCCGGGCAGAAGCGACGGCTCGGCCGCGGTGCGGAAGACGACGCGCGCGCCGGGTCGCGCCGTGCGGGTGATCGCCTGCCAGAGCGCGTTGAGTTGCGCGTCCGTCATCCAGTCCTGTGCGTCGAGAAGCAGATAGGCGTCGAGGCTCGCGGGCTGCCGCCCGTCGAGCGCGTCCGTCACGGGGCTGCGCACGACCCTCACGCGCTCCGCGCGGTCGCGGATATCGTCGAAGTTCTGCGCGCGAAGATAGGGCGGCAGCGGCCCGGTGCCGCTCGCTGCATAGCTGCGGTCGAACGCCTGCCAGGCAAAATAATTGTCGTCGAGCGAGAAGTCACAGGCGAGCCGTTTGAGCCGCCCGCGCAGCACCGACGCCATATCTCCGCCCGAAGCAAGGGCAAGCGCTTCGTATTGCGCCGGTGGTATGCCGAGTCCGTAGAGCGAGATCTTCTTCGAGGTGAGCCAGCGGACCAGCGTCTTGTCGAAGAGCGGCGCAAGTCTCGCTTCAAAGAAGCTGAGCTGCTCCTCGAGCGAGCGGCTTCCATCATCAGGCGCGGGTTGGCGCCGTAAAGCCGCGCCACAAGATGCGCCGTTCCGATGAACATGCCGAGCAGGCCATGGCGATAGATGTCGCGCTTGAAGAGCGTGACGCGGCGCCGCCCGAGAAAATCCCGTCCCTCCCAGTAGTGGCGCGTTTCGGCGTCGAGGGCACAGCGGATGAAGCGCCGGTAGGCGGAAAGGTTGGCGTGCGAATCCGCTTCGCCGAAGAACCGGTAGAACGAGCCATACGAGGGGAGCTGGCGGATCGCGGCGAGCTTGAGCTTCGTCAGCGCCACATGCGCCCGGTTCAGGTCGACCGCAAGGATTTCGGCCGGGTCGGCGGTCAGGTAGGAGAGCACGTTGCAGCCGCCGGAGGCGATCGCCGCGACCCGTTCGCCGGGCTTCAGCTGCAGGGCCTTCAGATCGACCTCTGGGTCTTCCCATATCTGCGGATAGACGAGACCCTTGAAAGCTAGCGTGAAAATGCGCTCGCGAACGCCATCCCAGGAGGAGGCTTTGAAGCGGTGGACCGCTTGTGGAAGTGCATCGGAGGGTCTTCGGCCGTCCGATGCCTGACCGGTCGCTGACACGCTTCCTCCCGAATCACTGCTCCGAAGCGCTCGTAGCGTTACAAACGGCAGATGAAACGTTGGTGACGGGGGAAGCGCCTGCCGACAAGCGGAACCGGCGCTCCGGCCCGCCGTTGAGATCTGCATCCAGCGATGGAGCGGTGATATGAGCCTGAACCACGTCGATGCCGCTTGGAGAGAGATACGTGGCGGCGTCAAAGCCGCGTGGGGCAGCCTCGTCGGCGACACCCAGATGCGAGCAGCGGGACGTCGCGAGGCGACGATCGCTCGTATGCGGAAGCGCTACGGCCTTTCGAAGGAAGAAGTCGTGCGTGCATGCGAGTGGCTGCATGAGCCCGGCGTGCTCGACGATTGGAACGACACGCGTTCGATCCTCGATATGTGAAAATCCTGAGCCGGCGCAGATGATTAGGTCGGAACCGGCGTCGTGCTCCTCCGTTGACCTTCCATCAACGCCATTCAGGAGCGTCATATGAACTGGGATCGTATCGAAGGGAACTGGAAGCAGTTCAAGGGTAAGGCCAAGGAGCAGTGGGGCAAGCTGACTGACGATGACCTCGATGTCGTCGCCGGAAAGCGCGACCAGCTCGCGGGCCGCATTCAGGAGCGCTACGGCGTGGCCAAGGATGAAGCCGCGCGTCAGGTCGACGAATGGACCGCCCGCACCGAGGATTATTGGCGCGACGTGGCCTGACGAGAAGATTGAGAGAATGGAGGCCGGGCGTCGTCCCGGCCTCTGTCCATTAGAACTCAGCTGATCTGCGCTTCGGCACCGCGGCGACCGCGGCGTTCGCGCGTGCGTCCGTCTGAGGGCGGGCTGATCAGCGGTCCGACCCGCGCCTCGATCGCCGCTCGGTCGGGACGCGACCCGGGCGCGTGCTGGTCGAGCGCCGCGCGCATTGCCACAAGATGCGCCGCCGACGTGCCGCAGCAGCCGCCGACGATGCGCGCGCCCGCGTCCACCGCAAGCCGCGCGTAGTCGGCCATCAGCTCCGGCGTTCCGGAATAATGCACATGCTCGCCGTGCACTTGCGGGATGCCGCAGTTCGATTTGGCGATGAACGCGACGTCGGAACTGGCCTCCGCCATCTGCACGAGGGCGAAGAGCAGGTCCGGTGCGCCAACGCCGCAATTCGCGCCGATCGCGAGCGGCTTCACGGGAAGCTCGGCGAAGACGCGCGGAAACTCCGCCGGCGAAAGGCCCATCATGGTGCGCCCGGCGGTGTCGAAGCTTGCGGTGACGGTGTACGGCATGCCGGCTGCGATCGCGCCTTTCGCGGCGGCGCGCATCTCCTCGCCGGCCGACATCGTCTCGATCCAGCAGACATCGGCGCCGCCGGCCTTCAGGCCCTTTGCCTGCTCGGTAAAGTCAGCGACGGCGGCCGCTTCGGTGAGCGCGCCAAGCGGCTCGAAGAGCTCGCCCGTCGGGCCCATGGAGCCGGCCACGACGATCGGCCGCGAGACCTCGTCGGCGATGGCCCGCGCAATCTCGGCCGCGCGCTTGTTGATCTCGAAGACGCGGTCCTCGACCTTATGCAGCTTCATGCGGTGGGCGTTCGCACCGAAACTGTTGGTCAGGATGATGTCGGCGCCAGCCTCGACAAACGAGCGGAGCAGCGCCTCGATCGCTTCCGGATAGTCGAAGTTCCAAAGCTCGGGCGGATCGCCGGCCGTGAGCCCGGCGGCAAAGAGGTTTGTCCCCGTTGCGCCGTCGGCAAGCAGAGACCGCCTTTCGGCGAGAAGTTTCGCAAGTTCGGCCATGACGCCCCGGTCTTTCGTTGCGCTGCGGTACAGGTACCTTCAGCCGGCTCCCGCAAGGCCGGATTCCGGCTTGCGACGGTTCGCGCGATCCTTGCTTAACTCGTGATCCCGGGAGGACACAGCGAGGGGGTTTCTGGTTTTGACGGCTCAGTGCTTGCTCCCGGGCGCGCTGCGCGGGTTTCCGAGGCACGCAAGATATGAAGGAAAACTTGACAGGTATCCTTCATATCTCTATCTCGCAATCATGACAAAGCCAAACCCAGGCCCGGGAGAGGGAAGTACCGCCTCTCTGGCGGCCGATCTCCGCGCGGTGTTCGGCGTATTGCGGCGACGTCTGCGCGAACAGGCCGATGTGGGAGATCTGACCCCCAGTCAGACGGCGGTCCTGCTGCGGCTCGAAAAGGATGGACCGTCGACCGTGTCGGCGCTGTCGCGGGCCGAGGGAGTCCGTTCCCAGTCGATGGGCGCCACAGTCGACGCATTGGAAACCGCCGGACTGGTGACCGGTGAGCCGGATCCGAACGACGGTCGCCAGACCATTCTCTCGCTGACGGAAATGTGCCGGCAACGAATCCTTGCGGGACGTGCGGCCCGCGAGGATTGGCTGACCCGGACCATCGCGGCAAATCTCAACGCCGAAGAACAGCGCGCCCTCGCGCGGGCCGTGGTTCTGCTCAGGCGTGTCGCCAATTCCTGACGCCCTCACGGGCCCACCGCCCGATATCGAAGCGTCTTCTGGCGCCTGCGCGGCACCGAAGCCCAGACAACCAGCAAAGGCTCCGCAATGGCGCTGACGACCCTCGATCCCCGGACCACCCTGATCGTCATCGATCTGCAAAAGGGCATCGCCGCGGCTCACCCCATCGCCGATGTCGTCGCTCAATCGCGCCGGTTGGCAGAAGCGTTCCGCCGGCACGATTTGCCGGTGGTCATCGTCAATGTGGCGGGAGGCGCCCCGGGTCGGACCGAGCAGCCCGCGCGACGCGGCGCATCGATCACCGCCGAATTCATGGAGATCGTGCCGGAGCTCGGCCAGAAGCCCGGCGACATCCTGGTGACAAAACGGACATGGGGCGCCTTCGCAAATACCGGTCTCGAAGAACGATTGAGATCGCTCGGGGTCACCCAGGTGGTAGTCACCGGCGTTTCGACCAGCGTCGGTGTCGAGTCGACGGCGCGTCAGGCCTACGAGGCGGGCTTCAACGTCACGCTCGCCATCGATGCGATGACCGACAGCCGCCCCGAGGCACATGGCTACAGCCTCAAGAACGTCTTCCCGCGGCTCGGCGAGACCGGCACGACTCAGGAGATCTTCGATCTCTTGGCGACCAGAAGTGCCTGAGATGATGTGGCTTCCGTTTCTGCCCTATTTCTTTGGCGGAGCCTTCCTGGCGAATGCGCTCCCCCATTTCATCAGTGGCATGATGGGCAGGCCATTTCAGAGTCCGTTCGCCAAGCCGCCGGGGGAAGGCCTCTCCTCGCCGACTGTCAACGTGCTCTGGGGCTCCTTCAATATCGTCGTTGGCTACTGTCTCGTCTGCCGTGTCGGGGATTTTGAATTGAGGGACACGGCTGACGTCGTCGCGTTCGGCGCTGGTGCGCTCCTCATCGCGCTGTTTTCGGCGCGGCAGTTCGGCCGCTTCAATGGCGGCAATGCGTCAGACCGTTCGTCATGACCCGCATCCCGATGAGCACGCTCGTCGCCGTTATCGCCCTTTTCGGTGGCGTCGGCGCTGGGTTGGTTTTTCCGATCCTGCCGGCGCTCGGGCTCGAACTGGGAATTCCCGGTTTTATGGTCGGCCTGATTCTGTCCTCGAACCGCATCGCACGGCTGATCTTCAATCTGCCGGCCGGTCATCTGTTCCACCGGTTCGGTCCGCGCACCATCCTCTCCGGTGCGCTGCTGATCGAAACCGTGGGCATGCTTGGCTTCAGCGTGGCGCTGGCTTCGGACCATCCGGCAGAATGGCTGCTCGCCGGGCGCTTCGTTTACGGCATCGGCATGTCTTTTCTTCTGGTCGGGGCGCAGGCAGCGGCGCTCAGCTTCTCGGACAAATCCAATCGCGGCCGGCAAACGGCGGCCCTGCGTGTCGCCATCAATTCGGCGGTTCCTGTCGGGCTTGTCCTTGGTGGCGTCCTGGCCGATTTCTATTCCAACAATGTTGCCTTTCTCACTGGTGCCGCCGTCAGCTTTGTCGGCGCCGTGTTCGCCGTGTTGTTCATTCCATCGAATAAGCCTGAACCGCCAGAAAAAGCGGATGGCGGCCCGAAGGACGAGTCCGCACACGGATTTCTCGCCCTGCTGCGATCTCCCAATCTGGCCGTCCTCATCGTGGCATGGAGCTTCAACTTCGTGATCTTCTTGACCGCGCAGGGCGCCCTGCTCGCCACCCTCGTGCTTCTGGTGCAGCAGCGTCACATCTCGATCGCCGGAATGGCGGCAGAGGGCACGACCGGGCTGGTCATGGCGGTGATCGTCGGATTCGCGGCGGTGACCGCCTTCGCCGTTGGCAGGGCGATTGATGCGCCGAGTTCCTCGGCGATCTGCGCGCGCAGCAGGAATTTCTGCACCTTGCCCGTCACCGTCATCGGAAAGGCGTCGACGAGCCTGATGTAGCGCGGGATCTTGTAGTGCGCGATCTGATCGCGACAGAAATCGCGAAACTCCCCGTCCGAGGCCTGAACGCCCGGACGAAGGATGATGAAGGCGCAGAGCTCCTCGCCGTATTTCGGATCGGGCACGCCGACGCATTGGACATCCTGAATCTTCGGATGCCGGTAGAGGAACTCTTCCACCTCGCGCGGATAAATGTTCTCGCCGCCGCGGATCACCATGTCCTTGGTGCGGCCAACGATGTTGCAGAAGCCGGCGTCGTCGATGGTGGCGAGGTCGCCGGTGTGCATCCAGCGCCCAGCGTCGATGGCTTCCCGCGTCCGCTCCTCGTCATCCCAATAGCCGAGCATGACGGAATAACCGCGGGTCAGTAGCTCGCCAGGCTCGCCGCGCGGCACGATCCGTCCATCGGCATCGACGATCTTCACCTCAAGGTGCGGCTGGACGCGCCCGACGGTCGATACCCTTTGATCGACGCTGTCGTCCACCGAGCTTTGGAAGCTCACCGGCGACGTTTCGGTCATCCCGTAGGCGATCGTGACTTCGCGCATGTTGAGGCACGATACGACACGTTTCATGACCTCGATCGGGCAGGGGGCGCCAGCCATGATCCCGGTGCGAAGGTTTGCCATGTCGTACTTTTCGAAATCCGGATAATCGAGCACCGCGATGAACATCGTCGGCACGCCGTGGAGCGCCGTGCAGCGCTCTGCCTCGACTGTCTCGAGTACAGCTTTCGGATCGAAGCTCTCGGCCGGATAGATCATCGCCGCACCGTGCGTCACGCAGGCGAGGTTTCCGAGCACCATGCCGAAGCAATGATAAAGCGGCACTGGGATGCAGAGACGGTCGGCTTCCGTGAGGCGCATCGCCTCGCCGACGAAGAAGCCGTTATTCAGGATGTTGTGGTGCGTGAGCGTCGCGCCTTTCGGCGCGCCTGTCGTGCCCGACGTGAATTGGATGTTGATCGCGTCGTCGAACTGCAGCTGCGCTCCGAGCGCCGCGAGGTCGGAGAGTTCATCGCCGCTCGCATCTGCAAGGAGATCGGCGAAGTTGATCATCCCAGGTGTCCGCTCGTCGCCGAGGCGGATGACGATCTTGAGATCGGGGAGGGCGGTCGAATCCGTCTCCCCAGGCGCGCATTGCATGACCTCCGGGGCGACGCTGTCGAGGATGGCGAGGTAGTCGCTCGATTTGAAATGGGGCGCGAGGATCAACGCCGCGCAGCCGACCTTGCGCAGCGCGTATTCGAGCTCCGTGCGGCGGTAGGCCGGATTGATATTGACCAGGATCAGCCCGGCCTTCGCCGTCGCGAACTGCGTCAGCGCCCACTCGGAACAATTCGGCGACCAGATTCCCACGCGCTGCCCCGGCCGCAACCCGAGCCGCATGAGGCTGGCGGCGAGATTGTCGACCTGATGCCGCAGCTCGGCATACGACCAGCGGACATTCTGATGGCGGACGATGAGCGCGTCGCGCTGGCCGAAGCGGGCCGCGGTCCTGTCGAAGGCGCTTCCGATCGTCTCCCCGATGAGCGGCACGTTGGAGGTGCCCTGAACGTAGCTCGGCTCCTTCGGCATAGAGTCCTCCCGAACTCGATGTCGCCCCGGTCGAATGCCGCGGCTTCAGAATTGCTCGGCCGCCGGTCGCCAGGCGCCGAGGGGGACAGCTTATCGAATATCGGCGAAACGGACGCGCTTTTCGCTCGGCGTCAACGTCCGATCAAGATTCCGCACTAGCCTCGCTCGACACTAGGGAGGATGCGGCATCATGAAGGAGTACCGTCTCACATTCGCGACCGAGAATTTTGGAGCGATCTCGCAAATCCTGGTCGACATGGGCGTGAGCTTCAGCGTCGAGCCGATCGCGCCGGCAGTGACCAGACCGGCGGCGGTCGGCGCCGGCGAAGCACCGGCGGCAAGGCCGCGAAGCTCCGGCAAGAAAGTCGCGAAGAAGAAAAAGCCGGGTCGCGGCGCCAGGGAAACTCAGACGCGTATGGCAAGCGCCCAGAGGGTGCTGGAAGGCTTGGCGCGAGGCGAAGTGGAGTCCGCCGGACCTGTCGGCCTCTCATCCGGGCGGACGACGGAAAGGACACCGGCGGCGGACCCTGATGCGCCGCACACAGACGACGCCGACTTCCTGAATCGAGACGCGAGCGCCGCGCTAAAGCACCTTGAGCGCGCGAATGAATTTCGCGCTCTCGTTGGCGCTGACGACGGCGTGGCGGATCAGATTGTCGAAGTGGCGGGTGAGCGCGCGGATGTGGTCGATGGTGTTGAGGACGATATACATCTCGCCGACGAAGATCGCAGCGCGTTGCGGGCCGAAGACCGTGTAGGGAATCGAATAGTTCCGGCGCTGGTCGTAGAGGAAGAGGCGGAAGCCCGGATAGAGCTCTTCCACCAGCTTCGCCATGTAGTCGATCTGCGCGCGCCGCGCCCTGACGTCCAGGCCGGTCCAGAGACCTTTGCCCTCCGCCAAGAGCTCCATGCGCTGACGCGGCATGCAGACCTCCATGTCGGTCTCCGGTCGCCGGTTGTAGTCGAGCCGGAACTCGGCGTCCCGCAACTGCCATGACGGGCTCGGCGCCGCGCGGCCCGAATATTCGTAGGCGATCACTTCCGGCGTTCGAAGGAGATCGGGCACCTGCGACGGGACGTAGCGGATCTTGTAGCCGGCCGCCTCCTTGTGCCAGCGCTCCAGAAGCGTGTCGTTTTCGGAGCCCTGTGCCTCGGCGATCTCAAGCGCCGGCTTGATCTCGGCCGCCAGCGTCTCGTCCTGCGAAAGCCCGAGCAGCCAGTCGAGGCTGACGGAATAGGTGCTGGAGATGCGCCTCAGCGTTTCGGCCCGCGGCAGGCGGAGCGAGCCGCCTGCGAGGAGCTGCGTCAGCGCCGAGCGATCCACCTCGATCGACTTCGCGAAGGCAGCCCGCGTCGTCCCCGCGCGCTCGATAACGATCTGCAATCGTTCGCGGAAGATCGGCCCGAGTTCGCGCGTGTCCATCGATCAGTGTTGTGCTTGCAAGTCGTTTGGTGACTTTAGAAAGCGCCAGGACGAAATGCAATCCAAATGCAACGCTCGGTGCGCAATCTCACATTGTTGTGATACAGAAAATGCTTTTAATTCAAGAGCATGGGTAAAAGGGCACTTTCGATTCGCGATGTGGAATGGCCGACGGCCGCATTGCTGATCGGCTGCTACCTGCTCTGGGGCTTGGGGACGGCCTTCCACAGTGAGCTTGGGCCTCTGCTCTTCGTCATCCTCATCGCCCCGCTCATTACGCTTCACTCGTCGCTTCAGCACGAAGCCGCCCACGGCCACCCGACGCGCATTGCCGCGCTGAACGAGGCGCTGGTCTCCCTGCCGCTCGGACTGCTTTTTCCCTATCGCCGCTTCAAGTCGCTACACCTTCGCCATCACAACGACGCGGCGTTGACCGACCCTTATGACGATCCGGAGTCCTTCTACTTCGCGATCGCCGATTGGCAGAAGCTGCCGGCGCCGATCCAGAAGCTGCTCGATCTGAACAACACGTTCGCCGGGCGCTTTCTGCTGGGGCCGGCGGTCATGGCCGGGGGTTTCCTGGCAAGCGATGCAAGGCTCTTATGGGCCCGCGACCGCCAAGTCGTTTCCGCCTGGCTCCGTCATCTGGTCGGGGCAGCGCTGGTTCTTGGCTGGGCCGTCGGTGTCTGCGGCGTCCCAATCTGGCTTTATGCCGCAGCGGCCTACCTCGGCCTTTCCGTGCTCAACATCCGCACCTTCGCCGAGCACCAGGCGCATGAGCTGGAGGGAGGGCGCACGGCGATCGTCGAGGCGTCGCCGATCTTCGGGCTGCTTTTCCTGAACAACAATCTGCACTTCGTGCATCATGAGAATCCGCGCGTTCCGTGGTATGACTTGCCGGCGCTCTACCGCGCGAACCGCGCCGCGTTCCTTGCGGCGAACGAGAGCTACAGCTTCAAGGGCTACGGCGAGATGATCCGGCGCTATCTCTTCCGCACAAAGTCGCCCGTACCGCATCCCTATCTGAGGCGAGGGTGAAGTCCATTGGCAGCCCGCCCGCCGGTGGCGTCGCTCCCGATGTACGATTGGGACGAAGTCGTTTGGGCGCATGATGCGCTGTGGACGGGAATTTCCGAACGATTGAACGACGCCAGGATCGTGGCGCCCGCCACGATCGACCGATCGCGCCCCATGGAATTGGTCTGGCGCGACCCCGGCCTTGTCCTGTCGCAGACTTGCGGTGTCCCGTTTTCCACGCGGCTGCGTGGAATAGTCCGGCTTGTTGCTGTCCCGGTCTACGGTGTCGCCGGATGCGACGGGGCGCACTATTCGAGCATGATCGTCACACGCCGAGCGGAGCCGGCCGAGGACATACGCCTCTTCGCAGGCAGACGGTTCGCCTATAACGCCGCCGACTCTCTGTCCGGCTATGTCGCGCTGCGCAGCGCCATGAAGGAGGCCGGCCTCGACCCCGCTAACGCGGAGTGGATCGAGACCGGGAGCCACCGCGCCTCGATCCGGGCGGTTGCCGAGGAGACCGCCGATATCGCCGCGATAGATGCCGTCACATGGGCGTTGGCGCTTCGTCACGAAGCGGAGTTGACGTCGGCGCTCAAGGTCATCGCGACGACGCCGCTCCGCCCCGGCCTGCCGCTCATCACGGCAGTCGAACGCTCCGACGCGGAGGTCGTGACGATT
Source organism: uncultured Alphaproteobacteria bacterium (assembly GCA_963805325.1). Classification (GTDB taxonomy): domain Bacteria; phylum Pseudomonadota; class Alphaproteobacteria; order Rhizobiales; family Afifellaceae; genus DASWJZ01. Next base: position 460,862 of record CAWDTS010000009.1, on the reverse strand, counting down.
CGTGCCGTCTTCAAGGATGCGCTTGCCGATCCGGCGACGGAGAAAGCGCGCCAGGCCCTTCAGATCATCGGCCTCGGCACGCTCGACGAATGGGACTATTCGCCGATCGCGGCGCTTGCCCACCGCGTAAGCTGAGGCGGGAGCCTGAACGGTCGCGCACGCGACCAGTCCGTGCATCCAGAAGTGGACCGGACAAGACCCGGGTGCAGGTCAGCCGCGGGATCCGAGCCGCGCGTCGCGGGGATAGGTCGACATCTGCTGATAGCCCGTTTCCGTGATCAGCACCTGTTCTTCGAGCTTCACGCCCTCGTGCCCGCCGTGGCGGCCGACGTAGCTTTCCACGCAGACGACCATCCCGGGCTCAAGCACTCCGTCGTAGCCGGATTGCCCGAAATCCTCAGGGTAGGGGACCGACGGATATTCGTCGCACAGCCCCACGCCGTGGAAGAGCGCCGAATAGCGGTTCGGCAGATACTCCTGGGGCAGGCTCGTTCCGGCATAGGAGAGCTCGCGGAAGGTAGCGCCGGGCCTCAGCATCTCGATATTGGCCGCTATCTGCTCCTCCGCCATCGCGTAGAGCGCGCGCTGCTCGTTGGTGGCGCGCCTTGTTCCGGCGAGCCAGGTGCGGGAGATATCGCAGCAATAGCCGTAGGCGCCGATCAGGTCGGTGTCGAAGGCGACGATGTCGCCGTCCTCGATGACCCGGGCGGAGCACTCCTGAAACCAGGGATTGGTGCGCGGCCCGGAGGAAAGAAGGCGGGTCTCGATCCATTCGCCACCGCGCCGGATGTTCTCCGCATGCAGGATCGCCCAGAGGTCGTTCTCCGTCATGCCGGGCGTCAGCGCTTCTTCCATCACGCGCATCGACGCTTCACAGGCCGCGACGGCGCGGCGCATGGCTTTCAGCTCGTCGTCGCACTTCACGGTGCGCGCCAGCTCCATTACCTCCTGCCCGTCGAAGACGCTGATGCCCTCTGCCGCGAGCGCCGCAACGCCGGCCGGATTGATCTGGTCGACGGCGAGTCGACGATTGCCGCCGCCCGAGTTTTTCATCACATCGGCGATCTCAGCCGCCCAGCGCTTTGCGCGCGCCTCCATCTGGTCGCCGGCCTCGAAGTAGAACCAGGCGGTGCCGTGGCGGATCTCGTCGACGAGGTCGAGATGCCAGGAAAGGTGCTCGCAGTTATGGAAGTCCCAGAGGATCACCGGCCCTTCCGTCGCGACGAAGGCATAGCGCACGGCGTTGTGGGTGCACCAAAGCTGCATGTCGGTGGAATCGGTCGCGTAGCGGACGTTGAGCGGGTCGTAGACGAGGATGCCCGCGAGATCGCGCTTCCTAAGCTCCGCGCGGACACGGGCGAGCCGGTAGCGCCGCGCTTTGTCCATGTCCGGAGCGTCGAGGCCGAGCGCCGCCCATTCGCCTTCGGCAAGTGCGCCGTAGCCAATGACGTGCTGATTGAGGCTCGCCGCCTTCTCCATGGCGTAGCGGTCGAGTTCTCCGCGCGGGGCGTTTTCGCCTGGATGTTCGGGCAGCGCGAACGGGGCGATCTTGCGGCGGCGGCCGGGGAAGGGGCTGGTTCGGGTGCTCAAGGATAGGTCCGGTCGATGTGGGAGGGCGTGACGCTCCTCCCTTGCAGTTCGTGCTAAACGAGGGGGAAAGGAAGCGGCAAGGGGAACGCGTTGCGCAAGCGAACTTTCGACGCAGCCGCGTGGGCGCTGCTCGCCGGACTGGCTCTGCTCTTCGCCGCCCCGGCGGCCGTCGCGCAGGAGAACTCTGGCTATGTGCTCGCCACAAGCTGGGAGCCCGCCTTCTGTCAAACCGAGGCCGGCCACGGCAAAAGGGAATGCCGGACGCAGACCCCCGACCGCTATGACGCGACGCATCTTTCGCTGCATGGGCTTTGGCCCGACGACCTCGGCGATAAAGAAATATTCCCCTGCTATTGCGGCCGCGGCGCGCCGGTGGCGTGCGATGTCGTCGAGCCCGACGGACCTCCGATCCGGCTCTCCCAGCCGGTCTTCGATGCGCTTCGGAAGGTGATGCCCGGCGTCCAGTCGGGGCTCCACCGGCACGAATGGGCGAAGCACGGCTCCTGCTCCGCCAACTTCGGATCGAAGCCCGACCCCGACGCATTTTTCGCGGCCGCAAAGCGATTGATCGACGCGCTCAATGCCTCGCCGGTGCAGGCGCTTCTGGCGAGCCACATCGGCGAGCGACTGACCCGGCAGGAGATCGAAGCGGCGTTCAACAAGGGATTCGGCGACGGCGCCGCCGAGCGTCTCACGATCAAGTGCGACGGACGCGGCAGGGATGCCGTCATCACCGAACTCTGGATCAACCTTGAAGGCGACATCGCTCAGACGGACGATCTCGCGAAGCTGATCCTCGCCGCGCCGCCGACATCCGTGTCCACGAGCGATCGAAGCTGCAGCGGCGGAAAGGTGCTGTCGGCCGCGGCGCGCTGAACGCCGAATGCTGGCTCAGGCAACGCCGCGCGGGGCGGTGCGGCGCTTTCCGAATCCGCGCGGTTGTTCCGAGGTCTGACTTCTGACGACTGCGGGCACGCTTGCGGCCCGTTTGCGCTCCGCCTGTTCGCTCTTAAGCCGCGCCTTCTGACGAGCGATCATCGCGTCGATGTCGTCGGCGTCGGATTCCTCTGGATCATCGTCCTCGACGGTGGACGAGAAGGGCCGCCTCGAATCGTCCGACCCGCCGGTCGCCATGTCCCAGCTTTCGCGCGGGCGGGTCCAGGCGTTCACGCTCTCGACGAGGAGCGGGTAGAGGAGCCAGGCCACGATGAGCGCATAAAGCCACGACGACAGCACTCCGGTGATGAATGTCAAAAGGAGCGAGGCAAGCGCGTGCCGCCATTTTCCCCGCATCAGGAAGTAGATCGGTCCAAGCAGCAGGCACCAGAACCACGACAGCGGAGCGGTCTGAAGTTCATCGTGGTTGCTCTTTGGACGCATGAGACCCGCGTCGTCCCTCTCTGGCGCGCTATGCTCTCGCAAGGCCCTCAGTGTGACGCGCGGATCGTAAGCGGCAGGATAAGCGACGTGGTTGCCGCACCGTGAACATGCGGAGGCGTGACGAGATGCGCTCGGCGATCCTACCGGTCCGGCAGGGGAATGAACTCCGTCTCGCCCGGCACCGGTGAGAAGCGGCCGCTCTTCCAGTCTTCCTTCGCCTGCTCGATGCGCTCCTTGCGCGAGGAGACGAAGTTCCACCAGATATAGCGCGGGCCTTCGAGCGCCGTGCCGCCGAGGAACATCATGCGCGTGTGAGTCTTGGCGCTGACCGTGATGCGGTCGCCCGGGCGGAAGATCAGAAGCTGCGCACCTTCGAAACTCTCTCCGGCGATCTCGACCGTGCCCTCGACCAGATAAATTGCGCGCTCTTCGTAGTCCGGGTCGAGCGGGGCGCTTGCGCCGGGCGCAAGGATCACCTCCGCGTAAAGCCATTCCGAGCGCATGCCGACAGGCGAGCGCTGCCCGAACGCGGATCCGGCGATGACGCGCGCCTGGAGCCCACCGTCCTCGATGCGTGGCAGGTTCGCTGCGCTGAAATGCTGAAGGGACGGCTCGATCTCCTCGTCGGCAGCGGGCAGCGCGATCCAGCTCTGGATGCCGAACATCGCGCCGCCGTTTGCGCGGAAGGCATCAGGCGACCGTTCCGAATGTGCAATGCCGCGCCCGGCCGTCATCAGGTTCATCTCGCCGGGCGCGATTTCAAGCGCATTCCCCTCGCTGTCGCGATGCATGACGCGTCCGTCGAAGAGATAGGTGACCGTGGCAAGCCCGATATGCGGATGCGGGCGCACATCAATGCCCTGGCCGGCGATGAACTGTACGGGCCCCATCTGGTCGAAGAAGATGAACGGGCCGACCATCTGCCGCTTTCCGTGGGGCAGGGCGCGGCGCACCGAGAAACCGCCGAGATCGCGCACGCGCGGCACGATCACGAGCTCCAGCGCATCGCAGGAGCTCGTGTCGCCGAGGACCGGGTCTTTGTCTGCCAGCCAGCTCATGATCTCAACCCGTCTTGATCCTGTTGACGGCTCCGATCACCAACGGAAGCGCATCGTCGCGAAGCTCGATAGTGCCCCCCTGACTTCTTGGCAATCAGCTTCGAGTTTCCATGAAGTTGTCAAATCTCCAGGCCCGATCGGCTCGTTCGAGGAACACGGCAACTGCGCTTCGCTTGCTCGACCAGCGGACGATATTTGTGCGCTTGCCGAGCGCGAATGGGCGGCGCTTGGCCTCGACCGTGTTGATATGCGTCAATGCGGCCGAGGGTGCGCCCCGCTATTGGAGATCATGGCACAAATCCATTCACTGCCTCGCACTTGGCAGGAAATTTCGACCGCCCCGACGGGCGTCGATTTGGAGGTGTGTGTAATAGACAAGCGAGGGGTGCACGCGCTGGTGTTCCCTTGTCAAAGGGAGGGTCCCGCATGGCTCGATCCCTCAACGAAAGGGCGCGTAGAAATTCAGCCGACACATTGGCGGCTTTGGGGCGAGGATCTTCAGATCACTTCCTAAGCGGCTCCTTGTTTGCGGTTGCGAATCTGAATTTTTCCTTCTCCTCCGCCAGGAGCCGAAGAATCATTGCGCGCTTTGTGGGATCAGTTTCAGTTTTGAGCAGCAGATTGAATTTGTCGATGTTGGCTTGCACGATCATTTGCATGACGGCCTCCGTCACATACTCTTCCATCGCGATCGAGCGGATAGGCGGTTCCTAAGCCGGTGACTGTTCTATTTTGCTCAAACGCCCCTGATCTCGAAGACAGGCCGCGGCGAACTGGGCTTCTCAGGCCCAACTTTCCGACTCAACATAGCTGCAGTCGGAGGTCTGGCGAAGGCGACTACCTGAGGGCGTTCCCGCGACCGCGAACGCCACCGGCAAGTCGGGCTACGCGAGCGACAGACGCGCGATCTGCCGCGGCGTTCTTCCGGTCAGGCGGCGGCTCTCGCGGACGAGGTGCGCCTGATCGGAATAGCCGGCTTCGACCGCCAGGATCGCCGCGGCGTCAGATTCTTCGCGCGACAGACGCAGGTAGCGCTGGTAGCGAAAGATACGGTGGAGGGTCTTCGGCCCATAGCCGAACGCGGCATCGAAGCGCCGGCGGAGTGTCCTCTCGCTCATGGCGAGTGAACGGCCGAGCCACGGGACGAGTGGCGTCCCACGCGGCGGTCCAGCTTGGATCAAGTCGGCGGCCGCCCGCATTGCCTTGTCGGTCGTGTCGTGATCGGGCGCGGCTTCGGCGACAAGGTCTTCAAGGGTTTGCACAAGCTCCGCCAGGCTCTGCCGGCTGCGGATGCTGCCGGCGATCCGGCGGCCTTTAGCCCCCCACAGCTCTTGCAGGTCCAGCCGCGCCCCGACGATTCTGGTTGCCGGGACCCCCAGCCATCCGGCAGCGACAGCGGGCCGGAACCGAAATCCGATGACCGTCGTCCCGGCGGGCAGAACTTCGATTTTCGGCTCTTTGTCCGGTCCGGCAACCCGGAACCTCCCGTCGATCCACTGGATATCGATCGTGCCGTCCGGCGCCACGATGATCGGGGAAGCGTCCGCGTCCGGCATCTCGTGAACCCACACCGAGGCGAACGCGCCCAGGAGCCGCCCGCGGGCGGCCCGCACCCGAAACCTTCCTGCCGCGAATGCCGGTTTCGCAATCATGCCTTTGTCGCCTTGCTCAATTCACGCGGCGCCCCGGCAAGACTAGCACCGAACTGCCGCAATCTCGCATCGGCATGTTTCCCCCGGAATGCCGCCCCTTTGGGCGCCTCCGTGCGATTGGCCGATTCTTTCAATCATGTCGGGCCAGCAGCAGCGAAAAGCGCGCAAGAGGAAGACCGCAATACCGGTCGCCACAGTCAAGGAGCTTCGAGCCATGAAACCGAGATTTGGAGTATTGACGATCGGCGTCGACGATCTGGAAGCGTCGGTCAGGTTCTATCGGGATGGACTTGGCCTGCCGACCGAGGGCATCGTCGGTCGGGAGTTTAAGCACGGTGCGGTGGCTTTCTTCGACTTTCAACGCGGACTGAAGCTCGCGCTCTTTGCCCGTGACGACATCGGCCATGACGCCGGGCTGGCGCCAACCGGCCGCAGCCCCACCGAATTTACCATCGGCCACAACGTCGCCAGCGAAAGCGATGTCGACAGCATCATGCTTCAGGCTGAGAAGGCCGGCGCTCACGTGCTGAAGGCGGCTCAGAAGACCTTCTGGGGCGGATACGCCGGGTATTTCCAGGACCCCGACGGTCACATTTGGGAAATCCTCTTCAACCCGGCGTTCCTGCCTGAAGACTAGGCGGCGCGTCGGTCACGGGCGAGGATGCGCGGTCTAACCGCGCATCCTCGCGCCTTCTGGATCGAAGAGCGGCTCTGGCTCGATCGCTGCTTTGCGGCGCTCGCCGATGATCTCGATCTCGAAACCGGCTGCTCCATTCTCCACCAGTTCCTTCGGCACGTACCCCTGCGCGAGCGAGCGCTCGACATAATGTGCGTAGCCGCCGGACGTCACCCAGCCGACGACCTTGCCGTCATGCCAGATCGGCTCGTCGCCGAGAACGTCGGCGTCGTCGGCGTCGACCGCGAAGGTCACGCGGCGGAGCGTCCCGCCGCTCTCCTTTTCTTCAGCCGCCTTCTCGCGCCCGATGAAATCGTTCTTCTTCAAGTCGACGAAGCGGCCGACATCCGCCTCGTAGGGCCCGTAAATCGGCCGAAGCTCGCGGAACCAGGTCGGCCAGTTCTTTTCCAGCCTGAGAGAGAGCAGGGCACGCATGCCGAAATTCGCGATGCCAAATTCCTCGCCCGCCTCCATCACCTTCTCGTAAAGCCGCCGCTGATATTCCGGCGCGACCCAGATCTCGTAGCCGAGGTCGCCGGTATAGGTGACGCGGTTCATCAACACGGGCACCGCCGCGAGGTGCGTCTCGCGGAAGTCGAGGAAGCGGAAGGTGTCGCTCGACACGTTCTCGTCGGTGAGCTTGGCGAGCACGTCGCGCGCGCGCGGCCCAGCGATGGAGAGCCCGACCAGGTCCATGCCAAGCGGCCGGATGCTGACCGATTTGTCTTCCGGAAGGTGCCGCTCGAACCAGCGCATGTGATAAATCTGCGCCTGGCTCGATCCCCACATGAAGAAGCGGTCGTCGCCATTCTTCGCAGGCGCGGCCTTCGCGATCGTGAAGTCGCCGATGATCTTGCCTTTTTCGTTCAGCATCGGCGTCAGGACGATGCGCCCGGCCTTGGGCATACGGTTCGCCATCACCCGCGAAAGGAAAGCCTCAGCGCCCGGACCGGTGATCGTGTACTTGGCGAAGTTCGCGATCTCGGTGACGCCAACCCGCTCGCGTACCGCGCGGCACTCGGCCTTGACGTACGGAAAATCATTGGAGCGGCGGAACGAGACGATGTCCTTCGGCTCGACCCCCTTCGGAGCGAACCAGAGCGGGGTTTCCAGACCCCAGCTGTCACCCATGACCGCGCCCTGCGCGATCATCTTGTCGTAGAGCGCCGTCGTCTGCATCGGCCGCGCGGCGGGCAGCTCCTCGTTCGGGAAGCGGATGCGGAAACGGCGCGAATAATTCTCGCGCACCTTGGCGTTGGTGTAGCCGAGCGTCGCCCAGCCGCCGAAGCGCGAGACATCCATCGCCCAGACGTCGAAGCCCGGATCGCCCTCGACCATCCAGTTGGAGAGCGCGAGGCCGACGCCGCCGCCCTGGCTGAAGCCGGCCATGACGGCGCAGGCGCACCAGAAATTCCTGAGGCCCTGCACTGGCCCGACCAGCGGGTTGCCGTCGGGCGCGAAGGTGAAGGGGCCGTTGATGATCTTTCGGATGCCGGCCTTCTCGACCGCGGGGAAGTGCTTGAAGCCGACTTCCAGGGACGGCGCGATGCGGTCGAGATTCGGCTCAAGCAGGTCCTGCCCGAAATCCCACGGCGTCTCCTTCGGCGACCACGGCGTCGCCTGCTTCTCGTAGGTGCCGAGAAGCAGGCCCTGCCGCTCCTGCCGTGTATAAATCTCGCCGGAGAAGTCGATGGCGTGGACGATCTCCTTGCCGGTCGCGCGGTTGATCTCGGCGATCTCCGGCATGTCCTCCGTCAGGATGTAATGGTGCTCCATAGCGAGCACCGGCAGTTCGAGCCCGACCATGCGGCCGATCTCGCGCGCCCACAGCCCGCCGGCATTGACGACGTGCTCCGCTTCGATAGTGCCTTGCTCCGTGACGACCTTCCACGTGCCGTCGACGTTCTGCACGAGCTCCGTCACGCGGGTGTGGAGCACGATCTCCGCGCCGGCGATGCGCGCCGACTTCGCGTAGGCGTGCGTTGTGCCGTAGGGGTCGAGATGGCCCTCGATCGGGTCCCACATGGCGCCGACGAAGTAGCTCTCGTCGATCAGTGGCAGGAGCTTCTTGGCTTCCGCCGCGGAGATGATCTCCGTCTCCATGCCGAGATAGCGGCCGCGCGCATGCGCCATCTTCAGCCAGTCGAGCCGTTCCGGCGTGTCGGCAAGCTGCAAACCGCCGGTCAAATGCAGACCGCAGGATTGACCGGAGATCGCCTCGATCTCCTTGTAGAGCCCAACCGTGTAGGCCTGCAGCTTGGCGACGTTCGGGTCGGAGTTCAGCGTGTGGAAGCCGCCCGCCGCGTGCCAGGTCGAGCCGGAGGTGAGCTCCGAGCGCTCGATCAGCGTCACGTCCTTCCAGCCGGCCTTGGTTAGATGATAGAGCACCGAGCAGCCGACGACGCCGCCGCCGATAACCGCGACTTGTGTATGGGATTTCATCGGGCGGTCAGCCTCCCAGCCTGCCTTGCACGTTTTTCTCAGAAGTCTGTCGGGGCGCCGCCTTCGCGCTTACGCCGGTCCACGAAGCTCTGCAGCTCTTCGGCGATCGCCGGATCGAGCGGCGGCGGCTCGAATTCCGCGAGGATCTGCTTCCAGATGCGGTTGGCGCGCTCCGGCGTCTGGACCGCGCCGTCGAGCGACCAGCGCTCGAAATTGCGCCAGTCGGAGAGGAACGGGCTGTAGAACGCCGTCTCGTAGCGCGCCTGCGTATGGGCGGCGCCGAAGAAATGCCCGCGCGGGCCGACGTCGCGGATCGCCTCCACCGCGATGTCGTCGTCGGTGACCGGCACCGGCTTCATGTAGTGCATGACCTGCTGCAGCGTCTCGCAGTCCATCACGAACTTCTCGTAGGACGCGGTCAGCCCGCCTTCGAGCCATCCGGCGGCATGATAGACGACATTCGCTTTCGCGGTGACGCAGGCCCAAAGCGAGAAGACGCTCTCCCACACCGCCTGACCGTCCGGCGCATTCGCCGCGCAGGCGTTCGAGGCGCGAAGCGGCAGCCCGTAGTAGCGCGCCATCTGCCCCGATATCTGGGTCGCGCGCATATATTCCGGCGTTCCGAAAGCGGGCGCGCCCGACTTCATGTCGACATTCGACGTGAACGAGCCGTACACCACCGGCGCACCGGGGCGGATCAACTGCAGCAGAACGATGACGCATAGCGCCTCCGCCGTCTGCTGCGCGACGGCGCCCGCGATCGTCACCGGCGCCATCGCGCCGGACAGCGTGAAGGGCGTCACGATCACCGGCTGACCTCGGCGCGTGAGCCGCATGGCTCCGTCGAGCATCGGGAAATCGTGCTTGAGCGGCGATGACGAGTTGATGTTCGTGTACATCCGCGGCGTCGCCTCGAATTCCTCGTGGCTGAGCCCGCCCGCGATCCTGACCATCTCCATCGCATCTTCGACGCGCTCTTTGCCGAGCGAATAGGCGTGCACGACCTTGTCGGTCAGCACGAGCTTGTCCTGGATCGCGTCGAGGTGGCGGATCGAGGCGTGGATGTCGATCGGCTCGACCGGATAGCCGCCCGCGAGATGGATGCAGTTGAAATACTGCGTGAGCTTCATCAGGTCGCGGAAGCTCTCGCGGTCGCCCGGCCGCCGCCCGCGGTCGAGGTCCATGGCGTTGGGCGGGCTCGACACGTTCACGAACAGCATGGAATCGCCGCCGACCTCGACGCGGTTCGCCGGATTGCGCGGCGTGATCGTGAACGTCTTCGGCGCCTTCTTGATCTGCTCCATGACGAAGGCGCGATCGAGCTTCACGCGGCTCTCGCTCGTGTCGACGTCGCATCCGGCCTGCCTGAAGACCTCCAGTGCCTCGTCGTTCAGGAAGAGGATGCCGATCTCTTCGAGGATGCGCATCGCGCCGTTGTGGATGCGCTCGACCAACTCTTCGTCGAGCGGCTCGATCGGCCGGTCGCGATTCTGCGGGATCGTCCACGGCATCTGATGGATCGCGCCTCCGCCGGCACGGCGCAGATTTCCGGCGCGTCCACCGGATCGCCCGGCGCGGCGCCGTGGAGGCTCTTCGCCCGCCTCAAGCATTCAACGCCTTCCCTTGCGAGCGGCACGCGAACCGCCCTGTTGCGCGGCGAAAAGATCGGCCGCGACCGCATACTTGCAACCAAAGCTGAATCAAATCGCTGAAACGATCTGATCGCGACATCTGATAATCCCATCACGACACTGCGATGGCAAATCGCGACTCTGCGGGCAGGGGCTTGCGCGTTTGCGCCCTCCGCATGTTAGGCTCCGCGCAAGAGGAAGCGCGCGATCCTGTCACATTTAGCAAGGAGAGCGAGCGTCCCCCCGAAACATGGGCCGCGTATCGGCCAGAAAAAGGGAGAAGGGAAGATGGCGTCTTCAAAAGATATCGACGGTCCTCTCCATCCGAAAGCGACGGAGGCGTTTGAATTGATGGAGCGCGGGCGATTGAGCCGGCGCGAGTTCATTCGAGTTGCCGCGCTCGTCGGCGTTTCCGCCAGCGCGGCGTACGCCATGGCCGGCCTGCCGAGCCCGGCTTTTGCCGCGATGGGCGACCTGCCCTTTGCTGCTGACGATCCAAACGCCAAGAAGGGCGGCATCCTCCGGGTCGCTATGCAAGTGCAAAAGATGGAAGACCCGGCGACCTATGACTGGACGCAGATGTCCAATCAGACCCGCCAGATCATCGAGTATCTGGCCATGGCCGGTCCGGACAACGTGACCCGCCCGATGCTGGCCGAGAAGTGGGAAGCGTCTGACGATCTGAAGACCTGGACGTTCACCCTGCGCAAGGGAATCCTCTGGCACAACGGCGACGAATTCAACGCTGACGACGTCGTCTTCAACTTCACGCGCTGGCTCGACCCCGCCGTCGCCTCCTCGAACGCTGGGCTTTTTGCCGCCATGGTCGAAGAGATCGACACCGGCGAGAAGAACGACGACGGTACGCCGAAGATGACGAAGCGCATGATCGACGGCGCTATCGAGAAGGTCGACGACCACACAGTACGTCTCCACCTCTCCAAGCCCGTGCTGTCGATCCCGGAGAACCTGGGCAACTATCCGGCCGCGATCGTGCACCGGAGCTTCCAGCCGCCGTTCTCCGACAACCCGATCGGAACCGGGCCTTTTACCCTGACCGAGCTCACGGTCGGCGAGAAGTGCATCCTCAAGCGGATCCGTAAGACTACCGACGGCAAGGATATCAACTACTGGGGCGGCGACGTGTATCTCGACGAGATCCACTATTTCGACTTCGCCTCCGACAACCAGCTGCCGGCCTTCGCCAGCGGCGACGCCGACGCGGTCTACCAGTTCGGCGTGGAGCAGCTGGAATTCGCCAAGGCGCTCGACGGCGACATCGTTGCCACGGCGACCGCGCAGACGCTGGTCTGCCGGATGAACGTGACGCAGGAGCCTTTCACCGACAAGCGCATCCGCCAGGCTGTCGTCAAGTCGGTCGACAACGCGCACATCATGAGCCTCGTCTATCCGGAAGGCGCCGTCGTCGGCGAGAACCACCACGTCGCGCCGCTGCATCCGGAATATTTCGCGTTGCCGCCGCTGGTGCGTGACGTGGATGCGGCCAAGAAGCTCCTGGCCGACGCCGGCCACCCGGACGGCATCGAGCTGACCATCAACGTCGGCAACACCGATGGTCCGTGGCATCAGGCAGTGGCCGAGGCGATGCGCGACCAGATGAAGGACGCCGGTATTACGCTCAACGTCAACGTGATGCCCGAGTCGAAGTACTGGGAAGTGTGGACCTCGGCGCCGTTCAGCGCGACCTCCTGGACGCATCGCCCGCTCGGCGTGATGGTGCTGGATCTGGCCTACCGCGCCGGCGTTCCCTGGAACGAGAGCGGCTACAACAATCCCGAATGGGAGGCGGCTCTCGACGCCGCCGAGTCGGTCCTCGATCCGAAGGCGCGCTCGGTGAAGATGGAGCCTGTGGAGAAGATCCTGCAGGACGACGCCATCATGGTCCAGGCGCTGTGGCGGCCGGTCTACTTCATCAAGTCGAAGAAGGTTCATAACATGACCGGCCACCCGACCCAGTATCACCAGTACAACAAGGTGTGGATCGAGTCGTAGTCGCGAAGACATGCCCGGGCGGTCGAGAGGCCGCCTGGGCAGGCCAATGAGTGGGCAAACAAACGGGGGCGGTGGTAGCGCGGCGCTGGAAGCGGCGGCCATCAGGGCGGGCACATGCTGAAACTCATACTGCGCCGCTTGGCGCAGATGGTTTTGATCATGGCGGTGGTGTCTCTGCTGCTGTTCCTGATCTTCGACAGCGACAAGTTTCGCAAGCAGATTGCCACCGCGGAGCTTGGTGGCTTCGCCGTCGCCACGCTGACGGAATCCGACTACCACAACTGGCTTGAGCATAAGGGGCTGAACGTCCCATTCTACGAGCGCTACTTTCACTGGCTGGGTGATGTAGCGAAGGGCGACCTCGGCAAATCCTTCGAGAAGAATCGACCGGTCGGGCCGCTGCTCGCCGATCGGCTGATGAACACCGGCATCCTCGCTTTTTGGGTGTTCGCGTTGATGGTGCCTATCTCGCTGGTGCTGGGTATCGTCGCCGGCATGCGCGAAGGCTCCTTCCAGGATCGCGCCGTTACGTTCCTTTCGGTGCTGACGACGTCGATACCGGAAATCGCGACGGCCATCATCCTGACGGTCATATTTGCGCTTGGTCTCGGCTGGCTGCCGGCCAAGTCGGCCATGATCCAGGGCTTCTCCGGGTGGCAGCTGGTGCTGCCGGTAATGACGCTGGTGATTTACGACTTCGGTTACGTCGCCCGCATGACGCGCGCTTCGATGGCCGAAGTGATGACGTCGCAATACATCCGCACCGCTATCCTGAAGGGCATCCCCTACCGGCGCGTGGTGCTGAGGCACGCGTTGCGCAACGCGCTCATCGCCCCGTTCACGGTGATCGTGCTGCAGCTCAACTGGCTCCTGTCCGGGGTGGTCGTGGTCGAGGTGTTCTTCGAGTACGACGGCTTCGGCAAGATGCTGCTGGAGGCGGCGCTCTTCGGTGACGTCTATGTCATCCAGGCCGGCACTCTGGTCGCGGTGTTCGTCGCCGTGTTCTCGCAGATCATCTCCGACGTGGGCTACACCTTCTTGAACCCGCGCATCCGTTTCAGCTGAGGGCACCGATGGCCGTAGCAGAAGCTCCACATCCTCCGCTCAGCCCGCTCAAATGGCTGTCGCAGCCGCGCCAGCTCATCGTGCTGATGCTGCTGATGTGGGTGCCGCTGACCGCCTACGTCATGTTCGGCAAGCAGCTTGGCGACGCGCGTTCCATCGTGCTGGCCCCGGCCGTTCCGGCGGTGCTGCTTCTCTACGTGCTGGCGATCAACGCCTGGAAGGAATTGACGGTCGCCGTGATCGGCGCGACGCTGGTGTTCTTCTGGCTCCTGATGGCCGTCTCCGCTCCCTATCTGCCGCTGCTCGATCCGAACAAGCCGATCGCGCCGTTCACTCTTCCCTTCACCACAAAGGGAGATATCACCTATTGGCTGGGCACCGACGTGAAGGGGCGCGACCTTCTTTCGCGCGCCCTCTGGGGCTGCCAGCGGGTGATCGTCTGGGGTGTCACCGCGACGCTGGTCGCCTATGTGGTCGGCACCATGCTCGGGCTGATCGCCGGCTATCTGAGCGGCTGGTGGGACGAGCTGATCTCGTTCATCTCGAACATCTTCCTGTCGTTCCCGGTGATGGTGCTCTTCATCCTCATCCTGAACTATCTCGGGCCGTCGGGATTTAACATCATCATCGCAGTGACCTTCGCGTCGGCGCCGGCGATCATGCGCATCGTCAGGGGGCTGACGCTCGACATCAAGACGCGCGACTATGTATTTGCTGCGCAGACCCGCGGCGAGAGCTCGCTCTACGTGATGGTCGTGGAGCTTCTGCCGAACGCGCGGGGACCGATCATCGTCGATGCATGCCTGAGGCTCGGCTACACCACCGTCGCCATCACCACTCTGACATTCCTCGGCCTTGGCCTGCAGCCGCCGGATCCCGACTGGGGCCTGATGATCAAGGAAGCCGCGCAATCGGCGATGCTTTTCAAGTTCTCCTACATGCTGCTCATCCCCGCCCTGTCGGTGTCGACGCTCATCCTCGGATTCAACCTGATGGCCGACGGCCTGCGTGAAATGAGCATGAGGGACTGATGGCCGAAGCAGCGATCGTTTCACACGACGTGCGGGAGACGCCGGGCGAGACGCCGGTGCTGGAGTGCCGCAACGTCTGCATCTCCTACTTCACCCGCGCCGGCGAGATTCCCGCGGTCGTCGATTTCAACATGAAGCTGATGCCGGGCGAGGCGCAGGGCATTGTCGGCGAGTCCGGCTGCGGCAAGTCGACGGTGGCGCTCGCCATCATGCAGTACATGGGCAAGAACGGGAAAATTGTCTCCGGCGAGATTCTCTTCGAGGGGCGCGACATGCGCACCATGAATGAGGAAGAGCTGAGGAAGATACGCGGCTCCAAGATCGCCATGGTCTATCAGGAGCCGATGGCGTCGCTCAATCCGGCCATGACGATTGGAGAGCAGCTGGCCGAGGTGCCGATATATCATGACGGCGTCGACCGCGCCGAGGCGATGGAGCGGTCGCGCAAGATGCTGAACAACGTGCGCCTGCCGGATCCGGCGCGCATCATGGGCTCCTATCCGCACCAGATATCGGGCGGACAGCAACAGCGCGTCGTGATCGCCATGGCGCTGCTCTCGAACCCGAAGCTCCTTCTTCTCGACGAGCCGACCACGGCGCTCGATGTGACGGTGGAGGCGGGGATCGTCGAGCTCATCAAGGAGATCGCCGCCGAGTTCGGCACCTCCATGATCTACATTTCGCACAATCTCGGCCTGATCCTCGAAACCTGCGACCGCATCACGGTCATGTATTCGGGCGAAGCGGTGGAGGTGGGCTCCGTCAAGGAAGTCTTCGAGGCGATGCAGCACCCCTATACGCGCGGCCTCTTCGCTTCCATCCCGATTCCCGGCGCCGACAAGAACAGCCGGCCGCTCGTCGCCATCCGTGGGCAGCTGCCGCTTCCACATCATAGGCCGTTGGGCTGCAATTTCGGTCCGCGCTGCGACTACTATCAGGCGGAGCGCTGCAACGCTGGGCCGATCCCGATGGTGCAGTTGCCGGGCGAGGACTTTCATGCTTCGCGCTGCGTGCGCGTCAACGACATCGACTGGGACGCGCCCGTCGGCGAGGCCGTTGCGCGCGAGCCGACTGAGCCGGGCGGCGTGGTGCTGAAGGTCGACGACATGACCAAGTACTACGAGATCGAGAAGAGCACGCTCTTCTTCTCCGGCGAGAAGCAGACGGTGAAGGCCAATGAAAAGCTGAATTTCGATGCGCGCGAAGCGGAGACCGTCGCGATCGTCGGCGAGTCTGGCTGCGGCAAGTCCACCTTCGCCAAGGTGCTCATGGGCCTGGAGACGGCGACCGAAGGCTCTGTCACGCTCGGCAACCTCGACCTCGCGGAGGCCCCGGTGCAGAAGCGCGGCCGTGCGACGATCGCCAAGCTCCAGATGATCTTCCAGAACCCCTTCGACACGCTCAACCCGAGTCACACGGTCGGGGGCCAGATCGCTCGCGTCATCCGCAAGTTCGGCGCGGAGACGGACGAGGCGAAGGTGCAGGCGCGGGTCATGGACCTGCTCGATATCGTGAAGCTGCCGCGCGACTTCGCCAAGCGCCGCCCGCGCCAGCTCTCCGGCGGGCAGAAGCAGCGTGTCGGCATTGCCCGCGCCTTTGCCGGCAACCCGTCGGTCGTCATCGCCGACGAGCCGGTCTCCGCGCTTGATGTCTCGGTGCAGGCGGCTGTCACCGAGCTTCTGATGGATATCCAGCGCGACCACCGCACGACGCTGCTCTTCATCAGCCACGACCTCTCGGTCGTCCGCTACCTCGCCGATCGCATCGTGGTGATGTATCTCGGGCAGATCATGGAGCAGGGGACGACGGACGAGATCTTCTCGCCGCCTTACCATCCCTATACCGAGGCGCTCCTTTCGGCCGTGCCGATCGCCGACACGAAGGTGAAGAAGCGCAAGGTGCTCCTGACCGGCGAGATTCCCTCGCCGTCGAACCCACCGCCCGGATGCCCGTTCTCCACCCGCTGCCCATACATGATCCCCGGTACCTGCGACGTCGTTCCACCGCCCCGGCAGGAGTTCGCCAAGGGCCACCGCATCCTCTGCCACCTGCCACGCGAACAGCTCGAAGCGATGCTGCCGGTGATCGAGATGGAAGAGGACGCCGCGAAGAGCCTCCACTAGGCGCGGAACAGGTCCCGCTTCACCTGCGCCGCATCGAACAGGTAGTCGCGCGAGGCTTCGAGTTCACGGCGCAGCTTGGGGATGTCTGCGTCCAGGAGATCCCCGCGCCACTTTCGGATCTTCCCCGCCACCATCACCGTGTCGACGTTGCTCCGCTCCATCAGCGTCACCACCGCGCCGGGGACATGGTTGAGCGGCGCGACGTTGATGGCTGTCGCGTCGAGAAGGATGATGTCGGCTTCCTTGCCCGGCGTCAGCGTCCCCGTCTTCGCCTCAAGACCCAGGCAGCGCGCGCCTTCCACCGTCGCGAAGCGGATCGCGTCGCGCGAGGTGAGGAGTTCTGGAAGGTTCTCGCCCCCGGCCAGTGCGGCGTCGTTCACGAAGGCCCGCTGAAGCGTCATCACCGACCGCATCTGCGTGAAGAAATCGCAGGTCATCGTACATTCGACATCCGACGAAAGCGACGGCTGCATGCCGAGCGAGAGCGCCTTCTGGATCGGCGGCATGCCGTGCCGCATCTGCATTTCGATCGGCACCGACATCGTGAGGCGCGCCCCGGCGTCGGCCGCTGCCTGCCAAGCGAGATCGTTCATGCCGGTCATGTGGATGAAGATGTTGTCGGGCCCGATCTGCCCGGCTTCCGCAAGCTGGTCCATCGTTGGCGCCATGCCGAACGTGCCGACGACGTGCAGCGCGATCGGTATCGCGAGCTCGCGCCCCGTCTTCCAGGCGTTCTCGTAGCCCGGGATGTAAATCTCGCCGCCCATCACCATGGAGAGAAGCTGGTCGTCGGAGGAGAAGTATTCCGTCTTCAGACGCTTCGCGTCGCCTGGATACTTGGTGTGGTCGCCCCAGCCCTCGAAATAGCCGAACACGGAGCGGCGGCCGGCATCGGCGAGCCCCTTCACCACGGCATCGGAATGCTCTGGAGAATGATGGATCTGCGAGACGTCCATCACTGTCGTCACGCCTGCGTCGAGCTGCGCGAGCGAGCCGAAGAGCACGTTCGTGTAAACGTCCTGCGGCCGGTAGATCATCGCGAACTTCTGCAGGATATATTCGTAATAGTTGAAGACGCCGTGCGGGTGGCCGTCGTTGATCAGGATGCCGTCGGCGAGGAAGCTTCTGAGCGCCGTCTCGAATTGATGGTGGTGGGAGTCGATGAAGCCCGGCATCACGATCATGCCTGCGGCGTCAATGACCGCCGCGTCGCCGGCATCGAGTTGCCGGCCGATCGCGACGATCTTATTGCCTTCGATCAGGACATCGGCCTCGTCGAAATCGCCGACCTTCGGGTCCATGCTCAACACCGCGCCGCCGCGGATCAGCACCTTTCGTCCGGCCTTGCCAGTGTCGGCTGGTGCGCCAGAGGACCTCGCGCCCGCGCCGCTCCCAATGTCCGCGGGTGCTGCAACGACTCCTTGTCCCGCTGCGATTTCCGCGTGATGCGGCCCCCCCTCGCACATCTGGCACATTGGCGCTTTCTCCCGATTTGATTGCGCGCGATTGTGCTGCGATTGGATGGTGTCCGCAACGGACCGCTCTTGCGCTAAGCGCAAACGCGCGGCCTTGCGCCGATGTCCCGAATGACTTAGCGGCGCGTGCGGAACGCGAAGACGGAGACTGAAATGAGGCTCTATTTCCTGCCAGGCAGCTGCGCGATGGCATCGCACATCGTTTTGAACGAGATCGGCGTCCCCGCGGAGTTCGTGAAGGTCGACCGGGAGAGCCGCACGACGCCCGACGGCGAGAATTACTACTCGGTCAGCCCCAACGGCTATGTGCCGGCGCTGAAGCTCGACGATGGGAACGTGCTGCTCGAGAACGCCGCCATTCTGCCCTATATCGGCGACCTCAAGCCGGAAGCGGGCTGGATGCCGCAGTCCGGCCTCGAGCGCTACCGCGCGCTGGAATGGCTTGGCTACGCGAACATGGAGCTGCACGGCAACTACCGGCCGTTCTTTGCCGGCGTCGACGATGCGGCGAAGGAGATTTTCGGCAAGCGCCTCATCACCCGCTACAAGCTCGTCGACGAGACGCTCGCCAAGTCGCCGTACCTGACCGGCGAACACCCGATCGTCGCGGACGCCTACGTCTATGTCGTCACGCGCTGGGCGGAGCGCGTGAAGCTCGACCTCGGCGCCCACCACAACGTGGCGGCATTCCAGGCAGCGCATGGCAAGCCGCCCCGCCGTGCAGAAGACCATCAAGGAGCAGGGCCTGCCGGCCTGACGGTCCTGCGGAGCGCTACGACGATGTCCTTCCATGGTGTTTCCTACGGGCCGCGGTCGTCTCCGGCGCCGGGCGCTCTCGCCAGGCTCGGCGATGAGGTGCGCGCGCTTGCGGCGCAGGGCGCCGGTCCTTCTCGTCGCCGATTCCGGCCTGAAGCCGCTCGGCATCGTCGAGCGTGCGGCCGAGGCGCTTCGCGGCGCGGGCCTCTTCGTCGCTACCTATGCCGATATCGCCGGCGAGCCGAAGGAGGCGCAGGTCGAGGCGGCGCGGCACGCTCGGCAAGCTTGCCGAGCGCGAAGGCGGTCGTCTGCCTCGGCGGCGGCTCGGCGCTCGACGCCGGAAAGCTCGCGGCGGCGATGCTCGGCACCGACGCGCCGGTCTCCGCCTTCCGCCTCGCCGCGGAGCCGCTGCCGGAAAAGTCCGTGCCGATCGTCTGCGTGCCGACCACCGCCGGCACCGGCTCGGAGATGACCGGCATCTCCGTCGTCTCCGACGCGGCGAAGACGAAATTCTGGTTCTGGGGCGCGCCGCTTGAAGCCGACCTCGCGCTGCTCGACCCGGAGCTGACGGTCGGGCCTGCCGCGGACATTCACCGCGATGACCGGCATGGACGCGCTGGTCCATGCGATCGAGGCGGCGACCAATCGCAATGCCGCGCCGGAAAGCGACGTCGCCGCCTATCAGGCGATCCGCCTCGTCGTGGAAAATCTTCCCGACAGCGGTCGCGCGAGCCGAAGAACATCGAGGCGCGCGGAAAAATGCTCGAGGCGGCGGCGCTCGGCGGGCTTGCCATCCACAAGGCCGGCACGGCGCTCGCCCACAATATCGGCCATGCGCTCGGCAGCCTCGCGCCGGTGCCGCACGGCCTTGCCGTGACGCTCGCCATGGCCGCGACGGCGGAATGGGTGGTGGAGGGCAATCGCGAGGCCTTCGCGCGCGTCGCCGAGGCGATGGGGGAGGGCGCGGACGCCGACGCGGTGCCCGCCGCCTTCCGCAAGCTCGCGACGGATGATCGGCCTCGACCTCGATACGCAGAAGGCCGCTGCCCGGGTCTCGACCGCCGAAGCGCTCGCCGCCGCCATGGCCGCGCCGGAAAACGCCGCGATGCGCAAGTCGACCAAGCGCCGTTGCGACGAAGACCTGCTGCCGCTGCCGAGATGACGCTGCGCTCGGGCGTTAGCCCTGAAGGCACCAGACGGTCGCATTGCCGGGCTTGACCCGGCAATCCATTCCGTGGCGGTGGAGGAGGCTGACTGGCCTGGACGGATACCCGGATCAAGCCGGGCAGTGGCGACCGCTGGGCGCTTCAATGAAAATCTCCGCGATCGAGATCACCCACCATCGCCTCCCGCTCGACCCGCCGTTCCGGCCGAGCTGGGATTTCCGCCCGCGCGACAATTTCGACGTCGACCATCGTGCGCGTGAAGACCGACGAGGGCTTCGAAGGCGTCGGCTCGGGCGACACGATGACCGGCTTTGCCGGCCACGAGCATCTCTTCGTCGGCCGCGACCCGCGCGACATCGAGCGCCACGACCGCATCCTCGACAACATCCAGTTCCACTACGGGCGCTGCTGGCCGCTCGACCTCGCGCTCTGGGACCTTTGCGGCAAGATCGCCGGCCAGCCGGTCTGGAGGCTGCTCGGCGGGCGCTCGCGACCGCGTGCCCGCCTACGCCTCCTCCGCGACGCTGCGCGATGCCGGCGAGATGGCGGAGGCGGCGGAGCGCTATCTCGCGCGCGGCTTCCGCGGCCTGAAGCTCCGCTTCCATCGCGGCGACTGGCGCGACGACATCCGCGCGCTCGAAGCGGTGCGGAAGCGCATCGGCGACGAAGCTGGAGCTGATGGTCGACTGCAATCAGGGTTGGCGCATGAGCCACGACGACGAGACGCCGTGGACCTTCGACGGACGCGCTGCCGGTAGCGCGCGAGCTGGAACGGCTCTCCGTCTACTGGATGGAGGAGCCGCTGCATCGCGGCGACCGCAAGGGCATGCGGCGCGCTGCGCGACGCCGATCGACATCCGCATCGCCGGCGGCGAGATGAACCGCGAGCTCTACGAGTTCCGCGACCTGATCGAGGAGGGCTGCCTCGACGTGCTGCAGCCCGACGTGGCGCTGACCGGCGGCATCACCGGCCTCCGCCGCGTCGCGCGAGGCGGCGGAGGCGGCCGGCATGATCTTCACGCCGCACACCTGGTCGAACGGGCTCTCCTACGTGGCGAACGCCCACTTCACCTGCGGCATCGCCAACGCGCCGTTCCTGGAGTTCCCCTTCGACCCGCCGGAATGGTCGCTGGAGCGCCGCGACTACATGATGACGCGAGACGCAGCGACGTCACCAAGGACGGGATGATCGTGCTGTCGGAGAAGCCGGGCTTCGGGGTGGAGCTGGACGAGGAGCGGCTGAAGACGACGCGGATCGGTTGAGGTCGCCCTCCCGCGTGCGGGGAGGTGTGCCGCCGCTCATCTACGATTGAAGCCGTCACTCGACCCTCTCGCCACAATAAGGGTGGCGTCAACCGCCGGCTACCGCTGGCTCAGCCGCTCCTGCAGGTGATCTCGCGCAGCAGCTTCTTGCCTATCGCCGCGCCGAAATTGGAATAGTCCGTCGCCGTCATCACGAAGCTTCCGCGGCCCGGCGATGACGTTGTCGCGGTACCAGGTCTCAAGGCTCAGATCCTCCTCGTTGATGATGGCGAGCCCGTTGACCGTACGCCGCGCGCCTAGGCGAGCGCGCGCGCCATCGGCATCAGCACGACGTTCTCGCGCGGCGGCGTCTCGCGGCCGTCGCCGGAGACGTCGACCACCTGGCGCGGCGCGGAAAGTCCGTTGCGCTCGAACTTGCGGATCGCCGCGGCGACGCCCGCGCCGATGCCGGTGCCGCCCTGCGGGATGCGCGGCAGCGCCGCCATGAAGCCCGCCATGCGCTCGCCGTCCGGCCGGCGTCGCGAGCACGAACCAGCGGCTCTCCCAGCGCGGCACCGTGGCGTCGGCCCACACGACGACGGAGACCGCGACGCGCTTGTTCGGGCCGGAGGCGAGCGCCGCCTGGATTTCCGGATCGCGGAACGCGGCGGCGTAGCCCTCGCGCTGCAACTCCCATTCGTCGTCGTCGACCGAGCTCGACGCGTCGATGGCGAGCACCAGCTCAAGGTCGACGGGCTCGTCGGCGAGAGCGGGGGAGGCGAGGCAGAGAAGCGCGATGAAGAAGCGGCGAACGCCGTTGCGCCGGCGCCGCCTCGGAGTCTGCGACCCCGTCGACCTCAATTCCTCGGCGTGATCGACCCGGTGATGAGCTTCCTTGCGCGTGAAGCCCATCGCGACGACCGGCGTCTCGGTCTGCGTGCTTCGGGTCGCGGTAGTAGATGCACCACCTTCATCTGGTCCTCGCCGATCGGTCTCGGCCGCGAGCCGGCCCTGCATCGAGCCGCGCACCAGCTTCAGCGAGAAGCCTTCGCCGGCCCGCGCGCCGACGATGTCGACGCCGTTGCCGGCGGCGCCGTCCATGAACTCGCCGTAGTAGCGCTGGTGTCGGCGTTGTAGCGGAGCTTGCGCGTAGACCGGCGCCGAGAACGCGCCCATCCGGCACTGCCCGTCATGCCGAAAGTGAGCTGTGCTCGCTCGGATCGCCGTTCAGCTCGCAGGCGAACTCCATCCGCGGCTCTGCGCCGAAGAGAACCTGGCCGGAGCCGATCCAGGCGCCGGAGAAGCGCTGCATGAAGTCCGCGCGTCGCCGGCGCGGGCCGGAAAGCGGCGGCAACGGCGAGGGCGGCGGAGAGGGCAAGGACGGTGACGCGGGGCATCGACGGCTCCGGAAGAAGGCTTGGGGTCCGCGGACACTTAGGAAACAAGGACTGAACGGACTGTTAAGCCTAACGCTTCGTGGCCGCCGCGTCAGCACCGCTCTCGCCGAGCGCCACCAGATTTCCGGCGAGGTCCTTGAGCCGCGGCCGCTCGGCGGCGAGGAACGGGAGCGGCCGGCAGACATCCATCGCCGAAAGCCCGATCCGCGCCGTCATCAGCCCGTTCACGACGCCCTCGCCGAGCTTGGCGGAGAGCCGCCCGGCGAGCCCGTGCCCGACGAATTGCTGCAGGATCGTGTCGCCGACGGCGATCGAGCCGGTGACGGCGAGGTGGCTCACGACCGCCTTCAGCAGCCGGAAGAGGCCGAGCGTGCCCGGCCGCCCGCCATAGATCGCGGCGATCCGGCGGATGAGCCGCACGCTCTCGAAGAGCACGAAGGCGACGTCGAAGAAGGCGCGCGGGCTGACCGCCGTCACCACGGAGACGCGCCGCGCGGCGGCGGAGGCGAGCGCCTTGGCGCGCGCGTCGAGCGGCGCGACGAGATCGCGCTCGGCAAGCATCAGGAGATCGCGCCCGTCGATGATCTCGCCGAGATGCGCGGCGACGACGCGGCGCGCCCGCGCCGTGTCGGGCCGGCCGCGATAGAGATGCAGCACGGCGCGAAGCGCGGCGACCGCTGCGTCGCGGTTGTTGCTTACGGCCGCTTCGTCGCAGGCGAGCCGGAGCCGCGCCAGATGCTTCAGCCGGAAGAGCCCGGCCACCTCGCGCCCGACCAGCGCCAGAAGCGCGAAGACGAAGAGCGCGATCAGAGCGAGCGCCAGCCAGCCGAGCCATTCGGCGCGGGCGAAGAGATCGCGCACCAGCGAATCGAACGCGACGCCGATCGCGAGCGACACGATGGCGCCGCCGGTCGCCGCCGCGAGCGCGCCGAAGCGGATGCCGCGCCGCGGCCGGATGCACGATCTCCTCGACCGCCTGATGCGCGTCGGCCTCGACCGGCTCGAGACCTTCGAGCATCTCCTCCTCGATCGCCTCGACCGAAGGATGGTCGATCCGGAATGCGCCGGGCGCGCGTCTTTTCTCGGACGTCTTCATGCGAGCTTGTCGCCGATCAGGAATTCCAGCGTCTGGTCGAGACGGATATGCGGCAGCGACAGCGTCAGCCCTTCCGCCGTCGCTTCAAGATGCGGCGGGCGGAAGCGGAGGAAGCGGAGCGCCAGCGCCTCCTCCTGCAGCTCGCGCGCGTCGGTCGGCCCGGGCACCTCGAAGATCGCTTCCGGATCGTCCGGCAAGTCGCCGGGAAACAGCGCGATCTCCGTCTCGCCGTCATAGGTCTCGCCGCCGACCCGCTCGCCCGCCATCGGAATGCCGGCGATCGCGGGCAGGCGCTCGCCGCCGCGCTTCACGCTGACCTCGCGCGTGGCGCGCACCGCGGCGAGCGGCACGACGCGCACCTTGGCGCCGGAGAAGGCGGCGCGCTCCGCCGCGCGGCGCGTCAGCCGCTGCAGCAGCCCGGCGAGATTGTCGTGGTCGGTGTGATGCACGTGGTCGGCCTTGGTCGCGGCGAAGAGGATGCGGTCGATCCTGCGCGTCAGGATGGAGGTGAGCCAGCTCGCGCGCCCGGGGCGAAACGCGGAAAGCACGTCGGCGAGCGCCGTTTCGAGATCGCGCAGCGCCGCCGGGCCGGCGTTCAGCGCCGCGAGCATGTCGACCAGCACGATCTGCCGGTCGAGCCGCGCGAAGTGATCGCGGAAGAACGGCTTCACCACATGCGTCTTATAGGCCTCGTAGCGCCGCGCCATCATCGCCGCGAGCGTGCCGTCCCTCGGCGTCTGGTCGGCGGGAAGGTCGAGCGGCGCGAAGGTCAGCGCCGGCGAGCCTTCGAGATCGCCCGGCATCAGGAAGCGCCCCGGCGGCAGCATCGAGAGCGCGTGCTCGTCGGCGCGCGCGGCGGAGAGATACTGGGCGAAGGCGCAGGCAAGCGCGCGCGCCTTCGTTTCGTCCTCCGGTCCGTCGGGAGCGACGCCGGCAAGCGCCGCGAGCCATTTCCTGGCGACGCCGGCGCGGTGCTTTTCGCGCGACAACGCGAGCGCCTCGGCCGACCACTCCGCGTAGCTCTTTCCAAGCAGCGCCAGATCGAGCAGCCATTCGCCGGGATAGTCGACGATGTCGAGATTGAGCCGCCCGCGCCCGATCCGCCGCTTCAGGAACCGCCCCGACTCGTAGTCGATGACGATGCGAAGCTCGCTGATCCGCTTCGTCGATTCCGGCCAGACGCGGCGTCCGACGAGCTCCTTGACATGCGCCTCGTAGTCGAAGCGCGGCACTTCGTCGTCGGGCTGCGGCTTGAGCTTCGCCTCCGCGAGCCGGCCGTCGCGATAGACGCTGAAGAGCGGCAGCCGGCCGCCATGCACGAGATTGTGGACGAGCGCGGTGATGAAGACGGTCTTCCCGGCGCGCGACAGCCCCGTGACGCCGAGCCTGACGGTCGGCGTGCCGCCGCCGATGACCGCGTCGAGCACGTTGGCCGCGGCGATCCGCGCCTCGTCGGTGACTGTGGTAATGGCCGGCAAGGCGTTCTCCCGCTACCAATATGGGCGTGTTTCGGCGTCTGACAATCCGCGCGGGAGCCTTGAAATGAAGCTGCTTTTCGCCTCGTGGCAATTCTGGGCTGTGCTGTCGGCCGCCTTCGCCGCCCTGACGGCGATCTTCGCCAAGGTCGGCGTGGAGAACGTCGGGTCCGACTATGCCACCTTCGTGCGGACGGTCGTCATCCTGATCGCGTTCGCCCTGATCCTGACGTTGGAGGGGTCGTGGGTGCGGATCGATACGGTCGCCCCGCGGAGCCTTGTCTTCCTGGTGCTCTCCGGCCTCGCGACCGGCGCGTCCTGGCTCTGCTATTTCCGTGCGCTCAAGATCGGCGACGCGGCGCGCGTCGCCCCGATCGACAAGTTGAGCGTGGTGCTCGTCGCGATCTTCGGCGTCCTCTTCCTCGGCGAGAATCTGGCGCTCGCCAACTGGCTTGGCGTCGGGCTGATCGCGGTCGGCGCCTTGCTCGTCGCGCACAAGGTCTAGCGAGCGCAGGTCCGAAGGTAGCCCGCGACCGGCGTCAGTCGACGTCGAACGGCAGGACGAGCTTCATCTTCCTCCGAGGGACGTGAAATCCTCGCTACCGATGCCGTCGTAAAACGCCGACAGATTGAGCCGCCCGCCGCGCGGGCTCCCGACGGCAAGCCCGCCGGTGACGCGCGCGCAACGTGCCTTCGCCAACGGACGGCAAAAGTCGACTTGGCATAAAAGCGTTCGTCGTCTCAGGCGTCGGTCTCGATAAACGCGACGAGGCGCATCTGGCCGGGACGGAGCGATCGCCATTCGCCCTCGAAGTCGAGAACGGCGAGCGCCGCTTTGGGAAAGCCCGAGCGCAGTTTCTGTCCGTCTTTGCCGCCGAGGTCCTCGGCCAGCGTGAGTGCGGTCGCGTGCATCGCCGGATTATGGCCGACGACCAGGATCGTGTTCGCCGCGCCGCCCTCGGCTTTGATAATCGGCACGGTGTTCTGCGCCTCGAAGAGCGAACGCAGGAACCGCACCTCCGGCGTGCCGTCGAGCTTCTCGGCAACCTTCTCCCACGTCTCCCGCGTCCGCTGCGAATCGGAGGACAGAACGAGGTCGATCGTCTCGCCGCGTTTCTTGAGCGTCTTGCCGACCGCCTTCGATTCGCTGCGCCCCTCCTTCGTCAGATCCCGCGCGTGATCGGTCTGACCGGATGCGGCGCGTTCCGCGGTGGCATGGCGAAGAAGCAGAAGCCGGGGCATGTTTTTCGCGTAGACCGCCGCCGCGCCGCAAGCAAGCGCCGGGCCTCTGGCCGGCCAGGGGGCAATCGTTGCGCCCCAAATGTTGACTGCCGGAACATCGATGATTATCGCATGTCCCTGAGTTCACCCTCGCAAGCGTTTCCAGTCTCCTTCGCCATCCGGGTCGCGGACGGCGTCAACAGATATCCACGCCTACGAAGGCCTCGAAGTTGGCCAACCTCGATTCTTGTACGAAGGCTGTCGTCAGCCGGACATGGGTTGCGAAGCGCGCCGACGCGGGACGCCGGGCGCACACGTGACGAAGCAGCGGCGCATTCCCGTTCTCGGCGTCCACCCGCTCGGCGCGCAATGGGCCGTCCTGCTGTTTTTCTCGATCCTTTTCATTCTCGGACTTGAGGCTGTGCATGTGCCGGCCGCCATCCTGCTCGGATCGATGATCGGCGCGATCGTTGTTGCGGCCGTCGAAGGGAAGGTGCGCGTGGCGACGCCTGTCTTCCACCTTGCGCAAGGCATGATCGGCTGCCTGATCGCGCGCGGCATTCCGCGTTCCATCCTCGCCGAGATGACACGCGACTGGCCGCTGTTTTTCGCCACCGTCCTCTCGGTGATCGTCGTGACCAACCTGATAGGCTGGATGCTGACGCGCTGGCGCGTGCTGCCGGGCACGACCGCGATCTGGGGATCGTTTCCCGGAGCCGCGACGCCGATGGTGCTGATGGCCGAAGCCTACGGCGCGGACTTTCGCCTCGTCGCCTTCATGCAATACACGCGCGTGGCCAGCGTCGCGATTGTCGCGTCGGCCGTGGCGAGCATCTTCATTTCCGGAAAGGCCGGCGCGGTTGCCATCGACTGGTTTCCCCCGGTGGCGTGGCTGTCTCTGGTCGAGACCCTTGCGCTGTCGGTGAGCGGCCTCGTGCTCACCCGGTTCGTGCGCATTCCCGCCGGCGCGCTCGTGGTGCCGATGGTGCTCGGAGTCATCTTGCAGGATCTGGGCGTGATGACGATCGAGCTGCCGACCTGGCTTCTGGCGATCAGCTACACGCTTCTCGGCTGGTCGATCGGCCTGCGCTTCACGCGTCCTATCCTGCTCCATGCGGCGCGCGCGGCGCCGCGCGTTCTTATGACGACAGCGGCCTTGATTGCGATTTGCGCGCTCGCCGGAGCAGCTTCTCGTGGCGGCGGCCGATATCGATCCGCTCACGGCCTATCTCGCGACGAGTCCGGGCGGCGTGGACTCCGTGGCGATCATCGCGGCGTCGTCGCGGACGATCGATATGCCCTTCGTCATGGCGATGCAGGCCGCGCGCCTTCTGATCGTTCTTCTGATCGGACCGCCCCTCGCGCACTTCATCGCGAAGCGGGTCGGCGTCGTGGACGAGCCGCTGGACTAGTCCGGCGATCTCCCGAGCGCCGCTCGCTCAGCCCTCGACCTTCGTCGCGAGCTTCAGCTCCTTGAGCTCCTCCGGCGTGAACAGATAGAGCTTTTCCTTCGGCGTCGACATGGCGCGCGTCCACACCAGCGGATCGACGCCGAAGCCCGCGAGCATGTCCTGCGCCTCGGCGCTCACCACCTGCGCCTGCTCCATCCCGTCGGCGAGCGAGCCGAAGGCGGTGGTCAGCGCGAAAATCTGATGCACGCCGATCCACGACGTCTTGTCGGCGAAGCGCTTGACGCCGGCGGCGAAGACCAGCGGGCAGGAGGAGGCGCAATAGCCGTCGGGAAGGATGCGCGTATCGAGGCCCTGGTCGCGGATCGTGCGCGCCATCTTTGTCGCCTCGTTGACCGACCCGCCGGGCGAGTGAAGCACGATCTCCTTGATGCCCGCTGACCGCTCCTCATCCAGGAACTCCGTGAAGGCGTCGGCGGTGCCCGGCGTGATCGTGCCTTCCGCGAACGCCGCGCCATGCGTGCCGAGGCGGAAGCGCATCGGCGCTGCCTCGCTCTCTTCGCGCGGGCGTGACATCAGCCGCTCGCTCGTCTCGTCCGGCGCCATCGGCCGCGTCGCGGGGAGATAGGGGCGGATCTGGTTGTCGCGCTCCGGGCGCTCCATCCTGACGGGCGAGAGCGCCGGCAGCCCGGCGGAGGCCTTCGCGTCGGCGGCCGCCAGCGTCCGGTAGTCGGCGAAGAGCGCCGCGACGGTCAGCGCCGCAAGCCCGTAGAAGACCTGCTTCAGGATCGTGCCCTCGGGAAGCGCCTTCAGCCGGTCGATCGCGGCTTTCGCGAGCCATGTCATCCCGCCTCGCCGCGGCCGCGCTGCGAGAGAGCGGCGTAACATTGCGCGGCTCCTCCGCACGCTCCTTCGGTGGGGAAGGGGGCGCAGCGGCGGCAGGTGCGACGGGTGCGACTGGCGCTTCCGGCGCCACCGGCTCGCCGAGATGCTCGGTGTGAATCTCCTCGCGCCGCATGCGCTCGTAAAGCCGCATCGCCTGCATCATGTCGGCGGCCGTCATCACGTTGTCGACGATCTGCGGGTCCTCCTCGCGGCGGATCGAGCTGTGCACGATGACGAGGATCAGCACCAGCACGGCCGGCAGGAGATCGATCGAGATCGCGCCCGCCCAGGAGGGAAGGAAGTCGGCGGCGTAGCGCAGCACGGCCGCGGGACGCGACAGCGGCACGAACCGCTCCGGCCTTACCGGCTCCGTCGCCAGCACCTGATCGGCGGCGGCGGCAAGCGCCTTCGACTGCGCGGCGACAGCGCTCGCGACATTCTCCACCACCGTCTCCTGGCGGCTCCGCAAGTCCTCCGTGCCGCCGTCGGCGACCGGCGCGATGAAGGTGGTCGCGAGATCGTCGGCGGCGCGGCGGACGGCGGGAGCGACCGAGGTCTGCTGCAGGCTGGCGATGACGCCGGCGAGCGCCACGGCCTCCTCGCCGAACTGGTCGGCGCGCAGCGCCACCGGCCCGTTGGCGGAGACGAGCGCGCGCATCCGCGAGATGTTCTGGCCACCTTGCTCGTAGAGTGTCTTCACCGTCTCGCGCGATTGGGTGATCTCGGCGCCGAGGCTGCTCAGGTCGTTCGACATCTGCGTCAGGAGTTGCACGACCGTGCCGGAGCCCGACGTGCCGGTCAGCGCGCCGGATGCGCGCTCGTCGGCGGCGAGGCGCGCGAAGCGTGCCGAGGCAAGCTGGATGTCGGGAAGCAGCGACTGCGCCGCGAGCGCGTTCGAATGCGCCTTGTCGAGCGCGTCGGCATAGCCCTCCGCGGCGCGCGAGAGGTGCTGCTCGATCGCGGCGGAGCCGGCGAGCGCCGCCGCATTCAGCCACGACGACATTGCCATGATCATGGCCGAACCGAGCACGATCGCGCCGATCAGGGCGTTGCGGTGCGATGCCTGGCGGACATGCGGCATCAGCCGCATGAGGAAGGTCCAGAAGGCGTAGATGCCGATGAGACGGCGGCCGAATAGATGAACGCGCCGAGGAAGACGACGGTCGCCAGAGCCGTCGAGGAGATCGCGCACGCCGATATAGGTGTAGACGCCCGATGCGAGAGCGAGCACCGCGAGCGTCATCCTGGCGGTCAGTTCGAGGGCCTGGATCCCTTCACGCAACGGCCGCGCCATGCTTCCTCCACGCGGCGACAACACCCGTCGCCAGAAGCCCCCGCCGGCATCATGGCCGGTGGCGCCCGGCAATTCAATTGGCGCCGAGCCGCCCAGCTATTCGGAAGATTGAATTTGTTGGAGATCAAGGCAGATAGGGGCAGCGTGCGAGCCTCATTCTCCGCATGAAGATTCCGTTCCTCTTCCGCTGCCCGCGGACACAAATGTGGGTGCAGGCGCTCCACGATGAGGATCCGCCGGCGGACCCCGAGGAGCCGACGGGCCGCGATTTCATCGGCGTCGAGTGCCCATCTTGCGGCGGCGCGCACCTGGTCGATCCGAGCACCGGAAAGGTGCTCGGGCATGACGACGGGTAGGGGGCTTCGACGTCCGCCCGGCCGGTCTAGATCGCCATCTGGGCGCCGATCTCAACCACACGACCGGTGGGAATCTTGAAATACTCTGTCGCGTCGCGCGCGCCGGCCGCGAGGGCGATGAAAAGCCGATCCTGCCAGCGCGGCATCTCGGATTTGGCGGCTACCTTGAACGATCGTCGGGACAGGTAGAATGATGTCGACATGATGTCGAACCGCCATCCCGGCGTGCGGGTAATGGCCAAAGCCCTGGGAACGTTCGGCACGTCCATGAATCCGAATCTGCATCACGATGCGTGTGAAGCTTTCCCCGGCCTGTTCGATGCGCACGCGCTCCTTCTCGGGAATGTGCGGCGTCTCTGCATATTCGACCGTCAGGACGACGTTGCGCTCGTGAAGAACCTTGTTGTGCTTCAGGTTGTGGAGAAGTGCGCTCGGCGCGTAGTCGGCGTCGCCGGTCAGAAACACCGCAGTTCCGGGTTCACGGTGTGGCGGCGATCGTTCCAGCATCTCGATGAGCTCGGTTAGCGGCGTTTGCAGCTTCTTGGTCTTTGCCGCCAGGATCGCCGTCCCGCGTCGCCATGTGTACATCATCGCCATCATGACCGACCCGAGCAGGAGAGGCATCCAGCCACCTTCGACGACCTTCAGGAGGTTGGCGCCGAGAAAGGTCGTGTCCAAGCATCAGAAACGGTGTGATCAAGAGACCGGCCGCAATTGGCGACCAGTTCCACACCTTCCAGATCACGACGAAGGCAAGCATCGTCGTAACCACCATCGTGCCCGTCACCGCGATGCCGTAGGCCGATGCGAGTGCGCTCGATGAACGGAAGAGGAAGACGAGCAGCAGCACGCCGACCAGCAGGAATAGCGTTCACACGCGGCATGAAGATCTGCCCGACCAGCGCTTCCGATGTATGCCGGATCTCAAGCCGCGGCAGCAGGCCGAGCTGTATCGCCTGCTGCGTGACCGAATAGGCGCCCGTGATGACTGCCTGGCTGGCGATGACCGTTGCCGCCGTCGCCAGCGCCACCATGGGGATCAGGGCCCATTGCGGGTAGAGAAGGAAGAACGGGTTTTCGATTGTGTCCGGGTTTCCGAGGATGAGGGCGCCCTGGCCGAGATAGTTGATTGTCAGCGCCGGCAGCGCGACGAAGAGCCAGGCGGTGCGGATCGGCCCACGCCCAAAGTGGCCGAGATCGGCATAGAGAGCCTCTGAGCCGGTCACCACCAGGAACACGGCGCCGAGAGTGAGGAGGCCGATCAATCCCGTGGTGAAGAAGGAATGTCACGCCGTAGACGGGATTGAACGCGAGAAGCACGGTGGGATCCTGGGAGATGTGCCAGAGCCCGGCGAGAGCCAGAGCAATGAACCAGACAAGCGTGATCGGCCCGAAGAACGAAGCGACGCGCGCCGTGCCGTAAGACTGCACCGAGAACAGCCCGAGCAGGATCGCCGCCGTTATCGGAACGACATAGGGCTGGAATGTAGGCGTGATGGTCTCGATGCCCTCGATCGCCGACAACACCGAGAGCGAAGGTGTGATGATCGCGTCGCCGTAGAACAGGCCGCCGCTGATGATGCCGAGCAGGATGATGATCGGCGCCCGGCCCTTCATGGCGCGGTTGGCGAGCGCCATCAGCGCAAGCGTCCCGCCCTCGCCGTTGTTGTCGGCGCGCAGCAGGATTACGACGTACTTCAAGGTCACGACGAGCAGCAGCGCCCAAATGATCAGGGAGAGGATGCCGAGGACAGCGTCATGCTTGCCGGGCGGCCGGCTCCGACCGCGGCGAGCACGGACTCCCGCACGGCGTAGAGCGGGCTCGTGCCGATGTCGCCATAGACGACGCCGATTGCCCCGACCGTCAGGCGCCAGAAGCCGGCGTCGGTGTGGCCGGCTTACCGCCGGGGCGGCCGCGGTATGAGTTCCGCCGTGTTGCGCGCTTCCGACCGACAATTTCGCACCGTCTCTGCAAAGAGCGGTCGTTGATGACCGCGCTCTGAAGATGGGGCCGGCCTCCATATAGAAGCCAGAGCGCCGGAGGGCTGCGATATAGGAATGTTATAGGAATTGGCCCGTTACCTGTAGGATTGGGCGATCAGGTCGCCTTGATCGGACGGTCGGCTCGTGCCACCTGCCAGGCAGGCGGAAGCGCCGATGCTCGATCGTATAAGTTCGTCTCAGGAACTACCCCGTTCGCCCTCGCAGCGCTGGCGATCGGCAGTTGCCGTCTGCGTCGCGCTGCTTCTGTTGCCGTTTCTCGGGCCGGATAACGTCGGTCTCGTCTTCCTTACTTCCGTCGTTGGCGTCGCGGTTCAGTTTGGCTTGTGGCCGTCGTTGTTCGCGAGCGTCGGTTCGTCGCTCTGCTACAACTTCTTCTTCACGGCGCCGTATTACACCTTCGCGATCGACGAACCGAAAGATATCGTCGCCGTACTGTTCTTCACGGTCGTTGCCATAATCGTCTCGAACGTCGCCGCGCGCGCACGCGCCGAAGCGAACGTCGCCAGGGCGCGATCTGCGCACGACCGAGTTGCTTTACGCCTTCAGCCGCAAGCTCGCGGGCGTCGGCACGCTCGACGATGTGCTCTGGGCTTCAGCCTATCAGGCGGCCCTGATGCTGAACATGCGGGTCGTCTTGCTGCTGCCCGAGAACGGCAGTGCTTTCCGTGCGTGCGGGCTATCCCGCCGGAAGATCGCCTGGACGAGCCGGATTTGGCCGCGGCCCAGTGGGCGTGGGAGAATAGTCAGCCGGCAGGACGCGGCGCGGATACTTTGCCCGAGTGCCCGGCGGCTCTTCCTACCGATGCGCACGGGGCGAGCCGCCATCGGCGTCATCGGAGTGGATAGCGAAAGGGCTGCTCCGTCGTTGGCGCCGGCGGAGCGGCGATTGCTCGACGCTCTGGTCGATCAAAGCGCGCTTGCGATCGAGCGCGTCTACCTCGTCGAGGACGCGGACCGCGTAAAGCGCACATCGAGGCCGACCGCCTGCGCTCTGCGTTGCTGACCTCGATCTCGCATGACTTGAAGACGCCACTTGCCGCGGTGCTCGGCGCGTCCGAAGCTTTGCGCGATATCTCGGCCAGATTGAGCTACGACCAGAAGGCCGATCTTCTCGCTACGATCATCGACGAATCGGAACGGCTCAACCGGTTCATCGCTAATCTGCTCGACATGACGAAACTGGAGTCCGGCGCGATTGCCCCGAACGCCGCGTTGCAGGACCTGCACGAGGTCGTCGGGAGCGCGTTGCGGCGCGCCGACAAGATCCTTGCGCAGCATCGGGTCGAGCTCGACCTCGCCGCCGATCTCCCGATGCTCGAGCTGGATGCGGTGCTTTTCGAGCAGGCGCTGTTCAATCTTCTCGACAACGCCGCGAAATATGCGGCCGCCGGCACGACGATCAGTGTGCGCAGTCGCCGCGACGGCGGTGTCAGTCTTGCTTGAGATTGCGGACGAGGGCGAAGGCATTCCGGCCATCGACCTTGAGCACGTTTTCGAGAAGTTCTACCGGACGCGGAAAGGCGATCATGTCCGCGCCGGGACCGGCCTCGGACTGGCGATTTCGCGCGGCCTGATCGAGGCGATGAAGGGCACGATTACGGCCGCCAACCGAAGCGACCGCGCGGGCGCGGTTTTCACGCTCCGGATGCCCATCCCGGCGCGGTCTGAGCCTCTGGGAGAAGCCGCTTGAGCGCCGGTCACCCCAAAGTTCTTGTTGTCGACGACGAGCCCCCGATCCGGAAAGCTGCTGCGGATGGGACTGGGTATCGGAGGGTTACGAGGTCCTGGAAGCCGCAAACGGCGCAAGGCCGCTCTGCGAATTGCTCGCACAGAACCCAGATGTGATCATTCTCGACCTTGGGCCTTCCCGACATGCTGGGTTTCGACCTTTTGCGCATGATACGCGCCCGCAACGAGCGCGCGGCCGATCGTTGTGCTTTCGAGCCGAGACGACGAAACCGGGAAGGTTGAGGTGCTCGACAACGGTGCCGACGACTACGTCACGAAGCCGTTCGGCATGAATGAGCTTGCTTGCCCGCATCCGGGCGGCGTTGCGACACCAATTGCAGGTCCAGGGAGAGCGCCCGGTTTTCCGCGTCGGCGATCTTTCGGTCGATCTGGTGCGGACGAATCGTGAAGCTCCACGACCGTGAAGTGAAACTATCGCCCAAGGAGTACGATCTCTTGCGGGTACTGGTGCAGCATACGGGGAAGGTCCTGACCCATAAATTTCTGCTTGGCGAGCTTTGGGACAAGACGACCGATGCGCAGTACCTCAGGGTCTACGTTCGGCAACTCCGGCAGAAGATCGAGGATGATCCGGAACGGCCGTCCTACTTCCTGACCGAGACCGGAATCGGCTACCGGCTTCAGCGCGCCCGACTGAACGTCGACGGCGCCTGGCGCTCGTTGCTAGCCGGCGCGCCGGCGTCTCTGGCGGCGGCGCACCATCCGCGTCGGCGTGCTCGCCGCGGGCGTTGCCTTCGCGGGAAGCGCCGGTTGCAGGCTCGGCGGCGGCCCGCTCAGCGGCGAGCACCGCGAGTTCCACTCTGAGCAACGCGGCGAACGTGGCGCGTCGCGTGTCGAGGTAGTTGGTGAGCCCCGGAAGCACCTGCTCGAGCGTCCACAACGACGCTCGCGCGGCGCGGATCAGGTTGATGTAGAGCTTGGCGGCGTCGTGAAGACGCAGCCTGAGTGCCTGTGCGGCAAGCATCTGCCCGCCGCGCAGTGCGTCGCATTCACGCTCGATCGAGGAGACGATCACGGCTTCGGCGCCTTCGATCGCTTGCAGCAGCTCTCGCGCTTGTGCCTCGGCCTGCGCCCGGAAACTCTGTACCAGGTCGCGCATGCCCGGAGGCTGCCATGGCAAGGTTAAAGATCAGCAAATGGCGGCATTCAGCTAACGCGTTAAGTTTGCGGCTCTTTTCACAAATGCTTCAAACCATTCCGCTTGCAACCGCCGCGCCTTCTCCCGTATATGCGCCCGCATCGGGGAGTGAGGGATGCTGTCGACCATGCCGGTACTGTCTAAGGTAAACGGCTACAGGCCGAGCGACCGCGAGCCGTTCATGAACGAGCGGCAGCGGGAGTACTTCCGAAAGAAGCTGACTCAGTGGAGAGAAGAGATCCTGGCCGAGAGCCGGGAGACGCTTGAGGCCCTCCAGGCCGAGAGCCACAACCACCCCGACTACGCGGACCGCGCGTCGTCGGAAACCGATCGTTCCATCGAGCTTCGCGCCCGAGACCGCCAGCGCAAGCTCATCTCCAAGATAGACTCCGCGTTGAAGCGGCTCGACGATGGCACCTACGGTTTTTGCGAGGAGACCGGCGAGCCGATCAGCCTGAAGCGGCTCGATGCACGCCCGATCGCGACGCTGTCGATCGAGGCGCAGGAGCGTCACGAACGGCGCGAGCGCGTCTATCGCGACGAGTGAGGAAGGCGCGCTCCGTGCGCCTTCTGATTCCAGTGGCCGCGGCAGGTTGCTGAAACTTGCCGATCAGCGACGTTGACGTCGAACGGATTGCCGGCCTGGTCCTTGCGGCCGGCGATGCCGCGCGTTCGATTCCCCCGATCACAAACGCGATTCCGGATTTCGATCTGGCGGACGCCTATCGCGTCTCCGCCGCGATCACGCGGCGACGCATCACCCGCGGCGAGCGGGCCGTTGGCTGGAAGATCGGATTCACCAACGAGACCATCTGGGACGAATACGACGTCCACGCGCCGATCTGGGGGCCGATGTACAGTTCGACCGCCGCGGCGGACGTCGGCGGCAGCTTGCCGGTCGAGATGCTGGTCGAACCGCGTATCGAGCCGGAGATCGCGTTTCGTATGGCTCGGACGCCCGACCCCGGCATGGACGAATCCGCACTCCTTGCCTGCATCGACGCCGTCGCGCACGGCTTCGAGATCGTGCAGTCGCTGTTCCCCGATTGGCGTTTCAAGGCAGCGGACACCGTCGCTGCCTTCGCGCTCCACGGCCGCTATCGGCGCGGGCCCCTCGTCGCCATTGCGCCGGCCGAGCGCGCCGCTTGGCAGGCGGCGCTTGCCGACTTCGCGATCGTGCTTTTCCGCGACGGCGTGGAGATAGACCGGGGGAGGGCAAAGAATGTCCTCGGCGGCGGTCCATTGACCGCGCTCCGTCACTTCGTTCGCGGGCTCGCTGAGATGCCCTCGGAGCGTGGGCTCGCTCCCGGCGACATTGTCACGACGGGCACCGTGACCCGCGCCTTCCCGGTCGCTCCGGGTGAGCGCTGGAGCACCAGCATCGAAGGACTGGCGCTGCCTGGAATGACGCTGAAGCTCGCGTGAAGGGACGCTGGTGCGCTTCTAGCGGGCCTTATTGTCACCGGTCAATTCGCCGAGGAGCCGTGCCATCTCGTCCTCAAGCGGATCGGCGGCTTCGCGCCGCCGCGCGTTGAGGCTGATGACGGGTGCCTCCTCGCGTCGCTCCGGCTGCGGCGCAGGGGCTTCGCGTGCCGGCTCGGGAGAGGGACTCGCGCTCTGTCGTGGCGGTTCGGGCCGCGCGCGCCTTTCCTGGCGGTCGCGCGCAACGGGCCATGTCCCGCGCTCTGAATCGCCACCCTCCGAAACTGCGTGGTCCCGACGGACTTCTGTGTGCTCCGGCCCGGCGGCGCGGCGGGGGCTTGGCTCGACGGTCTGTATCTCGCGCGCCAGAGCCTCTTCCAGGCGCTCGGCGATGTCGCCGAGCGTGGTTGAGGAGTCGACGGGCCTCGGCGCAGGAGGCTCGCGCCGCGCGGCAGGGGCCTCGGCGCGCCGGGGCTCGAAGCGGAGCGCTTGCACGATCTCATCTTCGATCGAATTGGGCTCCACCCAGGGAACCTGCACCGGAGGGAGCCCGCTGCCTCCGCCGCGCAAATTGCTGTGATTGGACCTGACGAAGTTGTCGCCGCTTGCCTGCGGGCGCGGCGCCTCGCTTTGCCGCGGGGCCTGCAACTGCGGCTGCGGCGTGGCCCGACGTTGGGGGAGCTCGCGCCTGACGAGATCGTCAGCAGGGGCGCGTTGCGGGGCAGCGCGCGGGGGCTCGTCGACCCGCGGTGTCGGGGCGTCGCCGTTGCGACCGGCCGGACGGGGTGAGACCGCTGCAAGCGGGGGCCGTGGCTGAAGCGTCGGGCGCGGCTCGGGCGCCGGGCGGGCGGCCGGGCGCGCAGGCTCGGAGCTTCTCGGAATGGCCGCAGCGATCGCCGCGTCGAGCGAGGCGCCCATCGCCGGCGGCACGCGAGCCGGACCTGCGGCGGGTTGGGCGGGCGGCCCCGCCTGATACGGCGCCGACGGCTGTAACGCGACCGAAGGCTGCGGGGCATGCGCCGGCGCGGTCCTCGCCGCCGGCACATGCGGCCGCGCCTTCTTCACGTCATGCTCGACGACAAGATCCGCCGGCCCGCCGACTACGATCAGGTGTTCCACGTCGTCGCAGCGTACGAGGACGAGCTGCCGCTCGTCGTCGATTCGCTTGCTTTCCAGGACTGCAATCCGTCCGCCGCCTGAAAACTGGGCTTTCTGCCGGCTTCGGCCCCTGTCCCGACGGAAAACCACAACCCTGAGCACCACCGCGATGACGCCGATCGCAACGACCGCCGCAACGCCGATCAGTGCCAAGCGGATCGGGTCAAGTTCCAGCATTAACGTCTCCCTCGCCGCGGCGCGACGCGACGCGGCCCGACCATAGACGGAACAGGCTTGGCGTTCAAATTGCCAGCCATGGTATGCGCGGCCGCGCGCCGTTGATAAAGCGAATCGCAAGCATACAAGCTCGGGCGGGTCCGGCCGAGCGAATCGGCTAGGTTCCCCCCGGGGGTCGGAAAGATGCGGCAAGACGAATCGGGAGGGCCGGACGGGGTGCGGACCGCTCGCGGACGCTTTGCGCTGGTCGCGGCGCTTCTGGTCGCGCTGATCGCCGCGGCAAGCGGCTACCTCGTCCTTCCGCAGCCGGCGTCGGCGATCCTTGTCTTCGCCTTTATCGGGATTCTTTCGACTGTTGGCGTGGTCGCGCTGCTCGCGGGCGCTGCCGGGATCTTGGGTTGGCGCAATCCGCCGGAGGCGCCGGCCGAATCGGGCGGGGCGGCGCAGGCCCTGCTTGAGAACATGGCGGAGGGCGTGCTGATGGCCGCCGCCGACGGAACGCCGGTTTGGGCCAATGACGCCTATCTAAAGCTGACGGGCGCCGCGAATGCGCGCGACCTGCATTCGATCGAGCGGCTCTTCTCCGACAATCCGGATGCCGCGGAGGCTGTCCACAGGCTTGCTGTCGCAGCCGACCGCGGCCGGCGTGCGGCGGAAGAGATTCGTATGGCGGGCGGCATCGGCGGGCGGTTGAACGGAGCGCGCTGGTATCGCGTGCGCGTCAGCCCGGCCGGCGGCGCGGAAGCGCGGATCGGCTGGCTCGTCGCCGACATAACGCGGGAGCGCGAGCACCAGGAGAACATCTTCCAGGAGCTGCAGAACGCGATCGACTATCTCGATCACGCGCCGGCCGGCTTCTTCTCGCTCGAGCCCGACGGCCGCATCCGCTACATGAACGCGACGCTGGCGGAGTGGATCGGCATAGATCTCGCCGAGTTCGAGCCTGGCGCGGCTCAGATTCGCGACATCGTCACGGTCGAAGGCCTCTCGGTGTTGCAAGCGGTGAATCCGAGCCGCCGCGAGGCGGAGACGCTCAACATCGATCTGGTGCGCACCGACGGAACGCGGCTTCCCGTCCGCCTGATCCACCGCGTGCCGGTCGCCCCCGACGGCACCGTCGGCGCCTCGCGCACGCTCGTCCTCGACATGCGTCCCGGCGACGACCGCGCGGCCGGCCGCATCGCCGAGATGCGCTTTGCGCGCTTCTTCAACAACACGCCCATGGCGATAGCGTCGGTGGATCGGGAAGGGCGGATCGCCCTCACCAATGCGCGCTTCGTCATGCTTTTCGGCAAGAAGGGCGCCGCCGGCCGCCAGCTCGCTGAGCTGGTGCAGGAATCCGACCGTGCAGGCCTCGCCGCGGCGATCAGCGCGGCGATTGCCGGCCAGAGCGAGATACCGGCCGTCGACGCGGCGCTCGCAGATGTTCCCGACCAGAGCGCCCGTTTTTTCGTCTCACCGATTCTGGAGAGCGACGAGAGCGAGGACGCGGCCGTGATCTACACGCTCGAGACGACCGAGCAGCGCGCACTCGAGCAGCAATTCGCCCAGAGCCAGAAGATGCAGGCTGTCGGTCAGCTTGCCGGCGGCATCGCGCACGACTTCAACAATATGCTGACGGCGATCATCGGCTTCTCCGATCTTCTCCTGACCTCGCACCGCCCGACCGACCCGTCCTTCCAGGACATCATGAACATCAAGCAGAACGCCAACCGCGCGGCGGGGCTCGTCCGTCAGCTGCTTGCGTTCTCCCGTCGGCAGACGCTCAGGCCCACCGTCATCGACCTCGACGAGGCGCTGTCGGACGTCTCGGTGCTTCTGGCGCGCCTGCTTGGCGAAACGATCGAGCTCGAAGTGATCCACGGGCGCGACGTCTGGGCGATCAAGGCGGACTTGAACCAGCTTGAGCAGGTGATCGTGAACCTTGCGGTTAACGCGCGTGACGCGATGACCGACGGCGGCAAGCTCAAGATCCGCACGGCCAACGTGACTGCGGCCGAAAGCATGAAGTTCAAGGAGCAGGGCTTCAAGCCGGGCGACTACGTGCTGCTTGAGGTCGCCGACACCGGCAGCGGCATGACGCCGGAGGTGAAGGAGAAGATTTTTGAGCCGTTCTTCTCCACCAAGGAAGTGGGGAAGGGGACCGGCCTCGGCCTCTCCACGGTCTACGGCATCGTCAAGCAGACCGGCGGCTACGTCTACGTCGATTCGAAGCCCGGCGCCGGCGCGACCTTCCGCATCCTCCTGCCGCGCCATGAGCACGAGCCTGAGGAGGCGCCGAGCCAGGCGCCGGTCGTGGGTCCGGCCGACCTGACGGGCAGTGCGCGCATCCTTTTGGTGGAGGACGAGGAAGCCGTGCGCGCCTTTGCCGGTCGCGCGCTCGAGGCGCGCGGATACACCGTCTATCAGGCCGCCTCCGGTCAGGAGGCGCTCGACCTGATCGCGGGGCTTGAAGAGCCGGTCGACCTCGTCATCTCCGACGTTGTGATGCCGGGCATGGATGGCCCGACACTTCTGCGCGAGCTCCGCCGCCAGCAGCCCGACCTGAAGATTATCTTCGTCTCCGGCTACGCCGAGGATGCTTTCGAGCGGCATCTTCCGAAGGACGAGAAGAGCTTCCAGTTCCTGCCAAAACCCTTCTCCCTGA
The DNA here is from genome assembly GCA_963805325.1 of uncultured Alphaproteobacteria bacterium. GTDB lineage: Bacteria > Pseudomonadota > Alphaproteobacteria > Rhizobiales > Afifellaceae > DASWJZ01. The sequence continues at coordinate 420,134 of CAWDTS010000009.1, read as the reverse complement.
AGGAGCTGGCGACGACGGTGAAGGCGACGCTTCAAGCATAGCGCACGTCGAGCATGGCGTTGCCCCGGCAGGGCGGCGCCTCCGTTAACAGATGTTTTGCGCTCTGCGGGAGATTGTGCGCCGGGAATTTCAGTCTGAGGTGCCGTTGGTGGGTTTGGACGCTGGGACGCTGGTCGTCGCGCTGGTCGTCGTCTGCACGGTTCTCGCAGGTCTTCTTGCCCTGAGCTGGAGGCAGAACCGCAGCGTGCCAGCTTACGGCGTCTGGACGCTTTGCTTCGCGCTGTGCGCCATTGCCGCTGCCGTCGTCGGCGCGCGCGACCGACTGCCCGGCCTTCTCGCCGTCGATATCGCCAACGTGCTGCGCTTTCTCGCCTACGGGCTGGCCTGGCAGGGCGCGCGCTACCTGACCGGCCAGAAAGCCAACTGGCCGCTGACGCTCGCGCCGGCGCTCCTCTGGATCGCGGCCTGGGGTCTGATCTTCACGGACGGAGACGTCCGTCAGCGAATCCTCGTCGCGTGTCCGATGGTCGCCGCTTATGCCTATGCGATGGCCGCCGAGCTTTGGCGCGCCGCGCCGCGGCGCTGGGGAATCATGCGTCTCGCTGCGGCGACGGTCGCGATCCACGGCACGATGTTCGTCGTTCGCTTTGTCGTCGCGGTGATGGTGGAACCTTCTGCGCACGCCGACGCCGGCATTGCCGCGCAGCTGCATCCGATCAACATGCTGGAGGCGCTCGCCGCCGCTGTCGCGTTCTCGTTCCTGCTCCTTTCCATCACCAAGGAAGCGATCGGTCAGCAGCACCGCGAGGCCGCGCTTCTCGATCCACTGACCGGAGTCGGCAACCGCCGCGGGTTCGCGGACGAGGTGGGTCGGATGCTCGGGCGGGCGACGCGCAACGGCTCCTGGACGGCGCTGATCCTTCTCGATCTCGATCAGTTCAAGGCGATCAACGACAGTTGGGGTCACCCGACCGGCGATCACCTTTTGCAGGCGCTGGCCGAGACGACGCGCAGCGTCCTTCGTCCAGGCGATGTCATCGGCCGGCTTGGGGGCGACGAGTTTGCGATAGCCCTCGCCGATAGCCGCATCGATCAGGCGCTGGTTCTTGCGGAGCAAATCCGCCGTGCCGTCGCTGCCATGCGAATCGAGCGCGTCGGCGGCGAGATCGGATTCACCATCAGTGTCGGGGTTGCCAGCCTGCGCGAGACGCTCTCCTTCGACCCCCTGTTCGGCGAGGCCGACGCGGCCCTGTATCGAGCCAAGGCGAGAGGCGGCAACCGGGTCGAGTTCTCGATTGATCGGCGCGCGGAGCGGGAACACGACGCGCTGGCGGGCAACGCGGTGATCCGGCGCGTCGCCTGAGGCTCAGAAGCCGAAATTGCCGTGTCCACCCACTCCATCGACAGCAGCGTCCAGAATTCGAGCGCCAACTTCTCGGTCACGTAGTCATAAGGCATCCAGCCATATCCCCGATCCCCCCGGCCGGCGCCGCCTCCGAAACTACCGTTCATATTTCGTTCTTGACAACGCGGAGAACAAAAGGGACACAGACCTGCGAGTGGCGGCATGCGGGCCGCCACCTTCCGAAGTCGATTGGGGGATGCCATGGTAGCGCCGCTGCGAGTCGTCGAAAACAGGGACGGTATGGACAAGACGAAGGCGCTCGACGCCGCGCTCTCCCAGATCGAGCGGGCCTTCGGCAAGGGCTCCATCATGCGGCTCGGGCAGGATGGCAAGGTGGTGGAGATCGCCACCATCCCGACCGGTTCGCTTGGCCTCGACCTCGCGCTTGGCGTCGGCGGTCTGCCGCGCGGTCGCATCGTGGAGATTTACGGACCGGAATCTTCCGGCAAGACGACGCTTGCTTTGCATGCGGTCGCGGAGGCGCACAAGCGCGGCGGCATCTGCGCCTTCGTCGACGCGGAGCACGCGCTCGATCCGGCCTACGCAAGGAAGCTCGGGGTCAAGCTGGACGATCTTCTGATTTCGCAGCCGGACACGGGCGAGCAGGCGCTTGAGATCGCCGACACGCTGGTGCGCTCCGGCGCGGTCGACATCCTCGTCGTCGATTCCGTTGCCGCTCTTACGCCGCGTGCCGAACTTGAGGGCGAGATGGGCGACCAGCTCCCCGGCCTGCAGGCGCGGCTGATGAGCCAGGCGCTCCGCAAGCTGACCGGCTCGATCTCGCGCTCCAACACGATGGTGATCTTCATCAACCAGATCCGCATGAAGATCGGCGTCATGTTCGGCAGCCCGGAGACGACGACCGGCGGCAACGCGCTGAAGTTCTACGCCTCCGTCCGCCTCGACATTCGCCGCATCGGCCAGATCAAGGAGCGCGACGAGGTGGTCGGCAACCAGACGCGCGTGAAGGTCGTCAAGAACAAGTTGGCGCCGCCGTTCCGGCAGGTCGAGTTCGACATCATGTACGGCCAGGGAATCTCCAAGACCGGCGAGCTGATCGACCTCGGCGTCAAGGCCGGCATCGTGGAGAAGTCCGGCGCGTGGTTCTCCTATGACAGCCAGCGCCTCGGCCAGGGACGCGAGAACGCCAAGGCGTTTCTGAAGGACAATCCCGATATGGCCGCGACGATTGAGAAGGCGATCCGCGAAAACGCCGGTCTCGTGGCGAGCAAGCTCGACGGCGACGACGTGGAAGAAGCCGAGGCGGCGGAGGGGTAGGCGGGCCGACGGCCTGACGCGGAGGCCGCTGGGACCCCTCAGATATCCTTGCCGTCGGGCTTCGCGGGCTTGATCAGGAGACTGCGTTCGCTGAGGAAGGGATTGATCTCCACCGCTTGCCTCAGGACCGACTGCGCCGTGTCGAAGCGGCCGAAGCGCATGAGGATAAGCACCTCGCCCGAGAGCGCCCCGAAATGCTTCGGCTCAAGTTCAAGGACCCGCTCGATGTCGCTGAGCGAGCCGTCGAAATCCTCCATCAGGAAGCGTAGCGTTGCGCGCTGGTTCCAGGCTTCCGCCCAGTCCGGCGCGAGCACGACGAGCTTATCCAGGATCGCAACCCCGCCGGCGAGATCGTAGGCTTGGCGGCGTTCCATCGCCTGGCTCATCAGCGTGCCCGCTTCGGCGCTCGGCGGGCGGAACCAGAAGTGCCATATCTGATCGGCGATCGTGCGCGCCTCGTCCTCGCTCTTCGCCGCCGCGAGGGCCTCGAAGAGTTGGTCGTGCTCTTGCGCGCGCTGCGCCGGATCGCCTTGGAGCGTCAGTCCATGATCGCCTTGCGTGGTCGTTGCAGCGGCCGGCCCGAGCGCTACGAGCGGCAAAGCGAGGAGGAGCGCGGCGACGCAACTTAGGCTTCGCATCGATTTTGCCACGCGCATGCCGGCCTCCAGTCTTCGCCGCTGTAAGCGACCTGCTTTTCTAGCGCGGAACCGGGCGACCGGCACGCGGGCACCGTTCCCGGTCTTTCAAACGTGCGTTATCGCAGCGAGGATCGCACGCAGGCGCCGTTCGCCGCCAAAGCGCGGTCGCAACCCGCGGTGGTTTGGCTGCACCTTGCTGGACAGTGCTTGCGACGCCAGTCTAAATGCCCGCAACTTCCGCCGCGTCCCGCGGCTTCTTCAAGTGTTTTCGAGATGGCGAGCGTCAACGATATCCGCACGGCTTTTCTGGACTACTTCGCGCGCGAGGGACACGAGCGTGTCCCTTCCGGGCCGCTTGTGCCGCGCAACGACCCGACGCTGATGTTCACGAATGCCGGCATGGTCCAGTTCAAGGACTATTTCACCGGCAAGGCGAAGCCCCCTTATCCGCGCGCGACGACCGCCCAGAAGGTCGTGCGCGCCGGCGGCAAGCACAACGACCTCGACAATGTCGGCTACACCGCGCGCCACCACACCTTCTTCGAAATGCTCGGCAACTTCTCCTTCGGCGACTACTTCAAGGAGCGCGCGATCGAGCTCGCCTGGAACCTCGTCACCAAGGATTTCGGGCTGGCGAAGGACCGGCTCTGGGTGACGGTCTATCCGAGCGACGACGTTGCCCGCGACCTTTGGAAGAAGATCGCCGGCCTTTCCGACGATCGCATCGTCGGCCACGAGGAGAACCTCTGGGCTATGGGCGCGACCGGTCCGTGCGGCTACTGCTCCGAGATATTCTACGATCAGGGCGAGACCGTTTTCGGTGGCCCGCCTGGCTCGACCGAGGAGGACGGCGACCGCTTCCTCGAGTTCTGGAATCTCGTCTTCATGCAGTTTGAGCAGGTCGACGAGACGACGCGGATCGATCTGCCCAAGCCCTCCATCGACACCGGCATGGGGCTGGAGCGCATCACGGCGATCCTGCAGGGCGTCACCAACAACTTCGACATCGATCTTTTCAGGACGCTGATCGCGAGCGTCCACGAGCATGTCGGCCGATCGACCGAAGCGATGAACGAGGCGAGCCCGCGCGTCATTGCCGATCATCTTCGCGCCACGAGCTTCCTCATCGCCGACGGCGTGCTGCCGTCAAACGAAGGCCGCGGCTATGTGCTTCGCCGCATCATGCGCCGCGCCATGCGGCACGCGCATCTCCTCGGCGCGTCCGAGCCGGCAATCTTCAAGCTCGTGCCGACGCTGGTCCACGAGATGGGCCAGGCCTATCCGGAGCTCGGCCGCGCGGAAGGGCTGGTCACCGAGACGCTGCGGCTTGAGGAAGGGCGCTTCCAGAAGACGCTCGCGCGCGGCCTCACGCTGCTCGATGACGCCTCGCGCGACCTTCACAAGGGCGACACGCTCGACGGCGAAACGGCCTTCAAGCTCTACGACACCTATGGCTTTCCGCTCGATCTGACGCAGGACGCCCTGAAGGTCCGCGGCATCGGCGTTGATCTCACGAGCTTCACCGATGCCATGGAGCGGCAGCGTGCCGAGGCGCGGAAGAGCTGGGCCGGGTCCGGCGAGGCGGCGACGGAGAGCGTGTGGCTTTCGCTTCGCGATCGTCTTGGGGCGACGGAGTTCCTCGGCTACGACGCGGAGAGTGCGGAGGCGCAGTTGCTCGCGCTGGTACGCGACGGCGCGGAGGTCGAAGCGCTTGGCGAGGGTGAGGAGGGCTCGGTCGTCGTCAACCAGACGCCCTTCTACGGCGAGTCGGGCGGCCAGGTCGGCGACACCGGCCTGATCGTGTCGGAGAACGGCGCGCGCTTCCGCGTTTCGGATACGCAGAAGAAGGCGGACGGCCTCTTCGTGCATCTTGGCAAGGTCGAGCACGGTGGCTTCGTGCCGGGGCAGGCGGTCAAGCTCACGATCGACGCAGCGCGCAGAACCGCGATCCGGGCTAATCATTCCGCGACCCATCTTCTCCACGCCGCACTTCGCGCGACGCTCGGCACGCATGTCGCCCAGAAGGGCTCGCTCGTCGCGCCGGACCGGCTGCGCTTCGACTTTTCGCATCCGAAGCCGATGTCGGATGCAGAGATTGCGGCGGTCGAAGACATCGCCAACGCCGTCGTGCTGCAGGACGCGCCGGTTGAGACTCGGCTCATGGATCGCGACGGCGCCATCCAGTCGGGCGCGATGGCGCTGTTCGGCGAAAAATACGGCGACGAAGTGCGCGTCGTCTCGATGGGGAAAGATGCCGGTGGCGAGAATACCGGCAAGACCTACTCCGTGGAGCTTTGCGGCGGGACGCATGTCGGCCGGACCGGCGAGATCGGGCTTGTCACGCTGGTCGGCGAGAGCGCGGTCGCGGCGGGCGTCAGGCGCGTCGAGGCGCTGACCGGCGGCGCGGCGCGGCATTATCTCGCGGAGCAGGACAAGCGCCTGCGCGAGATCGCCGGCCGGCTGAAGGTCAGGCCGGACGAGACGGTCGCCCGCATCGATGCGCTCGTCGAGGAGCGCCGGCGGCTGGAGCGTGAGCTTGCCGATGCGCGCAAGAAGCTCGCCATGGGCGGCGACGGCGCGGCCGAGCCGGCCATGAAGCAGATCGGCGCGATCAACGTGCTGGCGCGCGCTGTCGAAGGCGTTGCGCCGAAGGACCTCCGTGGGCTCGTCGACCAGGGCAAGCGTCAGGTCGGCTCGGGCGTCGTCGCCATTGTCGGCGTCAACGACGGCAAGGCGGGCCTTGTCGTCGGCGTGACCGACGATCTGACGGACAGGATCAGCGCGGTCGATCTCGCCCGCGTCGGCTCGGTCGCGCTCGGCGGCACCGGCGGCGGCGGTCGGCCGGACCTTGCGCAGGCGGGCGGGCCGAATGCCGACGCGGCCGAAGCCGCGCTCAAGGCGATTACAGGACGGATAGAAGAGATCGGCGCCTGAGGTCGCGCTCAGACCGGCTTCTGCTCGCTCGGCTTCGGCATCTTCACGCAGCCGCCACCCGCCGCGGCGGCAGCCGGCTGCAATTCCGGCGGCTTGCTCATCGCCACGAACTGACCGCTCCGGTCGAAGAGAAGCAGGACCGTCTCGCCGGCGGAGCCGGCCGGAGCCGGGACTTCGCGGACGCCGAGCTCAACGTCCCGGCCGTCAGCGCCAAGCGACATCGCCACGAAGCGAATCTTCGCAGGCTCGTTGCCGTTGGCGGTTTCGCCGTAAAGGAGCTTGGAGGCGCAGACGTCACCTTCGTCGAAGCGCGCCGGCGCGAGGTTCACGCGGTCGCCGCCCGAGACGATCATCGACGGGCCGCTCGGTCCGGTCACGAGATCGGTGCCAGCATAGCCGGCGGCAAGCGCAAGCCCGACGACGGGAAAGGCCACACCGAGAAGGAGTTGAATCATGTGCATCTCCGCTTGGCCCGCCCAATTTCCCTATGTCGGAAAAGCGGCGCCCGTATGGCGTCCGCCTATCCGGCTGATGCCATTGCCTTTTTCAGGTTCGCGTCGACCTTGTCAAGGAACCCGGTGGTCGAGAGCCACGGCTGGTCGGGCCCGACGAGGAGCGCCAGGTCCTTGGTCATGGAGCCTTCCTCGATCGTCGCGACCGTGACTTTTTCAAGCGTGTCGGCGAAGCGGATCAGCGCGTCGTTGTGGTCGAGCTTGCCGCGATGCGCGAGCCCGCGCGTCCACGCGAAGATCGAGGCGGCGGAGTTCGTGGAGGTCTCCTGGCCCTGCTGATGCAGGCGGTAGTGGCGGGTCACCGTGCCGTGCGCCGCCTCCGCCTCCACGGTCTTGCCGTCCGGCGTCATCAGCACCGAGGTCATCAGCCCGAGCGAGCCGAAGCCCTGCGCCACCGTGTCGGACTGCACGTCGCCGTCGTAGTTCTTGCAGGCCCAGATATAGCCGCCCGACCATTTCAGCGCCGAGGCCACCATGTCGTCGATCAGGCGATGCTCGTAGGTGAGTTTGCGCTTGGCGTACTCGTCCTTGAACTCCGCGTCGAAGATCTCCTGGAAGAGATCCTTGAAGCGCCCGTCATAGGCCTTGAGGATGGTGTTCTTGGTGGAGAGATAGACCGGATAGTTGCGGGCCAGCCCATAGTTCAAGGACGCGCGGGCGAACTCGCGGATGGAATTGTCGAGATTGTACATCGCCATGGCGACGCCGGAGCCGGGCGACTTGAAGACCTCCTTCTCGATGACCTTGCCGTCCTCGCCGACGAACTTGATCGTCAGCGTTCCCTTGCCTGGGAAGCGGAAGTCGGTGGCGCGGTACTGGTCGCCATAGGCGTGGCGGCCGATGATGATCGGCTTCGTCCAGCCCGGCACAAGCCGCGGCACGTTGCGGCAGATGATGGGCTCGCGGAAGATGACGCCGCCGAGGATGTTGCGGATCGTGCCGTTCGGCGACTTCCACATTTCCTTCAGGCCGAATTCCTTCACGCGCGCCTCGTCGGGCGTGATCGTCGCACATTTCACGCCGACGCCGACCTTCTTGATGGCGTTCGCCGCGTCGATGGTGATCTGGTCGTTGGTGGCGTCGCGATGCTCGACGCTCAAATCGAAATAGAGCAGATCCACGTCGAGATAGGGGTGGATCAGCTTGTCCTTGATGAGCTGCCATATGATGCGGGTCATCTCGTCGCCGTCGAGTTCCGCGACCGGGTTGGCGACCTTGATCTTTGGCATCAACGGGAGCCTTTCATTGCTGGACATCTGCGCGGGGTCTCGCGCGGGGAAGGGTCTGCGCCCTATAGCAAAGGCCGGGCCGGCGCGCCAACCGGCGGAGATGCACGTTCAGCGAGATTTTGCTCTCAAGTTCGCGCGCTTCTTGGCGGCCGGGGCCTTCGGTGGCAGCGTGTCGACGAAGGCGCGGGCGCGTCCGACCCAGGCGCCGAGATCCTTGTCGCTGGCCGTGCCCTCCGGCGCCACGAACACGAAGCCCTGCATCGTCCTGCCGCCCATCTCCATGGGCCGCACATGCGGGCGGGCGAGGGCGGCCCCATGCGCATCCTTGCCGACCCGCACAAGCAGGCCGTGCTTTGAGACGCCGACCACCATGTTGCCGGAGAGCATGAAGCAGGTGCCTCCGAACATCTTCTGCTCGGTCACGGTCTTCTCAGTGAGGATCGTCCTCAGACGTCCGATGAGCGGGTCTTCCGCCATGATGGTCAGGCCTCGTCGCGCCGCGGCGGGGCGCGCTGCCGCGAGTGGATCATGGAATTCTTCCGCCTTCAAACGCTGACCGCGGCGGTTCACTGCCTCCGACAAACCATGGAACCACGGGGAGGCGAAGCGGGCCGCGATGCGCTAGACAATCCGGCGCGCCGACGCTGGCGCCTGGAGCGAGAATGGCTGAGGACGAGCTGACGAAATCGAGCGGACGGCCGCCCACCGTCGTCCTTGTCGAACCGCAGTTGGGGGAGAACATCGGCGCGGCGGCGCGGGCGATGGCGAATTTCGGCCTGACCGACCTTCGCCTCGTGCGCCCGCGCGATGGCTGGCCGAGCAAGAAGGCGCGGGCCGCGGCGAGCGGCGCAACCGGCATCGTCGACGACGTGCGCGTCTTCGAGTCCGCCGAGGACGCCATCGCCGACCTGAACTTCGTCTTCGCAACCACCGCCCGCAGCCGCGACCTGCCGAAGGAGGTCATCGGCCTGCGCGACGGCGTGGCAAAACTTCGGGAGAGCGTGGCCACCGGGCAGGCCTGCGGTGTTCTCTTCGGGCGCGAGCGCTGGGGGCTCACCAATGAGGAGATCGGGCTCGCCGACGCGATCGTGACCTTTCCGGTCAACCCGAAATTCGCCTCGCTTAACATCGCGCAGGCCGTGCTGCTCGTCAGCTACGAATGGCTTGCCTCCGGCCTCGACGGCGCGCTGCCCACGCGCACCGCCTTACCCGAGATCGCGCTGACGCCGGCGTCGAAGGAACACCTTTTTGGGCTGATAAAGCATCTTGAGGCGGCGCTTGAGCCGACCAATTATTTCCGCAGCGAGGACATGAAGCCGACGATGGTGCAGAACCTCCGCGCCGTCCTCCAGCGCGCCGGCTTCACGCGCGACGAGATCGACGTTCTGCACGGGGTCATCGGCGCCCTTGAGCGCCGTCCCACAAAGGCCGAGGTCGCAGATGAATGAAGGCGGGCCGGTCCTCGTCTTCGATTCCGGCATCGGCGGGCTGTCGGTGCTCCGCGCCATCCGCGCGGCGTTGCCCGACATCCGCGTCGTCTATGTAGCCGATGATGCGGCATTCCCCTACGGCGCATGGGAGGAGAGGGCGCTCAGCGACCATATCGTCGCTCTGATGGGCGACCTCATCGCCGAGCACGATCCGGCGGCCGTGGTCATCGCCTGCAACACCGCCTCAACCCTTGTGCTGCCGCCGCTGCGTGAGCGCTACGCGGTTCCTTTCGTCGGCACGGTCCCCGCCGTGAAGCCGGCGGCGGAGCAGACCGAAAGCGGCATCGTCGCCGTGCTCGCGACGCCCGGCACCATGAAGCGCGACTACACCCGCGACCTGATCAGGAGTTTTGGGCAGGCCTGCCACGTGCGGCTGGTCGGCGCGCCGGCGCTTGCCGGGATCGCGGAGGCGCGCATGCGCGGCGAGCCGTTCGAGCTCGACGAGATCGCCGAGCAGATCGCGCCCTGCTTCGAGGAAATCGATGGCCGGCGCACCGACATCGTGGTCCTCGCCTGCACGCACTACCCCTTCCTCGCCGACGTGATGGCGGACATCGCGCCGTGGCCCGTGACCTGGCTCGACCCGGCGCCGGCAATTGCGCGGAGGCTAGTCAGCGTGCTGGAGGGGAGGGGCGTGGGGCGCGGCGGGGCGAGCCGGGCCATACTTACCAGTGGGGCCGAGCCGACCGGCGCCCTTGTCCGCCTCCTCGCCGAACATGGGCTCTCGATCGGGACCGCCTTGCCGGTCTGAGGCCATCCCGCCACCCGCCGGGGTGCGGAAATTGACATTCCGGCGCAAAAACCCTAGTTGAGCCTCGCGCTCACGGCGAAAGCCGTCGGCGACGCACCCGTGGGGTTCTTCCGAAAATTTCCGGAAATGGCGCGCTCCGCCAACCCCTGTCGGCCGCAGGTCAGAGGCCCGTGGCAAAGGATGGGCGCGTTTCGTAGACCGCGAAACGGTAAGGATCAGGAATGAGCAAACGTAACTCGGCGAAATACAAGCTCGATCGCCGCATGGGCGAGAATGTCTGGGGCCGCCCGAAAAGCCCCGTCAACAAGCGCGAATATGGCCCCGGCCAGCACGGCCAGCGGCGCAAGCAGAAGCTCTCCGACTTTGGCACGCAGCTGAAGGCCAAGCAGAAGCTGAAGGGCTACTACGCCAACATTTCCGAGCGGCAGTTCCGCAAGACCTATGCGGAAGCGGCGCGCATGAAGGGCGACACCTCGGAGAACCTGATTGGGTTGCTCGAGTCGCGCCTCGACGCGCTTGTCTATCGCGCCAAGTTCGTGCCGACGCCGTTCGCGGCGCGGCAGTTCGTCAATCACGGTCATATCCGCGTCAACGGCAAGCGCGTGAACATCGCGAGCTACCGCTGCAAGGTCGGCGACGTGATCGAGGTGCGCGAGAAGTCGCGCCAGCTCGGCCTCGTGCTTGAGTCCATCGACCTCGCCGAGCGCGACGTGCCGGACTACGTCGAGGTGGATCACGGCAAGATGACGGCGCGCTATCTGCGCCAGCCGGCTTTCTCCGACGTGCCCTATCCGGTGGTCATGGAGCCGAACCAGGTGGTCGAGTTCTATTCGCGCTAACGTCGCGTTTCGGCCGCGAGTTTACCAAACACCCGCCGCATCCGGCGGGTGTTCTGCTTTCTGGGGTATGACGGGGCCATGATCACGCGTCGGCAATTCGTTACCGGGCTCCTCGGAGGCGCCGCGCTTGTGGGCGGGCTCGGCGGCTACGCCTTCGGCGTGGAGCCGCGGTTCCGCCTGGTCGTCACCGAATGGGACATCGAGACGCCGCGCTGGACTTACGATCGGCCGCTCCGGATCGTCATGGTCGCCGATATCCACGCCTGCCGGCCGTGGATGCCGCCTGAGCACATTGCCACCATTGTCGAGAAGGCGAACGGCCTGGGCGGGGACGTCATCGTCCTGCTCGGCGATTTCGTCTCCGGCATCGGCGCGCGGCTGAGAAGCAGCCGGGTCTTGGCGTCCGAATGGGGGCCGCTGCTCGCCGCCCTCAAGGCGCCGCTCGGCGTCCACGCGATCCTTGGCAATCACGACTGGTGGTCGGGTCCCGAGGTGGTCAAGGAAGCGCTCGCGGCGGCCGGGATCCCGCTTTACCAGAACCGCGCCGTAAAGGTGGACGGAGCAACCCCGTTCTGGATCGCCGGCACCGACAGCATGGTCGCCTACCGCCTGGGGCATGGACGCTTTTCGGGGGCGGACGACCTGCCGGGCACGCTGGCGCAGATCACCGACGACATGCCCGCGGTGCATCTCGCGCACGAGCCGGACATCTTCGTCGATGTCCCCGATCGCTTCGCCGTCACGCTCTCCGGCCACACGCATGGGGGACAGGTGCGTCTTCCGTTCTTCGGCAGGCCGGTCATCCCATCCGGCTACGGCGAGCGCTTCGCCTATGGTCACGTCCGCGAAGACGGGCGCGACCTTGTCGTCTCCGGCGGACTCGGCTGTTCGATCCTGCCGATCCGATTCGGCGTTCCGCCGGAGATCACGGTCGTGACGCTGCGAAAGCGCGACCCCGCCAAGACGTCTTCCGACGCCTGAAGCCGCGCCGGCGTTCCTACTCGGCGGGCGCCACCCGGCCGAATAGCCGGTTCCGTTCCGTCAACGCTATGACGGCAAAGCTCGCAAGCGACATCGCCAGGAACCCGAGGCTCAGCGGCAGCACTGTCCCGTCATAGGCGAGGCCGATGAGCGCGCCGAGGATTCCGCCCAGCACGGTCTGCACCGAACTCACCACCGAGGATGCCGTGCCCGCCACGTGACCGAGCGGGTCCAGGGCGAGCGCGTTGAAGTTGGTGCCGATGAACGCAAAGCAGGCGAACCACAATATGTTGGCGCCGTAGAAAACCCAGAACGGCACGTGGCCCTCGTCGAGAAGCGCGAAGATGCAGAGGAGCGCTGAGATCGACGCGAAGCAGACGAGTGCTCCATGGGAAAGAAGCCGCATCCCGAGACGTTCGACCAGGCGAGAGTTCGTGAACGAAGCGACGGCGATCAGAACCGCTCCGCTCGAGAACGCCACCGGGAAGAGAGCGCCGAGGTGGTACTGCTCCTGGTAGATCTGCTGCGCCGAGTTGAGATAGGCGAAGAGGCAGCCGAAGATCAGCCCCGAGCTGAGCGCGTAGCCGGACGCGACGCGGTTCGAGACGACGATGCGGAACGCCTCGTAGATCGGCCCGATGCGAAGCCCGCGCCGATCTTCGTCAGCGAGCGTCTCCGGCAGGCGCAACGAGCACCACACCGTCATCATCAACCCGAAGAGCGCGATGAAAACGAGGATCGCCCGCCACCCCGACACCATCAGAATGATCTGCCCGATTCCCGGCGCGATGATTGGCACGCTCATGAACACCATCATGGCCAGCGACATTACGCTCGCCATCCGCCGGCCGCCGAACGTGTCGCGGATGACCGACATCGCGATGACCCGCGTTGCGCCGGCCCCGAAGCCCTGCAGACCGCGCATTGCGAGGAACAGAGGAAAATTGTCGGAGAACGCCGCGCCGGTGCAGCCAATGACGTAGACGACCAGCCCGAAGATCAGAACCGGGCGTCGGCCGAAATGGTCCGATATCGTGCCGTAGGCAAGCTGCGACAGCCCGAAGACGGCAATATAGGCGGTGAGCGGAAGCTGCCGCGCGTTCTCGTCCGCGACGTCGAGGCTCGCGCCGATCTGCTGCAAGGCCGGCAGGATCACATCGATGGCCATGGCGTTCAGCGCCATCAGAAACGCCACGATGGTGACGAACTCCCAATAGGGCAGGCGCGCGCGAGCCGGCTCGCTGGAACTCTCAGTCATCGAAACCCCGTATCAAGAAGCGGCGCTTGCACGCGCCGCTGGCGCGCCCAAGGAATTTCTCTGCAGCTTGGATGATGCGAAAGGAGTGTTCGCAGGGTCGAATTACGACGAATTGAACGCGTCGTCCACCGGCAGTCCGGCCAGTTGCCAATCGCTCAGGCCACCGAGGTTGAAAACCTCGCGGTAGCCGAATTCCAAAAGCTTGTTGCCGGCGAACTCCGAGCGCTTGCCGGAGGCGCAATAGAGGATGATCGGAGTTTCTTGGCGAAGCGAATCCTCGCGCTCCGGCGACGCTGGGTCCGTCTTCGCCAGGAATTCGGCGAGCGGGATCACCATTGCGCCCGGCACTTTGCCGCTCGCCATGATCTCAGCGCGTTCACGCACGTCAATCACCACGGCCTCGCCGTTGTCGATCAACGCCTTGGCGTCGCCGGCGGCGATACGCATTACACGCATGGAGGAACTCTACCTAAGGACTGGCGTCAGGCAGCGGCAACGAGGCCCTTGTCTTCCAGGAGGCTCTTCAGCTCGCCGGCCTGGAACATCTCGCGGATGATGTCGGCCCCGCCCACAAACTCGCCCTTCACGTAGAGCTGCGGAATGGTCGGCCAATCGGAAAACGTCTTGATGCCCTGCCGAAGCTCGTCGGATTCGAGCACGTTCACACCCGAATAGCTGACGCCGAGATAGTCGAGAATCTGCACGACCTGACCGGAGAATCCGCACTGCGGAAATGTCGGCGTCCCCTTCATGAAGAGCACCACGTCGTTCGACTTCACCTGGCTGGCAATCCAATCGTGAATGGCGTCCATCTCACACTCCTTGGGGCCGGTCGGGCCGGCGGCTCAGTCCGGGGCGCTGGTTTGCAGCGCTAGCGCATGCAGCGCCCCGCCCATGTTCCCTTTCAGCGCCTCATACACCATCTGGTGCTGCTGCACACGGCTCTTGCCGCGAAACTGCTCTGAGACGACCTCTGCGGCATAGTGGTCGCCATCGGCCGCGAGTTCTCGGATCGAGACGTGTGCGTCGGGCAAGGCCGTCTTGATCAGACGCTCGATGTCGTTCGCGCTCATCGGCATGGCTGCAATCTTTCCGGGCCGGAATCGGCTCCCAAAGCACTCCCAATTTGGGGGCGCCGAGGGGTTGGGTCAATCCGGTCCCTGGGGCGCTCTGTGCAAGCTCAGTGCCAGAACGCTTGGCGGCTAGGCGGGGATCTCGCCCATGAAGCGCGGAAACCAGCCCTCATGGCGCTCCCGGAGCTCCGATACCGCGATCGGCCGCGCTTTCCCGAGCTTCAGCTCAGCGCCGCCGGTATGGCCGATCCGGGCCACGGAGATCCCGGCCCTTTCGGCCCGCTCAGATAGCGCCTCATGCTCCTCTAACGCGCATGTGAAGAGGTAGCGCCCCTGGTCCTCGCCAAAGAAGAGGGTCGCGGGATCGTGATCCTCTGCCGGGCTCACGCTCGCGCCAATGCCCAACGAGATCGCCATTTCGGCAAGCGCTATCGCCAGGCCACCGTCCGAAAGGTCATGCACGGCAGTCACCAGGCCGTCGACGATCAAAGCGCGCACGAAATCGCCAACGCGCTTTTCATGATCGAGGTCGACCGGCGGCGGTGGTCCGTCCTCGCGCCCGAGGACTTCGCGCAGATAGAGTGACTGGCCGAGATGCGTTCCCCAGACCCGAGGCGCACCGGCGAGCATGATCGCCTCGCCCTCGGCCTTGAACGCCAGCGTCGCGCTTTTCCGCCAGTCCGTCAGCAGCCCGACGCCACCGATCGTCGGCGTCGGCAGGATCGCCTCGCCGTGCGTCTCGTTGTAGAGCGAGACGTTGCCGGACACGATCGGGAAGTCGAGCGCGCGACACGCTGCGCCGAGCCCTTCGACCGCGCGCACGAAGGCGCCCATTACGTCCGGCTTCTCGGGGTTGCCGAAATTCAGATTGTCGGTGACGGCGAGCGGCGTGGCGCCGACGGCGGTGAGATTGCGCCAGCACTCGGCGACCGCCTGCTTCCCGCCCTCGAAGGGATCGGCCTCGACGTAGCGCGGCGTCACGTCGAGCGAGAGCGCGAGCGCCCGGTCGCTACCGTCGATCCTGACCACCGCCGCGTCGCCGCCCGGCCGCTGCACCGTGTTGCCCTGAACGAGATTGTCATACTGCTCGAAGACCCAGCGGCGCGATGAGAGATCGGGCGAGCCGATCAGCGTGAGCAGCGCGTCGGCGACATCGCACGCTCGGCAGCGCAGCCGCGTCGAGCGGGGCAGGGCCTTTCGGCGCGGCCCATGGCCTGTCGTATTCCGGCGCCTCGTCGCCGAGCTCCTTGATCGGCAGGTCCGCGACTACGTCGCCGTGCCTTGCGATGCGGAAGCGGAGGTCGTCGGTGGTGCGTCCGACATCGGCAAAATCGAGGCCCCACTTCTTGAAGATCGCCTCCGCCTCGCCGTGCTTTTCGGGGCGGAGCACCATCAGCATCCGCTCCTGGCTCTCCGAGAGCATCATCTCGTAGGCGCTCATGCCGGGCTCGCGCGTCGGCACCTTGTCGAGGTCGAGCGCGATCCCGAGATCGCCTCTGGCGCCCATCTCGACGGCCGAGCAGGTCAGGCCGGCCGCGCCCATGTCCTGGATTGCGACGACAGCACCCGACGCCATCAGCTCAAGACACGCCTCGAGCAGGCGCTTCTCGGTGAACGGGTCGCCGACCTGCACGGTCGGCCGCTTCTCCTCGATGCGGTGATCGAATTCCGCCGACGCCATGGTCGCGCCGCCGACGCCGTCGCGCCCGGTCTTGGCGCCGAGATAGACGACCGGCAGCCCGACTCCCTCCGCCTTCGAATAGAAGATGCCATCCTTCTTCGCGATGCCGAGCGCGAAGGCGTTGACCAGGCAATTGCCGTTGTAGCGGCGATGGAAATTCACCTCGCCGCCGACCGTCGGCACGCCGAAGGAATTGCCGTAGCCGCCGACGCCGGCGACGACGCCGGCAACGAGATGGCGCGTGCGCGGATGCTGAGGATCGCCGAAGCGCAGCGCGTTCAACGCCGCGATCGGCCGCGCGCCCATCGTGAAGACATCGCGGAGAATGCCACCGACCCCGGTCGCCGCGCCCTGATAGGGTTCGATGTAGGAGGGATGGTTGTGGCTCTCCATCTTGAACACGGCGACGAGCCCTTCGCCGATGTCGATGATCCCGGCATTCTCGCCTGGTCCCTGGATCACCACGGCGCCCGTCGTCGGCAGCGTGCGCAGCCACTTCTTCGAGCTCTTGTAGGAACAATGCTCGTTCCACATCGCCGAGAAAATGCCGAGCTCCGTCAGCGTCGGCTCGCGCCCGATCAGATCGAGGATGCGCTGATATTCGTCGGGCTTCAGCCCGTGCTCGGCGACGAGCTCGGGCGTGATAGCAATCGAATTGCGGACGTCCATCGATTCGGCCTGCGGCATCCCGGTCACTGCGCTTCCTAGCGCGTCGCCGCGGCGCAAAATACCGTCTCGGTCAAACTTTCCAGCGGCTGTTTGGGCAGGGCACCGATTGCCCTCAATTGTAGGTGTCGTAGGCCCCCGTCGCATGGTCGACGAGCCGGCGTAGCGTGCGGAAGCCTTCCTCGACTTCCGCGAAAGCCGGCACGGAAAATCCGACACGCACGCCGTGATAGGCGCTCTCCGAGCGGCCGACCTTGTACTCGTCCTCTTCGTCGACCAGGATGCTCTCGGCCGCCGCGGCGCTCTTGAAGGTGCTCGAAAGCCAAGGCTCCGGCAGCGTCAGCCAGAAAAAAGGCATACAATCGTTGAGGCGGATGTCGAGCCCCTGGAAGATCTCGCGGGCGAGGGCGGCGCGGCGCGCTATCTCGGCGAGCGTCTTCCGCCGGAACTCGAAGGCCGCCCCCGAAAGCACGAGCCGCGCCGCGATTTCCGCCATGAGGAACGGCTTGCCGCCGGTGATCATCTTGTGCGCCGTCGAGACGCGGTTGGAAAAATTCGGCGGGCAGGCGACCCAGCCGCCGCGAAGGCCGGCGCCGACGGCTTTCGACAGGCCGCCGACGTGGAATACGCGGTCGGGCGCGATCGTCGCAAGCGCCGGATGCGGGTCGTTGAAGAGCACGCCATAGACGGCGTCCTCGATGATCCAGACCTGGAACTTGCGGGCGATGGCCGCGATGGCGCGGCGGCGGTCTTCCGGCATCAGGGCGAGCGTCGGGTTCTGCGGCGCCGGCATCAGGAAGAGAAGCTTCGGGTGCTGCTGGGCGCAGAGCCGCTCAAACTCCTCCGGGATCATCCCATGCTCGTCCGCCGCCGCCACGATGCCGCGGCGCCCCATGAGCGCGGCGCTGCGGCCGACCGAGGCGTAGGTGAGGGGCTCGAAGACGATCTTGTCGCCAGGAATGGTCGTAGCGCCTATGACCGCGGTAATCGCCGCGTGCGCGCCTTGCGCAGGCACCACGTCGCCGCGCGGCGGCGCCCAGTCCGGCCTCCTGAGCCAGCGCACGCCGGCTTCCTTCCAGTCCTCCGGAACGGTGCGGATATAGGTGGCGACCGCCGCCGGTTCGTCGCGGCAGATTTCGGCGGTGAGCTGCGCGATCACGTCGGCGAGGCCGTTCTCCGGCGCGGCGGTTGTGTCGAGACGCAGCGCGCCGGCGCTCAGGACTTCGACGCTCGGCGCCGGGTCCTTGAGCGGCGTGGCGCGCGCGACGTCCGCATCGCCTTCGCGGCGGGCAGCACATAGGTCCCGCGCCCGACCTCGCCGTTCACCAGGCCCCGCTCGCGCGCCAAGGCGTAGGCGCGGCCGACGGTGCCGATTGTGATTCCGATGTCGAAGGCAAGATCGCGCTGCGGTGGAAGCTTGGCGCCGGCTTTGAGGTCGCCGCTTTCGATGCTGGTCTCGATCTGGTCGGCGAGGCGGACATAGAGCGGGCCGTCGCCGGTGGAGAGGTCAGGCAGCCAAGTTGTCATAGTGACAATTATTGAATTGAACCCGTCAGCGAGTCAAGTGCATAGGACAATCTATCGACGCAATGCCGACAATACAGAGGATGAGATGAGTACAATCGGGACAATCCAGAGGACACCGCGCGGCGCCGAAGAGCGGACGGCCTCCGTCTTGGACATCTCCACGATTGCTGTGTGGCTCTGGCAGGCGTTCGAGCGCCGCCAGACGCGTCGCGCGCTCCTTCGCCTCAACGACGCGCAGCTCAAGGACATCGGCCTGTCCCGCTCGCAGGCCTACGCCGAAGCGGTTCGGCCGTTCTGGAACTGACGCGGCGAGCCCCGACGCCGGCGCGCGGAATCAGCAGTCGCGCGCGCCGCCAGTCCAGCGCAGGACATCATGGCGGATGGAGTCGGCCTCGCCTGTCTGCATCAACGGACCGAAGAGCCGGACGTCGGTGCCCCGCTTCGCTCCCCGCACGTCTACGATGAGCGCCGGCCGCTCGTGTGGCGCGTCCTTGGGAACGATGAGGATCCGGGTGGAAGTACTCCCGGCCTCGGGCGCGTAGGAATAGCCGTCGAACGCCTTGCGCTTGCCCGTGAACCAGCAGGCGCCGACCCGCTCCGCGATATGGCTTGCGACCGTGTCGGAGTCCTGGCCGGCGTGGAACTCGACGTAGTCCGTCGGCGCGCTCGTCTGGCATGCGGCCAGCAACAGCCCGAGCGCGGCGAATGCCGCCTTCCGGCTCACGCCGCCTTCTCCACGAAGCCGGCGGCAAGGCCCTGGAAAAGCGGTAGCCCGTCCGTGCCGCCCTGCGCGGCCTCCGTCAGGTCTTCGGGGTGCGGCATCATTCCAAGCACGTTGCCCCTCTCGTTCAGGATTCCGGCGATGTCGCGGCGCGAGCCGTTCGGATTGGTGGCCTCGGCGTAACGAAAGACGATTCGGCCCTCGGCTTCCAGCCGGTCGAGCGTCTCCTCTTCGGCGAAATAATTGCCATCGGCATGTGCGACCGGGCAGCGGATCACCTGGCGCGGGCGATAGCCGCGGGTGAACGGCGTCTGCGTGTTGACGACCTCGAGCTTGACGTCGCGGCAGACGAACTTGAGCGAGGCGTTGCGCATGAGGACGCCGGGGAGAAGCCCCGCCTCGCAAAGCGTCTGGAAGCCGTTGCAGACACCCAGCACCAGAACACCGTCGGCGGCCCGTTTCACCACATCGGGCATGATCGGCGAGCGCGCGGCGATGGCGCCGGAGCGCAGATAGTCGCCGAACGAGAAGCCGCCCGGAAGCACGATCAGGTCGACCTCGGGGAGCTGCGTCTCGCCATGCCAGACGATCTGCGGCGCGTGGCCGGTGGCGCGCTTCAGCGCCGCCGCCATGTCGCGCTCGCGGTTGGTGCCGGGAAAGAGGATGACGGCGGACTTCACTCGGCGATCTCCACCTTGAAATTCTCGATCACCGTGTTGGCGAGGAGCCGCTCGCACATGGACTTGAGACGCGCCTCCGCATCGGCGGAATAGGCAAGCTCGATCTCGAACATTTTTCCCTGCCGCACGGAATTCACACCTGTGAAGCCGAGCGCGGCGAGCGCGCCGTGGATGGCGAGCCCCTGCGGATCGAGAACCCCGCTCTTCAGCGTGACGAAGATGCGCGCCTTCATGCCCCCTTGCTCGACTCTCTTGGCCCGAGCGCGGCTATTTCACCAGCACCGGACCGCCCTTCGGCAGCCGGTCGTTCTCGTTCAGGATGCCGAGGCGGCGCGCCACGTCCTGATAGGCCTCCAGCATACCGCCCATGTCGCGGCGGAAGCGGTCCTTGTCGAGTTTCTCGTTGGTGACGATGTCCCATAGGCGGCAGGAATCAGGAGAGATCTCGTCGGCGACGACGATGCGCATCATGTCGTTCTCCCACAGCCGCCCGCATTCCATCTTGAAATCGACCAGGCGGATGCCGACGCCGAGGAAGAGGCCGGAGAGGAAGTCGTTGACGCGGATCGCGAGCGACATCACGTCGTCGATCTCCTGCGGGCTTGCCCAGCCGAACGCGGTGATGTGCTCTTCCGACACCATCGGGTCGTTGAGCTTGTCGTTCTTGTAATAGAACTCGATGATCGAGCGGGGGAGGGCAGTGCCTTCCTCGAGGCCGAGCCGCTCGGAGAGCGACCCTGCGGCAACATTCCGCACCACCACTTCGAGCGGAATGATCTCCACTTCGCGGATCAGCTGCTCGCGCATGTTGAGCGCACGGATGAAGTGGGTCGGAATCCCCATCGCGTTCAGATGATTGAAGATATATTCCGAGATCCGGTTGTTGAGCACGCCCTTGCCGTCGACGATTTCGTGCTTCTTGGCGTTGAAGGCGGTCGCGTCGTCCTTGAAGTGCTGGATCAGCGTGCCTGGTTCAGGCCCCTCATAGAGGATCTTGGCCTTGCCCTCATAAATGCGGCGGCGACGGTTCATGGCTCTCATGGGGTCAGGATATGGGGACGCGTTCGGGGCACCGGCAAGTGGCGGAATCGCTGCCGATCCGTCTGTGCGCGGAACCTAGCGGAAAGCCCGGACAGACACAATGAGCGGGAATCCGGCAGGTCCGGCGCCAGCGGATCGTTGCGCCTTCGCGCTTGCGCGGCTAGGGAAGTGCCAGGCCCGAGGAGGGAATTTGGATGACGACCTTCGAAAAACGTAAGGAAGGCTTCGAGAGCAAGTTCGCCCGCGACGAAGAGTTGCGGTTCAAGTCGATGGCGCGGCGCAACAAGCTGCTCGGGCTGTGGGCGGCGGAAAAGCTCGGGAAAAGCGGCGAGGACGCTGAAGTCTACGCGCGCGAGGTAGTGCGTGCCGACATGCAGGAGGCCGGCGAAGAGGACGTGTTCCGCAAGGTGCGCGGCGATTTCGACGCGGCCGGCGTCGCACAGTCGGATCACCAGATCCGCCGCACCATGGAAGAGTTGATGATCCAGGCGGTCGATCAGATCGAAGCCGGCAAGTAGGAACACGGAAATTGGCCGAAAACACCCTTCGTTCGCGGCTTGACGCCGGCGAGACGCTTTTTACCGCCTGGTCGGCGATTCCCGATCCGCTGGTCGCCGAGTTTTTGGCGCGCAGCACCTTTGACGCCGTGACCCTCGACATGCAGCACGGCTGCCACTCGACCGAGAGCGTGATGCGCGGCGTGGCGGCGATCGTTCTCGGCGGCAAGCCGGCGGTGGTGCGCGTTCCGGTCGGCCGCTTCGAGATGGCGAGCCGCGCGCTCGATTTCGGAGCCTCGGCGGTTATTGCGCCGATGGTGAATTCCGCCGAGGACGCCAGGGCTTTCGCGTCTTTCATGAAGTTCCCGCCGCAGGGCGACCGCTCCTGGGGGCCGACGCGTGTGCTGGCGCTGCAGGGAGCGCCGAGCCCGAAGGCCTATCTTGAGTTCGCCAATCGCGACACGCTCGCCATTGCCATGATCGAGACCCGTGCCGCGCAGGCGGCGCTCGACGACATCCTCGCGGTCGACGGGATCGACGGCGTCTTCGTCGGCCCGTCGGATTTCTCCATCGCGCTCTCGAATGGGGCGTCGATCGATCCCACAAATGCCGAGATGCTGGCAGCCGCCGCGGAGATCGCCAGGAAGGCGGAACGCGCCGGGAAGATACCCTGCACGCTCGGGATCACGGCCGAAGCCGGACGCCGCGCGCAAGAGCTGGGCTTTCGGCTGATCGCGCTTGGCAGCGACTTTCTCTATCTCGGCGCCGGCGCCAACGCGATCGTAGCGGCGTCCAAGGGCTGAACCCGGACTCCCGCAATTCGACTGCCTAGTTCGACGACGGCACTGGCGCGGTCGGCGCCGTCTGCTCCTGCGACAGCGGAACCGGTGGCGTACGCCGGGTCCCCATGCCGTCCCAGAAAACCCGGACGCTGATCAGGATCAAGAAAACGATCAGTGCGAGGATGAGCGCCAGCATGAAGTTGCGCGGTGGCCGCGACGGGGTTTCGGCGTCGTCATCCGCCTCGCGCTCCGCCTGACGCGCTTCGCGCGGCGGCCCGGCGGAATCCCGTGCGCCCGCCGGATGCGGCCGCGGTCGCCTGGAGCCTTGTCCTGGGGTCGCCATGTCGTCCGCCCTGCTGCCCTGCCGCGTTCTACCAAGACTCGACCGACAAGCATTCATGAAAAGGGGCGCCGCGCAGGCGGCGCCCCTCATACCTCAAGCAAAAGAGGTGTTACTGCGGCGCAGTCGCCGGGGCGGGCGCGGGAGCCATGGTCGGTGCAGGCTCGGGCGCCATGGCCGGAGCGGGCTCAGGGGCCATCGCCGGTGCGGGCTCGGGAGCCATCGCCGGCGCCGGCTCGGGCGCCATGGCGGGCGCAGGCTCAGGCGCCATGGCCGGAGCGGGCTCAGGCGCCATCGCCGGGGCTTCCGTTGCAGCCGGAGCGGGTGGCGGCATCTCTTCCTTCTTGCCGTACATGAACCAGCCGATGATCAACACCGCGATGATCAGCGCGCCAACGATGAAATAGAGGGTGCTGTTCGAGGACCCACCCTGACGATTGGCAGCCATTGCCGAATTCCTTTCCCACGAAAGCAGCTTTGCCCGAAACGTCCGGTGCTCGGCCGCGTTCCACGGTTTCTTACGAAACCGTAATGCGCGAAGCACTACGCCGTCGAAATGTGGCGAACAAGCAGGCAGAACGGTTTTTCATACGTCGATTTGTGCACGTTTCGTTCAGCGGTCCGTCATGTCGTCGCGAAGACGCGAGCGAAAATCGTATCCACGTGCTTCGTGTGATGGCCGAGGTCGAAAATCCCGCGAAGCGTGTCCTCGGAGAGAGCGGCGCGCACGTCCGGGTCGGCGAGGAGTTCGCTCAGGAAATCGGCGCCCTTGTCCCAGACCTTCATGGCGTTGCGCTGGACAAGCGAATAGGCGGCCTCGCGCGATTGCCCCGCCTCGACGAGCGCGAGAAGCACGCGCTGCGAGTGGATGAGGCCGCCGAGGCGTTCGAGGTTCTGCAGCATGCGCTTCGGGTAGACGACGAGCTTGTCCATCACGCCGGCAAGGCGCGCGAGCGCGAAATCGAGCGTGACCGTCGCGTCCGGCCCGATCATCCGCTCAACCGAGGAATGCGAGATGTCGCGTTCGTGCCAAAGAGCCACGTTTTCCATGGCGGGGAGCGCGTAGGCGCGCACCATCCGTGCGAGGCCGACGAGGTTCTCCGTAAGCACCGGGTTACGCTTGTGCGGCATCGCGGAGGAGCCCTTCTGGCCGGGAGAGAAATATTCCTCCGCCTCCAACACCTCGGTCCGCTGCAAGTGCCGGATCTCGGTGGCGAGCCGCTCCACCGACGACGCGACGACGCCAAGCGTCGCGAAGAACATCGCGTGCCTGTCGCGCGGGATCACCTGCGTCGAGATGGGCTCGGGCTTCAGCCCGAGCGCCTTCGCCACATGCGCTTCGACCCGCGGATCGATGTTGGCGAAGGTGCCGACCGCGCCGGAGATTGCGGCCGTCGCGACTTCCTCGCGCGCCCGCACGAGCCGTTCGCGTGCCCGGTCGAACTCGGCGTAGGCGAAGGCGAGCTTCAGGCCGAACGTCGTCGGCTCCGCATGGATGCCGTGCGAGCGGCCGATGGTCGGCGTGTCCTTGTGCTCGAAGGCGCGCCGCTTCAGCGCCGCAAGCAGCGCGTCGATGTCGGCAAGCAGAATGTCGGCCGCGCGGGTGAGCTGCACGTTGAAGCACGTATCGAGCACGTCGGAGGAGGTGAGGCCGAGATGCACGAAGCGGGCTTCCGGCCCCACGATCTCCGCAAGATGTGTGAGGAAAGCGATGACGTCGTGCCTCACCTCGCGCTCGATCGCATCGATGCGCGTGACGTCGAAGGTCGCGTCTCGGCCCTTTTCCCAGACCTTGGCGACCGCCTCCTTGGGCACCTGCCCGAGTTCGGCCATCGCGTCGAGCGCGTGCGCCTCGATCTCGAACCAGATGCGGAACCTCGTCTCAGGCGACCAGATGGCGGCCATTTCCGGGCGGCTGTAGCGCGGGATCATCCGGTGCTCCGTTCTTGCGGCAGAGGCATAGCAGGGCGCCGCGATTCTTCAACGCGGCCGATGCGCGAGATTTGCAGAACGCTGCGCGAAGCGGCGTGCAGAAAGAGCTCAGGCCCACCCGCCGCCGGCAGTTCCCGCCGCCTTGCGGATCGCCGCGATGTTCGCCGCATAGCTCTTTGCGCCGCCACCGAAGACGGCTCCTCCGGCGACGAGCACGTTGGCACCTGCGGAAACGACCGCGGCAGCGGTCTTCGGCCCGATTCCGCCATCGACCGAGATGTCGATGTCGCGCCCTGCGGTGAGCGCTTTCACCTGGCGGATCTTCTCCACCATCGCCTGGATGAAGGCCTGCCCGCCGAAGCCCGGATTGACGGTCATCACGAGCACGATGTCGAGCCGGTCGAGCACATGCGCGATAGCGTCAGTCGGCGTCGCCGGGTTGAGGGCCACGCCGGCGCGCTTGCCGAGAGCGCGGATCGCCTCAAGCGAGCGGTCGAGATGCGGCCCCGCCTCCGCATGGACGGTGATGGCGTCCGCGCCGGCCGCGGCGAAGTCCGCGAGATAAGGATCGGTCGGCGCGATCATCAGATGCGTGTCGAAGGGCTTTTTCGTATACGCGCGAAGCGGGCGGATCACGGGCGCGCCGAAGCTGATGTTCGGGACGAAATGCCCGTCCATCACGTCGAGATGGATGAGATCGGCGCCGGCCGCGTCGACGGCTTCGATTTCTTCGCCGAGGCGACTGAAATCGGCGGCAAGCACGGAGGCTGAGATTTTGAGCGGTCGATCCATGGCGATGCGGCCCTAGCACGGGAGCTTCCGCTCCGTCGATATGGCGGTCGCTGCGCCTCAGCCGGCCCCGTAGCGCTCCCGCCAGGTCGGGAAGCGGTCGTTCTCCGCCGGTGTCGCGGCAAAGACGGCGCGGGCGATGGCGCGCGCCAGCGTCTCTGCCGCCGCCGCGCAGATGCGGCCCGAGCGCCCGCATGCCGCCGGAAAGCTCGCGTGCGCCGGTCGAAAGCGCGAAGACCGTGTCGCCGTCGAACGGCGTGTGCGCGGGGAAGATCGCGAGCGCCATGCCGTCATGCGCGGTAATCGCGAGGCGCTTCGCCTCGGCGCGTGTGAGCGCGCAGTCGGTCACGACGACGGCAAGCGTCGTGTTCGCGCCGGGCTCGCGCGGCGTCTTGGTAACGACAGCGCCCGCGTCGGGAGGAAGTTTTGCGGGTAGCCCCAGCCCGCCGAACTCTGCGTCGCGCTCGAACGGTGCGGCGCGAAAATGCGGCGTCGTGCCGAGCGTGACGCGACCGACCGAATTGACGGCAACGAAGGCGGCGACGCGGCTCCCGTCTTCGAGCACGGTCCCGGCCGCGCCGAAGCCGCCCTTCAGATCCGCCGTCGTCGCGCCCGCGCCCGCGCCGACGGAGCCGACCTCGATGTCGCCTCCGGCCGCTTCGCAGGCCGCGCGACCGAGCGCGCGATAGGCCGACGCGAGGTCGGCCGGCTTTCTCCCGCCATTGTTCAGATCGAAGAGCGCGGCGGCGGGGGCGATCGGCACCCGCACCGGCCCGACGGCGAAGCCGCGCCCGTTCGCGGCGAGCCAGTCCATCGCGCCATCTGCGGCGGCGAGCCCGAAGGCCGACCCGCCGGTCAGCACGATAGCATCAATGCGTTCCACGCTGTTCTCGGGACTGAGCGCCGCGGCCTCGCGGCTCGCCGGCGCGCCGCCCATCACCTGCACCGCCGCGATCGCCGGCGCGTCGGGCAGGAACACGGTGACGCCGGACTTCATCGCGGCGTCGGTCGCATGACCGACGGAAAGCCCAGGAAATGTTTTCAACCCAGCAGGTTCGGAAAGAGCCCTAGAAGGCCGATGAGGATCAGATAGATCGCCACGATATAGTTCAAAAGCCTAGGCATGACGAGGATCAGGATCCCCGCGACGAGCGACACGATCGGCGCGATCGTGGCAGTTGAGATGGTGAATTGCATTGTGCGTCTCCGTAGCATCCCCTTATGGCACAGATCGTCGGTTGCGAGCGATCGGCGGAGAAACCGCCTTGCGCGGGGTCTCGTTCCGCTGGGAGCAGGCAAAAGAGGCGCATTGAAAGAAAAGGCCCGCCACAAGGGCGGGCCCAATCCTCAGGTGTCGAAGAGGCTATTCCTTCTCGACGTAAGTGATTTTGCCGTCGGCGCCCTTCTTCCAGACGTACATCACGTAGTCGAGCTTCGTGATGTCGCCCTTGGCATCGTAGCTGAGCGGACCAAGCACCGTATCCCACGGGCCGCCGTCCTTGATCTCCTTGGCAACCGTCTGCGGGTCGAGCGACTTCGCCTTGTTGGCCGCCTGCGACATCACCTGGAGCACCGCGTAGCTGTAGAGCGTGTAGGCTTCCGGCTCGAAGCCCTCGTCGCGGAACTTCTTGACCACCGCCTGGGCGCTCGCGAGCTTGCGCGGGTCCGGACCGAAGGTGTTGAGCACGCCTTCAGCCGCCGGGCCGGCGATGGAGGCGAACTCGTCGGAGACGATGCCGTCGCCGGAGATGAACTGCGCCTTCAGACCGGCGTCAGCCATCTGACGGACGATGAGGCCGCCTTCGGTGTGCAGACCGCCCCAGTAGACGACCGTGACGCCCGCTTCCTTCATCTTCGAGATCAGCGCGGAGAAGTCCTTGTCGCCGACGTTGATGCCTTCGTACATGACATCTTTGAGGCCATCGTCGTTCATCGTCTTCCTGGTCTGGTCGGCGAGGCCCTGGCCGTAAGGCGTCTTGTCGTGGAGGACCGCCACCTTGGCGTCCTTGTAGTTGTCGGCGATGTACTTGCCGGCGACCGCGCCTTGCTGATCGTCACGTCCGCAGGTGCGGAAGGTGTTCCACAGTCCGCGCTCGGTGAAAGTCGGGTTGGTGGAGGCCGGCGTGATCTGAAGAATGCCGTTCTCCGCGTAGACGTCGGAGGTCGGGATCGAGACGCCGGAGTTGAAGTGCCCGTCGACGAACTTGAGGCCGTCACCGACGAACTTGTTGGCGACCGACACGCCCTGTTTCGGGTCGGAGACGTCGTCGCCGAACTCCAGCGTGATCTGCTCGCCGTTCATGCCGCCGGCGGCGTTGATGTCCTTCGCGGCCATCTCCGCGCCCTTCTGGAGCTGTGCGCCGAAGGCTGCGTTCGGGCCGGTGAGCGGTCCCGCGACGGCGATCTTGATCTCGGCCTGAGCCGTCCCCGCGAGCGCCAAAGCGGCCGCTACGGCGACTCCAGAAAGCCATTGAATCCTCATGTCTATACTCCCGTTAGTTGAACGTATGGGTGAGTGGTCCTGTCGGTTGATCCGACCGCAATCCTGCCCTGTAGGCCAACTCAAGCCGTTTTTTGCCTCTTTGTCATCTGCTTTCAGGCTCGGCGGCCGGCGTTGCGCTCACGCCACGTCAGCGGCCCCGTGCGCTCGTACATCCAGCTGTACTGGGTCGCCATCTGCGAGGCGCGGGTAAAGCGGAACCCGAGAAATCCGAAGATGAACAGGATGACGGCATCGGCGATGTAGTAGCGCGGGGTGAGCATCGTACCGCCGAAAAGGGCATGATGGATGAAGCGCACCGCGACGGTCAGAAGAACCAGATAAAACGCCAGCTTGTAGAGGGAGTCCCAGCCGCTGGCGACGGCCCGGCCGGTCATCCACGCGGCGCCGCCGCCGAGCACGACGGTGACCAGCACGAAAAGCCAGACCGAACCCTCCTCGTAGATGACGCCCATCCTGTTCTCCCTAGTGCCTGCCGCCTTCGAGATAAGCGGCGCGCACCTCCTGCGCCTCGAGGAGCTCGCGCCCGGTGCCGGTCATCTGGATGCGCCCGTTGACCATGACATACCCGCGGTGCGCGAGCTTCAGCGCATGGTAGGCGTTCTGCTCGACCAGAAAGACGGTGAGGTTCTCGGTGCGGTTCAGTTCGCGGATGGCCTCGAAAATCTGCCGCACGATAAGCGGCGCCAGGCCGAGCGACGGCTCGTCGAGAAGCAGGAGACGCGGCCGCGCCATAAGCGCGCGGGCGATCGCCAGCATCTGCTGCTCGCCGC
The DNA here is from genome assembly GCA_963805325.1 of uncultured Alphaproteobacteria bacterium. Lineage (GTDB taxonomy): Bacteria > Pseudomonadota > Alphaproteobacteria > Rhizobiales > Afifellaceae > DASWJZ01. The sequence goes on along the minus strand of CAWDTS010000009.1, from coordinate 391,817 downwards.
CCGAAAGCGTTCCGCCGCGCTGGTGCAGCCGCTCCTTGAGGCGAGGGAAGAGGCCGAAGACGCGCTCCGCGTCCGTGTCGAAATGCGCAAGCCCGTCGAGGCTGGCGCCCATCTGGAGATTTTCCAGGACCGTCATGCGCGGGAAGATGCGCCGGCCCTCCGGCGACTGCGCGATGCTGAGCCGCGCAATCTCGTGCGTGTGCATGCGCGTGATGTCGCGGCCGTCGAAGACGATCGAACCATCGCGCGCCTGCGGGTTGCCGCAGATGGTCATCATCAGCGTCGACTTGCCTGCGCCGTTCGCCCCGATGAGGGCGACGATCTCGCCGTGATGCACGTCGACGTCGACGCCACGCAGCGCCATGATCTTGCCGTAGAACGTCGAAACGTTGCGAACGCTGAGAAGGGGCTCGCCGGCGGCCGCCATCAGCGATGCTCCACGTTGTCGAGGACCTGCTCGATGGCCTCCGTCTCGTCCTCGACCCCAAGATAGGCAGCGATCACCTTCGGGTCGCTGCGCACCATCGTCGCCGACCCGTCGGAAATCTTGCGCCCGTAATCGAGCACGACGATGTGGTCGGAGATTTCCATGACGACGCCCATGTCGTGCTCGATGAGGAGCACCGAGGTCTTGAAGTGGTCGCGAACGCGCTGCAGCAGCCGGTTCAGCCCGGCGGATTCGCTGGCGTTGAGGCCCGCCGCCGGTTCGTCGAGGCACAAGAGCTCCGGGTCCGTGCACATGGCGCGCGCGATTTCCAGCCGGCGTTGATCGCCATAGGGGAGGTCGGCGGCTGGATCGTCGGCGCGGTCGAGCAGATCGATCTCCTCAAGCCAAATGCGCGCCTTCTCGATGGCGCGTTGTTCCGCCTTGCGGAAGCTCGGCATTCCGATCAACCCGAGGATCGTCATGCCCGAAGCGACCATCAGTGTGTTGTGCTGCGCAACGAGCAGATTTTCCAGAACCGTCATGCCGCCGAACAGGCGGATGTTCTGGAACGTGCGGGCGACCTTCGCTTTTGCGGCGATGCGGAAGTCGGGCATGCGCTCGAGCTGAAAGACCTTCCCGCCCTTCTGCCGCATCGTGATGCGGCCCTCGGTGGGTTTGTAGAATCCCGTGACGCAGTTGAAGACGGTCGTCTTGCCGGCGCCGTTCGGACCGATCAGCGCGGTAATCTCCCCCCGAGACGCCTGAAACGACAGGTCATCGATCGCGACGAGCCCGCCGAAGCGCATGGTCAGGTGCTCGATCGTGACGATCGGGTCGGCGGCGTACGAGGAGCGGGTGGCGTCCATCTAGCCGTGCCCTTCCTTGATCATGTCCGCCGATATCGTCTTGCGCTGGCGGAGGAACACCGTCGGTGTGCGCGTGCCGGCGAAACCGCGCGGTCGCCAGACGATGACGCCGACCATGGCGAGGCCAAAGAGCAGCATCCGGTACTGGTCCGGATTAAAGTCGCTTCCGAAGATCTGCTTGAGGAATGCGAGCTGCCGCATGATCTCGATTCCGCCGATCATCACGACGGCGGCGGTGGCGACGCCGACCATCGAGCCCATGCCGCCGAGCACGACGATGGCCACGATCAACGCCGATTCCAGGAAGGTGAACGATTCCGGGCTGATGAAGCCCTGACGTGCGGCGAAGAACGAGCCGGCGAAACCGCCGAACATGGCGCCGATCGCAAAGGCGGTGAGCTTCGTGTTGGTGGTGTTGATACCGAGCGAGCGGCACGCGATTTCGTCCTCGCGCAGCGATTCCCAGGCACGGCCGATGGGCAGGCGGCGCAGCCGGGCGGTGGCGACCGCGGTCACCGCGCATAGGAGCAGCGCCAGATAGTAGAGGAATATCTTGTAGTAGGCAGAGCTCAGCGGGAGGCCGAAGACCGCCGCGAACCCGGTCGGCGTGGCGTCGAAGGAGAGGCCGAACAGCGTGATCTTGGGAATTCCCGAGATGCCGAAGCCACCGTTGGTCACTTCGCGCCAGTTGATGAGCACGAGCCGTATGATCTCGCCGAAGGCGAGCGTGACGATGGCGAGGTAGTCGCCGCGCAGCCTGAGCACCGGGAAGCCGAGGATGAGGCCCCACGTTGCCGACAGAAGGCCGGCGAGCGGCAGGAGCAGCCAGAACGAAAGGCCGAGGTGGGTGGCAAGGAGCGCGTAGGCGTAGGCGCCGACCGCGTAGAAGGCGACGTAGCCGAGGTCGAGCAGGCCGGCGAAACCGACCACGACGTTCAGTCCCCAGGCCAGCATCACGTAGATGAGCACCTGGATGCCGAAATTATCCACCCACTTGATGGAGCCCTGGATGCCGACGAGCTGAAGTATGATGCCGGGGTAGAGGACGAGACCGACGATCACCCCCGGAATGATCCAGCGCACGATGCGCGCCCGCCGCGCGGCGCCGTCGACGGTGACTTCGCGCGCCGGGCGTTTCAGCCGCGCCTGTTGCCACGGGACGAAGAAAAAGACGGTCGCAAAACGCCCGGCGGCGACGATCAGGACGACGATTAGCAGCAGCGGCCAGCGCGTGATCAGGATCAGACGGTTGTTGATGTCCTGCGCGGTCTCGAATCCGAGCAGGGGGAGAAACAGCCCGAACGCAACGATCGCGGCGAACAGGCTTTCCTTGATGGCCGTCGGGAAAAGCGCGCCAGAAGAGACGGTCGGGGCCAACTCGCCGCGCGCGGCCTTGGCCGACTCTTCCTGCTCGATCTGCGCGCCTTCCGGCAGTGTGTCGAGCGTGGCGCTTTCTTCTTGCGGGCTCACTTAGACTTTCTCGACTTCCGGTCGTCCGAGGAGGCCCTGCGGCAAGAAGATGAGCACGATCGCCAGGATCGAGAAAACGGCGACGTCCTTGTAGTCGATGGAGAAATAGGCCGACCAAAGCGCCTCGATGATGCCGATCAGAATGCCGCCGAGCACGGCGCCGGGCAGCGAGCCGATGCCGCCGAGCACCGCGGCGGTGAAGGCCTTGATGCCGGGCTGGAAGCCGTCCGAGAAGTTCACCACGCCGTAGAACATCAAGAACATCGTTCCGGCGACCGCGGCAAGCGCTGCACCCATGACGAAGGTCAGCGAGATCGTGCGGTCGACGTCGATGCCGAGCAGGGCGGCCATGCGCCTATCCTGTTCGCAGGCGCGCTGCGCTCGTCCGAGGGAAGTCTTCTGCACCACCAGCCAGAAGCCGAGGAGCAGCCCGGCCGTGAGCGCGAAGATGATCAGTTGCTTGAGGGCGATGGTCACCGGGTAAGTGCCACTGCCCTGAAAGAGCGTGTAGACCTCCGTCACCATCGGCGGGATCGGCTTATTGCGCGGACCTTGCGCGACCTGAACGAAGTTCGAGAGAACGATCGACATGCCGATCGCCGAAATGAGCGGCGCCAGCCGGAAAGAGCCGCGCAGCGGCCGATAGGCGATCTTCTCGATCACCCAGTTCCACAGCCCGGTGAGCAGCATTCCGACGATCAGCATGATGATCAGCGCGACCGCGACCGACGCTATGCCAAGCCATGTCGTCACGATCAGGAACGTAATGAGCGCGATGAAGGCAGACACCATGAACACGTCGCCATGCGCGAAGTTCACCATGCCGACGATGCCGTAGACCATCGTGTAGCCGATGGCGATTAATCCGTAGATCGAGCCCAGAGTCAGCCCGTTGATGAGCTGCTCGAGAAAATACTCCATCCGCCTCTACCCCCCGACGGTACGACCGTCACCAGTCCCCGCGCCGATCGAGCCGGTCATGGGACGGAGCACGGTAGCAAGGCCACGAACGCCACACAACCAAGGCGTCAACCGAGGTGTGGGCACCCCCTTGGGCTATGCAAGCCCCGTACCGCTCCGCCGTCAATCCACCGCTGCGTCGCGCGCTCTCTCCAATCGGGCACGGTCCCAGCCGCCGAGATCAGCCGCTGCCTCGTAAGTCGACTTCAGGAACTGCGCCACGGCTTCGCCCGGGTCGGGAAACGCGCGCACGCTGTCGTAAGGAAGCAGGAATTCTCCGAGCGCCGTGTTGTAGTTGCCGGCCGCAGGAGAAACCGGCGCGGCCGAAAAGCCGGCGGGCTGCGGATAGGCGTACGCATAAAACGCGGGACGCTCGAAGCCGCCGGCCGTCCCCGGCCAGAAGCCTGCGCTCCAGACTTCGTGCGAATAAGCTTCGCGCGTGACCCAATCCGCGAGATTTGGAACGCCGCCGGGATGCTTCGGCGCGCTCCGCCCGGAGAAGCGCGTCATCGCAAGGTCGAAGCTTCCCCAGAAGAAATGCGACGGGCTCGACTTTCCAAGGAAGCCGAAGCGGAAGCGTTTCAGTGCCGTGTCGGCAAGAAGCAGGATGCGCCACATCCGCTCGGCGACTTCCGGTACGTAGGCGCAACGCGAGCTGTTGTCGGCGAAGGGCGTCGCGACCATCACCTCAACCGGCACCGGCCAGATCGCGACGTCGATGCCGAGCGCGGCAAGCCGTCCCATGAAGGATGTGTAGAATTCGGCGACCGATCCGATACCGGCGAGCGCCATCTCTTCGCGGCGGCCGTCGCTGGTTGCGATCACGAGACCGTGGTCCAGAAAGTCGAAGTCCACCTGGAACGCGCCGTTCCTGTCGGGCATCGGCGACGTCGTCAGGCCGCGCGAAGTCAGATAGAGCGCGACGTGCCACCAATGGTTCTCGCGCGGCGCACGCGCGAGCCGCACCTTGCCCACGACCTGCGAGAACATCTGCAACGTCGCCGCTGTCTCAAGCCAGCCCTCGGTTGGTGCCTCGGGCCACGCTTCGCGCGTCGCACTCACGCTTTCTTGCCGCTCCGCTCGGCAAGCACGGCGGCTGCTTCCTTGAAGGCGTGGTTCGCGGCCGGCACGCCGCAATAGATTGCAGCCTGCAGGATCACTTCTTTGATCTCTGCCTCTGACAGCCCGTTGTTGAAGGCTGCATTCATGTGCAGGCGGAACTCGTCCCAGGCGCCGAGCGCAATCGTCGCGGTCAGCACCATGCAGGAGCGCGTCTTGCGGTCGAGGCCGGGTCGCGACCAGATCTCGCCCCAGGCATAGCGCGTGATGAGATCCTGGAATTCGCGGTTGAAGTCGCTAGCGCCCGTGGTCGCGCGATCGACATGCGCATCGCCGAGGACGGCGCGGCGCACCTTCATGCCGCTTTCGTAGGTGTCGCTCATCGATGACCTCCCGCGAGAAAGCCGAGCACGATCCGGTTGAAGTCCTCGAGCCGCTCGATGTTGGAGAGATGCGCGCTGTCGAGCACGGCTTTTTGTGCGCCGGGAATGTGCTGGACGATATATCGGCCGGCCTCCGGGGTCGTCGATGGGTCGTGCGCGCCGATCACCACGAGGGCCGGAGCCTCGATCGTGCCGAGCTGGCTGCGCTCGTCCATGTCGCGAACGGCGGCGCAGCAGCCGTTATAGCCGCCGGACTCGTTCGCAAGGAACATCGTACGGATGCGATCGACCTCGGTCGGCGCGCGTTCAGAGAATTCGGGCGTGAACCAGAGCCCAAGGATGCGGTCCACGATTGCTTCCAGCCCCGCCTCGTTCACTGTCTTGATACGCAGGTCCCAGTTCTCGCGCGGCGGCATATACGCAGCCGTGTTGCAGAGCGCCAGCCGCGAGAAGCGGGTTGGATGGCGCTTGCCGAGGTGCATGCCCGTCATCGCTCCCATCGACAGGCCGCAGAACGCCGCCTTCTCGATGTCGAGCGCGTCGAGGAGGTCGACCACGTCGTCGGCAAGACGCTTCAGAGTGTAGTCCCCCTCGGGCGCTGCGGATTTGCCATGGCCGCGTTGATCGTAGCGGATCACGCGGAAGCCGAGCCCAACCGCGTGCTTCGCCTGCTCGTCCCACATGTGAAGGTTGGTGCCGAGCGAGTTGGAGAAGAGGAGGGGAGGTCCGTCGTCGCGTCCTTCGATCTCGTAGTGGATGCGGACGCCGTCGCCGGTTTTCACCTCTGCCATCAATCTTTCTCCATGACGCGACGTGCCTCCGCGAGCGCGGCATCGATCATCTGCTCGGCGCTGCCCAGATAGCGCATCGGATCGAGCGCACGGTCGATCTCCTCCACGCGGATATTGCCGGCGATCGCCGGTTCCCCCTTCGCGACCTCCGCAAGCGGACGATTGCTTGCGAGCGCGAGCTTCGACGCAGCCGCGACACGGTGATGCGCTTCCATCCGTCCGATCTTCGGCGCGAGCGCCATCATCAGGCTCTCGGCAAGCGGCAGTCCGAGCGTCGAATCGAGATTGGCGCGCATCCGCGCCGGGTCGACTTCAAGGCCGGCGAGCATCTCGCGCAGCCGCTCCAGGCTCCCCGCCGAAAGCACGAAGAGATCACGGAGCGTCTCCCACTCCGCCGCCCACGCGCCGGCCGCGCGCTCGTGCTCGTGCTCGAGCGCCATGGTGAGCGTCGCCATGAAGCCGGAAATGCGCAGGTGGTTGGCGCGGATCGCTGCGGAGCCGATCGGGTTGCGCTTGTGGGGCAAGGTCGAGGAGCCGCCCTTGCCCGGCGCGGCAGGCTCGAAGACTTCGCCGACTTCCGTCTGCATCAGAAGCGACACGTCGGTCGCGATCTTCGCCGCCGCACCGGAAAGGCCCGAGAGCGCGGTGGCGATATCGAAGACGCGTCCGCGGTCGGCGTGCCATGTGATTGGCGCTTCCTTCAGTTCAAGGCGCGCGGCGAGCGCGCTTCTGACCTTCGCGCCATTTGCGCCGAGTGCGGCGAGCGTTCCCGCCGCGCCGCCGAATTGCAGCGCCAGCGAATTCGTTTCGACGCGCATCAGGCGCTCCACCGCGTGCGCAAGGCCGGAGAGCCAGACGGCTGCTTTGGTGGCGAAGGTGATCGGCAGCGCCTGCTGCATCAAAGTGCGCCCCGCCATCACGGTGCCGCGGTGCTTCCCGATCAGCGCGACGAGCGCGTCGATCGAAGCGGCGAGATCGGCGCGCATGATCGGCAGCGCGCGCTTGGCGCAGAGCATGAAGGCTGTGTCGATGGCATCCTGGCTGGTCGCGCCCCAGTGCACATAGCCGCGGGCCTTTTCGTTGACCGTCTGGGTCAGCGCCTTGACCAGCGGGATTGCGATGTTGCCGGCTAGCGCCGCCGCTTTGCCGATCTCCGCGATGTCATAGAGGTCCGCATCGCAGGCCGACTTGATCGGCGCGACCGCAGTCGCGGGGATGATCCCGATCTCGGCCTCCGCCGCGGCCAGCGCCGCCTCGAAATCGAGCATCGCCTGCAAAACGGCGCGGTCGGAGAAGACTTCGCCAACGGCCGACGAGTCGAAGATCGGCGAGAGGAGCGGGGAACGGGTGGAACTAGGCATTTGTCGGGGCAGACCTAGCGCATTTCAGGCCTCGCTGGCAGCCCTCATGCTGAAGCGCGGCCCGGCGCGCGCGCGGGAAGCCCTCCCTCCGGCGAGCGATGCGGCGGTGCGCCAAGTACCCGTGCCGAAAGGAGGATCGCGCGTCGGCCTTGCATAAGTCGCAATAATCCCCCACATGAAACCATCGATCTTTGGCCGGACAACTGGGCCGCTTCGCCGTTGGCACTGCCGGGCGCACGTTCAGACTATCTCTCCAAATCTCGATTCTGAACCGGATCGGCCGCGTGTAGCGCGGCTGTCCGCATGCGCAACTGTCAGTGAAAGGACATCCCATGAAAACGGGCACAGTAAAGTTCTATAACTCGCAAAAAGGCTTCGGGTTCATCGCGCCTGACGACGGCGGCAAGGACGTGTTCGTCCATGCCACGGCGCTCGAAGCGGCCGGCATGCGCGGCCTGGTCGAGGGCCAGAAGCTCTCTTTCGACGTCGAAGCCGATCGGCGCAGCGGCAAGGAAGCCGCGGCGAATCTGCAGTCGGCGTAACCGAAAAGACGCGCAAATCTCGAGAGCGCGGCCTCCGCGCTCTCGATCGATCGCGCAGGGAGCTTTTTCATGACTAGTCATAAGTTCAAGGTCGGCCAGTCGGTGCGGCTTTCCTCAGCCGCAATCAATCGCGGGGTTGCCGGTATCTACAAGGTCGTCGCCCTGCTTCCCGAGGAACGCGGCGATTGCCACTACCGGGTCCAGAGTTCGGTCGGCTCGCAGCAGCGCGTTGTTTTGGAGGATCAACTGTCCCCGGTTGCCATGCTCTGAGATTGAGACTCGACCGAATCCGCGAAGAGCTTCCGGCAGGCCGCTCGCCCAAATATGGACGATAAGGTCCGCAAGGGCCGCCGTCCGCGTTGATCGCCGTGATCTTGAACGGCGCGCTATCTATGATCCGAGTTGGAACCGCTCGAACCGATGCAGTTCCTCCTCGATGCGGCGCTTGTGCCGCTGAGGCGAGCCGTCGCCGACCCACGTCCATTTTTGCACGAGCAGCTTGCCCTTCGCCCGGTCGGTCTTGAGATCGAGCGCTGCGACGATCTCGTCGCCGACAAGCACCGGCAGCGCGAAATAGCCGAGCGCGCGTTTCTCCTTGGGCACGTAGGCCTCGAAGCGGTGCTCGTAGTCGAAGAAGAGTTTTAGCCGCTTCCGCTGGATGATGAGCGGGTCGAACGGCGAGAGGATGTGCACGAGATCCGCGTCGGGCAGCGGCGCCTCGAGAAGCTCGGGCCTCGCCCAGTGCTCGGTCTTGCCAGCGCCTTCGATCGCCAGCGGCACGAGTTCGCCACGCCGCACGCGCCGGTCGATCATCGTCCGCATCGCCGGCTTCCGGGGCGCATCCATATAGCAGGCCGAATTGAGGCTCACGACGCCCTGCGCCAGAAGCGCCCGGTCGAGGAGATATTCCGTGACCTCGCGCTCTGAGGCGGGGCGCGGAGGCTTCGCCCAACCGAAATGACGATCCACCAGATCGTAGGTCTTGAGCATGCCGATCCGCTCGCCGACCGCGACGCGCCCCATGTAGAAGGCGAGTTGCAGCGCCCGCTTCGACGGCTTGCGGCTCGCCCAGGCGTGATCCTTCTCGACGAGAACGTCGTCGTCGATGTCGCGGATCGTGAGCGGCCCATTGTTCCGGAGGAGCCGCATGACCTTGCCAAGGTCGGCCTTGGTAACCCGGCCGAACCAACGGTCCTGCTCTAGCCGGTGCGCCTTCATCGCACGTACGAAGAAGCGGAAATCCCGCGTTGGAATGTAGGCGAGCGCGTGCGTCCAGGTACTCGAAGACGGACTTCTCCACCGTCTGCGCCCGGTGGAGGTCTTCGCGCCGGTAGGCCGGGATGCGGGTGTAGAGGATGTGATGGTGGGAGCGCTCGATTACGTGGATTGTGTCGATCTGCACGTAGCCGAGGTGCTCGACCGCCACGCGCGTCGCCTCAGGTCCCGCGCCGAAGGGGGCGCTCTCGTCAAGCCGCTGGGCACGGAGCCATATCCGTCTGGCGGCGGCCAGCGAAAGTGAGGTGGGCTTAACAATGCGGGCCATTCAGGGATGCGGGAGCGACAATTCAACCGTGCGGCGGGCGGCTTTCTGCCCTATATAGCGACCATTCTCCTGATTTTGCCGAGTCCCAATGCCTGCCGTCCCCACCTCTATCGACGCAACGCTGACCCTGCTTTCCTCGGCCGGCTACATCGCCGACCGGTCGCTTGCGACCGTGCTCTATCTCTCGCTGAAGATGGGCCGCCCGCTCTTCCTCGAAGGCGAGGCGGGGGTCGGCAAGACCGAGATCGCCAAGGTTCTGGCCGAGACGCTCGGGCGCAAGCTGATCCGCCTGCAATGCTACGAGGGTCTCGACGTCGCCTCCGCCGTCTACGAATGGAACTACGCCGCGCAGATGGTGGAGATCAGGCTTGCGGAGGCTGCCGGCGACGTCGACCGCGATACGCTGTCGAAGGATATCTTCACCGACCGGTTCCTGATCAAGCGCCCGATCTTGCAGGCTCTAGAGCCGGACATCGCCGGGCCGCCCATCCTTCTGATCGACGAGCTCGACCGCGCCGACGAGGCCTTCGAGGCGTTCCTGCTCGAAGTGCTTGCCGACAATCAGGTGACGGTTCCGGAAGTCGGGACGATCCGCGCCGAGCATCCGCCGATCGTCGTCGTCACCACCAACCGCACGCGCGAGATCCACGACGCCCTGAAGCGGCGCTGCTTCTACCATTGGGTCGACTATCCCGACGCGGCGCGCGAGCTGGAGATCGTAACGACGCGCATCCCCGGCATTCGCGAGCGGCTTGCGGCGGAGGTCGTGGCCTTCGTCCAGCGGCTGCGCCGCGAGGATCTCTTCAAACGTCCGGGCGTCGCGGAGACGATCGATTGGGCGGGCGCGCTGACCGAGCTCGACCAGGTGGGCCTCGACGCGGCGACGGTTTCCGACACGCTTGGCGTCCTCCTGAAATACCAGGACGACATCGCCCGCATCGAGAAGAGCCAGACGAAAATGCTCCTCGATGAGGTGAAGGCCGAGCTCGCGGCGGCGGAGTGATGGTCGCGGACGCCGAGGTCACATCCGGCGGGCGCATCGCCGACAACATCGTCTATTTCGCCCGCGCGCTCCGAAAAACCGGCATTCCCGTTGGGCCGGCGGCGGTGATCGATGCAATCCGCGCGGTCGAGACCACCGGCATCGCCTCGCGCGACGACTTCTATTGGACCCTTCACTCGATCTTCGTGAAAAAACGCGAGCATCGCGTCGTCTTCCATGAGGCGTTCGAGCTTTTCTGGCGCCAGCGCGGACTGATCGAGAAGATGCTTGCGTTGCTTTCCCCGGTCGCCCCGGTCAGGGCGGAAAAGGAAAAGCCGCGCGCCGCGGAGACGCGCGTGCGCGAGGCGCTCGGCTCGGACGCCCGCCGCGACGACAAGGAGCCGGATGTCGAGATCGACGCGCGGCTCACGGTCTCCGAGCGGGAGGTGCTGCAGCGCAAGGATTTCGCGCAGATGACAAACGCGGAGATCGCCGAGGCGAAGCGCGCGCTGGCCGCGCTCTTTCTCCCTGACGATCGGCTGCGCACGCGGCGGCTCAAGCGCGCCACGCACGGCCGCTTCGATCCGCGCCGCACCATGCGCGCCTCACTGAAAGTGGGCGGCGACATGATCATGCCGGCGTTTCGGGCCCGCGCCGAAATCAGGCCACCCATCGTCGCGCTCTGCGATATCTCCGGCTCGATGACGCAATATTCGCGGCTGATGCTGCATTTCTTGCACGCGCTCTCCGAGCGCAGGCGTGTGCAGACATTCGTCTTCGGGACGCGCCTCACCAACGTCACGCGGCAGCTTCGCCTGAAGGACCCGGACGAGGCGCTCGAAAGCTGCTCCGACGCCGTTCAGGACTGGTCGGGCGGCACGCGCATCGCCTCGGCCCTCCGCGCGTTCAACCGCGACTGGTCGCGCCGGGTGCTGAGCGGCGGGGCAACCGTTCTTCTGATCACCGACGGGCTTGAGCGAGAGGATAAAGGCGATTCCGGCGTCGACCTTGCCGCCGAGATGGATCGGCTGCACCGGTCCTGCCGCCGGCTCATCTGGCTGAACCCGCTGCTGCGCTACGAAGGCTTCGCGGCAAAGGCGCGCGGCGTCCGTCTGATGCTGCCCTACGTCGACGAGTTCCGCCCCGTGCATTCGCTCGATGCCATCGCGGACCTGGTCAAGGCGCTCGCGGGTGGCGGGCTGGGCCACTCCGACCCGCGCCACTGGCTGAACGCAGCGTAGGAGCGCCCCGATGACCGCCCGCGAAGCACTGGAGCTTTCGGCCGAGGCGGTGAGGCGGCGCTTTCATCGTTGGGAGATTGGCGTCGACGGCGCGATCCACGTGCTTGCGATTCTCGCGGGCCTGATCGGGGCAGCGGCGCTGCTCACGATCGCAGCGCGCCGCGGGGGCACGCAAGACGTCGCCGCCGTCGCCATCTATTCGGTCGGGCTCCTCTCCATGCTCGGCTGCTCCTGCGCCTTCAATCTCGGTCGCTTCACGCGCCACGCCGACTGGTTGAAACGTCTCGACCATTCGGCGATCTTCCTGATGATCGCCGGCACCTACACACCGTTTACGCTGCTCGACCTGACCGGCGCCTGGAGCCTCAGCCTCACGAGCGTGGTCTGGACCGTGGCATTGGCCGGCGTGGCACTTCGCCTGTTCCATAGCCGGCTGTTCGACCGGGTGTCACTCGGGCTTTATTTGGCGCTCGGCTGGCTCGGCGTCATCGCGCTGCCGCCTCTCATCCACGCTCTCGATACGCCGGCTCTCGTGCTCCTCGTAGTCGGCGGCGGGCTCTATACGGCCGGCCTGATCTTCCACCTCTGGGAGCGGCTGCCGTTCCAAAACGCGATCTGGCACGGCTTCGTGGTCGCTGCCGCCGCGACGCACTTCGCGGCCATCGTCATAAGCGTCGCCTCAACCGGCGCCGCCTGAGCGCGGATCAAATCCGGAACGGCTTTCCCGGTTGGCATAGGGAGTCGGCCATGCAATCATTCATTGAATGGCTCCGGAGCGCCGGATAAACGCGCCAGCGCGAAAGAATCAACAGAGGGGAACGAACGTCCTATGGCACCAGTAGCGCTTCGCGATGTGCGCAAGTCCTTCGGGCAGGTGGAAGTCATCCATGGCGTGAATGTCGACATCACCGACGGGGAATTCGTCATTCTCGTCGGTCCTTCCGGCTGCGGAAAGTCGACGCTTTTGAGAATGATCGCCGGGCTCGAGCAGATCTCGATGGGCGACATCCTGATTGGCGAGCGCGTCGTCAACAATGTCCCGCCGAAAGAGCGCGACATCGCCATGGTTTTCCAGAATTACGCGCTCTACCCGCACATGACGGTCGCCGACAACATGGGCTTCTCGCTGAAGCTGCGGCGCATCGAGAAGCGCGTCATCGAGGAGCGCGTGAAGAAGGCCGCGGATATCCTTGGTCTGGAGCCATATCTCGCGCGCTATCCGCGTCAGCTCTCCGGCGGCCAGCGCCAGCGCGTCGCCATGGGCCGCGCCATCGTGCGCGACCCGCAGGTCTTCCTCTTCGACGAGCCGCTGTCGAACCTCGACGCCAAGCTCCGCGTCGCCATGCGCACCGAGATCAAGGAACTGCACCAGCGGCTGAGGACCACTACCGTCTACGTGACCCATGACCAGATCGAAGCCATGACCATGGCCGACAAGATCGTGGTCATGCATGACGGCGAGGTGGAGCAGGTTGGCGCGCCGCTCGATCTTTACGACACGCCGCGCAACATCTTCGTCGCCGGCTTCATCGGCTCGCCCGCGATGAACTTTCTCGAGGGGAAGATCGTCAAGAATTCCGGTCTCTGGTTCGAAACGGCGAACGGTCGGCGTTTGCCGGTTTCGCCCGACACCGCGGCGCGCGAGGGGCAGGCGGTGACCTACGGCATCCGCCCCGAGCATCTCGCCGTCCGTGACGATGGCACCGAGGTGGAGGTCGTCGTTGTCGAGCCGACCGGCGCGGAAGTGCAGATCTTCGCACGCCTCGACGGGCAGCAGATCACCGCGGTGCTGCGCGAGCGCCTTATGTTGCGGCCGGGCGAGAAGGTGAACCTCGCGCCCGACATCACCCACGTCCATCTTTTCGATAAGGGAACCGGCGAACGAATTTGATGCAGGAATCCGACTGAACGAGAGGCCCAAAAAAGGGCCCCGTGAACAACCAGGGAGGAAAGAGAATGGGAATTTCAAGACGCGATCTGCTGCGTACGAGCGCCGGCCTCGCCGTCGGCGCCGCGGGTGCCAGGCTTCTGGGCGGCACGCCGGCTCTGGCCGACGACATGAGCTTCAAGCCCGAAGACGGCGCGCAGCTCCGCGTGCTTCGCTGGTCGAAGTTCGTGCAGGGCGACGAGGATCAGTGGAACGCCAACACCAAGAAGTTCACTGAGGTGACCGGCGTCCCGGTGAAGCTCGAGGCGGAATCCTGGGAAGACATCCGTCCGAAGGCGGCGGTCGCGGCGAATGTCGGCTCCGGGCCGGACATCATCTTCGGCTGGTACGACGATCCGCATCTTTATCCGGAGAAGCTCGTTCCGGTGACCGACCTCGCCGAATATCTCGGCAACAAGTACGGCGGCTGGTACGATGCGCCGCAGCGTTATGGCAAGCATAACGGCGAGTGGATCGCGCTTCCGCTCGGCGCTGCCGGCGCCCGCATGGTGTATCGCAAATCCATGGTGAACGACGCGGGCTACGACGAATTCCCGACCGACCCGGACAAGATTTCCGACATAGCCAAGAAGCTCCACGCCAACGGCCACCCGATGGGCATGGCGCTTGGCCACGCGGTCGGCGACGGCAACGGCTGGACGCACACAGTGCTTTGGGGCTTCGGCGGCAAGATGGTCGACGAGGGCAACACCGTCGTCATCAACAGCCCGGAGACCATCGCCGCGCTCGATTGGGTGAAGGGACTCTACCAGTATTGGGTGCCGGGCACGCTCTCCTGGAACGATTCGAACAACAACAAGGTGTTCCTCGCGGGCGATCTCTCGGCAACCAACAACGGCATCTCCATCTATTACGCCGCGTTGAAGTCGGACGACGCGAAAGTGCATGCGCTGGCCGAGGACATCTATCACCAGGACATGCCGATCGGCCCCGTGGGCAAGCCGACGGAGCTGCATCTCTGCACGCAGGGAATGATCTTCAAGTATTCGAAGTATCCGAATGCGGCGAAGGAATACCTGCGCTTCATGATGGAGAAGCCGCAATACGAAGCATGGCAGGCGGCCTCGCTCGGCTACGTCTCGCATCCGCTCGATGCCTACAAGGACAACTCCGTGTGGCACGACGATCCGAAGGCGGTGCCCTATCGCGACGCTGTGAAGAACATGCTGTGGAACGGCTATTCGGGTGATCTCGGCTACTCGTCCGCCGCGGCGATGGCCGACTACATCGTGGTCGACATGTTCGCATCGGTCTGCTCAGGCGATGCGACGCCGCAGGAGGCGGCGGCGAAGGCGGAGAAGCGGGCCAACCGCTTCTACAAGGTCTGAACCGTCAAGCGCTTGGGTGCCGCCTTCACCGGCGGCGCCCAATAGCGATGCGCCGATTGCGACACCCCGATTGTGACGAGGCACGTCACCTGGAGGTGACGGAACATGGCCCTTCAAACTGAAGCTCTGCCGCTGGCCTACGGGCAAAGCGGAACGCGCCTGGACCGGCTGACGAGACATCGGAATTTTGCCGGCTTCTGGTTCATGGTGCCGGCCGGGCTCGTGCTTCTGTTTTTTCTCGCCTATCCGCTTGGGCTCGGCGTCTGGCTGTCAATGACCGACACGCGGATCGGGCGGGCGGGCGTCTTCATCGGCCTGCAGAATTTCCAGGACCTCTGGGACGACAGCGTCTTCTGGCTCGCCGTCTTCAATACGTTCCTCTACACGGTCGTCGCCTCGCTCGGGAAATTCGCCCTCGGTCTCTGGTTGGCTCTGCTTCTCAATCGCCACCTGCCGTTCAAGGCGATTCTTCGCGCGGTCGTTCTTCTGCCGTGGATCGTGCCGACCGTGCTCTCCGCGATAGCCTTCTGGTGGCTCTACGACAGCCAGTTCTCGATCATCTCATGGACGCTCGAGAGGATGGGACTGATCGACCACTACATCGACTTCCTCGGCACTCGGAACAACGCCCGGGCGAGCGTCATAGCGGCGAACATCTGGCGCGGCATCCCCTTCGTAGCCATCACGTTGCTTGCCGGCCTGCAGACCATCCCGCAGTCGCTTTACGAGGCGGCCGTGATCGACGGCGCCACCGGCTGGCAGCGCTTCCGTTTCGTGACTTTCCCGATGCTGACGCCGATCATCGCGGTGGTGATGACGTTCTCCGTGCTCTTCACCTTCACGGATTTCCAGCTCATCTACGTGATCACGCGCGGCGGCCCGCTGAACGCCACGCACCTGATGGCGACGCTCTCCTTCCAGCGCGCCATTCCGGGCGGCGACCTCGGCGGCGGCGCGGCGATCGCCGTGGCCATGATCCCGTTCCTGCTCGGCGCGATCCTGTTCAGCTATTTCGGGCTGCAGCGCCGCCGCTGGCAGCAGGGAGGCGGGGATTGATGGCGACGCGAACCGCAGGCAAGCCATGACCGTGACCGCCGAAGACGCGCGCGATGGAGCGGTGAAGCGGGAGCTTCGCGGACGGAGGCGGCGCAAGCGCGACGATTCCGCCGGCATGGACTACCTGGAATCGATACCGCGCCGTCTGGTCACGCTTTATCTGCCTCTGGCAGTCTTCCTCTTTGTGCTCCTGTTCCCGTTCTACTGGATGGTCATAACGACCTTCAAATCGAACGACGAACTCTACAATTTCAAGGATTTCAACCCCTATTGGGTAGCCCATCCGACGCTCGCGAACCTGCACAAGCTGTTCTTCGAGACCGACTATCCGCAGTGGCTCTGGAATACGATGCTGATCTCGGTCGCCGCGACCTTCATCTCGCTGGTCTGCGCGGTCTGCGCGGCTTACGCGATCGAGCGCATCCGCTTTACGGGCGCGCGCGTCACGGGGATGGTGATTTTCCTCGCCTATCTGGTGCCGCCGTCGATCCTCTTCATTCCGCTTGCGACGATGGTCTTCAAATACGGCCTCTTCGACTCGCCCTTCGCGCTGATCCTGACCTACCCGACCTTCCTCATCCCGTTCTGCACCTGGCTCCTGATGGGCTACTTCCGCTCCATTCCCTACGAGCTTGAGGAATGTGCGCTGATCGACGGCGCCTCGCGCGTGCAGATTCTGGTCAAGATCCTGCTGCCGCTCTCCGTGCCCGGCCTCATCTCCGCCGGCATCTTCGCCTTCACGCTGTCCTGGAACGAGTTCATCTACGCCCTGACCTTCATCTCCTCCACCGAGCACAAGACCGTGCCGGTCGGCGTGCTGACGGAGCTTGTCGAGGGCGACGTCTACCATTGGGGCTCGTTGATGGCCGGCGCGCTCATGGGCTCGCTGCCCGTGGCGGTGCTCTACTCGTTCTTCGTCGAGCACTACGTTTCGTCGATGACCGGAGCTGTGAAGGAATAGCCCGCCGGGACGGCCCCGCGTGGCCGTCCGTCGCATGCGCCGTCAGGCCGCACGTCCTTTTGCCCGGTTGGTGGTAGTTGCGCGGCATTCGATTTTTCGACTGTCGAGCCAATGCCGGATAAGGATCGCAGGCTGAGTCAGCGGGGCGCGATTGCTCTCTGCGTAGGGCTGCTCGCACTGCCGACGGCCGGCGTGATCTATTCGCCGACGCTCTACAGGCTTTTTTGCGCGGCAACCGGCTATGGCGGCACCACGCGACGCGCCTTGATCACATCGAGCCCGACCGGGGCGGTGGCGGGGGAGACGGTCAGCGTTTCCTTTGACGCTAATGTCGCGGACGGGCTTAACTGGGATTTCCACCCCGAAGAGCGGCAGGTCGTGGCCGAGATCGGGAAGCCGACGACGATCTACTACTACGCCAAGAATCTCTCCGATAAGACGATCGTGGCGCACGCGGTGTTCAATGTGACGCCGTTCCAGGTGGCGCCCTATTTCTTCAAGATCCAATGCTTCTGCTTCACCGACGAGAAGCTCGGCCCCGGCGAATCGGCGCGGATGCCGGTGCTCTTCTACCTCGACAAGCATCTTCTCGAAGACAAGCAGGCGCTGGCGCTGCGCCGCGTGACGCTCTCCTACACCTTCTACAAGGAGGGCGACGATCCGGACCGGCTCGCTCAGGCACGCGACCTCAGCACCGGGTCGACCGAGGAAGCCGCCGCGATCGGCAAGGGTCAGGACAGCGGTTTCCTAAACGACGCGCCGCGCGATTGAGGGGAGAGGAAGGTATGCGATCGAGATTTGGATGGCGAGCGAGCCTCGGGTTCGGCCTTGCGGCCTTCGTTCCGATGGCTCTTGGTTTGGCCGCGCCTGCTTCGGCGCACAGCTACAAGCTTGGGACCATCGAGATCGGGCACGTCTGGGCGCTGCCGAGCGCTGAGAAGAACGCGGCGGTCTATGGCCCGCTCTTCCAGACCGGCAAGACTGCCGACTATCTGGTGTCCGCAAGCTCGCCGCTCGGCGACGCAGTCGTTTTGCAGAGCAAGGACGGCGCGACCGAGCCGTGGGGCGAGGGGTTGAAGCTTCCGCCCGGCGAGCCGGTGTCGCTCGCCGCATTCAGCGACCACCTCGAAGTGACCGGGCTCAAGCATCCCGTGAAGGAAGGCGACGCGTTCCCGGTGACGCTGACGTTCAAGAACGCCGGGACGATCACCGTTGACGTCTTCGTTCAGAAAACACCCGGCGACTAGCAGAACGACCTGGTGGAGCCGGAAGGCGGTCTGCCCAAGGTCGATCACGAGTTCTACGTGATGCAGGGCGAACTCTATACCGAGCAGGCGTTCGGCACGAAGGGCGAGCTGAGCGAAAGCTACGACAAGCTCATGAATGAGACGCCGGAATACTACGTCTTCAACGGCGCGGCGAACGCGCTTACCGGCGACGAGGCACTCCACGCCAAGGTCGGCGAGACTGTCCGCATCTTTTTCGGCGTCGGCGGTCCGAACAAGACCTCGAGCTTCCATGTGATCGGCGAGATGTTCGATCACGTTTACAATCTTGCCTCGCTGACATCCGCGCCGCTGACCGACGTGCAGACGGTGACGGTTCCGCCGGGCGGTGCGACCGCGGTGGACTTCAAGGTCGAGGTGCCGGGCACCTACACGCTCGTCGACCATGCCCTGTGGCGGGCGGCGCGCGGTCTGATCTGCCAACTCGTCGTCGACGGCGAGGAACAGCCGGAGATATTCAAGCCCAATGAGGCGCCTGAGAAGATGGGCATGGCGCACTGACGGCGAAGAATCCTGCGAAGGGCCCGCCTCGGCGGGCCTTATCGCCCGCGGCTGACTCAGCCACGTCTTGTGCGTTGCGGGGGGTGCACCTACGTCTAAGATGCAGATGTAATCGCCCTGGGAGACATGACGATGGCCGAAACAGAGCTCGATCCGCATCTGGACGTGCTTGCCGCGGCGGAGCACTGGCGCTCAGAAGGCCGCGACGTGGCGCTTGCGACCGTCGTTGAGACCTGGGGCTCGGCGCCGCGGCCCATCGGCAGTCACCTCGTCGTAGACGGCGAGGGGAATTTCGAAGGCTCCGTCTCCGGCGGCTGCGTCGAAGGCGCGGTCGTCGGCGAGGCGCTCGACGTGATCGCCTCCGGCGAACCGCGGATGCTTGAGTTCGGCGTCGCCGACGAGACCGCCTGGCGCGTCGGGCTCTCCTGCGGTGGGCGGATTCGCGTTTTCGTCGAGAAGGTGCAATAGGCGCGGGGTCCGGAATTTCCTTGCCCCAGGCGGTGGATCGCTGCTGAATACTGCCTTGAGCCCGACGCTCGGGGCAGGGGGGCCTAGAATGCTGCGTGGTGCTGCTTGCGCCTGCGCGCTTGCAACGTTGACTTGCGTTGCCGCCGCCGCCGATCTTCCACCTCCGGTCATGCTGCCTCCCGTTCTGACGGCGTCGGCACCGGTCGCCTTCAACTGGAGCGGATTTTATTTCGGCGGGCACGGAGGCTGGGGCTTCGGGCAGTCTCCTTTCGTCGACGGTCGCGTGATCGGTGGTCAGGCCGGCGTCAACTGGCAGAAGGATGCCTTCGTCGTCGGTGTGGAGGGGGACGGAAGTTGGGTCGACTGGCAGGGGACAGACGCCGTCGGCTCGCTGCGTCTGCGCGGCGGTTTGGCCTTCGACCGCTTCTTTGTCTACGCGACGGGCGGCGCCGCGTTTAAATCCTTCGACAATGTCGGCTGGACGGCCGGAACCGGCGCCGAAATCACCATCAACCGGAATTGGACCGTCGGCGCCGAGTATCTCTATTACGAGTTCAAAGCCGGCGCCTCGGACGATTTCCGCGGTCGTGTCAGCTATCACGTTGGCGTGCCGAACGGCCCGGCTTTCGCCTTCCTCGCCGGTGGAGGGCCGATGCCCGCGGCGATGACGTCGCCGACGCCGCTCGCATTCAACTGGACCGGCTTCTACGTCGGCGCGCACGGCGGCTACGGCTTCCCCGACGGCGCCGGTCTTGGCGACGGCTATGAGGTTGGCGGCCAGACCGGCGTGAACAGCCAATATGGGCAGCTCGTTCTCGGCATCGAGGTCGACGGCGGCTTCGTTGATTGGGGGCCGGGACATCACGGGATCGGCTCGGTGCGCGGCCGGGTCGGCTACGCCGTCAACCGTTTCCTCCCCTACGTCACCGGTGGATTGGGGATAGAGGATTCCGTCGGCTGGAGTGCGGGCGCGGGCGTCGACTACGCGCTCACCGATCACTGGAGCGTCGGCGTCGACTACCTGCACCACGATTTCATCGGCGGCGACCGCGCCGACGTGTTCCGCGGACGCGTGAATTACCTCTTCAACACCGTCAACGGCCTTTGAGGCTTAACTCGGGAAGATGCGCTCCGGCGCACGGATCTTTCCCGCGTTGCCGAGCTCGATCATGTAGCCGAAGTCCTTTTGCGTATCGAGATAGTAGTGCTCGTCCTCGTCGATCCTGCCCTGCTGGATGACGGGGTAGCCGCGCTTCGCATAATCGGCCACGGCCTTGGCGCAGTCGGGATAGTAGAGCTTCACGTGGTGGAAGCCTTCGCCGTGCTTTTCCAGGTGCTCGTCGTAGATCGAGCGGCCTGAGATCGGCTGCATCAGCTCCACCTGGCAGCCGAGCCCTTGGCCCATCGGCGTGACCGCGATCCAGCAGGTGTGGTTCGCCGGCTGACCGCGATAGATGTAGTTCTGGATCTTGCCCGGCTCGAACTTGTAGATGTGCCACGGCCCGATATTCGCGACCTCCATGTGCCGCTTCATCGCCGCTTCCAGATCGCGCACCACATAGGCGACCTGGATCACGCCGCCTTCCTTCATGTCCATGGGCTCCTCCCGATTTGTCTTGTTCTTTCGGGCGAAAGCATGCGGTCTTCGGCCGGAGCCGGCAAGCGCCGGATGCGTGAATCTAACGCGCCATTCGCGGGCGGTAGCGGAAAGCCCCCGTCGGGTCTATTTAGAGACCG
Source organism: uncultured Alphaproteobacteria bacterium (assembly GCA_963805325.1). Classification (GTDB taxonomy): domain Bacteria; phylum Pseudomonadota; class Alphaproteobacteria; order Rhizobiales; family Afifellaceae; genus DASWJZ01. The sequence goes on along the minus strand of CAWDTS010000009.1, from coordinate 370,907 downwards.
TGATATCCGGATGGGAATGGCGGTTCGATGAAGCTCGACATCCTGAAGGCCCTGAACGAAGCGCGCAATGCACGCCGGGCCGCGATCCTCGTGACCGACACCGCGACCGGCGACGAGCGCCTTGTGCCGCGCGAGGCGGCGGGCAAGGACGCGCTCGCCGCGGAACTTGAAAAACGCCTTCGCTCGGGCCGCTCCGGCATGCTCGAAGACGGTCGCACGTTTCTGACCGTAAATGTGCCGCCACCACGGCTCGTCGTGATCGGCGCGGTCCATATCAGCCAGGCGCTCGCGCCGATGGCGCGGCTTGCAGGTTTCGACGTCACGATCATCGACCCACGCACGGCTTTTGCCACGCCGGAGCGCTTCCCCGACGTGCCGCTTCTTGCCGAATGGCCGGAGGAGGCGCTGAAGAGCGTACCGCTCGACGCGTTCACCGGTCTAGTAGCGTTGACCCACGACCCGAAGATCGACGACCACCCGATCCTCGCCGCCCTTGCCGCAGACTGCTTCTACATCGGGGCGCTCGGCAGTCGGAAGACGCATGGCAAGCGCGTGGAGCGGCTGGCGGGGCAGGGCGCGTCGCCTTCGAGCCTTGAGCGCATCCACGCACCGATCGGCGTCGACATCGGCGCGCAGTCCCCGGCCGAGATCGCCGTCGCAATTCTCGCGGAGGTGATCGCGGCGCTGAGGCGCGGGCAGGCCGCGGAGCGGATCGCCGCCTGAGAAACTAATGAAGTTCGGAACCGTCCCGCTCGAAGAGGCCGAAGGCGCGATCGCCGCGCATTCGATCCGCCATCGCTCCGGCGTGGTGAAGAAAGGAACGCGGCTCGACGCTGCGCTGATCGCGCGCCTTCGTACGGAAGGGATCGGCGACGTCGTCGCTGCGCGGCTTGAGCCGGGCGACGTGCACGAGGATGAAGCGGCGCGTCGCGTTGCCGAGGCGCTTTGCGGCAAGAACGTCCGCCTCGATGAGGCCGGCACCGGCCGCTGCAATCTTTACGCCGAGAGCGCCGGGCTTCTCGTCATCGATCGCGCAGAGGTCGATGCGCTGAACCGCCTCGATCCGGGGCTCACCGTAGCGACGCTTGCCGAGTTCGCGCCGGTCGACGCGGGCCGCATGGTGGCGACGGTGAAGATCATCCCCTTCGCACTGCCGGGCCGCGTCGTCGAGGAAGCCGGCGCCTACGTGCGCGAGCCGATGCTCTCGGTCGCGCCGTGGAAGGCGCTGAAGGTCGGGCTCGCGGCGACCACGCTTCCCGGTCTGAAACCGTCGGTCATGGACAAGACGCGGCGCGTGCTCGAAGAGCGACTGAAGCCCGCGGAAGCTTCGCTCCTGGAGGAGCTCCGGGTTCCTCACGATGCGGCAGAGCTTGCCGGTGCGCTGACGAAGCTGGGGAGCGACGGCGCGGACCTTTTGATCGCCTTCGGCGCGTCCGCCATCACCGACCGCGCCGACGTCATCCCCGCGGCGATCGAGAAGGCCGGGGGCAGCGTCCGCCATTTCGGCATGCCCGTCGATCCCGGCAACCTGCTCCTGATCGGCGAGCTCGATGGGCGGCCGGTGCTCGGCGCCCCGGGCTGTGCCCGTTCGCCGGTCGAGAACGGTTTCGACTGGGTGTTGCAGCGGTTGCTCGCCGGGCTCGATGTCGGCGAGAACGATATTACCGGCATGGGTGTTGGCGGCCTTCTGATGGAGATCGTATCGCGGCCGCAGCCGCGCGAGCCGGCCGCCGAGCGTGGCGAGCACGTCGCCGCCATCATTCTCGCCGCCGGCCAATCGCGCCGTATGCGCGGCCCGAACAAGCTGCTGGCGCGCTTCGACGGCGCGCCGCTCGTCCGCCGCATCGCGGAGAATGCGCTCGCCTCAAAGGCCGATCCCGTCATCGTCGTCACAGGGCATCGCGGCGCTGACATCGCGAACGCCCTTGCCGGGCTCGACGTGCAGGTCGTGCACAACCCCGATTTCGCCGACGGCCTCGCGACCTCCCTCAAGGCTGGCCTCTCAGCCGTGCCCGAGAGCGCAAGCGGCGCGCTGGTTCTGCTCGCGGATATGCCGGGGATCGATGCGGCCATCGTCAACCGCCTGATCGCTGCCTTCGAGGCGAAACCCGCGCCCGCGATCGTGCTGCCGACCGTCGGCGGCAAGCGCGGCAACCCGGTGCTGTGGGCGCGCGCCTTCTTCCCCGAGTTGATGAGCGTCACCGGCGACACGGGCGCGCGGCACATCATCGCGCAGCACGAAGAGGCCGTGGAGCGGGTCGAAATCGGGGCGGCCGCTGCCGTTGACGTTGATACGCCCGAGGCGCTGGCGGAAGCCGGCGGCGTGCTCGTCGACTAGAGCATGATCCCGGAAAGTGGGGCCCGATTTTCGGATGAGATCATGCTGAAGCAAGGATGTCAGGCCTGGCTCGGCTGCTCCCAGAGGCTCTTGTTGAGCCGCCAGAGCCCGAGCGCGATCCCGAGTGCGATCAGGCCGGCGGCGAGGATTGCACCAGGCTCGGCGCCGAGCCGCTCGAACCACTGCGTGTAGAAGTGAATTGCGCCGAAGATCGCCGCGAGATTGACCACCCAGCGCCGGTTGGCGCGCGCTGCCCAGATGCCGACGCCGATCAATGCCAGCGCCCATCCGACGATGAAGACGGTGTCGGGAATGACAAGCGTATAGAGCGTGTCGCCCCAAAGCGAGCCGATCCAGAATCCGAAGTTCACCAGAAGCAGTGATGTGCGCGAGGCCATGATCGCCAACCGCTCGAACTCGTGGCGCAGCATTTTCGAGGCGAGAAACGTCACGAGCGCGAGGACGCTGAAGCAGATGATGGTGAGGGCCGGCTCCTCGATGCCGAGGAAGTAGGTTGCGTGCATGTAGTCGGTACGCGCGCCGAGGCACGACGAGAGCGCCAGCACCGACAAGGCGATGAGGAGCCCGCTTCGCGCCAGCGTGCCGGCGATGGCGAAGCCGATCGCGATGGCCAGGAACGATGCGACCGAGGCTTCGTCGAGCACGATGACGCCGCCGGCGAGGCCGAGTGCACCGATGACGATGCAGATGTTGGCGAGAAGCGACCATTGCACCGGCCCGGCGACCGAAAGAGCGAGCCCGCCGCAGAGCACGATGAGCCCGATGACGATGCCGGTGATCGGGTCAGGCACGAGCGCCACCGCGCCCGCGGCGACCGCAATCGTTCCGAATCCGAGCAGGATGTTGAAGGCCAGCGAACCGGTGCCGGCGGCGGCGAATTTGATCAGGCGATCATGTTCGCCCTGCGTGATTTTGCCCTCGGCAAGCAGCTTGCCGAGATCGAGCGTGACCTTCATTTGGGCGTCCCCAGCCTCCGGCTTAGCCGGCGCAGGATGATAGGCTGCCGCGAGGCGGCGGAGAAGCTGGCGTTCGCCGCGCTCGGCGCGCGCGCGGCGCCGATTAGAAAATAGGCAAGGCGCCTTTGTCAGCACTCCGGCATGGAGGCTGCTAAAGCACTGTAATCATTTGTTAATCACGGAACCGGAAGCTATCCTTCCTTATTGGAATCGCGTCTCTCGGCGTTGCCAGGAAGGGGAAGAGAATGCGCGAGCTCGACTTTCGCACCGTGTTTCTGGGCGACCGTGCAGGTTACGGTCTCGCCACGGCGAACATCCTCTACCACATGCCGGAGCGCCCAAAGCTTCTGCAGACCTTCGTCTGGCAGTTCTACGACGTGGCGCCCGATTATCCGCGCCTGATCAAGTTCCTGGATTTCTGGGTGGCCGAGATCGACGGCATCATCCATTCTGTCGAGGTGGCGCACAAACAGCTCGCGGCCGCCGCCGAGATTCGCAACGCCCGCTTCCACGGGCAATTGCACTAGGCGCGGTGCAGCCCGGCGCCTGCGCGGAGGCGCCGTTGAACGTCGAAGACGCTGGATTCCGTGTGCGATGCGGCTGACGCCTGAGCTTGTGGCGCTTGTGGCGAATGGGGCGCTGCACCGCCCCCTTGAGGATTTGGCGACCCCACCCGGTTGGACTCTGGCCTCCGACGCCGATCAGAAGGCGACGGTCGCCGAGGTCCTGGCCGAAGGGCCGGGCGGCGACGAGATCTGGTTCTTCGCTTTCGGCTCGCTGATCTGGAAGCCGGGCTGCGATACCGCGGAGCATCGGACCGGTGTGGTGCGCGGCTGGCATCGCTCCTTCTGTCTCGGCTGGGACCGCTGGTTCCGCGGCCGCCCGGAACGGCCCGGCCTCATGCTCTCGCTCGACCGCGGCGGGCAGGTGAAGGGCATTGCCTATCGCCTTCCGTCCCGACGCGATCGAAGAGAACATTTTGAAGCTCTTCCAGCGCGAGCTGCGCTTCCGCCCGATGGCGCATGTGCCGCGCTGGGTCACCGTGGCGACGGCGGCGGGGCCGCTTCGCGCGATCGCCTTCGTCATCGACAGGAACAGCGACCGCTATGTGGCCGGCCTCTCCGACGAGGAGATCGCCGACGCGCTCGCCACTGCCGCGGGGCATGGCGGAACGATGGCAGAATATCTCCACAACACCGTCCGCCACCTCGAAGAGCACGGCCTTCGCGATCGGCATTTGTGGCGGCTGCAGGAGATGGTCGCGGAAAGAATCGAAGCGGCGAGCGCCGGGCGCTCGCCGCAGATTGAAAGCAAAGGTTAGAGCGCCGCCGCCGGCGCCGCATGCCGTCAGCTCTTCGCGGCGACGTTCACCAGCACCGGATTTTCGCGCCAAAGAGCCGGGAACAGCGTCTTCAGGTTCGCGATCTTCGGCAGGTCGTTGTACATGATGTAGCCGCTCTCAGGATGCAGCGTCGCGTAGTCCTGATGATAGTCCTCCGCCGCGTAGAAGGCCTTGAACGGCGACACCTCGGTGGCGATCGGCTTGCCGAACACGCCGGTCTTGTCGAGCTGCGCGATGTAGTCCTTGGCGATCTCCGCCTGCGTCGCATCGGCCGCGAAGATCGCCGAGCGGTATTGCGTCCCGACGTCGGGGCCCTGGCGGTCCTTCTGCGTCGGATCGAGAGCGACGGAGAAGAAGACCTGCAGGAGTTTGCCGTAGCTGATCTGGCTCGGGTCGTAGGTGATCTTGACCGACTCCGCATGGCCGGTCGTGCCGGTGCCGACGACCTGGTAATGCGCCGTGTCGGCGTCGCCGCCGGAATAGCCGGAGACGGCCATCGTCACGCCCTTCAAGTGCTGGAAGACGCCCTGGATGCCCCAGAAGCAGCCGCCGGCGACGACAGCCGTCTCCGTGCCCGGCGCCGAGGCGAGCGGCGCGTCGTGCGCCGGAGGCGGCACGACCTGCGCCTCTTCCGCCGAGGCGGGGGGAAGGATGCCGCTCAAAGGCACGAGCGCCACCACGGCAAGCACGGCGAGGGCAGGGGCCACGTAAGGCTGGATCGAGAAGGGCTTTCGGTTGGGCGCGTTCATTGGTGTCGGTCTCCCAAGGTTCTGACCGTTATTTGGCGCAGCCCGCGCCGACAGGGAAGCGCCTCGCTCTGGAATCACCGCCTCTTGATTGCCGGTGTACTGCGCGGATTTCAGACCACGATGACCGCTGCAACCAGCCAGATCGACGCGATGGCGCGCGCCAGGAAGCCCCAATCCTCCTTTTCGCGGAGCGAGCTTCGCCAGACGCCGACGAAGAGCGCGACATTGTAGGGGATAGGCGCGAGAAAGAGCGCAAAGGCGGCCACCGTCGGCGCGTGGGCGGCGAAAAGCGCCAGCATGACGACGAGCGAAGCCAGGTTCGCGAGTGTGCCGATCACGACCATGTCGAACCACAGCACGCGCTTCAGCGGCAGCGCGCCGGTCCAAAGCTCGCGAAAATAGCGGATCACCGGCGGGGCGGCACAGAGCGCCCGCCTCAGGCGTAGCGGGCGGCGGCGCGGGCGCGCGCCTTCTGCGCTTCCTCGTCGCGGTTTTTGGGCGGGCTCGTCGTCTGAAGCGAGGCAATCAGGCGATACGCGGCGGCACTCACCTCGTCGACCGCCCGGTCGAAGGCCGCGGCATTAGCGCGAGACGGGTGCTGGAAGCCGGAAAGCTTGCGCACGAACTGCACGGCGGAAGCGCGAATTTCATCCTCTGTCGCCGGCGGCTCGAAGTTGAAGAGCGTGCGGATGTTGCGGCACATCGTTGTGGCTCCTTGCGCGCCGGCGCGTCTTCCCATGCGGGCGCATTCGCGGAGTGGATGTCTCAAAAATAGACCCGGTTGGGCGGCGCCTACAAGTTCTCCGCGAGCGCGGCGGCAGCCGCTACCAGCGGAAATTGATCGAGGCGCGCGCGGCGTTGATCGGTTTGCGCGTCACTTCCTGCGCGACGGCTCCTGCCCCGGTCGCTGTGCCAGCCGGCTGCAGATTGTCGTTCAGGTGGAAGAAGCGGTACTCCGCCCCGATGCTCCAATGCTTTCCGAGCGCATATTCGGCGCCGGCGCCGAGGAACCAGCCGAAGAGGATGTCGTTCTCCGAAGCGAAGGCAGTCGCCGCTCCGCAGGGGGCAGTAGAGCAGTTGTCGACGGTCTTCGCGTCTGCATTCAGGTAGAAGGCGCCGATGCGGCCGAAGGCAAGGAAACGGTCGTAGGCAAGCCCGCCACGCACCGACATTCCGCCATACCAGTCGGAGGAGATCGATGTCTTCGTGTCGCCGCCGGGCGACGCAGGATCGGTCGCCGAGCCGTCGAGGCTGAGCACGCCCGCCTCGCCCGAAAGACCGAGCACGATCCAGCGCCACTGCCAGTCGACGCCGATTTCGCCGCCGGCAAGCGGCCCGTCGCTGCCGAGTCCGTAGTTGTTCGTTGCGTTGTAGGGGATGCCGGTTGAATTGGTCAGGCCGGTGACGTTGAAATCCTCTGCGACGCCCCAGCCGCCGAAAGCGCCCACGTGAAAGCCCGTCCAGAGCTTCTCGCTCGAAGCCATGGACGGCGTCGGATCGACGTAGGCGTAGCTCGCCGTGCTGTCGCCCTGCAGCGGCACCGTGAAGCCGAGCATGATGTCGTGGATATTGAAGTTCTTGTAGCGGACCTTCGATCCGTCGGGGAACGTTCCGGACTCCGTGTCGCCGACCCAGCGGAAGCGGTAGCCGAGATAGGGGATGACCCGTCTCGACAATCCGGTGAACGCGATCCCCGCCTCGAACGAGGGCGAGGCCTTCCATTGCGCGTTGACGACCGATGTCGGCGTTCCCTCGAACTCGACCTCTGTTCTGACGCGCGCGGCACCGATGCCGCCGCCGACGTAGAAGCGCCCCCAGCCAAGGTCGAGCACGTCGGCGAGCAGGCTCAGCCTGAGATCGACGGTCTGGAGATTGCCCTTGTAGTTTGGAGTGCCGCCGGGGACGACCGCGACGTCCGTGTCGTGGCGGAAGCTCAGGCTGCCGTCGAAGACAGCCCGGAAAGGAACGCCCCAGGCGGAGAACTGATAGCCGATACCGGCACCGGCGCCGAAATATTCCTGCGGCTGGTAGGAGGTCTGGTGGCCTCCGGTCGCGCCGGGCGGTAAGGTGGCGAAAGACCCCGGCGCGCTCGAAATGCCGCCGAGGAAATCCGTGCGCACGAACCAGTTGGTCGGTCCGGTTTGTGCGGGGGCGTCGAGCGCGAATCCCGGCGTCGGCAGAAGCGCCGCCAGCACAAATGCGCACGCGCAAAGTCTCTTCACCGCGAACCCTCGACAGAGGGGGCTAACGAAGCCGCACGGCGTCTGGAAAGCAACCCTAAACCCGCCGCGCCGCACAGTGCCGTGGCGTCGGCCGCGCGATGTTGCGCCAGGGGCACAGGCGGGTTTCGCGGAAACGGGCGCGCCTTCGCGATTTTGTTGAAGGCGGAATTGATCTAGCGCTTAGCGTGCCGGCCGGAGGACCATCGCAATTCTCTCCCAAGCGTTCATCCGTTACGTGGACTTGGCCCGCGGGCGCTCCGCGCTTTGGCGGATCAGCCTGGGGCTGGTCCTGATCCTGGCCGTGTGGGCGGCAACGACTGTTGCGACCGTCTCACTCGGCGGGGTCATCAGCGTTTTCACAATGGGCCCGAGTCTCGCGGAAGATCCGAATGCCTATGTGAACGCGTTCCTTGCGACGCCGCCCGGTGTCGCGACTGCGCTTGCCTCGTTTCTGGGGATGTCGGGAGGCGTCTTCCTCGCTGTGAAGTTTGTCGATCGGCGGCCCCTCGGTACCGTTCTCGGCGCGGAGCGGCGTCTCGCGTGGCGCGACTTCTGGCGCGGGCTTACCGCGGCGCTCATCGCCTCGGCGCTCGGCGAGGTCGCCACCTACTTTGTCGATCCATCGCTGCGGCGAAGCACAATCGGTGTCGCCGCATGGCTCCTCTGGCTCGGGCCGCTCACGCTGCTCCTGTTCATACAGATATCTGCGGAAGAGCTCATGTTCCGGGGCTATCTGATGCAGTCGCTCGCGGCGCGCTTCAGGAGCCCGTTCGTCTGGGCGCTGATCCCCATCGTGCTCTTTACGATCCTCCACTGGGATGGGCGCAGTCCACCCTCGATGCGGGCCGCGATGCTTCTCAGCATCGGCGCCTTCGCGGTGCTCGCGACCGTGCTTGTCGTCAGGACCGGCAATCTCGGCGCGGGGATGGGCGCGCATCTCGGCCTGAACGCCGTCGGCATTCTCTTCGTCTCGCACATGAGCTGGCTGTCGGGCGGCGCCCTCTTCATGAGCCGCGCGCTCGACGCGGGCGGCTGGTCGTTGCTCGACTCCGTCCTCGTCGGAGTCTTCAGCATCGGAAGCTTCGCCCTGATGGGGCTTTTTCTTCTTCACCCGCGCTCACCGCTCAAGGTTGGCGAGCCTTGACCCTCCGGTTGCTGGAACCATCTGTCTCTCGGATAGGGCCGTCCGTTTCGGCCATCTGTTTCGGAAGGAGGGCGCCATGAATATCGGCGAGGCGGCACGGGCAAGCGGGCTCCCGACAAAGACCATCCGCTACTACGAGGAGATTGGGCTCGTCAGCTCCGACCGTCGCGACAACAACTATCGCGACTACTCCGAAACGGCGCTCCACAATCTGCGTTTCCTGCGGCGCGCGCGTGCGCTTGGCTTCTCGATAGAAGACTGCCGGCAGCTTCTGTCGCTCTATGTCGACAAGCGCCGGGCGAGCGCTGACGTGCGTCGGGTCGCCGAAGCCCATATCGGCGAGATCGACGCGAAGGTTGCGGCGCTGAAGGCGATGCGGAAGACGCTCTCGGCCCTCGTCAACGCCTGCCATGGCGACCACCGGCCCGACTGCCCGATCCTTGAGGACCTGGCGGGCGGAAGGCATGCGCGCAAGACGCAGCGAACATCTGTATAAGGGTCTGCTCGGTTCCGATCTGGCGGAACGGCTCCGAAGCGGCTTCGTTGAGAAACGTACCGAGGAACAAGTGGAGAGGCTGATGAAGGCAATTCTTACCGGGACGGTCGCGCTGATGGTCCTCGTCGCGGCCCCGGCGTTCGCGCAGGACGACATGCTTAAGGCGAAGGCGGCGATGAAGGGCCCGGACGGCGCCGATCTTGGCATCGTCACCTTCACGCAGACGCCGGCCGGCGTTCTGATCAGCGCCGATCTCAAAGGCCTTCCTCCGGGCGTCCACGGCTTTCATCTCCATGAGAAGGGTGATTGTGGGCCGCCCTTTACGAATGCCGGAGGCCACTTCAATCCGACCGGCGCGGAGCATGGCTTCTTGGCTGTCGGCGGCCCGCATGCGGGCGACATGCCGAATATCCATGTGCCCGATTCCGGATCCCTCAGCATCGAGATCCTGAAACCTGACGTGACGCTTGCGGCCGGCGCGCCGGAGACGCTGTTGGACGATGACGGCACATCGCTCGTCATCCATGCCGGTGCCGACGACTACAAGAGCGCGCCCTCGGGTATGTCAGGCGATCGCATCGCCTGCGGGGTGGTGGAGCGGTAGGGCCGGGAGCCCCTTCCTCCACGGAGCCGTCCGGACAGAGAGCGATGCCCCGCACCGTCGTCGTGAACGACCGGATGCAGAACGGCTACCGCTACATACTGACGGCGCGAGCGGGGAGGGATTTCGATCCGGAGTTCGCGCCGGAGCTGCCGCCGGCGGAGATGCTGAAGCTCGGCATCTTCGGCGGCAAATACATGACGGACTGCCGCGACGAATTCCCAGCGTCGTGGTTCAAGGGCGCGAGGTTTGCCAAGGGGGCCGCGGACAAGGCGCTCAACTTCTTCGGAGTCGACGCCAGTCAGCCGCTTTCAGAATGGCGGCGGAAGGGCTGGATACATCCCGACGATCCGCGGGGCTGGTTCCAGTGGTATTGCCGCTATTTTCTCGGCCGGCGAATGCCGGAGGAGGACACGCGGCAGATCAAGCGCTGGAAGGCGATCCGCCGGCACGTCGCGCAGATCAGGAAAAACTGCGAGCCCGGCGACATCCACTGCCGCCGCCGGCAGCGCCAGGCGTTGCTCCACTGGGCCTACGACAGCCGCATGATTTGAGCGTGCGCTATGCGGTGACTTCGAGAGACGCGGCGTGGCGGGTCTTTGCGGTGGCGTTCTTGATCGGGTAGGCCGCGAGGAACACGCGGACGGCGCTGTCGACGGTGTAGGCGATCTTCTCCGGCGTCGGCGTGGGGATCGTCCCGTAGAGGAGGGGCTTGATCAACCCCGCCTGCGCGAGCTCGCCGAACTGGTGCGCTGCAAGACCGCAATCTTCGATGTCGAGCACGCCGGCTTTCACCTGCGCCTCCAGATACCGCGTGAGCTCGCCGATGCAGAGCGCGGGACCCTCGCAATAAAAGTCGGCTGCGACCTCGGGCATTCGGTCGATGATCGCCATGACGGTGCGCTTGGCGCGGATCACGTGCGGCGCGGTGAGGAATGTCACCAGGTTGCGCCCGAGTTGCGCAAGCACCGCGGCAACGTCATGGTCGGCGGGGTTGGGCGCGAAGTCCTGCTGCGAGCGCTCGTCGTGCATCAGCGACGTGAAGAGGCGCTCCTTGCTTTCGAAGTAGACATAGAGCGTCCCCTTCGACACACCGGCGACGCGCGCGATGTCGTTCATGCTGGTGGCGTCGAACCCGTGCTTCAGGAACACCTTGCGGGCGCCGGCGAGAATTTGGCGCCGTTTCTGCGGGTCCTGGCCCGCACCCGTCTCCTCACGCCTTTCAGACGTTTCGGCGCGCGATGCAGAAATCTCCGTCATTGTCGCATTTCCTCATGTCCGGGTCCCGCCATCTTGGCTTTTCTTATCGACCCCTGGCTTTGAGACCCACGATTCCCCGGATGAAATCACAATGAAACAGTCCGGAAACACGTATCAAGAAAATTTGTGACCGAACCGTTCGGTTCGATCTTGAAATAGCGCTGGCGGTGGTCCATTTCAAGCGCCGTGACCGAACCGTTCGGTTCGATATCGAAATGTTGATCATCAGAGAGAATTGGGGAGCCCGATGGCGAAGGTTCTTGTAAGCGCCGAAAAGGGCAAGGCAATTTCGGACGAAGCCGAGGGCTTCTCGGCCGATTCCGGCGCCGAAACGGCAATCCCGGCAAACCGCAAGGCTGCCGGGCAGGTTCTGCGGTCCATTCCCGGCGGGCCGTCGCTCGAGCAGGAAGCACCGGCCAGCGAGGCGCGGTCAAACCCGCGCTTCACGCCGCAGGGCGAGGCGCAGGGCGCGGCGTCGCAGGCCGCCGGGCAGCCGGCCCCAAAGAAGGGGCGCGGCAAGCGCGTGGCCGCAATCGGCGCACTCGTGGCCATCATCGGCATCGGCGCTTATTTCGGGTACGACTGGTGGACAAACGGGCGCTTCATGGTCTCAACCGACGACGCCTATGTCAGCGCCGACACCGCCGTCATCGCTCCGAAGGTGGCGGGCTATGTCGACTCGGTGCCGGTCGCCGATAACAGCCGCGTGACGGCCGGGACGCCGCTCCTTCTGATCGACGATTTCGACTATCGCATCGCCCTTGAACAGGCCGAGGCGCAAATCGCCGCGCAACAGGCTGCGATCGCGCGAATTGATCAGCAGATCGTCGCCAGCCGGGCGCAAGTCGCGCAGGCCGGCGCGGAGCTTTCGTCGGCCAAGGCCGGGGCCGCCAACGCCAAGCTTGAGTTCGACCGCGCGACGGCGCTCGCCGGCAAGTCGTTCGGCACGCAGCAGTCAGTGGACTCTGCCAATGCCGCGCTCCTGCAAGCCAACGCGAATGTCGACGCGGCGCAGGCCGGCGTGACGACGGCCGAGGCGAATGCCTCTGTGCTTGTGGCGCAAAAGGTCGAAGCGCAACGCGCTCTCGATCAGGACAAGCTGGCTGCGGACAAGGCAAAGCTCGACCTCGACCACACTGTCGTACGCGCGCCCTTCGACGGCGTCGTCGGCAATCGCGCCGCCGAGCCCGGCGAATACGTGCAGCCCGGCACGCGGCTGATGGCGCTCGTCCCGCTCCAGGACGTTTATGTCAACGCGAACTTCAAGGAGACGCAGCTCGCGGATCTGCACCCCGGGCAGACCGCCGACATCGCCGTTGACGCGTTCCCGGAACACGACATCAAGGGCACGGTCGTGAGCATCGCGCCCGCCTCCGGCTCCGTGTTCAGCCTGCTTCCGCCGGATAACGCCACCGGCAACTTCACCAAGGTGGTGCAGCGGCTCGCGGTGCGCATCCGCGTGCCGGCGGCGGTCGCGGCAGAGGACCTCATCCGCCCGGGCATGTCGGTCGTCGCGTCGGTCGACACGCGCACCGGCTCGACCTCCGTCGCGGAGCGCTGACGGTAGCTGAAGCGAGCGATTCCCATGGCTCAGGCATCCATTCAGGACGACGCGCCGGTCCCGGCGCGCCGCATCGCTGCCTTCGTCGTGCTCTCAGTCGGGATGTTCATGGCGATCCTGGACATCCAGATCGTCGCCTCGTCCCTGGCCGAGATCCAGGCCGGGCTTTCGGCGAGCGCCGACGAGATTTCGTGGGTGCAGACTTCGTACCTCGTCGCCGAGATCGTCATGATCCCGCTGACCGGCTTCCTCGGTCGCGCCTTCTCGACGCGCTATCTCTTCGCCATCGCCGCCGGCGGCTTCACGCTTGCGAGCATCGGCTGCGCGAGCGCGAATTCGATCGGCGAGATGATAGTCTGGCGCGCTCTGCAGGGGTTCATCGGCGGCGCCATGATCCCTTCCGTCTTCGCGGCCGCCTACACGATCTTCCCGCGCAGCCGCCAGGGCATGATTTCCGCCGTCGTCGGATTGATCGCGACGCTCGCGCCGACGGTCGGCCCGACGGTGGGCGGTTATCTGACCGACCTGTTCTCCTGGCACTGGTTGTTCCTGGTGAACGTGTTCCCTGGCATCGCCGTGACGGTCGGGACGCTTCTCCTCGTCGACTTCGACAAGCCGAATCTGAAGATCCTGCGCAACTTCGATTTCGTCGGGGTCGCGACGCTGGCCGTCTTCCTCGGCAGCCTCGAATACGTGTTGGAGGAGGGGCCGTCGAAAGACTGGTTCGACGACCGGAGGATCGTCCTCTTCGCCGTCGTCTCCGTCATCGCCGGCATCGCTTTCTTCGTCCGCGCGCTGACGGCGCGCGAGCCGATCGTCGACTTGAAGGCCTATCTCGACCGCAATTTCGCGACAGGATCGCTGTTCATTTTCGTCCTCGGAATCGGACTCTACGGTCTCGTCTACCTCTACCCGGTCTACCTCGCGCGCGTGCGCGGCTACGACGCGTTGCAGGTCGGCGAGACGATGTTCGTGACCGGCCTCTTCATGTTCCTGACCGCGCCGATCAGCGGACGCATCGCGCAAAAGGCCGACCCGCGCATCATGATCGCGGTCGGCATGGGCCTCCTGGCGATATCCTGCGTCGAGCTCGTGCCGATCACCCACGATTGGGCTTTCGCAGAGCTCTTCCTGCCGCAGGCGGTGCGCGGCGTGGGGCTGATGGTGGCGATGATCCCGGTCTCCATGCTGGCGCTTGGCACGCTCCCGCCGGAGCGGCTGAAGAACGCTTCCGGCCTTTTCAATCTGATGCGGAATTTCGGCGGGGCTGTCGGGCTCGCGGTCATCAACACGCTTCTGAACGACCGCTGGGACCTCCACATTCAGCGCCTGCATGAGGCGGTGACGTGGAGCCGTGACGCCGCAAACGAGCGCCTCGCGTCGATGACGCAGCACCTCGCTTCCGCGCTTGGCTCCGACGCTCAAATGGCGGCGCTAAAGTCGCTGACCTCGAGCGTGCGCAGCCAGGCGCTGGTGATGGCGTTCTCCGACATCTTCCTGATCATGGCCGTCCTCTTCTTCGCCATTGTGCTCTTTGCACCATTGGCGCGCAGACCCATGGCGCGCGCAGGCGCGGCCGGACACTGAGACTGGCCGCCGCCCCCGGCACCCAGAAAGCGCCTTTGCCTCCTTTGCCACACTGCGTTATGCCTATCCGCATTATGGCAGAGACTCACCTGAAGGCGGCGCCGGGGGGCGCATCGCGCCCGCTTTCCCCGCATATCTCGATCTTCCGTCTGCTGATCACGATGGTCATGTCGATCGTCCATCGCATCACCGGGGCCGCGCTCTATTTCGGCATGCTGTTCCTTGCCTGGTGGCTGATTGCGGCCGCCTCGGGTCCGGACGCATTCGCAACCGCGAACGCCTTCTTCGGCTCCTTCCTCGGCCGGCTGATCCTCTTCGGCTACACCTGGGCGCTGATCCACCACATGCTCGGTGGCATCCGGCACCTGTTCTGGGACGCGGGCATGGGCTTTGAGCCGCGCGTCGCAACACTCACGGCCTGGGCGTCGCTTGTCGGCTCCGTGGTGCTGACCTTCGTCGTCTGGATCATTGGATACGCGCTGAGATGAAGTCGATCCGCACACCGCTCGCCGAGGTCCGCGGGCTCGGCTCCGCCAAGAAGGGAACGGGCGAATTCGTCGTCCAGCGGCTGACCTCGGTCGCGCTCGCGATCCTGCTGACGCTTTTCATCATCGTCGTCGTCGTGTTGAACGGCGAGCCGTATGACGTCGTGGTCGCGACGCTTGCGGCACCGCTCGTAGCGCTGATCATGCTTGCCGGCATCCTCGTGACTGTCATCCACATGCGCATCGGCATGCAGGTCATCATCGAGGACTACGTGCACGATGAGGCGCTGAAGATCGCGGCGCTGATCGCGAACTGGCTATTCTCCTGGGGAGTCGGGCTGGTCGCGGCCTTCGCCCTGCTCAAGATCGCGTTCGGGGGCGTGTGATGGCGACAAACGGCAAGGGCAACGGAAGCGCGCCGGCCGTGAACGGCCGCGCCTATCCGGTGACGGAACATCACTTCGATGTCGTTGTGGTTGGAGCCGGCGGCGCCGGTCTTCGCGCCGTCGTCGGCGCGAGCGAGGCGGGGCTGAAGACCGCCTGCATCACCAAGGTCTTCCCGACCCGTTCGCACACTGTCGCAGCGCAGGGCGGCATCGCCGCAGCGCTCGGTAACATGGGCGAGGACGATTGGCGCTGGCACATGTACGACACCGTGAAGGGGTCGGACTGGCTCGGCGATCAGGACGCCATTGAGTATCTCTGCAAAAGCGCGCCGCAGGCTGTCTACGAGCTTGAGCACTGGGGCGTGCCGTTCTCGCGCACCGAGGCCGGCACCATTTACCAGCGCCCGTTCGGCGGCATGACGACGGACTACGGCAAGGGCACCGCGCAGCGCACCTGCGCCGCCGCCGACCGCACCGGCCACGCGATGCTCCATACGATGTACGGCCAGTCGCTCCGCCACTCCGCCGAGTTCTTCATCGAGTATTTCGCGATCGACCTTCTGATGGACGGTGGCGCCTGCCGCGGTGTCGTCGCCTTGTCGCTTGACGACGGCACGATTCATCGGTTTCGCGCGCACAAGACGGTGATCGCGACGGGCGGCTATGGCCGCGCCTATTTCACCTGCACCGGTGCGCATACGCAGACCGGAGACGGCAACGCCATGGTGCTGCGCGCCGGGCTGCCGCTGCAGGACATGGAGTTCGTGCAGTTCCACCCGACCGGCATTTACGGCGCCGGCATGCTCATCACCGAGGGCGCGCGCGGCGAGGGCGGCTATCTGTCGAATTCCGAAGGCGAGCGCTTCATGGAGCGCTATGCGCCGTCAGCCAAGGACCTCGCATCGCGCGACGTCGTCTCGCGCGCCATGACGGTGGAAATCCGCGAGGGCAGGGGCGTCGGCAAGGAGCGCGACCACATCCATCTGCATCTCGAGCATCTCGACCCGGCGGTTCTGCACGAGCGGCTGCCCGGAATCTCGGAGTCCGCAAGAATCTTCGCCGGTGTCGACGTGACCCGCGAGCCGATCCCGGTGCTGCCGACGGTGCATTACAACATGGGCGGCATCCCCACGAACTATCACGGCGAGGCGCTGACCAAGGTGAACGGCGATCCCGACGCCGTGGTGCCCGGGCTGATGGCGGTTGGCGAGGCGGCCTGCGTTTCTGTTCACGGCGCCAACCGGCTCGGCTCGAACTCGCTGGTCGATCTCGTCGTCTTCGGTCGCGCGGCCGGCGTGCGCTGCGCCGAGACGATCGGGCCGGGTGAGCGCCATCCGGAGCTGCCGAACGATGCGGACGAGAAGGCGCTCTCGCGCCTCGACGCGGCGCGCCACGCGAGCGGCGGAACGCCGACCGCCGAGCTGCGCGGCCGCATGCAGAAGGTGATGCAGGAGAATTGCGCGGTGTTCCGCACCGGCGAGGTGCTTGACGAAGGTCGCGCCCGAATCGGCGACGTCTGGCGCGCCTCCGACGATGTCGGCGTGAGCGATCGCGGCCTGATCTGGAACACCGACCTGATCGAGACGCTGGAGTTCGAAAATCTCGTGACCCAGGCCGTGGTGACGATGGAATCTGCCGCGAACCGCACCGAAAGCCGCGGCGCGCATGCACGCGAGGATTTTCCCGACCGCGACGACAAGAACTGGATGAAGCACTCGCTCGCCTTCGCCGACGTGGAGGAAAAGCGCGTGCGCCTCGACGACCGTCCGGTGCACACCTACACGCTCACCAACGACATCAACTATATCGAGCCCAAGGCGCGGGTCTATTGAGGGGCAGAGTGGCTGGCATGCACAGAGGTCTGGCGCTGGCGGCTGGGATAGCTCTTCTTTCGGCAGGGGCTGCGCTTGCGTCGGATCGCGACACCATCGTCGCGTCTTGTGAGACGCGCCTCAAGGCGCCGGCCCGCACCTGCGAGTGCATGGCCGACAAGGCGATCACGGAATTCAATGCCAGGGAGCTCGCGTTCTTCTCGGCGATCATGGCGAAGGGCGTCGCCGGGGCGATGAGCGCGGCTCCGAGCGGCGTGACCAACGACGAGATGACCCACGTCGCAAACCGCGTGTCGCTGCTTCCCGCGGAATGCGTCGGTGGTTAGGGAAGGTACGGGGATTTAGATGGTCCAGCTCGCACTTCCGAAGAACTCGCGTATCACCAATGGCAAGGCTTGGCCAAAGCCGGCGAGCGCCGCGAGCCTGCGCGAGTTCCGTGTCTATCGCTACGATCCGGAGGGCGGGCAGAATCCTCGGATCGACACCTACTTCGTCGATACCGCCGACTGCGGGCCGATGGTTCTCGATGCGCTCATCTGGATCAAGAACAAGGTCGATCCGACGCTGACCTTCCGCCGCTCCTGCCGCGAAGGCATTTGCGGCTCCTGCGCCATGAACATCGACGGCATGAACACTCTCGCCTGCACCAAGGGCTACGGCGAGGTCAGCGGCGCGGTGAAGATCTATCCGCTGCCGCACATGGCTGTGGTCAAGGACTTGGTGCCCGACCTGACGCGCTTCTACGCGCAGCACGCCTTCATCGAGCCGTGGCTCCAGACCGTTTCTCCGACGCCGCAGAAGGAGTGGCTGCAGAGCCACGACGATCGCAGCAAGCTCGACGGCCTCTACGAATGCATTCTCTGCGCTTGCTGCTCGACCTCATGCCCGAGCTATTGGTGGAACGGGGAGCGCTATCTCGGGCCGGCGGCGCTTCTGCAGGCCTACCGCTGGCTTGTCGATTCTCGCGACGAGGCGACGGGCGAGCGGCTCGACGATCTTGAGGACCCGTTCCGCCTCTATCGCTGCCACACAATTATGAACTGTGCGCAGACCTGCCCGAAGGGGCTGAATCCGGCGAAGGCCATCGCCGAGATCAAGAAGATGATGGTCGCCCGGCAGGTATAGCGCCGCCCTCGGGCCACGGCAGGCTTCTCTCGTCATAGCTCCTCTCACCCGCCTTAGGGGCGGGTGAGAGGAGCTATGATATGCAACCAAAGAGAGAAATACAATGCAACTTGAGAATGCAGTACTTTTGAGCGTAGAAGCATTACTTAGAGATGCAAATTATGCTGTTGTTGAGTTAAGCGCCGCTTAGACTATTTGTTGTATATATATGAATATTTGCGGTTATCATCTCGCCTGATAAACCCGCTAGACGCTCAGCGGCGGTTTGGGGGCAGGCGATGAATGTCATCGATCACCTGGGACTACAGGTCAGCGACTATGCGCGCGGTCTGCGTTTCTATTCGCTCGCGCTTGCGCCCCTCGGTATCCGCGTCGTGATGAGCGTCAGCAAAGAAGAAACGGGGAGCTATGAGGGCTCCGGCCTGGGGCGCGGCGGCAAGCCGTCCTTCTGGATCAGCGGCGGCGGCCACACCGAGCCGCGCGTCCACGTCGCCTTCGTCGCCGACACCCGCGAGGCGGTCGATCGTTTCTTCGAGGCGGCGCTTGCCGCCGGCGGCGTCGACAACGGTGCGCCCGGAATCCGCGCGCACTATCATCCGGATTATTATGGCGCCTTCGTCCTCGACCCGGACGGCCACAATATCGAAGCGGTCTGCCACGCGCCGCTTTGAGCCGGCGCCCTTGCGCTTTTCCTCGACGGCGGCACAGAAAGCCGCATGACTTTTCTCGGCATCGATCTCGGCACCTCAGCCTTGAAGGCAGTGCTGGTTGACGATGCGCAGAACGTCCTGGCCGCGGCCTCGGCTCCTCTGAAGACGAGCGCACCGCATCCCGGATGGTCGGAGCAGGACCCGCGCGATTGGCATCGCGCGCTCGAAGCCGCGATCGCCGAACTGAGAGCCGCCGACCCGGATGCTTTTCGCGCCGTGCGCGCGCTCGGCCTCTCGGGCCAGATGCACGGCGCCGTCCTCCTCGACGATTCCGGCGAGCCGATCCGTCCGGCGATCCTCTGGAACGACGGGCGCGCGACCGAGGAATGCGCGGAGTTAGAAGCTGCCGTCCCCGGCTTGCCCGGGATTGCCGGGATAAAGGCCATGCCGGGCTTCACCGCGCCGAAGCTTCTTTGGCTGAAGAAACACGAGCCGGAGCATTTCGGGCGAATTGCCAAGGTCGTCTTGCCCAAGGACATCGTGCGGCTTTGGCTGACCGGCGAGATCGCTACCGACATGTCCGACGCCGCCGGCACGCTGTGGCTCGACCAGGCGCAGCGCGACTGGTCGGACACGATTCTTGCCGCCTCTGGACTGAGCCGCGCCGCGATGCCGAGGCTCGCGGAAGGACCGGAGTCGACCGGCCAGGTCCGCGCCGCCATTCTCCGCGAATGGCGGATCGAGGGCCCGGTCGTCGTCGCGGCTGGCGCTGGCGACGCGGCGGCGGCCGCCATCGGCATAGGCGCGGTGGAAGACGGCGACGCTTTCATCTCGCTCGGCACTTCCGCGCAGTTCTTCGTCACCGACGATCGCTACCGCCCGAAGCCGGAGGCGTTGCTCCACGCTTTCGCGCATGCGCTTCCCGGCCGCTGGTTCCGCATGGCGGCGATGCTGAACGGCGCCTCGTGTCTCGATTTCGCTGCGCAAATCATCGGCGAGAGCGATATCGCAACCCTGCTCGACCGAACCGAAGCCGCATACCGCGGTCCGTCGCGCGTTCTCTTCCTTCCTTATCTCTCCGGCGAGCGCACGCCGCACGACGATCCCTTTGCGCGCGGGGTTTTCGCCGGGCTCGATCTCGACGTCGGGGCGCTCGACCTCGTCCAGGCGGTGCTTGAAGGCGTCGCCTTCTCGCTGCTTGAGGCGCGCCACCTGATGGAGGAGGCCGGCGTGCGGCTTGAAAAGATGGGTGCGGTCGGTGGCGGAGCGCGGAGCCGCTTCTGGATGCAGATCGTGGCCAACGTGCTCGGCATTCCCGTCCAGCGCTATGCGGGAAGCGAAACCGGCCCGGCCTTCGGGGCGGCGCGGCTCGCCCGCATGGCGCTTACCGGCGAGCCACCGCGCGCGATATGTTCAAAGCCGCCGGTCCGTGACGTGCTGACGCCCGATCCCGCGCTTGTCGACGCTTACGCCGGCCGCTTCGAGATCTACAAGCGGCTGTATCGCGGCCTCAGACCGGCGTTTCGTCCCTCGCGCCCTCTTTGAAGAGCACCTCGCGGTCGCGCGAGAAGTTCGCAAGGAGCGGCAGGCAGGCGCCGCCGATCGCGCGCGCCCCGGGGCCGATTGTTCCCTCCCTGACCGTGACGGGCGACAGCCCCTGGCGGTCGAAGCGCTCGATCGCCTGCGCCGTCGCCTCCACGATGCGCCGACGGACCTCCGTCGGAAATGCGCCGTCGATGATCACCGCCTCGAAATCGATGACGGAGATCGCAGCGACGGTCGCGGCGGCGAGGCTTGCCGCCGTCTCGCCGATCCACGCATCGAGAGCGGGGCCGACATCGCCCCAATCGTCGGGTGAGCGCGAGAGCACCGTCGGATCGCGACCGGTGGCGATCATTTCTTTCTCGAGCACGTAGATCGAAGCGCTGCGGATGAGCTGCTGCGGCATTCCCGTACCGCTCGTCTCGTTCGCCGGGACCGGCAGCGAGCCGAGCGCGCCGGCATTGCCGGTCCGCCCGGGATAGAGGCTGCCGTTCAGGACGACGCCGCCGCCCACAAACGAGCCGATGAAGAAATACAGGAAGTCGAGCGCCTGCCCGGGATTGCCGAGCACCAGCTCCGCGCCGCATGCCGCCGTCGCGTCATTGCAGAAATAGACGGGCCAGTCGCAGAGGTCGGCGATCTCCCGCTTGATGTCGAAGTTCCGCCAGCTGTCGAGGACGGCGCGCGGGGCGTCGATCTGCTCTTCCCAGTTCCACAGCTCGAACGGCGCTGCGATCCCGATCCCGGAGATGCGCGAGCGGCTTCGCCGCGGCAGCGAGTCGGCGACCGTGGCGATGGCCTGCATCGCGAATTCGCGAATGCTGTCCGGGTCGGGATAACGGCATGGCTGGCGCAGGCTCTCAAGCGGGCGCCCCAGGAAATCGAGGAGCACAAGGTCGCTTGACCGCCGCCCGATCTTGAGCCCGAGGAAGAACGCGCCGTTGGGATTGAGCGAGAAGGGCACCGAAGGCTGGCCGATCTTGCCGCGCTGTGGCGCCTCCTTCACGACGAGATCATCGGATTCGAGCTGCCGCATGATGACGGAGATGGTCTGCGCGGAGAGCCCGGTCAGGCGCGCGATCGCAGCCTTCGCCACGCTGCCGTGCCGACGGATCAGGGAGAGCACGAGGCGTTCGTTGTAGAGCCGGACGCCGCTCTGGTTGGTGCCGCGGCTTGGGTCCACCGCCGGCTGCCTTGCGGCATCGGCGGCCGCGCTTTGCGGCTTCAAGGCGCCTACCTCCTCCCGCTTTCTTTCTTTTCTGCAAGGCGGTCGCACGATGTGGGGCCACGGCTCAGGCTGTCAACGACTAAATCATTCGGATTGATCTATTGACTTCGCGCAGCCTTGGTAAGAGTCTTGATGGGCGAGGGGTTGCCGGCCGCGTGGCGGGCTCGCCCACCCGCCGCGACGGATAAGAACAAGCACCCGTCAGCGTGTTGATGCGATCCAGGGAGGATGACGTGAACAGAAAGATCCGCTTACTCAGCTTGGCGAGCGCGCTCGCCTTCGGCCTCGTCGGCACTGCGTCGGCCGCCGACATCGTCGGTCTCATCACCAAGACCGAGGGCAATCCATTCTTCGTGAAGATGCGCGAAGGCGCGCAGGAGAAGGCCAAAGAGCTCGGCATCACGCTGCAGAGCTATGCCGGCAAATACGACGGCGACAACGACACGCAGGTTGCCGCGATCGAGAGCCTGATCGCCGCCGGCGCCAAGGGCTTCGCCATCGTGCCGTCCGACTCCTCCGCCATCGTCCCGACGATCAAGAAGGCGCGCGACGCGGGCCTCATGGTCATCGTGCTCGATACGCCGCTCGATCCGATCGACGCAGCGGACGCGACCTTCGCCACCGACAACCGCAAAGCCGGCATGCTGATCGGCGAGTGGGCCAAGGGCACGCTCGGCGACAAGGCGGCCGATGCCAAGATCGCCTTCCTCGATCTCACCGTGAACCAGCCGACCGTCGACTATCTGCGCGACCAGGGCTTCATGCAGGGCTTCGGCATCGACGTGATGGACCCGAACCACTACGGCGACGAGACCGACCCCCGCATCTGCGGCCACGAGATGAGCTCCGGCGCCGAGGACGGCGGCCGCACGGCCATGGAGACGCTGCTCCAGAAGTGCCCCGACGTGAACGTGATGTACACGATCAACGAGCCCGCAGCGGCCGGTGGATACGAGGCGCTGAAGGCGGCCGGCAAGGACGACGGCAGCGTGCTCGTCGTTTCGATCGACGGTGGCTGCCCCGGCGTGAAGAACGTGCAGGCGGGCATCATCGGCGCGACCTCGCAGCAATATCCGCACAAGATGGCGTCGATGGCG
This sequence comes from uncultured Alphaproteobacteria bacterium, assembly GCA_963805325.1. Classification (GTDB taxonomy): domain Bacteria; phylum Pseudomonadota; class Alphaproteobacteria; order Rhizobiales; family Afifellaceae; genus DASWJZ01. The sequence continues at coordinate 348,285 of CAWDTS010000009.1, read as the reverse complement.
CTTGAGACGATCGCCAGCGGCAAGCTGCCGGACGGCGTTGAGAAGGGCGGTTTCTTCGACACCGGCGCGACGCTCATCACCGACAAGCCGGTTGACGGCGTGCCCTCCATCTCCACGGAGGAAGGCCTGAAATTGTGCTGGGGCTAATTCCCTTCCGTTTCGAGACTACGTAGAGTGCCAACAAAAGAAGAAGGGCAACCGGAAACGGTTGCCCTTCTCAACGATACGTAAGGGGAAACGCCGGGGAGAGCGATGAACAGCGCGAGCGAGGAGACAGTCCGCGTCGGAGCGGCTGACTACGAAAGCGGGCTTCCGAGCGACCAGACGGTGGCCTCATTCGAGGGGGGGAGCCGCAGCCCGCTCACCCACCTCCAGCACTTCCTCCACAGCTATCCGACGGCCGTCCCGTTCATCGTGCTCATCCTCGGGCTGATCGTCTTCAGCATCCTCGTGGGCGAGCGCTTCTTTGCCCCCTTCAATTTGTCGCTGATCCTCCAGCAGGTGACGATCATCGGCACGCTCGGCATCGCGCAGACGCTGATCATCCTGACGGCCGGTATCGACCTGTCGGTCGGCGCCATCATGATCCTTGCCACGGTGGTGATGGGCCGCCTCGCCGTCGTCTCGGGCGTACCGGTCTTCATCGCGTTCCCGCTTGGCCTCCTCGGCGGCATGGCCTGCGGCTACGTGAACGGCGCGCTCGTCACCTATCTGAGGCTTCCGCCGTTCATCGTGACGCTCGGCACCTGGAGCGTGTTTGGGGCGCTGGTTCTCTTCTATTCGAAGAGCGCCACGATCCGGCAGCAGGAGATCGCCGAGGCGGCGTCCTTCCTGCAGGCGACCGGGGCATCCTTCAAGGTTTGGGGTGCGCCCGTGACGTTCGGCTCCGTGCTGATGCTCGCGCTTGCCGCCGTCGTTTGGTACGTGCTGAACCGCACGGCCTTTGGCCGTCATGTCTATGCGACCGGCGACGACCCGGAGGCTGCGCGCCTCGCCGGTATCAGCACGCAGCGGACGCTGCTCTCCGTTTATAGCCTCGCCGGATTCATCTGCGCCATCGCCGGCTGGATTCTGATCGGTCGTATCGGCGCCGTCAGCCCGCTTGCCGGGCAGACAGCGAACCTCGACTCCATCACCGCCGTGGTGATCGGCGGAACCAGCCTTTTCGGCGGCCGCGGCTCGATTGTCGGCACGCTGATCGGTGCGTTGATCGTGGGCGTATTCCGTGACGGCCTTGCGCTCTATGGGCTCGATAATTTGTGGCAGGAATTCACCGTCGGCGTGCTCATCATCGTCGCCGTCACCATCGACCAGTGGGTGCGGAGAATTTCCGCATGACCCACATCGACCAGGTTCGCTCCGAAGCACCCCCCATAGTCCCCGCGCCGAGCGCAGGTCGCCAGCCGATCTTGCAGGCCCGCGACCTCGTGAAACGCTTCGGACGTGTCGTCGCGCTCGACCACGCCGACTTCGACCTGATGCCGGACGAGATTCTCGGCGTCATCGGCGACAACGGTGCCGGCAAGTCGACGCTGATCAAGATGCTCGCCGGCGCGCTGATCCCCGACCAGGGCGAGATTCGCCTCGACGGCAAGGTTGTGAACTTCCGCTCCCCGCTCGACGCGCGCGCCGCCGGGATCGAGACCGTCTACCAGGACCTCGCGCTCGCGCCGGCGCTGTCGATCTCCGACAACCTGTTCCTGGGGCGTGAACGGCGGAAGCCCGGTCCGCTCGGTACCTATTTCCGTCTGCTCGACCGGGCATGGATGCGCGACGAGGCTCGCAGACATCTGAACGCGCTGGGCCTGCTCACCATCCAGAACATCAAGCAGCCAATTGAGACGCTGTCGGGTGGCCAGCGCCAGGGCGTCGCGGTCGTCCGCGCCACGGCATTCGGCAGCCGCGTCGTCATCATGGACGAGCCGACCGCCGCGCTCGGGGTCAAGGAATCGCGGCGCGTGCTGGAACTGATGCTCGACGTGAAGAAGCGCGGCCTGCCGATCGTGCTGATCAGCCACAACATGCCGCATGTCTTCGAAGTTGCCGATCGTATTCATATCCATCGCCTCGGCAGGCGTATCGCCGTCATCGACCCGAAGGACTATTCGATGTCCGACGCGGTGGCGATCATGACCGGCGCGATGCCGCCGCCGGAGAAGATGGCGGCTTAGGCCTGAGGTCTCCTTCTCCCGTGCGGGGAAGGGTGGCCGCGTAGCAGGCCGCACAAGGGATTGCGATTGAATGCTCAGCAAATCTCTATTGTAGCCCCTCATCCGTCGCCTCCGGCGACACCTCTCCGCACGGGAGAGGAGGGTAAAAAGCGCAGCGCCCCGCGCCAAGCTCGGAAGGAAAAACCCCATGCGCGCACTGGTTCTCGAGCGCAAGAACGACCTCTCCCTTCGCGACATCGAGCTTCCGCTCGATGTCGGTCCCGACGACGTGAAGGTGAAGATCCATACTGTCGGCGTCTGCGGCAGCGACGTCCATTATTACACGCACGGGCGGATCGGCCCCTTCGTAGTGAACGCGCCGATGGTGCTCGGACATGAAGCGGCTGGAACGATCGTGGAGGTCGGCAGCAACGTCAAAAGTCTGAAGGTCGGCGACCGTGTCTGCATGGAGCCGGGGGTTCCCGATCCGAATTCCCGCGCGAGCCGGCTTGGCATGTACAATGTCGACCCAGCGGTGCGCTTCTGGGCGACGCCGCCGGTTCACGGCGTGCTCACGCCCTATACGGTGCATCCCGCCAACTACACATTCAAGCTCCCCGACAATGTCAGCTTCGCTGAAGGGGCGATGGTGGAGCCCTTCGCCGTTGGGATGCAGGCGGCGACCAAAGCGAGGATCACGCCAGGCGACACCGCGGTCGTGATCGGCGCCGGGCCGATCGGTACGATGGTGGCGATCGCGGCGCTCGCCGGCGGCTGCTCCCGCGCCATCGTCTCCGATCTCGCGCAGCCGAAGCTCGACATCGCGGCGCGCTACACGGGCGTCATCCCCGTCAATATCCGCGAGAAGGACCTCGTCGCCGAGGTGATGCGCATCACCGACGATTGGGGAGCCGACGTCATTTTCGAGTGCTCGGGCTCTGCCAAGGCATGGGAGAAGATCACCGCGCTGCCGCGACCCGGCGGCGCGATCGTGGTTGTCGGCCTTCCCGTCGATCCGATTGCCTTCGACATCTCCGGGCTCTCCACCAAGGAGATCCGCATCGAGTCCGTGTTCCGCTACGCGCATCAATACGACCGCTCCATCGCGCTGATCGCGTCGGGGAGAGTGGACCTGAAGCCGCTCATCACCGAGACGTTTCCGTTCGACAAGAGCATCGCGGCGTTTGAGCGTGCGGCGGAGGGCCGGCCGGCCGACGTGAAGCTGCAGATCTTGATGGAGGGCGCGTAGCAGCCAGCGACATTTCAGAACTGTCGTCATCGCAAGTCCGGGCACGACGATTTTCTTGGTGCGGAAGGGGGAGGCACAATGGATCTCGGCTTGAAAGGCAAAGTCGCCGTCATCACCGGCGCGAGCGTCGGGATCGGGCTTGCGGTGGCGGAAGGGCTCGCCGCGGAAGGCGCGCACATGGTGATGGCGGCGCGGGGCGAGGATCGTCTGAAGAAGGAGGCGCGGCGTGTGGCGCGCGAATACGGCGTGAAGACTCTTGCCGTCGCTTGCGACGTCGCGACCGCGAAGGGCTGCGACGCGCTCGTCGCCGCGACCGTGAAGAAGTTCAAGGGCGCCGACATTCTGGTCAACAACGCCGGCACCGGATCGAACGAGACGATCATGCAGGCGCCGGACTCGAAGTGGCAGGCCTACTGGGATCTGCACGTGATGGCGGCTGTCCGCCTCGCGCGCGGGCTCGTGCCGTCGATGCAGAAGCGCGGCGGGGGCGTCGTCCTCCACAACGCATCGATCTGCGCCGCGCAGCCGCTTTGGTACGAGCCGATCTACAACGTCACCAAGTCGGCGCTGATGATGTTCTCAAAGACGCTCGCGACGGAGGTCGTGAAGGACAATATCCGCGTCAACTGCATCAATCCGGGTCTGGTCCTCACCCCCGACTGGATCAAGACGGCGAAGCAGCTGACCGCCGACAAGGGCGGCGACTGGGAGGGCTATCTGCAATCCGTCGCCGACGAGCATGCGCCGATCAAGCGCTTCGCGACGCCTGAGGAACTGGCCCACTTCTTCGTGTTCCTCTGCTCCGACAAGGCGACCTATTCGATCGGCTCGACCTACTTCGTCGACGGCGGCATGCTGAAGACCGTGATGTGAGGATCAGAACTCCGCGTCGCTGTCCGCGGCGAGCCGGTCGACGACGTGCGACTGCAGCCGCCGGCTGACCTCCGCGGCGTCGCCCTCGGCGAAGCGCTCCTGCGGGATCGGTGGCCCCACGCGGATGCGGAACGTCTTGCCGCGCTTGTTCAGGAGCTCGTGGAACACCGTCATGTCGCGAAGCTCCGTGTTCCAGTTGGCGAACCAATAGAAGAGCCCGGAATTCCGCGATTGCACGTTGATCGGCACAATCGGCACGTCCTGTTTGCGTGCAAGTGTGACCGCCGAGGAGAGCCACGGCCGCTCGTTGAGCCGCCCGTCCTTCCAGAACGCAATGCGCCCTGACGGAAACATGACGACGGCGCGTCCTTCCCTGAAGGCGCGCGAGGAGATCTGCAGGGTCTCGCGCATCTTGGCGCGGTCGCGGAACGCCTCGCGCCATTCGACCGGGATCAGGAATTCCGAGAGCCGCGAGTTGACGCGAAGCGCGTCGCGGTTGGTGAAGATGGCGACGTCGGGGCGCACGCGCGTGATGGCGTCGTAGACGGCGACGCCATCGGCGATGCCCGTCGGGTGATTCGCCGCGATGATGACCGCCCCGGCTTTCGGGATGCGCTCAAGCCCCGCAACATCGAGGTTGATCGAGAGAAGGTCGCTGACGTATTTCATCGCCGCAGATGCGGGGAGCGGTGCGATCTCGTTTGCCATTCGCACCGCGTCGTCATAGTGCAGAATCTTATAGAGAATCGGCCGAACGAGCGGCCAAAGGCGGCTGTTCACGATCTTTTCGCCGCGCTCTGCGATGAGGACGTCGGCGATGTGCAGTGTGCGCGTGGCGTTGAGGTCGACCGCGGGGGATCGCACTTCCCCCACATTTCTAAGGTCAGCCATTGCTACGATCCGCCGTTGGTGACAATGGGCCTAGGACGTGCAACGTAGGCGGTCAAGCCTGCGGAATTTGGGGGAGAATCTTGGCGGCCCGTTCCGCCGCCGCGAGCATACGGGAAGAGAATGGCAGTCCGTTTTCATTCACTCATGACAGTTGGCGTTGTTGGGATAACGGCCATGCTGGCCGGCGGTTGCAGCATGTTCTCGTTTGGGCGCGATGAGCCGCGCGGCGCGCCGCCGCAGTCGCTCGCCGCTCCCGCCGGCACGGTGACCGGCGCACCGCTTCCGCCGCCAGATGCCAGCATGCAGCCAGCGCCGGCGCCGTCTGGATTGGCGGCGCTCGATCCATCGCTGCAGACCGGAGCCGTTCAGCCCGTGCCGCCGCCCATCGGCAGCGATCAGCTCGGCCGCACCGATCTTCTCGGCGGCTGGACGATCACGACGGCAAGCGACTCCTGCCAGCTCTTCATGACGCTGACCACATGGGCCGGCGGCTATCGCGCATCGACCAGGAACTGCGTGAGCGCTGGCCTGCAGACGGTCTCCGCGTGGAACATGGAAGGGACCCAGGTCCAGCTTCTCAACGATGCCGGCACGACCGTCGCGCGGCTCTATCCTTCGTCGAAGACACAGTTCACCGGGCAGACGGAAGGCGGCGGCCCGATCACCGTGTCGCGCTGAGGGCCGGACGCGTCCTTGCCGCACGGGAAGTCCCGGCCGAAGCCTCAAGCCTCAGCGCCCTCGCACGCGTCCGCCACGGTGCGCCAGCGCTACGAAGCGCTGGCCGAGTCCGGTGAGATTGCGCCCGACGCCTCGCAGGCCGCACTCGCGGACGAACTCGATCGATTGATCGGCGAGCTTGCCAGCGCGCCGCGCAAGAATGGCAACGGCGCGCTTGGATGGCTGAGAGGCCGCAGCCGCGCCGGATCGGCCGCGCCGCGGGGACTCTATATCTGGGGCGGCGTCGGCCGTGGCAAGACGCTGCTCATGGACCTCTTCTTCGCCGCCGCGCCGGTCAAGGCGAAGCGTCGCAGCCACTTCCACGAATTCATGGGTGACGTGCACGATCGGATCGCGGCGCATCGTCGACGCTCGAAGAGCGAGGGGAAGAGTCGCTCCGATCCGATCGCTGCTGTCGCGAACGAGATCGCTTCGGAGACGTCGCTCCTCTGCTTCGACGAGTTCGCCGTTTACGATATCGCCGACGCGATGATCCTCGGGCGGCTCTTCTCCAAACTCTTCGCGAAAGGCTTCGTCGTCGTCGCGACGACCAACGTCGCGCTCGACGATCTCTACAAGGACGGTTTGAACCGCGCTCTCTTTCTTCCCTTCATCGCGCTTCTCAAGGAGCGCATGATCGACTTCCATCTCGACGCGCCGCGCGACTATCGGCTCGACTCCACCGGCAGCGAACGCCGCTACGTGACGCCCCTCGGCCCGGAGGCCGGCGCCTGCCTCGATGCGCACTTCCGCTACTTCGCGCACGGGGCAAAAGGCGCGCCGACAGAGATCCATAACAAGGGCCGGCGCATCGTCGTGCCCGAGGCGGCAGGGGAGGTGGCCCGATTTTCCTTTGAAGATCTCTGTGGACGACCGCTCGGGGCAGGCGATTATTTGAAGGTCGCGGACGCTTTCCGCACTGTCATCGTCGCCGGGATACCGATTCTCTCACCCGCGCGCCGGAACGAGGTGAAGCGGCTCATCAACCTTGTCGACACGCTCTACGACAAGCGCGTGCGCCTGATCGCTTCCGCCGAAGCGGAGCCGCATGAGCTGTGGGAAGGGAAGGATGGAACGGAGGCCTTCGAGTTCGCACGCACGGCGTCGCGACTGATCGAGATGCGCTCCGATTCCTATTGGGAGAGCGCGGGCGCGCCAGCGCCAGAAACGAAAAAGGCCCAGGCGGTTAAGCCTGGGCCTTTCGAGTGAAAGACGTTCGGAAGGCTACCGCTTCTTAGCGGCCTTCTTCTTCGCGACTTTCTTCTTAGCAACCTTCTTGGCAGCTTTCTTCGCGGGCTTCTTGGCTTTCTTCGCGGCGGCTTTCTTCGCCGCGATAGTTTTGCCAGGACGCTTCGCAGAGGAAGTTCTGCCAGTCGTTGATTTGGCCATAATGGTCTCCCCTGATGACCAACTCAGTTCAATCGGCCAGCTGCAACGGTAGCAAAGACGCAATCAATGCGTAAGTGGTAAGTCGCACCTCGCTTAAATTTTCTACAACTGCGTTGTGCTTGCCTCACTCGGTCAATCGCGGTAGGGACCCGCGCGCATTCGCACGTCAACGACGTCACGGGAAGGCAAGTCATGGGGCGGAGAAAGATCGCGCTCATCGGCGCCGGTCAGATCGGCGGAACGCTCGCCCATCTCATCGGAATCAAAGAGCTTGGGGACGTCGTGCTCTTCGACATCCAGGAAGGCATCCCCGACGGCAAGGCACTCGACATCGCGGAGTCGTCTCCCGTCGACGGCTACGATGTGCGCTATGCAGGCGCGCAATCTTATGAAGCGATCAAGGGCGCCGACGTCGTCGTGGTGACGGCGGGCGTGCCGCGCAAGGCGGGCATGAGCCGCGACGATCTTCTCGAGATCAATCTCAAGGTCATGGAGCAGGTCGGCGCCGGCATTCGCAAATACGCGCCGGACGCGTTCGTCATCTGCGTCACCAATCCGCTCGACGCGATGGTGTGGGCGCTGCAGAAATTTTCCGGACTGCCGCCCTCAATGGTGGTCGGCATGGCCGGCGTGCTCGAACTCGTCCCGCTTTCGTTATTTCCTGGCGCAAGAGTTCAACGTCTCGGTGGAGGACGTGACCGCCTTCGTCCTCGGCGGCCATGGCGACAGCATGGTGCCGCTGGAGCGTTATTCGACGGTTGCCGGTATCCCCTTGCCTGATCTGGTGAAAATGGGCTGGCTGACGGAAAAGCGGCTGGAAGCCATCGTGCAGCGTACGCGCGACGGCGGTGCCGAGATCGTTGGTCTCTTGAAGACCGGCTCGGCCTTCTACGCACCGGCCGCGTCGGTGATCGCGATGGCGGAGTCCTACCTGCGCGACAAGAAGCGTGTGTTTCCTTGCGCGGCGCGGCTCTCCGGTCAGTACGGTCTCGACAATATCTATGTCGGGGTGCCGGTCGTGCTCGGCGCCGGCGGGGTCGAGCGCATCATCGAGATCGATCTCGATCGCAGCGAGCGGGCAATGTTCGACAAATCGGTCGAGGCCGTGCAAAGTCTCTGTAAGGCCTGCGCGCGTATCCAGCCCGCGCTGGCTTAGACGCAACCCGCGTCCGGGCGGTCACAGATGAACATTCACGAATACCAGGCCAAGACGATCCTCAAGGCCTACGGTGCTCCCGTCGCCGAAGGCGTGATGATCACCGATGCAGGCAAGGCGAAGGCGGCGGCATCGTCGTTGCCAGGTCCGATCTATGTGGTGAAGACGCAGATCCATGCCGGCGGACGTGGCAAGGGCCGCTTCAAGGAACTCGGTCCCGATGCCAAAGGCGGCGTGCGAGTCGCCAAGAGCGCCGACGACGCGGCGGCGAGTGCCAAGGAGATGCTTGGCAACACACTCGTAACCAAACAAACAGGTTCCGCCGGGAAGCGCGTCAACCAACTCTACATCGAGGACGGCGCCGACATCGCGCGCGAGCTCTATCTTTCGCTGCTCGTCGACCGCTCGGTCGGGCGCGTCGCCTTCGTCGTTTCGACTGAGGGCGGCGTCGACATCGAGACGGTGGCCGCTGCGACGCCGGAGCGGATCGTCACCGTCGCGATCGACCCGAGCGCCGGCGTGACGGACGCGGACGCTACGAAGCTTGCGACCGCGCTCGATCTCAGCGGCGCTGCGGCGGAAGAGGGGAAGAAGCTCTTCAAGAACCTCTACCGGGCCTTCACCGAGAAGGACATGAGCCTGCTTGAGATCAACCCGCTCATCGTCATGAAGGACGGCCACGTCCGCGTGCTCGACGCCAAGGTCTCTTTCGACAACAACGCGCTTTTTCGCCACCCCGACATTCTGGAGCTCCGCGACGAGACGGAGGAGGACCCGAAGGAAATCGAGGCCTCCAAGCACGAGCTCTCCTATGTTGCTCTCGACGGCTCGATCGGCTGCATGGTGAATGGCGCCGGTCTCGCCATGGCGACCATGGACATCATTAAATTGTACGGCGGCGAGCCCGCGAACTTCCTCGACGTCGGCGGCGGCGCTTCGAAGAACAAGGTGACGTCGGCCTTCAAGATCATCACGGCCGACCCGAACGTCAGGGGCATCCTCGTCAACATCTTCGGCGGCATCATGCGCTGCGACGTCATCGCGGAGGGCGTGGTGGCTGCGGTGAAGGAAGTGGGCCTCAAGGTCCCGCTGGTGGTGCGCCTCGAAGGCACCAACGTCGCCGAGGGAAAACGCATCCTGAACGAAAGCGGCCTCGACGTGACGGCAGCGAACGATCTCGACGACGCGGCGCAGAAGATCGTGAAGGCGGTTGGGGCTTAGAGATGGCGCCGACCGTCCCGCGGAGGCTTCAGCACCGTCCGCGGTGTTTGACCCACGAACCGGTCGGTCTCGTGCTCCACCGCGCGGAGACGCTGAACACCGGGAACGCGAACATGCGATCTCACCGTCACGGAACTCGAACGCCTCGGTTAGGAAACCCATGTCCATCCTCGTCGACAAGGACACCAAGGTCATCGTCCAGGGGCTCACAGGAAGGACCGGCACCTTCCATACCGAGCAGGCGCTTGCCTACTACGGCACCAAGATGGTCGCCGGCACGCACCCGAAGAAGGGCGGCGAGTTCTGGACCGGAAACGTCGATGGCGGAGAGAAGAAGCTTCCGATCTACGCCTCGGTCGCCGAGGCGAAGGAAAGGACCGGCGCCAACGCCTCCGTCATCTATGTGCCGCCGGCTGGAGCCGCGGCGGCGATCGAGGAGGCGATCGACGCGGAAATCCCGCTCATCGTCTGCATCACCGAGGGCATCCCGGTGCTCGACATGGTGCGGGTGAAGGCCAAGCTCGATCGCTCGAAATCGCGGCTTATCGGCCCGAACTGCCCGGGTGTGCTGACCCCCGAGGAATGCAAGATCGGCATCATGCCCGGCTCGATCTTCAAGAAGGGGTCGGTGGGTGTTGTCTCGCGCTCTGGCACGCTTACTTATGAAGCGGTGTTCCAGACCTCCAATGCCGGCCTCGGACAGAGTACCGCCGTTGGAATCGGTGGCGACCCTGTGAAGGGGACTGAATTCATCGACATGCTTGAGATGTTCCTCGCCGACGACGCTACGAAATCGATCATCATGATTGGGGAGATCGGCGGCTCGGCCGAGGAGGACGCTGCCCAATTCCTGGCGGATTCCAAGAAGAAGGGCCGCTGGAAGCCGGTGGTAGGGTTCATTGCCGGGCGGACGGCGCCTCCTGGCCGAACCATGGGCCATGCTGGCGCTGTGATCTCCGGTGGCCGGGGCGGGGCCGAAGACAAGATCGCGGCGCTTGAAGCGGCCGGCATTCGGGTGTCACCTTCGCCTGCGAAGCTTGGCGAGACGCTGGCGGCACTGTTGAAAGGCTGATATCCGACCGGGTGGCGGCCCGGCCGATCTGATGGCGCGACCATTGCAGGGCCGCGACGGAAAGGGCGGGGCAGGCATGCCCCGTATGACGTGATGGCACGACGCGAAGAAAACGAGGCTTTTCAGCTCTCGTCTTTTCTCTACGGCGGCAACGCTGGTTATCTCGAAGACCTCTACGCGCGTTATCAGGAGCATCCAGACTCCGTCGACGCCGGCTGGCAGAGCTTCTTTTCGTCCCTGAAGGACCCAGACAACGCGGCGATCACCGAAGCGCGCGGCCCGAAGTGGCAGCGCAGCGACTGGCCGGTGGTGGCGAACGGCGAGATCGTCGCCGCGTTCGATACCAACTGGACACCGATCGAGAAGCACATCGGGGACAAGGTGAAGGGCGGCGCGCAGGCGCGCGGTGTCGAGGTCTCCGATCGCGAGGTCTTCCAGGCGACGCGCGATTCCCTGCGGGCACTGATGATGATCCGCGCCTATCGCATGCGCGGCCATCTGCATGCCAATCTCGATCCGCTCGGCCTCGCCGGGCAGCGCGATCAACACCACGAGCTCGATCCTGAAACCTATGGGTTCGCCGGTGGCGACCGCGATCGCCCGATCTTCCTCGACAACGTCCTCGGGCTCGAATTCGGGTCCGTCAACGAGATGCTCGAAATCCTGCGCCGCACCTATTGCTCGACGCTCGGCGTGGAGTTCATGCACATCTCGGATCCGGAAGAGAAGTCCTGGATGCAGGAGCGGATCGAGGGGCCGGACAAGGGCATCGCGTTCACCCGCGAGGGCAAGCGCGCGATTCTGAACAAGCTGATCGAGGCGGAGGGCTTCGAGAAGTTCATCGACGTCAAATACACCGGCACCAAGCGTTTCGGCCTCGACGGTTCGGAATTGGTGATCCCGGCGCTTGAGCAGATCATCAAGCGCGGCGGTGCGCTCGGCGTGCGCGACATCGTGCTCGGCATGGCGCATCGCGGCCGGCTGAACGTGCTCGCGCAGGTGATGGGGAAGCCGCACCGCGCTATCTTCCACGAGTTCAAGGGCGGCTCCTACGCGCCCGACGACGTGGAGGGCTCCGGCGACGTGAAGTACCACCTCGGCGCGTCGTCCGACCGCGAGTTCGACGGCAACAAGGTGCATCTGTCGCTGACCGCGAACCCTTCGCATTTGGAGATCGTCGACCCGGTCGTGCTCGGCAAGGCGCGCGCCAAGCAGGACCAATATCAGGACAAGGACCGCTCGCAGGTGATGCCGCTGCTCCTGCACGGCGACGCCGCATTCGCCGGCCAGGGCGTCGTGGCCGAGTGCTTCGGCCTCTCCGGGCTGCGCGGTCACCGCACCGGCGGCTCGGTGCATGTCATCATCAACAACCAGATCGGCTTCACCACCAATCCGCGCTACTCGCGCTCCTCGCCCTATCCCTCCGACGTCGCGAAGATGATCGAGGCGCCGATCTTCCACGCCAATGGCGACGACCCGGAGGCGGTCGTCTACGCGGCGAAGGTCGCGACTGAGTTCCGTCAGCGCTTCCACAAGCCGGTCGTCGTCGACGTGTTCTGCTACCGCCGCCACGGCCACAACGAGGGCGACGAGCCGGCATTCACGCAGCCGCTGATGTACAGGGCGATCGCCAACCATCCGACGACGCTTGAGATCTACGGCAAGAAGCTGGCGGAGGAGGGCGTCTTTCCCGCCGACGAGATCGAGGCCGCCAAGGAAGGATGGCGCAAGCATCTGGAAGAAGAGTTCGAGGTCGGCCAGGCCTATCGGCCGAACAAGGCGGACTGGCTCGACGGCGCATGGTCGGGTCTTGCCACGCCGCAGGCGAGCGACGAGCGCCGCGTCGGCACGACGGGCATCGCGCTCGACACGCTGAAGGCTATCGGCGAGCGCCTTTCCGGCGTGCCGAAAGGCTTCCACATCCACCGCACCGTGAAGCGCTTCCTCGCTAACCGCCGCAAGATGGTCGAGACCGGCCAGGGCGTCGATTGGGCCTTCGGCGAGGCGCTCGCCTTCGCCACCCTTCTGAAGGAGGGCTTCAAGGTCCGCCTCTCCGGTCAGGACGTGGAGCGCGGCACTTTCTCGCAGCGCCATTCGGTGCTTTTCGATCAGGATACCGAGGAGCGCTATACCTGCCTGAACGATCTCGGCGGCGAGCAGGCGACCTTCGAGGTCATCAACTCCATGCTGTCGGAGGAGGCCGTGCTCGGCTTCGAATACGGCTACTCGCTGGCAGAGCCGAAGGCGCTGACGCTGTGGGAGGCGCAGTTCGGTGACTTCGTCAACGGCGCGCAGGTGGTGATCGACCAGTTCATCGCATCGGGCGAGCGCAAGTGGCTGCGCATGTCGGGCCTCGTGATGCTCCTGCCGCACGGCTACGAGGGGCAGGGGCCGGAGCATTCCTCCGCCCGGCCGGAGCGTTTCCTGCAAGCCTGCGCGGAAGACAACATGCAGGTCGCGAACTGCACGACGCCGTCGAACTACTTCCACATTCTGCGCCGCCAGATGCACCGCAACTTCCGCAAGCCGCTCATCCTGATGACGCCGAAGTCGCTGCTTCGCCACAAGCGCGCGGTGTCGCGGCTTGACGAGATGGCTGAAGGCTCGACCTTCCACCGGCTGCTCTACGATGACGCGGAAATGCTGAAGGACGAGAAGATCAAGCTCGCGCCCGACGAGAAGATCCGGCGCGTCGTGGCCTGCTCCGGCAAGGTCTATTTCGATCTCTACGACGAGCGCGAGGCGCGCGGCATCGACGACATCTATCTGCTGCGCGTTGAGCAGCTCTACCCCTTCCCGCTGAAGGCGATGGGCGATCTCCTGTCGCGCTTCCCCGGCGCCGAAGTCGTCTGGTGCCAGGAGGAGCCGCAGAACATGGGCTATTGGTTCTTCGTCGAGCCGCGGCTTTGCGCGGTGCTGGATGGGCTGGGCGGTCAGAGGCGCACGGTCCGCTACGCCGGCCGCGCTGCGTCGGCCTCGCCGGCAACGGGCCTCATGTCGAAGCACATGGCGCAGCGCAACGAGTTCCTCGAGGAAGCCCTCGGCTGAGTGGCCTCTCCGCATCCACGCGACGGGAAAGACCAATGACACTTGAAATCAAGGTTCCGACGCTGGGCGAATCGGTGACGGAGGCGACCGTCGGCCAATGGCTCAAGAAGGAGGGCGACGCCGTCGCCCGCGACGAGCCGCTGGTGGAGCTTGAGACCGACAAGGTGACGCTCGAAGTTCCCGCACCTGCGGCCGGCCGGCTCGAGAAGATAACCGTCAAGGATGGCGAGACGGTCGGTGTCGGCGCGCTCCTCGGCATGATCGCCGAGGGCGAGGCGGGTAATGCTGCGTCGGCCCCGAAGGAAGCCAAGAAAGCCGACGGCGGCGCGCCCGCCGAAAGCCCGAAGCCGGTGGCTGCCGCGCCGGCCGCGGTATCGGCGATGCCGCCCTCGCCGGCGGCAGGCAAGCTGATGGGCGAGAAGGGGCTCTCACCGGACGATGTAGGCGGCAGCGGCAAGCGCGGCCAGGTGCTGAAGGGCGACGTGCTTCAGGCGCTCGAGCGCACGGCGAAAGCACCGGCCGAGACACGCGCCCCGGCGCCGCGCGCTCCCATTACGGCCGACGACGCGGAGCGTGAGGAGCGGGTGAAGATGACCCGCCTCCGCCTGACGATCGCGCGCCGTCTGAAGGAGGCGCAGAACACCGCCGCGATGCTCACCACGTTCAATGACGTGGACATGGGCGCTGTCATGGATCTTCGGAAGACCTATCGCGACGTCTTCGAGAAGAAGCACGGCGTCAGGCTCGGGTTCATGGGCTTCTTCGTGAAGGCCTGCGTCAATGCACTGGCCGATATCCCGGCCGTCAACGCTGAGATCGACGGCGACGAGCTCGTCTACAAGAACTACTACAATATCGGCGTCGCCGTCGGCACGGAGAAGGGCCTCGTCGTGCCGGTGATCCGCGACGCACAGGACCTGTCGATCGCCGGGGTGGAAAAGGCGATCAATAATTTTGGCAAGCGCGCCCGCGACGGCCAGCTCAAGATCGAGGAGATGCAGGGCGGCACCTTCACCATCACCAATGGCGGCGTCTACGGCTCGCTGATGTCGACGCCGATCCTGAACGCCCCGCAATCCGGCATCCTCGGGATGCACAGGATCGAGGAGCGGCCGGTCGCCAGAAATGGGCAGGTGGTTGTCCGCCCGATGATGTATCTTGCGCTTTCCTATGACCACCGGATCGTCGACGGCCGCGAGGCGGTCACCTTCCTGGTGCGCGTCAAGGAGGCGATCGAGGACCCGCAGCGGCTCGTGCTCGATCTCTAAGCTGCCGGAAATGGCGGCGACCATGGGGAGGGCAAGTGATGGATACAATAGTGACGATGCCGACCGAGATCGTCTTGCTCGGTTGGGCGGTGGTGCTGCTGCTCGTGCAGCTGGTGCTTCAGACGCTGGCCTGCGTATTCGAGTTTGGGCTCGGCTACGCCTTCACCCCGCGCGACGACGGGCGCGTTGTGAAGAACGTCTATGGCGCCCGCATCACCCGCGCGTTCTACAATCTGCTGGAGACGTTTCCGGTCTTTGTTGCGCTGGCGCTGGCGCTCGTGGCGACCGGCAAGGCCGGTGGGCTCGGCGCGACGGGCGCGCAGGTCTGGTTCTGGGCGCGGATCGTCTATGTGCCGGTCTATGCGGCCGGCATTCCGGTCGTCCGGACGCTCGTTTGGACGGTCTCGATAATCGGGCTCATCATGATGCTCGTCGCCCTTCTTTAACGGTGCGGGCCGGACAGATTTGAAGTCGTCGCTCTGCGTGAAGCGGTGCGATCGGCACTGAGTTTATCGCTCGACGAGCCCGTGGAAAGGATCGAATGCCTCAATACGACCTGACCGTCATCGGCGCCGGCCCGGGCGGCTATGTCTGCGCCATTCGCGCCGCGCAGCTTGGCCTGAAGGTCGCCGTCGTGGACAAGCGCGCGACCTTGGGCGGCACCTGCCTGAACGTCGGCTGCATACCCTCCAAGGCGCTGCTCTATGCCTCTGAGATGTTTGAGGAGGCAGGCCACGGCCTCGCCAAGCTCGGCATCGGAGTCGGCACGCCGAAGCTCGATCTGCCCGCGATGATGGCGCACAAGGACGCCACCGTTAAGGCCAACGTCGACGGCGTCGCCTTTCTCTTCAAGAAGAACAAGATCGAATTCCACCACGGCAGCGCCCGCGTCGCGGGGCCGGGCAAGGTGGAGGTGACGCTCGCGAAGGGCGGCAGCGAGACGCTCGACACAAAGGCGATCGTCATCGCGAGCGGCTCGGAATCGACGCCGCTTCCCGGTGTCGCGATCGACGAGGACAAGGTCGTCACCTCGACCGGATCGCTTGAGCTGAAAGCCGTGCCGAAACGGCTGCTTGTCGTCGGCGCCGGCGTGATCGGACTGGAGATCGGGTCGGTCTGGCGCCGTCTAGGGTCGGAAGTGACGGTGGTGGAATTCCTCGATCGCATTCTGCCCGGCTTCGACGGTGAGGTGTCGAAGCAAAGCCAACGGCTCTTCCAGAAGCAGGGATTTACGTTCCGCCTCGGCTCCAAGGTGACGGCCGTCGACAAGAAAGGCGGTGCGCTTTCGGTGAGCGTCGCGCCGGCCAAGGGTGACGGCGGGGCGGAGACGATCGAGACCGATGTCGTGCTCGTGGCGATTGGCCGCCGCCCCTACGTCGATGGCCTCGGGTTGAAGGAAGCAGGCGTCGCGCTCGACGAGCGCGGACGCGTCAAGACCGACGGCCACTTCAAAACGAATGTCGACGGCATCTATGCGATCGGCGATGCGATCGCCGGACCGATGCTGGCGCACAAGGCCGAGGACGAAGGCTCCGCCGTCGCCGAGATCCTCGTCGGCCAAGCCGGCCACGTGAACTACGGCGTGATCCCGAGCGTCGTCTACACGATGCCGGAGATCGCCTTCGTCGGGCGCGGCGAGGAGGAGCTGAAGTCCGACGGGATCGAGTTCAATGTCGGAAAGTTCCCCTTCACGGCGAACGGCCGCGCACGTGCGATGAACCACACCGATGGTTTCGTGAAGGTCCTCGCCGACAAGGCGAGCGACCGCGTGCTCGGCGTCCATATCGTCGGCTTCGGCGCGGGCGAGATGATCCATGAAGGCGCGGTTCTGATGGAGTTCGGCGGCTCGGCCGAAGACCTTGCGCGCACCTGCCACGCCCACCCGACCATGTCGGAGGCGGTGCGCGAGGCGGCCATGGCCGCCTGGTTCAAGCCGATCCATATTTGAGGCATGCGGAGCCAGAACGCCGCTGAGGCTCTTTCCCCGCCGTCGAATGCCGCCGGCCTGGCGCATCTTGCCGGCCACATCGGCTTGCTCGTCCTGACCGGCGCGTTCGTCGCATGGAGCCGCGGCGGCCCGTTCCTTCCGCTTGCGATGGTCGCGCACGGCGTCGTGTTGGCTTTCCTCTTTGCGCCGCTCCACGAGGCGGTGCACCGCACGGCCTTCCGTTCGCGACGCCTCAATGACGCGGTCGCCTGGGTTGCCGGTCTCGCGCTGCTCCTCCCGCCCAATTGGTTCCGCGCGTTTCATTTTGCGCATCACCGCTACACGCAGATCGTGGGCCGCGACCCGGAGCTTGAGTCTAAGCGTGTGGAGACCTGGCCGGACTATCTCGTCCATCTGAGCGGCTGGCGGTATTGGAAGGGCGAGGTGGAACTCCTGATCCGCAACGCGTCCGGCCACGCGGCGGCGCCGTTCGCCCCAAGTCACCTTGAGCCGCGATTGGTGCGCGAGGCGCGGATCATGCTGGCGATCTACGTGTCGGTCGCCGTTCTGTCGGTGATCTTCCGCTCGGATGCGGCGCTGATCTATTGGGTGTTGCCGGCGGTGCTTGGGCAGCCAGTTCTCCGGGCCTACCTGTTGGCTGAGCACACGGGGCTGCCTTTCGTGGAGGATTTCTGGGAGAACACGCGAACGACGCTGACCGGCCTGCCGCTGCGTTTCCTCGCCTGGAACATGCCCTTCCACGCCGAGCACCATGCCAATCCGGCCGTGCCTTTTCACGCGCTGCCCGACCTGCACCGGCGCGAGCGGGCGAAGCTCAAGGCCGTCTCGCCGGGCTATGTCGCCTTCCATCGTGAATGGCAGCAGCGGCTCGGTGCGGCGGCCGCTTCCCGGAAGAGCCGCGCGAACGGACGCCCCGAGGTGGGCACGTGACGACGAAGGGCAATCCGGCCGCCCCGGCCGTCGTGATGATGGGCGTTTCCGGCAGCGGCAAGTCGACCGTTGGCGAAGCTCTTGCGGCGCGGCTCGGTGTGCCCTTCCGCGACGCCGATGAGTTTCATCCGAAGTCGAACGTCGAGAAGATGTCGGCCGGAATTCCGCTGACGGACGACGATCGCTGGCCCTGGCTCGACGCCATCGGGGCCGCCATACGCCAAACGCCGGCCGAGGAGGGGATCGTCGTCAGTTGCTCGGCGCTCAAGCGCGTCTATCGCGATCGGATCGTCAAAGCGGCGGTGCGCCCGGTTCTCTTTGTGCATCTCGACGGCTCGAAGGAAGTCCTCGCCGAGCGCCTCAAGGGCCGCAAGGGTCACTTCTTTCCGCCCAGCCTTCTCGACAGTCAGCTCAAGACGCTTGAGCCGCTTTCGCCGGACGAGCCGGCGATCCGCGTTTCGATCGATCAGAGTGTGGAGCAGATCGTCGCGACCGTGCTCGACCGGCTGCATCTCGCCCCGATGGATCGCTGAGGGTTGCGCCCCGTCATCGGGCGCGCCCATGCGGGCGGCTATTTTATGTAGCCATGCGCTTGCAGAATCTGCTGAACCGCAGTCCCGACGGACGCGCCAAGCGCGGGAAGCTGCGCCAGATAAGGCCCTGATGACTCGGCCGTGACCTTCGGCAGCACCTTCAGCAGCTTGCTGCCCGTCTCGGTGTTGTAAAACGCCGTCACCTCATGAAGCTCGGCGGCTGTGAAGTAGCGCGCGTAGGTTTGTGCCGTATTGTCCAGGAGAGCGGGCAGCCGCTCGTCCAGGAATTTCGACGTCTCACGGGTCATCGCGAAGTGGATTTCCGAAATGGTCGCATCGTCGATGTTCGGAATCTGGTGGCGCAGATTCCTTTCCGTCGGCGGCCAGATCTGCGCCTCCATGCTTTCCGTCATCTGGTGAACCGTGTCCGACGAGATGAAGGAGACCAGCTCCTTCGCGGCCGCAAGCGACTCCGGCGTCGGCAGGTTTTCTGCCAGGACGGGCCCGGCGGAGCACAGACTCCCACCGAGCAGCAGCCCCGCCAATAGAAGAACTCCGGCCTTTCGCATGGCTCGACATCTCCCGCGCTCACTTGATTGAACGACAGCGTGCCGGATCGGGCGGCCTAAGGCAACGTCGCGCCCTCACCGGGCGAGCCGGTGCTACGCATGCGGCATGCGGCGGTCGGCGATCTCCTTGATGCGCCAACCAAGCGTTCTGTCGGTGTGCAGCCAGCCCTCCCGGCTCGTCGCGTGCCATTTCCCGCCGCGCCAATGCTGAGCCAGAACTTTCAGGAACTCCATGAACTCGATTGGCCGGTTGGAGAAGAACCGCTGACGGATCGTCTCGGGCATCGTGCGCCACGCGGCCTCGGCTTCCGACGCTCCCACACCGCGCTCCAACGTCGTCTGCGACCGGAGCTCCGCATCCCAAAGGTAGGATTCGCGCATGGCCGGGCCGATCTTGTCGGTCCAGCGATATTGACCTCCCAGGCGTTCGGCATAGCCGAACCGGCTCAGTGCGCGCATCGACTCTGCAAGTGCGGCGGGCGGCGTGAATGGCGTTCGCTCGTCGGAAAGGCCGGCGAAGTAGCACGCGACATTGACGAACGCCGCGACCGTATTTTCGATGCGCGGATCGCCGGCCCTGATCGTGCCTCCGACGAAAGCAGGCATGGCGTCGGCATCCATCGTCAGGACATTTGGCGTGTAGGTGTCGCTGCGCTTCTCAGGCGCCAGGAGCCCCAGGTCGATCAGGACGTTCGTCGCATCCTCCAGGCTGGAATCGAACATGTGAAAGAAGACCGCGCCCTTGCGCCCGGCCTCGACGTTTTCGTCATGCCTCGTCACATGCCTGGCGACGGCTGCCGCCAGTACGCCGCAAAGCCGGCCCTCGGCAGTTCCGAGTTGCAGGATTTCACCCATTGCCTCCCCTCTGGTCGTCGAGGGGGGAGCATTGGCGGCGCCCGTAAAGAAATCGTGAGACGGCCTGGCCTCCCGCCGGGCGAAATTGCCTAGGGTTTACGAGGGCTTGCGATCCCCCAGCGTAAACCATCCGACGCCAGCGAGGACGAGCGCAGTGCCCGCCGCGTCGATCCACGAGAAGGCCTCGCCGAGGATCGCAACCGCGAGAAGAATCGTCACGACGGGACTGAGCGTTCCGATTGTGGAATTCGCCTGCGCTGAGATGCGTTGCAGCGCGGTGTTCAGAAGAAACGAAGGCAGCACCGTCGCACCGATCGCGACGAGGAGGCCGTAGAAGAGCATGTGCTCGGACACGATGAGGCTCGCGAGCGGCTGCGTCAGCGCGAATTGCAGAAGGGCCATGGCGGCCGCGCCGCTCATGGCGATGCAGGTGAAGAGCCGCGGCCCGATGCGCCCGATGACTTCCTTCGCAAGCAACTGGTAGAGCGCGAAGGCAAGCGCCGCCGCGAGCACGAGCGCCGCGCCCTTCGCGACCTCGACGCCGAGCGTCGTGACCTTGGTCGCGAAGATGAACGCCAGCCCGAGATAGCTGATGGCGATTCCGATGAACGTCGGTGCGCGGATCGGCTGGACGAAGAACAGCGCCCCGAAAATCATGACGAAAGCCGGATAGGTGAAGAGGATCAGCCGCTCGAACTGGGCTGAGATGTATTCAAGGCCGAGAAAGTCGGTGTAGCTCGCGAACCAATAGCCGAGCATGCCGATGAGCGTCGCGCGCAGGACGAGGCCGCGGCCGGGCAAAGCGCGGCCGGTGCGCCGGCGCTCGGCCACCGAGGCCCATCCGATCGCCGCATAGAAGGGGAGCGAGAGTCCCATGCGAAGTGCCAGCAGCGTCTCCGCGTTGATCCCATCCGCGTAGGCGAGCTTGATGATGATAGCCTTGGTCGAGAAGAGCGTGGCGCCGAGTGCAGCGCACAGGTAGCCGAACCAGGGCTGCGCCGAGATCGACGTCTTTTGGACGGCTGCCGGAGACTCGGCGATGACGGCGGGCTTCGTTGCGTCGTTCATTCGGTCGCTCGTTGTTGCCAGGAGACGGCGCGACCGTGGGTCAGATGAAGCCGGCCCGCGTCGCAGACGCGTCCGGCGGATGGATCAGATGCCGCCTCGGACGCGCGTGGCGCCAAGAATGAGAATCCTGGGGAGGCGGCTTTTGCTCATGCGCGCCTCTTAGCAGCGGTCGGCGGACAGGGCCAGCCCGCGCTATCTTGGCCAACAAAAATGGACGCCGGCTTTTCGGCCGGCGTCCACCGCAACGTCAGGACTTGGAGGAGAAACTCTTACTTTTCCGCTGGCGGGCAATTTGCCTGGCCCGCGGGGCATGTCTGGTCGCTAGTAATGACCACAGGCGCGGTCGCGTCTTGGACACTACTCATTGCCACGACCTTTTCG
Source organism: uncultured Alphaproteobacteria bacterium (assembly GCA_963805325.1). GTDB lineage: Bacteria > Pseudomonadota > Alphaproteobacteria > Rhizobiales > Afifellaceae > DASWJZ01. The sequence goes on along the minus strand of CAWDTS010000009.1, from coordinate 326,967 downwards.
CTCGGTACGCTGGCAGTCACTTGGCTGGCGTGAAAGTCGCACGCTTGCCCCACTGACGCCGAAGCAGCGAAGACCGCCGCTACGGCAAGGCCGGTTAGGAGCTTTTGCATCGAGGCCTCCTGATCGAGCTCGAAGGACCGAAATCCTACGACTTTTCCGCAGCGCAGCAAGCCGGTCTCTGTTCAAGAACCGGTGATTGGAATTCGTTTGCCGGCTCAGGCTCGGGGATGCGCCCGCCGGTAGACTTCGAGAAGCCGCTCGGTGTCGACGCTCGTGTAGATCTGCGTTGTCGAAAGACTGGCGTGGCCGAGAAGCTCCTGGATGGTGCGCAAATCTCCCCCGCGCCCGAGGAGGTGCGTCGCGAAGGAATGGCGGAGCGCGTGCGGCGTGACGCTCGCCTCAAGACCGAGCGCGCCGCGAAGCCGCGCGATTGCGATCTGGATGAGGCGCGGCGAGAGCGGCCCGCCGCGCGCGCCCCGGAAAAGCGGCAAGTCCGGCTCGAGCGTGAAGGGCACGAGTTCGAGATAGGCTTCGACCGCCCGCCGCACGGCCGGGAGCACCGGCACGATGCGCTCTCGTCCGCCCTTGCCGACAACGCGGATCGCCTCCGTCGTCCCGACCGGCGCCTCGGCGCGCGTCAGCCCAAGCGCCTCGGAGATGCGCAATCCGCAGCCGTAGAGCAGCATGAGCACCGCAACGTCGCGCGCAGCGATCCAGGGCACCTCCGACAGCGTCTCCAACATTTCGATCAGATCGGCGCTTTCGCCGACCGATAGCGCCTTCGGCAGGCTTTTCGGCTGTTTCGGGGGACGAACGCTCGAAAACGCCGTCGTCGCGGCGATCCCGCGCCGCTCGCAGAAGCGGGCGAAGGAGCGAAGCGCCGCGATCTGGCGCCCAAGCGTGCGCGCGCCCGCGCCATCGCTTCGACGATGCGCCATGAAGGCGCGGATGTCGGCGGGCCTGAGCTCCGAGATCGATGCGGGCGAGGGCGGCTCGCCGATATGTTTGGTCAGGAACCGGAGAAACTGCTCAAGGTCACGGCCGTAAGCTTCCAGCGTGTTTGCAGAAAGCCGCCGCTCGTTACCGAGATGCTCGGCCCAATCGAGCGCTGCCTGCCTGAGCCCCGGCGCGGCCGTGACGAGCAGGCGGTCAGTTTCAGCCGTGGAACCCATGCGCGCACCCCTAAGAGAGAACGCGAATGATCGCCGATTTCGGCCTTTAGTTTTGGTGAGCGCCGCGTCGCGGCGCTCGCACGGTAAGATGAGAGGATGCGCCGGTCGCTAGATCTTCTGTCCGGTCTTCTTCCAGTCCGACAGGAAGGTCTCCAGGCCCTTGTCTGTGAGCGGATGCTTGGCGAGCGACTTCAGCACGGAGGCCGGCACCGTGGCGACATCGGCACCGGCGAGCGCCGCCTCCTTCACGTGGTTCGGAGTGCGGATCGAGGCGGCAAGAATCTGCGTCTCGAAGCCGTAATTGTCGTAGATCGTGCGAATATCCTCAATCAGCTCCATGCCGTCGAGATTGATATCGTCGAGCCGCCCGACGAAGGGGGAAATGAAGGTGGCGCCGGCCTTTGCGGCGAGCAGCGCCTGATTGGCACTGAAGCAGAGCGTGACGTTGACCTTGTGCCCGAGCTGCCGAAGCGACCGGCAGGCCTTCAGCCCGTCCCAGGTCAGCGGCACCTTCACCGCCACATTTCCGGCGATCGCGGCGAGCTTCTTGCCCTCCGTCATCATGCCGTCGAAATCGGTGGCGGCGACCTCGGCCGAAACCTCGCCTTCCACGATCCCGCAGATTTCCGCGATCACCTCAAGCATCGGGCGGCCCGCTTTCATGATCAGCGAGGGATTCGTGGTAACGCCGTCCAGGAGGCCGGTCTCGTTCAGATCGCGGATTTCGGCGACGTCCGCCGTGTCGACGAAGAATTTCATGGTGTGTCCCCCGGTGGGCGTGCGTTGCAGCCGGTTATCGTTCGCGCTTCCTTCTAAAGCAAATGAGTTGCTTCCGTCAGCCCAATCATTGGCCACCCGCCTGCAAAAATCCTCCCTCCCTGAGGGTGAGGGCGCTGCCGCAGGGTAGAACGGGATGATGACCACCCACCTTCTCCCCGTGCTCGTTCCGGTGGCGGTCGACGGACCCTACACCTACGCCTCCGACCGTGACCTCGCCCCCGGCACGGTCGTCGCGGTGCCGCTCGGGACGCGGCTCGTGATGGGCGCGGTCTGGAAGGCGCCGCCCGACGACGTTGCGCCGAAGAAGCTGCGCGAGATCGAACACATCTTCGACGCGCCGCCGCTTCCCGATGCGCTGATCCGCTTCGTCGACTGGGTGTCGGACTACACGCTCACTCCGCGCGGCATGGTCTTAAGAATGGTGCTTCGCGCCCCGCAGGCCTTCGAGCCGGAAAAGCCGATGATCGGCGTCCGCCTCTCCGGCGCGCCGCCCGACCGCATGACTTCAGCGCGGAAGCGCGTGCTCGACGCGGCCGCCGACGGGCTCGCCTGGTCGAAATCGGGATTGGCCGGGGCGGCCGGCGTGTCGCCCGGCGTCATCGATGGGCTCATCGACGGCGGCACACTGGAGCGCGTCGCGATCCCCCCGCGCCCGATCGCCGCCGACCTCGACCCTGACCATGCGCGCCCGGAGCTTTCGGAGGCGCAGGAAAGCGCCGCCGCGGCGCTGCGGGAGAGCGCCCGCGACGCGTTCTCCGTCTCGCTCCTCGACGGCGTTACCGGCTCCGGCAAGACGGAGGTCTATTTCGAGGCTGTTGCCGAGACGCTCCGCCGCGGCAAGCAGGCGCTGATCCTCTTGCCGGAGATCGCGCTGACCGGCGCCTTCCTCGACCGCTTCGCCGGGCGCTTCGGCTCGCGCCCGGCGGAATGGCATTCGGAGGTCGGATCGAAGACGCGCACGCGGGTGTGGCGCGCCGTTGCGCGGGGCGAGGTGAGGGCTCTGGTCGGGGCGCGCTCCGCTCTCTTCCTGCCGTTCCCGGACCTTGGGCTGATCATCGTCGATGAGGAGCACGACCAGGCCTACAAGCAGGAGGAGGGCGTGACCTACCACGCCCGCGACATGGCGGTGGTGCGCGGCAATCTCTCAAGCTTTCCGGTGGTGCTCTCCTCGGCGACGCCGTCGGTCGAGAGCCGCGTCAACGCCGATCGCGGGCGCTATCGGCACATCCGCCTGCCGGCGCGCTTCGGGGTCGCCGTGACCCCCGACGTGACGGCGATCGACCTGAAGCGCCATCCGCCGGAGCGCGGGCGCTGGCTCTCGCCGCCTTTGGTCGACGCCGTGGCGGAGACGATAGAAAAGCGCGAACAGGCGCTGCTTTTCCTGAACCGCCGCGGATATGCGCCGCTGACGCTCTGCCGCACCTGCGGCCACCGCATGGCTTGCCCGAACTGCTCGACGTGGCTGGTCGAGCACCGCTTCCGCAAGCTGCTCGTCTGCCACCATTGCGGCCATGAGGAGAAGCGGCCGGGCCAATGCCCGAGCTGCGGGTCGGAAGAGAGCCTCGTTGCCATCGGCCCGGGGGTGGAGCGCCTTCAGGAGGAGGTGCTCGAACGCTTTCCCAATGCCCGCACGCTCGTCATGTCGAGCGACATGCTCGGCGGTTGGGAACGCGTGCGCGCGGAACTGGAAGCAATTGCGCGCGGCGCTGTCGACATCGTCGTCGGCACGCAGCTCGTCGCCAAGGGTCACAACTTTCCCGGCCTGTCGCTGGTCGGCGTGGTCGACGCCGATCTCGGCCTCTCGCATGGCGACCCGCGCGCGGCGGAGCGCACATGGCAACTCCTGACGCAGGTCACGGGGAGGGCCGGGCGTGTCGGGCAGGTGAGCCGCGGCCTGATCCAGACCTATTCGCCCGACCATCCGGTGGTGCAGGCCTTGGTCTCGGGCGACCGCGAAGCGTTTTATGCCAGCGAGATCGAGACCCGACGGCGCGGGCACCTTCCGCCCTTCGGCCGGCTCGCATCGATCATCGTCTCCGCCGCCGATCGGCCGACGGCGGAGGCGCACGCGAAGGCGATGGCGATGGCCGCGCCGATGGAGGAGGGGGTCAGCCTATGGGGCCCGGCAGAGGCGCCGTTCGCGGTGCTTCGCGGCCGCCACCGCTTTCGGCTGCTCGCGCAATCCGCCAGTGTGGGCCGGCTGCACGACTGGCTGCGGGCCTGGCTTCAGAAAGCACCGAAGGCGCGCGGCTCAATCAAGGTGGCGATCGACATCGACCCGATGAGCTTCTTGTGACAAACGAAAGGGCCGACCCCGAGGCCGGCCCTTTCTGAGATTCAACTGCGCCGGACTAGAGACGGCAGTAATGCCGCTGGCCATCGAAGCCCATGTAGGTGCCGCTGTGCCAGTCGTAGGAGCGGTAGCGCGCTTCGCATGCCGCGCGGTGCGACGTGTCGACCGCGCCATTGACGGCACCTGCGGCAGCGCCGGCCACGAAACCGAAGATCGCGGCCGCCGCATCGGCCGGGCCGAAATCGCGCTGGTGACTACGATACCACTGATGATAGCGGTCCTCGTTCCAGCTGTGCCGGTTGTGATCCCAGTCGCGGCAATCGCGGTCGCTGCGATGCTGGCCGCAATAATCGCGGACATAGTTGTCGGCCCGATCACGATTCCAGTCGCGCGGCGGTGCCGCGAAGGCGTTTGCGGCAAAGCCGCCCGCGAAAAGCGCCGCGGTGAGCGCTGCGCCAAGTCTCTTGTTCATGAAATGCTCCTGTTTGCGTTGCGGCCGATGCCGTGATCGGCCGGCGTCAAAACCCTTCCAGGCTCAACGACCGTCGCGCCGGATTCTCTGCTTGCGCGTCAGGGGCCAAACGCGCCTGTTCCAATGCCGGTTCCGAAATTGCCGCCAAGTAACTTAGGTGTCTCAAGAATAATTCGTTGCATCTTGAATCAAGTCAGAAGAAGTGGCCGGCGCGGAATGGTCCCTGCGACCTGACCGGCGCGGCCACCGCACGATATTCGAAACGCCTCGGGAGAAGCGCCGGAGCGCATCCAGCAGACGGTCGCCATGCATGTCGGCGCAGCATCGCGATTCCCGCGCGCTGCCCGTGTTGCACCGCCCAAAACCCCATGCTAGACGACCCCGCGCGTGGCTCGGGGGCGCCGGACCGCGTCCTCCGCGTCGTTGCCGAAAGCCCGCCCGCCGATCGGGCCATTGACTAGGAAGAGAGACCCGCGTGACGGATCGGACCTCCTCCGTTTCCGGCGTTGCCGAAAGGTACGCCTCTGCACTGTTCGACCTTGCCCGCGAAGAGTCCTCGATCGAGCGGATCGAGGGTGAGTTCAAGAGCCTGTCGACGATGCTCGACGAAAGCGCCGACTTCCGGCGGCTCGTCGAAAGCCCGGTCTTTTCCGCCGAGGATCAGGCGCGCGCGATTGGCGCGATCGCCGACAAAGCGGGCATCGCCGGGCTTACCGGCAATTTTCTTCGCCTCGTGGCGCAGAACCGGCGGCTTTTCGCGCTGCCCGGGATCATCACGGCATTTCATGAGATGGCAGCGCGAGAGCGCGGCGAGGTCACCGCCGAGGTCGCCTCGGCGTATCCGTTGAGCGACAGTCAGGTCGCGGCGCTGAAGACCGCGCTCAAGGAGAAGCTCGGCAAGGACGTGACGCTTCAGGCGCGCGTCAATCCCGCGCTTCTCGGCGGGCTTGTCGTCAAGGTCGGCTCGCGCATGATCGACACGTCGCTTCGCACCAGATTGATGACCGTAAAAACACAGCTCAAAGAGGTCGGCTGAGATGGATATTCGGGCCGCGGAAATTTCCTCGATCCTGCGCGAGCAGATCAAGAATTTCGGCAAGGAGGCGGAAGTCTCCGAGGTCGGACAGGTCTTGTCCGTCGGCGACGGCATTGCCCGCGTCTACGGCCTCGACAATGTGCAGGCCGGCGAGATGGTCGCCTTCGAGAACGGCATCCGCGGCATGGCGCTGAATCTCGAGGTCGACAATGTCGGCGTCGTCATCTTCGGCTCCGACCGCGAGATCAAGGAAGGCGACACGGTCAAGCGCACCGGCGCCATCGTGGAAGTGCCGGTCGGCATGGGGCTGCTCGGCCGCGTGGTCGACGGGCTCGGTAACCCGATCGACGGCAAGGGTCCGATCGAGTCCTCCGAGAAGCGCCGCGTCGACGTGAAGGCGCCCGGCATTATCCCGCGCAAGTCCGTGCACGAGCCGATGGCGACGGGCTTGAAAGCCGTTGACGCGCTGATCCCGATCGGCCGCGGCCAGCGCGAGCTCATCATCGGCGACCGCCAGACCGGAAAGTCGGCGATCATCCTCGACACGATCTTGAATCAGAAGTCCGCCTTCGACGCAGGCGACGAGAAGAAGAAGCTTTATTGCATCTACGTTGCCGTGGGGCAGAAGCGCTCGACCGTCGTGCAGTTCGCCAAGACGCTCGAAGATCGCGGGGCGCTGGACTACTCGATCATCGTTGCGGCAACCGCTTCCGAGCCGGCGCCGATGCAGTTTCTTGCGCCGTTCTCCGGCTGCGCCATGGGCGAATATTTCCGCGACAACGGCATGCATGCCGTGATCGCCTACGACGATCTTTCGAAGCAGGCGGTGGCTTATCGGCAGATGTCGCTGCTTCTGCGCCGCCCGCCGGGACGTGAAGCCTATCCGGGCGACGTCTTCTATCTGCATTCGCGCCTGCTTGAGCGCGCCGCGAAGATGAACGACGAGAAGGGCGCCGGCTCTCTGACCGCGCTGCCGGTGATCGAGACACAGGCGAACGACGTGTCGGCCTATATCCCGACCAACGTCATCTCCATCACCGACGGCCAGATATTCCTGGAGACGGACCTCTTCTACCAGGGCATCCGCCCGGCGGTGAACGTCGGCCTCTCGGTGTCGCGCGTCGGCTCCGCCGCGCAGATCAAGGCGATGAAGCAGGTTGCCGGCAAGATCAAAGGCGAGCTCGCGCAGTATCGCGAGATGGCCGCCTTCGCTCAGTTCGGCTCCGACCTCGACGCCGCGACGCAGCGGCTGCTGAACCGCGGCGCCAAGCTCACCGAGCTCCTGAAGCAGCCGCAGTTCTCGCCCCTCAAGGTCGAGGAGCAGGTGGTGGTGATCCTCGCCGGCACGTCCGGCATGCTCGACCCGCTGCCGATCGCCAAGGTCCGCGAATTTGAGACCGGCCTGCTTGCCCTGATGCGCAGCGAGCACAAGGACGTGCTCGACGAGATCAACGCCAAGGGCGAGCTCAGCGACGCGCTGCAGGCGAAGCTGAAGTCGATTCTCGAGACCTTCGCCAAGAACTTCGCCTGACGGCGCCGCCAACGAGGGAATAAGATTCGATGGCGAGCCTCAAGGACCTGCGCAATCGCATCGCCTCGGTGAAGGCGACGCAGAAGATCACCAAGGCGATGCAGATGGTCGCCGCGGCGAAGCTGCGGCGTGCGCAGGAAGCCGCGGAATCGGCGCGGCCCTATGCCGAGCGGATGGGTCAGGTGCTCGCGAACATCGCGAGCGCCACGAAAGGCCAGCTCGGCGCATCGGCCTTGATCGCCGGCACCGGCAGGGAGGAGGTCCACCTCCTTCTCGTCGCGACCGGCGAGCGTGGTCTGGCCGGCGCCTTCAACAGCGCCATCGCGCGGCTTGCTCGCGACGACGCGCGGCGGCTGATCGCGGAAGGCAAGACGGTGAAGTTCCTGGTCGTCGGCCGCAAGGGCTACGACATCCTGCGCCGGCAGTATGCCAGCCTCATCGCCGATCATTTCACGTTTCGCAACGTGAAGCAGGTGAGCTTCGTCGAAGCGAAGGAAGTCGCCGACAAGCTGCTCGGGATGTTTGACGAGGGCGATTTCGACGTCGCAACGCTCTATTATTCGAAATTCCGCTCGGTGATCAGCCAGGTCCCGACTGCGCAGCGCATCATCCCGGCTGAAGTGTCGGAGGAGGCGGCGGAGCCTTCGCTCGGCGGCGCCATCTACGACTACGAGCCGGACGAAGAGGAAATCCTCGCCGAGCTGTTGCCGCGCAATGTCGGCATCCAGATCTACAAGGCCATGCTGGAGAACGCGGCCTCCTTCTACGGCGCACAGATGAGCGCCATGGACAACGCGACCCGCAACGCCGGCGACATGATCGACCGCCTGACGCTCTCCTACAATCGTCAGCGTCAGGCGCAGATCACCAAGGAACTGATCGAGATTATCTCCGGAGCCGAGGCCCTTTAGGGCCGCCCCGAACGATAGACGAGGACAATTATGGCAAGCGAGAAATATACCGGTCGGGTGGCGCAGGTGACGGGCGCCGTGGTGGACGTCCATTTCGTGGGCGAGCTGCCTGCGATCCTGAACGCGCTCGAAACCGACAATCACGGGAACCGTCTGGTGCTCGAAGTCGCGCAGCACCTCGGTGAGAACATGGTGCGCACCATCGCCATGGATGTCAGCGAGGGGCTCGTTCGCGGCCAGGAGGTGAGGGATACCGGCCAGCCGATCTCCGTGCCGGTCGGCGACGCGACGCTCGGCCGTATCATGAACGTCATCGGCGAGCCGGTGGATGAGGCCGGCCCGGTGAAGACGGCGGACCGCCGTCCGATCCACGCGGAGGCGCCGTCCTTCGTTGACCAGGCGACAGAGGCGCAGATTCTCGTCACCGGCATCAAGGTCGTTGACCTGCTCGCGCCTTACGCCCGCGGCGGCAAGATCGGTCTCTTCGGCGGCGCCGGCGTCGGCAAGACGGTGCTGATCCAGGAACTGATCAACAACGTCGCCAAGGCGCACGGCGGCTACTCGGTGTTCGCCGGCGTCGGCGAGCGCACGCGCGAGGGCAACGACCTCTATCACGAGATGATCGAGTCCGGCGTGAACAAGGACCCGCACGAGAACAACGGCTCGACCGAGGGCTCGAAGTGCGCGCTGGTCTTCGGCCAGATGAACGAGCCGCCGGGCGCCCGCGCGCGCGTCGGCCTGACCGGCCTGACAGTGGCGGAGTACTTCCGCGACCAGGGGCAGGACGTGCTGTTCTTCGTCGACAACATCTTCCGCTTCACGCAGGCGGGCTCCGAAGTGTCGGCGCTTCTCGGCCGCATCCCGAGCGCCGTCGGATACCAGCCGACCCTTTCCACAGACATGGGCGCGCTGCAGGAGCGCATCACCACCACCACCAAGGGCTCGATCACCTCGGTGCAGGCGATCTACGTGCCGGCCGACGACCTGACCGACCCGGCGCCGGCCACCTCCTTCGCGCACCTCGATGCGACGACCACGCTCAGCCGCTCCATCGCCGAGAAGGGCATCTACCCCGCCGTCGACCCGCTCGATTCGACCTCGCGCATGCTCGACCCGCGCGTCGTCGGCGACGAGCATTACGATGTCGCCCGCCGCGTGCAGGAGACGCTGCAGCGCTACAAGTCGCTGCAGGACATCATCGCGATCCTTGGCATGGACGAGCTTTCCGAAGAGGACAAGCTGACGGTCGCGCGCGCCCGCAAGATCGAACGCTTCATGTCACAGCCGTTCCACGTCGCCGAGGTGTTCACCGGCTCGCCCGGGGTGTTCGTCGACCTCGCCGACACCATCAAGGGCTTCAAGGGCCTCGTGGCCGGCGAATACGATCACCTGCCCGAGCCGGCCTTCTACATGGTCGGCACCATCGAGGCGGCAGTCGAGAAGGCGCAGAAGCTCGCCGAGGCGGCGTAACGGCTCGTTGAGCGCGGAAAACGAAAATGGCTGATCCGCTGAAATTCGATCTCGTGTCGCCGGAACGCCTCCTCGTCTCGGAGGAGGTGGAGTCCGTCGTCGTGCCGGGCGGGGAGGGCTATTACACGGTCTTCGCGCAGCATGCGCCGCTGATGAGCACGCTGAAGCCCGGCCAGGTCGAGGTGACGACGCTGACCGGCGCCACGCGGAAGTTCTTTGTGCGTGGCGGCTTTGCCAACGTGACGCCGGGCGGGCTCACGATCCTCGCCGACCAGGCGATTCCGCTTGAGGATCTCGATGCCGAGCACTTGGCGCGGGAGATCAGGAACGCTGAGGAAGACCTGACCGACGCAGGCGAAGATCATATGAAGCGCCGCATCGCCGAGACCAAGCTGAATGAGCTCAGGGACGTTCAGCGTTGGATCATCCCGGCCTGATCCCGACGTTTCAGTTCCGCAAAACGAAAACGCCGCCTAAGAGGCGGCGTTTTGTTTATTCGGAGCGACGGAGGTTCAGGCCGCAGCCTTGCTCGCCTCTTCGTCCATCTGCGCGCGCTTGCGGCGCGGGCTCGCCTCGATGGCCTTCTCGATCTTGGTGACCGCCTCGGCCTCGCTGATCTTCTCCACCACCGCGACTTCGCGCGACATGCGGTCGATCGCCTGCTCGTAAAGCTGGCGCTCGGAGTAGGAGGGTTCGGGCTGCGCCTGCGAGCGGTAGAGGTCGCGCACGACCTCGGAGATGGCAATCAGGTCGCCGGAATTGATCTTCGCCTCGTATTCCTGCGCGCGGCGGCTCCACATGGTGCGCTTCACGCGTGCCCGTCCGCGGACGGTCGAAAACGCCTTGCCGACGGTGTCTTCGTCGGCGAGCTTGCGCATGCCAACCGAGGCCGCCTTGGCCACCGGAACGCGCAGCGTCATCTTGTCCTTCTGGAAGGTGATGACAAAAAGCTCCAGCTTCATGCCAGCCACCACCTGCTCTTGAATCTCGACGATCCTGCCGACGCCGTGGGCCGGATAGACGATGCTCTCCCCGGTCCTAAACCCCTGACGCTGGACGATTTTCTTAGACATGACGCGCCAAACTCCTGCTCCGTCGCGAACGGCCGCCGCCTTGGGAAAATACGGCGGTGCCGACCGAAACCGAGGCATCCTCGATGCGAATTGCAAGCCTCCGGAATGCCGCGCCACGAGCCGACGCGCGCCCCCCAATCCGGTGTTTTCGATTGTTCCCGCTGCCGGGCACTTTCTGACGGCCCCATATGTAGCGCAAAAAGTGCCAGAATTCAAGGAATTGTTCCGTCACCCACAGGATGCGGTTGAGAATTGGTGGAATAATGAACTGAGCAGCCTTGATTAAGAACGCCCTGAGGCCCGGGATTTCTGCCTGTTCCGGGCGCTAGACCATTGCGGGGTCGGCCTAGTCCCCCTGACCGGGCGCGTTGGTGAAATACTTCTCGAATTTGCCCTCAACGGTCTCGAAATCGTGCGCATCGGCGGGCGCTTCGCGCTTGATCGTAATATTCGGCCACTGGCTGGCGTATTCCGAGTTCAGCGCCAGCCACTGGTCGAGGCCGGGCTCGGTGTCGGGCCGGATCGCGTCGACCGGGCATTCCGGTTCGCACACACCGCAATCGATGCACTCGTCGGGGTGTATGACGAGCATGTTGTCGCCCTCATAGAAGCAATCGACGGGGCAGACCTCGACACAATCCATGAATTTGCAGCGAATGCACTTCTCGGTGACCACGTAGGTCATGCGGGGCTCCGGCTAGGCCTGTTTTGCGTGCGGCGTATCGACTTTGGAGAATTCCTGCAAGGGGCGGACAGCCACGCCCGGCCCCCAAATTAGAAAGACGTTCCAAGGCGCTGCGACCTTCCGTGCAAGAGCCGATCGCGGATCGAGGCGGCCCGCTGCTACCACTCGTCGAGGCTCGTTTCGCTCTGAAGTGAACCGGCGTCCGTAGCGGCCGCGCCCTGGGCAATATCCTCATAGAGAAGCCGCGCCTGCTCGTAGGCGTCGCGCCGTTCGGAAATGCACAGGATGCGGACCACGCGAATGCCGCGGTTCAGGCTGAGCGTCAGCACGTCTCCCGCCCGCACCGGACGGCTTGCATCGCGCACCTTGTCGCGGTTGACGCGGACGTGGCCGGAGCGGGCAAGCGCCTGCGCGGCGCTGCGCGTGCGCGCAAAGCGCGCGTGCCACAGCCACTTGTCGATGCGCTGCCGTTCCGGCTCCGTCATTCGCGCCCGCTCTTCTCAAGCTCCTTCTTCAGCGCCTGAAGCGCCGCGAACGGGTTGTCCGGGTCGATCGGGCGCTCGCGCGCCGGCCGCTGGCGCTCACCGCGCGGCATCGCGTCGCCACGGTTCTTCTCGCGCTTCGGCCTGTGCGCGGTTAGGTCCGTCGCGGTTGGCGCCGTCGCGATCGGGACGCTCGCGCCTGGCGTTGGCGTCGCCCTGCTGACGCTTGGCGAAGCGCTGGCGCTTCTCCCGGCCGTCCTCGCTGCGCTGCTCGCCGCCACGCTGCTCGCTATCCCGTTGCGTGCGTCCGCGTGGGCGCCGCTGCTCGCGCGGCGGACGGCCAATGCGCCACACCTCGATCATCTCCGGCTCAGCCTCAGGCGCGGTCCCGATCTCCCTGGCAACGGCCTCGTCTGCAGCAACGGCCTCGTCGGAGGCAACGACCTCGGCTGTAGGCTCGTCGGCCGGCTGCTCTTCGGCAGTAGGCTCGGGAGAAGCGGGCTTGGCGGCTTGCGGTTCGACACTCTGGTCAGCCGCTTGCATCTCGACCGTGGGCTCGACCGCCGTAGGCTCCGGGACGGCGGGCTCCGCGCCCGCAGGCACTTCGACCGGCGCGGCCCCGGTTTCGCTTTGTGCATTCGGCTCCGGCGCGGAGACGGAAGGCGCGTCCATGCCGGCCTCGATCTCAGACGCCATCGCCGGAGGCGTCTCCGCCGGTATCGTCTCCACCGGAGGTTCGACCGGCTTGGGCAGGCGCTCCATCCGGTAGCCAAGCCCGCGAAGGATGCCGGAAAGATCCTCGCCCGATGCGCCGAGCAGCGACGTCATCGCCGGCGTCACTGTGAAGCCGCCGCCGGCGGGAAGCGCGCCCGCCGGCCGCTCAGCGGATGTGGCGGGCCGCCAGGCGAGCGCCGGACGGATCAGGTCTGCGAGGCGCTCCAGGATGTCGAGGCGGATCGCACGGGTCCCGTAGATGCGGAATCCGAAACGGCGATAGAGTTCCTGGTCGATCGCCGGATCGACCGGCGCCGACGTGCGGCCGGAACCCGACACGCTCTGCATCTCGGCGAGCCCGGAGGCGGCGAGGTCGCGATGCTTCAGCGCCCAGAGCAGCGCGGCAAGCGCGCTCGGCGCCGGCTTCAGAAGATTTGGGATGTAGATGTGATAGGCGCCGAAGCGGACGCCGTGCCGGCGCAGAAGCGCGCGCTCGTCCTGACTGAGGCCGCGCACCTCTTCGAGCACCGCGCGGCGCTCGAGCACACCGAGATTTTCAACGAGCTGGAACGCGATGCCGCGCGCCATGCCGGTGATGGTCTGGTCGGTAGAGAGGTCGATCAGCGGCTTCAGAAGCGTCCCGACGTGCGAGACGAGCCACGTATTGAGTTCTTGTCTCGACCTGGTCGCGCGGCGGGCCGGAAAGCTGCTCGTCAGCGAGGATCAAGAGACGCGGCTTCAACACGTCGTCGCCTGCGATCAGCCGCGCGATCGGCTCGCCCTGCCAGCGAAGATGCGCGTCGAACGACAGCACGATGTCGCGGTCGCCGGCGCGCGCGAGCAACGCGGCGCGCTCCGCGATGGCGGTCGCGAGCGCCTTTTGCGCCGCGCCGCGAAGCGCCTGCGCCTCCGCACCTTCCGCCTGCGGATCGGGCGTGAAGCGGAAGCCCTGCAACATGCCGACGTGATGGCTCTCGACCAGCACGTCGCCGGATGGCGTGATCTCGGCCTCCAGCATCGTATTCTCCTTGAGCCTGCGCATGAGCACGCTTGTGCGCCGGTCGACGAAGCGTTTGATCAACCGCTCATGCAATGCGTCCGAAAGCGCGTCCTCGACCGCCTTGGTCTCGTCGCGCCACGTCGCCGGCTCGGCCAGCCAGTCTGACTGGTTCGCGACGAACGTCCAGGTGCGAATTTGCGCAATTCGAGCCGAGAGGGCGTCGATGTCGCCTTCCGCGACATTCGCCGAACGAACCTGCTCGGCGATCCAATCGTGGGGCACCACGCCGCCGTCGGCAATGAAACCGAAAATCTGGCTGACGATCTCGGCGTGCTGCGCCGGCGCGATCTTGCGGTAATCGGGAAGCCGGCAGGCGTCCCAGAGCCGCCGCACCGCGTCGGGCGCGCTTGCCTTGTCGGCGATCTCCTCGTCGCGCGCGAGCATTTCGAGCGCCATCTGGTCGTCGGCCGGCGGCGCCTTCGTCAAGCCGGGAATGCCTGGCGCCTCTTCGAGGCTCGCCTTCAGCGCAGCGATGCTGGCGAAGTCGAGCGTGTCGTTCCGCCACTGGATGGTGCGCACCGGCTCGAAGCGATGCGTTTCAAGCGCCTCGACCAGAGGATCGGGGAGAGGGGCGACGCGCGCCGTCACTCCGAACGTGCCGTCCTTCATGTGGCGTCCGGCGCGGCCCGCGATCTGTCCGAGCTCGGCAGCGGTCAACTCGCGATATTGATAGCCGTCATATTTGCGGTTCGATGCGAAGGCGACATGGTCGAGGTCGAGGTTGAGCCCCATGCCGATGGCGTCGGTCGCGACGAGAAAATCGACGTCGCCGTTCTGGTAGAGTTCGACCTGCTTGTTGCGCGTGCGCGGGCTGAGCGCGCCGAGCACCACGGCCGCGCCGCCGCGCTGCCGGCGGATCAACTCGCCGACCGCGTAAACTTCGTCGGCGGAGAAAGCGACGATCGCCGAGCGCGCCGGCAACCGCGTCAGCTTCTTCTGTCCCGAATACGCGAGCACCGACATGCGCGGGCGGGTCACCACGTGCACGCCGGGAAGCAGCTGTTCGATGATGCCGCGCATCGTCGCCGCCCCGAGGAGCAGCGTCTCCTGGCTGCCGCGAAGATTCAGGATGCGGTCGGTGAAGACGTGGCCGCGCTCAAGGTCGCCGGCGATCTGCACCTCGTCGATCGCGACAAAGGCGGCGTCCGTCTCCCGCGGCATCGCCTCGACGGTCGAGACCCAGTAGCGCGGGCTGGCCGGCAGGATCTTCTCTTCACCGGTGACGAGCGCCACCTGCTCGGCGCCGACGCGGGCGGCGACCCTTTGGTAGACCTCGCGCGCCAGGAGCCTGAGCGGCAGGCCGATGACGCCGCTCTCGTGGCCGAGCATGCGCTCGATCGCGAGATGCGTCTTGCCGGTATTGGTCGGCCCGAGCACGGCCGTGACGTTCCGCGCGCTGAAGCGCCGCGGGCGGGGGGGTGCGTTCATGCTGAGATCGGAAATGGCGCCGAGTACTGAAGCGATTTTCCAGGATATAGCGAGCGTTACCACGGCTTGCAGGCCGAATTGTGAAAAATCCCTCGCCGCACGCGTATTGCCGCAACGCCGAGGTAGGGTTGATCGGTGGAACGAGTCTGGAACAAAAGCGGCGCGAATCGGCGACTCGGCGATTGCCCTGCTTCGTTCGTCGGCGCGCGCAACGTTTGCCTCGTGCTTCTGCACAAGCGCACCGGTTGCATGGAGAAGCGCTCCGGTTGCGCAGAGGTGACCGAGAAGTAAACGGGCGCGCCCTGTGGTCCCGGACCCGCATTCACAATCGGACCGGTGCCGGAACGAACCGCCGACGAATCGGCTTTATCCGCTCATTCAGGGTCTGTTCTCACCACATCTGGTGGCTCGTCTGTTCGGGCAAGCGCAGCGGGGCGCATGCACGCCGCCAGCCGAGCGCGAGGTGTTAGGGTATCCGTCCCAAATCGGTACGGGATACGCACCCCGTCACTCCATGCGGAACTTGGTCGCCACGAACTGGACGGGCCCGATGCGGGTGCTGAGCCGGATGCGGGCAGGGGCGGCGAATCCGTCTCCCGCCGGCGCCATCCAGACCTCCATCCCGTCGCCGTTGATGATCGAGTCCTTCTCCCGCTTGTCGATGCGCTGGCCGGCGACCGGCGTGTAACGGAAGCTGCAAACGACGGCGCGGTTGCGGTAGGAGTGGTCGCGCGTGGCGAAATTCTCCACGCGGCTGAAGGTGAGCGTGACATCGAAACGGCGCTTGCCGTCGGTCAGGGGCAGCGTGCGGCCGCAGATGTCGGGCGTTACGCCCCCCGGGGCAGGCCAGACGAATGCGCTCACCATGTCGAGCGTGTCCGCCGTGTTGGCCTTGGTGAAGGGCACGTAGCGTTCCGGATGCTTGCGCGGCGGGTCGAGCGAAACGTCGGCGAGGCCGCGCCCGACGAAATGCATGTCGACCGCCTCCGTCTCGTTATCCTCCTTCCAGATGTGCTTGTACTCGCTCGGGCGCAGCCGATCGTCGCCGATCTCGCCGATGGCCGCAGCGGAGGTCTCGGCGTCGGAAAAGAGGCGTGCCAGCCCGCTGATCCCGCCGGAGAACTGGATCGTGTAGCGGCCGTCGGTGAGTTCCGCCCGGAGCCGCGCACTGCCCACCGGAAGGCCGCGGATCATCACCGAGTATTCGGTCGAGAGCGTGCCGGCGGAGGCGGCTTGGCCGATGAGCAGGGGCGGGGTCAGGAGGAGGAGGAGGGCGAGCGCAAGCGGCAGAAAGCCGAACCTTTGAGGTCGCATATGATGACGTCCATGCCCCGGCCGCCACAGATAGGGTGATATTGGGTCGAAACTGCGGCGTTTCCGCTCTATCCCGGGCGTCTCGCGCTTGACCCGGTCGGGCGGCGTCACTATAGGGATGCGCTTCCGGAACAGATGGGTTCGGCCACGCTGTCCGTGCACGTTTCGCGCGGGTTTGGAAGCGCTTGGCCCGACTGCTTGAGAACTAAGAGGTTTCACCATGGCGCGCCGCTGCGAACTGACCGGCAAGGCCGTGCTCGTTGGCAACAATGTGAGCCACGCCAACAATAAGTCCAAACGCCGCTTCCTGCCCAATCTGAAGCAGGTGTCGCTGATCAGCGACTCGCTCGGGCGGACGGTGAAGCTCAGGATTTCCGTTGCCGCGCTCCGCACGGTGGAGCATCGCGGCGGGCTCGACGCTTTTCTGGTGAAAGCGAGCAAGGACGAGCTTTCGCTAAAGGCGCAGGGGCTGCGCAAGGACGTGCTCGCGAAGCGCGCTGAGCAGGCCGCGGAAGAAGCCGCGGCCGCGGCCTAGTCTGCGCGTTGGCCGTCAGCGGACGCAGTTTCGCCATCGCCGTCGCGGTCGCCGCGATGGCGGCCGTGGTCGTCCTTTCCAACGTCCTCGTCCAGCATCCCTTCGAGGCGACGCTTGGCCGGCTGAACCTTGCCGACCTTCTGACCTGGGGAGCATTCAGCTATCCGCTGGCGTTCCTCGTTACCGACACCACGAACCGGCTGCTTGGCGCGCGCATCGCGCGCCGCGTCGTCTATCTCGGCTTCGCGATCGCCGTCGTGCTTTCGGCCGGGTTCGCGACGCCGCGGATCGCCGTCGCGTCGGGCACGGCGTTTCTAGTCGGGCAGCTCCTCGACATCGGCATCTTCAATCTCCTGCGCGACCGCGCCTGGTGGAAGGCGCCGTCCTTCTCAAGCCTCGCCGGCTCGGCCGCCGACACGCTGGTCTTCTTCACGCTCGCCTTCGCGGCGTCATTTGCGCTGATCGGCGCAAGCGATCCGTTTGCGACAGAAGCCGCCCCGCTGCTTGGGCTCTATTCGCTCGAGGTCCCGCGCTGGGTCTCCTGGGCGCTCGGCGATTTCTCGGTGAAGCTCCTGATGGCCGCCTTCGCGCTGATCCCCTATCGGATGATCGTCGGCGCCTTCATCCCGCTGCGGCCGGCCGCGACCTAAGCCGCGCCCACTCACGGCCCCCCGCCGCAGTGTGATATGCGGGTTCCTGTGGCTCGACTTCGGCTGCAGGGGGAGCGCGACCGATGAAGGGGACATCCCGTCACGATGCCTGGCAGGCTGGCGACAGCTACGATTCCTATATGGGGCGATGGAGTCGCCAGATTGCGCCACGCTTTCTCGACTGGCTCGGAGCACCGGCTGGCTTGGACTGGTTGGAGGTCGGTTGCGGGACCGGTGCGCTATCCGCCGCCATTATCGCGCAGAGCAGGCCGGCCAGCCTGGTCGCCATCGACCCGTCCGAAGGCTTCGTCACGAAGGCGCGCGCAAACGTTCCGGATGTGCGCGCCGAGTTTCGGGTTGGGGACGCGCAAGCCTTGAGCTCGGAGACCGCGAGCCGCGACATCGTCGTCTCCGCGCTGGTTCTGAATTTCGTGCCCGACAGGGCGAAAGCGCTTGCCGAGATGAAACGGGTGGCGCGCGCCGGGGGAACGGTCGGATTTTATGTCTGGGACTATCCCGGCGGCGGCGTCGAGTTCATGCGCGCCTTTTGGAATGCCGCAACGGCCCTCGACGCCAATGCTCAGGACCTCACTGAGGACAGGCGTTTTCCTTTTTGCACGCCGGATGGATTGGCGGATCTGGCGATCGGAGCCGGTCTGACGTCGGTTGACTGCACGCCGATCGAAGTACCCACGGTGTTCAAGGATTTCGTGGACTACTGGCACCCGTTCACCTTGGGCGCGGGGCCGGCGCCGGGCTACTGCATGAGCCTCGACCCCAACGCCCGGGAGCGACTGAAGGAGAAGCTTCAGGACACTCTCCCCCGCCGCGAGGACGGAGCGATCCCCCTCAAGACGAGAGCCTGGGCGCTCAAGGCGCGGGTCGACTGATGTCGGTTCGTGCCGCCTGACGGCAAGGCCGCCGGCTAGTCCGCGTTGAGTGCGAATTGCAGGATCAGCGTGCGCTGCAGGACGTTGTAATTGTCGTCGGAGACGAGCGTCAGGATCGTGCGGCCGGATTCGTCCTCGCTGACCGCGAGCCCCTCCATGTTGTCGATCTGGCTGGTCATGCCGGCGTCGAGCAGGATTTCGCCGTCGAGCCGCGCGCCGACCTTGACCGAATTGCCCGGTATGAGGCGGAGGCGCATCGAAAGGTTCCAGGGCGGCGAGTAGCGGCGCTCAAGCAGCATCAGGTCGCCGTTCGGCAGAAAACGCGCGCTTGAGACGTCGAAGTCGTCGCGGCGCACGATATGGAAAGCGCCGACGCCTGCGACCCAGCCTGGAATGTCCTCGGCGCCGCGTGGCGGGTGCTCGGCGATCGCGATGATCTGGTCGGCGAGCGGGGACGTCGCGGGCGCGTAGGCGACGCTTTCGAGCCCCTTGTTGGAGCGCAGGATATTGTCGGGCGCGCCGACGCGCCGCGGCTCGAAATGCACGGGGCGCCCGCCTTCAAGGTCGAAGGTCAGCATGGCGTTCGCCTGCCGCTCGCGCACGATCACGCCGCGGTTCCGGTCGGTCGGATCGACCGCCACGTCCTCAGCGTCCCCGAACCGCTTCACCACCGAGCCATCCGGAAAGAGGCTGACGATGTCCGCGTCGGCGACCCCGACCAGCTTTCCGCCCTCGTGCACCAGACGCGCGCTCAGAAACCAGCCGGCGTCGCTGATCATGATCGCGGTATCGGCGTCGAGCATGTCGATTCCGGAGAGCCCGCCGAAACGCTTGTCGTGCGAGGTAAGGGTGACGCCGCCGAGGAATTTCAGCGGCGCCTTCGGCTCGCCGGCTTCCGTCAGCGCGAAGCCTTCGAGCGGCATCGCGGTCAGCGAAAGCGGCTCGGCCGCGGCGAACGGCGCAGCGGAGAGTGCGGCGAGCGTTGTGAGCAGAGCGAGCCGGCTCACGCCGCTCGCCGCCGCCGCCGTGGATTGCCGCGCGCCGGTGCTGCCGCCGGCTTCTCGTCGAAAAGCTCGGCGAGCTTCTCCATCATCGCGCCGGCAAGCTCCTCCGCATCGACGATGGTGACGGCGCGCGCGTAATAGCGCGTCACGTCATGGCCGATGCCGATGGCGATCAGCTCGACCGGCGAGCGCTGCTCGATCTCCTCGATCATGTAGCGCAGGTGCCGTTCGAGATAGTTGCCGCTGTTGACGGAGAGCGTCGCGTCGTCGACCGGCGCGCCATCGGAGATCACCATCAGGATCTTGCGCTGCTCCGGCCGGACCAGGAGCCGCTTGTGCGCCCAGTCGAGCGCCTCGCCGTCGATGTTTTCCTTGAGCAGCCCCTCGCGCATCATCAGTGCGAGGTTGCGGCGCACGCGCCGCCATGGCGCATCGGCAGATTTGTAGATGATGTGCCGGAGGTCGTTGAGGCGGCCCGGATGCGGAGGCTTGCCCGCGCGCAGCCACTCTTCGCGCGATTGGCCGCCCTTCCAGGCGCGCGTCGTGAAGCCGAGAATCTCCACCTTGACGCCGCAGCGCTCGAGCGTCCGCGCCAGGATGTCGGCGCAGGTCGCCGCCACGGTGATCGGCCGGCCGCGCATCGAGCCGGAATTATCGAGAAGTATCGTGACGACCGTATCGCGGAAGGCGGTGTCGCGCTCCTGCTTGAAGGAGAGCGGGGAGAGCGGGTCGATGACGACACGCGACAGCCGCGCCGGATCGAGCATGCCTTCTTCGAGATCGAAATCCCATGCGCGGTTCTGCTGCGCCAGGAGCCGCCGCTGCAGGCGGTTCGCAAGGCGCGCCACGGCGCCGTGCAGGCTGGCAAGCTGCTTGTCGAGAAAGGCGCGCAGGCGGTCGAGTTCCTCCGGCGGGCAGAGGTCCTCCGCATTCACGATCTCGTCGTGCTTGGTGGAGAAGACCTTGTAGTCGATCTGCGGCTCGTTCTTGCCGCTGAAGTCGGGACGCCGCGCCTCGCCTGACGGCTCACGGTCGGCTGCGGCTTCCTCCTCGGTGAAATCCTCCGACGTCGCGTCGGACTCGTCGTTCTCGCCAGCCTCCTGCTCTTCGCGTGAGGAATTGGCCTGCTGCTCCTCGGAGGAGTTGTTTTGATCCTGGTCGGCCTCGCCGCGCGCCGCGTCGTTATTCTCCTGAGTGTTCTCCGCGTCGTCGCTGTCGTCCTCGTCGCTGTCGTCCGAATCCGGCCCGAGCTCTTCCCCCATGTCGAGTGACACGAGCAGTTCGCGCACTGCCTCGGCGAAGGCGTTCTGGTTGTCCGCCATCGTGCCGAGGCGGTCGAGCTCGTTGCCGGCCTTTGTCTCCAGGGTGTCGCGCCAGAGCTCCACGATCTTGCGCGCTGCCTTCGGCGGCTGCACGCCGGTCAGCCGCTCGCGCACCATGAGGGCGATGGCGTCCTCCATCGGCGCTTCCGACTGCTCGCTGATCTCCTCCAGATTGGCGCGGTGGTAGCGGTCCTGCAGCATGGCGCCGAGATTGGCGCGCATCCCGTCCATGCGGCGCGAGCCCAGTGCTTCGCAGCGCGCCTGCTCGACCGCATCGAAGATGGCGCGCGCCTGCCGCCCTTCCGGCGAGAAGCGGCGGTGCACCTTGCTGTCGTGGCAGGCAAGCCGAAGCGCCATCGCGTCACCGATGCCGCGCGTGATCGCCGCGTCCTGCGGCGTCAGCCGGCGCGGCGGCTCGGGAAGCCGCACCTTCTGCTGAAGCAGCAGCGGACGGTCGGCGGCGAACGACACGTCGAGGTCATGCTTGCCCGCGACCGCGCGCACGCAGGTCGCGACGGCGCGCTTGAACGGCTCGGTCGGTGCCTCGCGCTTCTTGGTCGCCATCCTTGTTAGAACCTTCGCCCTGAAGAAATCAGAGCGAAGCTTCTATCTCCCTGCCTGGGCATGATCTCATCCGAAAGCCGGTTCCCACTTTTCGGGATCATGCCTAGCTCAGAACCACGTTGGCGGAGGATTCCGGCAGCTCGACGCCGAGCGCGCGCTGATAGAACTCCGCGACGAGCGGCCGCTCCAGCTCGTCGCACTTGTTCAGGAACGTGACGCGGAAGGCGAAGCCGAGGTCGCCGAAAATATCGGCGTTCTCACCCCAGGTGATCACAGTGCGCGGGCTCATGACGGTTGAGATGTCACCGTTCATGAAGGCGTTCCGCGTAAGATCGGCGACGCGCACCATGCGGCTCGCCTGTTCGCGGCCCTTCGGCGTGCGAAGGCTCTTCACCTTGGCGAGCACGATGTCGACCTCGTTGTCGTGCGGCAGGTAGTTCAGGGTCGTGACGATCGACCAGCGGTCCATCTGCGCCTGATTGATCTGCTGCGTGCCGTGATAGAGGCCGGACGTGTCGCCGAGCCCGATCGTGTTCGCTGTCGCGAACAGGCGGAACGACGGATGCGGCTTGATCACCCGGCTCTGGTCGAGAAGCGTCAGCCGGCCCGACGATTCAAGCACGCGCTGGATGACGAACATCACGTCGGGGCGGCCGGCGTCGTACTCGTCGAAACAGAGCGCGACGTTGTGCTGATAGGCCCAGGGCAGGATTCCGTCGCGGAACTCGGTGACCTGCTTACCCTCCTTCAACACGATCGCGTCCTTGCCGACGAGGTCGATACGACTGATGTGGCTGTCGAGGTTGACGCGCACGCACGGCCAGTTGAGCCGCGCCGCGACCTGCTCGATATGCGTCGACTTGCCGGTGCCGTGATAGCCGGTGACGATGACGCGGCGGTTCCGCGCAAAGCCGGCAAGGATGGCAAGCGTCGTCTCGCGGTCGAAGAGATAGTCGTCGTCGACTTCGGGAACATGCTCGTTCGGCGCCGAGAAAGCAGGGACCTCGAGATCGGAATCGATCCCGAAGAGCTGCCGGGCGGAGACCGTCATGTCGGGTTCCGCGAGCAATTGTTCGGCGGTCGCAGTCATTGAAACATCCTCTAGGACGGAATGTCCGGCACCCCGCGAGCATTCGCCAAAAAGCGGAGTTGGAAGGGAATTAGCAGAAACCGACGCTCTTCAGATAGCTGTACGCCTGAATGATTTCCCGCAGCCGGTCCTCCAGCGAGCGGTCGCCGCCATTCGCGTCAGGATGGTGGCGTTTGACCAGAAGCTTGTAGCGCGCCTTGATTTCCGTGGCGGTCGCGGAAGTCTCAAGCCCGAGCGTTGCCAGGGACTTGGCCTCCATATTGTGCACTTTGCGGCGCTCCGCGTCAGGCCCGCGCCCCTGGAATCCGTCGCCAAAGAAGCGGAACGGGTCCTGCTTGCGGCCGGTCCAGGCGAACGCGGCCGGATGGGTCGCGGGGGCCGGCTGGTCAGGCCCGGCGTTGACTCCCATCTGCCAGGTTGGCCGGTGACCGATCGTCGCATCGCGCTGGAAGGCCTGGATCGCGGCGTCGTTCATGCCGCTGAAGTAATTGTAGGACTTGTTGTACTGGCGCACGTGGTCGAGGCAGAACCAGAAATACTCGCCCTCCTGCGCACGGCCCTTCGGCGCCTTGTGGGTGCCGGCGCTCTCGCAGCCCGTCATATCGCAGCCGCGCCGAACCGGCTCCGGGCGACGGCGAGCGGTTTTGCCGGAATCGATCCGGATCTTGTTGAAATAGGCCGAGTTCGAGCTTCATCTCGTAACTATGCCCCCCGTCGGCGCCCCTCTCAAGGCGCGACATCATGTTAGAAAAGGATTGCGGCATCGTGTCGGTCAAATCCCGAATTGAAGAAAAGCTCACGGCCGCATTTCACCCCGAGAGCCTCAAGATCGTCGACGAGTTCGCATCTGCACGCAGGTCACGCCGGGGCCCGTCCTGAGGGCGAGACGCATTTCAGGGTGGCGCTTGTTTCCGCCGCCTTTGCCGGAAAGAACCGGGTCGAACGCCACCGGATGGTGAACCAGGCGCTTTCGGAAGAGCTGGCAGGCCCCGTCCACGCCCTTGCCGTCAATCCAAGCGCGCCGGGAGAAACGGCCCGCTGGTGAGCCATATTTCGGTGCGGCGGCCCGTCCGCGCAAGGGCGCAGCGCCTGGAAGTAACACGCCGGCCCTCTTGGGAGGGTCAAGCCGCCGCCTTCACATTCTTCTCCAGGAAAGCCTTCACCGTCTCCGGCGGCACATCGTCGGCGATGAACGCCTTGCCGATGCCGCGCGTCAGAATGAACGTGAGGCGGCCGCGCTTCACTTTCTTGTCCTGTGCGATGTGGCGCATCAATTCGTCGGCTGAAAGGGCGGGGCCGGGAACGTCGGCAAGCGAAACCGGCAGCCCGGCCTCCTTCAAGTGCCTCCGCGCCCGCTCTGCATCCGCCTTTGGCGCGAGCCCTTCGGCAACCGAGAATTCGTGTGCGAGCACGGTGCCGATTGAAACCCCTTCGCCGTGCACGAGACGCTTGGCGTCGAAGCCGCACGCCGCCTCGATGGCATGTCCGAAAGTATGGCCGAGATTGAGGAGCGCGCGCTCGCCGGTCTCTCGCTCGTCCGCTGCGACCGTCCGCGCCTTGAAGCGCACGCTCTCAGCAATCGCGCGGATGCGTGCTGCGCCGCCGGCGAAGATCGCGGCGCGGTTTTCCTCGAGCCACGCAAAGAACGGTTCGTCTGCGATCAGGCCGGCCTTTGCCATCTCCGCATAGCCTGCCCGGAATTCGCGCGCCGGCAGCGTGTCGAGCGCATCGGTGTCGGCGAGCACGAGATCGGGCTGCAGGAAGGCCCCGACGAGGTTCTTGCCCTGCCGCGCATTGATGCCGGTCTTGCCGCCGACGCTGGAATCTACCTGCGCCAGCAAAGATGTCGGCAGCTGCACGAGGTGCATGCCGCGCCGCGTAACGGCTGCGGCGAAGCCGGCAAGATCGCCGACGACCCCGCCGCCGAGCGCCACCACCGCGTCGCCGCGCTCGAGCCGCGCATCGAGGACCGCCTCGACGACCGACTGCAGGCGCTCAAAGCTCTTCGACCCTTCGCCGGGCGGCACGACGATTTCCGCCGCAGCGATCTTCGATTCCTTCAGCGCGGCACGGAGCTGCGGCAAATGCCGCGCCGCCACGTTCTCATCGGTGACGATTGCGACGTTCCGCCCAGGCATCAGCGCTGCGATCCGCGCTCCGGCGCCACCGATCAGGCCGGGGCCGATGAGGACGTCGTAGCTGCGGGCTCCGAGCTCGACGCGCACCCGTTCCGTGCTCAAGGCGTATCCCTTCGGGTCAAATGGTGATCGAGCGCCGCGACGATCTCCGCGACGACAGCCTGATGCGGGCCGTCGCGCGAGGCGATGGCGATGTCGGCGAGCCGGTAGATCGGCTCGCGCTCGGCGAGCAGCCGGCGCATGACAGCGTCGGGATTCGGATGGTCGAGGAGCGGGCGATTTCCCTTCTTGCGCACGCGGTCGAGGAGCACGGGAACGTCCGCCTTGAGCCACACCGTGACACCGCTCTCGCGGCAGTGCTCGCGCGTCTCCGCACTCATGAACGCTCCGCCTCCGGTCGCGACGACGGCTGGACCGCCGGCGAGGAGCCGGGCCACGACGCGTTCCTCGCCTTCGCGGAAATGCGCCTCGCCGTAGGTCGCGAAGATCTCCGGTATCGTCAGGTTCGCCGCCTTCTCGATTTCCGTATCGGCGTCGAGGAAGGGCAGGTGCAGCAGATTCGCGAGTTGCCGCCCGATCGAGGTCTTGCCCGCGCCCATCATGCCGACGAGCACGATCGAGCGCGTCCCGAGGTGCGCAATCACGCGGTCTATCTGGTCGCCGTCGACGACGGCGTGGCGCGCATCCATGGCCGAAACCTCCGGATGCCGTCGTGCTCCGCGCTTCGCCCAAGTGTCAAGACGAGGTCGCGGACAGGGATCGGACAGGAACTGGGGCCGCCTTGCTATCGGTGCGCCGCGCGGGCTAGACCGTGAACGGCGAAGATGCGGATCGATGCCTAGCTTAATTCGACTATTGGTGGTCCTTGGGCTCATTGCTGCACTTATTTACGGTGCGATGGTCGCGCTGGTGATCTCGGTTGAGCCCAAGCAGCGCGAAATGAGCGTGCGCGTTCCGATCGATCGCCTGCAGCCGTGAGCGGAAGGCGCCCGGCTTCCGGCGGGGCCACGCGCGACGCCGCGTTGCAGGAGGCGTTTCTGGAGATGCTTGCGGCGGAACGCGGCGCGAGCGTCAACACGCTCTCCGCCTATCGTCGCGACCTCGACGATTTCCGCAGTTCGACAGGTGGGCTCGCGGCAGCCTCCGCCGAGGATGTCCGCCGCTATCTCACGTCGCTTCCCGGGCGCGGGCTTGCGGCCACCTCGCAGGCGCGGCGGCTTTCAGCGCTCAGGCAGTTCTTCAAGTTCCTCCTCGCCGATGCGATACGCGAGGACGATCCGACTGCGACGGCGGAGCGGCCGAAACCGCGCCGCGCTTTGCCGACCGTGCTCTCGATCGAAGACGTCGACCGGCTGCTCGAGGCCGCGCGCGCCGCCGCGACTGAATCGGAGCTGACGCCGTCTCGCCGGCTTGCGGCGCTCAGGATGCTGGCGCTTCTGGAGCTTCTATATGCGACGGGCCTGCGCGTCTCCGAGCTCGTTTCGCTGCCGCAATCGGCGGGGCGGGGCGGACGGCCCTTCATCGCCGTCAGGGGCAAGGGCGGGCGTGAGCGGCTGGTGCCGCTGAACATCGCCGCGCATGCCGCGCTCGACCTCTATCGCGATCAGCGTGCGGTCCTCGGCAAGTCGGACTCGAAGTGGCTCTTCCCGTCTGACAGCGCGAGCGGGTACATGACGCGGCAGGCCTTTGCGCGCGACCTGAAGGCCGTCGCCGCGCGCGCCGGTCTCGACTCGCGCAAGCTCTCGCCGCACGTGCTTCGGCACGCTTTCGCGACGCATCTTCTTTCCGGCGGCGCCGACCTTCGCGTCGTGCAGACGCTTCTTGGCCATGCCGACATCTCGACGACGCAGATCTACACGCACGTTCTCGACGAGCGGCTGAAGGAGCTAGTCAACAAGCACCACCCGCTGGCGGAGCGATAACCGCGGTCGGCGAGGGGACTTGCGGGAGCCTCGCATTTGCGGCTCCCTGAGCCGATGAGCGAGAAAGGCCCGGCCCAGCAGCTCAAGGTCTTCGTCTCCTATTCGCGCCGCGATCTGGAGACCGCGGACAGGCTTGTCGCGGCGCTTGAAGAGGCGGGCTTCGAGGTCGTCATCGACCGCCGCGACCTTCCCTATGGCGAGGAATGGCAGAACGAGCTCGCTGACTTCATCCGCGCCTCCGACACGGTGGTGTGGCTGGTCAGCTCAAGCTCGGTCAAATCGCGCTGGTGCAACTGGGAGCTCGGCGAGGTCCAGCGCCTCAACAAGAGGCTGGTCCCTGTGGCGGTCGAAGCCGTGCCGCCGGATTCGCTGCCGGAGGCGCTCGGCCGCATTCACGTGCTGCCCGCCGAGGGCGCGTTCGACTTCGCGACGCATGTGCCGACGCTCGTCGCGGTCCTGAACACGGATCGGGCGTGGCTGAAGGAGCATACGCGGCTTGCCGACCGCGCGCGGCAGTGGCACTCGCGCCAGCGCTCCGCGGCATTGCTGCTGCGCGGGGTGGCGCTGAAGGACGCGCAGGGCTGGGCCGACAGGAAGCCGCCCGCGGCGCCGCCGGCCTCCGACGAGATTCTGGAGCTGCTTCTCGCCAGCCGCCGCGCCGAGGGCCGTCGCCAGCGGCTGACCGTCGCCGCATCGCTCGTCACCGCGATTATCGGCGTCGGGCTCGCGAGCCTCGCCTACTGGCAGCGCGGCATCGCAGTCGAGCAGCAGCAGTTGGCGGAGCAGCGTGCTGTTGCCGAGAAGGCGGCGAGAGACGAAGCCGAGCGGAATTTCCACGTCGCCACCGCGACGATGCAGGGCGTCTTCACCGAAATGGCGACGGGGCTGCAAGACGTCGAGGGTGTTCCCATCGAAAGCCGGCAGCGGATGCTCGACGCCGCCGACAAGGCGGCGGCGCCGCTTTTTGCTGCGGCGCCCGACGATGCCGGCGTTCAGCGCATCCGTTCCGCGATCCAGGGTGAGTTCGGCTCTCTCTATGCTTTGAAGGGCGACGGCCCCGCCGCAAGCGCCGCGTATCAACGAGCTATCGAAATCGCGCGGGACGTTCTGGCTACGAAGCCCGACGACTGGCAGTCGCTGGGCATCCTCGCGCTGCTCCTTGGCAGGGTCGGCGACCTCAAGTCGGCGCAGGGCGATACCAAGGGAGCCACCGCCGCCCTTGACGAGGCGCTGGAAATTGCCCGGAAGAACACCGGCCTTCAGCCCGACAACATGCAGGTCGAGCACGATCTCTCGTTGGCGTTGGAGAGTGCCGCCGATCTGAAGAGTTCGCTCGGGAATTTCGATGCGGCGCGCGCGGCACAAAAGGAAAGCGTTGCGATCCGTCGCCACCTGCTTCGGGAAAGTCCGCAGGACAGGATGCGCCAGCGCGATCTTTCGGTCGGGCTTGTGAGGATCGGAGACACCGACTACTACGCCGGCGACATGCCGGCGGCGCTTGTGTCGTACCAGGAGGCGCTGTCGATCCGGCGCCCGCTGGCGGAGGCGGAGCCAAACAACACGCTCTGGCAGAACGACCTCGCATCCGCTCTCGACGACGTCGCGGCCGTCCAGTCGAGCACGGGCGCGAACAAGGATGCGCTCGCCGCCTACGAGGAGGCGCTCGATATCCGCCGCCGGCTTGCGCGGCTTGACCCGCAGAACGCCGAGTGGTCGCGCAACGTCTCGGTGAGTCTCGACAACGTCGCGGAGCTGCGTCTTGAGACCGGCGACCAGAGCGGGGCGAAGGCCGCCTTCGACGAATTGCTCGAAATATCGCGCGCACTGGTGGATCGGGACCCGGCCAATACCCAGTGGCAAAACGATGTTGCGATCGGGCTGAACAGGATTGGTGGGATCAAGCGTGCTGCCGGCGATATGGAGGGCGCGCTGACCGCCTACGAGGAGAGCCTGGGGATGTTCCGGAAGCTTGCCGAGCGCGAGCCGGACAAGCTCAAATGGCAGGCGGACACCGCGGTCGGACTCGACCGAATCGGCGACATGAAGCTTGCCGCCGGCGATAGAGAAGGAGCGCGCGCGGCCTACGACGATGCTCTCGAGACTTATCGGCAGATCGTCGCAAAGCAGCCCGACAATGCCGGCTGGCGGCGCAACATGGGCGTGGTCCTGAACGAGATCGGCGACGTCGAAATGAAGTCTGGCAACGTCGCCGCGGCACGTGCCCGCTTCGAGGCGGCGGTGGCTGTCGCGCGAGCGCTGGTGGCGCTCAATCCCAAGAATCCCGTCTGGCAGTGGGATCTGGTGATCGCGCTCTTCGATTTGAGCACCGCAGGCGCCAACGCCGACGCAGCCGCGCCTCTGCGTGAGGCCATCGAGATTGCCGACAAGCTTGACGGAGAGGGCGCCCTGACGGCCGCCCAGGCGCAATGGGCGCAGTCGCTCCATGCCCTTGTCAAGGACGGCACATCGCCTGTCGCCGTAGAGCCCGCTGACCCTAAACCTTGACCAGACCTCATGGCCCGATACGCTGAGACGGATGGCGGCGCAGTTCACCTCGCAATCGACTGGGTCCTCCGGGCAAGGATCGGCCTCGCCGGTGCCGCACTGACGCCATGAGCGTCGCCTCGGAACACGATCGGCTCAAGGTCTTCGTCTCCTATTCGCGCCGCGATCTGGAGACCGCGGACAGGCTCGTCGCGGCGCTTGAAGAGGCGGGCTTCGAGGTCGTCATCGACCGCCGCGACCTCCCCTATGGCGAGGAATGGCAGAACGAGCTCGCTGACTTCATCCGCGCCTCCGACACGGTGGTGTGGCTGGTCAGCTCAAGCTCGGTCAAATCGCGCTGGTGCAACTGGGAGCTTGGCGAGGTCCAGCGCCTCAACAAGAGGCTGGTCCCGGTGGCGGTCGAAGCCGTGCCGCCGGATTCGCTGCCGGAGGCGCTCGGCCGCATTCACGTGCTGCCCGCCGAGGGCGCGTTCGACTTCGCGACGCATGTGCCGACGCTCGTCGCGGTCCTGAACACGGATCGGGCGTGGCTGAAGGAGCATACGCGGCTTGCCGACCGCGCGCGGCAGTGGCACTCGCGCCAGCGCTCCGCGGCATTGCTGCTGCGCGGGGTGGCGCTGAAGGACGCGCAGGGCTGGGCCGACAGGAAGCCGCCGGCGGCGCCGCCGGCCTCCGACGAGATTCTGGAGCTGCTTCTCGCCAGCCGCCGCGCCGAGGGCCGTCGCCAGCGGCTGACCGTCGCCGCATCGCTCGTCACCGCGATTATCGGCGTCGGGCTCGCGAGCCTCGCCTACTGGCAGCGCGGCATCGCAGTCGAGCAGCAGCAGTTGGCGGAGACCAGCGAGGCGCGCGCCGTTCAGCAGCAGAAGCTCGCGGAGGAACGCGCGGTCGCCGAGAAGGCCGCGAAGGAACAGGCGCAGCGCAATTTCGAAACCGCGACCAACACGCTTGATGGCGTCGTCTTCAACATCGCGCAGAATCTTCGCGATGTGGAAGGGTTGCGGGTGGAGACCATCCGCAAGGTGCTGTCACAGGTCGAGAATGCGGCAAAGCAATTGGAGAGCTCCGGCTCCGAGGAGGACAGCCTTCGCCGCACCCGCTTCTCGATGCTGATGGAGTTCGGCGACACCTACACTTTGGCCGGCGATGGTGCCTCCGCGCGCGACTCTTTTGTGAAGGCGAAAGAGATCGCATTGCAGTTCATCGAGAAATACCCGGAAGACCTTGGCTGGAAGCGGGACCTTGCCATCACATTGGAAAGATTAGGCGACGCCGCGGCGGGCGTCGGCGACAGCGACGGCGCGCTTTCCGCCTATTCGGAGAGCTTGGAGATTCGCGACAAGCTGGCCGCGGCGGCGCCGGACGACGTGAACGCGCAGCGCGACAAGGCCGTCGCCCTCTCGCGCCTGGGAAACATGCGGCTCACCGCCGGCGACGGCAACGGTGCGCTCAAGGCCTACGAGGACGCGCTTACGGTGCACAGGCGCGTCGCCGAGAGCGATCCCGACAATCTCCAATGGCAGCACGATCTGGTCGTACTGCTCGGCAAGATTGGCGACCTGAAGATGAGTGGCGGAGACGCATCCGCCGCATTGGCCACCTACGCGGAAGCGCTCTCGATCGCACGCGCGGTGGCGAAATCCGACCCGACAAATGTCGTCTATCAGGGCGATCTCTCCGCCACGCTGATACGGATCGGAGACGTCCGCCATTCCTCGGGCGCAATCGACGAGGCGGAGGTTGCCTACCAGGAATCGCTCGAGATCAACCGCAGGCTCTCCGGCTTGGACCCGGGTAATCTGGTGGCGCTGCGTGATACCGGCCTGGCTCTCGAACGCATGGCCGATCTGAAGCGGGAGGCCGGCGACCTGGAGGGGGCCATCAAGCTTATTGGCGACGGCCTCGACATGAGCCGCCGCAGAGCGAAGGCCGATCCGAAGGATGCCAACACGCAGCGTGATCTGGCGGTGAGCCTGATCCAGATGGGCGACGCGCTGTCAGCGCATGGCGATGATGCAGCGCGTGTCGCTGCCAACTACGAAGAGGCTCTTGCCATCAGGCGCACTCTCGCCGCGCTCGACCCCAGCAATACCGAAACCCAGTCCGATCTCTCGGCGAGCCTCAACCGCGTGGGCAACGTGCGTCTCCAGGAGGGGGACGTAAAGGCTGCGCTCACTTCTTTTGAAGAGGCGCTGAAGATCGGACGCAAGCTGGCGGAGCTCGACCCGGGCAATGCCGAATGGCAGCGCTCGGTGTCGGTCAGCCTCAACCATATCGGCGACGCGCGCGCGCAGGCGGGCGACAATGTCGGCGCCCTCGCGGCCCACGAAGAGGATCTCGCGATCGCGCAGAAGCTCGCCGGCATCGACCCCGAGAACCCCGGCTTCCTGAGCGACATGTCCGTGAGCTTCACCCGCGTCGCCGCCACCAAGCTTGCGCTTGGCGATTTGCAGGGCGCGCTTGCCGCCTATCAGGGCAATCTCGGTGTGTCGCGCAAACTTGCGGAGCTAGAGCCAGATCCCGCCACGGCAAGGGACCTTTCGGTCGCGCTGGAACGGGTCGGCGAGGTGCAGGCGCGACTGAAGGATATGTCTTCCGCCTTGGCGTCCTATGAGGAGGTTCTGCGCCTACGCCGCGCGAATCTGGAGCAGAAACCGGGTGACCCGGGGACGCTCAGCGATATCGTGATCGGGCTCTACAAGATCGCGACGGTGGCGGACGGCGCGCGCAAGAGCGACGCTTTGCGGGAAGCGTTGAGCATACTCGCCGACCTCGACAGCAAGGGGCAGCTCTCTACCGAACAGGCGAATTGGCCCGGTATCCTCCGCGGCATGGCTGCGGACGAAAAGGGCCCCGTTGACCCCAAACCTTGACTTGATCGGGCCTCGTGGCCAGTTTCCGCCGCAATTTCAGGTGATCGGCGTGGCTTTGGCGGCGCAAGGACGCGGATGCGAACCTATCTCGATTTCGAAAAGCCGGTTTCTGATCTTGAGGGGCAGATCCAGGAGCTCAGGCGGCTGGAGACGGCCGACAGTGTTTCGGTCGCCGACGAGATCGCGACTCTGGAAGGAAAGGCGCGCGACCAGCTTTCCGCCCTCTATGGCAGGCTGACGCCCTGGCAGAAGACGCAGGTCGCCCGCCATCCCGACCGGCCGCATGCCAAGCACTACCTTTCACGGCTTTTCACGGATTTCGAGCAGCTCGCGGGTGATCGGAAATACGGCGAAGACCCTGCGATCATCGCCGGCCTCGGCCGTTTCGGCGGCGATCCGGTCGCGATTCTGGCGCAGGAAAAGGGCGAGGACACGCAAACCCGCCTGAAGCACAATTTCGGCATGGCCCGCCCCGAGGGCTACCGCAAGGCCGTGCGCGTAATGGAGATCGCCGAGCGCTTCGGGATGCCGGTGATATCGCTGGTCGATACGGCCGGCGCCTATCCCGGCGTCGACGCGGAGGCGCGCGGGCAGGCGGAGGCGATCGCCCGCTCCACCGAAGCCTGCCTGAAGCTCGGCACGCCGAATGTCGCCGTAATCATCGGCGAAGGTATGTCAGGCGGCGCAATAGCCATCGCAACCGCAAATCGCGTCTATATGCTCGAACACGCCATCTACAGCGTTATTTCGCCGGAAGGCGCCGCCTCGATCCTGTGGCGTGATTCGGTAAGGGCGCAGGATGCGGCGACTGCGATGCGGATAACGGCGACGGACCTCATGAATCTGAAGATAATCGACGGAATCATTGAGGAGCCGCTGGGCGGGGCGCACCGCGATCCCGATAGGGTGATTGAACGCACGGGAGAAGTGATCCGCACGGCCCTGAATGACCTTGCGGGCCTTGGCCGGGACGCTATCCTCAGGCACCGCCGCGAGAAATTCCTCGCCATCGGAAAGTCAATTCAGTAGAGACCCGGGCCTTTGTGCGGGGCCGTCCCGAAGGGGGGCACATGCTTGGACGCGAACGCGGTAACGATTCGGTAAGGTTGAAGAACCCACTGTTTGGCCCTCGCGCCTCAGTCATGGGACACGCGTAGGGAGTAAGAATGGTTCGGTTCCCAAGGATCGGCCGCGCAGGCCTGCTCTTGGCGGTCGGATTGGCCGCGCTGGCGCTTGCGTCGTGCTCCGATTACGGCGGCTCGCTCCCGAAGCATATGCGCCCGCTCAATTCGAAGACCCGCTCTCTGGTCGATCGCAAGGGCATGGAGCAGCGGGCGCCGATCCTGGTCCGTATCTTCAAGGAGGAGGCGACGCTTGAGGTCTGGAAGCTGCAGAAGTCGAGCGGCCGCTACGCGTTCCTGAAGGACTACGACATCTGCGCATGGTCCGGCGTGCTCGGCCCCAAGATCAAGGAGGGGGACCGGCAGGCGCCTGAGGGCTTCTATACGATCCGCCCGGCGCAGATGAACCCGGATTCCAACTACTATCTCGCCTTCAACATTGGCTACCCGAACGAGTTCGACCGCTCGCTCGGCCGCACCGGTTCGGAGCTCATGGTGCACGGCGCCTGCTCCTCTAGCGGCTGCTACTCGATGACCGACGAGAACATCCAGGAAATCTACACGCTCGGCCGGCTCGCCTTTCAGGGCGGCCAGCGCGAATTCCAGGTCGAGGCCTACCCGTTCCGGATGACGCCGGAGAACATGGCCAAGCACCGCAACGACCCGAACATGCCGTTCTGGATGATGCTGAAGGAGGGCTACGACCACTTCGAGCTGACAGGTCAGCCCCCGAAGGTCGATGTCTGCGACCACCGCTACGTCTTCAATTCCGTGCCGTCTGATGGCCGCAGCTTCATTCCGAGCGCCCAGTGTCCGCCGATGTCGATGCCGGAGCCGATCCGGATCGCCGTCGAGGACAAGGAAGCGAAGGACAACGCCAAGATGCTCCTGATCGCCGACCGGCTCGACCGGCGCGAAGGAGGGAACGGCGTGAAGGCGCTGCAGGTCGCGATGTCGACGCCCTCTTCGGCCGACCGCGCCACGCCGCTTCCGATGTCGGTCGCCGGCACCGCCTTGCTCGAGCCGGAGACGACGGCGAGTGTCTCCGCCCCGACGACGACAAGCACCGACACCGGGGCCACGACTGCAGAGGAAGCACTCGCGGCCTCTCGCAGGACGCCAGCCGCCGTCGCTTCTGCCCCGGCAGCGCCCCCTGCGCCGCGTCCCGCGGCGGCGACCGCGGTTGCAACCACCCAGTCCGCCCCGTCGCAGGCCCCGGCGCCGGCTGCGGTCGCTGCAGGCTTCCTGCCGGTTCCCGATTTACGTACCGCGGATGCTGAGGCGCCCAAGCCGACCGCCCAGACTCCGCCGGCGAATGCGGCGACGCTTCAGGAGCGGATGCTGGCCGGAAGCGTGCCGGCCGAAGCGCCGGTCGCCAACTCCTATGCCTCCGCTTCGAGCGAGGACGAGGGGCTGACCGGCATGGTCCTCCGCCTCATCAAGAAGAAGCCCGAAGACGGAACGAACTAGGCCGCGCCGAAACGCGGCCCATCTGCCGAAAGCCTCTTTCCAAGCGAACGGTCTGAGGCCTCAGGCGTTCACCATCCCGTGGCACTGCTTATATTTCTTGCCCGAGCCGCAAGGGCAGGGCTCATTGCGGCCGACCTTGCCCCAGCTTGACGGGTTTGCTGCGTCGCGCTTCGGCCGCGGGGCTGCCTTCGCCGGCGAGAGATCGAGGGCCGCCAGCTCGTCCTCGCCGGTGGTGGCGTTGATGTGGTGCGGCTCGCCGGCGGGAAGCGGCGGCGGCTCGGGAGGCCGCTGCTGGATCTCGACATGCGCGAGCTGCCCGGTGACCGCGCGGCGGAGACTGGCGATCAGTAGCTGGAAGAGCTCGAAGCTCTCCGTCTTGTATTCGTTGAGCGGGTCGCGCTGCGCGTAGCCGCGGAAGCCGATCACCGATCGCAGGTGATCGAGCGTCGCCAGGTGCTCGCGCCACAGATGGTCGAGTGTCTGCAGGAGGACCTGCTTCTCGACAGCGCGCATCAGCTCTGGCCCGAAGCGCGCCACCTTGCGCGCCATCAGCTCGTCGCTCGCCTTGGCAAGGCGCTCGCGGATCTCGTCGTCGGCGATGCCTTCCTCGGCGGCCCAGTCCTTGACCGGAAGCTCAAGACCGAGCTGCTCCTTCGCCGCCGCCTGAAGCCCGTCCGCATCCCACTGCTCGGCGTAGGCACGTTCGGGTATGAACTTATCGACCATCTCGTCGATGACTTCGCGGCGCATGTCGCGCACCGTGTCGCCGGCGTGCTCGTCGGTCATCAGCTCGATGCGCTGCTCGAAGATGACCTTGCGCTGGTCATTCATCACGTTGTCGTATTTCAGAAGATTCTTGCGGATGTCGAAGTTGTGCGCCTCGACCTTCGCCTGCGCGCGCTCCAGCGCCTTGTTGATCCACGGATGGACGATCGACTCGCCCTCCTTGAGGCCGAGCTTCTGCAGCATCCCGTCCATGCGGTCGGACCCGAAGATGCGCATCAGGTCGTCCTGCAGCGACAGGAAGAATTTCGAGTGGCCGGGGTCGCCCTGGCGTCCGGAGCGGCCGCGCAGCTGGTTGTCGATGCGGCGGCTTTCATGCCGCTCCGTGCCAATGATATAGAGCCCGCCGGCCGCCGGATCGAGCGCCACCGCCTTCAGCCGCTCGACCTCGGTGCGGATCTTCTTCTCGCGCTCGTCGCGCTCCGTGCCCTCGGGCACGTCCGCGAGCTCGTGCATGACGCGCATGTCGGCGTTGCCGCCGAGCTGGATGTCGGTGCCGCGCCCGGCCATGTTCGTGGCGATCGTCACCGCACCGGGCACGCCGGCTTGCGCAACGATATAGGCCTCCTGCTCGTGGTAGCGCGCGTTCAGGATTGTGAAGACCTTGCTCTTCATCGGATCGCTGAACAGCGTCGCGAGCGCCTGCGGGTCGGAGAAATCGCGCTGCTGCCAGCCGCGCTTGCGCAAGAGGGCGGCGAGAAGCTCCGATTTCTCGATCGAGGTCGTGCCGACGAGCACCGGCTGCCCGCGCGACTTGCACTCCTCGATCAGATCGAGGATCGCCGTGTACTTCTCCTCCGTCGTGCGATAGACCTCGTCGTGGTCGTCGATGCGCACCATTTCCCGGTTGGTCGGCACCTCGACCACTTCGAGATTGTAGATGTCGATGAACTCCTCGGCCTCGGTGGTGGCCGTGCCGGTCATGCCGGCGAGCTTCTCGTAGAGGCGGAAATAATTCTGGAAGGTGATCGAGGCGAGCGTCTGGTTCTCCGGTTGGATCTTGACGTGCTCTTTCGCTTCGAGCGCCTGATGCAGCCCGTCAGAATAGCGGCGGCCTTCCATCATGCGGCCGGTGAACTCGTCGATGATGATCACCTGGCCGTTTTTGACGATGTAATCCTTGTCGCGCTGGAAGAGCTTGTGGGCGCGCAGCGCGTTGTTGACGTGGTGGACGATCGCCACGTTCTCCACATCGTAGAGCGAGCCGCCCTTCAGCAGCTCGCGCGCCGCGAGCAGGCGCTCCATTTTCTCGGTGCCTTCTTCGGTGAAGGTCGAGGACCGCACCTTTTCATCGAGCTCGTAGTCGCCCGCGCCGAGCTCGGGGATGAGGGAGTCGACGGCGATATAGAGATCCGAGCGGTCCTCGGTCGGGCCGGAGATGATGAGGGGCGTTCGCGCCTCGTCGATCAGGATCGAGTTCGACCTCGTCGACGATCGCGTAATAGTGCCCGCGCTGCACCATGTTCTGGACGTTGTATTCCATGTTGTCGCGCAGGTAGTCGAAGCCGAATTCGTTGTTGGTGCCATAGGTGACGTCGGCCGCGTAGGCGGCGCGGCGCTCGGCAGGCTGCAGCCCGTGCACGATGACGCCAACCGAAAGCCCGAGAAACTTGTAGACCCGCCCCATCCATTCCGCGTCGCGGCTGGCGAGATAGTCGTTGACGGTCACGACGTGTACGCCGCGGCCGGTGAGCGCGTTCAGATAGACGGGGAGGGTGGCGACCAGAGTTTTGCCCTCGCCGGTCCGCATTTCGGCGATCGAGCCTTCGTTCAGGACCATGCCGCCGACCAGCTGCACGTCAAAATGTCGCTGGCCGAGCGTGCGCTTGGCCGCTTCTCGCACTGTCGCAAAGGCATCCGGGAGAAGCTTTTCGAGTGAGACGCCGTCGGCAATCTGCTGGCGGAACATGTCGGTCTTCGCCCTGAGCTCCGCGTCGCTCAGCTTCGAATATTCGGGTTCCAGGGCGTTGATTGCGTCGACCATCGGCTGGTAGCGCTTGACGCGCCGGTCGTTTGCCGTTCCGAAGACCTTACGGCCCAGATTGCCCAAGCCAAGCATGCGCTACATCTCCGATCAGCGACGCGATCGCCAAGCCTCGGCCCGGCGTGTGCGTCACTAAAGCTCGCCTGTTTCGCAAGCTTGTATTGAGGTCTAAGGGCGGCTAATGCCGCACGCGAGCGACGCCCGACAGGTGGACTGCGGGCCCAGCGACAGATAAGAACGGGCCAAAGCTCTGTCAACGCTGGAGCTTCGGCGGATTGGCGCGCTTCCCGCCCCCAGCGAAGGAGTAAAGATGTTCCCCATGTCGAGAGCTATCGCTGCCCTGGTGGCGGCACTTCTTGTGTCCGTGGCGACGGTTAAGGACGTTCGCGCGGAAGATGCGAAGCCGGCTGCGGCCGCGCCGGCCCCGGCCGAGCCGCCGCGCGACCCTGACGCCATCGTGGCGAAGGTCGGCGACGAGACCGTCACCGAGCGCGAGGTCTCGATCGCGAAGGAAGCCTTCGCCAGCGAGCTCACCAAGGTTCCCGAGGCGCAGTGGCGGGGCGTGTTGATCGACGCGGTCGTCAACATGGAGCTTCTCGCGCAGGCCGCGCGGGCCGAAAAGCTCGGCGAGGGCCCCGACTTCGAAGCACAGGTCGCCTTCCTGAAGCTGCAGGCGCTTCGCAACCTCTACGTCGCGCACGCGATCGTGAACGGGGTGACCGATGACGAGCTTCAGAAGGGATATCAGACGCTTGTCGTCCAGCCCTTCAAGCCCGCACCGCAGGTCCGCGCCCGCCACATCCTGGTCGACACCAAGGAAGAGGCGGAGAAGATCATCGAGCAGCTCAAGGGCGGCGCCGACTTCGCCGAGCTCGCCAAGCAGTCGAAGGACCCGAGCGGCCAGAATGGCGGCGACCTCGGATTCTTCGGCGCCGGCCAGATGGTGCCGGAGTTCGAGAAGGCGGCTTTCGCGCTTGAGCCCGGACAGATCACGCAGGAGCCGGTTAAGTCGCAGTTCGGCTGGCACGTGATCAAGGTGGAAGAGAAGCGCATGAGTCAGCCGCCGGCGCTCGCCGACGTCGAGGCCCAGCTTCGCAACTATCTGGTCCGAGAGAAATTCCAGACGATCCTCGCGGGCCTGCGCGACAAGTATCCGGTTGAGATACTCGACAAGGCTGACGCTCCCGCTGACGCTGCGCCTGCCGATGCGGCACCTGCGGAGACCGCGCCGCCGGCCGACCAGCCGAAGCCGTAGGTCGCAGGCCGCCGTCGCCATGGGGGGTGCGGTTTCACCGTTTGCGCCCGCAACCTATCCGGAGGCGCCCGCGCTTGCGGGCGTTCGCCTCGCGACGGCCGAGGCCGGCATTCGCTACAAGGGGCGGACGGATCTCCTCCTCGTGCGCTTCGACCCGGCGGCGACCGTAGCCGGCGTCTTCACCCGGTCGCGCTGCGCCTCGGCGCCTGTCGATTGGGACCGCGACCATCTGAAGGGCGGCAAGGCGCGAGCGCTGGTCGTCAATTCCGGCAACGCCAACGCCTTCACAGGCATGAAGGGAAGGCAGGCGGTCGAGGCCACCGCCATGGCCGCCGTGGAGGCGCTCGGCTGTGACAAGGGCGAGATCTTTCTGGCGTCGACCGGCGTGATCGGCGAGCCGCTCGATCCGAAGCCCTTTACCGACAACCTTTCGCGGCTCGCGGCCGAGGCGGAGCCCAGTGGCTTCCTGAACGCCGCGCGCGCCATTATGACCACCGACACGTTTCCGAAGCTCGCGACGCGCACCGTCCGGATAGGAGCTGGCGACGTCGTGATCAATGGTATCGCCAAGGGCTCCGGCATGATCGCGCCGGACATGGCGACCATGCTCTCCTTCATCTTCACCGACGCGCCGATTGGGCCGGCGGCGCTGCAGGCCTGCCTCGAGGATGCCGTCGCCGGCAGTTTCAATGCGATCACCGTCGACGGCGACACGTCGACTTCCGACACGGTGCTTGCCTTCGCGACCTGCGCCGCTGCGACGCGTGGCGTACCGCAGCTCGATCAGGACGCCGGTGCACTTCAAACCTTCAAGGTCGCACTCGATGCGCTTTGTCTTGATCTCGCCAAGCAGGTCGTGCGCGACGGCGAGGGGGTGTCGAAGTTCGTCGAGGTCGCGGTAAGCGGTGCCGAGTTGGACGCCTCTGCCAGGCGAGTTGCGCTTTCGATCGCCAATTCGCCTTTGGTCAAGACGGCAATCGCCGGGTCCGACGCCAACTGGGGCCGTGTGGTGATGGCCGTCGGCAAGGCAGGCGAGCCGGCCGACCGCGACCGGCTTTCGGTCTGGTTCGGCGCGCATCGCGTCGCCCATGCCGGCGAACGCGATCCGTCCTATTCGGAGGCGACGGTCTCCGAATACATGAAGGGAAGCGAGCTTCTCTTGCGCGCCGATCTCGGTATCGGAGAAGGCAAGGCGACGGTTTGGACCTGCGACCTGACCGCCGGCTACATCGCCATCAACGCCGACTATCGAAGCTGAGGGCCTTCCCCTTGCCGAGCCCCCCTCCCGTACCGGCCCGCGCGCGGCGGACGGGCGTGGGAAGGTCGCTGGTCTTTGCGCTTCTCGGCCTCGCCGCTTGCAGTGAGAGTGACTGGCGAGCGCGGGAGATCCAGCGCGCGGAGGAAAAGATCCGCGCCGAGTTTGGCGACCCGTCGGCGCAGTTCCTTGGTGTCCAGGTGACAGGGGACGAGAAGACCGGCCAAATATGCGGCCAGGTCAAAGGCAAGGGCGCGCTCACCACCCGCTTCATCGTCTATATCGACGGGACAGCCGGTCCCTATCTCGCGGCCGGCCAGGGCAGGCACCCCCTCCCACACGACCAGTTTGAATTCGCCTGGCGGAACGACTGTCTTGGCGAAGGCTACAAGCCCGGATAGGCCGGCGTCCGGGGGAACCGTGTTGGGAAAGGTCATGCCGCTCGTCCTCGTCGCCGCCTGCGCGCTGATCGACGCCGACAAACGCGTCCTGATCGCCAGGCGGCCGGAGGGAAAGCCGCTTGCCGGGCTGTGGGAATTTCCCGGCGGAAAGCTGGAAGAGGGAGAGACACCCGAGGACGCTCTGATCCGCGAGCTTCATGAAGAGCTTTCAGTAAGGGTTACAAAGCCTTGCCTCGCTCCTCTGACTTTCAGCACATATGATTATCCGGAATTTCATATTTTGTTGGCACTTTTCATCTGCCGAAGGTGGGAGGGAAGGCCTGTGCCCAGGGAAGCCCAAGAGATCAAATGGGTCCGGGCGACCAGGCTCAGAGAGTATTCCATGCCACCGGCGGACGGGCCCCTGATCAGCCATCTCGCTGACTTGCTCTGAGGGAAGGATGCGCGGCTTGCGTAGCGAGAGCGTGTTGAGGCGCTTCATCACCGACGATCGCGGGGCGACCGCTATCGAGTACGGCCTCATCTGCGCGTTGATCGCGGTGGTCCTGCTCGGAGCACTCGCTTCGACGGGCGGGGCGGTTAGCGTGCTTTACGACAAGCTTTCCGCGATCGCCAATGCGTTCAGCGGCGGAGGCGGCGGCTAAGCTCCGCGACACACGGCTCAGCGCTGGCGTTTCGTCGGCGCGAGGGCATCCGCCAGACTGACCTTTCCGGAGCCGCGCGGCGCGGGTTTCTGCTGGCTTTCATGCGGCGACCAACCGGAAAGCGACAAAACCTCGAATGTCGCGCGTATCCGGCCGTCCGGATCGCTGAAGCGCTCCGCGTAAATCTCTGCTGCGCGCAGGAAGAGGCTCATGCGGGCCGGGCTGCGTTCCCGCTCCGGCGAGGCGTTCGCCGCGCCCATCGCTCTCAGATCGCGGAAGAGGTCGAAGGCCGAATCGTAGCGCGCCGTCAGCGTTTCGCGGTCGACGACGGGAAGCGCAAAGCCGGCGCGCTGCAGCAGCGCGCCTAGGTCGCGCACGTCCGCCGCAGGTATGACGCGCGGACTCGCGCCGCCGCGAAGCTCGCTCTCCGCCGCTGCGAGCGCTTCGCGAAGCTCGGCGAGTGTGTTGCCGCCCGTCATCGCCGCGAGCAGCAGGCCGTCGGGCCGCAGCGCGGAGCGAATCTGGATGAGCGCGCCCGGCAAATCGTTGGTCCATTGCAGCGCCAGCGCCGAGACGAAGAGATCGATCGAGGCGGGCGCGAACGGCAGCGCCTCCTCGTCGCCGATCAGCCCCAACGCACCGGCATCGGCGAAGGCCGCACCGGTCTGCTCAAGGCGGATCACGCGTCCGGCCTTGCCCGAGCCGAGCAGTGCGTCGGCGAGCGCTGCCGTTTGCCCGCCATGCGCCACCGCCACTTCGAAGCGTCGCTCAACCGCCGCGAGCCGTTCGGTGAGATCGGCGGTCACGCGCTCGATCAGAAAGGCCGCATGCGGCTCGCCACGCTGATGCGCGCGAGCGAGGCGCTGGCGGAGAAGTCGCTTGTCAGTGATCTCTGCGACCATAGGTGACCGGCCTTTCCGGTCGCGATAGCATGGCGCCATGCTGGCGCTCAAACGACCCGACACACGTCTCGCACGTCTGGCCGGATTCGCCGCCGACCTTGTGTTGCCGCCGACCTGTCCCGGATGCGGCAGCGCCGTCGGCGACGGGCACGCTCTATGCTCCGCCTGCTGGTCGACCATCCGCTTCATCGCGCCGCCGCTTTGCCCTGTTTACGGCACGCCCTTCGCCTTCGACCTCGGCGACGGCATCGTTTCGGCCGAGGCGTTTGCCGACCCGCCGCCGTTCCGGCGTGCGCGGTCGGCGGCGGTTTATGGCGACGTCGCGCGGCGGCTCGTACACCAGATGAAATATTACGACCGTCCGGATCTGGCGGAGACGATGGCGAAGGCGATGGTCCGCGCCAGCCAGCCGCTTCTTTCCGATTGCAGCCTGATCCTGCCGGTACCGCTCTACCGCTGGCGGCTGTGGCGGCGGCGCTTCAACCAGGCGGCGTTGCTGGCAGCGCGCATCTCAGGGCTGACCGGCATCCCGCACGATCCCTTCGTGCTCGAGCGGGTGAAGGCCACCCGCCAGCAGGTCGGACTGAGCGCGACGCAGCGCGCGGAAAACGTGCGCGGCGCCTTTCGCGTCCCCGAGGCTATGCACGTCAGGATTGCCGGCCGCGGCGTGCTCCTCGTCGACGACGTTTACACTTCGGGCGCGACGGTGAAGGCGGCGACCCGCGCGCTTCTCCGTTCGGGCGCCGCGGCGGTGGATGTTCTCACTTTCGCCCGCGTGACCCGGTGAACCGTTCCTTTGCAAATGGTATGTGAAGGTCCATATATTTGAACGGTAACGCATTTTGATGAGCGCCGGCATGCCAAAGGTGACCATCTACACGCGACGGTTCTGCGGCTTCTGCACCGCCGCGAAGAGGCTTCTTACCGACAAGGGGGTCCCGTTTGAGGAGATCGATGCGACCGGCGTGCCCGCAAAGCGGCAGGAGATGATCGATCGCTCCGGGCGCTTCACTTTCCCGCAGATTTTCGTCGGCAGTCAGCATGTCGGCGGTTGCGACGACCTTTATGCGCTCGACGCACGCGGCGGGCTCGACGAACTGCTTGCTTCCGAGGCGGTGACATGACGTTCAAGGCGGCCTGTATCCAGCTCTGCTCTTCGACCGACGTCGCCGAGAACATCGCGACCGTCGAGCGACTGGTGCGCGAGGCGGCGAGCGCCGGCGCGCAATATGTCCAGACGCCGGAGATGACCAATATCGTGCAGCGCAATCGCGCCGCGCTCGCGACCGCGATCGCGCCGGAGCAGTCGGACCCGGCTGTGAAGCGCTTCTCGGCGCTCGCGGCTGAGCTCGGCATCGTGCTTCATATCGGTTCGCTGGCGCTCAGGGCCGCCGACGGGAAGATCGCCAACCGCGCGCTTGTCTTCGGCACCGACGGCGGGCTCCTTGCACGCTACGACAAGATCCACCTGTTCGATGTCGATCTTCCGAACGGCGAGAGCTGGCGCGAGTCCGCCGTCTATCATCCCGGCGATCGTGCCGTTGTCGTCGACCTGCCGTGGCTGAGGCTCGGCGTTTCGATCTGCTACGACATCCGCTTCCCACAGCTTTACCGCGCCGAGGCGCATGCCGGAGCGGTGGCGCTGACCGCGCCGGCGGCCTTCACCCGCCAGACCGGCGAAGCGCATTGGCACGTGCTGCAGCGGGCGCGCGCCATAGAGAACGGCGCCTTCGTCATGTCCGCCGCACAGGCGGGCCGCCACGCCGACGGGCGCGAGACCTTCGGCCATTCGATCATCGTCGCGCCATGGGGTGAGGTCCTTGCGGAAGGCGGCGGGGAGGGTGCGGAGGTGATCGTCGCCGAGATCGACCCGGCGCTGTCGCAGGACGCGCGTCAGCGTATTCCCTCGCTCAGGAACGAGCGCCCCTTCGCGCTTCCCGACATGGAAGAAAGGCCGGCGCTGAGGTCCGCTTCGTGATCCGCTATTCGCTGACTTGCCCCGAGGCGCATGCCTTTGAGGCTTGGTTCGCCGACTCCGCGGCCTATGAGGCGCAAAGGTCGAAGGGCGCCATCCTTTGCCCGGTTTGCGGCTCCGCCGACGTCGAGAAGGCGCTGATGGCGCCTTCGGTGGCGACGGCGCGCAAGAAGGATTCCGTGCGGCTCGCCGCCAACATGCCGGAGCGGCAGGAGGCGATATCGATGCTGCGCAAGCTGCGCGAGCACCTGACCGCGAACGCCGACTATGTGGGCCCGCGTTTCGCCGAGGAGGCGCGCCGCATTCACTACAACGAATCGGAGAAGCGCGGCATTTACGGTGAGGCCTCGCGCGACGATGCCCGCGCGCTTGCGGAAGAGGGCATCGAGTTTCACCCGCTTCCGACCCTCCCCGAAGAGCACAACTGAGCGCACCGGAGTTGCGCGCTGCGTCGCGTGTCGACCGCCCCTCGCGGTGCTTCACGTTCGCGTAAGGGGTCTTGCCGCGAAGTCGGGCGGACTCGATGGTTGGCCGCAACGGCGTTCTTGAGGGAGACCGATTGATGAGGCAGGTGACGGCTCTTGCGGCCGCGTTATTGGCGCTGGCGTCGTTCGCGGTCGGCAGCCGGGCGGCGGCGGAAGTGAAGTCCGCCATTTTCGCGGGCGGCTGCTTCTGGTGCGTCGAGGAAGCCTTCGACAAGGTGGCGGGCGTTGTCGCCACCACGTCGGGCTATACCGGAGGAAGCCTCGCCAATGCGACGTATGAGCAGGTCTCAGGGGGCGGGACTGGCCATTTCGAATCGGTGAAGGTCGACTACGACACGGCGAAGGTCAGCTATGCCAAGCTTCTCGATGTCTTCTGGCACAACATCGATCCGTTCGATGCGCGTGGCCAGTT
This sequence comes from uncultured Alphaproteobacteria bacterium, assembly GCA_963805325.1. Classification (GTDB taxonomy): domain Bacteria; phylum Pseudomonadota; class Alphaproteobacteria; order Rhizobiales; family Afifellaceae; genus DASWJZ01. The sequence goes on along the minus strand of CAWDTS010000009.1, from coordinate 282,366 downwards.
CTGCGACAAGGGGAGCCAGTACCCGAAGCGCGATCTTCATTGGAGGCCCCGAGGAGGAGGCGCTCGCCAAGGCCAGCAAGGAAAAGGTTGCGGCCCAGTTCAGCAAGCCGGTCCAGACACAGATCCTGCCCGCCCAGGTTTTCTATCCGGCCGAGGGCTACCACCAGAACTTTCACGTGACGAATGCCGCCCGCTACAAGTTCTACAAGTTCGGCTGCGGACGCGCGCAGCGCCTGCAGGAGATCTGGGGCGATCCCGCGGCCTGAGGGCGATCGTTGTCCTTTCAACAAAGCGTGGCAGCCCGGCAACGCTTTGATTCTGCTTGATGCGGGCCGTTTCGCGCCGAATTGCCTGGAGGCCGAGTTCCTCGTAACATCGCGGTGCTCCCGTTGCGGGTGTTCCGGCGCGCGGGCCTGATCCGGAGAGTTAAGGTGATCGACAGACGCTATTTTCTCATCGGTGCGGCGAGCGCAGCGCTCGCGGCTTGCTCCGGCATGCCCGGGACCGGCCCGCTGGCCTACGCCCCGAGCGAAGGCTCAGGCCTCCTCGTTCCGGCGGGCAAAGAGCCCTACAATGTTCCGCCGGTCAATCTCAGCAACATCCCGATGCAGTTCCACCGCCAGATCGTCAGGGATCCGACGGGCGAGGCAGCGGGGACGATCGTGGTCGATCCGGGGCAGCGGCTTCTCTATCTGGTGCAGGCTGACGGCAAGGCGCGGCGCTACGGCATCGGCGTCGGGCGCGAGGGCTTTGCCTGGAATGGCACCGCGACCATTCAGATGAAGCGCGAATGGCCGAAATGGTATCCGCCGATTGAGATGCAGGCGCGCGACGAGCGCGCCAAGAAATATGCCGACGGCATGGACGGAGGCACCGACAATCCGCTCGGCGCGCGCGCGATGTACCTGTTCCAGGACGGCAAGGACACGCTCTACCGCATCCACGGCACCAACGAGCCGCTGTCGATCGGCAAGGCGGTATCGTCTGGCTGCATCCGCATGCTGAATGCCGACGTGATCGATCTTTATAACCGCGTGCCGATCGGCACGAAGGTGGTCGTTCTTCAGGCGACGAATCCGATCGCGCGCCTTGAGCACGCGCTGACCGATCCCGACGCACAGTGGCGGCAGAACGTGCGCCGCATGGCCGGAAACCCGATCTGAGCGGGGCTTCTCGGATTTTGCGCTGAAGCAGGCGGCGTCGGCACGAAGGTCCCGGCCGGGGCGGTGTGATGGACGGCCATCGGCCGTCGTCACCGCCATTCGTCTTCGTCGCCCCCGATTCTTTCGTAGCGCCGGCCAGTCCACGTCAGCCCCATGTCCCGCAGGAGGTGATCGTCGACGTCCCTGAGCTTGCTCCTCAGCTCCGCTTCCGTCCTGATCTCCCGGACCGACTTGAAGAACGCTGCGAACCAGGATTCCAGGCGGTCGAAGATCGACCGCCGCGGCGTGATTGAAACGTTGGCCATAGCCTTTGCTCCTCTGTTTGCGGAGCAGGGATAGGGTGCGATACCTGCCAACGCGATGTCAGGATTGAAGGGCTCAGATCGAGGCCTCGAAAAAAGGCATCTCGGCCCGGGAGAAATTGCGTGAATCCGCTGGAGCGCGCACTTGCGATCCTCCTCCTTCTGACGCGCCGGAAGCTCTTTCCGGCGTCGGAGCTGGCGGCCCGTTTCGATGTGTCGGTGCGTACCATCTACCGGGACATCGATCGGCTGATCGCGCTTGGCATCCCGGTTGAGGCGGAGCGCGGCGCGGAGGGCGGTTTCAGGCTTTCCGGCGACTATCTTTCGCCGCCGATCGCCTTGAACCGCGTGGAGACCACCGCGCTTCTCGTTGCGCTGACGCTCGTCCGCGGGCTCGAGACGACACCGCTGAAGGGCGACCTTGAAGCCGCCGAGGCGAAGCTCCTTGCGGCGCTTCCGAAGGCGGCCCGCGATATCCTGTCGAACGGGCCCAGAATTGTCGGGTTCGAACGGCAGCCGGATGACATATTTCACGGTCCGCGGCCGCCCGAACGGCCGGTCGAGCATCAGGCCGTCGTCGATACCTTCCTTGAGGGCATCCTGGCGCAGCGCCGCGTGGAGATGACACACCGGAACCCGAAGCGTACGAGCGAAAGGGTGCACGAAATCGAGCCGCACGGGCTCCTGTGGGACCGCGACCTCTGGTATCTCATCGGCCGCTCGCTGGAAGCCGGCGAGATCAGGATGTGGCGCGCCGATCGCGTGATCGCGATCCGCGTGACCGGAATGGCATTCCGCCCGATGCAGGATTTCGACGTGCGCGCGCTTCTCGGGCGGCAATGGCTGGAAAGCGCCATGCGCACCTGGGAGAAGCGGAACGAAGCCTGCCGCATCAGCATGAGCACCGACGCGGCGGCAAAGCTTCGTCGCGACTGGTATTATCGCCACGCCGCCTTTTTTGAGGGCCATGATGGGCGGGTGGTGATGTCGTGGCCGGAGACAGATCCCGAAACCGTCCTTCCACTCGTCCGCTGGCTCGGGGCGGAGGCCGAGATCCTGGAGCCTTTGAGCCTGCGCGAGACGCTGAGGTCGGAACTCGATGAGATTCGTGGAAGCTATGAGTGATCGGGCCTTCGTGCGGCGCGCTGCGGCCGCGCTCGCCCTGATCCTTTGGCTGGGCGGTATGGCCCACGCTGCCCCGAGTTGCCGTAAGGAAAGCTTCGATCAATGGCTCGCCGGCGTGAAGGCCGAGGCGGCGAAGGCCGGCATCTCGGCGCCGACGCTTCGCGCTCTTGATCGCGTGAAGATCGATGACAGCGTGGTACGTCAGGATCGCGGCCAGCCGAGCCTTTCGCAGAGCTTCCTCGATTACCTCTACGCCACGGTCACCGCCAAGCGGCTCGACACGGGCGCGGCGCTCATGCGGACGCACGCCAAGACGCTGGCCCGGATCGAGCACGATTACGGCGTGCCCGGCGCGGTCATTGTCGCCTTCTGGGGGCTTGAGACCGACTTCGGCGGCTACACGGGGAATACGCCGCTCCTGACCTCTCTCGCGACGCTCGCCTACGATTGCCGCCGGCCGGAAAGCTTCCGCGCCGAGCTGATCGGAGCGCTGACGCTGCTCGACCGCGGCGATCTCACGCTCGACGAGCTGAAGGGCTCATGGGCCGGCGCGGTCGGACAGGTGCAGTTCACGCCGTCGAACTATCTGAAATACGCCGTCGACTATGATGGCGACGGCCGCCGCGACCTCGTTGGCAGCGTTGCGGACGCGCTTGCATCGGGGGCGAATTATCTGAAATCGATCGGCTGGCGCGGCGGCGAGCCGTGGCTGGAGGAGGTGCGCGTCGCGGCCGGCGTGCCGTGGCAGGAGGCGGCGCGCGCGAACCTCAAGCCCCGTGCCTTCTGGGCGAAAGCGGGCGTGACGCGCCGCGACGGCAGCGCGCTTCCGGAGGACGCCGTGCCCGCGTCGCTGCTTTTGCCCATGGGCCGGCTCGGGCCGGCCTTTCTCGCCTACCGGAATTTCCTGATCTTCTGGGAATGGAACCAGAGCTCCAACTATTCGCTCGCCGCCGCCTATTTCGCGACGCGGCTTGCGCGGCGCGCCGCGGCTCGATCCGGGCAACGCTCCGCCGATCCTTTCCTCCGACGACATGCTTGAGGTTCAGAAGCGGCTGAACGCCGCCGGCTACGAGGCCGGCGACCCGGACGGGCGGCTCGGCGAGATCACCCGCGCCGGGGTGAAACAGGCGCAGGTCGCCTTCAGTCTGCCGGCGGACGGCTACCCGACGAAGGAATTCCTGGAGCTACTGCGAAAGGCGAAGTGAGGCTAGCGCGTCCTCGTCAGCGCCAGCCACAAGCCGCCGCCGATCAGGACCCCGCCGCTGATCCGCGACAGCCAGCGTATCCGCGTCTTCGAGATGCGGCGGCCGGCGCCGCCGACGAGGATCGCGTAGAGCCCGTCGGAGATCGAGGCGACCACGATCGCCGTCGCCCCCATGATCGCCACCTGCAGCGCATAGTCGCCGGCGGGATCGATGAATTGCGGGATGAACGCTCCGAAGAAGACGAGCGTCTTCGGATTGCTGATCGCGACGAGGAACCCCTGCAGGAAGAAGCCGACGCGCGGCACGGCAACCTTCTGCGGCTCGCCGAGCGCGCCGCTCGATCGCAACAGCTTCACGCCGAGATAGACGAGATAGACGGCGCCGATGATCCGTACGACCTGGAACCACCAGCCGAGCGCTTCGATCAGCGAGGCGAGGCCGATGCCGACGAGCGCGATCATCAGCGCGATGCCGAGCTGCGTTCCCGGCGACGTTCAGGAGGCCGGCGCGGCACCCGTGCGAAAGGCTGTTGGCGATGATCAGCGTCACCGTCGGCCCCGGCACGACGATGATGACGATCGTCGCGACGAGATAGGCGAGATAGAGATGCGGCGACATCGGCGCCTAACGCGCACCCATGTAGTCGCGCTTTCCGATCTCCACGCCGTTGTGCCGCAGAATGTCGTAGGCGGTCGTCACGTGGAAGAAGAAGTTCGGCAGCGCGAAATGCAGGAGGTATCGCTCGCCGGCGAGGGTCAGAGGATTGCCACCGATGGTCAGCATGACGTCTTTCTTTTCGGAGCCATCGATCGCGTCGGCGGGAACCGTCTTGATGAAGTCGAGCGTCTTGGCGATGCGCGCCTTCAACTCCTCCAGGGTGGATTCCGTGTCCTCGAACTTGGGCACCTCACGCCCGCCGAGCCGCGCCGTCGCGCCCTTGGCGTGGTCGGTAGCGATCATCACCTGGCGCGAGAAGGGGAGCATGTCTGGCGCAAGCCGTGCGGACACGAAAACGGAGGGGTCGATCTTCTTCGCACCACAGTGGTCCAAGGCTTTGTCGATGACAGCGGAAAGCGCGCTCAACATCTGCGTAAAGACGGGGACGGAAGCCTGGGACATGGAAAGCGGCATGAATGCCTCCTTGGAAACGGAGCCGGCTTATAGCTCCGCGCGAAGAAGGGCGCCAGCGGCGGAACGGACGCGCCACCCCCTCCCTCAGGGGGATGAGGTCTCTTCCGCTTCGATCAGCCCGCGTTTCTTGAGCAGCGCCTCCGGTTCGGGCATCCGCCCGCGGAAGCGCCGATAGGCCTCCGCTGGCTCGCGCAGATAGCCGGCCGAATAGACGAATTCCTTCAGCCGCTTCGCCGTTTCCGCGTCGAAGATATCGCCCGCTTCCTTGAACGCTGCGAAGCCGTCCGCGTCGAGCACCTCCGACCAGAGATAGGAGTAGTAGCCGGCAGCATAGCCGTCGCCCGAGAAGACATGCGCGAAGTGCGGCGGCCGGTGCCGCATGACGATCGCCTCCGGCATGCCGATCTTCTGAAGCGACGCGCGCTCGAAGGCCGCGACGTCGAGATCGCCGGACTCGGAGAGCCGGTGGAAATCGAGGTCGACCAGCGCCGAGGACACATATTCGACCGTCGCAAAGCCCTGATTGAAGGTGCGCGACGCCTTGAGCTTCTCAAGCATCGCCGCCGGCATCGGCTCGCCGGTCTCATAGTGGAGCGCGAAACGCCGCAGCACCTCCGGCTCTTCCAGCCAATGCTCGTAAAGCTGCGAGGGGAACTCGACGAAATCCGTCGCGACGCTGGTGCCGGCGATCGAGCGGTAGGTGACGTTCGACAGAAGCCCATGCAGCGCGTGTCCGAACTCGTGGAAGAGCGTGCGCGCGTCCTCGAACGAGATCAGCGCCGGCGCGCCCGCACCAGGCTTGGAGAAATTCATGACGTTGTAGATGAGCGGCCGTATATCGCCTGCAAGCTTCTCCTGGCTACGGAACGCGCTCATCCATGCGCCGCTCCGCTTCGAGGTGCGGGCGAAATAGTCGCCGAAGAAGAGCCCGACATGCCGCCCGTCCGCGTCGGTCACCTCCCAGGTGCGAACGTCGGGGTGATAGACGGGGATGTCGCTCCGCGGCGTGAAACTCAGTCCGAAGAGGCGCTGCGCGGTATCGAAAGCCGCAGCGATCATGTTGTCGAGCTGCAGGTAGGGTTCGATAGCGCCTTCGTCCAAGTTGAACTCGGCCTGTCGCTGCTTCTCCGCGTAGTAGCGCCAGTCCCAAGGCGCGAGCGTGAAGTTGCCGCCCGCCTTTTGGATAAGGCGCTGCAGGACGTCGGTCTCGCGAAGCGCCTTCTCACGCGCCGGGCGCCACACGGATTGAAGCAGCCCGAGCGCCGCCTCCGGCGTCTTCGCCATCGTGTCGTCGAGACGGAAGGCTGCGTAGGTCTCGTAGCCGAGAAGGTGTGCGCGCTCGATCCGGAGCCGCACCATCTCCTCGATGATCGCGGCATTGTCGGTGGGGCCGCCATTCTCGCCGCGCGCGATCCACGCCTTGAAGGCGGTTTCGCGGAGATCGCGGCGCGAAGAGAATTGCAGAAACGGCTCGACAGAGGAGCGCGACAGCGTAATGGCGTGCTTGCCCTTCATGCCGCGCTCTTCGGCCGCGGCGGCCGCCGTTTCGCGAACCGAATCCGGGAGCCCGGCGAGGTCGCGCGCATCTTCAAGCACCAGCGCGTAGCTGCGCTCGTCTGCAAGCACGTTCTGGCCGAACTGCGTGCCGAGCGTCGCGAGCCGCTCGGTGATCTCGGCGAGCCGCTTCTTCTTCTCGGGCGGCAGCGCCCCGCCGTTCCGCACGAAGGCAAGGTGCAGCCTCTCCAGCACGCGCGCCTGCTCCGTGCTAAGCCCGAGCTCCGCCTCGCTCGTCTTCAGCGCGTCGACGCGGCGGAATAGCGCTTCGTTCTGGAAGATCGCCGAACGGTGCTTGGCGAGGATTGGCGCAATGTCACGCTCGATCTTTTCGAGCGCTTCGTTGGTGTTCGATCCGGAAAGGCCGAAGAACACGGAGGAGACGCGCCTCAGCGTCTCGCCGGCAAGCTCCAGCGCTTCGACCGTGTTGGCGAAGCTGGGCGTCCCCGGATCTTCCGCGATCGCGGCGATCTCCGAATCGTGCCCCGCGAGCGCCGCGTCGAAGGCCGGGCGGAAATGCTCTGGCTGGATGTCAGCGAAAGGCGGAGTCTTGAACGGCGTCTTCCAGTCTTGCAGGAGCGGATTGTCGGTCACGGCTTCTCCTCGGCGCGGCGGTCGCTCGATCGGAAGCGATATAGGCGGTCGGGTCAAAATCCCCAACCGGCGCGAAAGGCGCAATCGCGACGCGAGCTACCGGGTCTGGTTGGGGGGGCGCTGGACGACCTGAGGTCCGGCGACCTGGACCTTCCGGAGATCGGGCAGGAACACCGTCAGAATCCCGATAGCCGGCAGGAAAGCGCAGACCCGGAACACGAACTCGATGCTTGTCATGTCGGCGATCGTGCCGAGCGCGGCGGCGCCGATGCCGCTCATGCCGAAGGCAAAGCCGAAGAACATGCCCGCGATCATGCCGATGCGGTCGGGCATCAACTCCTGCGCGAAGACGACGATTGTCGAGAAGGCGGAGGCGAGGATCACGCCGATCGCGACCGACAATATGGCCGTCCAGAAGAGGCTTGCGTAGGGCAGCAGCAGCGTGAACGGCAGCACGCCGAGGATCGACACCCAGATCACGAGCTTCCGTCCGAAACGGTCGCCGACCGGTCCGCCGAAAAACGTGCCCGCGGCGACCGCCGCCAGAAACACGAAGAGATAGATCTGCGAGGCCTGCACCGAGATGCCGAACTTGTGGATCAGAAAGAACGTGAAGTAGCTCGTCATCGAAGCCATGTAGATGTACTTCGAGAACGTCAGCACCATCAGGATCAGGATGGACACGCGGACGCGCCGCGAGGATAGCCCGTGGGTCGCCACGAGCTTCGCCTTGCCGGCGCGCAGATAGAAGAGGAACTGTTGCTTGTACCAGCGCCCGACGCCGGACAGCACGACGATGGCCAGCAGCGCAACGAGCGAGAACCAGGCGATAGACCCTTGCCCGCCGGGGATGACGATGAAAGCCGCGGCGAGCGGCCCGAGCGATGTTCCGACATTGCCGCCCACCTGGAAGGTCGACTGAGCAAGCCCGTAACGGCCGCCGGACGCCATCCGCGCGACGCGCGAGGATTCGGGATGGAACACCGCGGAGCCGAGCCCGATCAGCGCAGCCGCTGCGAGAATCTCCGGGTAGCTCGACGCCACCGAGAGCAACACCAGGCCGGCGAGCGAGCAGGTCATGCCGACGGCGAGCGAATAGGGCTGCGGCCGGCGGTCGGTATAGAGGCCGACGACGGGCTGCAGCAGCGAGGCCGTCCCCTGGAAGGCGAAGGTGATCAGCCCGATCTGCGTGTAGCTCAGCAGGAAATGCGTCTTCAGGAACGGGTAGATCGCCGGCAGGAGCGACTGGATCGTATCGTTCAGCATATGCGAGAACGAGATCGCGAGCAGGATCGCGGTCACCATTCCGGTTGCTGCTCCGGCGCCGGCATTTTCTTCGATTGCCGTGTGCTTGTTCACGCGGGCGCCCCTGGGCGTAGCGAATTCGGCCGGGTTCCATAGGCCCGTTTTTGAGCCGGCGCCAGCGGCTTCCGCGTGAAATTTTGCCCGCCGCCGCGCGGGTTAGTGCTGTCAGCCCGTGTGCGTGAGCTTCAACTCGTGCTCAACGGCCGCAACCGGCTGGCCGGTCAGCTCCTTCGCCAGCTCGCCGACAAGCTTCGCTTTCAGCGTCACGTGGTAGTGCCGCCGCATCTCTCCGAGCGTCCGCGGCGCTGCGATGACGATCAGGTGGTCGATCTTGGCGTCGATCGTCTGATGGTTGAGCCAAGCGACGACGGCCGCCGCGTGGCTGTCCTCCTCCTGCAGATGCTTGGCGTGCTCCGCCGTGCTCGAACGATGGTGGCCGCCGGAATCGTTGCCGTGGGCGTCGAGGTGCGGCGTCGGCAGGGCGGAAAGCTTGAGGCTCGTCTCGTCGCCGTCGTTGCGGAAGAGCTCGAACTTGGCGCCGTCTGCGACCGCTACGAGCGTGCCGTGGGGAATCAGCATGAATTTCTCCGTTGCGCGGGCCGCCGGGGGCGGCGGGCGTGCAGCCAGGGTCTAGCCTAGAGGCGCCCTGCCGCCTTGATCGGTATCAACGCGGGGCCCGCCGGTTCGGCCCCGCCGACCCGCGTACCCGGCTCCGGCGCTGCCGGGCGCAGCGGCCGGAAGAGCGGCTTTCCGTTCAAGATCGGCTGCTCGACATAGCGGTAGGAGAGCGCGGCGAGCGCCAGCGCCGCCGGCAGGCTGATCGCGAGCACCAGCCGCCAGTCCTTGCCGTAGAGCCAGTAGGTGAGCGGATAATGGTAGAGATAGAGGCCGTAGGAGATCTTGCCGACCTGGACCAATGTGCGGCGCGACAGGATGTTGGTCAGCACGCCCGACGTGCCCGTGCGGTGCCTCTCCACCACGTTCAGGATCATGCGCAGCGACGCGGCTTCCGCGAGCGCGATGCCGAGCGTGCCCCAGCCGCCGGTCGTCTCCGCCCCGTCGTAGTACCAGCAGGCGAGGGCGGTCATCCCGACGCCGCCGGCGATCAGCGCCAGCGTCCAGACGTTGCGCGCGCGAGGACTCGTTTCGGAGGAGAAGAGCACCGCGAGCAGCGAGCCGAGGATCAGCGCGGAGAGCCGCGTGTCGAAGCGGAAATAGGCGGAGCGCCAGCCAAAGAGGTCGATCGAGAGACACCGCCACGCCGTCGCCGCGAGATAGGCAATCGCAAGCGCCGTCAGCCAGCGCCTGAGCGGCACCCACCTGGCGAGGGCGAGCAGCGCCAGCGGCCAGACCAGATAGAAATGCTCCTCCACCGCCAGCGACCACGTGTGGACCAGCGCGTTGTGGCCGATGAAGAAGGCGCGCGCATAATCCATCAGATAGAAGAAGCTCAGCGCCGCGATGCCCGCATGCTCCGCCGCGCTGCGTTCCGGAAGCGCAAATGGCGCGAGGACGGCGTAGAGCACGGCGAGAAGAAGCAGCGCCGGCGCGAGCCGCCTGATCCTGCGGAGATAAAATCTTCGGCAGCGCGATCGTGCCCGTCCGCTCGATCTCGCCGACCAGGATCGACGTGATCAGATAGCCGGAAAGCACGAAGAAGATGTCGACCGCGACGCCGCCGGTGGCGAAGCCCGGGATGCCGGCATGCGAGGCGAAGACGGCAAGCACCGCGACGCCGCGCAGCCCGTCGAGCGCCGGGATGTGTTTGCGGGTGGTGGAGGCGGCGGACATCGCGGGAAAACTCGCAGGAAATGCTCAAATTTGTCTTGCGCCGGTCAGCGAAGAACCGGGGTTCTGCGGAAACGCTTTGCAAAGCCTGCGGCGGGACAACGCACGGCTTGCGCGGGAAATCGTGGCGGCCGATGATCCGAAGCCCCACGGGGCCGTCGGCCCGGATGCCGGGCGGGGCTGATGAAGAAGGAATAGGGAAGAGATGAAGCCACCTGACCGCACTTATCGCCCAATGGGCGGGCGCGAGAAGGCGGAAGCCGCGTTCAAATCCGCGACGACGAAGCCGCCGCCTTCCGCGCCGCAACCTCCGGCTCTGCCGGGCGCCAAGGAACTCGTCTCGCTCCGCATCGACAAGGACGTGCTGGAGCATTTCCAGGAGGGCGGCCCCGGCTGGCAGGACCGCATCAACGATGCGCTGCGCAAGGCCGCGGGGAAGTAGCGGAGCACGCCGGCCGTCGCCGTGACCGGGCTCGCTGAGCCGAGCGATCTTTCGATGCGCCTCTGGAAGAAACGACGAGTCCATTTTCCGGACTTGCTGGCGCGGGGCCATCGTGGCGTTAGCAGCGCATGATCGAAATCAAGAAAGCGACCACCCCCGCCGAGCTCGATGCCGTGCGCGCTCTGATCCGGGAATTCCTCGCCTGGCACCGCGAGCGCCATACCGAGGACCTCGCGCTGATCGACCGTTATTTCGACAAAGCCGAGTTCGAGGCGGAGCTGGCCGGGCTGCCGGGAAAATACGCGCCGCCGAAGGGCCGGCTGCTCATCGCCATGAAGGACGGTGAGGCCGCCGGCTGCGTCGCGCTCCGCGATCTCGGCGACGGCATCTGCGAGATGAAGCGCATGTTCATCCCGCTCCGCTTTCGCGGCGAGAAGATCGGCCGCGCGCTTGCTGGCCGCGTCGTCGGCGAAGCGCGGGCGGCGGGATACAAGCGAATGCGGCTCGACACGAGCCACCGGCAGAAAGAGGCGATCGGCCTTTACGAAAGCGCCGGCTTCATGCGCATCGCGCCCTACTACGACCTCCCGCAGGAGATGCGCGACTGGCTGGTGTTCATGGAGATGAAGTTGTGAATCACGCCCCGCCGCAGGAATGCTGCAAGTCCGGCAGCGTCCACGAGTGCCGATCTGAGTGCGGCACACGTCTGTCAGCGCTTCAGCAGCCGATCGTACTCCGCGTGAGTGCCGATCCAGAACCAGACGATATCGCCGTCCTCGCTCTCGACCCCCAATGCCCGATAGCCAAGCCCTACGCGCGCCGAGCGGTATCGCCCAACCTGTTTGAAATGCAGGGCCGGATGTCGGGGGTCCGATTTCAGCAACTCAAAGCTTCTGTTGGCAACACGACGAACGGCGTCCGGCAGGCGAGCATAGGCGTCCCAGAAGGCCGGACTGGCGAAATGCCTCACAGAGGCTTGCTGCGCCCGGAACGGTGGTCGGAGAGCGCCTGATCAGCGAGCGCATCGAGCGCGCCCGATACCGCGTCCAACTCGAGCTTCTCGTCCCAGCGCGCAGCTTCGAAAGCTTCGAACCACGAACGAAAGTCCTCAAGCTCCCGCGCTGACAGCTCGGCGACTTCCTTCTCGATGCGTTCGACCCGTGTCATGCGTCATCCATAACATATACAGGTGGCGATTGGGACGCCCTCGGACGCGCTTCATGCTCCGCCGCAGGAATGCTGCGAAGTCCGGCAGCGTCCACGATTCCTGCGTGCGCAAATTCGTCGTCGTGTAGATGCGGCCGCGGTCGTCGCCCGGCGGGCAGTCCTGCGGGATTTCCACGAGACACATCAGCACCGGGTCGCCGACGCGCGAATTGATGAGCGGCGGCTCCTTCTCGTAGGAGACCTGGTGCCCGCCGTTGTCGAAATTGACGGCGCTGCCGTCGTCCGGGTTGGCGTTGATGTCGGCCTCGAAGCGGCTGGTGATCTCCGCGATCGCCGTGTTGACGCACTGGCCGATCTCGGTCGGCAGCGCGCCGTCCCCCGCCTGATCGCTGTCGCCGCCGGAATCCGCTCCGTCTCCTGTGGCGGTCAGTGCCCATTCCGGCAGGCTGACCGTCGCGCCGAGCTGCTGGAACTTGATGATGGTCGCGACCTGCACGGACATGATGCAGGCCTTGCCGCTGCCGCATCCGCTGCGCGAGGCGAGCCCGTCGCGCGCAGTCGCCCGCGCAGAGGCCCGCCCGCTCGCCTGCCGCGCCTCGTCATAGGCCAGCGCCGCCAGCCGATCGAGCTGCGACAGCTCGGCGTCGCCGCAAATGGCGAGTTCGTCGGGGGCTCTGGCTTTGGAGCAATCGAAGGAGGGACATGCCGCCAAAGCGGGCGAGACGGCGAGGAAGAAACCGGCGAGAATGATCGGCAGTCGCGACATTTCAAGAGGGTAGCAAACTCTTCGACGTTGACCAACGAGCGCCAGCGCCAGCACCCCTCGACCTTCTCCCAAGCTTGGGAGAAGGTGTCGCCGAAGGCGACGGATGAGGGTTAGTGGCTATGGCGGACGCCGAGTTCCGGCAGTTCCTGCGCCGGTCGGCCAAGGACATGCGCTCTCGGCCGACGGACGTTGAGCGCGTCTGTGGTGGCGCTTGCGCGACCGAAAGCTCGGCAACCTGAAATTCCGCCGCCAGCGGCCGGAGGGCAGCTACATCGCCGACTTCGTCTGCCTCGAGGCGAAGCTGATCGTCGAGCTCGATGGCGCACAGCACGAAGGCAGCATCGCCGACCGCCACCGGACGCAGGATCTGATGCGGATGGGCTTCGATGTGGTGCGGTTCTCGAACGAGGAGGTGCGTCGCGATATCGACGCCGTGTGCGCGAGGATTTTGCGTCTCGCCACAATGCAGACCTGAACCCTCATCCGGCTGCTCCGCCGCCACCTTCTCCCGGTCTCGGGAGAAGGCTGGCGTTGCGGCTGCGGCCCAGCCGCGCCCAACCTTCTCCCAAGCTTGGGAGAAGGTGTCGCCGAAGGCGACGGATGAGGGCTAGTGTCGAAGATAGCGCTAGATTTGCGGCGTGAAGCTGTCCCGGAGATGCCGCTCTGCGGCAACTTTCTCCATGATTGCCTTTATTACGAGGTCAAGAGGCTGAGATTCATTATAATCTGCAGGAACAACAAAATTGACGCGACCATCTCTGAACAGTTGAACAGGTCGCTCCTTTGCCTTTTCATTTCCGGGTTCGTGCACCGCGACGGAGTGTCCGCCTAACTCTTTGACAAGTCGGAAACAAGGAACGTCAGTTTCTCCATCGCCAATATAGACGATGTTCTCGAAGGGGACAGGGCGTTCCTGATGCGGGACAAATTTGTTTATCGTTGTATTGTCATACACGTGCTCCGCACCCTTATTTATCCTGAAAAGGAATTGCGTCTTTGTCGTGTAGTTCAACGCGAGGGCGGGCCATCGGGCCACACCGTTATGATCAAAACAGAATCCAGACGCGTAGACGTTCTTGAAGAAAGAGAAGATTTCGGTGCCGAACACCATCTCACGGATGCCCGACGAAATGACATGGTGAGTCACCTCAAGCCCTCCGGCCTCACCGTATTCGTTTATGCGTGAGAACCAACTTGAAACGCCCGGAAAGAGCGCGAGCTGCCCACCATATTTCTTGAAGTTCTCTATTCGCACGGGAACATGCTGAGCCTCAGCTTTTTCAAGCATGAGCCACATGTACATGAGTATTTCGTCAGCCTCGTGCTTTTTGCAGCGAGCTTTGACCTCGTCCCAGAACGCCTCGCTCTTCATTCCAATTTCCGGAATGAAGTCGCGCTCTTGCATATTTCCCGGCGCTAAAGTGCCGTCAAAATCGTAGCAGATCGCAAAGGGTAACGGTGACGCGGGCAAACTCACCCCTTAGGCGGGTATGGGTCTCTTCCATAGGTGTTTCGCGCCCGGATACGGCCGTCCTCGCCTTGCAAAAGAGCCTCTCCACCGCTGCCTCGAGCAAGCCGCCGGGCCTCATTCCATGCTTCGCCCTGCGTTCGATGGACGGAGGTAGCCCGATCCGCGCCCTCGCGCTTCACCGCCCAACCGTCCTCACGCACAGTGGTCCAGTAGTTCTTGCTGGTCATGGAGTCCTCCTCAGAGACTGCACGCCCTCCTCAGAGACTGCACGCACTGTAGAACATAGAGATAACGAGAGCAACAGGGTTCAGCTACACCCGCTCGTGCTTCCACACGTGTCGCACTTCAAACACGTGCCATTCCGCACCATCGTGAAGTTCCCACACTCCCCACAGGCTTCGCCTTCGTAGCCCTTCATGCGGGCTTCGGCCGCTTTCTGCGCTTTGTCCGGGCCCTTCGCGCGCGTCTCTTCAGGATGCGGGTGCGTATGCGGTGCGTTCGCGGCGTAGCCGAAGGCCTCGTTGGAAACCTCCGGCTGCGGCTCGCGCTTCAGCGCCGTCGCTCCGCCGCCGCCTGAGCCGAGCAGCGGCTTGGCGGAAGAGATCGCGGCGACGAGTCCGCTCTGCGCGAGCTTTGCCGGCGAGGAATGCACGCCGCCCCCAAGCGAACTGGTCGGGCCTTGTCCGCCGCCTTTCGATTCGCCGCGCGCGTCGTTCTCAAGCACGCGCAGGCGGTTCGCCTGGCCGCGCACGAACCCGTTCGAGACCGGCGCGGGCCTCACGTTCTCTTCCTCGACGCCGCGGCCGATCGTGGTGGAGCCGATATCCTCCGGCTGCACATGCGCGAGGTCGTGGCGCGCGAGGTAGGAGACCGCCAGCTCGCGGAAGATATAGTCGAGGATCGAGGTGGCGTTCTTGATCGCCTCGTTCCCCATGACCACGCCCGCCGGCTCGAAGCGCGTGAAGGTGAACGCCTCCACGTACTCCTCGAGAGGCACGCCGTATTGCAGGCCGAGTGAGATAGCGATGGCAAAATTGTTCATCATTGCGCGGAAGGCGGCGCCTTCCTTGTGCATGTCGATGAAGATCTCGCCGAGCCGCCCGTCGTCGTATTCGCCGGTGCGCAGATAGACCTTATGCCCGCCGACGATGGCCTTCTGCGTATAGCCCTTGCGCCGGCCGGGGAGCTTTTCGCGCCCGCGCACTTCGCGCTCCACGATGCGCTCCACGATCCGCTCCGCCATCATCGCGGCGCGGGCAGGGGCAGTCGACGCGATCAGCGTCTCGAGCGCCTCCTCCTCGTCCTCCTCGTCATCGGCGATGAGCGAGGCGTTGAGCGGCTGCGAAAGCTTGGAGCCGTCGCGATAGAGTGCGTTCGCCTTCAGCGCCAGCTTCCACGACAGCATGTAGGCCTGCTTGCACTCGTCGACCGTCGCCGAATTCGGCATGTTGATGGTCTTGGAGATGGCGCCGGAGATGAACGGCTGCGCCGCCGCCATCATGTGGATGTGGCTCTCCCAGGTGAGCGAGCGCTTGCCGAGCCGCCCGCAGGGGCTCGCGCAATCGAACACCGGGTAATGCTCAGCCTTCAGATGCGGCGCGCCTTCCAGCGTCATCGCTCCGCAGACGAAGATGTTCGCCGCATCCACATCCTTCTTGGAGAAGCCGACCGTCGCGAGAAGATCGAGCTGCGGGTCGGCAAGCTGCTCCGCCGAAAGCTTCAGCACGTCGCGGCAGAAATCCTCGCCGAGCGACCACTTGTTGAAGGCGAACTTGATGTCGAAGGCGGAGGCGAGCCCCGTTTCGAGCTGCTCGATCTTCGCCTCGGTGAAGCCCTTGGTCTTCAGCGTGTCGTGATTGATCCCCGGCGCGCCTTTCAGCGTGCCGCGGCCGACCGCGTAGGTGACGATCGCCTCGGTCTCGGGCATCGAATAGCCGAGCGTCGCAAGCGCCTCCGGCACCGCGCGGTTGATGATCTTCCAGTAGCCGCCGCCGGCGAGCTTCTTGAATTTCACCAGCGCGAAATCGGGCTCGATACCGGTCGTGTCGCAATCCATCACGAGGCCGATCGTGCCGGTCGGCGCGATCACCGTCGCCTGCGCGTTGCGATAGCCGTGCGCCTCGCCGAGATTGACGGCGCTCTCCCACGCCGCCACGGCGCGATCCACCAGATTCTTGTCCGGGCAGTTCGCATGGTCGAGCGGCACCGGGTTGGTCGCAAGCTGCTCGTAGCCGTGGCCCTGGCCGCGCGCGGCGCGCGCATGGTTGCGCATGACGCGAAGCATCACGTCGCGGTTCCGATCGAAAGCCGGGAAGGCGCCGAGCTCACCCGCCATCTCGGCGGACGTGGCGTAGGCGACGCCCGTCATGATCGCCGTCAGCGCGCCGCAGATTGCCCGGCCTTCCGGCGAATCGTAGGGGATGCCGGAGGTCATCAGGAGCCCGCCGATATTGGCGTAGCCGAGACCGAGTGTGCGGTAGGCGTAGGAGCGCAGAGCGATTTCCTTCGACGGGAACTGCGCCATCACCACCGAAATCTCGAGCACGATCGTCCACAGCCTGACCGCATGCTCATAGGCGGCCGTGTCGATGCTGCCATCGTCCTTGCGGAACTGTAAGAGGTTCATCGACGCGAGGTTGCACGCCGTGTCGTCGAGGAACATGTACTCCGAGCACGGATTGGAGGCGATGATCTCGCCGTCCGCCCGGCAGGTGTGCCAGTCGTTGATCGTGGAGTGGTACTGTATCCCGGGATCGGCCGACTGCCATGCGGCGTTGCCGATCGTTTCCCACAACTCGCGCGCCGGCAGCGTCTTCGCCACCTTGCCGGTGATGCGGAAGGTGAGATCCCAGCTCCCATCGTCCTCCACCGCCTTCAGGAACTCGTCGGTGACGCGCACCGAGTTGTTGGAGTTCTGTCCGGAGACGGTCAGGTAGGCCTCCGAATCCCAGTCGAGGTCGAAGATCGGGAACTCGATCTTCGCGTATCCCTGCTTGGCGAACTGCATCACGCGCTTGATGTAGTTCTCCGGCACGTTGGCGCGTTTCGCCGCGCGAATCTCGCGCTTTAGCGCCGGGTTCTTCTGCGGATCGAAGCAGTCGTCGCCCGGGCCTTCGCAGTTCACGCAGGCGCGCATGATGAGCGAAAGGTGCTTGGCGCAGGCCTTAGAGCCGGCGACGAGGGCCGCGACCTTCTGCTCCTCCTTCACCTTCCAGTTCACGTATTGCTCGATGTCGGGATGGTCGACGTCGACCACCACCATCTTCGCGGCGCGCCGCGTCGTGCCGCCCGACTTGATGGCGCCCGCCGCGCGGTCGCCGATCTTCAGGAAGCTCATCAGGCCGGACGACTTGCCGCCGCCCGAAAGACGCTCGCCCTCGCCGCGCAGCCGGGAGAAGTTCGAGCCCGTGCCGGAGCCGTATTTGAAGAGGCGCGCTTCCCGCACCCACAGGTCCATGATGCCGCCGTCGTTGACGAGGTCGTCCGAAACGGACTGGATGAAGCAGGCATGCGGCTGCGGATGCTCGTAAGCCGTCTCCGATTTCTGAAGCTCCTTGCTCCAGTGGTCGACGTAATAGTGGCCCTGGCTCGGCCCATCGATCCCGTAGGCCCAGTGGAGGCCGGTGTTGAACCATTGCGGGGAGTTCGGCGCCGCCTTCTGCGCTGGCGAGCATGTAGCGAAGCTCGTCGTAGAAGGTTTGCGCGTCCTCCTCCGACGAGAAGTAGCCGCCCTTCCAGCCCCAATAGGTCCAGGTGCCGGCAAGCCGGTCGAAGACCTGCCGCGCGTCCATCTCGGAGCCGAATCGCTCCGCTTCCGGAAGTTCCGCGAGCGCTGCCTCGTCGGCCTTCGAGCGCCACAGGAAGGAGGGGACGGAATTTTCCTCGATCTTCTTCAGCCGAGCGGGCACGCCCGCCTTGCGGAAATATTTCTGTGCAAGCACGTCGGTCGCGACCTGACTCCAGGCCGCCGGCACCTCGATCGCGTCGAGCCGGAAGACGACCGAGCCGTCGGGATTGCGTATCTCGCTTGTCGCGGTCCGGAACTCGATCGCCTCGTAGGGCGACTGACCTTCGCTCGTGTAATGACGTTCAATCCGCATTTCTGCCCCGCTCCATCCTCAATAAGGGCCGAGCACTCTGCTCGCCCAAAGTAGCACCGAACGGCCCCCGCCCGATGCGTGATTTTCCTGGTTCTACGCCCCGATTCTCGGGCCGAGCCCCGCCGGCCCAACTTTCTACATATAGAGATTAACAGAGTGTTACGCACTAGATTTTGTGTTTTGTGGCACAAAATTCTTACCCGCCGGCCGAACGCTCGGTCAGCACGCCCACACGTCGAAACACTGGATTCCGCCACCCGTCGACACGACTCTCGGCGGCAATTTCGGAGGCTACGGGGGACCCGCTAAAGGGATCAAGTCTTGACATCTTTTCGACTGAACTTTCAGCCGATGATCGCCTTCGAGGGGTGCGAAGAGAGGAAAGCGGGGAAAACCGTGGCGTCTGACACGCCCTCAGGCCGCGACTCAGAGCGGTGGTGCCGAAGCGACCCTCGCTCATGCACCGCTTTTTTTGCACTCTCGTGACGCTCGCCTTTGCGAACGCGGGCAAGCGCCTATAAAACGAGCGCCGGCCGCCGGAGGCCGGATTTTCCCGTTACGGACCGCAAGATGGCGCCGACGATCCACATCCTGAACGGCCCGAACCTCAATCGCCTCGGCGTGCGCGAGTCGAAGATTTATGGCTCGGAGACGCTCGCCGACATCGAGGCGAAGACGCGCGCCCGCGCCAAGAAGCACGGCCTTGCCATCCTCTTCCGCCAGTCGAACCACGAGGGTGAACTGGTTGACTGGCTGCACGAGGCGGCCGATGCGGTCGGCGTGGTCTTGAACGCTGGCGCTTACACGCACACCTCTGTCGCGCTACACGACGCGATTCGCGCGATCGCCACGCCGGTCGTCGAGGTGCACCTGTCGAACGTCTTCGCGCGCGAGGCTTTTCGGCATCACTCCATGATCTCCGCCGTAGCGAAGGGCGTGATCTGCGGCTTCGGCGCGGATTCCTATCTGCTGGCAATCGACGGCCTGGCCGCGCTAAGAGCGGCCGCGCTCGAACGGACGTGAAGAATGGCTGAGAAGAAGCCGGGCATCGACAAGGCGTTGATCCGCGAGCTCGCGGCGCTCCTCAAGGAGACGGAGCTTTCGGAGATCGAGGTCGAGCAGGGGGATTTCCGCATCCGCGTCTCGCGCGGCGCCCCGCCCACCACGGTCGCCTACGCCGAGCCGCAAACTCCCAAGGCGCAGGCGGAAGCAAAGGCGGCGTCCGCGGCAGCGGAGGCGAAGTCCGCCGACCCGGCGCGGCATCCGGGCTGCGTGCCGTCGCCGATGGTGGGCACCGTCTACCGCGCCTCCGATCCGAGCGCCAAGCCGTTCGTCGAGATCGGCGATGTGGTGCGCGCCGGGCAGACGATTCTGATCGTCGAGGCGATGAAGCACATGAACGAGGTCGCGACCCCGCGCGCCGGCCGCGTCGCCGACATCCTGGTCGAGGACGGCCAGCCCGTCGAATTCGGCCAGCCGCTCATGATCATCGAGTAGCGGCGGCGCATGGCCGCGACGGTGCTGAGATGTTTTCCAAGGTCCTGATCGCAAATCGCGGCGAGATCGCGCTGCGCATCCTGCGGGCCTGCAAGGAGCTCGGTGTGGAGACCGTCGCGGTGCATTCGACCGCCGACGCCGACGCCATGCACGTGCGCCTTGCCGACGAGAGCGTGTGCATCGGCCCGCCGCCGGCCTCGGAGAGCTATCTGAACATCCCGAGCATCGTCTCGGCCTGCGAGATCACCGGCGCCGACGCCGTGCATCCGGGATACGGCTTCCTGTCGGAGAATGCCAAGTTTGCCGACATCCTCGACGCGCACGGGATCGTCTTCATCGGCCCCTCCGGCGACCATATCCGTATCATGGGCGACAAAATCCGCGCCAAGGAGACGGCGGAGAGCCTCGGCATTCCGGTCGTGCCGGGCTCGCGCGGCGCGATCACTGACGAGGCGGAGGCGACGCGCATCGCGGCCGACATCGGATACCCGGTTCTGATCAAGGCGGTCTCCGGGGGTGGCGGGCGCGGCATGAAAGTGGCGCAGAGCGCCTCCGAGCTTGAGCGCGCGATGGCGATGGCGCGCGCCGAGGCCGGAAAGGCTTTCGGCGACGATTCCATCTATCTGGAGAAATATCTCTCCCGCCCACGCCATATCGAGGTGCAGGTGCTCGGCGACGGCAAGGGCGGCGCGGTGCATCTCGGCGAACGCGACTGCTCGCTGCAGCGCCGGCACCAGAAGATCTGGGAGGAGGCGCTGTCGCCCGCGCTGAACGATGCGGAGCGCGCGCGGATCGGCAAGACCGTCTCTGACGCCATTGCCAATCTCGGCTATTCGGGCGCCGGCACGATCGAGTTCCTCTACGAGAACGGCGAGTTCTATTTCATCGAGATGAACACGCGGCTGCAGGTGGAGCATCCGATCACCGAGGCGATCACCGGCATCGACATCGTGGTGGAGCAGCTTCGCATCGCCTCCGGCTCGCCGCTCTCGGTGAAGCAGGAGAACGTGACCTTCTCCGGCCACGCGATCGAGTGCCGCATCAACGCCGAGCACCCGGCGACGTTTGCCCCGTCGCCCGGCCAGATCACCTATTTCCATCCGCCCGGCGGGCTCGGCGTGCGCGTCGATTCCGCCGTCTATCAGGGCTATTCGGTTCCGCCTTATTACGACAGCCTGATCGGCAAGCTCATCGTGCATGGGCGCAACCGCGTCGAATGCCTGATGCGGCTTCGCCGCGCCCTCGACGAGTTCGTCGTCGACGGGGTGCGCACCACGATCCCGCTCTTCCAGTCGCTGGTGCGCGAGCAGGCGATTCTCGATGGCGCCTACGATATTCGCTGGCTGGAGGAGCATCTCGCCGCGCGCTCGGCGGAGCCGGGCTAGGACGATGACCCGCCCGCGCGACAAGGATCAGGACCTCGTCACGCCCTCCCTGCTTCTGCGTGCTTATGCCTGCGGCATCTTTCCGATGGCCGATTCGGCCGACGACCCGACGCTCTACTGGGTCGAGCCGGAGATGCGCGGCGTGCTGCCGCTCGATCGCTTTCATGTGCCGCGGCGGCTGGCTCGCACCGTGCGCGCCGGCCACTTCGAGATAAGGGTCGATTCCGATTTCGACGCCGTGATCGCGGCCTGCGCCGCGCCCCGGCCCGGCCGCCGCGCGACCTGGATCAACGAGCCGATCCGAAAGCTTTACGGCGCGCTCTTTCGCTCAGGCCATGTCCACACCGTCGAAGCCTGGCGTGAGGGACGGCTGGTCGGCGGGCTCTACGGGGTGAAGCTGCGCGCCGCCTTCTTCGGCGAGAGCATGTTCTCCTTTGAGCGCGATGCTTCGAAGGTTGCGCTGGTGCACCTCGTGGCGCGGCTGAGGCGCCGTGGCTTCAAGCTCCTCGATGCGCAGTTTATCACCGCGCACCTGGCGCAGTTCGGCGCAATCGAGCTGGCGCGTGACGACTACATCGAGCTTCTCGACGAAGCGCTGGCGGGCGAGGCAGATTTCTCCTCAGGCGATGTTGCTCGCTGGGCCTGAGAGACCTCCATCGGGTCGTCCGGGAAGTGTGACCCGAGGCAGTCTTCAGTGTCTAGTTGTTTCCGACGCTAGGTGGGGCGAACTCGCGCTGCGCCTGATAGGCGTAGACGTACGGCGCGCTCCGCTCCGGCAAGAGAACTCTTGCAGCGCCGTCATCCAGCAGCGCAGCAACCATCAGCTGTCCAGCAGCCAAAGCTCCGCCGGTAATCATTAAAGGAACACTTGCCTGGCCAGCTCCGAATGCCCCCACCGCCGCGCCGACGGTTATGGAACCGATGTTTGCACGCAAGGTGCCCACCAGCCGCCTCGGCCATGACTCGCCAAATACCGAGTCAAGTTCGCAGAGTGCGTTGGTGATACGACGTTGTCCAGCGCGCACCGCGTCGTCGAGGCTCTCTGCACCTGAGAGCGTAACCGCAAGCTCCTCGATCGCTTGATGCATCTCCACGAGGTTGTCAGCACGTTTCCTCTTGAATGTGATGACATCCTGAAATGGAGTGCCGGGAGGAGGCATCGGCAGAGCCTCCCGTAGTGTCATTTCGAGAACTTGTGTGTGGTTTGCGCCACGCGAATGTGACGAAGCCTCGCGGGGAAGATAAGCGGTGAGGTCGCCTTGTCCGCCGGTCGGGCTGATCACCGACCAAGTCTCATTGAGCCGCTGTTTCTTCTCGCGGATACGGGCAGCGAAGTCGTTTACAAAGCGGGGGATATCGGCGTCTAAGTCGAGTTCGTTGCGCTCCTTGACCAACCAAGGCTCTGCCTCTCCCTCACTAACCAGAAAGTCTACATTCTCATCTAGACGAGCTAAGAAGCCAGGAGCGATCAACGGTACTGTTAGGCGGTCCCAGTAGAGAAGAGCTGTCGGAAGCGCTCCCAACATCGGCACGTCGCCGAGCACGCTGAAAGAGCCGTCTGGCCTGACCGCATAGGGTGAAATAATGGCGCCACGCACATGAGGCGTCTAGCGCAAGTCCTAGAAACCGGCAATTGCATCCGACAAGCTAGTCAAGCGGCTGCGGGTGAGACCTCCGACACGTCGCTCGTCGACGGATACTCAATTTGCGGCGGCTTCCAGCCAGGCATCATCATTGCATTGTGGCCAACCCTGAGAATAGCAGGCGCGTCCGAGCGCCGGCCGTATTCAACTCCAGCTATGAACTCAGTAAGGCGTGCCGTCCTTGTGCACGAAGCGGCCGTCGGCGTTGGAGCTCATCATGTCGATGTCCGAGCAGGTCGTGAGGTCGTCCGGGTTGCGCGAGCCCACCTCCAGGTAGACGGCCGTGGCGGAGGATCTGTTGATCAGGTGATGGCCGTTGCCGGTGCCTTTCGGAAACGTCGCGCAATCGCCTGAGCGCAGCACCGTCTCGCCTCCGTCCTCGACGAGCGTCACTTCCCCTTCGAGCACATAGACGAACTCGTCCTCGTGGCTGTGCCAATGGCGCTGGCTGGACCAGCCGCCGGGCGGCAAATTCATCAGATTGACGCCGAAATCGCGAAGCCCGCCCGCGTCCCCGAGGCGCTTCCGCGTCCGGGTAGCGCAAGGCGCATCGAACGGCGGCGGATAGCCCGAACCCTTGCGTGCGGGCACGGCGGCGATGTCGATCTTTGGCATTCGTTCCCCTTCCGGGAAGCGCGGAAGCGCCCCTAATCCTCCGGCTGGTCGTCCGGCGTCGGAAGCTCGGTGTCCGGGAGCGGCGCGGCTTCGACGGGCTTCTCCTCCTCGCCCATCTTCAGTTTGCAGTCGACGAGCCACACGTCATAGACGGGATGCTCGACCGCGTGCAGCCCGGGGCTCGCCGCGAACATCCAGCCGGTGAAGAGCCGCTGGATCTGGTTCGAGAGCGTGATCTCGTCGACCTCGACGAACGCCGTCGTCTGCGCCGGCTCGGTCGGCGGGCGCGTGTGACAGACGCGCGGCGTCACCTGCAGCGCGCCGAATTGCACCGTCTCGTCGATCTTGACGTCGAAGGTGATGGTGCGCCCGGTGATCTTGTCGAGCCCGGTGAACTCCGCGACCGGATTGTTGATCGGCGCGGCGAGAGCCGGCGCGGCCAGAAGCGCGATGAGAAGGGCAGGGCGAAGGCGGGCCGCGGCCGCCCGGTAAAATGCCTCACACCGGAGTCCATGGCTCGTAGTCGCCTGTGACCTCCGGCCGCTTCTCCGGGCTCAGGATCGATCCGGGCGGGCGATAGGCGGCTGCCGTTCCGGTCAGGTTCGGAAGATGCGGCTTCTCCCAGGGATGCGGCTTGTAGCCGTCTTCGGTCGGCGGCACGTCGGTGCGGTGATGCATCCAGCCGTGCCACGACGGCGGGATGCGCGAAGCCTCTGCCTCGCCGTTATAGATGACCCAGCGCTTCAGGCCGTTCCGCTCACGGAAATAGCGGTTGCCGAATTCGTCGTCGCCGACGAACTCACCCTTGCGCCAGGTAAAGAAGCGCGTGCCGACGGTGGCGCCGTTCCACCAGGTGAAGAGCGCGAGGAAAAACGCCTTCATGAGCAGACCGTCGCGCCGCACTGGCGGATGGCGCTCACCATCGCCTGCAGTCCGTCAAAGCCGATGGCGCCCGGGATGATCTCCTTGCCGATGATGTAGGAGGGCGTTCCCGATATGCCGAGGTCGGTCGCAAGCTGGTGCACCTCCTGCAGGCCCGCCGTCACGTCCCCGGCGTTGGCCGCGGCCTTGAGCTTGTCGGTGTCGAGCCCGAGATCGGTCGCGACCTCCAGCGCCTTCTGGGTGCTTGCCTGGCCGGGGCGGGAGAAGAGCTCGGTGTGGAACTTGAGATATTGGTCCGGCGCGATGTCCTTGACCGCGACGGAGATGCGCGCCGCTTCGACCGAGCCCGGCGCGAGAATCGGGAACTCCTTCATCACGATCCTGAGGTCGGGATTTGCCTGGAGCAGGGCTGTCATGTCGGAGACCGCGCGCCGGCAATAGGTGCAGTTATAGTCGAAGAACTCTACCAGCGTGATCGGCCCCTTCGGATTGCCGAGCACCATCTGGTGCTCGGAATCGAAGATGGTCGCGGCCTCCTTGTCGATCGTCTGGCTCTGCTTTTCGGCGAGTTCGCCGTCGCGCTTCTTCTGCAGCGCCGCAGCCGCCTCGTCGATCACTTCCGGGTGGGCGAGGAGGTAATCGTGGATGATCTCGCCGATCTCCGCCTTCTGCGCGGCATCCATCTCGGCCCGGCCCGGATCCACGAACAGGACCGTCGTCAGGAAGGCCACCGCCAGCGCGGCCGCCATACTCAGATATCGCGACATGCCGTTCCCTCGTTCTCCATCGAGCCGCGTGTCCGCGCCTTCGCGGCTCACCCGTTCGGCTCTTCGTAACCGATAATGTCGTCGGCCTTAAGCCATCCTGGCGAGCCGGTGGCAAATTTCGCCTGGGCGCGGCGGGCGAACTGCTTCGCGTCGTCAAGGGCGCCGCCGATCACGAGGCCCTGCGCGGTCGCCAGCTCCGCCTCTGCGACCCGGCCCTGATGCTGGTAGGCGGTAGCGAGGTCGCGGTAGCCGATGGCGGCGAGCGGCTCGTCGCGGATGCCCTTGGTCAGATCCGAGACGGCCGGATCGAGCATTGCCGGCTCGCCGGTCGCAAGCTCTGCCGAGCCGAGCATGATCCGGATCAGCCCGGCCTTCGAGGCAAGCGACGCGGCTTTCCTGAGCGGGGGGATCGCCTCGCGGGGATGCCCGGCCTCAAGCAGGATCTGGCCCTTCAGCTCGTAGAAATACGGGTAGTCCGGAATCTGTTGGATGAGATTGTCGGCGGCGCGCACCGCGCCCGCCGTGCTCCCGGTCCGGTAAGCGACCACCGCGCGCGCGTATTGCGCCGGGAGGCTTTTGTCGGAGCTTGGATAGCGGCGCGCCACCGCGTTCGGCGCCTCGGTGAAGCCGGATATCTTGGCGCGCATCATGTCGTGACGGAATTGCAGGTCCGCGCTGTCGGTTACGTCCCAATAGGGGCTTTTGCGCGCCGTGGCCTCCAACTGCTGCAGCCTGTCGCGCGCCATCGGGTGTGTCTGGGCATAAGGGTCGGCGTATTGCGCCGCGACGAGCTGCTGGTCGGCGAAGCGCTCGAAGGTCACGACCATGCCCTTTGCCGACTGGTGCGTGGCCTTCAGGAAGGTGAGGGCGGCGCGGTCGGCGATGTATTCCTGCTCGCGCTTGTAGCTGAGCAGCGACCGGATCGCCGTGCTCGATCCCATGGTCATGGCGGCCGAGCCCATCCGCGCCGCGGTCCTCGAACCGGACGCGGCGCCGGTCACGGCGCCGGCGAGGCCGAGGATCCCGACCATCGTGCTGATCGCCTTCGCCTTCGCTATCTCATTGTGAAGTTTCTCTAAATGGTGTCCGACGAGGTGTCCGGTCTCGTGCGCGATGACGCCGATGACCTCGTTCGGCGTCTTCGCATCGAGCAGCGTCCCGGTGTTGATCACCATGCGATGCCCGCTTGCGACGAAGGCGTTGAAGTCACGATCCTGGACGAGGACGATGTCGACGTCGCTCGCGGCAAAGCCGGCAGCGGCGAAGATCGGCCGGGCGTAGTCCCGAAGCAGCGACTCGATTTCCGTGTCGCGGATGACGACCTCGTGCGTCTGCTGCGCCTCGGCCGCCGGCGAGGCGAACGCCACGCAGCCGGCCAGGAAGAGCGGAAGCGCAGGCGCGCGGCAGGAAGCGAAAAAGCTGGACGTCACTCGCGATATCCGGTTTTCCAGGGCGCGTTCGAATCCAGGCGAAGCGCGGCAAACGTCGAGCCTGCCTACCGAATCGAAGCGTCGAAAGAAAGGCAAGTTATGTTGAAGGCGCCATGCTGAAGGCCTCGCGGCGGAGCGACGTCGAGCCGTTTCTGGCGATGGATGTGCTGGCGGCCGCGGCCGTGCTTGAGGCGGCAGGGCGGAAGATCGTCCACATGGAGATCGGCCAGCCGGGGGCGCCGGCGCCCGGGCCCGTGCTCGCCGCGGCCGCCGAGGCACTGAAGGGGGGCCGCCTGGGCTACACCGAGGCGCTCGGCATCATGCCGCTTCGCGCGCGGATCGCGCGCCACTACGGCGAGGCCTACGGCGTCGATCTGTCGCCCTCCCGCGTGATGGTGACGACCGGCTCCTCCGGCGGCTTCAACCTGATCTTTCTCGGCGCTTTCGATCCGGGCGACCGCATCGCCATGGCGTCGCCCGGCTATCCCGCCTACCGCAACATCCTGAAGGCGCTTGGGCTCGAAGCGGTGGAGATCGAGGTCGGGCCAGACACGCGCTGGGCGCTCACTGCGGACCATGTGGAGCAGGCGCATCGAGAAGCGCCGCTCGCCGGCGTGCTCGTCGCGAGCCCCGCCAATCCGACCGGCACGATGACGTCGCCGGAGGAGCTGAAGCGCCTGGTTGAATTCTGCGACGCGGCTCAAATCCGCTTCATCTCCGACGAGATCTATCACCGCCTCGTCTATGCCGGCCGCGCCGAGACGGCGCTTCGCCTCGGCGAGCATGCAATCGTCGTCAACTCGTTCTCCAAATACTATTGCATGACCGGGTGGCGCGTCGGCTGGCTGGTGCTTCCCGAGGATCTCATACGGCCCTTCGAGCGGCTGTCGCAGTCGCTCTACATCTCCGTGCCGGAGCTGTCGCAACGCGCGGCGGTCGCCGCCTTCAATTCGACGGATGAGCTAGAGGCGGTGAAAGCCGGCTATATGCGGAACCGCGTCGCACTCCTGAACCGCCTGCCGGAAATCGGCTTCGACGAGCTGCTCCCGGTCGATGGCGCATTCTACGTTTACGCATCGGTCGCGAGCTTCACCAACGACGCGCACGATTTCGCGAGCCGCATGCTGAACGAGGCAGGCGTCGCCGCGACGCCGGGCCCGGACTTCGACCATACGCGCGGCCACCGCTACATGCGCTTCTCCTTTGCCGGCACGGAAGACGCGATCACCGAAGGCATCGAACGGCTTGCCGCCTGGCTGAAATGACAGGCCCCGGGGCCATTCTCTCCGCCGGAATCGGCGGCTTTCTGCTTGGCGGCAGCCTGATCGTGGCGATCGGCGCACAAAACGCTTTCGTGCTCCGGCAAGGACTGAAGCGAAAGTTCGTCTTCGCGATCTGCCTCGTCTGCGCGCTCTCCGATGCGGTCCTGATTGCAGCCGGCATCGCCGGGCTTGGCGCGCTCGTTGCAAGGTCGGACACAGCGCTGAAGATCGTGACCGCCGGCGGCGCGCTCTTTCTATTCGCGTATGGCGTCCGCAGTTTCCTTCGCGCTCTGAAGCCTGAGGCGTTGCGGGCGGGCGAGGGGAGAAGCGAGAGCTTTGGCGCCGCGATCGCGGCGTGCCTCGCCTTCACCTTTTTGAACCCCCATGTCTATCTCGACACGGTGCTCCTGATCGGCAGCCTTTCCGGCCGCTACGAAGGGGACGCGCGGCTCGCCTACGGCGTCGGCGCCGCGGCCGCGTCCTTCGTGTGGTTTTTCGGCCTGGGCTACGGTGCGGCGCTGCTTGCGCCGGTCTTCGCCGACAAGCGCGCCTGGCGTGCGCTCGACATCCTGATTGGTGTGGTGATGTGGACGATTACGGCGCGCCTGGCAGCCACCCTCGTCTGACAACCGGCTGCTAGCGCGGTGCGGCGAGCGGCTTCCGGATCGCGTCGTCCGCCGATATTCGCTCGAAGACGTCGACGGAGGCGCGGGCGAGACCGAGAAGCGCCTCGTTCATCTGCGGCTCTTCCAGGGTAGTGAATCCCCCTCCGGACAACTCGACCTGCAGGAAGCAATCCTTGCCGCCCTCCTTGAGCCGCACGACTCCGGTGATTCCGCCGCCCGACGCTGCAGGGAGAATGAAGAGGACGTCGACGCCTGTTGTCGCCGCCGCATTCTTGAGGCAATCGGCCGGAAGGCGGTGGCCCGCATCCATGTCGAGCGCCAGCTCGAACTGCAAGCGTCGCATGCCGGGGCCGTCCGGTTGGACTTCGGGGGGCGGTGTCTTCTGAAAGAGACCCTTCATGAGGGAACCGTGTCAGGACAAACCGTGTCCCTGACAAGGGATCGGGGGCGGGAAAGCATTCTTATCGTAAACGCTTCTTGCCAGAGCCCTGCGCACGGAGAAGAATCCCGGCAAGCAATACGGGAGGAAGCAATGCGCGGGCTGATGCAGGAGTGGCCGCTCCTTTGCCACAAGCTTATCGATCACGCCGCCTTGCATCATGGTGGTCGCGAAGTGATTTCACGCTCGGTGGAAGGGCCGATCCACCGGACCAACTACCGCGAGATTCAATCGCGCGCGCGGCGCGTGGCAAAGCGGCTGGACGCCGACCGCTTCCGGCTTGGCGACCGTGCGGCGACGCTCGCGTGGAACACCTGGCGACATCTTGAGGCGTGGTACGGGCTGCTTGGGATCGGCGGCATTTACCATACGGTGAATCCGCGCCTCTTCCCCGAACAGATCGCGTGGATCATCAACCACGCCGAGGATCGTGTGCTGTTCACCGATCTGACATTCCTGCCGCTCGTGGAGAAGCTGCGCGATCACCTCAAGTCGGTAGAGAAGATTGTGGTGTTGACCGACGCGGCGCATATGCCGGAAACGCCGCTCGATGCGGAGCCCTACGAGGAGTGGCTCGCGGCGGATGACGATTTCGCCTGGCGGGAGTTCGACGAGAATACCGCGGCGGGGATGTGTTACACCTCCGGCACGACCGGCGATCCGAAGGGCGTCGTCTACTCCCATCGTTCGAACGTCCTTCACTCGTTCATCTCCAACATTCCCGACATGATCGGCGTGCGTTCCGCCGACCGCATCCTGCCGGTCGTGCCGATGTTCCATGCCAATTGTTGGGGCATCATGTTCACCGCGCCGATGGCCGGCGCAGCCCTGGTCATGCCCGGCGCCAAGCTCGACGGCGCTTCGCTGCACGAGCTCTTGAACGCGGAGCGTGTCACCTGCACAGCCGCCGTGCCGACCATCTGGCTGGGGCTGCTCCAGCACCTCGACGCGACCGGCGGCGAGCTTCCGTATCTGAAGCGCGTCGTCATAGGCGGATCGGCCTGTCCGCGCGCTCTTATCGATGGTTTCGAGGAGCGTTATGGTGTGCAGGTGCTGCATGCCTGGGGCATGACCGAGATGAGCCCGCTCGGCACCGTCTGCTCCCTTAAGCCGGAGGTGGCCGACCTCGACGACCAAGCACGCCACGAACTGCAGGAGAAGCAGGGGCAGGCGCCTTTCGGCGTGGAGATGACCGTCACCGACGATACCGGCAAAGCTCGGCCATGGGACGGCAAGACCTTTGGGCGTTTGAAAGTCCGCGGTCCCGCCGTCGCCCGCGCCTACTTCCGCGACGACACCGAGGTGCTCGATGAGGAAGGCTGGTTCGATACCGGCGACGTCGCCCATATCGATGCCAACGGCTACATGCGCATCACCGACCGCTCCAAGGATGTCATCAAATCGGGCGGCGAATGGATATCCACGATCGACCTCGAGAACCTTGCGGTCGGCCATCCTGACGTCGCCGAAGCGGCGGTCATCGGCGTGCATCATCCGAAATGGGACGAACGTCCGCTGTTGATCGTTGTGGCGAAGGGAGACGCGGCACCGAGCAAGGACGCCCTCATCGAATTCCTGCGGCCAAAAGTCGCCAAATGGTGGCTGCCGGACGACGTCGTGGTGATCGATCAGATCCCGCATACCGCCACCGGCAAGATCAAGAAGACGGAGCTACGCGAACGTTTCCGCGACTATTCCTTGCCCGACGCCTGACGCCGGGGATATTGCAGCGGCATCGGAGCTGCCAATGCCGCTGATGCGACGCAACGTAATTGTCCGGCGCTCCCGCGCCGCAAGCTGGGCGCGGCTGGCGGGCGGGCTCGCGCTTCCCGTTCTGGCGCTTGGTGTGATCGGCATGCGCGCCGGTGTCGTGCCTCAGGTGGCGGTTGAACCCGTCCTGGTCGCGGGGTTTGCGCTTGGCCTCGCGGCGCTCGCGCTCGCGATTTACTCGCTCGTCGACATCTGGGGCTCCGGCGCGGAGGGCGCGGGCTCTGCCTTCGCGGGGATCTTCTATGCGTCGCCCGTGCTCGTCATCCTCGGTCTGGTGGCGGCTGCCGCCATAATCTATCCGCGCCTACACGACGTCACGACCGACATCGCCGATCCTCCACAGTTCCTCGGTCTGCGCGCGGCACACCCTGCCCTTGACCCCGATACGATCGCCAAACAGGTGGCGGCCTATCCTGAGTTAGTCCCACGCACCTATCCGCTTCCGCTCGGCGACGTATTCGTGGCGGCGAGTGACGTGATGAAGGCGAGCAACTGGACCGTGACGCGCGAAGTCCGGCCGGCTCAACTGCCGATGGCAACGTCCCGCAGCAGCGCAGCGTCGGTGGTCGACGAGGATCCCGATCTCACCCAGGCGCTCGCCGCCAAAAGCGTGATGACGCAATCGCGCGGCGGCGTGGCGACCCAAACGCTGCCCGCGGAAGAGCCGGCGGGTGGGGCTTCGCTCGAGGATTCCCCTCCGGCCAACACCGCGATCCTTGAGGCGACAGCGCCGACCGCGGTCTTACGCTTCATCGATGACGTCGTCGTCCGCATGCGGATCGGCGACGACGGAAGCACCATTGTCGACATGCGCTCAGCGTCGCGGGTCGGGGCGCATGACCTAGGTCAGAATGCAAGGCGCATCAAGGCATTCTACGCCAAGCTTGATGCGATCCTTCAGCCGGATCCCGGCGCGGCGGGGAGCGGCGTCGCGTCTGCTGGCCAATAGCGGGCCGCAAGCGTCGGCGGCCCGTCCGCGGCGGCTTGGCCGCGCGCGACGAGATCCTCAAGATGCGCAAGCGTCGACAGCGCGGCGGCGCCAGAAAGCAGCGGATTGAGATTGGCATAGATGCGCTCGACGAGCGCGCCGATCGAGGCGTCGCCGCGGCGAAGACCTTCGAGGATCGCCGCCTCGCGCATCCTGCGATGCGTGCGGAGCGCCCGGGCAAACCCGGGTCCGTCTGCGATCTCTGCGCCGTGCGCCGGCAGATAGAGCCGTTCCGGGCGTGCCGCGAGTTTCTCAAGCGACGCCATGTAGTCTGCCATCGAGCCGTCGGGCGGCGCCACCACCGTCGTCGACCAGCCCATGACGTGGTCGCCGGAGAAAATGAGCCCTGCGTCCGGCCAGGCGAAGGCGAGGTGGTTGGCGGTGTGCCCCGGCGTGGCGATGGCTTCGAGCCGATATCCATCGCCATCGATGACCGCGCCGTCGGCAAGAATCTCGTCAGGTACGAAATCGAGATCGGCGCCGGCATCGAGCCGCGCCTCCTCTCCCGTCCTCGGCGCGCGCGCGGGACGGTGTCGCCCCGCCGAAAGGATCGGCGCGCCGATCCTTTCTTGCAGAAGTCGCGCACCCGGCGAATGGTCGCGATGCGTGTGCGACACGAGAATGTGCGCCACGCGCGCCCCGCCGATCGCGTCGAGAAGCGCGTCGATGTGGGAGGGGTCGGCGGGCCCCGGGTCGAGCACGGCGAGCGAACCTTCTCCGATCAGGAAGGTGTTGGTACCGCGGAAGGTGAACGGGCTCGCGTTCCCGGCGGTAACCCGCCGCACGCCCGGTGCGACCGTGACCGGTTCGTCCCGCCGCGGGGAGAAATCGAGGTCGAATTCGAGCGCCATCCCTTGGCCGGCTTCTTGCTGGTTTTCGATGTGCTCTCTATAGGGGACGAGGGACGCGCGGAAGGGCGGATGACATGACTGCGACAGTTGCGAAGGGGCCGCTCGTCGGTCGTTTCATTCCTGAGGACAGCGCAGGGCGGATCGCCGCGCTTGCCGGTTTTGTCGTTCTCGGCAGCCTGATCCTTTGGGCTTCCGCCAAGATCCATGTGCCGTTCTGGCCTGTGCCGATGACATTGCAGACCGGGGCCGTGGCGCTGATTGCGGCCGCCTACGGCGCGCGGCTCGGCTTCGCCACCGTCGTGTTCTATCTGCTGGAGGGTGCCTTGGGGCTGCCGGTTTTCTCCGGCACCCCGGAGCAAGGGATCGGCATGGCCTATCTCCTGGGGCCGACCGGCGGGTATCTGATCGGTTTTGCCGTGGAGGCTGCGATCGTGGGGTGGCTGGCCGAGCGCGGGTTCGATCGCAATCCGATCAAGCTTTATGGCGCCATGCTTCTCGGTGACGCCGTCGTCTTCGTGATCGGCCTCACTTATCTCGGGTCGCTGATCGGCTGGGACAAGCCGTTGCTTCAGCTTGGGCTCTATCCCTTCGTGCTGGGCGATCTGGTGAAACTGGCGCTTGCCGCCGCTCTCGTAGCGGCGGGCGCGCGTCTCGTCAGGCGCTGAGCACCAGGTTCTCGTCCGCCTCCGGGACCCATCCCTCCGCCACGCCATAGCAGGCGTGCAGGCTCGCGCCTGCGCGCATCAGCGGAGGGGGCTCACCGGTGCAAGTCGGCTCGCGCCGATAATGGCAACGGGGGTGGAAGGGGCAGCCGCTCGGCGGATCGAAAGGCGAGGGGATCTCGCCTTCGAGCTTGATCTTCGCGCGGCGGTGTTGCGGATCGGCAACCGGCGTCGCGGAGAGCAGAGCGCGCGTATAGGGATGCAGCGGGCGGCCGAAGATGTCCGCGACGGGCGCGATCTCGACCGGATGCCCGAGATACATCACCATCACGTCGTCGGCGACGAAGCGCACGACCGATAGATCGTGGCTGATGAAGATGTAGGTCAACCCGAACCTGTCCTGCAGATCGGCCAGGAGATTCAGGATCTGCGCCTGGATCGACACGTCGAGCGCGGAGACCGGCTCGTCGAGAACGACGATCTTCGGCTCCAGCATCAGCGCACGGGCGATGGCGATCCGCTGGCGCTGTCCGCCGGAGAACATGTGCGGATAGCGCCCGTAATGCTCTGGCCTGAGGCCGACGGCCCTGAGAATATCCAGCGCCTTGGCACGGCGCTCCGCGGCACTGAGCGCAGTGTTGATGACGAGCGGTTCCTCCAGAATCGTCCCGATCTTCTGGCGCGGATTGAGCGAGCCGTAGGGGTTCTGGAAGACGATCTGCACCGTGCGTCGGAGCGCGCGCAGTGTCGCGCGGTCGGCGCCGCTGACTTCGACGCCGTCAATCGCGAGGCGTCCGCCGCTCGCCGGTTCGATCATCGTGAGGACCCGCGCCAGCGTGGACTTGCCGCAGCCGGACTCGCCGACGACCGCGAGCGTCTTGCCGGCTTCGACCGAGAAGGTCGCGCCGGCGAGCGCCCTGACGGTTGCGGGCTGCCGGAACGCGCCACGGCTGACGGAATAGTCGCGCCCGAGATCGACCGCTTCGATGATGGCGCTCATGCCGCCTCCAGGCCTGCGTTCCGCGGATAGTGGCAAAACGCACTGCCGAGCTCGGGCGGTTGCACCGGGGGAACAGTCTTGCGGCAGAGGTCGGTCGCGAACTCGCAGCGCGGGTTGAAGAGGCAGCCCCCTGGCTTGTCGCCCTGGCCGGGAACGACGCCCGGTATCGCGGGAAGACGGTCGCCGGTGGCACGGTCGGGAAGCGCGTTCAGGAGCGCGACGGTGTAGGGATGATGCGGATTGGCGAAGAGGCCGCCAACGGCCTGCCGCTCGACTTGCTGCCCGGCATACTGGACGACGACGCGATGCGCGGTCTCCGCGACGACGCCCATCGAATGGGTGATGAGCACGAGACCCATGCCGGTCTCCGTCTGGAGCGCGAGCAGGAGATCGAGAATCTGAGCCTGAATGGTGACGTCGAGCGCGGTGGTCGGTTCGTCGGCGATGAGCAGCTTCGGGCGGCACGAGATCGCCATCGCGATCATCACGCGCTGGCTCATTCCGCCGGAGAGCTGATGCGGGAAAGCGGTGAGCCGCCGCTCCGGCTCCGGAATGCCGACTTCGTGCAATAGCTCCACCGACCGCTTCCGCCGCGCCGCGCGGTCCATGCCGAGATGTGTCTTAAGCGCCTCGCCGATCTGGAAGCCCACAGTGAAGCAGGGGTTGAGACTCGACATCGGCTCCTGAAAGATCATCGCCATGTCCTTGCCGATCAGCGCGCGCCGGCGGCGGGGAGAGAGCCCGAGGAGGCTCTCTCCGCCGAAAGCAAGGCGGTCGGCGGAGACTGTTGCTGTCTTCGGCAGGAGGCCCATGATCGCCAGCGCCGCGACGGACTTGCCGGAGCCCGACTCGCCCACGATGGCGACGACTTCACCGGGATCGACGTCGAGGTCGACGCCGTCGACGGCCCTGAACGGCCCAGCGGCGGTGGCGAAGGTGACGGAGAGGTTGCGAATCTCGAGAAGAGACACCCTCAGCTCCGCTTGAGCTTCGGATCGAGCGCATCGCGCAGGCCGTCGCCGACGAGATTGATGGCGAGCACGGTGACAAGGATGGCGATGCCGGGGAAGGTCACCACCCACCAGGCACGCAGGATGAACTCGCGCGCCTCGGCGAGCATCGTGCCCCATTCCGGCGTCGGCGGCTGCGCGCCCATGCCGAGGAAGCCCAGCGCGGAAGCGTCGAGGATGGCGGTGGAGAAGGAGAGGGTCGCCTGCACGATGAGAGGCGCCAGGCAGTTCGGCAGGATGGTCTTGAACATCAGCCTGATCGGGCCGGCGCCCGCCACGCGCGCCGACACCACGTAGTCCTTGGTTCGCTCAGACAGCACCGAGGCGCGCGTCAGGCGCACGAAATGCGGCTGATAGACGAGCGCGATAGCGATCATCGCGTTGGTCAATCCGGGCCCGAGAACGGCGACGAGAACGAGCGCAAGGAGAAGCGACGGAAACGCCAGGATGATGTCCATCAGGCGCATGATCACGATGTCGACCCATCCGCGATAAAAGCCCGCGACGAGGCCGATGATAATGCCGCTGGTCAGCGCGACCGCCACGACGACGACGCCGACGAAGAGCGAGAGCCGGGAACCGAATATGAGGCGGGAGAGAATATCGCGCCCGATCGCGTCGGTGCCGAGCAGGAACTCCGAGCGGCCGCCTTCCTGCCAGACGGGCGGAACCAGCTTTGCATCGGTGAATGTCGTGGTCGGTCCATGCGGCGCG
Organism: uncultured Alphaproteobacteria bacterium; assembly: GCA_963805325.1. Lineage (GTDB taxonomy): Bacteria > Pseudomonadota > Alphaproteobacteria > Rhizobiales > Afifellaceae > DASWJZ01. The sequence continues at coordinate 246,712 of CAWDTS010000009.1, read as the reverse complement.
ACGAGCGGTGCGAAAATCGCGGTGAGGACGAGCAGGACAAAGAACACGAGGCCGATCACCGCGCCGCGATTCTCGGAGAAATAATGCCAGAACTCCACGAGCATTGCCCGCCGCGCGCTACGGGCGGATTTCGTGATTTCCGATACGGCGATGTCGGCCATGCGTCGCCTCAATGGTACCGGATGCGCGGGTTTATCAGGCCATAGAGAAGATCGACGCCGAGGTTCACCAGCATGATGATGCCCGCGATGATCAGTAGTCCGCTCTGGATGACCGGGTAGTCGCGACGAAAGACGGAATCGACCATCCACTTGCCGACGCCTGGCCAGGAGAAGATCGTCTCGGTCAGGATGGCGCCCGCCATCAGCACGCCGACCTGCAGCCCGATCGTCGTGATGACGGGGATGAGCGCATTCCTGAGCGCATGCAGCCCGATCACCCGCCAGGGCGACAGCCCTTTGGCACGGGCGGTGCGCACGTAGTCTTCGCTGAGCACTTCCAGCATGGCTGAGCGCGTCTGTCGCGCGATCACCGCAAGCGGGATCGTGCCGAGCACGATCGTGGGCAGGATCAGATGGCTCACGGCGGACTTCGAAGGCGCCCGGTTGTCCGGACAAGAGCGAGTCGATCAGCATGAAACCGGTAACGGCCGGAAAATAGAAGAGGAGCGATATTCGGCCGGAGACCGGCGTCCATCCGAGCACGCCTGAAAACAGGATGATGAGAAGCAGTCCCCACCAGAAGATCGGCATGGAATAGCCGACCAGCGCGCCTCCCATCACGACCTGGTCAAGGATGGTGCCGCGCTTGACCCCTGCGAGGACGCCCGCTGGAACGCCGAGCACGACCGCAAACACGATGGCGCAGAGCGACAGCTCGAGCGTGGCCGGGAAAAGCGTCAGGAACTCCTGCAAGACCGGCCGCTTCGTGACGATCGAGTTTCCGAAGTCGCCGACCATGATGTTGCGGAGATAATCCACATACTGCACGAGCTCCGGCCGGTCGTAGCCCAGCTCATGCATGATCCGCGCGTGCCTCTCGGGAGACATCACGCGCTCCCCCGACATCAGCATGACGGGGTCGCCCGGCAACAATCGAATGAAAGAGAAGGCTATGAAAGAGACCCCGAGAAATGTCGGGATCAAGACGGCAATCCGCCCGAGGATGAACCGGAGCATCCCGGTTCGTTAGGCGTTCGTGGTTGACATGCGGCCTCCCGAGCGGACCCGTTGGGAGCGCCCCCGTGAAGGGGCGCTCCGGTTCGGATCAGTTACTCCGCGATGTCGACGTCGTCAAAGCGGTGGTAGCCGAGCGGGTCCTGCACGTATCCGCTCACCTTCTTGCTCATCGGCATGAACACCAGCGAATGGTCGAGGGTGTCCCATGGAGCCTCTTCCTTGAAGACCACCTGCGCCTGCTCATAGAGCTTCGCGCGTGCGGCCTGGTCGGAGGTCTCCTTGGCCTTCGTGACGAGGTCGTCGAACTCCTTGTTGCACCACTGCGCGCGGTTGTTGCCGCCGACCGCATCGCAACCAAGCAGCGTATCGAGGAAGTTGTCCGGATCGCCGTTGTCGCCCGTCCAGCCGAGCATCACCGCGCCGTCGCGGTCGGTCGCCTTGGAGAGCTTGAGATACTCAGCCCACTCGTAGGTGACGATCTCGACGGTGATGCCGACCTTGGCCAGATCCGCCTGGATCAGCTCGGCCGCACGTCGGGCGTTCAGCATATAGGGACGCGCGACGGGCATCGCCCAGACCTTCATCGACAGGTTGGTCACCCCGGCGTCCTCAAGCGCCTTTTTCGCCGCGGCCGGGTCGTAAGGATCGTCGACGATCGCGTTGTCGTAGGACCACATCGTCGGCGGGATCGGGTTCTTGGCCGGTGTGGCGGCGCCCTGGAAGACGGCGTCGACGATCGCCTGCTTGTTGATCGCCATGTTGATCGCCTTGCGGACCTTCGGATTGTCGAACGGCGCCTGCTGCGTGTTGTAGGCGAGGTAGGCGACGTTAAGGCCTTCCTGCTGCATGACCTGCAGGTTCGGATCGGACTTCAAGGAGTCGACGTCGGCCGCGTTCGGATACGGCATGATCTGGCACTCGTTGGCCTTCAGCTTCTGTACACGCACGGCAGCATCAGACGTGATGGCGAAGACGAGGTCGTCGATCTTCTGCTTGCCGGCCCAGTAGTCGGGGTGCGCTTTGTAGCGGATCGCCGCGTCGGGCTGGTAGGCGACGAACTGATAGGGGCCAGTGCCGAGCGGCATCTGGTTGAGCTGCTCCATCTTGCCATCGGCCTGCAGCTTGTCGGCATATTCCTTCGACATGATGGAGGCGAAATCCATGCCGAGGTCGGCCAGGAACGGCGCCTCCGGGCGGTTGAGCACGAACTTCACCGTCATGTCGTCAACCTTCTCGACGCTCTTGATGAGGTCGGGGAAGCCCATGCCGGCCGAATATTCCCACGCCGCTCCGGCGACGTACTGGTTCCAGGGGTTGTCGGCGTTGAGCTGCCGATCGAACGAGAACACGACGTCATCGGCATTGAAATCGCGGGTCGGTGTGAAGAAGTCGGTGGTCTGGAACTTCACGCCCGGGCGAAGATGGAAGGTGTATTCGAGGCCGTCATCGGAGACGTCGTAGCTCTGCGCCAGGCCGGGCGTCAGCTCGGTGCTGCCGTGTTTGAATTCCAGCAGCCGATTGTAGACGGTGCGCCCCGACGCGTCGAAGGTCGTTCCGGCGGTGTAGAGCGCCGGGTCGAAGCCCTCGGGGCTGGCTTCGGAACAGTAGACCAGCGTCTTCGCTGAAGCGGCGCCGCCCACGAGGGCCGCGAGGCTGACGCCGACCAGCGCCGCCTTCACGATTTGCTTGAGATGCATAGAAAGACCTCCCGTTGGGAAAAACTCGAGGCCGGACGCACTGTCCGCCCCCACTGGCCGCTAGGTAAGGACGGATTGCGGGCGGAAATCAACACCGACGCATCGTCCGAAGTGCAGACTCGCGGGCGAATTGCCCAACTCGGAGCCGCTGTCAGTCATCTCAATCGGGGGGCCGGCGCTCTAAAATTGGCGGCCGACGGGCGCGACCTTGCGATGCCAGAGGGCAGCGGCTATATCCGCCGGCCTTGGCGGAGCGTAGCGCAGCCTGGTAGCGCACCTGCTTCGGGAGCAGGGGGTCGCAGGTTCGAATCCTGCCGCTCCGACCATTCCCGATCATCTCCCACCCGCAGCCGAAGATGCCAGCGAACGAGGGCTGCGTTCGTTGCCGCCGGCGGGGGGAGGGGCTATATCGCCCGCGACTCTGCGCCATGGGGCGTAGCCAAGTGGTAAGGCAGCGGGTTTTGATCCCGCCACCCCAGGTTCGAATCCTGGCGCCCCAGCCAGCTACCATCGTCGGCGTCCGGCGGAGACCAGGAGGGCCTCAATTTGCTCAAGTTCTATTTCAACGCCGCGCCGAACCCGAACAAAGTCGCGCTGTTGCTGGAAGAACTGGGCATTCCCTACGAGCCGATTCCCGTCGATACGCGAAAAGGGGAGCAGTTCGCGCCCGACTACCTCAAGGTCAATCCGAACAGCAAAGTGCCGTCGATCGACGATGACGGCGTCTCGGTCTTCGACAGCAACGCAATTCTTCTCTATCTCGCCGAGAAGCACGGGCGCTTTCTTCCCGAGGATGCGCCGGGGAGCCGCGCGCGCCTCCTGTCCTGGCTGATGTTCGTCGCCTCCGGCGTCGGACCGTTTTCGGGCCAGTCGGTCCACTTCCGCAACGCCGCTCCGGAGAAGATTCCCTACGCCATCAACCGCTATCTCTACGAGGCGAAGCGGCACTACGGAATCCTCGACACGGAGCTCGGCGAGGGCCGCTACATGCTCGGCGGCACCTACACGATCGTCGACATGGCGGTCTGGGGCTGGGCCCGCATGCTGCCCTACATCATGGGCGAGGAACCGGCAGCGAAGTTCGCCAACGTTAAGCGCCTCGTCGACGAGGTCGCCGCGCGCCCGGCCGCCGTCCGCGCCCTGGCGTTGAAGGACAAGTTCGTCTTCAAGGCGGAAATGGACGAGGAAGCGAAGCGATTCATGTTCCCGCAAAACTACGCCGCCACGGCCTGAGCGACCGACGATCCCGGCTTCGAGGCAGAAAAAGCGCAAATCTGAGGGAAAATGGCTGTCCGGCAAGCCGCCCGTCCGCACTGAGCCCCTTTTCCTGCGGCGCGCGACAGGCGAAACTCAGTGCACGAGTGCCGGCAGGAGCCATCGATGGCCGACGAGGCCGAATTTGTAACGCTGATCGAAGACGAGGCGGTCGTCCCGGCGCCCGAATTGCCGCGCTGGAAAGTGGCGATCGTCGACGACGACCAGGGCGTCCATACGGGCACCCGCTTCGTCCTGCAGGATTTCACGCTGCACGGGCGCGGCCTGGAGCTCCTTTCCGCCCGCTCCGCGCGCGAGGCGCGTGAGCTGTTTCGGGCCCATCCGGATATGGCCGTTATTCTGCTCGATGTGGTCATGGAGACCGAGGGGGCGGGATTGGAACTCGTCCAGTTCGTGCGCGAGGAGCTGAGGAACGAGACGGTCCGCATTATCCTGCGCACCGGCCAGCCCGGCCAGGCGCCCGAGCGCCGCGTCGTCGTCGACTTCGACATCAACGACTACAAGGCCAAGACCGAGCTGACGGCCGACAAGCTCTTCACCACGCTGACCGCGGCGCTCAGAAGCTACGAGCAGCTTCTGAAGCTGGTGCAGACGCGACGCGGTCTGGAGATCATCATCGATGCGGCAGCAACGCTTTTCGATCAGCGCTCCCTGCAGCGCCTCGCCGAGGGCGTGCTGACGCAACTCGCCTCGCTGCTGGCGGTGGATTGCGCAGGGATCCTCGTCCTGCGGGAGGCCGAGAGCATCGATGGCCTCCTGGTCCTTGCCGGTTCGGGAAGCTACCGCGACTATGCCTCTTCCGAGTCCCGCCGGCCGCTTGAGGCGGACCTTGCCAGATTGATCCACTCCGCATTCGAAAGCCGCCGCCACGATTTCGCGCGCGGCCGCTATCTCCTCTACATGGGCACCGGCAGCGGCCGTGAGCTTGTGGCGCTGATGGACGCCGACAAGGAGCTGTCGGACACCGACAAGGCGCTGGTCGAGGTCTTCTGCAGCCGCCTTGCTGCCGCCTTCGACAACGCCACGCTCTACGAACAGCTCGAGCGCGCCAATCTTCGCCTCGAGGAGAAGGTAGCGCGCCGCACCGCGCAACTTCTCGCCGCCAAGGAGCGGCTCGAGAACCAGAGCGAGCGTCTGAAGCGCGCGAACTCCTTCAAGGGCGAGGTGCTGGGCACTGTGGCGCACGACCTGAAGAACCCGCTCGGCGTCATCCTAGGCCGCGCCGAGATCCTGGCCGAGCTATTATCGAATCCGCCGGTCCCGGAAAAATCGGCGCGCGACCAGATCGAGCACATCAGGCAATCGGCGCGCCGCCTGACGGCGATGGTCGAGGACCTGATCGCCGACGCGCGCGCCGACGCGGTTGATATCTCCGTCCGGTCGTATCAGCTCGACCTCGGTGTGCTGGTTTCGGAGGTCTCCGAGCACAATCGCAAACTCGCTTCCGGCAAGGAGCAGGACCTGCAGGTCAACGTCGAGCCGGGCGTTCGTGTCCAGGGCGACACGGAAAGGCTGCGCGAGGCGGTCGACAACCTGATCAGTAACGCGGTTAAATATAGCCCGCTCGGCGGCCGTATCGACGTGAGCCTGGCGTGCGAGGACGACGAGGCGGTCATCCGGGTCGCCGACCAGGGGCCGGGCCTCTCGCCGGAGGATCAGCACCGCGTGTTCGGCCGGTTCCAGCGGCTTTCAGCTAAGCCGACCGGCGGCGAAAGCTCCACCGGGCTCGGCTTGTACATTGCCAAGCGGATCGTTGACCTTCACAACGGCCGTATCTTCGTGGAAAGTCGCGGCGAATCCGGCGGGGCCGTGTTCGCTATCGCATTGCCGCTGCTTGACGAAATGGATGCGGGATGAGCCAGCAGCAGAACATTTTCGTTGTCGACGACGAGGCCGCCGCGCGCGACATGATCGGCGACTACCTCAAGATGCATGGCTTCGAAGTGACGCTTTGCGAGGGCGGTCCGTCACTCCGCGCTGCCGTCGGCAACGCTCGGCCCGACCTCGTTGTGCTCGATTTGAACATGCCGGAGGAGGATGGCCTGTCGCTGATCCGTTTCCTGAAGCAGTCGGGAAACGTGCCGGTGATCATGCTGACGGCGACCGCGAGTCCGATCGACCGGGTCGTCGGGCTTGAGCTTGGCGCCGACGACTACCTCGCCAAGCCCTGCGAGATGCGCGAGCTTCTGGCGCGCGTGCGCTCGGTGCTGAGGCGCAGCACGGCTGCGCCTCCAGGAGCATCGGGAACGCCGAACCAGACCGTGCGGATGGGCACCAAGTGGCTCGATCTCGACGCGCGGACGCTTCGCGACGAGGAGGGCAACGAGCATCCGCTGACGGCCTCGGAGTTCGGGTTGCTCAAGGCGTTCGCGGAGAATCCCAAGCGCGTCCTGACCCGCGAGCGGCTGCTCGACCTGGCGCAGGCGCGCGATTCGGAGGCCTTCGATCGCGCGATCGACGTCCGGATCACCCGCATCCGCCGCAAGATCGAGCCCGACCCCTCGCATCCGCGCGTCATCAAGACCGTGCGCGGCGCGGGCTATGTCTTCTCGCCCGACGCGGGCGGGGAGGGCTAAGAGCTCTACGCAGCGCAACTCCGCCAATGGCGGGGCGTTCGATCTCGATTGTTTCTTCCCAGGCCCCGCCGAAGAAACAATTGCGGCGCCGACGAAACGTGTTTCCTCCGCCCGCGAAAACAGGGTGAAAAGGCCGGTCTCTATACCCTCACCCTAACAGGGGGAGCCGATGGCTCCGGAGGGTGTCAAGATGATCGAATCCCGCAAATTCGTCGCTTTAGCGATCCTGGTCGGCCTCGCTTTGATCATTGCCGGGCTTCTTCTTTCTCCGGTGAATGGCAGCGCGCACGCGGCGTCCAGCCAAACCGGCCCCGACGTCGCTGCCGAGCGGATCGGCGGCGCTTTCGCGGCTATCTCGGCGCAGCCGACCGATGCCGTCCTTGCCGCCGCCGTGAAAGGCAACTTCGTCCGCGATGCCGGCTGCGCGACTGCGACTTGGCCAAACATCGACGCTTCGTGCCTCGTGGCCGCCAACGGCAGAACCGCGCCTCATGTGCGCACGGTGACCATCGGCTACCAGGCCGGCCAGTCCACGACAGTTCTCCTGCGCATCCCCGCCTCTGAGGTCGCGGAGCGTTAACCCGAACCTGCGACGGCTCGAATATGAACGCGCCCGCCGCAGCACCCGACCCCCCGCCCGGTGCTTCATCCGCATCTCGCCTCCCTCCGCCCCCCTCTGGTAAGATCGGTGGGCGCCGGGCGTGGGGAACGGTGCGGGGTGGCGGAATGCGGATCACCTACAAGGTCTTTCTGGTCGGGGGTATTCCGATCACTATCGCGGCGGCCATTGCGCTCGCCGCTTTCGTGCTTCTGAACGAGGCCGACCGCGCGCGCTCCGGCGCTGTCCTCGCCGGCACGATCTACCGCAACCTTCTTTCCGCGCGCGCCTCGCGCGACGATTTTCTCGACACCGCCCGCGGCGAGCGCACGCGCAATTATGAGCTCTTCCTGGCCTACGCGGAGCAGGCGCGCTTCGATCTGATGCGGCTCTCCAGCGTGGTGCGCGACGACCCGAGCGTCGAAGCCACCAAGGAGGCGATGGACGCGTTGCTGCGCTACCGCGAGAACATGCGGCGGCTCGTCGATGTCACAGTGCGCAACGATGCGCTGGTAGGGGAGATGGGTGACCGCGCCAACGCGCTGGTCAAGCTCACCGACGAGGCGCGGGAGCGCCAGCACAAATCGAACGCCGATATCGTCGAATCCCTTGCCGACGGCGACCGCAAGCTCCGCTTTGAACGCGATATCGTCGACAGCGGCTACGAAATGACGTCCGCGACGGCCGCCGTGGCGCTGATGTTGGCGCAACCTGATCCCAATGCCGCGCCGGTCGACGCGAAAGATGCGCTGACTTTCGCGATCGGGCGCCTGAAGGGGGCGGCGAACGGCCTCAAGGAGGCACTGACCACCGCCGGCCTGGAGCCGCAGGCGACCGGATTTGCGCAGCTCGCCGAGGCCTACGAGACCAGCCTTTCAAACGGTGTCGGCGACAAACCGCGCGTCGCCCTGACCGGCTGGCTCGAGCGGCTTCTCAAGGTGCACTCCACCGAGATGGGCGCACTGCACGATCAGGTCGCGGAGCTTCTGACCTATTCGGTACAATCGGCGGAGACAGAGCGCGCGACGCAGGACATTGCGATCGAAACGCTGAAGCTCTCGAACCGCACGGCGGCGGCGCTGACGAGCCGCGATACTGCTGAGATCAAGAATATCCACGATGCCAGCGTCGGACTCAGCAAGACGATGTCGTCGATGCCGATCTCGCCGCTCATCCAGTCGGAAATGATCGACGCGCTCGACCAGTGGCGGCAAGGTCTTACCACTGCGCTCGACGGCCTGAATTCGCAGAACCGTATCCTCGACGAGATGGACGCGACGACGCGGCGCATGATCGACCGCGCGCGGCTCCTGAACGAGAGCCTGACACGGAACGCGGAGCAGATCGGCGCGCTCGTGCGCAATATCCTGATCTTTGGCGCGGCCATCGGCCTTCTGCTCGGCTCGGTGACCGGCGTCGCGGTCGCACGCTCCATCACCCGACCGCTGCGTCTCCTGCAAAGCCGCATGACGGAGCTCGCGGAGAACTCCCGCGCCGGCCCGATTGCGGATTTCAACCGCCGCGACGAGCTTGGCGACATGGCGCGCGCCACGAATGTCTTCATCACGGAGATTGGGCGCCGCGAGCAGGCGCTGCGAAAATCGAAGGACCGCGCCGACGCTGCGCTGAGCGAACTCAGGAAGACGCAGACGGACCTGATCCAGGCGGAGAAACTCGCTTCCCTCGGTCAGCTCGTCGCCGGCGTCGCCCATGAGATCAACACACCGCTCGGGATTGCGCTGACTACTGCCACGCTTCTCGGCGACGAGGCGAAGCGCTTCGGCGAAGTTGCGGCGAGCGGCAAGCTGCAGCGCTCGGTGCTGGAGCGGTTCGTCGAGCGCATGCGCGAAGGAACACAACTCCTCTACGGCAATCTCTCTCGCGCCGCCGATCTGGTGCATAGCTTCAAGCAGGTGGCGGCCGACCAGGCGAGCGGCGAGCGCCGTCCATTCCTGATGGATGCCTGGCTGCAGGATCTCCTGACCAGCCTCCGGCCAATCTTGCGTAAGACCAAGCACGAGGTGCAGATCGAGTGCCCGCCCGGCGTACTGGTCGACACCTATCCCGGTGCGCTCGGCCAGGTTCTGACCAACCTGATCACCAACGCCGTCACCCACGCCTACGCGCCGGATCAGGCCGGTCGCCTTTCGATCCGCGTGAGCGAGCCGCGGCTCGACACCGTCCGCATTGTCTTCGCCGATGACGGCAAGGGCATCCCGCCGGAGAACATCGGAAAGGTCTTCGACCCGTTCTTCACGACAGGCCGGAGCACGGGCAACACCGGGCTCGGCCTTCATATCGTCTACAACCTGGTCACCAGCCGTCTGCAGGGCCACGTCAACCTCTACAGCAAGGTCGGCCGGGGCACGCGCTTCACCATCGACATCCCGAAGGTCGTCGGCGACGCGCCGATCGAAGCCGCGGCGGAACGACGGTTCCAGCTCGAGGGAGCTTAACAGAATGCGCTTTGCGATAACCGCCGCCCTGGCCTCGGCCCTGGCGGTTTTGGCGAGTGGGGCGTCGGCGAAGACGCTGGTCTACTGCTCGGAGGGCAATCCGGAATCGCTCAACCCGCAGATCGTGACCACGACGACCGGCATCAGCGCAGGGCGGCCGTTCTTCAACAACCTCGTGGAGTTCCCGCCCGGCTCCACGGAGCCTGCGCCGGCGCTCGCCGAATCCTGGACGATCTCCGACGACGGTCTCGAATACGTCTTCCATCTTCGCCATGGCGTGAAGTTTCATTCCAACGAAAGCTTCACGCCGAGCCGCGAGATGAATGCCGACGACGTTCTCTTTTCGCTCGAGCGGCAGTGGAAGGAAGACCACCCGTATCACGCGGTCGGCGGCAGCAACTACGGCTACTTCAAGGATATGGGCATGCCGGCGCTGCTGAAGTCGATCGACAAGCTCGACGATTACACGGTCCGCATCCGCCTGAACCGCCCCGAGGCGCCGTTCCTCGGCGACCTCGCAATGCCTTTCAACATCGTTCAGTCGGCGGAGTACGGCGCGGCGCTCCTGAAGGCCGGCACGCCGGAGAAGATCGACCAGGAGCCGATCGGGACCGGGCCGTTCCAGTTTGCCAGCTTCGAGCCGAACATTGCCGTGCGCTACCGGGCCTTCCCCGACTATTGGGGCGGCAAGCAGCCGATCGACACACTGGTCTTCTCGATCACGCCCAACGCCACGGTGCGCATGACCAAGCTCAAGGCCGGCGAGTGCCACGTGATCGCCTATCCGAGCCCGAGCGATATCGGCGCGATCGGGGATGATCCGAACCTGAAGCTCCTGCAGCAGGAAGGCTTCAATATCGGCTACCTCGCGATGAACACGACGAAGCCGCCCTTCGACGACGTGCGCGTTCGCCGTGCGGTCAACATGGCGATCGACAAGGCGGCGATCATCGAGGCCGTCTATCAGGGCGCGGGCGTCGTGGCGAAGAATCCGATCCCCCCGACGCTCTGGTCCTACAACGACGACATCGAGGATTATCCCTACGATCCGGCCGCGGCGCAGAAGCTGATGATCGAAGCGGGGCTCGCCGAAGGCTTCGACACTGATCTCTGGTACATCCCGGTCAGCCGCCCCTACAATCCGAACGGCATGCGCGTCGCCGAGCTCATCCAATACGACCTCGCCAAGATCGGTATCCGCGTAACGCTGAAATCGGAGGATTGGAGCGCCTATCGCGCCAGACTGCAGCAGGGCAACATGTCGTTGGCGCTCTACGGATGGACCGGCGACAACGGCGATCCCGACAATTTCCTCGACGTGCTGCTCGGCTGCACGGCGGCGCGGGTCGGCGGCAACAACATCGCCAAGTGGTGCAACGCCGACTACGACAAGCTTGTCACGGAGGCGAAGCGCATCTCCGACCGCGGCGAGCGCGAGAAGCTCTATCGGCAGGCGCAGGTCATCTTCCACGACGACGCGCCGTGGGTGCCGATCGCGCATTCGGTGGTGTCCATGGCGACGCGCGCCAACGTCACCGGCTTCAAGATGGACCCGCTCGGCCGCCAGGCCTTCGAGGGCGTTGATTTGAAGGAATAGGCGCGGGCCGCTTCTCCAGCCGGCGAGGCTTGCGGCGCCGCCGCGTGACGGATTAGCTGTCGGGCGAGCGACGCGAGCCTGACCGATGAAGCCGACGAATTCCGTCTATACCGGCCTGCCGACGACCATCTTCGAGGAGATGAGCCGCCTCGCTATCGCGCACAAGGCGGTCAATCTCGGCCAGGGTTTTCCGGACGTCGACGGGCCGGAAGATATCCGCCGCAAGGCCGCCGAGGCGCTGATCGAGGGGCCGAACCAGTATCCGCCGATGATGGGGGTGATGGCGCTGCGCGAGGCGGTGGCGGCCAACTGGCAGCGCTTCCACGGGCTGACCGTCGACCCGGCGCGCGAAGTGCTCGTGACCTCGGGGGCAACCGAGGCTTTATCCGACGCGATCAACGCGCTCGTGGAGCCGGGCGACGAGGTGGTGCTGATCGAGCCGCTCTATGACTGCTACCTGCCGCTGGTGAAGCGGGCGGGCGGCATCCCGAAGCTGGTGCGCGTGACGCCGCCGGACTGGAGGCTCGACGCCGACGCGCTTGCCGCGGCGTTCTCGCCGCGCACCAAGGCCATCCTCCTGAACAACCCGCAGAATCCCGCGGCGAAGGTCTATTCGCGCGAGGAATTGCGGCTGATCGCCGATCTCTGCCTCCGCCACGACGCCTACGTCATCGCCGACGAGGTCTACGAGCACATCGTCTTCGACAAGCGCCGCCACATCTCCATGCTTTCGCTTGAAGGGATGCGCGAGCGGACTGTCGCTATCGGCTCGGCTGGAAAGAGCTTTTCGCTGACCGGCTGGAAGGTCGGCTACGTCACCGCGGCGCCCGCGCTGCTCGACCCGATCGTGAAGGCGCACCAGTTCACCACCTTCACCACGCCGCCCGATCTGCAGAAGGCCGTCGCCTACGGGCTCGGCAAGGACGAGAGCTATTTCAGCGACTTGGCGAGCGGTCTTGAGAAGAAGCGCGACCGGCTGGCGGAAGCCTGCTCGCAAGCTCGGGATGGGGGTCATCGCCTGCGAGGGCACCTATTTCCTTACCCTCGACATGCGGCCGCTCGGGCTCGACGGCGACGACGCGGCGCTCGCCAAGCGGCTGACAATCGAGGCCGGAGTCGCCTCCGTTCCGGTCTCGGCCTTTTATGTCGAAAACGCGCCGAAGAGCTTCCTCCGCCTGTGTTTTTCGAAGCGCGATGAAGTGCTGGATGAGGCTGTGGAGCGCTTGAGAAACTGGTTGAAGTCGGCACGACTTTCGGCTGCCTGACCCTCACCGACACGGGGAGATAGAGCATGACGATCCGGGCCGTCGTCTGGAACGAGAATATCCACGAGCGCGAAAACGCGAGCGTGCGTGAAATCTACCCTGAGGGCATTCACGGCGCGATCGCGGCGGCGCTCAGAAAGGACTCGAACATCGCCGCGGAAACCGCGACGCTGGATGAGCCGGAGCACGGCCTGCCGGAAGCGCGGCTCGACCGGACCGACGTGCTTCTCTGGTGGGGGCACAAGGCCCACGGTGACGTGGCGGACGCGTGCGTGGAGCGCGTGGCGCAGCGTGTATGGGAGGGGATGGGGCTGATCGTGCTCCATTCCGGGCACTTCTCGAAGATCTTCAAACGTCTGATGGGGACGCCCTGCAGCTTGAAATGGCGCGAGGCGGGCGAGCGCGAGCGGCTCTGGGTCATCAACCGAAATCACCCGATCGCTGCGGGACTCGGCGAGTGCGTCGAGGTCCCGATGACGGAGATGTATGGCGAGCCCTTCACCGTGCCGGAGCCGGACGAGACCGTCTTCATCTCCTGGTACGAGGGCGGCGAGGTGTTCCGCTCCGGCATGACCTGGCGGCGCGGCGCGGGGCGCGTCTTCTATCTCTCCCCCGGCCACGAGACATACCCGATCTATCACCAGCCGGAGATCGGGCAGATTCTCAGGAACGCCGTCCAGTGGGCGCACAACCCGCTGCCGCGCTGGAAGGACATCGACCAGGCGCCGAACGTGCCGACCGAGAAGGCGCCGGAGAAGATCGAAAGCCGCGGGCCGCATCTCCACGCGCCGGGCGAGGCGGGGTTCAGATGAACGTCATGGAGGTCCCCAACATCCCTCATGCTGAGGTGCTCCATTCCGTCCCTTCGAGGCTCGCTCCGCTCGCACCTCAGGATGAGGGCGGAATGGAGCCTCGAAGCACGCAGCACGGCACGCCCAGCCCTTTCTGCCATCGCCCTTCGAGGCAATGCCGATTGCATCGGCATTGCACCTCAGGATGAGGGTTTCATATGCGGCGATCCAACATGAGCCTCGCGCCCGTCCGCATCCTTCTGCTCGGCACCGGCGCGATGGCCGAGCGGCATGTGCATTTCTTTCATCAGATCGAAGGCTGCACGATCGTCGCCGGCGTCGACGTCTCCGAAGCGCGCGCGAAGGCGTTCTGCGATCTGCACCGACATCCCGAGATATTTCACCGATCTCGAAGAAGCGATCGCGTGGGGGCAGTTCGACGCCGTCACCAACGTGACGCCCGACGCTATCCACTACGCGACGACGATGAAGCTCATCGCGGCGGGCTTTCCGATCTCTGCGAGAAGCCGCTCGCGCCGACCTACCCGGAGGCGCTGGCGATGACGGAAGCGGCGGAGCGCGCCGGCATCGTCAACATGGTCAACCTGCGCTATCGCGGCCTGCCGGTAATGCAGAAGGCGCGCGCGCTGGTCGAGGACGGCACGATCGGCGATGTCCGCCACATCGACGCGGCGTATCTCCACTCATGGCTCGTCGGCAAGCACTGGGGCGACTGGCGCACCGAGGAGCGCTGGCTGTGGCGGCTTTCGAGCGCGCACGGCTCGAAGGGCGTGCTCGGCGATCTCGGCATCCACATCCTCGACTTCGCGGCTTTCGTCGCGGACCAGATGCCGGCCTCGATTCACTGCCGCCTGAAGACCTTCGCGAAGGCGCCCGACGAGCGCATCGGCGCCTACGGCCTCGACGCCAACGACAGCTTTGTCATGTCGATCGAGTTCGACGGCGGCGCGCTCGGCGTCGTCCACGCGACGCGCTGGGCGCCGGGCTACGCCAACGCGCAGAAGGTCGGAGTTTACGGCACCAAAGGCGGGCTCGAAATCTGGTTCGAGAGCGAGAAGATGGGCTTGAGGGTCTGCGCCGGGGAAGACGTGCACACGCAGACCTGGCGCGAGGTCGAATGCCCCGACGTGCCGAACACCTACGACGCGTTCGTGGAGGCGGTGCGCACGGGCAAGACCATGGAGCCGAGCTTCCGCCGCGCGGCGGAATTGCAGCACGTGCTGGACCTGGCGTTCGAGTCGGATCGGCTGGGCAAAGCGCTGGCGGTTAAGGAACCGGAGGCGAAGGTCGCGGCGGAGTAGGGATCGCTAAGGCCCGGCAAGCGCTTTCCATCGTTCGATCGCCTCCGATTTCGCGCACACCGGCCAGTAAACCATCATGTCGACAAGCAAGGCCGAGTAAACCTTGTCGCTTGGCTTATCGCCATCTCGAATATCTAGAAATCGAAAGAATACAGTTGCAGCGTCTTTCGCGCCATCGGCATAGAGACCACGATAGGGAATTCCCGTACTACCTGCCGAAATGTTTAGCCACTGTGCAGAACTGGTGGCCGGCAAATAGTGCAGAACCCGATTGGCATCTGAGGCGTCGGCGAAAAACACGTAGGTGTCACGATATTCGTCAGGCGGTCCCTGTTCGGACCAAAAAACCGGTGCCAAGCCTGCGGGGCAAGTCCGCTCTTGAGCTAACGAGTTTCCAAGCATGATAGGCGAAAGAGCGAGTGATAAAGCGCCCCGTGTGAACAGGTGTTTCATGGAGTAGACGTTACTGTCGGCTCTCCAATTTCGCGAACAAAATAATCATCGTGAGAATTCGATTTAGGCCTCCGCTTCCTCCGCGTGCTCGCTTCTCGCCCTTGATTACACCTCCCGCGCCGCATTCGCGTTGAGCGCGGCGATGTCGAGGCCGACGTCTGATCCAGCCAGACCGAAATCACCGCCGCCGTCACCAGCCCGGCCGCGATGATCGCTGACCGGCAATGTCGCCCTCCAATAACTTAAGTTGAAATCTCTCAGGTCCACGCCTATCTATGTAGAGCGCGCAAGGAGCGCCTTGCCGACATGACGATCAATTTCCCCAATCAAAGCCGCAGCTACGATCCTCGGCACCATGGTGTTCGTTTTTGGGGACATGACGACGCGTGCGAGGTGTCGTTCCTCGTAGAGGACGACGCGCTCAGCCTGATCGATCGGACGACTCCCCTGAACGAAGACGGGTTTCTCGTTGCATTCGACGGCAACCGCGCGCGCATATTTGAGGCAGCGCGAAAGGCGTATTCGCGGCGCGGCAGCGGCTTTTACATATTGGCCGCGTCGAGCTTCGGATAGCATCGTCCGGTGACGCGCTTGATTGGCTGAACGCGCCCGCGCCGCTGCGTTCCAGTCCAATCGCCGCGGAGTTCGCGCAATGCGGACCGCCTAAGCCTCCGCTTCCCCCGCGTGCTCCCTCTTCGCCCTCAAATACACCTCCCGTGCCGCATCCGCGTTAAGCGCCGCAATCCCGAGCCCCACGATCAAATCCGGCCAGAGCGAGAGCGTCGCCGCAGTCACCAGCCCCGCGCTGATGATTGCGACATTGGCGAGCGCATCGTTGCGGGCGGAGAGGAAGGCCGCGCGGGTCAAGCTCCCTGAGTGATGGCGGAAGCGCGCGAGGATGAAGGCGCAGGTCAAATTGACGAGAAGCGCGCCGCCGCCGGTCAGCGTCAGCGCCACGGCCTCCGGCGCGACGGGCGTCGCGAATTTCTGCCACGCCGTCCAGAGCGTCGCGAGACCCGGCACGAGCAGTATGCCGGCGAGAACCATGCCTAGCCGCGCGCGGTTCTTCACGCTCCAGCCGAGCCCCAGGAGAATCAGCAGGTTGAGCGAGGTGTCTTCGAGGAAATCGACGCTGTCGGCGAAGAGCGAGACGGAGCCGATCCGAACCGCGACGGAAAATTCCACGCCGAAATAAGCGAGGTTCAGAAGCGCGACGACGAGAACGGCGCGGCGGAGTCCTGATGCTGCCGTTTCCGTAGGGCCCGACAGGAGGTCAGGCCGACTTGAGCAGCGCCGGCTCGTAGTTCTCGAAGTAGCGCGGTGCGGCCTCGATCGACATCTCGGCGTAAGTGACGGTGGCGACGAAGTAGGCGCCGTCCTCCGCGACGCGGATGCTCCTGATGTCGAGAGGTCCGTGGTCCCTGAAGTTCATGAGCCAGTCGGAGGCATAGACCCGAGCCTCTCCGGCCGACTTGCCTGCGAATGCCTTGCGCTTCTCCGCCATGCGCGCCTCGCCTCAAGCAGGGCCGGCACCCGATGGCCGGCCGAAATCACTTCGACGAGACGATGATGCGGAAGCAGTTAATGATTTCCTAACCGCGCGGAGGCGCGTGCGCATTCCATGCCGGCGGCGCGCTTAGATCAGCCGCTCGCGCAAGTGCCAAGCCGCCGATTTCGGCATAGGTCTGGTCGATCTCGATGCCGATGCCGCGGCAGCCGAGCCGTTGCGCCGCAATCAGGGTTGACCCGACGCCGAGGAAGGGGTCGAGCACCACCGCGTCCACCTTGCCGTGCAGCTTGATGCAGCGCTCCGGCAGCGCCACGGGGAAGGGGCTCGGATGATGGTCGCGTTGCGCCTTCGAGCGGATCGTCTCGTAGGGGATGAACCAGACATCGCCGGCGCAGCGCCGGTCGTTCGCATGGCCCCAGCGCGAAATGTTGGACTTGTCCTTGAAGGGCACGCCGACGGCGAGCCGATCGAGCGGCGTCTTTCCCGCCTTGGTGAAGTGGAAGACGTGCTCATGCGTGTGGTTCAGATAGCGCGCGGAGTTCACTGGCTTGAAATGCCCGAACGTGTCGTCGCCGATCGACAGCGACTTCACCCAGACGATGGCGTTCTGCAGGCGGAAGATGTCGCGCATCGCGTTCGCCGCGTCCGACGCGATCCACGGGTCGGAGCAGGTGCCGGCAATGTTCAGGAAGAACGAGGCGTCGTCCTTCATCACCCGATGGAGAAGCCGACCGATCTCGCCGAGCCAGGCGAGATAGGCGCCCCGGTCTCCGCCGTCGTCATAGGAGCGGTAGTTCAGGCCGATATTGTAGGGCGGCGAGGTGACGACCACGTCGATCGATTGCTCAGGGAGCTCGGCGAGCGCCTTCGCGCAGTCGCCGACGATCACCGTCTGATCGCCGATCTCGATCGGCGATGTCCGCTCCCCCGCCGCAGCCTTGAGGTCTGCGACGGCAAGCTGTGGTCGGTCGAGCATGGGGGACCTCCAGCCGCATGTTAGCCCGGAAAGCAGCGGGAAGGCGCGTGCTTCCGGCGGGAATTAACAGTTCTCCCACCATGAATTGTCGGCAATTGGATCAAATCCGCGCTCATCTTGTTGGTTCACCAATGGAGGCGAAAATGACTGGGAAACCATTGGAGGCGAGCGCGGACCGCATCGGAATTGCCAATGTCCTCGCAGTCGCCCATGCGGCGAACGTTCATGTGAAAGTCGAGGACGGGGCACTGGTCGTGCGATCGGCGCAACCGGAGGGGCACATCGCCGGTGCGATCGAAGCCTATCTGGCGGGATTCGGCGATAGCCAAGTCGTCGCGTTCCTGACCGGCACGACGGAAGACGAGCGGCAGGCGCTCGAGGCGATTCCACCGGTCAACGCGCGACGCATCTTTCGGAGTCGGCTGTTGCCGGTCTAGCGGCGCACCGGTCGCTATTCGCGGCGAAGCGCCTCGATCGGGTCGAGATGCGCTGCCCGGCGCGCCGGGAAAAATCCGAACCCGACCCCGACGGCCGCTGAGAAGACGAAGGCGAGCGCCACGATCTTCGGATCGAGCACGAAGGGCACGCCGAGGCCGAGCGAGGCGAGGCCCGAAAGCCCGAGCCCGAGCGCCACCCCTATCAGCCCGCCGAACAGTGACAGCACGATCGCCTCCACCAGGAACTGCATCAACACCTGGCCTTCTTCCGCCCCGATCGCCAGCCGGATGCCTATCTCGCGCGTCCGCTCCGTCACCGAGACGAGCATGATGTTCATGATGCCGATGCCGCCGACGAGGAGGCTGACCGCGGCGACGGCCGCCAGCAGCCCGGTCAGCACTTTGGTGGTGCTGGTCATCGTGGCGACCATCTCTGCCATGTCGCTGACGCGGAAGTTGTCCTCTTCGTTTGCGCGGATGTGGCGGCGCTCGCGCATCAGATAGGTGACGTCGCGCTTGATGTCCGTCGTGTCGACGCCGTCGCGCGCCGAGAGGTAGATCGAGGCCACGTCGGTCTTGCCGGCGAAGCGCCGCTGCACGGTGCGGATCGGCATCAGGATCGTGTCGTCCTGGTCCTGGCCGAAGCTCGACTGGCCCTTCTCTGAGAGCAGGCCGATCACGTCGCAGGACACCGTATCGAGCCGGATCTTCTCGCCGATCGGATCGCCTGCGCCGAAAAGCTCCTTCTTGACGGTCTGACCGATGATACAGACGGCCCGGCCAGCGCGCATCTCGCTGTCGAGGAAGCTGCGCCCCTCGGAAAGCGACCAGTCGCGGGCGACGAGGAAGTCGTCGCTGGTGCCGGTGATCGAGGTGTTCCAGTTCTGGCTGCCGTAGACCGCGTTGGCGCTTGCTCCGGTCGTCGGCGCCACCGCCTGCAGTCCGGCAATCTGGTGCTCGATCGCGTCCGCGTCGGCGAGCGTAAGAGCGGGCGCATCGGTCTGGCGCGGGCCGAAGCCCTGGCCGGGCCGCACGAAAAGGAGGTTGGTGCCGAGCGACGATATTTCCGACTGCACCTGCGCGGTCGTGCCGTTGCCGATCGTCACCATCGCGATCACGGCGCCGACGCCGATCACCACGCCGAGCACCGTCAGGAACGAGCGCAGCGCGTTGCGGAAGATCGCCTGGAATGCGAGGCGCACCGTCTCGAAGATCATTACGCCGCCTCGCGCCGCCGCTCGTCGGACGCGACGTGTCCGTCGAGGAAATGGACCACGCGCGACGCATAGGCCGCCATCTCCGCTTCGTGCGTGACCATGATGACCGTAATGCCGTTGCGCTCGTTGAGGTTTGTCAGGAGCCGCATGATCTCGTGGCTCATCGCCGAGTTGAGGTTGCCGGTCGGCTCGTCGGCGAGTAGCAGCGACGGCTTGGTGACGATCGCGCGCGCGATCGCGACGCGCTGCTGCTGGCCGCCAGAGAGCTGGCTAGGGTCATGGTCCTCCCAGCCCTTGAGGCCGACCTCGGCTAGCGCCGAGAGCGCCATGGCGCGGCGCTCACGCGCTGGCGTCCCGCGGTAGATCAGCGGCAGCTCGACGTTCTCCAGCGCCGTTGTGCGCGCCAAGAGATTGAAGCCCTGGAACACGAAGCCGAGGTAATTTCGCCGCAGCAGCGCGCGCTGCCGGCGACTGAGCGCGCCGACATCGACTCCTCGAAAATCGTACGTGCCACCCGTCGGTGTATCCAGACACCCGATGATGTTCATCGCCGTCGACTTCCCCGAGCCGCTCGGCCCCATGATCGCGACGAATTCGCCTTCGTCGACCCGAAGGTCGACGCCGGCCATCGCGCGGACAGTGGCGTCGCCGTGCCCGTAGATGCGGCTGACGTTGACGAACGCGACGAGTGGGGGCGCTTCGGCGACCGCCGGCATCACTTTGCGGCCTCAGATCCCGTAATCACGGGCGCGCCCGCCTCGAGCGGCCCGTCGAGTACTTCCGTCCAGCTGCCGTCGGTGGCGCCCACATGCACGACGACCTTCTGCGGCGCGCCGTCCTTTAGCTCATAGACGGTGCGGCCGCCGTCGGCCGTCTCCGTGACCTTGGCAACCTCGGCGCTGCTCGGCGCTCTTGGCATCAGCATGCGCAGCAGCCCGCCGCCGCTGCTTCGCGCCGTCGACTGCGTTGCCGGCGGCGCATAACGGAGCGCCGCGTTCGGAACGAGAAGCGCATCGTCGACCTTCTTCACGACGATATCCGCCGTTGCGGTCATGCCGGGGCGAAGCAACATGTCGGAATTGTCGAACGTCAGCACGGCGGTGTAGGTGACGACGTTGTTGATGGTCACGGGCGCCACGCGGACAGTGTCGACCTGCGCCGGGAAGTCGCGGTCGCGGAACGCATCGACGGCAAAGGTCGCGACCTGTCCCTTCTGCACCTGGCCGACATCCGCCTCGTCGACGTCGACCTCAAGCTGCATGGAGGCGAGATTCTCGGCGATGGTGAAGAGCACCGGCGCTTGCAGTGAGGCGGCGACCGTCTGCCCCGGTTCCACGGTGCGGCTCATCACGACGCCGTTGATCGGCGAGTGGATCGTCGCCTTCTTGAGGTTTGTGTCGGCGGTGAGAAGATCGGCGTCCGCGACTTCCACATTCGCCTTGGCGACGGCGACGCCGGCCACGCCGCGCTGGTAGGCGGCCTGCGTCTGCTCGCGCGTCGCCGCTGACGCGAAATCCTTTTCCGTCAGCGCCAGGGTGCGATCATAGGCCTGCTTGGCCTCTGCGAGCGTCGCTTCCGCGTCCTGCACCTGTGCGTTCCGCATGGTGAGCGTGGCGCGCGCATGCGCCACGTCGGCCTGAAGCTTGTCGGTGTCGAGGACGGCGAGGGTCTGGCCGGCCGTGACGAGGTCGTTGTAGTCGACGAGCACCTGTTTCACCGCGCCGGAAAGCTCGCTCGATATCTCGACCTGGTTGGTGGGTTCGACCGTTCCGGTCGCCGTCACGGTCTCGGTCAGCGCGCCGCGCTTTGCCGCTTCGGTCAGGTAGCGGACCGAACCGCCCGAGCCTCCGAATCCGAAGACGAAGAGATAGAGGAGGACGAGCCCCGCCAAGGCGAGAGCGCCGAGGATGAGTTTCCGCCGCGAAAGCCAGCCGTGCGTGGGCGACCTGCCGAGCTCAAGCGTCTCGGCGACATCGGCGGGCGGCGCGATCTTCTGCTGAATGTTCATGCTCTGCATGTTAGATGGAGAGTGTCTCAAAAGTTTGCCAGATGCGTCGGCCTTTGATGTTGATGCATGTCAACTGAATCAAGCACTTGCGGCCTTGCGCTCAAGCCCGAAGCCGCGCTAGTCGCTGGCGTCTTGCAGGCGCATCTGGTGAGAAGATGGTGAATCCCGTCCTAGTCGAAGTGACCCGCGGCGACCGCGTGGAAAGCCGCCATCGCGGCTCGGTCGCCGTCGTCGAGGCGAACGGAAAGCCGGTTCTCACGCTCGGCGATGTCGAAGAGCGCGTTTATCCGCGCTCGGCGGTGAAGGCGATCCAGGCGATCCCGCTGGTCGAAAGCGGTGCGGCTGACGCCTTCGGCTTTGGCGATCGCGAGCTCGCCCTTTCTCAGGCCTCGCATTGCGGGGAGCCGCAGCACGTTGCCGGCGTCAAGGCCATGCTTGCCGCAATCGGGCTTGACGAGACGGCACTCGAATGCGGTGTCCACTGGCCGACGAACGCAAAGTCCGCCGCCGACCTCGCGCGCCGCGGCGAGAAGCCGAACCAGCTCCACAACAACTGCTCCGGCAAGCACGCGAACTTCCTCGCACTGGCGAAGCATCTCGGCTTCGATCATCATGGCTATGTCGCGCCGGATCACCCCGTTCAGCGCGCCGTCGGCGAAGCTCTGTCGAGCCTGACGGGCGCGCCGCATACGGCGGAGAACTGCGGCGTCGACGGTTGCTCAATCCCGACCTACGCCGTACCGCTTTCGAGCCTTGCCCGCGGCTTCGCGCGTTTCGCGACAGGCGAGGGGATGTCGAAGGCGCGCGCGGAAGCAGCGCGCCGCATTTACCGTGCCGCGGTCACTGAGCCCTTCTACGTCGACGGGACCGGAAGCTTCTGCACGGAGGTGATGGCGGCGCTGGCCGGAGCCGCCCTGGTGAAGACCGGCGCCGAGGGCGTCTATTGCGGCGCGCTTCCCGGTCTCGGGCTCGGCGTCGCGCTGAAGGCTGCGGACGGGGCCACCCGCGCGTCGGAGGCGATGATGGCGGCGGTCCTGACGCGTCTTCTGCCCGACTACGCGGAGGCGCTCTCCCGCCGGACGCGCGTGCCGGTCGTGACCCGGCGGGGCGCGGAGGTCGGGGAGGTCCGGGCGGTCATGGCGGCATTCGCGGAAACCACGACGAAGCCGTCAAGTTGACAGGCTCCGAGCAGATCAGAAGAGTGCCGGCGGGCTACTGCGGCGAGGTGTGCCGACGAACCCGGGGGATCGCTCAGATGTCGAAAGTTCTGGCCAGCCGCCTTGCCATGTCTGTCATGGCGCTTCTGCCGCTGGCGACGACCGCATTGGCCCAATCCACAAAATCGGAGACCCGTTTCGAGGACTGGGTCGTTGCCTGCGACGACTCGAGCGGCACGAAGAAATGCAGCCTGTCACAGACCTTCACCAAGGCGGGCACAGGGGAGGTCGTGCTCGCCTGGGTTCTCGCGAAGGATGCGGACGGCAAGCTGCGCGCCGTCGTCTACACGCCGACCCAGGTTCTCCTGGCGCCGGGACTCACCGTTGCGGCGGGAGGCCTCGATCCGATCAACGCGCCCTACCGCTATTGCGCGCCGCAGGCCTGCGTGGCGGAATTCCCCTTCGACGACAAGTGGCTCGATGTCTTCCGCAAGGGCACCGATTATTCGGTGGTCTTTTCGCCGGTCAATCAGAAGCCGGTCACGGTGAAGGGCAGTCTGAAGGGCTTTACTGCGGCCTACGACTTCTTTGCGAAGGGATAGGACTTGGCGGGCGACCTCGCGCCCATTCCGCGTTCACGCTTTGCGATTGCCTGAGATCGTGATTCCCGGCGTCTCGCCGGTTCCGTCGACCAGCTCTTCGGTGGCCACTGCGTCCCAGCGCATGCCGAGGATCGCACCGCGCTCAGCTTCGACGATCAGGTTGTTGGCGATGACGGCCGGACCTGCGCCTTCGGCGACGGACACCGCGATGCCGATCTTCGTGCGGCGGATGATGTTCCCCGTCGCTGTCACGTCGCGGAGAAAGGGGCCCCAGCCGAGCTGCAGTCCCCAGATCGCATCCTCCACCGTGTTCCCGGTGATCGCGACGTCCGCTTCCGCGCTGATCGCGGCGCCGGTCTGAAGATTGCCGTCCGGATAAGTGGGGCCGCCGCGGATGTGCCTGACGACGTTGCCGGAGCAGGTTCCGAGCCGCCCGCCATACTTCATGAAATTCGCGAAGGAGATGCCGCCGTTCGCGCCGTCGATCAGGTTGTCGGCGACGATCGCTCCCTCGAATGCGAACTCGACGTAAAGCGCCGTCTCGCCGGAATTGGTGGCGATGTTTCCGGTGACGGCGATGTTGTCGGACGAGAAGCAGCGGATCGCCGAGAAGGCGCATTGATCGACGCGGTTGTCGGCGATCACGACGCCGTTGGCCTTGTCGAGATTAATGCCGTTGCCGTTCTGCCCCGTGCCGCCGGAATCGGCGCGGATCTGGCTGACGCGGTTGCCGCGCACGATGGTGCCGTCCTCGCTTTCTTCGTCGCGAGCAACGAGGATGCCGGTGTCGCCACAATTCTGGACTGTGTTTCCGGCGACCGTCATGCCGTTCGATTGTCGGAGATGGATTCCGATCGTTCCGATGAGATCGAAGCGCGAGTTCTCGACTCGGCCAGACGCGGCGCGAAGCTGGATACCCGCCGCGCCGCTAGCGAGGAAGTCGCAGTCGTCGACGGCGATTTCCTCCGCGCCGTCAACGTCGAGGAGCGCGGAGCCGAGCGGGAAGGCGCCGCCGTCGAAGATCATGCCCTCAAGCCGCAGGCGCTTGGTGTGCTCGCCCTTCAGCATGAAGTCGCCGCCGGAGAACGCCAGACGGCTCTCGCCGGGAACTCCGATCAGGTGCGCGTGGGTCGGCAGCACGACATTCGAGACCGCATAGCGCCCCGGAGGGAGGAAAAGCGGCCGGCCTGTTGCGGCGGACTGAACCAGGGCCTTGGCAAGAAGCGCACCCTGGTCTTCGGTCGCGCCGGGCCGAAGGCCGACCTCCATCGCATCGATCGCGCCAGAGAAAACCGAAGCGGCGGCGCGCGTCGGGAAGACAGCCGGCGATGCAAGTGCGAGCGCGCCGCCTGCGAAGGCGCGGCGAGTGAGGTAGTGTCGCGGCGTACGCGTCATGCCTAGTCGAGCACCACGGCGGTGCCCGAGGCGGAGACCATGAGCATCGAGCCCCGCTCGCCGACCGTCTCGTAGTCGATGTCGACGCCTATCACCGCGTTGGCGCCAAGCTCCGTCGCTTCGTGCTCCATCTCGCGCACGGCGAGCTGACGCGCTTCGCGCAGCGCATTCTCGTAGCCGGCGGAGCGCCCACCAACGATGTCGCGGATCGAGGCGAAAAAATCGCGGAAGATGTTCGCGCCGAGAATCGCCTCGCCCATGGCGAGGCCGCGATATTCGAGCACCTTGCGACCCTCGACGGAATGCGTGGTGGTGACGAGCATCGGCTCTCCTCTCCTGTCCGTGCGCCGCGAGTTCTAGCGCCGAGTGCATACCGCGGCGTTAAGAGACGGGCGCGTTACTCCGCGGCGGCACGCTGAGCGTAGCCGAGCTTGCGGTTCAGCGCCTCAAGCAGCTTCTCGGCGGCATCGGTGACGGGCGTGCCGGGCGGAAAGATGAGCGCGACGCCGGCCTGTTCGAGGGCGGCATAGTCCTGCGGCGGCACCACGCCGCCGACGACGATGACGATGTCCTCGCGGCCGGCGGCATCGAGCGCCTGCCGCAGCTCCGGGACATGCGTCAGGTGACCGGCGGCGAGCGTCGAGACGCCAACGACGTGAACATCGTCGGCGACCGCGCGGCGGGCGGTCTCTTCGGGCGACGCGAAGAGCGGACCGATATCGACGTCGAAGCCGAGATCCGAGAAGCCGGACGCAATCACCTTCTGCCCGCGGTCGTGTCCGTCCTGTCCCATCTTGGCGACCAGGATTCTTGGCTTCCGTCCTTCGTTCCGCGCGAAGTCTTCGGTCAGCGCGACGACACGCCTGAGCACTTCGTTGTCCGGGTCGATCTCGCGCTTATAGACGTCGGCGGGCGCACGCACCTCCGCCACGTGGCGACCGAACACGCTCTCAAGGGCGCTGCTCATCTCCCCGACGCTCGCGCCGGCGCGCGCCGCATCGACCGCGGCGGCAAGAAGATTTGCGCTGCCACGCGCCGCCTCTGAAAGCGCCGCGAGCGCTGCCTCGGTTGCGGCTGCATCGCGTTCGCGCCTGAGCTTTTCGAGCTTCGCGATCTGCTCGGCGCGGACGGCGGCGTTGTCGACCTTCAGAAGCTCCATCTCGGTCGCGTCGCCGCTTTGATAGCGGTTGACGCCGACGATGACCTGCGCGGCCCGTGTCGATCCACGCCTGCACCTTGGCGGCCGACTCCTCGATCCTGATCTGCGGCAGGCCGGTCTCGATGGCGCGCGCCATGCCGCCGAGCGCCTCCACCTCCTCGATATGCGCGCGGGCGCGCGCCGCGAGATCCGCCGTCAGCCGCTCGACGAAGAACGACCCGCCCCACGGATCGATGACGCGCGTCATCCCGGATTCGAGCGCCAGCACGAGCTGCGTGTTGCGCGCGATGCGGGCGGAGAAATCGCGAGGGCAGCGCCAGCGCCTCGTCGAGAGCGTTCGTGTGCAGCGACTGCGTGCCGCCGAAGGTCGCGGCCATCGCCTCGATCATGGTGCGGCCGACATTGTTGAAGACGTCCTGCGCCGTCAGCGACCAGCCGGAGGTCTGGCAGTGCGTGCGAAGCATCGTGGATCGCGGGTCGGAGGGGCTGAATTTTTCCGCGACAAGCTCTGCCCAGAGAAGACGCGCGGCGCGCAGCTTCGCGACCTCCATGAAGAAGCTCATGCCGATACCAAAGAAGAAGGAGAGGCGCGGCGCGAAGCGGTCGATCGGGAGCCCGGCAGCAATTCCGGCGCGCAGGTAGTCGAGCCCGTCGGCGAGCGTGTAGGCAAGCTCGAGGTCCGCCGTCGCGCCGGCTTCCTGCATGTGATAGCCGGAGACGGAGATCGGATTGAAGCGCGGTATCTTCTCGGCGCAGAAAGCGAAGATGTCAGCGACGATGCGCATCGAAGGGTGCGGCGGATAGATGTAGGTGTTGCGGACCAGGAACTCCTTCAGGATATCGTTCTGGATTGTGCCGGCGAGCGCCTCCGGCTTCACGCCCTGCCGCTCCGCCGCGACGATATAGAGCGCGAGGATCGGCAGCACCGCGCCGTTCATCGTCATCGAGACGGTCATCTCGCCGAGCGGAATGCCGGCGAAAAGCTCTTCCATGTCGAGGATGGAATCGATCGCGACGCCGGCCATGCCGACGTCGCCCGCGACGCGCGGATCGTCGGAATCGTAACCGCGATGCGTCGGCAGGTCGAAGGCAACGGAGAGCCCTTTCTGCCCGGCGGCGAGATTACGCCGGTAGAAGGCGTTTGAATCGCGTGCGGTCGAGAAGCCGGCATACTGCCGGATCGTCCACGGCCGCTCGACATACATGGTCGGGTAGGGACCACGGAGATAGGGCGGCAGTCCCGGCACGCTGTCGATGGCCTGCAGGCCCTCGACGTCGGCCGCAACGTATGCGGGCTTGATCGCAATCCCTTCCGGCGCGGCCCACGCATCTCCCGCCGCGTCGACGGCGACTTCCGGGCGGCGCCATTTCTCGCGGGTGAAATCGGGAATGCGCATCACGCCGCTGCCTTCGCAGACTGTTCGAGGCTGAGCGGCTCAAGGCCGGCGAGCACGGGAGACGTCACGGCCTCCGCCGCCTGTGGTGAGTCATCGGCAAGTGCGTGGATCGTCGCGCCGACGAGCGGCGAAGAGCCATGGGCGACGATATTGACGAGCGCGGCGCGCGCCTTCCCGATCCGAGCCTGGAAGGCGCCGGCGTCAAGGCTTTCGACAATGCCGCCCTCGCGCTCGATCGCCTGGAATTCCGTCCACGCCTGTGCCGCAAGGGCCTCAGTCAGCGCTTCGAGTGCACCGGAGCCAGCGGCCGGATCGGCAACCACGAAAAGATGCGACTCCTCGATCAAGAGGTGCTGGATGTTGCGTGCGAGCGCGCGTGCGCCGCGGTCTCCCGAACCAAGCGCAGCGGTGTGCGGCAGGACGGTGATGGAGTCGGCGCCGGCCACGGCCGCGCAAAATGCCGCGATCGTATTGCGCAGCAGATTTGTCGGAGCATCGGCCCGCGTCAGCATCTGCCGGCTCGTCTCGGCGTGAACGGCAAGCGGCATCCGGGGCGCGTCGCAAAGTTCTGCGAGCCGCGCCCAAAGGAGATGCAGAGCGCGCAGCTTCGCGATCGACAAAAGCACATCGCGATCGACCGACACCGACGCGCCGAGGAAAGGCAGGGCGTCGGACGGATCCACCTTTGCGTCGGCGAGAGCACGAAGCCACCACGCCGCCGCCGCGAGAAGGCCGCCAAGCTCCTGCGCCTCACTCGCCCCGGCCTCGTGATAGGGGCGCGCATCGAGGGTCGCGAGCGGGCCGCGGAAGCGCGCGGCCCGAAGCGCCTTGAACCTGTTTGCGAGTTCCCTGGCGTCGGGCGGAGGCGAATTGGCGGCGAGCATTGCGACGGGGTCGATTCCGAACGAGACTGTCGTCAACTCCGGCGCGACGCCGCTCTTCGCGACCAGCGCCTCGAGCCACGCCGCGGATTGCTGGGAACCGGAATGCGGCTCGATCCTGAACTGCACCTTGGCGAGATCCACGCCTTCAAGCGCTGCGGCAAGCGCCTCGGCGGTTGCAGGTAATCCAGAGCCGGCAGCGGAGAGGGAGTCCGAGAACCGGAGAGACAGACCATCCGCCCCGCCGGCGAGGTCGTCGAGTGCCTGCGCGTTGGCGCGATCGGGGTCGGGATCGTCAATCGGCTGCACGATCGACCAGCGGCCCGATGCGCGGCCGGGCAGCGGTTGCGTATCGCGCCTCCGGGCGTAGAGCGGCTCGATCGCGATTCCGTCGCGCGTACGTGCGCGCAACGTCTCGGGGTCGCGGCCCTTCAGCGCCGTCTCGACGAGCTTGCGCCAGTCTTCGATGCCACCCGCCGATTGGGATTCAGGATCGGCCATGACGCCGCTTGTATGTCCGCCCGCCGGATGCGGCAAGGCGGCGGACCTTTCCGCCCTAGTAGCCCATGCCGGGGGAAAGCTTCTTGGCGGTTTCGATCCAGCGCGCGACCCGCTTCTCGGTGGGGAGGACCCGCACCCGCTGCTTACGGCGGTTGATCTCGGCCATCCGCGCAACAAGGTTGGCGGCGTTCCGCCGGCTCAGATCCTTCACCGTGTCGACACCCGCGGCGACGAGCAATTCGGCATATTCGATCGCGATGCCCGAGACCCGGGTCAGGTCGGCGATATTCGCCCAATCGAGGATCAGTCGCGACGGGATGTCGGTGGATTCTGCGAGCGCTCTGCGCAGGCTCGGGGTCGCTGCGCGCTGCAGCAGCTTGGTCGTCGACTTTATGCCCGCAGCCTTCAGCTTCCCGGCATAGAACGGCGGAATCGTTCGCACTTCGGCGATCGAATAGGACGCCATGGCCGCCGCCTCCAAACCTTGCCCACTTTTCCTAGGACAGACGCCGACGCGCGGCTAGACAGGCCAGCGCTCGCCGCGCGTAGCGTGGCAAAAATGCCGCTTTAGACGAACTGGCTGAGGCCGGGGATCGACGCGACGATTTCGCTGACCACGGCGTCGCCGGCCTTCTCGCGCGCGAAATCGACGGTCTCCTGCGTGACACCCTGGATCTGGCCCATGCCGAGACCGAGCGCCTGCAGCTTCCCGAGGACTTCCATCGTGGCGCCGCCCATCAGTCCGCCAAGGCCACCAAGTGTGGCGGCGGAGTCCTCCTCGGAGGCCTCGACATATTCCGCTGCACCGGGGATCAGGTTGACGAGCGCCGCCACCTTCTCGTGGTCGCCTTGCTCGTAGAGGAAGGAGAGGACGATCCGCACTGCCGCGCGGGCGGCAGAACTCGTCGATGCCGACCTTGCTGACGATCCGCGTGATCAGTTCTTCCATCTGGCCCTCCTCTTGAAGCTTCGCCTAAGTGGGCGGAGATCGCGGGAAAGGCAAGACCATGCGAGGCGCGATTGTCGGGCGGGGACCCCGCCACTATAAGGACGGCTTCACGCGGGGAGAGGACGGTTGCTCAAGGACGGCTCCATCTATGTCGGAACAAGCCGGCACGCCGACGACAGCCTCGGTGAGCCGCAATATCTTGACCTGAAATTCGCCAACCGCCACGGGCTCGTCACCGGTGCGACCGGGACCGGCAAGACAGTTTCGCTGCAAATTCTCGCCGAGGGATTTTCGGCGGCCGGCGTCCCGGTGTTCACCGCCGATGTGAAGGGCGACCTTTCCGGCATCGCGGCGGCAGGCGAGGCGAAGGATTTCCTGCAGAAGCGGGCGGCCGACATCGGGTTCGCCGACGAGTACACCCTGGCGGCCGAGCCGGCGATATTCTGGGACCTCTTCGGCGAGAAGGGACATCCGATCCGCGCCACGGTCTCCGAAATGGGACCGCTGCTTCTCTCGCGCCTGATGGACCTCAATCCGACGCAGGAAGGCGTTCTCAATATCGCCTTCAAGCTCGCCGACGAGGAGCATCTTCTTCTCCTCGACCTGAAGGACCTGCAGGCGCTTCTCGCCAACATGGCGGAACGCGCGCAGGACCTTTCCGGCGAATACGGCAACGTGACGAAGGCGTCGGTCGGCGCCATCCAGCGGCAGCTTCTGGTGCTCGAGCAGCAGGGCGGCGCGGGCTTTTTCGGCGAGCCGGCGCTCGAGATTTCCGATCTGATGCGGACGACGCCGGACGGCCGGGGCGTGATCGGCGTGCTCGCTGCCGACCGGCTGATGCAATCGCCGCGGCTCTACGCGACCTTCCTCCTGTGGCTGCTCTCGGAGCTCTTCGAGGTGATGCCGGAGGTCGGCGACCCGGAGAAGCCGCGCCTCGTCTTCTTCTTCGACGAGGCGCATCTCCTTTTCGCCGAGGCGCCGAAGGCGCTGATCGAGAAGGTGGAGCAGGTCGTGAAGCTCGTCCGCTCCAAGGGCGTGGGCGTCTATTTCGTGACGCAGAACCCGATCGACATCCCCGAAAGCGTGCTCGCGCAGCTCGGCAACCGGGTGCAGCATGCGCTTCGAGCCTATACGCCGCGCGAGCAGCGCGCGGTCGACACGGCTGCTGACACGTTCCGCCCGAATCCGGAGCTCAACGTCTCGGACGCGATCAGCAAACTCGGCGTCGGAGAAGCGCTGGTCTCGACGCTCGGCAAGGGCGGCGTGCCGAGCATGGTCGAGCGGACGCTGATCCGGCCGCCATCGTCGCGCCTCGGCCCGATCACCGACGCTGAGCGAAGCGCGCTGATCGCCGCAAGCCCGGTCGGCGTCAAATACGACAAGACGCTCGATCGCGAGTCCGCCTTCGAGGTGTTGAAGAAGCGAGCGGGTGCGGCGCCGAGGCAGGAAGCAGCGACGACGGGAGGACCGGGAGCCGGAGCGCCGCTCGCGGACGTCCTCCTCGCGGCGCTCATCGCGGCCGACACGCGAAACGGAATCCGGCGGCGGCCTGTTGGGTGAAATACTCGGCGGAGGCAGTTCCCGGCGACAGAGCGTCGCCGAGGCGGCAGTGAAATCCGTGGTGCGCTCGATGGGAAGCTCGCTTGGCCGCGCACTGGTGCGGGGCGTTCTCGGTTCCTTGAAACGGTAAGCAAATGGCAGCGACAGAAACGGTTCTCCAACGCATCGACGCGGATCTCGACAAGAGCCTCGAGCGGCTCTTCGCACTGCTACGCATCAAGTCGATCTCCACCGATCCCCAATACAAGAAGGATTGCCGAGAGGCGGCAGAGTGGTGCGCCCGCACGCTCTCCGAGATCGGCATTGAAGCGAGCGTGCGCGACACGATCGGCCACCCGATGGTCGTTGGGCACTACAACGGCGCGGGGGAGGGTGCGCCGCGCGTGCTCTTCTACGGACACTACGACGTGCAGCCGGTCGATCCGGTGGCGCTTTGGTCGCGCGATCCTTTCGACCCCGCGGTGGTCGAAGTGAACGGCGAGAAGCAGATCGTCGGGCGCGGCGCCGACGACGACAAGGGCCAGTTCATGACCTTCGTCGAGGCGGCACGCGCCTGGATGGCGGTTGCCGGCAAGCTGCCTGTCAATCTGACCGTGCTCATCGAGGGCGAGGAAGAGTCGGCGAGCCCGAGCATGGTTCCGTTCCTGACGGAGAACGCGGCGGAGCTGAAGGCAGATATCGCCCTCGTTTGCGACACCAACATGTGGGACAGCAAGACGCCGGCAATCTCGACGATGCTGCGCGGGCTTCTCTTCGAGGAAGTCATCATCGACGCGGCAAGCCGCGACCTGCATTCCGGCTACTACGGCAGCGCCGCGCGCAATCCGATCCACGTGCTCACTGCAATTCTCGCCGCTTTGCACGACGACACCGGCCGCATCACTATTCCGCATTTCTATGACGGCGTGTCCGAGGTGTCGGCCGCGCAGAAGGCCGAATGGGCCACGTTGAACTTCGACGAAAAGGCTTTCCTCGGCGAAATTGGGCTCAGGATTCCGGCGGGCGAGAAGGGCTACTCGACGCTTGAGCAGGTGTGGGCACGCCCGACGGCGGAGGTGAACGGCATCGTCGGCGGCTACATCGGTGAGGGCGCCAAGACCGTGATCCCGGCGAAGGCGTCAGCCAAGGTGTCGTTCCGGCTGGTCGGCGATCAGGACCCCGCGGCGATCAGCAAGAACTTCCGCGCCTTCGTGAAGGAGCGCCTTCCCGGCGACTGCAAGGTGAGCTTCCTGAACCATGGCGGCGACCGGGCCGTGCATCAGCCGAGCGACAGCCGTTGGGTAAAGCAGGCGCGCCGCGCGCTCTCCGAGGAATGGGGGAAGGAGGCGGTGCTGATCGCCATGGGCGGCTCGATCCCGATCGTCTCGCAGTTCAAGCGCATCCTCGGCATGGATTCCGTCCTGGTCGGCTTTGGACTTGGTGACGACCGCATCCATTCGCCGAACGAGAAGTACAATCTCTCCAGCTTCCACGGCGGTGCGCGGTCCTGGGCGCGCATCCTCTCGGCGATCGCGGAGTAGCACCATGCACATCGCGCAGATGAACGTCGGAACCGTGCGCTATGAGACTGACGATCCGCGCATGGCGGACTTCATGAACAATCTCGACCGGGTGAACGCGCTCGCCGAAGCCTCACTAGGTTTCGTCTGGCGGCTGACGGGCGAGAGCAACAACGCCACCGACATCAGGCCGGAAGAAAATCCGCTCTTCCTGGTCAACATGAGCGTCTGGGCGTCGGTCGCCGCGCTCTTTGACTTCGTCTACCGGTCGAACCACCGCGGCTTCATGGTCAGGCGGCGCGAATGGTTCGAGAAACCGGAAGGGCCGTACCAGGTGCTGTGGTGGGTTGCGGAGGGGCATCGGCCGACGGTCGAGGAGGGGCTGGCGCGGCTTCGCCATCTCGCCGAGCACGG
Source organism: uncultured Alphaproteobacteria bacterium (assembly GCA_963805325.1). Lineage (GTDB taxonomy): Bacteria > Pseudomonadota > Alphaproteobacteria > Rhizobiales > Afifellaceae > DASWJZ01. Next base: position 213,842 of record CAWDTS010000009.1, on the reverse strand, counting down.
ACCGACGCCGCACGCTTTCACCTTCAAGACCGTGTTTCCCGAGGCGGCGAATGCGCCGATCGATCTTGAGCCGGAGCCCTACTGCGTGGGCTGGGCCTGACGGCCGCATGCGCTCTGTCTGCGTCTTCTGCGGCTCGAACGCCGGCGCGCGCGACGCCTATACCGACGCAGCGCGCGAGGTCGGCCGCGAAGTCGCGGCGCGCGGCATGCGGCTCGTCTACGGCGGCGCCTCGGTCGGGCTGATGGGCGCCGTCGCCGACGCGGCGCTTGCAGCCGGCGGCGAGGTCATCGGCGTGATGCCGCGCGCCCTGATCGAGCGCGAGATCGAGCACAAGGGGCTCACGAAGCTCCATGAGGTCGCCTCGATGCATGAGCGCAAGGCGCTGATGTCCGACCTCTCCGACGCGTTCCTCGCGCTCCCGGGCGGCGCGGGCACGCTGGAGGAAGTCTTTGAGGTGTGGACGTGGGCGCAACTCGGCCATCACCGCAAGCCCGTCGGGCTCCTGAATGCCGCCGGCTACTTCGATCTCCTGATCGCTTTCCTCGACCACCAGCGCCGGGAAAAGTTCGTGCGCGCCGAACATCGCGACATGCTGATCGTCGAAGGCGACGCCGCGCGGATGCTCGACCGCTTCGAAAACTACGAACCGCCCGTCGTGGTGAAATGGATCGGCGCCGGGGAGCGGTAGCTCAGCCGAGCCTGAGCAGGCCCTCGAGCGAGGGAAGCACCGCCGCCGGCGTGAGATCTGGGTATTCGTCGGGAACACCCGCGCGGTTGATCCAGACGGTGCGGAAGCCGTAGCCGGTTGCTCCCGCGATGTCCCAGCGGTTCGACGACTGGAACGACACGGCATCCGGATAGACGCGGAAATGCGTGGTCACCAGATCATAGACGCGGAAGTCGGTCTTGTAGAGGCGGAGCGGGTCCACCGAGAGGATCGCATCAAACGAGCCCTTGAGACCGGCCGCCTCAACGGCGGCGTCGAGCATCTCCGGGGTGCCGTTCGACAGGATCGCGATCTGCCGCCCTTCGCGCCGCAGCGTCCGTATCAGCTCCGGCACTTCCGGGTAGCAGTCGAGCTTGTGGTAGGCGTCGAGCAGGTTGGGCCTGAGCGCCTTGTCCGCGGACGGGAACGCGGCGAAGCAGAAATCGAGCGCGTCTTCCGTCAGCCGCCAGAAGTCTCGGTAGCGTCCGGCGAGCGACCGCACCCAGCTGTATTCGAGCTGCTTCGCTCTCCAGGTCTCGGAGAAGCGCGCCGCATCGGGTCCAAGCGCCGCTGCGTGGCGCCTGACGGCGGCGTGCACATCGAAGAGCGTGCCGTAGGCGTCGAAGGCGTAGACCGAGTGGCTCAAGGTTCGAAGGCTCCGGGCTCGTAGGTCTGCGGTTTAGCGCGGCTGGGCGGTCCGTCAAACCATCCAGGTCTGCGGGTTGGGGACGGGCTTCATCGCCGCGCTCCACTGCAGCCCCCTGACGCAGCGAACGATAGTCCAGATCGCGACCACGATAATCAGCAGGAATCCGATGCCGACGATCATCAGGATGAACGAAATGCACGAGTAGAGGATGCCGATCCAGAACGTCCGGATCTGGTAGGTGTAGTGGCTCTCCACCCAGGTTCCGGCGGCCTGGCCGCGGTTGATGTAGGCGACCACCACCCCGACCAGGATGGTCACCCCGACCACGAAGCTCGCCAGATAGAGGATATAGACGAGCTTCACATTGTCGCCGCCTGGCGCGAGATAGCGCGCTACGGCGTCGGAACTGGTTCCCTGGCTGTCGTTCATGCGTCGCCCCCCCGCGTAGACTCCTTCGCGGCGAAATCCTATCAGAAGCGCCGGGTTTGAGGAGACAAGACAATGGCCGAATGGTCCCGCACCTGGACCTATCTCGACAGCGACTGGCACGAGGGGAATATCCCGATCATGGGGCCGCGGACGCACGCGGCGTGGCTCGGTTCGAGCGTGTTCGACGGCGCCCGGGCATTCGAAGGGGTCACGCCGGACCTCGACCGGCACTGCACGCGCGTCAACGCCTCGGCGAAGGCACTCGGGCTGAAGCCGACGGTTGAGGTCGACACGATGCTCGGGCTCGTGCGCGACGGTGTGAAGAAGTTCCCGTCCGATGCCGCGCTTTACATCCGGCCGATGTATTGGGCAGAGCAGGGCGGTTACCTTTCCGTGCCGGCCGATCCTGAATCGACCCGCTTCCTGCTGACCATCTACGAGACGCCGATGCCGCCGCCGACCGGGTTCTCGGTCGGCCTCTCGCCCTTCCGGCGCCCGACGGTCGAGACCATGCCGACCGACGCCAAGGCCGGCTGCCTTTACCCGAACAACGGCCGCGCCATCATGGAGGCGCGCTCGCGCGGATTCGATAACGCGCTCGTCCTCGATATGCTCGGCAATGTGGCGGAGACCGGCACGTCGAACATCTTCATGGTGAAGGACGGTGTCGTGAAGACGCCCGCGCCGAACCGCTCGTTCCTGAACGGGATCACCCGGCAGCGCGTCGTCCGCCTGCTCAAGGAGGCGGGCGTGGAGGTGCAGGAGACGATGCTGACGTTGGCGGATTTCCTCGACGCCGACGAGATTTTCTCCAGCGGCAACTACTCGAAGGTTGTTCCGATCACGCGCATCCAGGATCGGGAGCTGCAGCCCGGCCCCTTGCATGCGAAAGCACGGCAGCTTTACTGGGATTGGGCGCACCAGTGATTTCTGGATGGCCCGGACGGAGCTTCACGATGCTTAGGTCACTCGTTTCCGCTTTGGCGCTTCTCGCCTTGACGGGCGTCGGCGTCGCCGATCCGTTCTACGGGCTCTTCTACTATCAGGCGCCCGAATATCCGACGGGCGGGGACTGCGCAGCGATCGCCGCGAAGATAGGCCCTTCGGCGACCTGGTACGGCGAGCTTTCCGGCAACCGCATCGACCGGTTCAATTACAAGACCCATGGCTTCGCCGCGCGCGGCTGCTTTGCGAACGAGTACGACTGCCGGGTCTGGCAGAACGTCGCGATCAACTACCTGCGGGGCGGGCCGGTTCTCTACACGCGCTGCACGCGCGGCGCGCCTTCTTCCTACTGAGCGGCGCTATCGCTCTTGGGGACGGCGTCCGGGAGCGGCGGCACGGCTTTCAGATAGGCGGCGATGGTGTGGAGGTCGTCATCGGAAAGGTGCGCCAGGTTCTGCTGCACGGCGCCCATGCTTCCCCCGAGCGTATCGAAGCTCGGCTTGAAGCCCGTCTTGAACGAGTTGACGATCTCACTCTCTGACCACGTCAGTCCGCCCGGTCCCGGCGTGATGTTGGGAATTCTGCCGGGGCCCTCGGGATTGCGCGCGCCGGCGAGCCAGAGCGCCTTCTTGAGCCCGCCGATCCAGTCGCGAGCCGTGTGGCACTCCCCGCAATGGCCCGGACCTTCGACCAGGTATTGGCCGCGCCGTACGCTGTCGTCGGCGCCCGCGAGGTCAAGCACAGGGGCGGACGACAGATAGAGCCGCTTCCAAAGGCCGACGCCGCGCCGGATGTTGTAGGGGAAGCCCAGCGAGTGACCGGGGACCGCGTTCGAGACCGGCGGCAGCGTGTCCATGAAGGCCTTCAGGTCGATCACGTCCTCCAGCCGCATCCGCGTGTAGGACGTGTAAGGGAAGGCCGGATAGTAGTTTCTGCCGTCGGGCGAGACGCCGCGGGTGACAGCATTGACGAAATCGAGCGTGGACCAGCCGCCGATTCCGGTCTGCGGGTCGGGCGAGATGTTCGGAACCCGGAAAGTGCCGAAGTCGGTCTTAAGCTCAAGCCCGCCGGCTAGCTTCAGCTTTTCATCGCCCTTCGCTCCCGGCGCGGCGTGGCACGACGTGCACCCGCCGGCATAGAAGATACGCTCGCCATTCGCCGCGTCCGCGGCATGGGCGGGAAGCTGGGCGGCGCTCAGCGGCTCAGGCGCCGTCAGGAACCAGGCGAGGCCTGCACCGGCGACGACAAGGACCGCAACTGCGAGCGCCGCCCGGCGCAACATTGGCTAGTTCGAGAGCTTGAACGCGTCGTGGCAATCCTGACAGTTGCCTGCCGCCTGGCCGAAAGCGGTCTTGAACGAGTTGAGATCCTGAACTTTGGCGGCCAGCGCCGCGTCCGTATCCTTCTGGAACTTCTGCAATGCGGCGGCGAAGCCCGCGGCATCTTCCCAAATCTTTGGGCTCGCCTTGGTATCGCCCGTGTCGGAGCCGGCGGGGAAGTAATCGCCGTAGGTGGCGGCGACGGCGCGCATGGTCGCGAAGACCGACTTTGCGATGCCCGGATTGAAGGGAACCTGTTCCTTCAGCATGGCAACACCGGCGCCTGCGGCCGCGCCGTTGGCGTCCATGAGCGTCTTCCGCTGAGCGATAGGATCTTCCGCGGCATTAGCACCGGCGGCTGCGACTATGACTCCAAGAGCTGCGATACCGACTAGCAAACGACGCATCATTCTCCCTTTCCACTCATCCCGACCGGAGCCACGAGAACCCCAAGGAGCCTCGGCACACCGAAATACCAAAGGGAAACGCGCGGCGGCATGACACATGTCGCCGCGCGTTGGACACGTACGAACACAATCGCGCGAGAAAAGCGGGCTCGTATCTCCGTCGCGCGAGAGAAAGTCTCAGGCGCCGTAGAGCTCGGCGACGTAGTCCCAGTTGATCAGGTTATCGAACCAAGTCTCCAGGTACTTCGGCCGGAGGTTGCGGTAGTCGATGTAGTAGGAATGCTCCCATACATCGACGCCGAGGAGCGGCTTCGCGCCGCGCACGAGCGGGTTCTCGCCGTTCGGCGTCTGCATCACCTCTAGTTTGCCGTCCTTCAGCGCCAGCCACGCCCAGCCGGAGCCGAACTGTGTGGTGCCGGCCTGGATGAAGGCGGTGCGGAAGGCGTCGAGCGAGCCGAGGTCCTTCTTGATCTGCTCCTCAAGCTTGCCCGGCAGCTTCGTTCCGCCACCATTCGGCTTCATCCATTTCCAGAAATGGACGTGGTTGTAGAACTGGCCGGCCTGGTTGAAGAGCTTGGGGTTCTCCTTGAAGCTCTTCGTGCAGATGTCCTCAAGCGACATCGACTCGTAGGGCGTGTCCTTGATCATGCCCGTCATCGCCGTGAGGTAGGCGTTGTGGTGCTTGTCGTGGTGAAACTCCAGCGTCTCCTTCGACATATGCGGCGCTAGCGCGTCGTAGGCGTAAGGGAGCGGTGGGAGCGTGAAGGCCATGTTCGTCTCCTCGTCTTGAGAATTCGCTTCAGGAACGAATGCGGGGTGGCCGCTGTTCCTCGCGGCCTCTTTCTAGCCGACCTGCCCGCCGGGGCAACCGGAGAACAGCACGATTTTCGCGGGAATCCGGGAATCTTGTTGCGGAAACACCGTCATGGGTGGGCTGTTATCCATCCTTGCCCATGACCTTCAACGCGAAGGCGATCTCGATCGCCGTCTCCTTCAGCGCGTCGAAGCGGCCCGCGGCGCCACCGTGTCCGGCCTCCATGTTGGTGCGCAACAAAAGAAGATTGACGTCGGTCTTGAGTGCGCGCAGCCGCGCCACCCATTTCGCCGGCTCCCAGTAGGTGACGCGCGGATCGGTCAGGCCGGCGAGAACCAGCATCGGCGGATAGGGCTTCGCGCTGACGTTTTCGTAGGGCGAATAGGCAAGCATCGTCTGATAATCCGCCGCCTCGGCGATCGGGTTGCCCCACTCCGGCCATTCGGGAGGCGTGAGCGGCAGCGTGTCGTCGAGCATCGTGTTCAACACGTCGACGAAGGGCACGTTGGCGACGAATTCCGCCGAAGAGGTCCGTCGACATATTGGCGACGGCGCCGATCAGCATGCCGCCCGCCGATCCGCCCTGCGCGACGATCCTGCCGCGCGAAGTGAAGCGCTCCGCAGCAAGGAATTCGCCCGCCGCGATGAAATCGGTGAAGGTGTTGGCCTTCGACGCGCGCCGACCGGACTTGTACCAGGCATAGCCCTTGTCCTTGCCGCCGCGGATATGGGCGATGGCGTAGACGAAGCCGCGGTCGACGAGCGACAGCCGGGTGATCGAGAACCCGGCGGGCATGGCGATCCCATAGGCCCCGTAGCCGTAAAGCAAAGCGGGCGCGGAGCCGTCGAGCGGCGTTTCCTTGCGATAGAGGAGCGAGATGGGAACCATCTCGCCGTCCGGTGTCGGTGCCATGACGCGGCGCGTCACATAGAGCGAAGGATCGTGACCGGACGGCACCTCCTGCTCCTTGCGGAGCACGCGCTGGCGGCTCTCCATGTCGTAGTCGTAGATGCGCGACGGTGTCGCCATCGACGAATAGGCGAAGCGGAGCGCGTCGGTGTCGAACTCGTAGCCGCCCATCAGGCCGAGCGAATAGGCCTCCTCCTCGAAGGCGATCGTGTGCTCCGCGCCGTCCGCCAGCCGTCGCACGACGATCCGCGGCAGGCCCTCGAACCGCTCGAGGCGGACGAGGTGTCGCGCCGTGACGTCGTGCGTCGTGACCAGCCGGCCGGCTTCATGCGGCACGAGATCCGTCCAATTCTCTCGCCCCGGCGCCTCGACGGGCGCGGTGACGATTCGAAAATCCTTGGCCGCTTTGCTGCCGCTGCCGGCATTGGTCAGGATGAAGAACGTGCCGTTCGCCTCGTCGACGCTGTATTCAACCGCCACCTCGCGCGGCGCGATCAGGCGCGGCGCATCCTCCGGTGCGTCGGCCGGTATCGTCCGCACTTCCGACGTCTGGTGATCGTGCGACTGGATAAGCACGAAGCGCCGCGACTTGGTCTGGTCGAGGCCGACGAAGAAGCCTGGGTCTGACTCCTCGTAGACCAGGACATCCGTCTCCGGGCTCGTGCCGAGCCTGTGACGGAAGACGCGCGAAGGGCGGTGGTTCGCGTCGAGCCGGACGTAGAACAGGTGATGGCCGTTGGCCGACCAGACCGCGCCGCCGCTCGTATCCGGGATCACGTCGGCAAGGTCGCCGCCGTTCTCCAGGTCGCGCACCGAAAGCAGGAAGAATTCGGAACCCGCGTCGTCATGTGACCAGGCGAGGAGCCGGTGATCGGGCGAATGCGCGACGCCGCCGATCCTGAAATAGGCGCGGCCCACGGCCAGCGCATTGCCGTCGAGCATGACCTCTTCGCCGCCGCCGTCGCGCTTCTCGCGCACATAAAGCGGATGCTGGCCGCCTTCGACGAAGCGGACGGCATAGGCCCACGGCCCATCTGGCGAGGGGACGGAGGAATCGTCTTCCTTGATGCGCCCGCGCATCTCCTTGAAGAGCGTCTCCTGCAGCGGTCCCGTGTCCGCCATCGCGGCGGCGAAATAGGCGTTTTCCGCATCGAGATAAGCGCGGATATCCTCAGCCAGTGCAGCGGGATTGCGCATGACCTCCTGCCAGTTGTCGGCGCGCAGCCAGGAATAGTCGTCGCTGCGGGTGTGACCGTGATGGACGGCTTTGGCCGGCCGCCGGTCGGCGCGGGGAGGGATGAGGGACTTTTGCATGGCGGAGGGGAGGTAGGAGGGAACGGCCGCCGAGGCAACCCGGAAGGCCACCGGCAAGGGGTTGTGTTTACGCCGCTCTCGTGGCCTACCGAGCGCAATCGCCTCCGCAGGATTCTCGATGCTCAGACGACTCCGCGTCGCCGCGACAGCCCTCCTTTTGTGCGTTTTGGCCCCGCACGGCGCTTTTGCCGCGGATCTCGACGGCGCGTCGATGGGTATCGTTTGGGGGCTGCCTTTCGTTGCGGTGCTTCTGACGATCGCGACCGGGCCGCTTCTCTTCCCCAAGGTCTGGCACGACCACTACGGCAAGATCGGCGCGGGCTTCGCTGCGGCGGCGCTCCTTGCGCTGACGATCGGATTTGGCGCGGAAGCCGCGTTCGCCGCCTTCGTGCATGCGATCGTCGGTGAATACCTTTCCTTCATCGTGCTCCTTTTCGCGCTCTACACCGTCGCCGGCGGCATACTCGTCACCGGCAACGTGCATGGCACGCCGGCTTTGAACACGGCGATGCTGGCGCTCGGCACGCTGATGGCAAGCGTGGTCGGGACGACTGGTGCCGCGATGATCCTGATCCGCCCGCTTCTGCGCGCCAACGACGAACGCCCGACCAAGGTGCACGTCGTCGTCTTCTTTATCATTCTGGTCGCGAATATCGGCGGCGCGCTGACGCCGCTCGGCGACCCGCCACTTTTCATGGGGTTCCTGCGCGGGGTCGATTTCTTTTGGACCACGCGGCATCTCGCCTGGGAGACGGGGCTTGCTGCCGGCCTGCTGCTCGCCGTGTTCTTCGTGCTCGACAGTTGGATCGCGCGCCGCGAGGGGACCTACAGACCACAGGCCGATCCGACGCCGCCCGCACCGATCCGCGTCCACGGCCTCGTGAATTTCGCGCTGATCGCCGGGATCATCGGCGCGATCATGCTCTCCGCGACCTGGAAGCCGGGGATCGCGTTCGACGTGTTCGGCACGGAAGTGGCTCTGCAAGACCTCGTGCGCGACGCCCTGATGGCCATTGCCGCGCTGCTGTCACTCTGGTGGACGCGCGACGAGCATCGTGCCGCGAACGGTTTCACCTGGGAGCCGATCAAGGAGGTAGCGAAGCTTTTCGCCGCCATCTTCGTCACCATCATTCCGGTGCTTACGATGCTGCGCGCCGGGCAAGACGGCGCTTTTGCACCGCTGCTCGACGCTGTCACGGCACATGACGGCGCGCCGCATCCGCTCGCCTTCTTCTGGCTGACCGGGCTGCTGTCCGCATTCCTGGATAACGCCCCGACCTACCTAGTCTTCTTCGAACTCGCCGGCGGCAATGCGGCCGATCTCATGGGCCCGATGGCCGCTGCGCTCGCCGCGATCTCAATGGGCGCCGTCTTTATGGGCGCGCTCACCTATATAGGGAACGCGCCGAACCTGATGGTCTACGCCATAGCGGTCGAGCGCGGCGTGAAGATGCCGAGCTTTTTCGGCTATTTCGGCTGGGCGCTGCTGTGTCTTGGGCCTGTCCTCCTCATCCTGTCTGTCGTCTCGATCGGCGGCTCCTGATCGGTTCGGGTGCGAGGCACAGCGGCGCTGCCGCCGCCTTGACTTACCGAACCGATTCCGGGAGCGTGACACCACAAATTGGGGGACCTGAATCGAAGCGCCGCGGCGCGGCTCGGATTGCCCCTTAGCGCTGAAGGGGAACGCATGGAGGGGCACGCCGCCTCGCACGTCTTGTTCGGGTTGAACCCGCTTTGGGTGTCGACCTGTGTGCTTGTCATCACCTACGCGATTGTTATTTCGGAGCGCGTGAACCGCTCGATCGTGGCGCTGGTTGGCGCCGGCCTGATGATCGTCGTCGGCGTCCTCGATCAAAAGGAGGCGCTCGCCGGGGTCGATTGGAACACGATCGGCCTCTTGACCGGGATGATGATCCTGGTCTCCGTCTCACGGCGCTCGGGCGTATTCCAGTATCTGGCAATCTGGTCGTCGCAGCTTGCGCGGGCGCACCCTGCCGGCATCCTCTTCATGCTGCAGATCACGACCGCGGTGCTCTCCGCCTTCCTCGACAATGTCACGACGGTGCTCCTGATCGTGCCTGTCACGCTCGCGATCACCAAGGAGCTCAAGGTCCCGCCCTATCCCTTCCTCTTCGCCGAGATATTCGCTTCCAATATCGGCGGCACCTCTACACTCATCGGCGACCCGCCAAACATCCTGATCGGGTCGCAGGTGGGTCTGACGTTCAACGCCTTCATCGAAAACCTGTTGCCGGTCGTGCTGGTGCTTCTCGTCGTCCAGGCCGTGATGATCCAGGTAATCTGGGGGCGCAAGCTTCGCTCTACGCCTGAGGCGAAGGCCCGCGTGATGGACATGATCCCGCGCGAGGCGATCATGGACACGCTGCTTCTGAAGCAGTCGCTCGTCGTGCTCGGCGCTGTGATGGTTGGGTTCATCTTCGCCCATCAACTGCATCTCGAGCCCGCGACGATTGCCATAATCGGCGCAGGCATACTGATGCTGCTCGACAATTGGACGCATCATCGAGAGAAGGCGGCGCACAACATCCACCAGACGTTCGGCGACGTGGAGTGGATCACGATCTTCTTCTTCATCGGTCTTTTTATCGTGGTGCACGGCGTTGAGGTCGGCGGGCTCCTCGGCCGGCTCGGCAACGAGCTTGTCTCCGCGACGGGCGGCAACCTCGAAGCGGCGGGCTACGCGATCCTCTGGTCGTCGGCGGTGCTGTCGGCGATCGTCGATAACATTCCCTACGTCGCCACAATGATCCCGCTAATCAAGTCGACGGCGCCGGCGTTTGGCGGTGAGCCCGCGATCGATCCTCTCTGGTGGTGCCTGTCGCTTGGCGCCTGCCTCGGCGGCAATGGAACTCTGGTCGGCGCGTCGGCGAATCTGATTGTCGCCGGGATCGGCGACCGCAACGGCGTGCCCTTTCGTTTCGGCGTTTTCACGCTCTACGCCTTCCCGATGATGCTGGTCTCGATCGCGATTGCGAACGTCTATATCTGGCTACGCTACTTCTGATCCTGTGAACGCGGCCTGAGACTAGAGACGGCAGCAAGCCGCGGGCACATGAGCGCGGTTGCAGCGAGAGTTCTGCCAGAAGACCTAACGCGCCGGACTGCTTGAACTTTGCGAAGGCTGGGCCAACTCTTCGGATGATTTGGTCTTTTCACGAAATTGCCATCGCACGAACGTTGCAATTGCAAAAACGCTGGATTGTTACTAAAGCTAAACGGTGCGGCGACGTGTCCGGGTGCCGCCAGATGCGGACCGCGAGGAGTTAATGGCCGGTACAATGGAAAAGGACAATCTCATCGAACTGACGGCGGAGATCGTGTCCGCATACGTGAGCAGTAACAATGTCGCTTCGGGTGATCTCACGGGCTTGATCAAGGACGTGCACGCCGCGCTGCATCGCACTGCGACAGGTACTGCAATGCCCGATTCCGAGCCGCTAAAGCCGGCGGTCGCGGTGCGCAAGTCCGTGAACGCCGACTACATCGTGTGCCTGGAAGACGGGCAGAAGTTCAAGTCGCTGAAGCGGCACCTGCGAACGCACTACGATCTGACGCCGGAGGAGTACCGCGAGAAGTGGGGCCTCCCGGCTGACTACCCGATGGTCGCGCCGAACTACGCAAAGGCGCGCTCTGCGCTCGCCAAGCAGATGGGGCTCGGCCAGAAGCGCTAGCGCCTCGCTCAGCGCTTTCCGTTGCGAAGCGCATTGAGCCGCTCGGTCTCTGCCCGATGCGCCTGGCAAAGCGCGATATGGCGATTGAGATCGTAGGTCCAATGGCCTGATCGTGCGCGGTTCCGCTCTGCGCGGAGCGCGCGCGCGAGCCGCGCCACGATCGCCTCGGTGTGTTCCGTCGTGTCGGCGAGGCCCGCGAGCGTATCCACGCGCGCGAGCTTCGGCAGGTCGCGTAGGCGGTCGTAGGCCTCGGTCCCGGCCCGTATCGTTTCGCCCAGCGCGTGCTCCGCCGCGCGGCGGATGCTTTCCGTGACGTCTCCCGTTTCAACCTGAGACTTTGCTTCCGACATCGGTGCCGCGTCCTTCTTTCGAAGGCGGCATCCTTTTCGCGTCGGGGAAGGCCGGGGATTTCTTTTTTTCTGTCCACCCCAGTGCGGACCCCTGAGACTTATCCCCGCTTGCCCGCGTCGGAGTATAGGAAAACAATCCTAGAGCGTGGGAGGCAAGAATGACAATTGGTGGTTGCGAGAGTCCGCGGCCCCGGCGGAAAATCGCAGGTCGCGACGATCAAGGGGCGCATCGAGAGAGCCGGGAAAGCGCCTGTCGGTTCATCGAGGCGTTGGTGTCGGGAGCACTCGGTATTTCCGTTGCTGAGCTGCGCTGTGAGAAGCGAGGGCGCGCGGCGGCGGCATTTGCACGACAGACGGCGATGTATCTCGCGCATGTCCATCTCGGCCTGAGCCTATCTCAAGTCGGCCTGAGCTTCGGGCGCGACCGCACCACCGTTGCCCATGCCTGCGCTTGCGTCGAGGATTGTCGCGACGATCCGAAATTTGAGCGTGTGCTCTCCTGCCTGGAGACGGCACTCGACCGTTGGCATCAGTGCTTCGCGACGCTGGAGGCCGCGTGATGGCGAGGAAGACGGACCCGACGAGCACGACGTTGATCGCCGCGCTCTGCGGCGACCCCGCTTTGCGGCTCGTCGCGGCAGGCGATCGCTACATCCTCGGGGGCGACACCCGCCGCGAGGTCTCCACAGCAGTGGTGCAGCGCCATTTGGCCGCCGGGCTTTTGGTCGAAAGCGAACCCGGTGCGTATGGGGCCGCGCCCTCCGCTTTCGCCTGGCTGAAGCGAAGGGCGAATGCCGAAAGGCCCTTCCGCGCGCAGCACGGCACGCTCGGCGAGAAGAATATCGGCAGCGGCGGGCCGCGTGTCGCCGTGGATCTCGACGAAAGTCCAGTCGCGACCCTTGCACGCCGTACCGCAAAGGGCGGCGAGCCCTGGCTTAAGCCGAATGCCGTCGAGGCAGCCGAACGGTTGAGGCGCGATTTTGAGGTTGGGCAGTTACAGCCGCGCGTGACGGCGAACTGGTCGGCGAGCATCAGCACCGGACGTCGCTCCGGCGATGGTGCAGGGCTGGCGGAGTTGACCGAAATGGCGCTTGGCGCACGGCTTCGCTTCGATCGCGCAATGCGAACCGTCGGACCGGACCTCTCGGGCGTGCTGATTGACGTCTGCTGCTTCCTGAAGGGGCTGGAGGCGGTAGAGCGCGAACGGCGATGGCCGGCCCGCTCGGCAAAGCTTGTCCTGCGCATCGCGCTCGAAGCGCTTGCACGGCACTACGGGCTCACGCCGAGCGCAACCGGCAAGGCCGGTTCAGGCAAGCTGCTTCACTGGGGCGCTGAGGATTATCGGCCGGAGATCGCTTGAGCGCCGGAGAGCGCCGCTTCCGCGTCGGCGCGGATGCGCGCAACCATGGAGGAAAGCCCGTTCGATCGTTGCGACGTCAGGTGCTCGCGCAGGCCGATTTGCGCAAAAATCGCTTCCGTGTCCGTTTCGACGATCTGGCGCGCGGTGCGGCCCGAATAGATCGCAAGCAGGATCGCGATGAGCCCGCGCACGATATGGGCGTCGCTGTCGCCGCGGAAGGTGAGCCGTGTCTCGCCGTCATGCGCGACTTTGCTGACGAGCCACACTTGGCTGGCGCAGCCGCGCACCTTGTTTGCGTCGCTATGCTCAGCATCCGAGAGCGCCGGCAGCGTCCTGCCGAGCTCGATTACGTAGCGGTAGCGGTCTTCCCAGTCTTCCAGGAAGGTGAAGTTCTCGACGAGATCGTCGATCGAGGATTCTGCGGCGTTCATGCTGACCATCCTAGCACAGATGGCAAGCGTACCGACCGACGCAACGCCTGGGCTTCGGAAGAGCGCTGCCCTCTAGGGAGCGCGGGGCGCGGACTACTGTGCGGGCGTGGCCTCGGCGATCGACCAGGCGGGCGCAAGGTCGGCGGAAGTCAGCGTGCCGTGATTGACCGCCTTGTCTGGCTGTCCCTGGGTCGCTGCGATCCCGGCCGTGACGATCTCGGCGCCGGTCTCGAGCTTCCGCGTAAGGAGAACCAGCGCCTGACGGCCGGCGGCGCAGGCGTCAGAGTTGCGCTCGCAGATGCCAGCAAAGTCCTGCATGAGCGTACGCGCCGCGTAGGCGGTGTGGATGAGGCTCACGCGCGGCGGCGGCTCCTTTCCGTCCGGCGATGCCGGAAGGAGGAGCACGACGGTCGACAACCAGAAAAGCGAACGCAGAACAAACATGCCTTTCCGAGCGGGCTTCCTGTTTTTCTAGCGCAATCATGCAAGCATTTTGACATGAACAGCCGGTTCCCAAGGCAGGTCGCATTTCACACGTTTTCGCAAACGCGCTTAACGCTTTCTAAGCGGCCGGCCGGCGGCCGGCCTCGTGCAAGCATCCCTTAACCCTGACGTGAGCTTTCGCCCGGTTTGACGCCGTTTCTGCCGTCCGCGAAGCGGCGATTTCAGCCTTCCTTAAAAGCGGCACTCGAATGTGCGGCATGAAGTTTACGCCGAGCAAAGGCTACTGAATGCCTTCGATCGTTGCGCCATCGCCGATGCGAGCGCTCCGTTTCAGTTTTCGAACGCTTGTCCTTGCCGCGGTCCCGCCGCTTCGCAGCGCGGCGGGCGACACGATGGCGGCGCAGGCGTTGGCCAGCGCCGGGCTTGCAGCCATTCTCGGCCTTCCGATCCTTCTGCTTGCCTCGCTTGTGCTCGGCGCACCGCTTGCTGTGCCGGCAGCGATCGCGTCCGGCTACCTGGCCACCGCGCACGCGCTCGCATCGGACCGCCCGCAGCGCGCCGCCCTCATTGCCGGCCTCGTGATCTCCGCGCTGGTCGGCTGGCTGGTGCTCTATCTCTTCGAGAGCGAGACGCCGTTCTCGCGGACCGGAATCGCCGCGGCCCTGATGGCGCCGCTGTTCGCAGCAGCGCCGGCCTTCGCTCGGTCGATGATCGCACCGCGCGCGACAAAAGCCGCGACTGGCGTCTCGCTTTCGCGCGCCGCGGCGCTGGAGCGCGCCGCCTGCCTCGATCGGCTCGCTCCCTCCGAGCCGGTCCTGATTGCCGACCCGGAAGGATGCGTGCTCGCAGCAACGCAGGCCGCGCGCCGGCTGCTTCCGCTTCTTCCCGACGCGTTCGAGCAGCCCGTTATAGGTCTCTTCGATCCGACCGACATGCCGAAAATCTCGGACGCCCTCCAGAGGTGCAGCGCGCGTGGCGAGCCGGTCCAGGTGGAGCTTGCAGATGGCGGGGAGGGGAGACCGGCAAAGTGGATATTCTCGCCTTACGAGGATGGTGCCGTGTCGCTGCGGTTCATGGAAACCGTGTCTGGGCAGCCGCCTGCATCGAGCACGGACGAAACGGAGCCGGCTGCCACCGCGCTGAAGGAAATCTCGGCCGCACCCCCGAGTCCGGCTTCCGACATGGGCGAAGCGGTCGCGTTTGCGCTCCAGCGTGTGAGGGCGCAGGCGGAAGCGAAGAGAATTGTGCTTGCGAGCAGGTGCGACGGCGGCCTGGACGTCGCATGCGATCGACAGGTCGGACGGCGCGTAGCGCATCTCGCGATCGACGCCGCGCTCTCAAGAAGTGCCGGCGACACGATCCGCGTTGACGTTCGCAAGCTGAGGGGTATCGTCCTCCTCAAGGTCGCGACCGACATCGCAACAGACCGTGCCGCAACCGATGTGGATTCGATCGAGCTCGCGACGCTTCGCACGCTTGTCGACGAGGCGGGCGGAACGCTCGTCGTGAACCTGGGCAAAGAGGGTTTGGAGTTGAGTGTCAGGCTCGCGCTGGCGGATGTCGGAGCGGCGAGCGAGAGGATGAGGGAACGTGCTAAAGCTGCCTGAGATCGGCGCGGTTCTTGCCGCGCAGTTGAAGCGGCCGGAGACGATCGCCGGCACGGCGTTTCTCGCCGTCGGCATTGCGATCGCGACCAATGCACTCTTTTTCCAGACGCGACCGCATCCGGCACCGCTTTTCGCCACGCGGGCGCAGTCCACGCAGACGACAGAGAGCGGCGACCCGCTGGTACGGGACATCCAGGCAGCGCTCGCCGCGTCGGGGCTTTATACCGGCGTGGTCGACGGATTTGCGGGGCCGCAGACCGAAACGGCGATCCGATCCTTCGAGCAGTCGGCCGGTCTGCCGCAGACGGGGCAGGCGAGCATCAGTCTCCTGGCGGAGATCCGAGCCGCGTCGGCGTCAAAAAGCACGCCGGAGCAGGGCGATCCGCTCGTTGCCTCCGTGCAGAATGCGCTCGCGCTTTCCGCCTACGGCCCGCTCATCGCTGACGGCATCGTCGGTCCCGACACGCGCTCCGCGATCATGCGCTTTCAACGCGACCACAATCTTCCTGTCACCGGCGAGATCAGCGACAACCTGGTCATTGAGCTCCGCGCGGCAGGTGCGATGCACGACATCTGATGAGCGCCCGCCTGCGCACCGACTTCTGGGTGGCGGCGTTGCGTCGCCGGGCGGAAGCGGCCGGCGCCTTCATCTCGATTGCGCGGCGCGGTGCCGAGGAGGCTGGCGCGGTATTCGTGGTCGTCGACCGACTCGACGGCGCATTCGACCTCTACGCCCCGGCGCCGCAAAGCGTCTTCGACGACGATCATCCGCGCGACCGTCTGTTCTCTCTGGTCGGCAAGCAGATGCCGGAAGATGCGATGCGCATTCGGATGGAGCAGGAGATGCGGTTCGATCCCGATCTCTGGCAGGTCGACATCGAGGATCGTCAGGGCCGCGCCTTCATCGAACTCGCGGACGAGCCTGCAAAGCAGGAGTTCACCACCCGTTAACCATGATGCTTTCAGATCGGCAAATCAGGCAAAGACGGAAACAACATGGCTGAGATCTTCCCGTTTGCCATCAGCGCGTCGAAACGGGCGCAGCGTCATTACGAAGGCGCCGGAGAGGTTGTCATCTTCCCCGGCATTCGCGTCGAGTACCATGAAGGCCTGCCGAAGCCGCCGACGAAGCGGCGGACGCGTCGCAGCAAGCGCGGGTCTGCGAAGGACGCGCTATCCGCCTGACGCGGTGTGCGACAGAACCGAGGGGGCGGGAAGGCATTCCGCCTCGGCAAGGGTCTTGCGTGCGTCCTCGCGCGCGGTGCGCGTCGGCGCGAACAGCCGGAGCAGCGCAATCAGATCGTCGGACGGGCTCTCCGCCACGATCGTCTCCTCGATCTCGACAGTCGGCGATTTCTTGAGCTCGGCATTCTGCTCGGCGTTGACGACGATCATGTCGAGCTTGCCTTCGACCGCCGTCCGGTCGTTCAGGCTGAAGATGATCACGCCCTTCGGATCATAAAGGGCTACCGACCAGAAGCGATCGCTCGCGTCGACAGTGATGCCGGCCGGCGCATCGCCAAGCCGAATGTGGCAGGCGCCGTTTACGAAAAGCGGATCGAGGCCCGCGACGCCGTCGGCGCCGGATGTGCCGGAGTCCGGTATCTCGGTGAACTGATCGTCGCCGGCATAGGGAACGAGCCGCGACCAGCCGTCCTCCTTCGCGAAGACCGGCACGAGCAGGATGGTGCAGATGTGAATCGCGCCGGCCAGGAGCAGAACGCCCGTCACGAACGCAATGATACCGCCGAAGCGGATGCGCGGCAGATACCACCCCTGTGGCAACGCGAGCCCGCTCATGTGCAGTGGCCTCGCGAGATGTGTGGCATGAAAAGCGTCGTGAGTTCGGTCCCGGTGCGCGCCGTCGTATCGTAGAGCCGAACCACGACACGGAAGCGCTCTGCGTCCTTGGTCGATATCCAGTTGCCGGTCTGCGGCGCGGGGGAAAGCACGATCTCGAACGAGCCGTCCGGCTCGCGAAGCAGCGTATCGCTGCCGAGCGCGGCGGTACCGCCGACGCCGTCGACGACGCGCCCGTCCGGATCCTCGAGCGCAACCGTCCAAAGCCGCGCCGGCGGCGTCTGTCCGACGATTCTATAATCGCAGGATTGGGTCAGGGGCTCACCGGCATCGTCGGTCAACGCGAGCAGCGTCAGGCCTTCGCCGGAGCCGAGCGGAATCTCACCGGTCCGGGCAAGCCGTGCGCGCGAGTAGGGGTCTGCTTCGTCGGTGCCGGCATTCGGCCAGGCCTGCCAGGCGCCGAGCTCGATCGTGTCGATCGGCGCAGGCGAGCGCACGGCAAGCCACGCGCTCCATAGTCCAAGCACGACCGCGCCTGCGACCCCAGCCAGAAAAACGGTGACCGCCTTCACGCGCGCCTACGGATTGGCCGGCTCGCCTTCGCCGAGCGCGGCCTGGCGGACAGGCGTCTCCCCCGGAGTCAGGCTTGGCTCGAGCGCCGCTTCACGCTTTGGCGCTTCGGCTGCCTTCTTGAAGCGCTCTTCGATCTTCCCGAGCGTGGCGGACGTCGCAGTGCTCAGCCGACCCGAGGCGCCGGGATCGAGGAGGCTCTGCCCATCGCCCGCATCGGCGACCAGCTTCTCGCCCGCATCGGGCGGCGGCGGCAGGCCCGGTAACGGTATAGGCGTTTCGTAGGCCATGGCGACGCGCATGTATTTCGCCCAGGTCGCCGCCGGCAGGACGCCGCCGGTCAGCCGGTTGGTCGGCTGGTAGTTGTCATTTCCGAGCCACACCGCGGTCGAGAAGTTGCCGGTGTAGCCGACGAACCAGGCGTCGCGGTAGGCATTGGTGGTTCCGGTCTTTCCCGCGACATTGATGCCGGGGAGGCGGGCTCGCCGGCCGGTGCCGCTCTCCACCACCGTGTGCATCATGTCGATCATGCCAAGCACGGTCGATTCCTTCAGGACGCGCTCTTTCGGCCGTGGATTGGCGAGCGCGTCGTAGACCACCTTGCCGGACGGCGTCCTGATGTCGACCAAGCCACGCGGGTAGATGCGATAACCACCGTTGGCAAAGACGGAATAGCCGGTCGCCTGATCGAGCACCGTGAGCTCAGAAGACCCCAGCGCCATGGAGCGGGTGACGCGGAGGGGGGTGGAAACCCCCATTTTCGCTGCGAGATCGGCGATCGGCTGGCGGCCTGTTGCAACCGAAAGCCGCACTGCAACCGTGTTCAGCGACTGCCTGAGCGCGTTGCGGAGCGTTAGCCACCCTTTGTAGGAGCGCCCGTAATTCTGCGGCGCCCAGTTGCCGATCGCGATCGGGCCGTCGAGCACCATCGTGTCCGGCGTAAACTGGCCGCTCTCAAGCGCCGTCGCGTAGACGTAGGGCTTGAAGGAGGAGCCCGGCTGGCGCAGCGCGTTGACCGCGCGGTTGAAGGTGGAGACGCCGTAATCGCGCCCGCCGACCATGGCGCGGATCGCCCCGTCGTCCGGCTCCATCGAGACGAGCGCCCCCTGATGCACGTTGTACTGGTCGCCGGATTCGCGCAGCGTCGATTCAAGCGACGCTTCCGCCGCCTTCTGCAACCGCATGTCGAGAGTGGTGCGGGCAATCAGCACCTTGTCCTTGCCGTCGACATGCGCCTTCACCTGGTCGAAGGCCCAGTCGAGGAAATAGTCGGCGGAGGCGATCTGCGAGCGCTCCACCGCCGTCGCCGGATGGCGGCGCGCGCCGATCACCTGGCCCTCGGTCATGAACCCGGCCTGCACCATGTTGGTCAGCACCTCGTTGGCGCGGGCGCGGGCGGCGGGAAGGTTGATGTGCGGGGCGTATTTGGTCGGCGCCTTGAACAGGCCGGCCAGCATGGCGCACTCGGCAAGGTCGAGGTCCTGCACCTTCTTGCCGAAATAGAAATCCGCCGCGGCGCCGACGCCGAAGGTGCCGCCGCCCATATAGGCGCGGTCGAGATAGAGCTTCAGGATCTCGCGCTTGGAGAGGTTGGCCTCCAGCCAGAGCGCCAGATAGGCCTCCTTGATCTTGCGCTGCAGCGTGCGCTCGTTGGAGAGGAAGAGGTTTTTCGCAAGCTGCTGGGTGATCGACGAGCCGCCCTGCACGACGCCGCCGGCGCGCGCGTTGGTCACCATCGCGCGGAAGGTGCCCATGACGTCGATGCCGAAATGCTGGAAGAAGCGGCGGTCCTCGGTGGCGATGACGGCTTTGACCAGATTGTCGGGCAGGTCCTCAAGCTCGATCGTGTCGTCCTGCAGGATGCCGCGCTTTCCGATGACGTTGCCGTAGCGGTCGAGGAAGGTGACGGCGAAATCCGCCTGCTGGCGCCAGTCGCTATGGATCTCGTCGAAGGCGGGGATGGCGAAGGCGAGGAGCACCAGCGCGCCGAGCACGCCGAGGGAATAGCCCTCCGAGGCGAACTCGAAGAACCAGCGGCGCAGGCCGTCGGCGCGGAAGCGGTGCATGAAGTTGCACAGGCGCTCGTAGCCTTCGAGCAGGCCATGGCCGGATTCGTGGATTGTGGAATTGATCCACGAATCGACGCCGAGAAGGCGCTGGCGCCAATTTGTGCGCTCTCCGCCGCCCGAGAAGGGGTCGTTCATCCAGGCCACCTATTCCCGCCCTCCTTCCCCCAAGCGGCAGATTCGGTCAATCCTTCCCGCAGCGCAAGGAAAAGCCGCGGGTGCGATTCGCGGTGAAGTGTGGCGGATGGGTGTTGAGGCGGGGTGAAGGGGGGGCGAGACCGCATTCCTATTTGCTGTCGCCTCCTTTGAAAATCTTGCTCACGACCGCCGTTTCCGGTCATCCTACGGTTGAGGTAAGACGCTTGCGAGGGGGCTCCGCGGTATTCCGCATGGACGCTGCTATCGAAGTCCGGACCGAGATTTTTCGGCGAGCAAATTCGGCCGAGGAGTACCGCGTCTTCCGGGCGGGGTTGGAATGGGACTTGACGGACCCCATCGTCCTTGAAAGCTCTGACGATTTCAGGTCCAGTCCCAGATGGCGGGATCGGCTGACGCCGTTCCATCATCAGGTCACAAATCTCATTACGTTCTGCCGACGTCTGCCGGTCACGTTGCTGGCGGACGATGTCGGGCTGGGGAAGACGATCAGCGCTGGTTTGATAGTTAGCGAGTTGATCGCGCGGGCGCGGGTCTCAAGAATTCTAATCGTCTGCCCGAAGTTGCTAGGCCCACAGTGGAAGGCCGAGCTCTCTCAAAAGTTTGACATTTCGGCGGAGATCGCGATCGGGCGTGACCTTTTGGGAGCTGACCCGGAAGGCCCCGGTGCGGTGATCACGACGTATGCGTCGGCCCGAATTCATCTTGAGAAGATACCCGAGGACCGCTTCCAAATGCTGATCCTCGACGAGGCGCACAAACTGCGGAACCTTTATGGCACGCCGCAGCCGCCAAGGGTCGCGAAGGTGTTTCAGAAGGCACTTGAGGATCGGCGGTTTCGTTTCGTACTGATGCTGACGGCGACGCCGATCCAGAACCGCCTATGGGACATTTATTCGCTCGTTGATTTGCTGACGGTTGCCCGCGGCCATCAGAACCCACTCGGAAACCCGGGCATGTTCGCCCGTCGGTTCATCGGGGATAATCGAGAGCAAGCGAGGCAGTTAAAGCCTGAGGCTCGGGAGGAATTTCGATCGCTTGTCTACGGGTATATGTCTCGCGTACGTCGGGGTGACGCCAAGCTGTATTTCCCCGAACGTGTCGTGCAGATGCACCAAGTCGATCCTACGCCCGCTGAACTCGAACTGATACGAGCAATCGCCGAGCCAATACAGAAACTCAATCGCTTAGCGCAAATAGGCATTCTCCAAGCGTTGACGAGCAGCCCACATGCTCTGTCAGCCCAGCTGCAAAATATGGCCCGCAATGGTACGGTGCCGGCTGAGCTGGCGGAGACAGTGAAGGCGATCGTCGAAACCATGCCGCTGAGCGCCAAGCTGCGCGGGCTCGCCCATTTGGTTGAGCAGCTCAGGAGAGAGAACTCCGATCAGTGGCGTTTAGTAGTCTTTACAGTACGCCGCGAGACGCAAACGACGATTCAAGCTTTCCTAGAGGAACAGGGTATTCCCGTTGGTATCATCAACGGTGACTTAGGGGGACAGAAACCAGGAGACGATAGGCCGGTTCCAGAAGGAGCCTCCTGAACTTCGGGTAATAGTATCGACCGAAGCCGGCTCCGAGGGTGTGAACCTACAGGTCGCCAATGTGTTGGTGAACTTCGACCTGCCTTGGAATCCCATGATTGTTGAGCAGCGCATCGGACGCGTCCAGCGTCTCACGTCAAGACATGGTCATGTAAGCATCTTCAATATCACGCTGCGAGGGACATTCGAGGAGTACATTGTCGGGCGATTGATGGAGAAGCTGCAAATGGCGGCTCACGCCATCGGGGACCTGGAGGCGTTGCTTCAGGGTTCTGATATAGGAGACGGCGAAGACGACGTGAGCGCGACGTTCGAGGACCAAATCCTTTCGCTCGTTCTCGCAGCCCTCGCCGGCAAGGATGTCAAAAAGGATGCAGAGCTGGCGGCTCTGAGCATAGAGAACGCCAAAGCTGAATTGCAGCGCGAAGAGGCCAATATCAATGAGATGCTCGGTAGCATGGAAGGGACCGAATACGTAGGCCCTCGCGCCCCGACACTGCCACCCGTAGCCCGCTCAATGCCGCCGAGAGAGTTCGCACTCTCCGCGTTGAAGATGCTTGGAGTGCAGGTGACTCCGACGCCACCCGATCTCTTTCTGGCCGAAGAGAACGGCGGGCAGGAATACATACGCCTTGAAGAACACCCGGCCGGCAATCTCCGAAGCACTTTTTACGCTCCGGGCTCGGCCGCCTTTCAGCGCCTTGTGAGCCGAGTCATCGCCACTGGCATTCACCAAGTCGATGACCTTGACCACGATCCAGTTCAGACGAGCGAGCGGATTGTCCGTACGTGGATCGAAGGGTTTGGCGCGAATCCCAAGTCAGTTGAGGCCGTTAGCTGCAGCCGTGCATTCGACGGGGGTGCTCTCGTTAGGGTGCGTGCGACAGTCGCGCACGATAGCTATGAGCGGCTGGTGGATGTGCCGTGCGCCCCAGCCGATCACTGCAATGCTCACGGGTGTACCGCATTGGAGCGCCTGGAACGAGTAGTCAACGAACCTGCGAGTGTCGGTATCGACCTACAGGAGCTTGCGGGTGTCGCTGCTCGAGATGAGGCGATCTCGGAATTCTCTCGGTTCTATTTGGATCGGCGAGATCAGGAGATCATGGCAGCAGCTGATGACGAACGGAAGCGGAGAAAGCTCCAGGACGACTTCACTCCGCGTCTTTCGATGACACTTGCAGGACTCCGAGGAACCATTCACCGCGAGGTAGAGGTCCGCGCGCGCTATGCCTTCGATGGCGAGCCGGGCTATGAGGACACCGTGACGGTCGTTCCCCTTCTTGAGCAGCTTGTTTATGCGCCCACGATGGGGGTCTGTGCCAAGTCGGGCCGGAAGGTGCCCCAAGGATGTCTGGCCAAGTGCGAAATAACTGGCGATGAGGTCTTGCGCCACCTTCTGATGCAGTCAGAGGCAAGTGGCCGCCTCGCTCTGACAGAGTTCGGGATCACGTGCGCACTTAGCGGCAAGCACATCCTGAAGGACGAGGCAGAGCGATCGGCCGTTACAGGCGAGTTAGTTACGAGGGCGCTTCTCAAGAAGTCATCGCTCAGCGGCGAGCGCGCTGAGCCCGAGCATTTTGGACAATGTGCCTTCACAGGTGCTGAGGTCTTGAAGACCGAACTCCATGTCAGCAAGTTTTCTGGGAGGCCATTTCGGGCGGATGAGGCAATGCGTTCCTCCGTTTCGGGCCGGGTAGGACACCGTCAAGAATTCATCGATTGCGATGAAACCGGTCAGTCGATCGCTCGAGTGGAAGCGGAACGGTGTGAAGCAAGCGGCAAGGTTGTACGTCCCGGAATCTTGCAGACTTGCGAAGTCACCAACGAACGGGTGTTACCATCGGAACTAGAACGCTGTGCTTCAACGAGTAAACGCGCGCTGAAGCGTCTGTTTGTGACTAGTAGCGTATCCGGCGCTCGAGTTCTGGAGGAGGTGGCACTGCGTTCCGCAGGGGGGGAATACTGTATGCCCAGCGAGGGGCGTAAGTGCTTCTGGAGCGGGCGGGAGTCCCATCCGGGCGATCTCCGGACATGCGCCCTAACGGGTCTGACGATCCGCGCGGAGTTCACAGACGGCGAAGGGCCGCCGCGCCTTCGGCCCCTAGTCGAAATGCTCGATGGAACACGTCGAAACGCGGATGAAAGTGCCGGGTGGGAAGCATTGAACGCGGCTGTGTCGAAGGCGCTAAGGGGAGGAAAGTGCCAAACCGAGGCAGCGCTGCTTTCGCCCTGCGGCCGGCATGTGGCTTTTTCTGCTGTAGTGCGAAGGATGCTAGGCCTTCGGTCTACCGTCGCCGGCGGGGCCTACTCCCTTGGGGAGAAGAAGATTGTAGGTCGAATTGTGCAAGGAAAAAGGGCGGGAGAGCGCTGGGCCGCCACGGACTAGGAACGAACTGACTCCCGCTGTCTGGCAAGGCCCGGGTTGTATCGCAAATGGTACGACGGTTGCCACCACCGAAAAGAACATCCACGAAGCGATCGCCGGTGCCAAGCCGAGTTCGTCGGAGGCTATGTCGAGGCTAGCTTGACCGACGCGCTGCGCTTGCGCCGCTTTGCGAATTAAGTCGAGACCCGGAAAAACGTTGCCGGACAACCAAAAATTGGGTACTCAGGCAACGTTGCGGCGGCGTATCGACAAGCCCCGAAGAAGACCGTCGCACAAGGGAGGAATGCATGAGGACGATCAATCGTCTCGGACTTGCTTTGGCGTTGTCGCTGGCGGCCGGCGGTTTCGCGCAGGCGCAGGACAAGCCGGAACTGGCCTTCGTCGTGAACGGCGCTTCGGACTTCTGGAAGATCGCGGAAGCCGGCGTCAAGAAGGCGCAGGAAGAGAACCCCGACACCATCATGGAGCTCAAGTATCCCGAGCAGGCGGCCGCGGCCATCCAGCAGCGGCTGATGGACGATCTCGTGGCGGCGGGCGTGAAGGCGATCATGGTGAGCGCCGTCGACCCGAAGACCTCGACCGAAGCGCTGAACCGCGTCGCCGACCAGGTCGTGCTCTTCACCACCGACAGCGACGCCCCGCAATCGAAGCGCGTCGCCTATATCGGCTCGTCGAACGTCGAGCTCGGCAAGAATGCCGGCGAACTGATGAAGGGCGCGCTGCCGAACGGCGGCAAATGCGTGGGCTTCGTCGGGCTGCCGGGCGCCGACAATGCGCGTGAGCGCATCGAGGGCATCAAGACGGCTATCGCCGGCTCCGGCGTCGATCTGATCGACGTGCGCGGCGACGACATCGACCAGACGCGCGCCAAGCGCAATGTCGAGGACGTGCTTGCCGCCAATCCGGACATCGATTGCCTGGTCGGCATCTACTCCTACAATACCCCGCGCATCTACGAGGTGCTGAAGGAATCCGGACAGCTCGGCAAGATCAAGGTCATCGGCTTCGACGAAGACCCGATCACGCTCGGCGGCGTGCGCGAAGGCACGATCGTCGGCACCGTCGTGCAGAACCCCTATGAGTGGGGCCATATGGGCATGAACCTGATGGCCGCCTACCTGAAGGGCGACAAGTCCGGCATCCCGGCCGATGGGCTCATCATCATCCCCGGTCAGGTGATCACCAAGGACAACGTCGACGCCTTCGAGAGCGAGCTGAAGGCGCGCATCGCCGGCTGACGCCATCCTGATGCTCACGATCGCCGGCGCGAGATATCTTGCGCCGGCGATCAAAGCGTGGCGCAAATGCTGACGCTTTTCTGCCGTCGGTGACCGGAAGGGGGCGGTCCATGGGCGAGCCGTTCCTCGAACTGGTGAACATCACCAAGACCTATCCCGGCGTCGTGGCGCTGAGCGATGTCAGCCTTTCCGTGCGCGAGGGCGAGGTCGTCGGCCTTATCGGCGAGAACGGCGCCGGCAAATCGACGCTGATGAAGATCCTCGGCGGCGTCACCCCGCCTTCGGCCGGGACGATCCGCGTCGACGGCGTGGAGCGGCCGTCGCTCAGCGTCACCGACGCGATCGCCGCCGGCATCGCGTTCGTGCACCAGGAGCTCAACCTCTTCGACAATCTCGACGTCGCCGCCAACGTCTTCATCGGGCGCGAGCCGCTTTATGGCGGGCCGCTCAAGCTCATCGATTCCAAGGCGCTGCGCGCGCGCGTGCAGCCGCTTCTCGATCGGCTCGGCGTTGACTTCGGGCCGGACACGCCTGTCTCGCAGTTGTCGCTCGCGCAGATGCAGCTTCTCGAAATCGTCAAGGCGCTGTCGCTCGACGCCCGCCTCGTCATCATGGACGAGCCGACCTCGAGCCTGACGATGACCGAGACCGAGCGGCTGATGACGGTCATCGCCGAGCTGAAGCAGCAAGGGGTCAGCGTGATCTTCATCTCGCACCGGCTCCACGAGGTGGAGGCGTGCGCGGACCGCGTTGTGGTCCTGCGGGACGGCCACCTCGTCGGTGCGCTCGGTCGCGCCGAGATTGCGCATGACAAGATGATCCGGCTGATGATCGGTCGCGACTTGAAGTCGATCTACATGCCCCCCGCCGCGGCGCCGGGGCCAGGCGTGCTTGAAGTTGTCGATTTCAGAACCTCGACCTATCCCGGCCGCAAGGTGAGCCTGGAGGTCAGGAGCGGTGAGATTCTGGGCCTTGCCGGCCTCGTCGGCTCGGGGCGCACGGAGCTGGCGCGCGCCGTGTTCGGTATCGACGCGCCGCTCGGTGGCGTGCTGCGCCTTCGCGGCGAGCCGATCGTGATCAGCACACCACGCCAGGCAATCACGCGCGGCATCTACCTTGTGCCGGAAGACCGTAAGCGCGCGAGCCTGCTGCTCGACGTCTCGATCGCCGAGAACATTTCGCTTCCGAATCTGCGCGCCTATGCGAAGAGCAACATCATAATGACGGGGCCGGAAACCGAGAATGCCGAACGGCAGAAGCACCGGCTCAACATCCGCGCCCCCGACGTCGCGACCAAAGTCGGCTCGCTCTCCGGCGGCAACCAGCAAAAGGTCGTCCTGGCGCGCTGGCTCTCGATGCAGCCTTCCGTAATTATTTTCGACGAGCCGACGCGCGGCATCGACGTGGGCGCGAAGCACGAAATTTATGAGCTCATGCGGAGCCTCTCCGATAACGGCGTCGCCATTCTGATGATCTCCAGCGACATGGAGGAAGTCATCGGCGTCAGCGACCGCATCGCCGTCATGCACGAAGGCACGATTACCGGCTTCCTGGCGCGTCAGGATTTCAGCGAGCGGAACGTGCTTCAACTCGCCGTCGGCACCAACGAAGATTGAGCGGAGCGATGTTCAAGAAAGATTTCGGCCTCCTCGTTCTGATCATTGTCGTCGGCGCCGCCGTCGCGATCATCAACCCTCGCTTCCTCTCGCCGATCAACCTGTCGAATACCGGCAACCTGATCGGCCTCTTCGGTCTCTTCTCGATCGCCGAGGCGTTTGTCATCATTACTGGCGGCATCGAGCTCTCGGTCGGATCGGTGATCGCGCTGCTCGGCGTGGTCTTCGTCGACCTCATCGGGAACCTCGGCGTACCGTGGGGCCTCGCCGTGCCGATCGTCATCGGCATCGGCATAATCATGGGCGGTGTCCACGGCTTCCTGGTGACGAAGATGCGCATGCAGCCGTTCGTCGTCACGCTCTGCGGGCTTCTGATCTACCGCGGCGTCGCGCGATTCTATACCAAGGATGCGACCGCCGGTTTTGCCTTCGGGCAGAACTTTCCCGCGCTCGAGTGGCTCACGTCAGGGCGCACCGGCGGCGTTGCGCACAGTCTGATCGCCTTCATCATCATCGCTATCGTCATGGGGATCGTCCTCCACAAGACCGTGTTCGGCCGATATCTCTTCGCGGTCGGCAAGAACGAGGAGGCGGCGCGCTATTCCGGCATCCCGACGCAGAAGGTCATCGTTGCCGCCTACGTCATGTGTATCGCTTTGACCGCGCTCGCCGCGATCTTCATCGCGATGTACACGCGCTCAATCTCTCCTGCCTCGCATGGAAACTTCTACGAGCTTTACGCGATCGCCGCGGCGGTGCTCGGCGGCTGCTCGCTGCGCGGCGGGGAAGGATCCGTGCTCGGCGTGGTGCTCGGCACGATCCTCCTGCAGGTGCTGCAAAACCTCGTGAACCTCCTCGGCATCCCGAGCTCGCTGAACTTCGCGGTGATCGGGGGCGTCATCCTGATCGGCGTGCTCGCGGATCAGCAGTTCATGCGCTACCGGCAGCGGCGCGCCGGGAAACGCGTGCGAATTGCCGCGACGCCACGACGGGTAGAAGCCGCCGAATAGGCGGCGGGGCGAGCTTTCCGAGGGTTCCCCGCGGGAGGGGGGCGACGGTAGGACGCGCGTTCGTCCCCGAAATGCTATATATGTAAAGTATGGACGACATCCCCTTCTGGCGGCGGAAATCGCTTGCGGACATGACCGGCGCGGAGTGGGAATCGCTCTGCGACGGCTGCGGCCGCTGCTGCCTCAACAAGCTGGAAGACATCGACACGGGGGAGATCTCGTGGACCGACGTCGCCTGTCGGCTGCTCGACGGCGAGAGCTGCCGCTGCAAGAACTACAAGAAGCGCCAGACGCTGGTGCCGGACTGCGTGCAGCTCACGCCGGAAAGCGTGCAAAGCCTCTCCTGGCTGCCGCCGTCCTGTGCCTACCGCCTCGTGGCGGAGGGGCGCGACCTCTATTGGTGGCATCCGCTCGTCTCCGGCGACAGGGAAAGCGTGCACCAGGCGGGGATCTCGGTGCGCGCGCGCACGGTGAGCGAAGAGGACTTCCCTGCCGACGAGCTTGAGAACCGCATCGTCGCGTGGCCCGGAAAAACTCCGCGCAAGAAGAGGCCGCCCGGCGCTTAGGGCCTCGGCGGCCCGCCGCCACGCCGAATCAGCTACCCTCTCGAACAGGACGCGCGAAGGACACCAGCGCGGCTGCGCCGTTAACGGTCGGTTAACCACGTTCCGGCGCAATCTAGGGAGAAGCGAATCGCGGGGTTCGGGTGGCCTGATGGAAGCGCAACGCTCCGAGTTTCTGACGTCGATGATCGGCATCCTTGAACGGCTGCACGAGACCAGCATTGCGCGCGGCGAGCCGCTGCTCGCGTCCGTGCTGGCGATCGCCAAGGGCGAGGCGGAGGATGCACTCCGCCACGCAGAGGAACTCGCGGCGCTCCATGCGATGCGCGAGGAGATGTCGAGCCGCACGAGCTGGCGCGCAGAAGATCAGTGGCGGCTTAACGCGGAACATGCCGAAGCCGATCACGACGCTTACGCCGATGATACGGGCGACGGCGAAGAGCGCCCCATGGAGGCGATGCAGGCCGCGGCCGTCGACGAAAATATCGCCGCTTAGGATCTTGCCGCGCCTCAGCGGGCCGCGAACATCCCGGTCTTTTCCGGCAGAAATTCCTCGATCAGCGCCGCGACGTGTCCATTGCGCGCAGTGCCGGTCTTCTCGCCCAGCACCACGACGATGATGCGCTTGCCGTTGCGCTTCGCCGAGGCGACGAGGTTGTAGCCCGACATGCGGATGTAGCCGGTCTTCATGCCGTCGACGCCGGGAAGCGCGCCGAGGAGCTGATTGGTGCTTTTGAGGCTGTGGCCTTTGTAGGTGAAGCCCTTCGTGCCGAAGTAGCCGTAGTTCTGAGGGAATGCCACCTGCACAGCGCGAGCGAGGACCGCCATGTCGCGCGCGCTGGTGATCTGACGCTTGTCGGGGAGGCCAGTGGCGTTCACGAACTGCGTGGCTGAGAGACCGAGCGCGCGCGCCTCGCGGTTCATGCGCGCCGCGAACGCGGATTCAGAGCCCGCTATCGCTTCCGCCACGACGACGGCGGAATTGTTCGCCGAGCGCACGCAGATGGAAAGGATCGCGTCCTTGACGCTGATCTTCTGCCCGGCCTTCAGCCCGAGCTTCGAGGCGGGCATGCGCGCCGCGTGCGCCGAGACGGTGAGCGGCGTGTCGAGCTTCAGCCGTCCGGCGTCGATCTCCTCGAAGAGGATGTAGAGCGTCATCAGCTTGGTGAGCGAGGCCGGATGGCGCACCGAATCCGCGTCCTCCGCGTAAAGCACGTCGCCCGTCCCGACATCGACGACAATCCCGGCGTAGCGAGGATCGGACTGCGCGCGCGCCTCGGCGAGCGTCAGCGACGGCACGTCCATCGACACGCGGCCACCCGACTGGCAAGCGGTAAGCAGGAGAGCGACCAGACAAACAAGAAGATTTGTGCGCAAAGCGCCCCCGCCGCAGAATTCGCATGGATCGCGGCGCACACTAACGGCGAAGGTCGAGGATTCAAGTCACGGCGGCGTGCGGCGCTTTCGTCTTGCCGTAATCGGGAAGCCATCGCCGCCGGACGCGCGCGCTTAGCTATCGAGCGTCTTCGTCAATTGCAGGCGCGCCTCGGTGAGGGCCTGGTCGATCAGATAGCCGAGGAGCACAAGGTCTCCGTCGTTGAAGAGCGCCGCTTCGTTCCTGAGGTATTCGAGCTCGTTCGCTGCTCTGGCATGGTTTCGGCACGGTCGAAGAACTGCGGCCGCGGGTCGCCCTTTCGGGCGCCGTTTGATTCCAGGACATGGCAATGGAGGACGCGGACCCGGCTTCGCCCGAGGAGCTTTGCCGTGCAAACGAGAGACTGCGCTCTCCTGCGAGGCGCACAGCCGGAGAAGGAGCCGCGGCTGCGCGGGCGCGGGCGACGAGGAACGCGCGGCGCGGCTGGCCGGCGTCGATTGGGAGGACGTGCGGCGGGCTCTATGAGCTGTCGAACGAGACCGTCCCGGCGATCCACAAGCGCTTCGGGCTCTACGGCACGACCTCGCCTCGCGGCGGATCGCGGAAGGATGGACGGCGCGCCCGCCGATCGCCCAACCCGGAAAGCTGCCGCGCCGCATTCCGGCCGGAGCCGACGCCCTTCAACTGAAGCTCAACAAGCTGCTCGTCGTCGGGGTCGCCATGCTGGAAAAATGCCTCGCGGAGGAGGGCATGACGGAGGCGAACGCGCGGACGCTGACGGAGCTTTGCCGCGCCGAGGAGATCAGAATGCGATCGAGAGCGAAACGAGAAGGCCGCAAAGGCCCGCGAGAAGAAGAACCACGATGCCGGCACCGACTTCCGCGACGACCCCGCGTGGCTCGATGCCGAGATCGATCGAAGACTTGCCCGTCTCAGAGAACGAGACGAGGCTCCTGAACATCAGGCAGACGACAAAGGAAGAGAAGCGGGCGTTTCTCGCTGACTTCCGCAAGCGGCGGCGCGGCCTGA
Source organism: uncultured Alphaproteobacteria bacterium (assembly GCA_963805325.1). Lineage (GTDB taxonomy): Bacteria > Pseudomonadota > Alphaproteobacteria > Rhizobiales > Afifellaceae > DASWJZ01. The sequence goes on along the minus strand of CAWDTS010000009.1, from coordinate 183,108 downwards.
CCAGCTTCCGCCCGACGAGCGATTGGACCACATGGCTGATGCTCGGCGGGCGCGGCGCCGGAAAGACAAGCGCCGGCGCCGAGTGGGTGAGGACGCGTGGTGCTCGGGGGCCTGGGCGACAGCGGCGCACGGGTCGAGCGGATCGCGCTTGTCGGCGAGACGATCGCCGACGTGCGCGAGGTGATGGTCAACGGTCCCTCCGGGCTCTTGAGCCTCGATTGGGGCGCGGCGCGCAGCCGCACGTGGATCGGATCGAAGCGGCGGCTGGAGCTGCCGAACGGCGCAGTGGCGCTCGCTTTCTCGTCGGAAGATCCGCAGAGCCTGCGCGGACCGCAATTCGAGATCGCATGGTGCGACGAGCTGGCGAAGTGGCGCTACGCGGAAGCGACATGGGACATGCTGCAGTTCGGGCTGCGGCTCGGCGAGCGGCCGCAGCAGGTGGTGACGACGACGCCGCGGCCGATCCCGCTGGTGAAGCGGCTGCTCGCCGATCCCGATACGGTGACGACGCGGGCGCGCACGTTCGACAATCGCCAGAACCTTGCGAAGGCGTTCATGACCAAGATCGTCGCGCGCTACGAAGGCACACGGCTTGGACGGCAGGAACTGGACGCGGAGCTGATCGAGGAGCGGACCGACGCGCTCTGGCATCGCGCCGAGATCGAGGCGTGCCGTGTTCCGGTTGCGCCGGAGTTGAGACGCATCGTCGTCGCGGTCGATCCGCCGGCATCGTCGGGCGAAGGCTCCGACGCTTGCGGCATCGTCGCGGCGGGGCTGGGGCCGGAGGGAATTTCCTACGTGCTCGCCGACGCGACGGCGGAGCGGCTTTCGCCGGCGCGCTGGGCAAAGCGTGCCGTCGATCTTTTTCATCGGCTCGAGGCCGACCGCATCGTTGCGGAGGTGAACCAGGGCGGCGAGATGGTCGAGGCGGTGATCCGCCAGGCGGACGAGACCGTGCCGGTCGAGACGGTGCGCGCGAGCCGCGGAAAATATCTGCGGGCGGAGCCGGTGGCGGCGCTCTACGAACAGCGGCGCGTGCGCCATGTCGGGGCGCTTCCCGGCGCTCGAGGACGAGATGTGCGACTTTGCGCTCGGCGGGCTTTCTTCCGGGCGCTCTCCGGACCGGCTCGACGCGCTGGTCTGGGCGCTCTCCGCGCTCATGCTGACGAAAGAAGGGAAGCCGCGGGTGCGGGGGATTTGAGCCTCAGCCGTTGAAGAGAAGTGCAATGCCGAGGATGACCAGGATCATCCCGAAAATGTCGCGAAGGCTGGGCGCCTGCTGAAACAGCCGGCGCGACACCATGCCGGCGATCAGGATTTCGACAAGGCCGAGCGTGCGGACGCGCGCAGGGTTCTGAAGCGCGAAGGCAAGGAACCACATCTCGGAGGCGAAGGCGCCGAGGAAACCGGCGGGCAATGACGGCTTCCAGGCCGCGAGCACGCCCGTGAGCACGGCGGGCGAGCGGATCATCAGCCAGGTCGAGAGAAGCACGGTCTGAACGCCGAGCGAGATCGCGAGCGTGAGCGTCGCGGCGGGAAGATAGGCGGGCGTGCCGAGCGCCATGATGCCGCCGCGGAACGCGACCGCGGCGAGCGCGAAAAGGCCGCCCGACGCGATGCCAAGAAGCGCTGGGCGCCATGAGAAGAGCTCACGGCCCGCGCGCGATGGCCATGACAGGACGACGACGCCGGCAGTGGCGATCACCACCGCCGCGGCGAGGCTGAGCGTGAGATGCTCGCCGAGGAAGACCACGGCGAAGACCGCGACCTGCACCGGCTCCGTCTTCGTGTAGGCGATGGTGACGACGAAGGAACGCTCCTGCATCGCGGCGAGCATCAGCGCAGTCGCCGCGATCTGGCTCAAGGCGCCGGCCGAGGTCCAGGCGAGCGACGCCGCGTTCGGCGTCGGCATGTGGCCGACGGCAAGCGCAACGATCGCCAGCGCCAGAAGTCCGAAGGGGAGGCCGAAGAGGAAGCGGATGTGGGTCGCGCCCGCGGTGCCGAGCCGGCCTGTGAGACCGCGCTGCGTGGCATTGCGAAAGGTCTGCGCGGTGGCGGCGGCAAGCGTGAAGGCCGCCCAGAGCCAGGCGGGCGTGCTCACGTGGCGGGCATGCCGCTACGTTGGGCAGGGGCTCGTCCGTCGTTCGTGGAAAGAGTTGGCGGGATATGGAAGGGGCGAGGCATCGAACGCTTTGTGCCGTGGAGCACGGGCGACGCGCAAGATGGGCGCGCGTGCCTCGGCGCCCGGTGCATAAAAAAGGGCCGCTCGGCAGGTAACCGGCGGCCCAAGTCCAGGGAGGAAATGCCATTCAAGATGGCACTCTCAGGGTGTTCTGCACCCGCCGATATGTCAGTTGCGTGAAAATGCGGGCCGGGAAAGCCGCTAAAATCCGAACGATGTTCGTGTGGAGCGGGTAGAAAGAAGGGCCGCGCGGCAGGTGCCGGCGGCCCAAGTCTAGGGAGGAAACGCCCTTGTGAGGGCATCCCGACGTAGGACTCCAATTGCCAGCGGACAAGGGTAGCAACGGAAAACCATTCCGTTTAGGTGCACAATCCGTGAGCACGTGACATTTTCGTCTCAGTTTTAGGCGCTTCAGCGGAGAATTGTGCACAGCCAACGGGCTTACCCCCGGTAGCGGCGCTTGGCTGATTCGCCCCCTTAGTCGGCTATCTGTCCGGCGGCTGCGAAACGTCAGGTTGATCCGCCGGCTGGTGGCGGAGACAGAGCCGAGGGTGGCGAGGACGCTTCATATCCGTCCACACGGGGCCTGCCGCCGACGCTCGTCAGAAAGAAAAAAGAGCCGCAACGGCGTGCCGTGCGGCCCTAAGTCTAGGGAGGAAACGCCCAATGAGGGCAAACCATCTATAGCCGCCTCGCTGCGCTGCAACAAGTATGGTAGTGCGATGCTGCTATGCAAACGGCGCATGAGGGGTGACGGAAAGTCGCGCACGAAGTAGCAGAAATCCGGGGTTTTTGCGAGCTGGCCGGTTTTTGCCTCGATGCGCCAGGTGCCGAGCGGCACTAATTTCTGACTTCATGCGCGGCGACACGCGCCGGCGCGCCGCCGCAAGCCTCTCCCTAAAGCGGAGAGGGCAGGAGATTCCATGGTCCGATGGCTGAGACAGGGCCCCGCGCGGCAAAGCGCGGCGGGCGCCGGCGCGAGTGCGCCTGAGGATAAGGCCTCGAAGGCCGGCGCGATCATCGCTCTTCATTCCGCCGGCCGGCCGGTCTGGACGCCGCGCACCTACGCGGCGCTGGCGCGGGCCGGCTACATGAAGAACCCGGTCGTCTACCGGGCTGTGCGGATGGTGGCGGAGTGCAGCGGCCTCGATTCCCCTGCTCCTCTATGAGGGGCCGGCGGAGCTCGACGATCATCCGCTGCTTACGCTTCTGAAGATGCCGAATGCGCACCAAAGCGGCGCCGATCTCCTTGAGGCGCTTTACGGGCACCTGCTCGTCGCGGGGAATGCTTACGCCGAGGCCGTGGTCGTGGACGGCGCGGTGCGCGAGCTCTACGCGCTGCGCCCCGACCGGATGAGCGTGGTGCCCGACGCGAGCGGCTGGCCGGCGGCTTTCGAATATGCGGCGAACGGACGGACCGTGCGCTTCAACCAGGAGGGCGAGGGGCAGGTCGCCCCGATCCTGCATGTCGCGGCATTCCATCCGCTCGACGACTATTACGGCTTTCCGCCGCTCGAGGCGGCGCAGGTGTCGCTCGACGTGCACAACGCGGCGAACGCCTGGAACAAGGCGCTGCTCGACAACGCGGCGCGGCCCTCCGGCGCGCTCGTCTATAAGAGCGAGAACGGATCGAACCTTTCGGAGGAGCAGTTCGAGCGGCTTGCGCGACGAGCTGCAGGCGAATTTCTCCGGCAGCACGAATGCCGGGCGGCCGCTGCTGCTTGAAGGCGGGTTGACCTGGCAGACGATGAGCCTCTCGCCGAAGGACATGGACTTCATGCAGCTGAAGCACGGCGCGGCGCGCGAGATCGCGCTCGCCTTCGGCGTGCCGCCGATGCTGCTCGGCATTCCCGGCGACAACACCTATGCGAACTATCGCGAGGCGAACCTTGCCTTCTGGCGGCAGACGGTGCTGCCGCTCGTCGGCCGCTTCGCCGCGGCGCTCGGCAATTGGCTCGGGCCGGCATGGGGGGAGGGACTGAGACTGGCCTACGACGCCGACCAGGTGGAGGCGCTGAGCGTCGAACGCGAGGCGCTCTGGCGGCGCGTCAACGAGGCAGACTTCCTGACGCCGGACGAGAAGAGAGAGGCGGTAGGGTATGGAGCGAAGGGTGCGTGATGCCGAGAGTTATAGACGTAAATAGCAGAGCGCGTCTATAACAAAGTTATAGACAGAAACGTCACTGTACGTCTATAACTCAAAGATGAAGCAAATACCCCTCACGCTCCAGACGCTCTACGCCGACCTCGTCCAGCAGGCGCACGCGGCGCCGGCTGAGGCGGGCAGCGTGTATACGCAAACCGCCAAGGGGATCGACTACCTCTATGTAAGGACAACGGTTGGCACAAGCCGACGAGATCGTTTCCTAGGTCGCTCAGATGATCCGGAGGTACAGAAACGGGCCGCCGCCGCGCGAAGCGAAGCGAAACGCGTCGCCGAGCGACGAAACACTGTCCGCATCCTGCGCGGACAGGACGTACCTGCCCCGACCACGGAACTCGGCCGCGTGCTCGACGCGTTGGCGGACGCAGGTCTGTTCAAGACGGCGGTGCTTGTCGGAACAGCGGCGTATCAATGCTATTCGCCGCTCGTAGGCGCGGTGCTCCCTTCGGCCGCGTTGATGACGCAAGACGCCGACCTGGCAACGGCTTCTTTGGCGCTTGCAGGAGATGACGGTGAGGAGACGCTCGATACGATCCTGAAAAGGGCGGACAAGACGTTTGCCGGGCTTCCCGGACTGGATCGCAAGGCGCTTCCGTCGCGCTTCAGAAGCGCGTCCGGATTCCTCGTCGATCTGCTGACGCCGAAACTGCGCCGCAATGACAAAAATCCAATGCCGCTAAAGCACCTCTGCGCTGGAGCAATACCGCTGCAGCATCTCGCTTGGCTCATCGAAAATCCAGTTCAGGCTGTTGCGCTGCATGGTGCGGGCGCTCCGATCCGGGTGCCGGCGCCGGCGCGCTATGGTGTGCACAAGCTTATCGTCGCGCAGAAGCGGGCCGCCGAGAACGTGAAGCGGCAGAAGGACCTGATGCAGGCTAAGTCGCTGATGGAGGCGCTTGCCGAGTCCGATCCCTGGGCGTGGAAGGATGCGATCGACGACGCGTCCGCGCAGGGCAAAGCGGGATGGGCGGAGCCGATCAAGAGGTCGCTCAAAGAACTCGCGGCGTAGAAGATCGCACCGTTATTACCAGTTTCGCGAAACTGGTAATAACGCTCGCGAAGAGGTGCCAGCGACCACGGCTGTCTCATGGGGCCCGGCCCTCGCTGCGCTCGGCCGGGATGACGACATTGAAGATGGTGGAGCGCAAAATCCGAATGCCCGATGTGACCGAGCCAGTTCGCGGAGCGCGGGGACCTGGCGCATCTGGCGCTGTTCCTCTGGGCGTCGGGTGCGTCGGGACTGCTCGTGTGGGCGCTGCGCGAGCTGGCGGCGTCGAACCGGCGCTTCAATGATTTCGTCAGCGAGATCGCGCGGCTGAACAAGCTGTTTCGCGATCAGTGAAGCGAGCCGAGTCGCATCGTCGGCTGGGCCCGACCGCATCTCGCATTCGCCGCGACTGACCGTCACCGCATGCGAGCAGCTCTCATGCTCGATTTCTTCAAATCGCTGCGGCGCGGGCCGGGCGATCACCGCGAGGTGTTCGCCGAGTTCGCCATGGTGCTGATCTTCCTGCGCGCCGAGCAGCTCGCGATGCGCAAAGGCAAAGCCAGATTGAGGGTGGTGCGATGAGCAAGTCGAGCGCTCCGTTGAACGCGGCGCTCTCCCCCTCCCAACCGTTTCCCGAGGTTTCAAGGAAATGGAAGTCGGGAACACCCGACTTCCAGCCGGGGAGGACGAGAGGGGGGAGAAGGCTGCAGCATTTCCTTCCCCCTTCCCTGACCCTCCCCCGCAAGGGAGGAGGGAATGCCCTGCAACGCGAGACGAAGTTCGCGGCGGTTGAGCTGTCCGACGGTCGAGGCGGACGGAAGCTTCACCGGCTATGCGAGCCTCTTCGGCGAGACCGACCTGAACCGCGACCGTCGTGATGCCCGGCGCGTTCCTGAAGTCGATCGGGAAGCGCGGCGCGGCTGGTATCCGCATGCTCTTCCAGCACGACCCGGCGGCGCCGATCGGCGTGTGGCGCGAGGTGCGCGAAGACGCGCGCGGGCTCTTCGTCCGCGGGCGGCTGATGACGGAGGTCGGCGAAGGCGCGCGAAGTGCTGGCGCTGATGCGCGCCGGCGCGATCGACGGGCTCTCGATCGGCTTCCGCACCGTGCAGCGGGCCGCACCGACGCGAAGAGCGGCATGCGGCAGTCTGATCGAGGTCGACCTCTGGGAGATCTCGGTGGTGACCTTCCCGATGCTGCCGGCTGCAAGGGTGTCGGCGGTGAAAGGGATGCGGCGGGACGCGCTTCTCGAAACGATCCGACGTCGGCGCGAAGAGCGATGCGGGCGACGCGGCAGCCCCGCCCGCAATGGATGCCGGGTAGCGGCGCGCATGCGCAAAACGAAGCGTCCAATCGAACAACGGAGAAGAAGAATGGAAGCTCATGTGAGCGGCCGCTATGACGCGCGCCCGAGACAAGACCAAGGCCGCACCTGGAGACCAAGGCGGTCGAACGATCCCGATCTGAAGGACGCCTTCGACGATTTCCTCGGCGCCTTCGGCGCCTTCAGGGAAGCGAACGACGAGCGGCTGGCGGAGCTCGAGCGGAAGCTCTCCGCCGACGTCGTCACCGAAGAGAAGGTGGCGCGCATCAATCCGACGCGCTCGACAGCCAGAAGCGCCTGCTCGACCGCCTGGTGCTGAAAGGGAGCCGGCCGGATCTCGGCTCGCCCGGGCCGGGGCGCGCGTTCGAGGCAAGCGAGCACAAGGCGGCGTTCGACGCCTATGTGCGCAGCGGCGAGATGACCGGCCTGAAGCGGCTCGAGGCGAAGGCCGTCTCCACGGTGACCTCGCCCGACTCCGGCTACCTGGCGCCGCCGGAGGTGGAGGCGGAGATCGGCCGGCGGCTCGCGATCGTCTCGCCGATCCGTTCGATCGCCGGCATCCGCACCGTCTCGTCGAACGTCTATCGCAAGCCCTTCGCCACGACCGGCTTCGACCACCGGCTGGGTGGGCGAGACCGACGCGCGGACCGAGACCAACACGCCGACCCTGGTCGAGCTCGAATATCCGGTGATGGAGCTCTACGCGATGCCGGCGGCGACGCAGACGCTGCTCGACGACACCGCGATCGACATCGACCAGTGGATCGCGAGCGAAGTGGAGATGGCCTTCGCCGAGCAGGAATCGGCGCGCCTTCGTCAACGGCGACGCCGACAAGAAGCCGAAGGGCTTCCTCGACTACACGACGGTCGCCGAGGCGAGCTGGGCCTGGGGCAAGCTCGGCTACGTGATGACCGGCGTCTCCGGCGATTTCGCCGCGGACCCGGATGCCTCCGACGTGCTGGTCGACGCTGTCTATGCGCTGAAGGCCGGCTACCGGCAGAATGCCTATTGGGTGATGAACCGCAAGACGCAAGGCGCGATCCGCAAGCTCAAGGACGACGCCGGCAACTACATCTGGTCGCCGCCCGCGACGGCCCAAGGCCGCGCGACGATCATGAACTTCCCCGTCGCCGAAGCCGAGGACATGCCGGACATCGACGCGGACACGCTGTCGATCGCCTTCGGCGATTTCTCCCGCGGCTACCTGATCGTCGACCGGCTCGGCGTGCGCGTGCTGCGCGATCCCTACAGCCAGAAGCCCTACGTGCTCTTCTACACGACGAAGCGCGTCGGCGGCGGCGTGCAGGATTTCGACGCGATCAAGCTCATCAAGTTCGGCACGGCCTGATCCCCGCTCCTCCCCGGAGCCGTGCTCGAGGGCTCACGGGCGCGGCGCGAGCCGCGTCCGTGAGTGAATCAGTGAATGATGAGTAGTGAATAGGGCGCTGCCCGGCGCAATGCCCTTCCTATTCATCACTCACCCGGATCAATCGCTGGTGACTCATGAAACGCATCCTACTCGAAGGCCCGGCGGTGGAGCCCGTGCTCCTGGCCGAGGCGAAGGCGCATTTGCGGCTCGACACCGACGACGAGGACGATCTCGTCGGCGCGCTGATCGCAGCGGCGCGCGTCGCGGTCGAGACCGAGATCCGCCGCGTGCTGATCGCGCAGAGCTGGCGCGCCATCGTGAGACCTGGCCGGCCGACGGCGTGATCCTGCCGGTCGTGCCGGTGATCTCGGTCGACGCCGTGCGCGCGGTCGACGGCAACGGTGTTGCGACCGTGCTCGATGCCGAAGACTACGAATTCGATCCGGCGGATTTCTCCGTGACGCTCGACCAGATCACGGCGCCGACCCGCTACGAGATCGACTTCACCGCCGGCTATGGCACTTCGGGCATCGACGTGCCGCAGCCGCTGCGCCAGGCGATCCGACTGCTCGTGACGCATTGGTACGAGAACCGCTCGGCACTGACGCTCGCCGACACGGCGGCGGAAACGCCGCTCGGTTATCGCGAGCTGATCCAGCCTTACCGGAAGATGGCGCTGTGCTGAGCGGCGCGGGTGACAGCACGGCGGGCCGGCTGCGGCATCGCGTGACGCTGGAGGCGGCGACATCGACGCCAGACGGCGCGGGCGGCGTCGACGCTTGCGTGGAACGCGGTCGCAGGCCTGTGGGCAGAGATCGTCCCGACGAAGGCGGAAGAGCGCGCAGTTGGCGAGGGGGAGGGCGACCTGACGCTGCACAGGATCATCGTTCGCAGGCGCGACGACGTTTCGTCCGGCGACCGTTTCGTTCTCGGCGCGCGCGTCTTCCGCATCAAGAGCGTGACCGATGCCCAGGAGGACGCGCGCTATCTGACCTGCCTCTGCGAAGAGGAGGGGCAGCCATGAGCGCGCCGTCACGCGCGCTGCAGGAGGCGGTGTTCGCGGCGCTCTCCGCCGACGCGACGCTTGTGACGCTGCTCGGCGGCGCGAACGTGTTCGACGGCGCGCCGCGCAACCAGCCGGCGCCCTACGTGCATCTCGGCGAGCTCACGGCGCGCGACTGGTCCACGTCGACCGAAGAGGGGACGGAGATCAATTTCGCCGTCGTCGCCTGGTCGCGCGCGGAGGGACGATCGGAGGGACTCGCCATCGCCGACCGCGTCGTGGCGCTGCTTCATGATCAGGCGCTGACGCTCGAGGGGTATCGGCTCGTGAACCTCAGGCATCTCGCGACGGAGACGGCGCGCGTGGAGAAGCCCGAGGGGCGAAGGACCGTAATGCGATTTCGGGCGGTGGTGGAGCCGGAATAGAGGCGTGACGGGAATCACGGCCTGCGTGCTTCGAGGCTCCATTCCGCCCTCATCCTGAGGTGCGAGCGAAGCGAGCCTCGAAGGGGCGGAATGGATCACCTCGGCATGAGGGAGTTGGTGGGCGCCACACCGTCAACGCTGAGCACATGACAGGGCAAGGAGAACATTGATGGGCGCGCAGAAGGGCAAGGACCTCTTGTTGAAGCTCGACAGCGACGGGATGGGCACGTTCGCCACCGTCGCCGGGATGCGCTCAAGGCGCATCGCGTTCAACGCCGAGGCGGTCGACATCACCAATGCCGACTCGGCGGGGCGCTGGCGCGAGCTGCTCGAAGGGGCGGGCGTGCGGCGCGCCGGCATCTCCGGCCCGGTATCTTCAAGGACGCGGCGTCGGACGAGAGCGTGCGCTCGCTCTTCTTCGACGGCGCGATCCGCGACTGGCAGGTGATCGTGCCCGACTTCGGCACGATCTCCGGGGCGTTCCAGGTGACCGGGCTCGAATATGCCGGCGAGCACGACGGCGAGGTGTCTTACGACATCGCGCTGGAATTGGCCGGCGCGCTCTCCTTCGCGGCGGCCTGACGCGGCAGTGGATCGTCTGATCGGCATCCTGCGCGGAGCAGGCCGGACGGAATGGCAGTAGGGCAAGCCGCTGATCACCGCTGGCGAACCGGCATCGCGGCGAGATCTCGGCATGCTCGACGGGCGCGCGCGGACGCTCTGCCTGACGCTCGGCGCGCTGGCCGAGCTCGAAGCGGCATTCGGCGCGGACGATCTGGTGGCGCTTGCCGCGCGCTTCGAGAGCGGACAGGCTTTCGGCGCGCGACATCGTTCGCATCTTGGGGTGCGGGCTCCGCGGTGCGGGCGAAGAGGTCAGCGACGATGAGGTTGCGGCGATGCGGACGGAGGGCGGCGCGGCGGGCTTTGCCGGGATCGCGGCGGAGCTGATCCGCGCGACGTTTGGCGCCGAGGAAAGCGAAAATGCCGGCGGGGAGGAGAGGGAGGGGAGAAACCCTCCGGAGCCGAACCGCTCGCCTGGGACGAGCTGATGGCGTTCGGGCTGGGCCGGCTGAAGCTCGCGCCGGCGGCGTTCTGGGGAATGACGCTGAGGGAGCTGGCGGCGGTGGTGAAGGGGATGACTCCGGCCGCGATGCGAGGATGAGCGGCGTGGCGCTGGCAGGGTTTGATGCGGCGCTATCCGGATCGACGTCGGTACGCAGCGGATCGTCGTGGTCGCCCGACCTCCGACCTGAACCCTCATCCGCCGTTCGGCGAGCCGACGGCACCTTCTCCCGGTCTCGGGAGAAGGTTGGCGCTTGTCATGCTAGGCGGAGTGCTGAATGCCATCCGACTTCAACAATCTCTCCGCGCAGTCCGAGCCGCTTCGCGCGCAGCTGCCGATCTGCAGGGGCTCGCGGACGGTTTTGGGCGGGCGATGACGAATGCGTTTCGCCGCTCCGTCGTCGACGGAAAGCGATTGCAGGATGTGCTGAAGTCGCTGGCGCTGGGCTTGTCGAGCCGTGCGTTGAATGAGGCGCTGGCGCCGATCGGGCAGGGGATCGGCAATGCGCTTGTCGAGCGTGCTCGGCGGACTGGTCGGCAAGGGTTTCGCCAAGGGCGGTGTGCTCGGTTCTCGGGTGACGCCGTTCGCGACAGGCGGTGTCATCGCGAGCCCTCGCTACTTTCCAATGCAGGGCGGGCTTGGGGTAGCCGGCGAGGCGGGCCCGGAGGCGATCCTGCCGCTGACGCGCGGCGCCGACGGAAGGCTCGGCGTGCGGGCCGGAAGGCGGCGGCAGGCGATTAATGTCACCTTCAATGTGACGTCGCCGGACGCCGCGAGCTTCCGCCGCGCGGAAGCGGAGGTGTCGGCGATGTTGGCGCGCGCGGTGGCGCGGGGGCAGCGGGGGCTGTGAGGAGTGAGCGGTGATTTGCGAGGTCGGCGGCACGGCCGCAGGCAAGCTCAGCGAAGCTCTCTCGCGGATCACGCACCCATTCCTCATCTCTACGATCCAACTGGTGATGAGAGATGCCATCGTTTCATGAAATCCGCTTTCCGCTTGCGATCGGATTCGGATCGAGCGGCGGGCCGGAGCGGCGCACGGACATTGTGCTGCTTGCCTCGGGCCACGAGGAGCGCAATACGCGCTGGGCGGATTCGCGGCGGCGCTACAATGCCGGGACCGGCGTGCATTCGCTCGCCGATCTGCACACGCTGATCGCTTTCTTCGAGGAGCGGCGCGGGCGGCTCTACGGTTTTCGCTGGCGCGACCGCACCGACTGGAAATCCTGTGCGCCGGACGAGACGCCGGCGGCGGACGACCAGGATATCGGCACGGGTGACGGCGCGACGGCGGCGTTTCAGCTCGTGAAGAGCTATGGCGGCGGCATCGCGAATTATGTGCGCGCGATCGCCAAGCCGGTTGCCGCGACGGTGAAGATCGCGGTCGACGGGGTGGAGGCGGAGGAGGGGACGGACTTCGTTGTCGATACGGCGACGGGGATCGTGACCTTCCAGCCGGGGCATGTGCCGGACGAAGACGAAGCAGTGACGGCGGGCTTCGAGTTCGACGTGCCGGTGCGCTTCGATACGGATCGGCTCGATGTGAACCTCTCGACGTTCGAGGCGGGGGATGTGCCCAATGTGCCGTTGGTGGAGATCAGGGTGTAGGCGGCGGAGCGCAGTAACCTCCCCCTTGAGGGGAGGTCGAAATTCAAGAAGCCGAAGGCGGATTGAATTTCGGGAGGGGGTGAAGCTAGATGGCGGCCCCCTCCCGAAGTTTGCTGTCGCTGCGCTCCGCAAACTTCGACCTCCCCTCAAGGGGGAGGTTACGCGCGGCTGCGTCTTCGCTGTGTGAGGCAAACGGCAATCGTATGAAATCGTTCTCCCCATCGCTCGCCGCGCATCTCGCTTCCGGCGCGACGACGCTGTGCGCGTGCTGGCGCGTGACGCGCGGCGACGGCGTCGTGCTCGGCTTCACCGACCACGACCGCGCGATTGTCTTCGACGACGTCGAGCATGAGCCGGAGACGCGGGCTCGACGCTTCGGGCCGCGGTCTCAAACTCCGGGCTGCAGGTCGGAGGGCTCGAAGTGACCGGCGCGTTCGCCTCCGACAAGATCGCGGAGGACGATCTCGAAGCCGGGCTCTACGACAATGCGCGCGTAGAAATGTGGCAAACCGACTTCTCGGGCCGCGCCGAGGTCGGATTGATCGGCGACGAGGATCTTGTTTTCAAGGTCTCGCCCGACGGGACGAACTGGTTCGAGGCGATCCGCGTCGACAAGGACAGCGGTCAGGTCCAGCTGCCGCAGGCTCTGATCAGCTCCGGTAGCGGCCGGCAGTCCGTATCTCATCTTCCAGCACGAATTGATCGCAGCGAATCCCGACAAGCCGACCCTCAACCTCGGCTGGTCGGAAGGCAGCGTTCCGAGCGGATTGAGCGTTCACAACGAGAACTTCTACTTCGGCTTCAACACCAATGGCTCAGGGGCACGGGACGACACCGGGAAGTCCGGTCTGTCGCTGCTGTTCCAGAACAATCTCAGGCAGAACAGCTCCGGCTACGCCAACGATGCGCTCGTCTTCCGGCATGTGCGCAAGGACGGCACGGCCGTTCAGTTCTTCACGTTCGAGGCCCCGCAGGAAGGGTCGCTCACGGAGTATAACGGCAAGTTCCAGCTCGGCACCCTGGCACTGGTGAACGCCGCCACGGGGGCGAGCTGGGCGAACCTCGACCTGTCGACGAGCCTCTGGAATTTCTACAGCGGCATCACGCTGTCGAGCGAAGTCAACAACACCCAGCTTCTGAAGCAGAAGAACGCAGCCGGCTCCGGCTACGTCAATCTCCTGAAGGCCGATTTCGAGCGACCGCGCCACTATCAACGCGGCGACCTTCATCGCCGGCACGCCGGACGCCTCGACCGGGATGCTCCGTATCCAGAATACCGGCGCCGACCCGATGACGAGCGGCCGGTCGATGATGAACATCGCCGGTGGGACGATCACCGGTCAGGGTTACCTGGCGAACATGCAAGGCGCCTTCAGCAGCGGCGCGGACTGCGTTCTTCAGAACACGAACAGCGCCAGCGCGAGCGCCCATTCGAGATTCTATCTCTATACGACCGGCGCCAGCGGCGGCGATCCCACGCTGATCTTCCGCGTGCTTTCCGGCGGCGACAACTATGCGGTCGGCGTCGACAACAGCGACAGCGACGCCTTCGTCGTCTCGAATTCCACCGGCCTCGGCACCAACAACCGCCTGCGCATCGACGCGAACAGCGTCGCCTTCCCGACGCTGCCGCCGAAGCTGCCGAGCAGCACCGTTGCCGGCGTGCCGTCCGCTTCGACGGTGGGCGCCGGGGCGATGATCTACGTCACCGACGAGAGCGGCGGCGCTGTCCCGGCTTTCTCCGACGGCACCGCCTGGCGCCGCGTCACGGATCGCGCCGTCATTTCCTGACGCGCCGCCGCCGCCCGTGGTGATCCGGGCGGCGATCTTTCCACCAACGAAGAATGAAGAAAGAAAAGGAAGGAAGACGATGTTCACTTCGGTCGACAAGGCTCTCGTCGCGCTCGTGATGGCGGTGCTGTTCATGCTCAATTACGTCCTCGGCATCAACGTCCCGTTCCTTTCGCAGGACACGGTTACGACCGCCATCTCGCTGCTGACGCCGATCCTCGTCTATTTCGTGCCGAACAAGACGACGTGAGCTGGCTCTCGCTCGGCATCGCGCTTCTTGGGCCTGGCGAAGGCGATTTTTGCCTTCGTCCAGGATCGCAGCAGTGCCGATGCGGCGACCGCGAAAATCATCCTGGACGGTTTGAGGACGATCGATGCGAGGATTGCCAAGGCGGATGCCGCTCGCGGCGACGCTGAGCGTGATTTCGATGCTCGCGGCCTGCCAGACAACGACCCGGATCTCCGCGACTGAGGCGGAGGCGGCGGCCGAAACCGAAGCCACGCCGGCCGTCTGCCGTGCGTGGCTTGCGATCCGCTATTCGCGGCAAGACACGCCGCAGACGCAACGTCAGGTAGTTGCCGGGAACGCCGCTCGCCGCGCCTATGGATGCCCACAATGAAGGCTGTCGGGGGCGGCCAGCGATAGATTCCGGCCGGCCGAGCCCCTACGATGAAAGCCGTCGTCATTCAGCGACGGTTCATTCGGGCGCGTGTAGATGGCGGGCATGACAGGGCTTCGGGCAATCGCAGTCGCGGGACTTTTCCTCGCCCTCTCCGGGATGGCCGGGGAGGGCATGGCGCAGGGCGGCTGTGTCTCCGATTCGGAGGGCCATCAGATCGTGGCGCAGGGGCAGGCCATTCCGTTCCCGGAGGCGGCGAGCCGTGCCGGCATCCCGGCCAACCAGATCGTAGGCGTGGCGCTCTGCCACGCGGGCGGCGGCTACACCTATCGCGTTCAACTGCGGCAGGGCGGGACAAAAAACATTCCGGCGAATTGAGCCGGCGCCGAAGGAGAGCCGCATGCGCATACTCGTCGTCGAAGACGACCGCGACCTGAACAAGCAGCTCTCCCAGGCGCTGCGCGACGCCGGCTATATCGTCGACTACGCCTTCAACGGCGAGGAGGGGCACTTCCTCGGCGACACCGAGCCGTACGATGCGGTGGTTCTGGATATCGGCCTGCCACGCCTCGACGGGCTCTCGGTGCTCGAGCAATGGCGGCGCGACGGGCGCACCATGCCGGTGCTGCTGCTGACCGCCCGTGACCGCTGGTCCGACAAGGTGCAAGGGATTGACGCCGGCGCCGACGACTATGTGGCGAAGCCCTTCCACATCGAGGAGGTGCTGGCGCGGGTGCGTGCGCTGGTGCGCCGGGCGGCGGGGCACGCCTCGAACACGCTGGTAAGCGGCCCGGTGCAGCTTGACCTGAAAGCCAGCCGCGTGACCGTGGACGGCGCGCCGATCAAGCTCACCTCGCACGAATACAAGGTGCTCGAATATCTGATGCACCATCGGGGCAAGGTAATCTCGCGCACCGAGCTGACCGAGCATCTCTATGACCAGGATTTCGATCGCGATTCGAACACCATCGAGGTGTTCGTCGGCCGGCTCAGGAAGAAGCTCGGCGTCGATCTGATCGAGACCGTGCGCGGCATGGGCTACCGGATCGCGCCGGAAGAGGGCGCCGAAAAGGCGCATGTGGACTAAGTCCCTTTCCCTTCGCGCTGCGCTGATCGCCGCCGGCGGAAGCGCGCTCGCGCTGCTTGTCGCGGGCGCCGTCTTCATCGTGCAGTTCTCCAATGCCGTCGAAAGGAATTTCGACGGCCGCCTGGAGACGCTGCTCCTCGCGCTTATCGCCGGGACGAGCCTCGACGGCACGGTCGACGAGAACGCGGTCGAGGGCAAAAGCGGCGGCAGCTTCTCCCGCCCGCTCTCCGGCTGGTACTGGCAAAGCCGCGATCCGACGACCGGCAAGGTCATCGACTGGTCGCCGTCGCTTGCCTACGACATCCTTCCCGTCCAAGACCTGCCCACCCCCGAACACCCCTCCCGCACCTTCACGATCGAGGCGAGCGGCGGGCGCGAGCTGCGCGCGCTTGAACAGCTCGTCACGCTCGCTCCCGGCCACACCTACGCTCTGCTTGTCGCCGGCGACACCGAGCCGATGCGAAGCGACACCCGCGCCTTCAGGAATTCCGTGATCCGCTGGCTCGGCGGGCTGGCGGTGCTGCTGAGCGTCGGCATCGCGCTTTTGATGCGTCTTGGCCTGAGGCCGCTCCGCCGCGTGCGCGACGACTTGAGGAAGATCCGCGAAGGCGACATCCGCCATCTCGAAGGCGATTATCCGAGCGAGATCGAACCGCTCGTCGCAGACCTGAACGCGCTCGTCGATTCCAATCGCGAAATCGTGGAGCGCGCCCGCACGCATGTCGGCAATCTCGCACACGCACTGAAGACGCCGCTTGCGGTCCTGCAGAACGAGACCGCGCACGCGAGCGGCCCGCTTGCCGCAAAAGTGGTGGAGCAGACGAAGATCATGCGCAGCCAGGTCGAGCATCACCTGAACCGCGCGCAGATCGCTGCGCAGACTAACGTCCTCGGCGTCGTCACGCCGGTCGAGCCGGCGGTCGCCGCACTCGCCCGCGTCATGGGGAAAGTGCACCAGGACCGCAAGATTGCGATCGAGGTCGACGTCGCGCCGCAGCTCCGCTTCCGCGGCGAGAGGCAGGACCTCGAAGAGATGGCCGGCAATCTTCTCGACAATGCCTGCAAATGGGCGGCAACGCGCGTGCGCATCTCCGCGCGGCGCGGGGAGGGGGCGCGGCGTCCCTTCCTGACGCTCGCCTTCGACGACGATGGGCCGGGGCTGCCGCCCGAAGGGCGCGCCGCCGCGCTATCGCGGGGAAAACGGCTCGACGAGACGAAGCCCGGCTCCGGCCTTGGACTCTCCATCGTGGCGGAGCTCGCGCGCGTCTATGGCGGCGAGCTCAGCCTTGACGACGCCGCGCTCGGGGGCTTGAGCGCGCGGCTCACGCTGCCGGCCGCAGGAGAGTGAACATGCGCCGCGCAAGATTGCCTTCAGCCCCGATTTCCGCCATCAGTGCGCCCAGTCACGCTCCGGCGCTAAGCCGCGTCCGGGGGTGGGGCGGGTGTCCTAGGAGCTTCCCATGCGAATTGCGATCGTGACCGCTGTAGCGGGCGCACTCTCTCTTAGCGCCTGCAGCGGCGGACCGAATATCGCGTCGACGGGTGCCATCCCTGGCGCCAACGTGGGAAAAGTGGTCGGGAGCCCGGTCGAAACCGGGGAGGGCCAGCCGACGATCGGGCCGATTGAAGGTGGTCTGATGGCCGCGGACGTCGGGCGCTCGCTTTCCGATGCCGACCGCAAGATCGCGCTCAAGGCCGAATATGAGTCGCTGGAATACGGCCGCCCCGGCCAGCCGACCGAGTGGCGCAGCGCCTCCGGAAGGGTGAGCGGCAGGATCGACGTGGGCAACACGTATCGTGTGAACAGCCTCGACTGCCGCGAATACACGCACAATGTGAAGATCGGCGGGCGCGTGCGTGTGGTCAAAGGGACGGCCTGCCGCCAGCCGAGCGGAGTTTGGCGGATCGTTGGGTAGGCAGTCGGCCCGGTTTTCCGCCGTCCCGAAAACGTGCTGATGCATCGCATTGCCGTGAGGCGCGCACCTCGCTAAATCGGCTCCTCAAGTCGTTCAGCCATTGGATTTTGAGCCGGCGTGCTTCTCTGGGTTCTCATTGCGTCCCTGACCGCGGCGGCGATTCTCGCCGTGCTGTTGCCGCTGTCGCGCACTCCGCGCGCCGACAATTCGGCGGCGCATGCGGCGCGCGTCTATCGCGATCAGCTTGCTGAGCTCGAGCGCGACAAGGCCGAGGGGCGTATTGGCGAAAGCGATGCGGAGGCCGCGCGCGCCGAGATCGCCCGCCGTCTGATCGCCGCCGATGCCGAGGCGAAGGCTGTCGACGGTACGGAGGCGTCGCGCGTGCCGCGGCGTGCAATCGCTATTGTCGCGCTGATCGGCATCCCTGCGCTCTCACTCTCCCTTTATCTCGGCCTCGGAAGCCCGTCCCTCCCGGGCCAGCCGCTTGCCGAGCGCCTTTCGACGCCGGCCGGGCCGGACTCCATCGAGACGCTGATCGCCAAGGTCGAGGCGCATCTCTCGCAGTCGCCGGAGGATGGGCGCGGCTGGGACGTGATCGCCCCGGTCTATCTCCGCCTCGGCCAGGTCGACGACGCGGCGCGCGCCTACCGCAACGCGATCCGCATTCTCGGCTCAAACGCAGACCGGCAAAGCGGGCTCGGCGAAGCGCTTCTCGCCGCCGAGGGCGGGATCGTGACGCAGGAGGCGCGCAACGCTTTCGAGGCGGCGCGCGCGCTCGATCCGAAAGCGCCGGGGCCACGCTACTTCATCGCTCTCGCCGCCGAGCAGGAAGGCAAGCTCGACGAGGCCGCTAAGGAGCTTCGCGCCCTCATCGCCGACGTCCCCAGCGACGCGCCGTTCCGCGGCGTCCTTCAGCAGGCGCTGGCGCGCGTCGATCCGTCGTCCGCGCCGCCCGGTCCGACGAGCGAAGACGTGGCCGCCGCCGCCGATATGCCGGAAGGCGATCGGACAAAGATGATCGAAGGCATGGTGGCGCAACTCGCCGCGCGCCTGAAGGATTCTCCGGACGACTCGGACGGCTGGCAAAGGCTGATACGATCCTACGTCGTGCTCGGGCGCGGCGATGCGGCGGCCGAGGCCGCACGCGATGCGCTGAGCGGCGTGCAGGACGAGGCCGGGCGTAAGCAGATCCAGTCGTTGATCATCGGCCTGGGCGTGACCCCGGCAACGGGGACGTCCGAGACGGCGTCGGCATCGCCGGCAACGTCATCTCCACCTTCATCTTCAACCCAAAGCGCGCCACTTCCGGGGCCGACATCGGCGGATGTCGCGGCGGCGCAAAGCATGTCGGCCGGCGACCGCTCGACGATGATCGAGGGGATGGTTGCGCGGCTCGCGGCGCGGCTGAAGGATCAGCCGGACGACACGGAAGGCTGGCTGCGACTGATCCGCTCTTATTCCGTGCTCGGGAAGAGCGATGCCGCGGCGGAGGCGGCACGTGATGCTCTGAGCGGCGTGCAGGACCCGGCAGGTCGCCAGCAGATTCAGTCGCTCGTCGCGGAACTCGGCGTCACTCCGGCGGCCGGGACGGCCGAGACCGCCGCCGCGTCGCCGGCGCCGTCATCCCCACCTTCGCCTCCGCCCGAAAGCGCGCCGCTTCCGGGGCCGACAGCGGCAGATGTCGCGGCGGCGCAGGACATGTCGGCTGGCGACCGCTCGACGATGATCGAGGGCATGGTTGCGCGGCTCGCGGCGCGGCTGAAGGATCAGCCGGACGACACGGAAGGCTGGCTGCGACTGATCCGCTCTTATTCCGTGCTCGGGAAGAGCGATGCCGCGGCGGAGGCGGCACGTGATGCTCTGAGCGGCGTGCAGGACCCGGCAGGTCGCCAGCAGATTCAGTCGCTCGTCGCGGAACTCGGCATCACTCCGGCGGCCGGGACGGCCGAGACCGCCGCCGCGTCGCCGGGGCCGTCATCCCCACCTTCGCCTCCCGCACAAGCCGCGCCGCTTCCGGGGCCGACAGCGGCGGACGTCGCGGCGGCGCAGGACATGTCGGCCGGCGACCGCTCGGCGATGATCGAGGGCATGGTGAGCAATCTCGCCGCGCGCCTCAAGGAACAGCCGAACGACGTTGAAGGGTGGTTACGGCTGATCCGCTCCTACTCCGTGCTCGGAAAGAGCGATGCTGCGGCTGGGGCGGCACGTGACGCTCTGAACGGCGTGGAGGACCCGGCCGGGCGCCAGCAGATACAGGCACTCGTCGCGCAACTCGGCGTCACGCCTGCGGGAGCGGCTACGCAATGACGCGCAGGCAAAGGCGTCTCACCATGATCGGCGGCGCTGGCGCGGTGCTCGCTGTCGCGGCGACGCTGGTGCTCTTTGCGCTCAGGGACCAGATCGTCTTCTTCTATACGCCGACCGACCTTTCACAGAAGGTGCTGCCGCCCGGAACGCGCGTGCGCCTGGGCGGGCTGGTCGTGGACGGGTCGGTGAAACGCGCCGACGACGGCAGCGTGAGCTTCGCGGTGACGGATACGTCGAAGAACGTTTCCGTCGATTTCCATGGCATCCTGCCTGACCTCTTCCGCGAGGGGCAGGGCGTCGTGGCCGAGGGGGTGGTGACGCCCGACGGCGGGGTCGCCGCTGATACGGTGCTCGCCAAGCACGACGAGCGCTACATGCCGAAGGAAGTGGTCGATGCACTGAAGGCGCAGGGCGTCTGGAAAGAAGGCAAGGCAACACAATGAGCGGGACGTTCGGCACGCTTTCGATGGCCGAGCTCGGCCACTACTCGCTGGTGCTTGCGCTGGCGCTGATGCTCATCCAGTCGAGCGTGCCACTTCTCGGCATCCGCTGGCGCGACGAGCGACTCGTATCGGTGGCGGGATCGACGCCGATCGCCGCCTTCCTGTTCGTCGCCATTTCCTTCGCCGCCCTGGTGATCGCGCATATCACCTCAGACTTCTCGGTGAAGAACGTCTTCGAGAACAGCAACTCGGAGCAACCGCTTCTCTTCAAGATCACCGGCGTTTGGGGCAACCACGAAGGCTCGATGCTTCTGTGGGTGCTGATCCTCTCCTTCTTCGGCGCGCTCGTCGCCATTTTCAGCACGAACCTTCCGGGCCCGCTGCGCGCCCGCGTCCTTGCCGTTCAGGGCTGGATCGGCTCCGCCTTCCTGATCTTCATCCTCTTGACCTCGAACCCCTTCGCCCGCCTCGATCCGGCACCGCTCCAGGGCCAGGACCTGAACCCGGTGCTGCAGGACATCGGCCTCGCCATCCATCCGCCGTTTCTCTATCTCGGCTATGTCGGATTTTCCGTCGCTTTCTCCTTCGCGGTCGCGGCGCTAATGGAAGGCCGCACCGACGCGGCCTGGGCGCGCTGGGTCAGGCCATGGACGCTCGCGGCCTGGATATGCCTCACCGCCGGCATCGCTATGGGCTCCTACTGGGCCTATTACGAGCTTGGCTGGGGCGGCTGGTGGTTCTGGGATCCGGTCGAGAACGCGTCCTTCATGCCGTGGCTTGCCGGCACTGCGCTGCTTCACTCCGCCGTCGTCATGGAGAAGCGTGGGGCGCTCAAGGTGTGGACAGTGCTCCTTGCTATCCTCACCTTCTCGCTGTCGCTGCTTGGCACGTTCCTGGTGCGCTCCGGTGTCTTGACCTCCGTGCATGCTTTCGCCAGCGATCCGACGCGCGGCGTTTTCATCCTCGCCATCCTGACGCTCTTCATTGGCGGAGCGCTGGCGCTCTTTGCGATCCGCGCACCCGAGATGAAGCAGGGCGGGCTCTTCGCACCGATCAGCCGCGAGGGCGCGCTCGTCTTCAATAACCTGTTCCTCGTGGCGGCGGTCTCCACCGTTTTCGTCGGCACGCTCTATCCGCTGGCGCTCGAAGCGCTGACCGGCGACAAGATTTCCGTCGGCGCGCCGTTCTTCCATCTGACCTTCGTGCCGTTGATGATCCCGCTGCTCCTGGCGCTGCCCTTCGGGCCGCTGCTCGGCTGGAAACGCGGCGATCTGCTTGGCGCGTCGCAGCGGCTCGGCGTGGCGATGGGCGCGGCGCTCCTCGCTGCCGCGGTTACCGCGCTGGCGACCGGCGGCAAGGGCGTGCTCGCGCCGTTCGGGCTGGCGCTCGGAGTTCTGGGTCATGGCCGGCAGCCTGATCGACCTCGGCGAGCGCACGATGCTTTTCCGCGCCAAGCTCGGCGTCAGCTTCGCGCGGCTGATCGGCCTGCCGCGCTCGTCGCTTGGCACGGTGGTCGCGCATTTCGGCATGGGCGTCTGCGTGATCGGCATCGTGTCGGCCAGCGCCTTCCAGACCGAGAAGATCGTTGCGATGAAGCCCGGCGAGACGATGGACATCGCCGGCTACACGCTGCTCTTCCACGGCAGCGCTCCTGAGACCGGACCGAACTACACGGCGGAGCGTGCGCTGTTCGTCGCGTCGCGTGGCGGCAGCAAGGGCTTTCCGCTTGTGCCCTCAAGGCGCTTCTACACGGCGCGCGAGACCACGACGACCGAGGCGGCCATCAAGACGATCGGCTTTTCGCAGCTCTATCTGAGCCTCGGCGACCGCATGGACAACGGCGCTCAAGCCGTGCGCGCGTCTTATAAGCCGATGGTCACCTGGATATGGCTCGGCCCGCTTGTGATGGCGTTCGGCGGCGCGTTGTCGCTTTCCGACCGGCGGCTCAGAGTCGGCGCTCCACGCCGCGCCGAAGCGCGCAAACCGGCAGAGGCGGCGGCGTGACGATGTCCGCCGCTCTGTGTGCTTCGAGGCACCATTACGCCCTCATCCTGAGGTGCGAGCGGAGCGAGCCTCGAAGGAGCGGTATGGTGCACCTCAGCATGAGGAGGTTGGGTGGCCTTATACGGCCTATTCTTCTCATGCTGGCGCTGCTTTCGCCTGCAGCGTACGCAGTTCAACCGAACGAAATGCTTTCCGACCCGGCGCTCGAGGCGCGGGCGCGCGAGATTTCCGAAGGCCTGCGCTGCCTCGTCTGCCAGAACCAGTCGATCGACGATTCGAACGCGCCGCTCGCCCACGACCTGCGTGTGCTCGTCCGCGAGCGCCTTGAGGCCGGCGACAGCAACGATGCGGTGCGCAAATACCTCGTCGCCCGCTACGGCGATTTCATCCTCCTGAAGCCGCCGTTTGCGACACGCACGCTGGTCTTATGGTTGACGCCGTTTGCGGTGCTGGCGATCGGCCTGCTTGTCGCAGTGCTTCGCGCGCGGCGGGGAGACGCCCGCGGGGCGGCGCTTTCCGGCGAGGAAGAGGCCGCAGTTGCGCGGATTCTCGAGCAGGAATAGAGCTTCGTGGACCTTACCGATTATTAACACCACGGACACTGCATCGTAAGGCGACCGGACCTATCTATCACCTTGCGCACGCGGTGATTTCGCCCCCCACGCCGCGGCGTAGACCTCCGGTCCGCCCCATTTGCGGGGCGGACCTTTTGATAAACGGGAGTTTCTGAGAGCCATGACCAACGTTTCCCCGCCCAGTTCGCGCGCCCGCCGCATCCGCAATGCACTGCTCGCCAGCGTCTTCAGCCTCGGCATTGTCGCCGGAACCGGCGCCCTCCTCGCCGACAACCATCTCGCTTTCGCCGATCCGGTCCGCGTCGACGCGCCCGCGCCCACCGACTTCTCCGCCATCGTCGCCCAGGTCGCGCCTGCCGTTGTCAGCGTGCAGGTCAAGACCGAGGTTGCCGCCGTCTCCGATCCCGGCTCGATGGATGGCTTCGACAACCTGCCCCCCGGCGTGCAGGAATTCTTCCGCCGCTTTGGAATGCCCAACATGCCGGGCCAGAATGGCGGCCCCCCCGGCAACCAGCCCTTCCATCCGCGTCACGGCCTGAGCCAGGGCTCCGGCTTCTTCATCAGCGATGACGGCTTTCTCGTCACCAACGCGCATGTGGTCGCGGACGGCACGAAGTTCACCGTGCTGATGGACGACGGGCGCGAGCTCGACGCCAAGCTGATCGGCAAGGATGAGCGCACCGACGTCGCACTTCTCAAGGTGGAAGGCTCCGGCTTCAAATACGTGAGCTTCGCCACCGACACGCCGAAGGTCGGCCAGTGGGTGCTCGCCGTTGGCAATCCCTTCGGGCTTGGTGGGACTGTGACCGCCGGCATCATCTCCGCCGAGGGTCGCGACATCGGCTCCGGCCCCTACGACAACTTCCTGCAGATCGACGCTCCGGTGAACCGCGGCAATTCCGGTGGCCCGGCGTTCAACATCCACGGCGAAGTGGTCGGCATGAACACGGCGATCTTCTCGCCCTCCGGCGGCAATGTCGGCATCGCGTTCGCGATCCCCGCCGACACGGTGTCGGAGATCGTCGGCGACCTCAAGGACCATGGCACGGTGACGCGCGGCTGGCTTGGTGTGCAGATCCAGCCGGTGACGAGCGAAATCGCAAACAGCCTGGGTGTCGACAAGACCGACGGCGCGATTGTGGCGGACGCCACGGAAAATGGCCCGGCGGTGAAGGCCGGCATCCACGCCGGTGACATCATCACCGCCGTCAACGGCGAGAAGGTGAAGGACCCGCGGGCGCTCTCCGCGATGATCGCCAAGTTCGACCCGGGCAAGAAGGTCTCGGTCAGCATCCTCCGCGACGGTCACGAGCAGAACGTCGACGTGACGCTCGGAAACCTGAACGACTTCGACAAGACGCAGCAGGCAAGCGCCGAGCAGCCGCAGTCGAGCGGCGTGGAGCATGGGTCGCTCGCGGCCCTTGGCCTCTCGCTTGAGCCCAATCCGGACGGCGAGGGTGTGCGTGTCGCCGGCGTCACCGAAGAGAGCCCGGCCTCCGACAAGGGCCTGCAGACCGGCGATGTGATCGTCGCCGTCGGCTCGAAGTCGGTGAAAAGCGTCTCCGATGTCGAGGCCGGTGTGGCCGACGCGCAGGATCGCGGCCGCGACGCCGTGCTCTTCCGCATCCAGGGCCAGAGCGGCACCCGCTTCGTGGGCGTGCCCTTCGAGCGCGGCTGAGGCCACCCAAAGGAGCCCTGAACCGGACGTGACATCGCCCCCCGATCGTCCGGACTCAGCTGGCGGGCCGCGCAAGCGGCCCGCCATGTCGTTAAGGAGGAACTGGCGAAGCGCACGCAAGCCAATTATCTGAACGTGATGCGAATCCTGGTCATCGAAGACGATCGCGAGACCGCCAATTACCTGGTGAAGGCGATGGGCGAGGCTGGCCATGTGGCCGACAGCGCCTTCGACGGGGAGGAGGGGCTGGAGCGCGCCAGGTCGGAGGACTACGACGTCCTCGTCGTGGACCGCATGCTCCCGAAGCGCGACGGGCTGTCGGTGATCAGCGAGCTTAGAGCCGCGGGAAACCAGTCGCCGGTCTTGATCCTTTCCGCCCTTGGCCAGGTCGACGACCGCGTGACCGGCCTGCGGGCGGGTGGCGATGACTATCTTCCGAAGCCTTACTCATTTTCCGAGCTTCTGGCGCGGGTTGAGGTGCTGGGCCGCAGAAGCGCGCCGAAGGAGGCGGAGACCGTCTATCGTGTCGCCGACCTGGAGCTTGACCGCCTGGCGCGCAAGGTGCGCCGCGGCGGCGAGGCGATCGTGCTGCAGCCGCGCGAGTTCCGCCTGCTCGAATATCTGATGAAGAACGCCGGCACGGTGGTGACGCGCACCATGCTTCTGGAAAAGGTCTGGGATTATCATTTCGACCCGCAGACCAACGTCATCGACGTGCACATGTCGCGGCTTCGCGCCAAGATCGACAAGGGCTTCGACCGACCGCTGCTGCACACGGTGCGGGGCTCCGGTTACGTGATGCGGGACGATGGCTAACCCGGGCTGGCTGCGCCTGTTCCGCACGACCGCGTTCAAGCTCACGGCAATTTTCCTCGCGGTCTTCACGGTCTTTGCCGCTTTCCTGATCGGCTACATCGCGCACAATACGAGCGAGATCCTGAAGGCGCAGATGGCCGATGCCGTCGACGCCGAGCTGCAATCGATCGAGCTCCAATATGAGCGCGGCGGGGCCGACTGGCTGACGCGCGTGGTGGAGCTGCGCAGCGCACAGCCGGGCGCCAGCCTTTATTTCATCACCGATCCGGACGGCAACCGGATCGCCGGCAACGTCGAGACGGTTCCCCCCGAAATTCTGCAGGACTCGCAGGGCGCGCCGCAAATCGTCCGCTACATGTGGCGGAACGAGCAGGGAGCAGAGCCGCATTCGGCGCTGGTCCGTGCTTTCACCTTTCCCGACGGCGTGCATGCGCTCGTCGGCCGCGACGTGAGCGAACGCGATGCGCTTGTCGGCCTGGTCCGGCGCTCGCTGGTGCTGACCGCCGCGCTGATGGTGGCGCTCGGCCTGATCGCCTGGACCTTCGTCTCGCGGCGCGTGCTGAAGCGGATCGATTCCATTGCCGAGTCCTCCAACCGCTTCGTCGCCGGCGATCTTTCCGGACGCCTGGAGGTAACCGGGACGGGCGATGAGTTCGACCGCCTGGCAGAGAGCCTCAATACCATGCTCTCGCGCATCGAGCGGCTGATGGTTGGCCTGAAGCAGGTCTCCGACAACATCGCGCATGATTTGAAGACGCCGCTGACGCGCATGCGAAACCGCGTGGACCGCGCGCTGACCACGGGACGGTCGGAGCCGGACTACCGCGAGGCGTTGCATGCGACGATCGAAGAGGCCGACCAGCTGATCCGTACGTTCAACGCCCTGCTTCTGATCGCGCGCGCCGAGGCGGGCTCGGGCGACACTGAGTTCGCGACCTTCGACGCGACCGATGTCGCCCGCGACGTCGTGGAGCTCTACGAGCCGGTGGCGGAGGAGGCAGGCGTGACGCTGACCTTCGAGGAATGCGCTCCGCTTACCGTGTGCGCCCACCGCGAGCTGATCAGCCAGGCGCTTGCCAATCTCGTCGACAATGCCGTCAAATACGCCGACGAAGGGAGCGAGACGCCGGAGGTCACGATCTCGGTCGGAGAGAACAACGGGACGGTGGAGTTTCGCGTCGCCGACAACGGTGCCGGCATTGCGGAGCAGGACCGCGGGCGGGTGACGGAGCGCTTCGTGCGGCTTGAGGAAAGCCGCTCCAAGCCGGGCGCCGGGCTCGGTCTGAGCCTGGTGTCGGCAGTGGCGCAACTGCACGGCGGCGAGCTGATCCTTGCCGACAACCATCCCGGACTCGCAGCGACCCTGAAGGTGCCCGGCGCGGCGCTGAAACGTGCCGCCTGAGAGCCTGCGCCGCCGGATCGCGGCGCTGCCGGACTCTCCGGACCGGGAGACTGCGCTCGAACGGCTCACCGAAGCAGCCGAAAAGCAGGGGGAGGGCGCGGCGCTCAGCGCGCTGACCCACCCCTCGGAGCTTCGCGCCTTCCTCGGCAGCGCGTTCGGCGACTGTCCGCATCTGCTCGACCTCGCAGTGAAGAGCATTCCGCGCCTCGTCGCGATCCTCGACGAAGCGCCGGAGCCGCGCATGGAGGCAATCGTCGCCGCGCTGGAGCACGCCACGTTCGAGACGCGCGCCGAGGCGATGGCCGGTCTGCGCCGCGCCAAGCAGGACGTGGCGCTGACGCTCGGTCTCGCCGATCTCGCTGGCGCGATCGACCTTGAGGCGGTGACCGGGCTCCTGACGCACTTTGCCGACGCCGCCCTTTCCGCGGCGCTTCGTTTCGCGCTCACCGATGCGGCGCGCAGCGGCAAGTGGGTGGGAGGGGACGACGGCGCGGGCTTCTTCATCCTCGGCATGGGAAAATACGGCGCCGGCGAGCTCAACTATTCGAGCGACATCGACGTCATCGCGCTCTTCGATCCGGAGGCGCCGGGACTGGCCGACGGCGTCGAGCCCTCGGCATTCTGGGTGCGCATCGTGCGGTTGCTGGTGGCGCTCCTCCAGGAACGCACCGCCGACGGCTATGTCTTCCGCACCGATCTTCGCTTGCGGCCCGACCCCGGCGCGACGCGCGTGGCGATCGCTGCGCCCGCTGCGCTCCTCTATTATGAGAGCATGGGCCAGAACTGGGAGCGCGCCGCGCTGGTCAAGGCGCGCACCGTCGCCGGCGGCAAGCAAGCGGGCGACACGTTCATCCGCGAGCTCGCGCCCTTCATCTGGCGCAAGCATCTCGACTATGCGGCGATCGCCGACATCCATTCGATCAAGCGCCAAGTGCAAGCGCATCGCGGCCACGGCGTGGTCGCCGTCGCCGGGCACGACATCAAACGCGGGCGCGGCGGCATCCGCGAGATCGAATTTTTTGTGCAGACGCAACAGCTGATCGCCGGCGGACGCGACCCGGCGCTTCGCGGCACGCGCACGCGCGATATGCTGCAGATGCTGACCGAGAAGGGCTGGATTGACGAAGCGATACGCGCGGAGCTCGACGAGGCCTACGTCTTCCTGCGCACAGTCGAGCATCGCCTGCAGATGGTGCGAGACGAGCAGACGCATCAGATGCCCCGCGACCGCGAGGGACTGGCGCGCATCGGCCGGCTGATGCGCATGCCCGATGTCGATGCGTTCGAGGCGCGGCTCCGCTACGTCTTGGAAACGGTCGCCAAACGCTACTCGCGGCTCTTCGAAGGCGGGAGCGAGCTTTCCGCCGAAACTGGGAGTCTCGTCTTCACCGGCGGCGCCGACGATCCCGAGACGCTTGAGACTCTGCGCGAACTGGGCTTTGCAGCGCCAAGCGGGGTGACGGAAGCCTTGCGCGGCTGGCATTTTGGCCGTTTTCCGGCGATGCGCTCGACGGCGGCGCGCGAAAGCCTGACAGAGATCACGCCGGCGCTGCTTCAGGCATTCTCACGCGCCGGCAATCCTGACGCGGCGGTGCGAGCCTTCGACAGCCTCTTGAAGGCGCTTCCGGCTGGCGCACAGCTCTTCGCGCTCCTGCGCAACAACCCGCACCTCCTCGACCTCCTCGCCACGATCCTCTCCGCCGCGCCGCGGCTCGCGGAGATCTTCGCGCGGCGTCCGCACGTCGCCGACGCGCTGCTCGATCCGGCCGGCGTGGCGAGCGCTGCGGGTCTCGAGGAGGTCGAGGCGGCGCTCGAACGAAGCCTCAACGAGGCACGCCGCTACGAAGAGACACTCGACCGCGCGCGTCTCTTCGCCGCCGAGCGCCGTTTCCTGATTTCGGTCGGGCTGCTGACGGCGACGCTGCTGCCGCCCGAGGCGGGGAGGGCGTTCTCCGACCTTGCCGAAGCCGTGGTCTGCGCGCTCCTGAGACGGACGGAGCAGGAATTCGCCCTGCGGCACGGCCGCGTGGCGGGCGGGGCGGCGGCAGTCGTTGCGTTCGGCCGCCTCGGGAGCCGTGAGATGACGGCGGGCTCCGACCTCGATCTGATCGTCGTCTACGACCACCACCCGGATGCGGGTTCATCCAACGGGGACCGACCGCTTGCGCCCTCGCAATACTATGCACGGTTGACGCAGCGGCTGACCGCGGCGCTTTCCGCCCCCACTGCGGAGGGCATCGCCTACGAGGTCGATTTGCGGCTTCGCCCCTCCGGCCGTTCCGGCCCGCTTGCGACCCACATCTCGGCGTTCGAGCACTATCAGCTGAACGAGGCGTGGACCTGGGAGCACATGGCGATGTCACGAGGCCGGGCCATCGCCGGCGACGCGGTGCTTACGACGCGCATCGCGAAGGCGCTGGACGCGCTTATCGACAAGCCGCGCGACCGCGCTGCGCTTGCCAAGGACGTGGCGTCGATGCGCGCCCGCATCGAGCACGAGAAGCGCGCCGCCGGTCCTTTCGACGTGAAGCTTGCGGTGGGTGGGCTGATGGACTGCGAATTCGCCGCGCAGTTCTTGGTCCTGTCCGGCCTCGGCCGCATGCCCGGTGCGACGACGCTCGAAACGCTGGAGCGCGCCGAGGCCGAAGGGCGGATCGGATCGGAGGAGGCGGAGCGACTCATGCTCTCGACGGCCCTGCAGGCGGCGATCCTGCAGCTTGAGCGCGTCGCCGATCCGAAGGCGTTCTCGCCCGAGCATGCGCCGGAAGCCTTGAAGGGGCTGATGGTGGCGATGGCGAACCCGGTGCTCGAAGACGCCGGCATCGGCGACGAGCGGGCAGGGGTGGCGACATTCGAGGACCTCGAAGCGCGCCTCCGGCATGTTCAGGAGCACACGCGGGCGGCGCTCGAAATCGTGCTCGGGATGAAGGTGGAATAGCCAATGCCCGGATTGAGTCCGGGCATTGGACTACGGGGTGATCGGCCCTCTGCCCGGTTCGCGGCAGCTCAGGCGGCCGCGAGCCGCAGAGGATCAAGACTTTCTGGGCGGCAGGACGACCGAGCCGGTCTCTAGCAGCGATTTCAGGTTGGACAGGATCTGTGGCCAGCCGCCGGAGACAGCGCCGATGAACCTGGAGCCTTCGCGTTCCATCGTGTGCGTGACGGTGAGCTTCACGGCTTCGCCATCCGCGGCAGGCTCGATCTCCATGACGCAGAGCGACCTGCCTTCCGCCTTCATCTCCGGCATGAGCTCGTTCTGCCAGTTGATGACGAGGCGTTTTGAGGGCTCGAACTCCACGATTTCGCCAGAGTCGGTGACACGGCCGTCTGGGTAGACGATCTTCCAGGCCCCGCCTTTCTTCCACTCGGCTTCCGGACGAGCGCCGAGCCAGTATTGCTGAGCGAACTCTCCGCTTGTCAGAGCGGTCCAGAGCCTCTCGGGGGTGGTCTTGATGTAGGTGACGTAAACGAAACTGCTTTTCGGTGCGCTACTCACTTCTCTTCTCCTTCCAGGTTTTTCTTCAGGGCCGAAAGCGCGCGCAAATGGCCGCGCTCGAACTTGGCTATCCAGCGTTCGGCGATCGCGTTGATCGGCACCGGATTGATGAAGTGCAGCTTCTCCCGGCCCAACCGCTTCGAGGCGACGAGGCTCGCCTCCTCGAGGATCGCGAGATGCTTGGCGACGGCCTGGCGCGTCATGTCCAGCCCCTGGCACAGCTCCCCGAGTGTCTGACCGTTCTTGCGGTGCAGACTATCGAGAAGCTGGCGGCGGCTTGCGTCGGCCAAAGCGCGAAAGACTGCGTCGTCATTCATCTCAAAACGTAACCATCTGGTTGCCTATGCAGATATAGGGAACCGGATGGTTGCCTGTCAAGACGCGAAATCAAACGCGTGCAAAGGACGCCGGTTCTAGGAGGAGAGGGTCTGCGTCAGGCCGCGGTGGCGGCAGGTAGCGCGGGGCGGAGAGGAAGAAAGACCGTCACGGCAGTGCCGGCACCTTCCGCGGAATCGATCGTCATCTCGCCGCCGTGCAACGCGACCAGCGAGCGCGAGATCGCAAGCCCGAGGCCGGAGCCCTTGTGGCTGCGCGTCAGAGGGCTCTGCACCTGTTCAAAGGGCTTGCCGAGCTTTGCCAGCGCGTCCGGCGGGATGCCGATTCCGGAATCTTCCACGGTTACCACGGCCCCGTCTTTGCGCCGTGCGGTGGTGACGCGGACGGTGCCGCCTTCGGGCGTGAATTTCACCGCGTTCGAGACGAGGTTGGCGACGACCTGCCGCACGGCTTCCTTGTCGGCGGAGAGCGTGACCCCGGCAGCGGTCTCCGTCGTGATCGCGACGCGGCTTCGCTCCGCCTCCGGCGCGAACGCGGTCACCGCCGCCGTGACGAGACCGTCGAGGTCGAGCGGTTCGCGGTCGATCTCGATCCGTCCGGCTTCGAGCCGCGCCATGTCGAGGATGTCGGAAATGATGTGCAGCAGGAAGCCGCCCGCCTCGTTGATATCGCGGCAATAGCCGTTGTAACGGTCGTCGCCGAGCGGGCCGAAGGCGCCGGAGAGCATCATCTCGGAGAAGCCGATGATGGCGTTGAGCGGCGTCCTGAGCTCGTGGCTGACGTTGGCCAGGAACTCCGACTTGATGCGGTTGGCGTCTTCCGCCTTGTCTTTCTCGACAGCGTATTTCTCGGCGAGCTCGACAAGCTGCTGTGCCTGTTTCTCAAGCTGCTGGCGGGAGCGGCGGAGATCGGTGACGGTCTCGCGCAGCGCCCAATCGTTTTCCAGAAGCTCCGCCTCCTTGTCCTTCAGCGCCGAGATGTCGGTGCCGACGGAGACGAAGCCGCCGTCATTAGTGCGCCGCTCGTTGATCTGCAGCCAGCGCCCGTCCTCGACGCGCGCTTCGACCGAGCGCGAGCCGGCGCCCTCGACCGGCAGATCGTCGGCGATGATGGAGCGCCGCCCATTGCGCTTGATCAGGGAGTAGGGCGTGCCCGGTTTGACCAGCGCATCGGAGAGCCCGTGCAGCTGCTGATATTTGTTGTTGCAAAGCACCAGACGGTTCGAGGCGTCCCAGAGCACGAAGGCCTCGGAGATCGCCTCGATCGCGTCGCGAAGCCGCATGTCGGCGGTGCGCGATTCCTCGGCAAGCCGCCGCTGCTCCGTCACGTCGACGGCGATGCCGACCAGATGCGGCTCATCCTCCGCGTCGGCGACCACCTCGGCGCGCACGCGTATCCATACCCACTCGCCATCGGCGCGGCGCATGCGGAACTCGCGGTCGACGGCGCCTTCGCCATCCCGGATGAGGCTGTCGGCAAGCTCCACCAGATTGACGTCGTCGGGCTGCGACAACGCGGCGACTTCGCCAACGGAAAGCAACCGGTTCTCCGGCTCAAGCCCGAGCAGCTCGAACATTGACGGCGACCAGAAGATCGCACCGCGCGAGAGGTCCCATTCCCAAAGGCCCGATCGGCCGCGGCGGAGTGCCGTGTGGAAGCGCGTCTGCGTCGCCGAGTAGATGAAATCTGCCTCGTGCGAGCGCGCCGTCTGCGCGTGATAGGCAAAGCCGAGAATGATGAGCACGACGCTGGTCGCGACGAAGACCGTCGCCTCGCGCGAAACCGTGCGCCGCCATTCCGCGAACACGCCGGAGGTCGGCTGCATCACCGCGACAGCGCCGACGCCATCCAGATTATGATGCACAGTGGCGATCACCTCGTCGCCGGTCGAGAGCGTGATGCGAAGCACGCCGGCGCGCTCACCGAGCGTGGTCAGCGGCTGGCCCGGGCCGAGCACCTCGTCGATATAGCGTTTGAGCAGGTCCGGATCGCGCGGCGCCGCGGCGACCACCATCCCCTGCGGGTCCATGAGCAGGATTTGCCGGCCCTGGCTGTTGGCAAGCGGCGGAAGCGCATTCTCAAGCTGCCCCTGCAGCGTCTCCGAGGGCTCGGCAAGCGAGAGCGTCGCACCGGACTGCGCAAGCTCGCTCACGATGGCCTTCGCAATGAGCGCGAGCCTCAGATCGGCTGCGTTCTCCGTTTCCGCGCGCGCCTGATAGAGCGCGACGACACGCATCGCGCCGAGCGCCACCACGAAGAGCACGATCAGGATCGGGATCAGACGCTTCAGATACGGCTCGCTGTTGACGAGCCGCGCATAGGCCGGATGGATGAAGATCCGGGCATGTCCGGCGAGGGCCGCGCTACTCAGACGCTGGAAGTCGGGCGTGTGCCTAATCGCCGACGCGATGGCCCCCCGCGGCCGCGTCATCCGTGCCCTCCTCGAAGTTCTGATCGGGGCACCGCTCCCCGAATCACCTTCATTTGAATCAGGAGGACTCCCCTTGTCTACGGGGGGAAAGTGAAATTTGGGCGTAATCGTGTCAGCTGTTGCCGCAGGCGCACGCAGCGCTCTCCAAGAGGTTAGCCGGCGAGCGTTCGTCCGACGATATCGCCGAGGTCACGCGACAGCGGCTCGCTGTTCTGCAAAGCCCGAAGCGCCTTCTCCGCCTCGCCACGCCGCACCGGCTCAAGCATCCGCCAAGATCGGAAGGCGGTCGCGATGCGCGCCGCGACCGACGGGTTCTGCCGGTCGAGATCCCCGATCACGCGTGCGATGAAGCGGTAGCCGGCACCGTCCGGGCGGTTGAAGCCGACCGGGTTGAACGCGGCGAAGGACCGCACCAGCGCATAGACGCGGTTCGGGTTCTTGAACGAGAAGGCGGGATGCGTGGTCAGGGACTCCACCGCTTCAAGGGCGGCAGCGCGGGGCGCCGTCGCCTGCACCGCGAACCATTTGTCGAGCACCAGCGCATTGTCGCGGTAGTGGTCCTCGAACCGGGCGAGCGCATCCGGCGCACCGTCGAGCCCGAAATGCACGAGCAGCCTCAGAGCCGCCAGCCGGTCGGTCAGGTTCTCGGCCTCGGCGTAGCGGGCCAGGAGATCGGCGCCCGACATGGTGCCGCCCGCGGCTTGCAGCGCCCAGGCAGCGTGCGCGAAGGCGCGCCGTCCTGCGTTCTCCGCGTCGGGCGAATAGACCTTCGGCGGCGCGTTGCGGGCCGCCGCCTCCGCGACCGTCTCGCCGATCTCGCGTCCGAGAAACGCCTGCAGCGCGTGACGCGCCGAATGGATGGCGTCTGGGTCGACATTGCGGCCGATCGCCTGCGCAACGTCGGTTTCGCTCGGCAGGCTCATGGCGAGCGCGCGGAAGGCCGGGTCGAGTTCGTCGTTCCCGGCAAGCCGCCCGAGCTCTTCCGCGAAACGAGAGTTGAACTCAAACGGCGCCTTTTTGCGCGCCGCCTCTCCCGCTTCAGCCAACATCGCGAGCGCCACCTGCTGCGCCGCTTCCCAGCGGTTGAAAGGGTCCGGATCGTGCCCGATCAGGAAGAGCCGGTCCTCGCGCGAAAGGTCGGACTGCACATAGACGGGCGCCGAGAACTGGCGGAAAAGCGACGGGATCGGCCGAGCGCGCACGCCCTCGAAGACGACCTCCTCGATGCCTTTCTTGAGATGGATCACGCCGTCGGAGACATCGCCGCTTGCCTTCGAATAGCTCAGATCCTGGCCGTCCGGGCCGACGAGACCGAAGGCGATCGGGATGTGCATCGGCAGCTTCGGGTGGCGGTCGGGCGTCTCCCGCAGGTCCTGCTTCAGGATGAGCGACAGCCGTTCCTTCTCCGGCTCGTAGCGGTGCGCGATGGTGATGGTCGGAGTACCCGCCTGGCTGTACCAAAGTGCGAACTGCGAGAGGTCGGCGCCGGTCGCATCGGCGAAGCAGGCGAGGAAATCCTCGATCGTCGCCGCGTCGCCGTCGTGCCGTTTGAAATAGAGGTCCATACCGGCGCGGAACCCTTCGTGCCCGAGCACGGTCTGAAGCATGCGGCAGATCTCGGCGCCCTTCTCGTAGACGGTCGCCGTGTAGAAGTTGTTGATCTCGCGGTAGCTCGTCGGCCTGACCGGATGCGCAAGCGGGCCACCGTCTTCCGGGAACTGGTGCTGGCGCAATCCGGCGACGTCGCCGATGCGCTCGACTGCGCGTGAGCGCACATCCGACGAGAACTCCTGATCGCGGAAGACGGTCAGGCCTTCCTTCAGGCACAGCTGGAACCAGTTGCGGCAGGTGATCCTGTTGCCGGTCCAGTTGTGGAAGTATTCGTGCGCGATCACCGCCTCGACGTGGGCGTAATCCTGGTCGGTTCCGGTATCGGGGTCGACCAGCACGTATTTGTCGTTGAAGACGTTGAGGCCCTTGTTCTCCATCGCCCCCATGTTGAAGTCCGACACGGCGACGATGTTGAAGACGTCGAGATCGTATTCGCAGCCGAAACGCTCCTCGTCCCAGCGCATCGAGCGCTTGAGGGCATCCATGGCATAGAGGCAGCGCGCCTCCTTGCCGGGCTCGCAATAGATGCCGAGCTGCACTTCGCGTCCGGACATCGTGGTGAAGGTGTCGTGGATCGAAGCGAGCGCGCCGCCGACGAGCGCGAACAGGTAGCTGGGCTTCGGGAACGGGTCGTGCCAGACCGCGAAGTGGCGCGCCGTCCCCTCGACCTCGCCCGCCTCCACGGGATTGCCGTTTGAAAGCAGGATCGGGGCAGCGCTCTTCACCGCTTCGAGCCGCGTCGTATAGACGGCAAGCACATCCGGACGGTCGAGGAAGTAGGTGATGCGGCGGAAGCCTTCCGCCTCGCATTGCGTCGTATAAACGCCGTTCGAGAGATAGAGCCCCATCAGAGCGCTGTTCGCGGACGGGTTCAGCTCGGTGACGATCTCAAGCTCGAAAGGCCCGGTGGGCGGCGCATGTAGCGTCAGCTTGTCCGGCGTCACCTCGTAGGCGTCATCGGGAAGCAGCCTGGAGTCGAGCGAGAAGCCTTTGAGGACGAGACCGTCGCCGTCGAGCGCGAGCGGCGTGTGGGCGATCGTGTTTTCGCGCGGGCGGACGGAGAGGCGCGAGACGACCCGGGTCGCCTCGGGCGCAAGGCGAATGTCGAGAGCGACCGCCTCGATCAGGTAGTCCGTCGGGCGGTAATCTTCGAGCCGAATGACAGGCGGGGTCTCGGTACGCATCGGGGCTCCTTCTCCGGAGCCGGATAGCATTTTCGGAAGCGCTTGGAACCTCCTGCCGTCAGGCTTCGGACGGTGCCGATGTCGCAACCGCCGGCCCTGGAACCGGCCCGCCGGCCTCAGGCTCCGCGCGGCGCCTCGGGTTCCGCTTCCGCCTGCCTGATGCCGCGCATCCGCAGGGAGAAGATCAGGAAGATGAAAGCCGGTCCGAACAGCCCGAGCCCGACTGCGATGAGCTTGTCGGAATCGAAGACGCCTTCCAGCGGAGCGCCGGTCAGCGGGTTCACCAGTTCGCTGGAGCTTGCGAGGAGCACGAAGACGGAGACCGTGATGATGTAGGTGAAGAAGAAGCAGACGCGCGAGATGCGCGGGAAGCTCTCCGAGTGCTTGTTGGTGATGGCTGTCGCCGGAGGACACGATGTCCCACGCGAGCGACGCGAACACGAACAGCGCCTGCCAGAGACTGAGCGACGTCCCCTTCCGTGGAGCCGACCAGGAACCAGATGAAGATGAGGGCGTAGATCGAGAAGCTGATGTTCATCTCGGCGAGAGATGCCGAGACCTGGGCGAGCCGCGGCCGCGTGCTTCCGAGCAGCGCCGCGACCCCGAGGAAGATGATGCTGCCGACGCCCGCGCTGCCGACGACAAGCACGAGGGTCTCGCCCTGGCTCGCAAAATTGAAGAACCAGAAGAAACCGACGAGCGCGCCGTAGGCGAAGTGCACGAACTGCCCGTGAGAGCGGCGCCCGAACACGAAGAGAAGGACGATGTAGACGAGCATCATCAACGTCGTCAGCGCGAAGATCTCGGGGAAGGTGAACACAAGGCGCGGATCGTAGCCCGCCGGATCGCCGAGGATCCGCTGCACAAGCCCGGCCTGAAGAGCGATGAAATAGAAGAGCACGATCAAGAAGAGTGCGCGGTAACTCAGATGCGGCGCGAAATGGCCGAGCCGGCGCCCCGGGCCGACGACAAGCCAGAAGGCCAGCCCAAGCCATGGGGCATGGCCGACGATCGCGCCGAGCAGAATCGCGACGCCATGCGAGTCGAGCCCCGGAGCGCCCGGCGGCACGCTCATCCACATGGCGACGACCACGCTCGCGACCGCAGTCGCGAGCATGAGAGGAATGAGGAAGGCGCGGGAGCCGGAGAGCCGCGTCAGGCCGCCGACCAGGGCCTGCGATCCGATGACGATCATCTCCGCCATATCGGTCGCCGACAAGAACAGGCCGAACATCGCGAAGGTGGCCTGCGTGGCGAGCGCGGAGACGACAAGCGCCTGGGCGCCGGTCGCGGCGAAGAATGCGAGGATGATCGCCGTAAGCGCGGCGTTGCCTGCCGCGGCAACCACACGCTTTTGCAGCGGCCACTGACGTTGTTGGCTCAGCGCCGAGAGCCACCAGAGGAGCCCGGTCGGGATCACCATAAGAAACGCCGCTGGTACGAAGTCGGCGAGCCACAGATAGAGCCCCGTGATCGCGGTGACGGCCGCGAGCGCCACAAGACGGACGCGGCCCCCGCACGAGATGACGCCCGTGAAGAACATCGTCATCACGATGAGCTCGCCGATCGTGAGCAACAGCAGGACGCTGAAGGGCACCGTGCCGGCCACCGTGTGTACCGGCGACCCGTAGTCCGGGCGCAGGATGTTCAGGAGAGTGGCCGCCGCGACAATCGAAGCGCCCGCAGCGAAGGTGATGCGCACCTCCCGGTCCATCGTCGAAACGACGATGATTTTCTGGCTAACGACCCCCCAGAAGCTGTCGCTCTCGGCCATGAATACCCCCCGACCGCCCTTGAGTGCCGGCAGGACGGCTCCCGGCGACAATGTAGCGGGGGGGTTGTGGAGCGTCGAGATGGGCGCCGAGATTCGGTCGGCATGCGACCGCAACGCGCATGGCGAACCCCAAAAACAAATCGGGGCTCCGTCTAAGGGAGCCCCGATTGCATTTTCGGAAGGGGCTGGAACTCTGCTCGCTGTCGGGCGAGCGCTACGCCCGGCTTCAAGCGTTCCACCCGCGGCGCGCGGTGCGGGTCGAGCGGAGCTGCAGTTCCCGGCCAGGATCGCTCGAGAACGGCAGGTCGAGCGCCTCGCGGACATCGCCGCGGTTCAGGCCGAGATCGGCGAGCAGGTGGTCGTCGAGATCGGCGAGCCGCGCGATCTCCCTGCGGTCGTTCCAGGCCTTGAACGCGTGCCGGAACCAGCCGGACACCGTATGCAGAAGGCCGGGCTGGTTGCCCTCCTGCTGGCTCGCAATGAAAAGCGCTGCGTCGCGCATGGCAAATCTCCTCTGTGCGCCGGGAATTCCGGCGTGATCTCAGTCTTTGCGGAAGCGGAGACGGGTCGCCACCCGTTTCCTGTTCTCCATATGTCGTTTTCCTATTGCTCAATCAAACGAAATGAACTTATGTCTTCGATCAGTGTTACTGAACGTTTTGGAATCCTCGAAATGAGCGTTTTGACGCTGAATTCGACCGCGCAACCGGCTGAAACAGCGCTCGATTTGCGCGGCGCCGCGGGGCTTGAGCTCGACCTTCTCAGGACCTTGGTCGCGATCGCCGACACCGGCAGCTTCAACAAGGCGGCGCGCGCCGTCTTTCGCACACCGTCCGCGGTCTCCATGCAGATGAAGAAGCTCGAGGAGCAGGTATCGCGACCGCTCTTCGCCAAGAACGGACGCTCCGTGACCTTGACGCCGGATGGCGATGCGCTGGTCGGCTACGGGCGGCGCATCCTGAAGCTTGCCGACGAGGCGATGCAGCGTTTCCGCGCGCCGCAGATTCAAGGGACGATCCGGCTCGGCGCGCCGGACGACTACGCCGTCCAGTTCCTGCCCGACATCCTGGCGCGCTTCGCGGCGAGCCATCCCGATGTCGAGGTCGACCTATCGTGCCTGACGAGCACGGACCTCCTGCGGCAGCTTGACGCGAACGAGGTAGACATTGCTCTCGTGAGCTCTGGCCACGGACAGCCGTCGAGCATGACCGTGCATCGCGAGCCGTTGGTCTGGGCGGGGCTGGGGCATGGCTGCGCACATGAGAAGTCGCCGCTGCCGGTCGCCGTCTCGCATGTCGGGTGCTGCTGGCGGCGCCAGTCGCTGCAAGCGCTCGACCGCGCCGGGATTCCCTATCGCCTTGCCTATACGAGCAAGCACTATCTGGGACAGCTCGCCGCCGTCATGGGCGGGCTTGCCGTCGCCCCGCTGCCGCTTTCCTCGGTGACGGGCAACCTGAAGATCGTCGACGACGACGTGGGCCTGCCGCTGATCGGCCACTACGAGATCGAGCTTCGCCGTGCGGCGGCGGCGCGCGGCCCGCTCTTCGACGCTCTCGAGAACCACATCGTCAACAACTTCCGCGCCTACGAAGTGCGGGCGGCCTGACAAACGCTGCCGGCGCCCGCCGTTAACGCCGGCGTCACGCCGGCCCTGCACACTCGCTCTCGAAATAGAATCCGGTGCTTTCGCGAATGAAGGATCAAAAGCCGCGCATCGTTGCTACGGAGCGCATCTTCGACGGCTGGAACAAGGTCGACGTCCTGACCGTCGAGGCGACCGAACGCGATGGAGCAGTCCGACGGCACCGGCGCGAGATCGTCGATCACGGCGACGCCGCGGTCGTGCTCGCGATCGATCGCGAGCGCGGCATGGTCTACCTCGTCAAGCAGTGGCGCACGGGGCTGCTCAACGATGAAGACCCCTACCTCCTTGAAGTCTGCGCCGGCATTCTCGATCCGGGCGAGACGCCCGAGGAAGCCGCCCGCCGCGAAGCGGAGGAAGAGATCGGCCTCAAGATCGGCGCGCTTCGCAGTCTCGGCATGATTCTGCCTTCGATCGGCACGCTGACGGAGCGCATGTTCCTTTTCGTCGCCGAGGTGTCTGCCGCCGACCGCACGATGAACGGCGGCGGCAATTCGCATGAGGGCGAGGACATCGAAGTCATCGAGATGCCACTCGCAGAATTCTTTCGCATGGCGCGCGAGGGCCGGATCGCCGATGCGAAGACCCTCGTCATTGCGCAGCACCTGATGCTTGAGGATTCCGGCAAGCCCTGATCGGTAAAATCCTCCTCATTTCCAATGCAACCAAACCTCCAGAGCCCGCGTTGTTGCTGCGGGTCGCGCTTTGGCGCGTCTTTGAGATGGAGGAATTCATGCTGGGATGGGCCCTGACCTTCCTGGTGGTCGCGCTGATCGCGGCGGTGCTCGGCTTCGGCGGTGTTGCGGGAGCAGCGATTGGCATTGCCAAGATCATCTTCTTCGTTGCGATCATCCTGTTCCTGATTTCCGCAGTGGCGGGCGCGATGCGTGGGCGGCGATCCGTCTAGCGTCCTCACCAACGGAATCTCTCTGAGCCGCCGGCCGAAAGGCCGGCGGCTCGCGTTTTACTGGGTGACGCGCCAGGCGCGGATCGGTCCGCGCGAGGGAAGCGGCGCGAGCCATGCCGGCGGGTCTGCATTGACGAGCGCCCGAAGCAGCGAGTCCTTTCGATAGGCGAGAAGGCGCGGCAGGTCGGTGTCGCCGGTGCAAAGCGCCAAGTAGCGCACGCCGCGCGCTTTGATGCGCGTGTGGGCAACGTCGGGCGGGTCGGTCAGCGTCTCGAGCGCGAAGCGGTTGCCGTCGTTGTTGCGGTGATAGGGGGCCGCGAGCACACCGTGGTCCGTCGCGACGAGGATGCGCGGTCCGACACGCAGCGGCGCGAGCACGAGGCTGGGCGGCTCCGCTGCCAGCGCCGCCATGTCCGCGCGCTCGCCGCAGCTGACGATGGGCGCCGCCGCGGGATGCGCCTTCGCCGCAGCGCCGAGCACGCTCCAGAGATAAGGGAGCGAGACGACCAGCAACGCCAGGACTGCGCCGCTCAGGAGCAATTTGCGACCGAGCCCGGTGTCGCGCCCAAATGACGCGAGGGCACGGTCGGCCGCGTAGAGCCAGCCGAAGAGCGCGAAAAGCGACGCGAAGGACGCGCCGCGCATCTGCGCGAGCGCCAACAGAAGCGCCATCGTCGCGAAGGTGAAGAGGACGAGGAAGTCCGGCCGCCTGCGCGGGTCGCGAAGCGCGGCAACGCCGAGGCCCAACCAGCCGATGCCGGGAAGGCGAGGAAATAGAGGAAGTTTGCCGGCTCCTGCGCGACGAGAAGGGGGAGAGGCTTCGCTTCGCCGACGCCGTCAAGCCAAAGCGAGCGGGCCAGCGGATCGACGTGGGTGTAGGGACCGCCGAGGACGTAGCGGCCACACGCTGACGAAGAGTCCTGCGACTACGGCTGCCGCCGCGAAAGCGAAGAGCGCGCGACGGACTGCGGCTTTGCGAACGTACGCACGCGAGCGCGACGAGCGCGCCGCCTCCGCCGACCGCCACCCAAAGCCACGGCGGCGAGATTTCGTCGGACTGAGCGATGAGCCAGCGCGACGGCGGAACGGTGGCGGCGAAGAGGAGAAGCGTGGAGAGAGCAAACGCCGCGCCGAAGATCGCGACAACTCGGCGCGAGCGCTCGCCCTCAAGAATCCAGGCGGCTCCGAAGAGCGCCGCCGCAACGACGACGAGCGGCGCTGTCTCAAGCCCGATCGCCAGCGACACGCCGCCAAGCGCGCCGGCCGCCACTGCGGCGCCGGGCCGCTTGTCGACGATGGCGCGGATCGTGGCGAAGGCCATGAGCAGCGTCAGCAGCATCTGCATCCCGTGATGGTCGATGCGCCCGGGAAGAAGCTGGAACTGGAGGATGGGATTCAGCGCCACGATGGCTGCCCCGACGAGGAGTACCGGCGGGGGGAAGACACGGCCCGCAAGGCAAAGGATCGTGAGAACGAGCGCCGCGAGAAGCACGCATGGCCAGACGGCGACGACGATCCGCTCGGCAAGGTCCCGGTCGGTGACGGTGGAAAGCGCGCGGATCTCGATTGCCATTGGCAGCTCGATCAGCCGTGACCAGTGAGAGAGCATGCCCTTCGGAGGATCGATGCGGTGCTCCGTCAGGTCGAACCAGCTTTGGCCCTGCATCCAATCGCGCATCTCGACGAGGCGCGTCGCGTCGTCGTTGTCGAAGAGCGTTCCGTCGCGGACGGTCTCCAAGAGGATTGGCACGACGGTGGTCGCGATGATCGCGAGCGTCATCAGCCAGGCGACGAGGACCGGGGCGACGCCGCCGAGGCGGCCTGAGGCGGGCGCTGTGGCGGGCGCCGATTCTGAAGAGGCGGACACGGGATTGCGGACTACCCGAGTTCGCTTAAGAAAGCGCGAACTGGGGCATGCCGCCGCGTCGCAATCGGACGCGCCTTTCCCTATGCCCCTGCTAGAAGGCGGCCAACGAAAGGGATCTCGGATGGACAGTGCGGCGAAGGAAGCCCGGATTATCGACGGAAAGAGCGTCGCCGCCACGGTCGTGGAGAAGGTGAAGGCGGCGCGGGAGTGCCTTCTTTCCGAGGCGGGCGTCAATCCCGGGCTTGCGGTGGTGCTGGTCGGCGAGGACCCGGCGAGCGCCGTCTATGTCAGGAACAAGAGCCGCACCGCGGCGGAATGCGGCTTCCATTCCGAGCAGCACACGCTGCCGGTCGAGACCTCAGAAGCGGACCTTCTCGCGCTGGTCGCCAAGCTCAACGCCGACCCCGCGATCCACGGCATCCTGGTG
Source organism: uncultured Alphaproteobacteria bacterium (assembly GCA_963805325.1). Taxonomy (GTDB): domain Bacteria; phylum Pseudomonadota; class Alphaproteobacteria; order Rhizobiales; family Afifellaceae; genus DASWJZ01. The sequence continues at coordinate 140,670 of CAWDTS010000009.1, read as the reverse complement.
CAGCTTCCTCTGCCGAAGCATGTCGACGCGACGAAGGTGCTTCTCGCCATCGACCCCGACAAGGACGTCGATGGCTTTCATCCGATCAACGTGGGCCGGCTCGGCTCTGGCGCGCTCGATCAGGCGCTCGTGCCCTGCACGCCGGCGGGAAGCGTGATTCTCGCCAAGCAGGCGCTGGGCGACAATCTTTCCGGGCTCGAAGCCGTGGTGGTCGGGCGCTCCAACATCGTCGGCAAGCCGGTGGCGCAGCTCCTCCTTAACGAGAACTGCACCGTCACGATCTGCCACAGCCGCACGCGCGATCTTGCCGCCGTCTGCCGGCGCGGCGATATCCTGGTCGCGGCGGTCGGCCGGGCGGAGATGGTGAAGGGCGATTGGGTGAAACCCGGCGCCTGCGTCATCGACGTCGGCATCAACCGCGTACCGGCGCCGGAGAAGGGCGAGGGGAAGACCAAGCTCGTCGGCGACGTGGATTTCGCCGCTGCGTCGCGTGTCGCGGGCTCCATCACGCCCGTTCCGGGCGGCGTCGGTCCGATGACCATCGCGCTGCTGATGGCGAACACTGTCACAGCGGCGGCGCGGAAGGCGGGCAGAGCGGACATCGCCGCCGGTCTCGCCGGCTGAAAGCGGCATTGCAAAGCCCTGCCTGGGTTGACTGCCAGGCACCGCGCGTCGGTCTAGAATAAGCCGACGCGGATTCGGGGCGTAGGAGGAGCAATTGAGCCGGCGCGAGGCCGTGGGGTCTTCGATCGGGCGATTTGGCAGGCTCCGGCCCCTGCTCGTGCCTTTTTTCAGCGTGCTTTTTGCGATTCTGGCGGTAATCGCGGTCCGCGCGGTGCTTCAGGATGTCGGCCCGGCGGAAGTTCGCTCGGCGCTCGATGCGGTCCGGCCGGAGCGCATCTGGCTGGCGCTGCTCCTGACCGCGGTGAGCTTTGCCGCGCTCTCAAGCTTCGACGTGCTGGCGGTGCAGTCGGTCGCGCCGGGGCAGATTTCGAGCGGCAAGGCGGCGATCGCCGGCGCCGCTTCGCACGCGGTCTCCAATCTTCTCGGCTTCGGCGCGGTGACTGCCGGCGTCATGCGCTACCGCATCTATTCGGTGGTCGGGCTCGACGCGGCCGACATCCTTCGCATCTACGCGAATTCCTCGGTCACGTTCTGGTTCGGCTTCGTCGCTATTCTGGCGGCGGCGCTGATCTTCGATCCGAGCGGCGTCACGGCGCTGCACGCTCTCGGTATCCGGGTCGATGCGCTGCTCGGCTGGATCGTGGCTGCGGCGCTCGCGGCGGTGGTCGTATGGCTCGGTCGAACCCCGCGCACGCTCCGGGTGGGGAGATGGTCGCTGCCGCTGCCGCGCCGCGAGATCGCGGTCGGCCAGATCGTCGCCGGCTCGATCGACCTCGCGGCGTCCGCCGGCGTCCTCTACGTGCTGCTGCCGCCCGACGTGGTGCCGGCCTTCCCGTATTTCATCGTGCTTTACTCCGGCGCCATCCTGCTCGGTCTCGCGAGCCACGCGCCGGGCGGCTTCGGCGTGTTCGAGGCGGCGATCATCGCCGCGCTCGGACAGACGATGAGCGCCGGCGTCATCGCCGGTCTGATCCTCTACCGCCTCGTCTACTACGTCGGACCCTTCGTCATTTCTGCGACCGGGCTGGCGATCTGGGAGGGGCTTCGCAACAAGCGCCGCATCTCCGTGGCCGCCGGACAGACGGCGCGGCTCCTGCGCCCGCTCGTGCCGATGGCCGCGGCGCTGATCGCCTTTCTCGCCGGCGTGCTTCTCCTCTTTTCGGTGGCGCTGCCGCCGGAGGTCGAGCGGCTGCGGAGCATGCAGGCATGGCTGCCGCTTGTCGTCGTCGAAGGCTCGCATCTCATTGGCAGCGTAATCGGCGTGGCGCTCCTCCTCGTGGCGCGCGGGCTCCTGCGCCGGTTGAGCGCGGCATGGCTCCTGACCGAAATCCTGCTTCTCGTCGGCGCAGCCGCGTCGCTCCTGAAGGGCCTCGACTGGGATGAGGCGATGCTCCTTCTTGCGACGGCGCTCGTGCTTTACGTCTTCCGCGGCGCCTTCTATCGCGGCGGCCCGGTGCGCGCGCTGCGCGTTTCGCCCGGCTGGCTCGCAATGGCGATATCGGCATCGATCGCCGCCGGCTGGCTCGGCTTCTTCTCCTACCGTCACGTCGAATTCTCACAGGAGCTTTGGTGGCAGTTCGCCTGGCACGGCAATGCCCCGCGCTTCCTGCGGGCGATGGTCGTCGTCGCGGTGATCCTCATCTGGGCGGCGGTCGACCTTTTCATGCGACGCGCCCTCGATACGAAGTTCGTGCCGGACCCGGTGACCGACGAAATTCGCGCGCTCGCCGCCGCTTCGCCGGAGGCGCAGACCAACATCGCGCTGCTCGGCGACAAGAAGTTCCTGATAAGCGGCGACCGTTCGGCCTTCCTCATGTATGGCCGCACCGGGCGAAGCTTGATCACGATGGGCGATCCCGTCGGCGCCGAGGCCACGGGGACCGATCTGATCTGGGCGTTCCGCGAGCTAGCGGACCGCGCCGGGGCAAACGCAGTCTATTATGCGATCGGTCACGACTACCTGCCTGACTATATCGACATGGGGCTCTCGATCCTGAAGATCGGCGAGATCGCGCGCGTCGAGCTTGCAAGCTTCACCCTCGAAGGATCGAAGCGCGGAGACTTCCGCCGCGCCGACAAGCGTCTGGAGCGCGATGGGATGAGCTTCTCGGTGATCCCGAGGGCGGAGGTCCCCCGGCACATCGAAGCGCTTCGCCGCGTCTCCGACGCATGGCTCGGAATGAAATCCGGCCACGAGAAGGCATTCTCGCTCGGCCATTTTACAGACGATTACATGGCGGAATTCGACTGCGCCGTGCTTCGCGAAGGCGACGAGATCATCGCCTTCGCAAATGTCTGGCGAAGCGCGGCGAAGAACGAGATGTCCGTCGACCTGATGCGCTACCTTCCGCACCGCGCGAACTTCCTGATGGACGCGCTCTTCGCGCGCCTGCTGCTCTATGGGAAGGCGGAGGGCTATCGCTGGTTCAATCTCGGCGCCGCGCCGCTTGCGGGCCTCGCCGACCATCCGCTCGCATCCAACTGGAGCCGCGTCGGCACGCTGCTCTATCGCCACGCGGAGGATTTCTATGGCTTCGAGGGGCTGAAGGCCTTCAAGCAGAAGTTCGATCCGGTGTGGACGCCGCAATATCTGGCCTGTTCCGGCGGCCTTGGCATCGCGACCGCGCTGATCGACGTGACGGCGCTGATCTCCGGCGGCAGCCGGGCAGGGGTGCTGATGAAGACGTGAGCGGCCCGCCGCGCGTCAGCCAGGCCGCGAACTCATGAACACAACGCCGACGGCTGAGGGAGGTCCGCTTTGGGCTGAACTCCGGAAATCCAACAGGGCGGGAGCCAGTTCCGGAGTGCGCCAAGAGGGGTCATTGACCGGCTGCTATCCAGACGGCTTATGGCGACTCTTTTGCGGACCTTGACAGCAAAGCTTGTTTTTACCCCACTCAAAACGATTTTTTTCGGCGCCTGTGAGGAATGACATGGACTTGACTGCCGAACTTGTCGCCCAGGTCGAACGAACGGAACCAGACCCCGGCCCCGAACCGGGCACTGCCGAACACACCGACGCTGACTTTGCACAAATGGCTGAGGCTGTATTGGCGGAATACGATCCGGAGCACCTTTGGGTTTTCGCCTATGGATCGCTAATCTGGAACCCGGAGTTCCGGATCGATGAGCAAAGGCGCGCTGTAGCGCGAGGCTGGCATCGCTCATTCTGCCTCCGTTTGACAAGATGGCGGGGCACCCGCGAACTGCCGGCTCTGATGCTGGCACTTGATCGCGGCGGAACCTGCGTTGGGATCGCGTTCCGCCTCCCTGCGGGGGACAATCATGGGCAGATCGTCCAACTGCTCAAACGCGAGATCGATGCGAATCCTCCTACCAACGTTCCGCGGTGGATCGATGTCTCGACCGTCGAAGGGCGGCTGAAAGCGCTGGCCTTCGTCGCTCTTCCCAAGGGGAACGCATACGCCGGGAGGCTTCCGCTGCCTGAGGTCGCTAACGTGCTTTCGCGTGCCGCCGGGCATTGGGGGTCGGCAGCGCAGTATGCGTTCAATACTATCAGCAAGCTTGAGGAACACGGCATCCGCGATCGCAATCTGTGGCAGCTTCAGAAGCTGATGGCAGCTGAGATAAAGGCAATTTACGGTGGGTGACGGTCGGTTGGACATACATCGAGATGTCCACTTTCCAGCCCGTGCGGTCTCAGAGCCTTAATGCCAAGGGCAGCTTCGGTAAAAAAAGGGAACTGCCTGGGCGTCGCGTCCATGTCCGCTTGCCGCGCGGCGTTCCCCGCGACGACCGGCACATCTCAACGACATCTGGCCTTCATCAAGCGCGCATCCATCCGGCCATCGTCGCGCTTATGAGCCCACGCCCTGGATGGCGTCGCGCCAGCCCTATCGCTCAACGAGCGCTATGCAGCGGCGCCACGACTCTACGCCATAAAAACGGAATTCGGCTTCACCGGCAACGAAAGCAGGCACGAGGTTCACTTCACTGTCTGCGGGTGGATAGTCTCGCCGCGTTTGAGCATGTCGACGAACGCCTCGATCTTCCTCTTCCGCCCGGCCGTAGTCTTCATGTTGTTCGTCCGGAAGGCGAGCGCGAAACGGTTTTGAGCGCTGAGTTTGTCCAGCATCGCCTTGGCCTTTGGCTCAGCGTCTATGGCTGCTTGCAGATCGGCGGGGATCTTCATGCTTCTGCTGCCATTGTAGGCGCGTGCCCAGCGCCCGTCGGCCTTTGCGGCCTCGACGTGCCTCAGTCCGTGTTCCGTCATGCGGCCTTCCTTGATCAGCCGGGCGATGTTATCCACGTTGATTGCGCTCCAGATGCTTTTCGGCCCGCGCGGCGTGTAGCGTTGGAGGAAGCTCCGGTCGTCGAAGGCTTTGCGAACGGCGTCTATCCAGCCCCAACAAAGTGCCACATCGATAGCTTCCTTGGGGGTAATGGATTTGAGCCCGGAAGCCACTTTGTGGATCTTGATCCAGACCTCATCCTGGTTGCGGTGATTTTTGCCGAGCCATGTGTAGAAGGTCTGGGCGTCTTTGAACTCTCGGATGTTCTTGGGGTCCACCTTGACGGGAGCCATCAGCGATCTTCTTCCAGTTTGCCCTAGATGGCGTCGCGCCAGCCCCACCGCTCCACGAGCGCCATGCAGTCGCGCCACGGTTCCACGCCGGCGACCGTCGACATGGCTCTGAGCGAAGCCGCTGCGACGGCATGCGCCTGCGCAAGCGCGTCGGCCGGGCTGAGGCCCCTGTGAAGTCCGTAAAGCATGCCGGCGGCGAAGGCGTCGCCTGCGCCGTTGGCGGCGGCGACCTCCGAGGGCGGGACGGCGACTGAAGGCTGGCGCAGGACGCCGCCGTCGCGCGAGACCACGACCCCGCCGCGAGGAAAGTGGACGGCGACCAGCGACATCGATCCCCGGTCCAGGACCGCCTGCGCGGCTCGCACGCAGGCATCGACGTCGGTGCCGCTGTCGATGGTCGTGCGCTCCCCTGCGATTGCCCCGATCTCGTGGTCGTTGACGATCAGAGTGTCGAGGCAGGGGAGGCAGGGACGCGTCACGCGCGCCAGCACGGCAGGATCGAGGCTCGGAAGCTCGAGATTTGTCTGAAGGCCATGCCTCTTCGCTTCGCGCAGGACGGCCACCCATCCGCTCGGCGCATCGGCCCAGGGGCTGTCCATGATCCGATGGATGCCGGGCATGCCGAGATGGAAGATTCGGCCCCGCGTCGGCGCGAAGTCGAAATGGTCGGGCGTCAGAACGGCCGCCGTGCCCGGATAGAAGATATGTATTCGCCGTCCCGTCTCCTGAGAGGCGAAAGCGTCGGTGAATTGCGTCGGTTCGCGATCGGTGGTGACGAGCTGTCGGTGCTCGATCCCGTAGGCCTCGGCCTGGGCGATGAGGAAGCGACCGTCGTCGTCCTCGCCGACAACCCCCATCGTCTCGACGAAAACCTCAGGGTCGAGCCGCTTGATGTCGATGGCCAGATTGGAGGCGGAGCCGCCGTTCCCGGTTTCGATCGACAGAATCTCGGCGATGCCGTCCTCAGCCGGCCAGCGTGTGACGAGCTTGTTGCGGTCGACGCACCAGGTGCCGCCTGTGACAAAACCGTTTCTCTCCGCCATCGGCGTTGTTGTCTCTGCCTGCTTCGAAATGTGGATCGGCGCAGGATCGCGTCCGCCCGGCTCCGCGGCGAACCTATTCAGCTCCCGGAAGGACGACAAGTCGCCTGAAAGCAATAGAGATCGGCGTCCGGGTCGTCGCGGCCGGCGATCAGCCGTGAGACCACCTCCGCCGCGATCATCGAATAGGTGATGCCGTTACCGCCGAAGCCCATCACTGCGAAGCAGTTCGGATGGCCGGGTACCGCGTCGATGAAGGGGAGGCCGGTGTCGCTCTCGCCGAAGGCGCCGGCCCAGCGGTGCTCGATGCGAAAGCGGAGACCCGGGATGAGGGAGCGCACCTTCGCGGCGATTGCGTCCGTCTTTTTGCGTAAGAGCGCGGCGTCGGCATGGAGCTTGGAATAGGATTCGTCCTCGCCACCGGCGACGATGCGGCCGTCATGCGTGCGGCGCAGATAGAGGTAGGGGTCGGAACCCTCCCAGATGAGATGGTTGGAGAGCCACTCCGGCGCGCGCACGTCCGGCGTGGAGGCGAGCGCCCAGGTCGACTTGATCGCGTGACCCTGATCCGGCACGGCGTTCAGGATCTCGTAGCCGGTGCAGAAGACGACGCGCTGCGCCTCGATCTCCTCGTCGTCGTCCGTGGTGAGGATGACGCCGGAGCTGTCGGCAGCGATGGCCTTGATCGCGAGGGGCGAGCAGATGCCGACGCCGGCCTTCGCCGCAAGGCGAAGCAGGGCGCCGGCAAGCTGCATCGGGTTCGCCTGCGCCGAGCCGCTGCTCAGGATCGCGCCGGTGCGCTCGATCCCGAAGCGCTCGCGAAGCTCGCTGCCTTTGAGATATTCGCCCGGGATGCCCGCCGCCTCGCGCGCCTCCGCCTCGGCCTGGAGCGCGCGATAGCCATACTCGTCGCCGGCGAGATAGAGCGTGTTCGCATCCCTCCAGCCGCAGGGAATGCGCTCGCGCCGGACCAGCCGGCGGAGCCTCTGGACCGCGTCGAGCGAGCGCCGCCACGCGCGCTCCGCCTTGTCGCGGCCGATCTGCTCGGAGAGCGAGAAAAGCGGGGTGTCGATCTCGAACTGGAGCAGGGCTGTGCTCGCCGCGGTGCTTCCGTGAAGCGGCGGGCGGCGGTCGACGACCAGCACGCGTTCGCCCTTCCGCCGCAGGCGATAGGCGAGCATCGCCCCCGAAATGCCCGCGCCGACGATAACCACGTCGAAACGCCGCCGCGTGAGGCGTTTCCTGCAGGCGACGCGGTTGACGCGTCCGGCGAGCCAGACGGGCTGGCCGGTGCGAAGATCGCGCTTCTCGGTGACGGTGGTATCGGACATGGTGGCCGGGCGGAAACGCGCCACGCGGAGGAAGGCTCCCCATGCCTCACTTGGGCAATCCGGCGTCGCCTTTGGCGCGCGCCGGCGGGCGGTTCGCCCGATAAAACAGGAAGCAGCACGGGAATGACGGGGAGACGGCAATGAGAACGCACGCGCGCGCGGTTGTGATCGGGGGTGGCGTCGTCGGCGTTTCGACCCTCTATCACCTCGCCAGGAAGGGCTGGACGGATTCGGCTCTCGTGGAGCGCAAGGAGCTGACCTCCGGCTCGACCTGGCACGCCGCGGGCCTCCTGCCGCTCTTCAACATGAGCTACTCGGTCGGCCAGATCCACAAATACTCGGTCGCTTTCTACAAGACGCTCGAGGCCGAGACCGGGCAGAGCGTCGGCTTCTCGGTCTGCTCCAACATCCGCCTGGCGCGCACCAAGGACCGCTGGGACGAATACATGTACTACGCCGGCGTGGCGGAGACGATCGGCATCAACGTCAAGGTGCTGACGCCGGAGCAGGTGAAAGAGATCTGGCCGCTCTGCGAGACGGACGGCATCATAGGGGCGATCCAGCATCCCGACGATGGCTACATCCAGCCGGCCGACGTCACGCAGGCGATGGCGAAAGGCGCGCGTGCTCGCGGAGCGGAGATCAACCGCAACACCCGGGTCATCGCGATCGAGCAGATGCGATCGGGCGAATGGCTGGTGAAGACCGACAAGGGCGACATCACCTGCGAGCACGTCGTCTCCGCGAGTGGCAATTTTGCACGCAGGACCGGCGTGATGGTCGGGCTCGATGTTCCGGTGATCCCGGTCGAGCACCAGTTCATCGTTACCGAGCCGCACCCGGCGATCCAGGAGCGCCACGCAAAGGGCCTGCCCGAAATGGGCGTTCTGCGTGAGAGCAATTCCTCCTGGTACATGCGCGAGGAGGCGGGCGGACTACTGCTCGGGCCTTACGAGAAGGGCGCGCCGGTCTGCTATGTCGACGGCCCCTCGGAGGATGCCGAATACGAGCTTTTCCAGGAGGACCTCGAGCGGCTGATGCCGCATATCGAGACGGCGATCGCGCGCGTGCCGGCCTTCGGCGAGGTCGGCATCAAGAAGGTCTATAACGGCGCAATCCCCTATACGCCGGATGGCTCGCCCATCGTCGGCCCAGCCTGGGGCTTGAAGAATTTCTGGCTGAACGAGGGGCATTCCTTCGGCGTGACGGCGGCGGGCGGCGCCGGCTGGCAGCTCGCCGAGTGGATCGTCGAAGGCGAGCCCTCGATCGACATGATGGGTGTCGATCCGCGCCGCTTCGGTCCCTATGCCACCAAGGGCTATCTCAAGGAGAAGAACGAAGAGGCCTACGCCAACGTCTTCACCATGCACTATCCAGACGAAGAGCGCGTTGCCGCGCGGCCTTTGAAGACGGCGCCATGCTACGACCGCATGAAGGGGCTCGGCGCGATCTTCGGCTCGATCTACGGCTGGGAACGCCCCAACTGGTTCGCGCCGCAGGGCTACGCGGTGCCCGCGCACGAGCTCGACGTCGACGACACGCTGACCAGCCACAACCACGCGCCGGCCGATTGGACCGGAAAGGTGCGCGAGCGCTGGTCCTTCCGCCGCTCCAACTATTTTGAGCATGTCGGCAACGAATGCCGACATGTGGCAGAGCACGTTGGACTTCTGGATATGTCGGCCTTCGCCAAGTGCTGGGTGAGCGGGCCGGGCGCGGAGGCGTGGCTCAACTCCATCCTTGCCAACCGCATTCCGAAGAAGATTGGCCGCGTGAACCTCTGTCATCTGCTGACCAAGCACGGAGGCGTGCGTTCCGAGTTCACCGTCTACAAGGTGCGTGAGGGCGGGTACTACTTGGTTTCCGCCGGCGCGCTTGAGCGCCACGACCATGACGTGCTGACGAAACTGCTGCCGGAAGACGGTAGCGTCAGCATGTATCCCGTGACGAAGGAATGGGGCGTGCTGGTGCTCGCCGGTCCGAAATCGCGCGACGTGCTTGCCAGGGCGAGCGGCGCGGATTTGTCGAACGCGGCGTTCCCATGGCTTTCCGGCCGACAGATCAATATTGGCCCGGCCGAGGCGCATGCGCTGCGCGTCAACTTCGTCGGCGAGCTTGGGTGGGAGCTGCATCATCCGATCGAGATGCAGAACGTCATCTTCGACGCGCATCATGGAAGCGGGCCACGACTTCGGCATCAAGCCGTTCGGCATCCGCGCCATGCTGTCGATGGCGGTCGAGAAATCCTACCGGCTGATCCCGCGTGAGCTTTCGATCGAATACACGGCCTATGAATCTGGCCTCGATCGCTTCGTGCATCCGAACAAAGGCGAGTTCCTCGGTCGCGATGCGCTGGTCAAGGCGCATGCCGTCGGGGACAAGTGGAAATACGTCACGATGGAAGTGGACGGCGTGACGGACGCCGATCCGCGCGGCAACGAGCCGATCTGGAAGGGCGATGCGCTGGTCGGCCGCGCTACATCCGGCGGCTACGGCTGGCGGGTCGGCAAGCCGCTGGCGCTCGCCATGGTGAAGCCTGAGCACGGAGCGGACGGGACGCAACTCGACATCCAAATTCTCGGAAAGCGCCACAAGGCGACGGTGATCCCCGAGAGCCCATACGACCCGGAGAACGTCAGGCTCAGGGCCGGGTAGCGCGAAGCCCCGATGCGGCCGCAGACGCTTCATCGGGTCGACGGCGTCGTGCTACACGACCGCGATGGACACGAACCGGGAGAGAGGCCCGTGACTCGCCACGATTTCGATCCCGCTTCCCTCCGGCCCGACGGACGCCTTCCGGCAAAGGCTCGGCTCTATGATACCGCACTGCCGGGCGCATGGCGCGGCTTCGTCAATGGCGAGACGTTCGACGGACCGGTGACGGTGTTGGCGTATGGCAACGACACTCCTGGAGAAGGTCCACGCCTGCACGTCCATCCCTATGATGAGACGTTCGTCGTCATTCAGGGCCGGGCGCGGTTTTTCGTCGGCGACGCCGTGATCGACGCGGAGGCCGGAGAGGTAGTGCTCGGGCCGAAAGCCGTGCCGCACCGCTTCGAGAATCTGGGGCCGGGCCGGCTGCAGACCATTGATATTCACCATTCGCCACGCTGGATTCAGACAGATCTGGCCTGAAGAGTTGTGTCCCAGTCATCGCGCCTGCTGCGCAGTCAGTCGGAATGCCCGGCCTTGAAGCTGTTCTCGATGCGCTCGACGATCGGCGAATAGAACGGCTTCCTGTCCTTCGGGAAGTCGATGCCGAAGGCGGAGATCACACCGTCTTTGAAGAAGTATTTCTCGTAGAAAATATCGTCGTCGCGATAGCCGGAGACGACAAGCCAGGTGTCGCCGGAGGGGCTGTAGGTGACTTTCTCATAGCCCTCCGTGGTCATCATCTGCTTGCGGAACGAGGCGGGCGTGTCGCCGTCGATGTTGTGCGAGGCCCATATCTCAAGCGTGGCGTCCTTCGCCGTGAAGGCTTGGCCGCCGCCGTTCTGCGGCGGCTCGTCCGGCTTGAAGAGGTCGGCCGGATAGTCGAAGCGCATGCCGAAGCGATCGTTGATGTAGGTCTGCCAGCCCTTGGCGCCCGGAATGAATTGGTCCGCCTGCGCCACGCCGACGGTGAGCAGGGAGAAGAGGGCCAATCCCGGCAACAACGCGCGCGCTGCGCCGAACATACGCGCGCAACTACGAAGACCTTCGTGCATTCGAAAGCTCCCTACGCTGGCGAACTCCTGTGTCATCTTCTGGCGGCTCACGCTCCCATGCAGCGCCTTATGCGGCCTTCTCGTCGGGAATGCGTCCGTCGCCCGACAGGAGAATGGCGACGGGCCGCCAAGCGGGAACATGTGAGCACACGATAAGCACCATCACCATGATGGGCACCGACAGGAGCATGCCGACAATGCCCCAGACGAACGCCCAGAAGGTCAACGAAAGGATGATGACGAGAGGGCTCAAATTAAGCGAACGGCCCATGAGCTGCGGCTCGATGAAGTTGCCGACGATGATCTGGATTGCGCTGATGCCGAGGACGATAATGAGGAACGGCCCGAGCGTGTCGAACTGCACCAGTGCGACGACGGCCGGCAGGATGGTGGCGACCGCCGAGCCGACGTTCGGGATGAAGTTCAGGAGCATTGCGAGGATGGCCCATGTCTCGGCGAAATCGAGCCCGACGAACTTCATGACCGCATAGGCAGCGCCGGCGGTCAGCGCGCTGACAAATAGCTTGATCACGAAATAGCGTTGGATGCTGGCGGAGATGGCGCCCAGCACGACCCGCACCTTTGCCGCCTGCGCCGGGTCGGGGAAGAGAACTCGCGAACTTGGCCTGAAAGGCCGTGCGCTCCACGAACATGAAACCCACGTAAAGGGCGATCAGCGCGATGCTGGTCACGGTCGAGCCGGCAGAACCGAGGAGGCCCGTGACCCGGGTGGCGACGTTGATCTCCGCCAACGCCGTGCGAAGGTCGTCGGCAAGGTCGCGGCCGACAAGGTCGGCGGTTGCCGCAATCAGCGACTCGATGCGGGCGACATAGCGCGGGCTCGCCGCGACGACCGCCTCGACCTGCGACGAAAGCACCGAGACGACGAGGTACGGCAGGGTGACGACGATGATGAGCCCGATCGCGACGGCGACCGGCCGCGGCACCGACCAGCCGAAGACGCGCATCCTGGCGATGTGGTGAATGAGCGCGGTGAGCAGATTGAACAATACCAGCGCGACGGCGACCGGAATGAGAAACGGCCTGCCAGAAATCAGCATCACCAGGACGATTGCGCCGGCGACGAGTCCGAGGAACCAACGAGGGACGATCATTGCGCGCCTGCTTGCCTGCCAAACGAGCGGACGACTGTCACCGCAGTTGCGAGCCTATACCATCTGACGCGTCATGGCGCGGCGGCGACGACCAGCACGCGCCCACGCTCTCCGTCACAGCGCATTCAGCGGTACCGCGGTGCGGGCCGGCGTCCCCTTCGCCCGCTTGTCGAATGTCTCCCGCGCCGCATCGACGCGCGACTGGTTCAGCCTGGCCCAGGTCGCGAGCGCCCCGACCGGCTCCAGGAGGTCGCGACCAAGTTCCGTCAGCTCGTAGTCCACGCGCGGCGGTATGGTCGGGAACACGGTGCGCGTTACGAAGCCGTCGCGCTCCAGGTTCCGGAGCGTCGACGTCAGCATCTTCTGCGAGATGCCGGCGATCCTGCGCTTGAGCTCGCTGAAACGCAGCGGTCCGCCACCGAGCAGCGAGACGACGAGCACGCTCCATTTGTCACCGATTCGGGAGAGAAGCTCGCTCACCGGCCGGCATTCCGGGGTGAGTTCCGGGTGCTTAGGTTTCAAAAAAGTGCCTCCTTGCGGGGGTTTTCCAGTTACTCATATATCGCTGCTCTCTTTCGGATACCAGTGGAAAGGCCGGATAATGGCAAAGCCGAAAATCGGAGTGATCGTCGGGAGCACGCGGCCGGGCCGCTTTGCGGATCATCCTGCGAAGTGGATCAAGGCGCTGGCGGAAGCGCGCGGCGACCTTGAGGTGGAACTGCTCGATCTCAGGGACTATCCGATGCCGTTCTTCGACGAGGCGATGTCCCCGGCCTATGGACCCTCGAAGAACGAGGTGGCGCAGCGCTGGCAGAAGAAGATCGATTCGCTCGACGGCTATATCGCCACGGCGGCGGAATACAATCGCGGGCCGACCGCGGTCCTGAAGAACGCGCTCGACTACGGCTACAAGGAATGGAACCGCAAGCCGATCGCCTTCGTGGGCTATGGCGGCGTCGGCGGCGCGCGCGCGATCGAGCAGCTGCGGCTGCACGCGATCGAGCTGCAGATGGCGCCGATCCGCGCCGCGGTGCATATCCAGATCCCGGTCTATCTCGACGTCATCAAGGGCGAGAAAACTCTCGACCAGTTCGACACCCTGGTGCAGGGCGCGAAGGACATGCTCGACCAGTTCGTGTGGTGGGCGAACGCGCTGAAGACTGCGCGCGAGAAGGCCTGATCGCGGCGTAGCGGCAACACTTCACCGTCGTCTTTGCCGGGCTTGACAATGACGACGGTTGTTGTGTGCCGCGGGCGTCCCGCCAAACCTCAAGCCGGTTTGATGTTCTGATTTGAGCGGAAGAGGTTGTCCGGGTCGTATTTCCGCTTGATCTCACCGAGCCGCTTGAAGTTCGGACCGTAGACCTTCTCGATCCGGTCGCTCTCGTCATCCGGCATGAAGTTCACGTAGGCGCTGCCAAGCGCATATTTGGCGGCGGCCTGGAAGAGCTTGCGCGCCCATCCGATGCAGGCGGCATCCTGGGAAGCCTCCCGCCAGCGCGTGTGGACGTTCATGATGAAATGCGCCTTGCGCTGCGGATAGGCGGTGGCGTCCGCGGGAACGCGGGCCATCGCCCCGCCGACATGCGCGATGAAGATCTCGCATTCGGGACCGGGAAGCGTCTTCACGGCGTCGAGCAGCATGTCGATAGCTTCCTCGCCGAGACGCTCGAAATCGTGCGTCTTCCAGTAGTTTCTGGCGCCCGGCGTCAGGAGCGGATCGAAGGCCGCCTGCCAGCCGGCGAACGGATGCGGGGAGACGACATCGACGATAGGCTTCCCGAGCCCGCGCAGCTCGGCCATCGCCTTCTCGCCCTCGGCCATGTCGCTTGCCCAGCACATTGCCAGGATCAGCACCTCCTTGCCGTGCCATTCGGGGGGAATGAAGGGCAGCGGCGGCGCCTGGCGCATGACGGCCCAACAAGTGAGGTCGTCCGACGCGTTGTTCAGGATCGGCTGGTACTGCGTCAGGATCTTCTTGGCGTCGGCGAACGGGTGAATGACGAGGCCCGAAAGCACCTGCGGGCCGACCGCGTGGAGCTTGAACTCGAAATTCGTGACGATGCCGAAATTGCCGCCGCCGCCGCGGATCGCCCAGAAGAGATCCGGGTTCTCCGTTTCGCTCGCGCGGAGCAGCTTACCGTCGGCCGTGACCACGTCGGCGGAGACGAGATTGTCGATGGTCATGCCGAACTTGCGCGTGATCCAGCCGAAGCCGCCGCCGAGGGTCAGGCCGGCAATACCGGTCGTGGAATTGATGCCGGTCGGAACGGCAAGCCCGAACGCCTGCGTTTCGCGATCGACATCGGCGAGCGTGGCGCCCGGGCCCGACATTGGCGCGCTTCGCGGCGGGGTCGACCTTGACCGACTTCATCAGGGACAGGTCGATCAGCATGCTGCCATCGGAGACGGCGCTGCCGGCGATGTTGTGCCCGCCGCCGCGCACCGTCACCAAGAGACGGTGCCTGCGGGCGAGCGCGACGGCGCGCATCACGTCGGTTGCATCTTGGCAGCGGACGGCGAGCGCCGGCTTCCGGTCGATCATGGCGTTCCAGATGATGCGGGCCTCGTCGTAGCCCGACTCCTGCGGCAAGCAGGCGACCCCGCGCAGGCCGCTTCTGAACGCTGCCAGATCGTCCGGCGGGACAACGACCTTGGTTGCGCCAAGCGTCGTAATGCTGAGTTCTGTCATGATGGGGACCTCCCGGTGAGTGGTGCTAAGCCCGCCTCTCAATTCATGCGCGTAGTCAAGACCTGCGGATCGGCCTAAACTAGTCCAGTATCTGGACTTGGCTCGTCCCCTCAGTCGGGCTTTCCTATGGGCGGTTTTTCGCGAAGGAGGACCGGATGCAAGAGCTTGGGAGCTATGGTCAATTCTGTCCGGTGGCGATGGCGACGGAGATCATCTGCACGCGCTGGACGCCGCTGATCCTGCGCGAGCTCATCGCCGGCAGCACGCGCTTCAATGATCTCAGGAAGGGCGTCCCGCGCATGTCTCCGACGCTGCTTTCGAAGCGCCTGAAGGAGCTGGAGGAGTGCGGCGTCATCGAGCGCCTGCGCGGCGACGACGGCGCGCGGCACTACAGACTGACGCCCGCCGGAAACGAGCTGAAAGCGGTCGTCATGGCGCTCGGGTTCTGGGGACAGCGCTGGATCGAAGCGCGGACCAGCCTGAAGAATCTCGACCCGTCGCTGCTCATGTGGGACATGCGGCGCAACCTCGATCCGACCCCGATGCCACCGCGCCGCGCGGTGATACAGATCGTGTATCCAGAATTGCCGCCAGCACGACGAAACTGGTGGCTGGTCGTGGAGGGCCGCGAGACCGACCTCTGCTCGGTCGATCCGGGCTTCGAAGTCGACCTGCATGTCGAAACCGATCTCAGGACCATGACCGCGATCTGGATGGGCCTGACCTCCGTCAGGTCGGAGGTCGCGGCAGGCCGGCTGAAGCTAGACGGCAACGCGCAACTGAAGACGTCGATGCAGCAATGGCTCGGCCTGAGCCCCTTCGCGTCGGAGAAGAAGCTCGTCGCGGCCTGAAGGGCGGGGGCACGACCGCGGCTGGCGCGAGCGCAGGCATCTAACGTTTGTCATCCCGGAAGCGTCGCGGAACGCGATCCTATCCGGGACCCATGAACACCGTCAGATGGAGAGGAACTCGCTAAGATCCCGCAGCCACTCGCCTCTGCCCGAGTTCATGGGTGCCGGATAGGCTCACAACCTCGCCTTCCGGGATGACAGCCATGATGGGGATGCTGCTCACACCAGCAGCTTCTCTCTGCCCTGGCGCTCCTGTTGCGGGGAGCGGCCGTAGAGCTCGCGATAGCATTTTGAGAAGTGCGAGGCGGAGACGAAGCCGCAGGCAACGGCCACTTCGACGATCGCGGCATCCGACTGAATCAAGAGGTGCCGTGCGCGGTCGAGCCGGATTTCCAGGTAATAGCGGGCCGGCGAGCGGCCGAGATTGCGGCGGAAGAGGCGCTCGATCTGCCGCCGCGAGAGGCTCGCATATTTTGCGATCTCCACCAGCGACAGCGGCTCGGCGATGTTCGCCTCCATCAGCTCGATGATGAAGAGGAGCTTGGTGTTCTGCAGGCCCAGGCGGGCGCGGAGCGGTAGCCGCTGACGATCGGTCGGCGCGCGCATCCGGTCGGTCAGCGCCTGCTCGCAGACTTTCGTCACGATCTGCTCGTCAAGATGCTCGCCGATCAGGTGCAGCATCATGTCGAGCGAGGCGGTGCCGCCGGCACAGGTGTAGCAGTTGCCATCGACCTCGAAGAGATCGGCATAGACCTGCGCCTCCGGAAAGCGCTCGGAGAAGGCGGGGAGCGACTCCCAATGGATGGCGCAGCGGCGGCCGTCGAGAATTCCGGCGTCGGCCAGAACCCATGCGCCGGTATCGAGCGCGCCGACGCCGATCTTCTGCCGGTCGAGCGAGGCGATCCAGGAGTTCAGGTTGCGGTCGTGGAAGCGCTCGACCCCGAGCGAGCCGCAGATGAAGACATGATCGGGCCGTTCGCCGCCGCGCACCCGCTCGCGCGCTTCCTTCAACCCCATGTCGACATTGAGCCGGATGCCATTCGAGGCGACCGCCGGCTCGCCGTCCAGCGATATGAGCGACCAGCGGTAGGCCTGCTTGCCGGCCATGCGGTTGGCGATCCGCAGCGGCTCGATCGCCATGGCGAAGGCGATCATCGTAAAGTTCGGGATCAGCACGAAGTGGAAATGCCGCTCACGCGCGGGCTCGGGCCGGGTGGCCGGCACTGCTGTCCGACCCGCCTCCTGCCCATGTCGCATCTGGAGCACTTGCGCCATCTGAAAAACGCTAGTCCCTTCGCAGTTCCCTGCCAAGTGGGAGAGCGACAATTGTCGCAGAGGGAACAGACACCGGAGCCGGAGGTAGCGCCATGGCGGCGAAAGTGAAAAGCGACATCGAAATAGCCCGCGCCGCACAGAAGCGCCCGATCCTCGAAATCGGCGCGAAGCTCGGCATTCCGGCGGAGAGCCTCGAGCCCTACGGCAACGACAAGGCCAAGGTCTCGGCCGAATTCATCGCCTCGCTGAAGGACCGGCCGGACGGCAAGCTGATCCTCGTCACCGCCATCAACCCGACGCCGGCGGGCGAGGGGAAGACGACCACGACCGTCGGCCTCGGCGACGCCTTGAACCGCATCGGCAAGCGCGCCGCGATCTGCCTGCGCGAGCCCTCGCTTGGGCCCTGCTTCGGCATGAAGGGGGGCGCGGCCGGTGGCGGCTATGCGCAGGTCGTGCCGATGGAGGATATCAACCTCCACTTTACCGGCGATTTCCACGCCATCACCTCCGCGCACAATCTGCTGTCCGCGATGATCGACAACCACCTCTATTGGGGGAACGCGCTCGATCTCGATTCCCGCCGCATCGTCTGGCGGCGCGTCATGGACATGAACGACCGGGCGCTGCGCGAGATCGTCTGCTCGCTAGGCGGCGTCGCGAACGGTTTTCCGCGCGAAGGCGGGTTCGATATCACCGTCGCCTCCGAGATCATGGCGATCCTTTGCCTCGCCAACGACATCGCCGACCTGCAGAAGCGGATCGGTAACATCGTCATCGGCTACCGCCGCGACAAGAGCGCAGTGACAGCGCGCGACCTCAAGGCTGACGGGGCGATGACGGTTCTCTTGATGAAGGCGATGCAGCCGAACCTGGTGCAGACGCTGGAGAACAATCCGGCCTTCATCCACGGCGGGCCGTTCGCCAACATCGCGCATGGCTGCAACTCGGTGATGGCCACGAAGACGGCGCTGAAACTCGCCGACTACGTGGTCACGGAAGCCGGCTTCGGAGCCGACCTCGGCGCGGAGAAATTCTTCGACATCAAATGCCGGTCCGCCGGGCTTAGCCCTTCAGCAGCGGTCATCGTCGCGACGGTGCGCGCACTCAAGATGCATGGCGGCGTGGCCAAGGACGCGCTTTCGAAGCCGAACGTCGAGGCGCTGAAGAAGGGCTGCGCCAATCTCGGCCGCCACATCGACAACGTGAAGCAGTTCGGCGTGCCGGTCGTCGTTGCGATCAACAATTTCACGACCGACACCAAAGAGGAAATCGCCGCCGTGCAGGAGTTCGCCAAGACGCACGGCGTCGAGGCGATCCTCTGCGAGCATTGGGCGAAGGGTTCTGAAGGCACGGAGGACCTGGCGAAAGCGGTGGTGAAGCTCGCCGAATTTGGCGCCGCGCAGTTCTCGCCGCTTTACGACGACGACCTGCCGCTCTTCGAGAAGATCACGCAGATTGCGACCCGCATCTATCGCGCCGACGAGGCCGTTGCCGACAAGAAGATCCGCGACCAGCTCAAGGCCTGGGACGAGGAGGGCTATTCGAAGCTGCCGATCTGCATGGCGAAGACGCAGTATTCGTTCTCCACCGATCCGAACCTCCGCGGCGCGCCGAAGAACCATGTCGTGCCGATCCGCGAGGTGCGGCTTTCCGCAGGCGCCGGCTTCGTCGTCGCGATCTGCGGGGAGATCATGACAATGCCTGGCCTGCCGAAGGCGCCGGCGGCGGAGACGATCGGGTTGGACAAGGACGGGCTGGTCGAGGGGCTTTTCTGATCAGGTCTCACGTTTCCGTGTGGCCTGGACGGTTTGATGCACATCAAGGCGCCTCCATTGGTTGAGTCTAGCGTCGGTTTCCTGATCCATTGGAGCCCGACGCCATGACCCGTTTCTCCCGTCTCGCCGCAGGCGCACTCGCCCTTTCTATCCTCGCCTTCCCGGCCGTCGCAGACGCGGCTACCAAGGTGAAGGTGGCGCTCTTCGACATGTCTGCTGCTGCCCCCTTCGGTGCCGGCGGCCCAGGTTCGGGCGGCGGCTTCGGCATGATGGGCCGCGGCGGCATGATGGGTGGTGGCGGTATGATGGGCGGCGGCGGCGGCCCGGGCGGCGGTATGATGGGCGGCATGATGACACTCCGCGCCGACACGACGACAGTGAAGGCAGGCGAGGTCGATTTCGACGTCACCAACTGGTCGCGCAGCGTCATTCACGAAATGCTCGTCGTCGCCGTGGATTTGCCGGACGCACCGCTCCCCTACGACTACACGAACCAGATCGTCGTGGAGAACCAGATCAAGTCGATGGGCGAGACCGGCGAACTGTCGCCGAACGCCTCAAAAGCGATCTCGCTCGACCTGCCGGCCGGCAACTACCTTCTGATCTGCAACGTGCCCGGTCACTACGCGGCCGGGATGTCGCTGCCCTTCATGGTTACGCCTTGAGCAAGGCGCGCCAGTTCACGCCGACGCCTGCGCATCGCCCTCCCTTGAGTCAGGGAAGATTTCCGCGACGATGAAGCCTACCGTCCCGCCGAGCGCCGTCTCAAGCCCCGCGATCCATTGCTGCAGGGACTCGACGTCGCCGGCGAGGTCGGATGGGTAGGAGAGGATCATCCACGCGAGCGCCGCGAGGAAGAGCGTCGGGATCAGAGATGGCGACGACGGCGTAGTTCATGTTGACCGGCCGGCCGGCGGCGAACGATTTTCCGGAGCGGATGAAAGTCTTCACCACCGCGGCGAAATAGGCCGTCGCCACCGGGCCGAGGGTCAAAAGCAGCGTCACGATCTTGGGCCGGTCGAGCTTGGCGGGAAGCGCGATCAGCACGATCCCTATCAGCGTCAGGTGTCCAAGGATGATGATCCACCCGACCAGGGTGCGAACGGTATTTTCGCGCATCCTATGCTCCTCGATGGAATTGCTGAGACGAGATCAGTCCCTCGTATAGGCCTCGCCGTTCCACTGGTCCGCGAAGGCGGTCGCGATCCTGTTCTGGAGCGCGAAGAGGACGGTGAAGTCGCTCATCTCGTCGCCGCCGTCCTTGTCGAGATGCGCCTGATGGACATGCGCGGTCGGCGGCGGCGTCGCCCGGTCCCAGCGCGGAAGATAGCCGTCCGCCGCCTGGATCAGGACGAACCAATGTCCTTCCGGCTCGGGCGAGAACAGGAAGCGGAGATCGGCCTCCAGCCAGCGGCCGTTGAAGCGGCTATCATCGGGGAGGACAGTGCTTGCCGGCTCCAGGAAGTGCCACTCGAAATATGTACCGAGAATATCGGTGAGATTGTTCGAACTCGAATGCGTCGCCGAACGTGGCATGCAGGGCTGCCCCGAGGGCTTGCCGCGCGTTCTTCTGCGAGGCGGACATCTGGAACGTGTCGTTGTTGGGAAAATCGACGTAGATGTCTTCCGGTCCGGCGCCGGCCGAATAGCGCTTCGCGTCGATGAACCATTTCTCCTTGCGCATCGCCTGCAGGGCCAGGTTCTCCTGGCCGGCCGGCACCTTGATCACCCAGAGATTGTTCAGCCCGGTCTCCGACGGCGGCGTCGCGATCGCGTATTTCTTCTTCACGAGCCATGCCTCGAATGCGTCGGCCTGCGTCGGGTCGGCGACGACCCAGATCATGTTGGGCAGGAAGCCGTGGCCCGGGCAAAGATCGTGGCTGTCGACGGAGACGGAGTTCTTCTCGTCCATCGGCGCGAAGAGTGTCAGCGGCCCCGGCCGTTGTTGGAAAGGGAAGGGGTTGATCGCGTAGCGCCAGACCTTGACGCCATGAAACGCAGTCGGTGTCCCTTCGGCGCTGAACGAGTTCGATGCGCCGCTACCAAGCTCGTCGGTCAGGCTGAGGGAGAGCGTGCGGCCGACGTCGATCGAATCGGCACGCAGCGAGAAGCGCCCTTCGGCACAGCTGAACTCGTCGAGGCCGAATTCGCCCAGGAGATATTTCTGCTTCGCACCGTCGAAGCCGACGATCTGCAATCCCTGTTCCTGGGCGCCGACGACCGGCC
The DNA here is from genome assembly GCA_963805325.1 of uncultured Alphaproteobacteria bacterium. GTDB lineage: Bacteria > Pseudomonadota > Alphaproteobacteria > Rhizobiales > Afifellaceae > DASWJZ01. The sequence continues at coordinate 119,488 of CAWDTS010000009.1, read as the reverse complement.
CAAAGGCGATTGCAAACAGCAAAGCCCACCCGAGCCGAGACGCGACCCGGCGCTCAACTTCGCGCTTTCCGCTGAACATCGAAGGCCTCCAGGACCCGAGTCGAGCCCCGCTCCGATGGAAGCCTAGGGTTGAGACAGAAAACTGTCCAGCGGCGGCCTTTCAGGCTGCTGTGCGAATGCTAAACGTCGAAAAGGCTGCGCTGAGCCGCCTCGGCCGCGCCCTCGATGGCCAGCATCTTGAGCTTCGTGTCGACGCCGCCGGGCGCGGAAAAGCCGCCGAGCTTGCCGTTCGCCGCGACGACGCGGTGGCACGGCACGACGATCGGAAAGGGGTTCCTGCCCATCGCCTGGCCGACGTCGCGCGACAGGAGCTTGTCGCCGAGCCTTCCCGCGATATCGCCGTAGGTCAGCGTCTCGCCCGGCGGAATCTGTCGCGCAATGGCGTAAACCTTCTGTTCGAATGGGGTGACGCTCCGCATGTCGAGCGGGATGTCGCCGAGGTCCGCTGGCTCGCCGGACAGAAGCGCGACGATGCGATCGATGGCGTCGCGGATGTCAGGCGGCGGCGCGGCCTCGTCAAGGCCCGGGTTGCGGCGGGAAAGGCGCTTGCGCGTCTTCGCGTCGTCAGCGCCGGGCAACTCCATGCCGACAATCCCATGCGCGCCCCAGGCGACGGCGCAGCGGCCAATAGGTGTGTCAAAAAGCGCGAATCCGGTAACGTTCATGATGCTCTAAACGTAGCACTCTTCGCTGGCGCCCGCCGCCCGATTCCTGACGAGTTGGATTGGTAATCAATGGGGCGCAATCTGGTGCCGATGCCGCTGCCGCGCCCAAAGAATTCCGAATGCGCCGTCCTGATTACCGGCTGCTCAAGCGGCATCGGGAAGGCGGTGGCGCGCGTCTTTCTCGGCGCCGGCTTCCCGACCTTCGCCACCGCGCGCAATCTCGATGACATAGAGGATCTGCGCGCGGCTGGCTGCGAGACGCTGCGTCTCGACGTGACCGACGAGGAAAGCATGCGTGCCGGGGTCGCCGCCGTCGAAGCGCGCTTCGGCGCGGTCGGCGTGCTCGTCAACAATGCCGGCTACCCGGTGCACGGCCCGATCGAGGAGATCGACATCGCGGCCGTCCGCAAGGAATTCGATACCAACGTCTTCGGGCTCATCCGTATGACGCAACTCGTGCTGCCCGGGATGCGGCGTGCAGGTCACGGCCGCGTGATCAATCTCGGCTCGACGGCGGGGCGGGTGATCCTGCCGGGTGCTGGGGCCTACCATGCCTCGAAATTCGCAGTTGAGGCGATCGTTGGCTCGCTCCGGCCGGAGGTGGCGCCGTTCGGGATCAAGGTCGTGAACATCATGCCCGGGCCGGTCCTGACGCGGTTCCAGGAGAAGATGTTCGGGAGCATTCCCACAAGCGGCGCCGACGACCCCTATGCGAGATTCAAGCTGCGGCTAAGACAGCTGATGCAGCGCACGATGACGGACGGAAGCGCACTTTCCGTGTCGGCGGAAGACGTGGCGAAGGTCATCCTGAAGGCGGCGACCGCAGCGAACCCTCGGCCGGCCTATGCGCCCGGCCTCGCAGCAAAGGCCATCCTGCTGTTCGTTCCGCTTGTTCCAACGCGGCTCCGCGACCGCGCCTACCGCCGCATCCTCTGGGACTGAGGCCCGGGAGTTGAGAGCAGCCCTGCGACATCCGCCTGCCGCTCCGGCGATTGCTCTGGCGCGCCCCCGCCCCTAAACCGGAAGCATGCAGCGCTACAACATCATCTCGCTTTTCCGCGAAGGGCTCCGCGGCCATCAGGGCTGGCAACCCGCCTGGCGCTTTCCGGAGCCGAAGGCGAGCTACGATGCTGTCGTTATCGGCGGGGGAGGGCACGGGCTCGCGACGGCCTATTATCTCGCCAGGCTCCACGGACTGAAGAACATCGCGGTGATCGAGAAGGGCTGGATCGGCGGCGGCAATTCCGGCCGCAACACGACGGTGATCCGCTCGAACTATCTGAACGACGAGAGCGCCGCGATCTATCAGCACGCGCTCGACCTCTGGAAGACGCTCGGTCGCGAACTCGACTTCAACATCATGATGAGCCACCGCGGCGTCCTGAACCTCGCGCATGACGAGGGCGAGGCGCGCCAGCTGAAGCGCCGGGTCGAGGCGAACCGGCTGAACGGCATCGACGCCGAATGGCTCGAGCCGGATGGGGTGAAGGATTTCTGCCCGCCCATCTCGATTGCGAAGTCGGCGCGCTATCCGGTTCTCGGCGCGACGCTGCAACGCTCCGGCGGCGTCAACCGCCACGACGCCGTGGTCTGGGGCTACGCGCGCGCGGCGGATTCGATGGGCGTCGACATCATCCAGCAATGCGAGGTGACGGCGATCCTGACGGAGGCCGGCGCGGTAACGGGCGTCGAGACCACGAAGGGCACGATCCGCACGGAGAAGGTCGCCTGCGTCACCGCCGGGCACACGAGCGTCATCGCGAAAATGGTCGGGCTGAAGCTCCCGATTGAGAGCCATCCGCTGCAGGCGCTGGTGTCGGAGCCGATCAAGCCGATCCTGCCCTGTGTCGTCATGTCGAACGCGGTGCATGTCTATGTCAGCCAGTCGGACAAGGGCGAACTCGTGATTGGTGCCGGCATCGACCCTTATGTGAGTTACACGCAGCGCGGCTCGCTCGACATCATCGAGCACCAGATGGCGGCGCTGATCGAGCTTTTCCCGTTCACCTCGCGGCTCCGCATGATGCGGCAGTGGGGGGGCATCGTCGATGTCTGCCCGGACGCCAGCCCGATCATCTCCAAGACGCCGGTCAAGGGCTTCTACATCAACGGCGGCTGGGGCACCGGTGGGTGGAAAGCGACGCCCGGCTCCGGCCATGCCTTTGCCGACCTCGTGGCGAAAGATGAGCCGAACAGAATCGCCGCGCCCTTCACGCTGGAGCGCTTCGCGACCGGCGCGCTCGTCGCCGAGCATGGCGCAGCGGCGGTGGCGCATTGAGGATGACGCCTCACGTCCTTTCCATTTGTCATCCCCGCTTTGCCGTCAGTCCAAGGCCGGGACCCATGAACGCGGCGCAGGCGGGCAGGCATGACCGCCTGCCCCAATCGTCGGGTCGCAGTCTTCATGGGTCCCGCACAGCGCTGCTTCGCGCCGCTTGCGGGATGACAAACGGGGAGGAAAGTGCAGGAGAAGAGAGCGTTCCATGTTCCTGATCCGCTGTCCCTATTGTGGCGAGCGCGACATCTCCGACTTTGCCTATGGGGGCGAGGCACATATCGCGCGGCCGACGCAGTCCGAAGCGATGAGCGACGAGGAGTGGGCGGGCTACGTCTTTCTGCGCACCAACCCGAAGGGCATCTTCGCCGAGCGCTGGAACCATCAGGCCGGCTGCCGCCGCTGGTTCAACGCTTTGCGCAATACGGCGACCGATGAAATCCTCGCCGTCTACAAGATCGGCGAGCCGCGCCCCGAATTGAGCGCCGAGACCCCGGCGACGCCCAGCGGCGAAGCCTTCGGCTCGGGCAATGACGCGGTGAAGGTTGAGCCCGACTGATCCCTTGATGGAATCGAGCGTTCGAGTTGTCGGCGCTAGACCTGCGCCGGCGACACCGCCAGCCCGAAAACCTCGTCCCGATTCAACAGAACGATGTGCTGTTCATGTGGCGGCCGGGTGTCGGGTGGAACGTCGAGCCCGAGGCGTTTCAAAGCATAGTAGAGAAGGGCCCGTCGGACGCGCAGTCGGACCGTGCCGCGACCGAGCCCATAGTCGAGCGATATGGCGCGCGTCTGTGCCGGAGTCAGGCGCGGATGCGGGCCGATCACAAGATCGACGAATGTTACCCAATCGGCATCCTCCGATGCCGGCACGGGCGGCTGTCGATCTGGCTTCGGCTTGCTGATCCTGCCGATCACGAAGTCCCGGAAGCTCGCGCTCTCGGCGTCGAAAGCGCGCGTGTGCCAACGGAAGCCGTCGAAGGCGAGTGCGTGCGGACTTATCGAGCGCCTGGCAGGCTTTTCGCGGCTCATCGATTGATAAGTCACAGAAAGGCTCCGCCGTTCGCGGATGGCGCCGAGCACGGCGCGAAGCACATAGGCATCAATCCTGCGCTCCGGCACGGGCGCGGCATCGAACGGGATCCCCGCACCGAGAAACGTTCCGTCGGTTGGGACAATGCCGAGGTCGGCGAGCCGCAGTTCCCCCAGAAACCGCGAAGCGTTGGGCGTTGCGATCGCGGGGCGGAAATCCTCGTTCGCCACATAGCGTTTGGCGGACTTATCGTAGCACAGGCCCGAAGGCGAAAGCTCGAGATAGCGGGCGATGTCCTTCGACGCCTGGCTGGGAGAAACGCTGAACCGCTGGGTCAGATCGCCGCGATTGACCTCGCCAAGCCAGAACAGGCGCTCCTCGATGAACGCAAGGCGACGCTCGATGCTCCAGCGGAGAGCGCTCTCCTCTGGCGCGCCACTTGACTCGCGAATCCGTCTAGTTTTTCCTACCATCCAGTTTTTGTGACCATCGAGTTTCTCGACGGCTTTGTTCTACCTGATTCGACGTGCGTCCGCTCGCGTGCCGGAGCGACCGGTTAACGCCGCGTACGTCCGCCAATCTTTTGAGGAGAAGGGGAATGCCCGAAATCGAAGCCCTGGCCGATTGCCTGAGCGTCGTTGTGGACGAGGTGTTGTCGGGCGTGCCCGAGGGGAGCCGCGAAACAGTCCGCCTGACGATGGCGCTCTTCGTGCGGGCGGACCTCGGCCAAGCCGCTCCGGCAGTCCGCTCGCTTATCGCTCGTGTCTTTTCGGTTCCCGAAGACGCCATCTGAGGGAGGGCCCCCTCTCAGCTGATGTGCCACACTTGGGGCTCGGCGCATGCAGACGACCTCCTGCTTGGACAGAAGGCTAGGATGCCGCCGCGGACAAATCAAGAACAAAATACAACGCTGGAGGAGCGAGGCATCGCCGATGCACGCAAGAGGGGTCGCGCCGCTACTGAGCCGGTCCTTCCAGGAAAAGGCGCTGCTTGCCCGCTAGTGCCGTGAGACGGCGTAGTCGCGCAGCACGTTCGTCTCAAGCTCCAGCTCGTCGAGCCGGTAGTGGACCACGTCGCCGATCGAGACGATGCCGATCAGCTTGCCGTTCTCGACGACCGGCAGGTGGCGGATGCGCCGCTTGGTCATCACCTTCGAGACATGCGAGATCGTATCCTCGGGCGCGCAGGTGACGACCCCTTTGGTCATCAGGTCGGCCGCGGTCTTGTCGGCGAGCGCCGCCGCGCCGTAATCCGCAAGCGCACGCACGATATCGCGCTCCGAGATGATGCCGTCGATCGACGTGCCGTTGGCGCTGACGATCGCGGCACCGATCCCTTCGAGCTTCAGCCGTTGTGCAAGGTGTTCGATGCCGAGATCGGGCCGGATGGTGACGACCTTGTTGCCCTTGGTCTTGAGGATGTCGGCTACGTGCATGGCGCTACTCCATTGCTGCCAGCCGCCAGGAGTTACACTCTGCAGCCAGCACGGATCGCCACCCGGCAGATAACGTAAGCATTGCGGGGCGGAGGTCAAACCGCGTAACGCCGCAGCCATCTCATGTCGATTGTCCGCCGCCGCGCTTAAGATGCTCGTCGAGGCGCGGCATGATCTCCACGAAATTGCAGGGCATGTGGCGATAGTCGAGCTGCGGCTTCAAGATGCCGTCCCAGGCGTCGCGGCATGCGCCGGGCGAGCCGGGCAGCACGAAGATATAGGTCGCACCGGCGACGCCGCCGGTGGCGCGGCTCTGGATCGTGGAGGTGCCGATCTTATCGTAGGAGATGCGGTGGAAGACTTCCGAGAAGCCGTCCATGCGCTTCTCGAAGAGCGGCTCAAGCGCCTCCGGCGTAATGTCGCGGCCGGTGAAGCCGGTGCCGCCCGTGGTGATAACGACGTCGACGCCGTCGTCGGCGATCCAGTCCTTCACGATGGCGCGGATCTTCTCGATGTCGTCGGTCACGATCTTGCGGGCGGCGAGGATGTGCCCCGCCTCGGCGATGCGCGCGGCCAGCGTATCGCCGGACTTGTCGTCGGCGAGCGTTCGCGTGTCCGACACGGTGAGGACCGCGATGCGGACGGGGACGAAATTTCGCTCGGCGGCGGGCGGCATCCGGCTACTTAACCGCGCTCATCGGCTCCGCGTCCAGCACTGTCGTATCCTCCGCGCGCGGGTCGAGCGCCGCGGTCTCAGGCGTCATGGCGCGCGAGGCCGGCACTGTCGTGAACGCCTCGCGCACGCTCTCCGGAATCGCGGCGCGCTTGAACGTCCGATAGAACGCGTAGGCGGCGATCAGCGCATGCGCCGAGGCGGTGACGATGAAGAGCCCCTCCGGCCAGAGACTCGCCATCGCCGCGCCGGCCGCAAGCGGCCCGAACATCGTTCCGGCGCCGTAGAGCAGGAGTAAACCGCCAGAGACGGCGACGAACTCGCTCGGGTCGGCGTAGTCGTTGGCGTGCGCCACGGCGAGGCCGTAGATCGGATAGGTGGCCGCCCCGTAAAGCCCCGTCAGCGTCAGGATGATCACCGGATCGATTGGCCGGAAGAGGACGATGGCAAGCCCCGATAGCCCGGCGCAAAGCGCCAGCGCCACAATCACATAGCGGCGGTCGGTCATGTCGGAGACGCGGCCGATCGGAACCTGCGTCACGGCGCCGGAAACGACGGTGATGCTGGTCATCAGTGCAATGATCGCCGTGCTGAGCCCGATCTTCGCGCCCCAGACTGCGGCGAGCGTCCCGAACGCACCGTTCACGACGCCGACCATGAGCACGGTCAGGAAGGCCACCGGCGAGTTGGCGAAGAGCTTTCTGAGGTCGATCGAAACCCGCGTCAGCGGGCGCGGCGAGGCGGCCGTCGAAAGCGCCGTCGGAAGGATCGCGAAGGTGAAGAGGATCGCGCCGACCATGAACAGCGTCGAGGTCTTCGGGTCGCCGGCGGCAACGCCAAGTTGGCCGGCGGTGATGCCGAGATAGGTGACCATCATGTAGATGGCGAAGATCGTGCCGCGGCTCTCGTTCGAGGCGCGCTCGTTGAGCCAGCTCTCGATGATCATGAAGGCGCCGGCAGTGAAGAAGCCGGAACCGACGCGGAGCAGAATCCAGGCGAGCGGCACGACGAAGAGCCCGTCGAGGAGAATGATGATCCCGGCACCGGCGGCAGAGCAGGCAAACGCGCGAATGTGGCCGACGCGGCGCACCACGATCGGCGCCGTCAGGCAGCCAAGGATAAAGCCGGCTGCCCAGCCGCTTCCGAGCAGGCCGAGCTGGCCCGTCGAAAAGCCCTCCGCCGTGCCGCGCAGCGGCAGGAGCAGGCCGAGCATCCCGTTCCCCGCGAGCAGAAAGGCGGTCGACAGGAGCAAGGCGAGAACGGGAATGATCTGGCGGGCCAAGGCGTTTCCGAAATCGGTTTTCCTGCGTCTTTTTGCTTGTCGGCCACACAAGGCAAGCCCGCAAATGCGGCGCGCCTCCCAGAGCGACCGCCGACGCTTCAGCCGCGACGGGACCGCCAGAACGTGAACGCACTACCCCCCGGCAAGTGCGGAGCGGACCTTGAGCGCCAGTGTCTCGACCGTAAACGGCTTCGACAAAAGTTGAACGTCAGCGTCGAGAACGCCGTTGTGCACGATCGCATTGCGCGTGTAGCCGGTCATGTAGAGCACCCGGAGCTTCGGGAAGCGCTGCAGCGCGGCCTCTGCGAGCTTCCGCCCGTTCATGTCGGGCATCACCACGTCGGTCAGGAGCAACGCGACGTCGCCCCGCGCATCGAGCACGCGGAGCGCTGCGGCCGCGCTCTCGGCTTCAAGCACGACGTAACCGAGCTCCACGAGGCCCTCAACGGTGAGCTTCCGCACGCCCGCCTCGTCCTCCACGACGAGGATCACCTCGCCTCTGCCGCGCTCCACGTCCGGCGCACGGGAGGCGGGCGCAGGCGCCTGCTGCCTGGCGCCGAAGAAGCGCGGCAAATAGAGCTTCACCGTCGTGCCGGCGCCGGGTTCCGAATAGATCTTTACGTGCCCGCCCGACTGCTTGGTGAAGCCGAACACCTGCGACAGCCCGAGGCCGGTTCCCTTGCCGACCTCCTTCGTCGTGAAGAACGGATCGAACGCCCTGGCGATGACTTCGGGAGGCATTCCGCTACCGGTGTCGCTGACGGCGATGAGCACATACTGCCCCGGCTTCACCTCGACATTTTCCGCTGCGTAACGCTCGTCGAGATGCGCGTTCTGTGTCTCTATCGTCAGCCGGCCGCCCTCCGGCATCGCGTCGCGCGCGTTGACCGCGATGTTCAGGATGACGTTTTCGAGCTGGCTCGCATCGGCATGCGTGGCCCACAATCCACCGGCGAGAACGGTCTCCAGCCGGATATCGCCTCCGAGCGTGCGGCGAAGCAGTTCCGCCATCCCGGCAACGAGCTTGTTCGCGTCGACCGGCTCGGGAACCAGCGCCTGTTGCCGCGAGAAGTCGAGAAGCCGCTTGGTCAGCGTGCTGGCGCGGTAGGCGCCGTCGCTTGCCGCGTCGATCAGCTCTTCGAGGTTCGATTCACCCCGCTGCATGCGCCGCTTGAGCAGGCTCAGGCTGGAGACGATGACGGCGAGCATGTTGTTGAAGTCGTGGGCGAGGCCGCCGGTAAGCTGGCCGATGGCCTCCATTTTCTGCGACTGCCGAAGCTGATCCTCGACCTGCTCGCGCCGCTGCGCCTCGGCGACCAGCTCCTGGTTGGAGGCGCGCAGCGCGTCCCTTGCCTTGATGAGCACTACCGTCTGACGCCATGCGGTCGTGGTCGCGTAGCCGCCAAGGACGACAACGAAGACGAGCACGCCCCAGATCGTGATCGTCAGCACCTGTCTCGCCGCTGTCGATTGGGCCTGGAGTGTATCGAGCCGGCCATCCTCCTCGGCCGTCATGTTCTGGATCAGCGCACGCGCGTCGTCCATCAACTTCCTGCCGGTGCCGCTGCGGACAATGTCGAGCGCGCCTTCCACGTTCCCCGCCTTTTGGCGATCGACCGTTTCCTTCAGCTCGGCGAGCTTCTGATCCGCGATCCCACGCAGTTTCGATAGCGCGGGAGCAAGGTAGGGTCGGCTCGCTGCGGCCTCGGAGAGATCGGCAAACGCACTGTCGACCTGGTCGAAGGCGTCGTTGAAAGGCTCGAGATAGGCCTCATCGCCGGTCAGAAGATATCCACGCTGCCCCGTCTCCGCGTCCTGCAGCATCGAAAGGAAGTTGTGCAGGTCGCTTTCGACCTGAATCGAGCGGCGGATCGAGGCGCCCCGCGCGGTCTGCTGGTGGAAGAACCAGCTCATCCACGCGAAAAGCACGGCGAGCACGAGAAATCCCACAACAAGGGGCCCCACGCTTGAGCGCAGGAAGGAGGGTCGGGCGGTCTGCAAAGAAAATCGATCCAGCGGTTGGCCAGTTCCACACTATAGCTGATGGCGGCGGCGCGCGAAGTCCAGCCAAAACACCGCCCCCCATAGTGCGGGTAGCAGCTCGCGCCGGTCATTCCCCGGCAAGCCGGCGGCCAGCCGCAAGGACGGCGGCATCCGTGCCAAGCGCGGTCGTAACGCTGCCGGATTTCTCGCTATAGGGCGCGCCCTTGAGCTTTGGGTCCTGCCAGGGGCCGGCGGTGATAGTGACGCCTCGGAAGACGAGGCGTCCGCCGACCCGCGCGAGATTCATTCCCCCGGACGACGAGCCGCTGGCGTCGCAATCGGTGCGGTAGAAGGAGGTTGGCGCGGTCGAGACCGGTACGCGCTTGACCGTGCACCCCTGCGCGACGGGCACGGAATTGTCGACGGCCTTCACCATGCCGGCGGGATGCGCCGTGATGACGATGAGCCGGTCGCCGGCGGCGATCCGCACGCGATCCTCCACCGGAAACGGCGTGGCGTCGGGAATCGGCTCGGCCAGCGTCACGATGGCGAAATCGGCGTTCGAGCCGGGCGGTGGCGGAACGGCTCCGAAGGCGGCGCGCTCCGGAACGAGGTCGACCTTGATCGGCTCCGCGTCCTGGTTCTTGAAGAAGCAGCCGGAGCGCCGTCGTCCGTCCCGAGTGTAGAGGATATGCCCGGCGGTGATGATCTGCCGATTGGTGAGGAACAGCGCGCCGGTCCCGAGCGACGGGGTCGGGTGAAAACAGCCGACATAGCCGGAGACTTTGCGGATCCGCGCGATCTCCGCCGCCGAGAGGCCAAGCGCCGGCCCGATCGCCAGCAGCGAGTCGCGGTCGTCGACGCCGTCGATGACGTTGACGGGGAGGATGACCGCGCGGCTCTCGACGAGTTCGGCGGCGCGGGCGTCGAGCGCAGCCGCCATGAGGGCCAGTGTGGCAAGCCGGAACAAGCGCCGCATCAGGTCTTGTCCAGCGCTGCCTTGAGGCTCAGCAAATCCCGCCAGGCGAGCTTTTTCTGCAGCGGTTGGCGCAGGAGATAAGCGGGGTGGAGCGTTGGCATCGCGCGGATTGTCCGCAAGCCGGTGTCGTAGTCGCGCCATTTCCCGCGAAGGCGCATGATGCCTTCGTTGGTCTTGAAGAGCTGCTTCGCGGCGGCGGCGCCGAGGATCACCAGGAAATCCGGATCGGCAAGCGCGATCTGGCGCTCGATGAAGGGGCGGCAGATCTCCGTCTCCTGCGGCGTCGGCGTGCGGTTGCCGGGCGGACGCCATGGCACGGCGTTGGCTATATAGGCCGAGGAGCGGTCGAGCCCGATCGCATGAATCATGCGGTCGAGAAGCTGCCCGGAGCGGCCGACGAAGGGGAGGCCCTGCAGATCCTCCTCCATGCCCGGCGCTTCGCCGACGAACATCACGCGCCCTTCCGGGTTGCCGTCGGCGAAGACGAGATTCGTCGCTGTGAAGCGAAGGTTGCAGCCCTCGAATGTCTCAAGCGTCGCGCGCAGCGCGTCGAGTGTCTCCGCGCTCGCGGCGGCTTCGCGCGCGGCCATCACCGCAGCTTCGGAAGGGACGGCGAGGGCAGGAGGCTCCGTGCGTACCGCGGGGGGGAGTGGCGCTGGCCTTGGTGCGGTTTCGCGGCTTGGCTCGGCGCGGGGCCGTGCCGCAGCGTCCCGCGCAGCCGCAACAGCCTCGGCTTGCGCACGCGAAAGCGCGAAGCGATCGACTGATGCCTCCGACAGAGCGACGTCGATCCCGGCTTCGGCGTAGAAGCGCAGGATATCGGCGGCGTCGCGCACCGTGATGTCGCCGTTCGCCATGGGACTTCATCTAGCAGGTGCCGGAGGAAGGGCAATCGCCAAGCCGACCCGGCGGCCGGAGCGTCGGTGGACAGGCGGCGCAAGCGGCCTTATCCCCGGCCGAACGACTTCTGGAAGCTTGCGCGATGTCCGAACCCGACGCGCTGCCTGAGCGCGAGAGCATGGAATACGACGTGGTCGTCGTGGGGGCCGGCCCGGCTGGCCTCTCCGCTGCGATCCGGCTCAAGCAGATCAATCCTGAGCTTTCCGTCGTGCTCCTGGAGAAGGGCTCCGAGGTCGGCGCGCATATCCTCTCCGGCGCGGTGATCGACCCGGTTGGCCTCGACCGGCTTTTGCCGGAATGGCGGAGCGAGGACGCGCCGATCACGACGCCGGTGACGGAGGACCATTTCCTGTGGCTCGGGCCTTCCGGCTCCGTGCGCCTGCCAAATTTCCTGCTGCCGCCGCTGATGTCGAACCACGGCAACTTCATTGTGTCGCTCGGCTCGGTCTGCCGCTGGCTGGCGACGAAGGCGGAGGCGCTCGGCATTGAGATCTATCCGGGCTTCGCCGGTGCGGAGCTTCTGACCGACGGGAAGGGCGCCGTCATCGGAGTCGCCACGGGCGACATGGGCGTGACCAAATCCGGCGAAGCGGGGCCGAACTATCAGCGCGGCATGGCGCTGCTCGGCAAATACGTGCTGATCGCGGAAGGTGCGCGCGGCTCGCTCGCCAAGGAACTGATCAACCGCTTCGCGCTTGGCGAAGGGCGTGAGCCGCAGAAATTCGGCATCGGGCTGAAGGAGCTCTGGGAGGTCGCGCCGGGGAAGCACCGGCCGGGGCTGGTGCAGCATTCGTTCGGCTGGCCGCTCGGATCGAAAACGGGCGGCGGCTCCTTCCTCTATCACTTCGGCGAGAACCTCGTGTCGGTCGGGTTCGTGGTGCACCTGAACTACAAGAACCCGTATCTCTCGCCGTTCGAGGAGTTCCAGCGCTTCAAGACCCACGACGCGATCCGCGACACGTTCGAAGGCGGGCGACGCATCTCCTATGGCGCGCGCGCCATCACCGAGGGCGGTTTCCAGAGCGTGCCGAAGCTGGTCTTTCCGGGCGGTGCGCTCGTCGGCTGCGCCGCCGGCTTCGTCAACGTGCCACGCATCAAGGGAAGCCACAACGCGATGCTGTCCGGCATGCTCGCCGCGGAGCACGTGGCGGCGGCGCTCGCAGAGGGCCGCGCGCACGACACGCTCGACGGCTACGACGCAGCTTGGCGTGATTCAGAAATTGGCCGCGATCTGAAACGCGTCCGGAACGTGAAACCGCTCTGGTCGAAGCTCGGCACGTTCCTCGGGATCGGCCTCGGCGGATTTGATATGTGGACGAACCAGCTCTTCGGCTTCTCGTTCTTCGGGACGCTTCGCCACGGCAAGCCGGACTCCGCGACACTTCAGCCGGCGGCCGCCTGCCGCAAGATCGACTATCCGAAGCCCGACGGTGTCGTCAGCTTCGACCGGCTGTCCTCGGTATTCCTGTCGAACACCAACCACGAGGAGGATCAGCCGGTGCATCTGCGCCTCGCCGATCCGGAAATCCAGAAGGCGAGCGAGCACGATGTTTTCGCCGGGCCGTCGTCGCGCTATTGCCCGGCCGGCGTTTATGAATGGGTCGAGGAAGGGGAGGGCGCGCCGCGCTTCGTCATCAACGCGCAGAACTGCGTCCACTGCAAAACCTGCGACATCAAGGATCCGAACCGCAACATTACCTGGGTCCCGCCGCAGGGCGGCGAGGGGCCCGTCTACATCAACATGTGAGCCCGCAACGACCGCCAGGGTGACCAGATGACGAAGATAAGGTTCGACCATTGCGTGATCCGCGTCTCAAATTGGGGCGCTTCGAATTCCTTCTATCGGGACGTGCTTGGGGCCGAGGTGGTCAGCCAGGGCGACGGCTGGGCTTATCGCTTCGGCGATACGCAGCTGAATTGTCATGGTCCCGGCATCGACCCGACGCCGGTCGCGAAGCGGCCGGTGCAGCCCGGCGGCAGTGATCTCTGCTTCGAATGGCCCGGACCGGTCGAAGAGGCCATCGCGCACCTCGACAAGCACGGCGTTCGCATCGAGCTCGGCCCGGTGAATCGACGCGCTGCGCGCGGTCGCGGCCGCAGCGTCTATTTCCGCGATCCGGACGGGTCGCTTCTCGAGCTGATCTCCTATAACGCCCCACGCACCCACGCCGAGAAGCGCGAATAGCCGGCGAGCCGTTGGTTTAGCGAGGCGAGCGACCGGCCGCCGCGTTCAGGAATCACCACGCGGGCGATAGCGACCCGTCTTCGGGTCCTGGGTCAGCGTCTCGGTCGGGCGGCCGCGCGTTTTGCCGAGCTCGCGGTCGACGCGTGCCATTTCGCGCTTCAGTACCTTCCAAGCATACCAACCGCCGGCAACAATTGCGGCCGCGATGATGAGCTGTGGCATCTTCGCCTCCTAAAGTCTGTAGCGCTCCCAGAGCGCGCGTTCGTCGAGCTCCGACAGGAGTGCTCCGGTCAAGGCGCCGCCGAGCGCGCCACCGATCCCCATGCCCTTTCCCCGGCCGAAAAAGCTTCGCTCGGTGGAGAAGAGCTTGAGCCGCACCTTCTCACCATAGCGCTCGCGCAGCACCGAGCGGAGGTCGCCTGTGCGGTCGGCAAGCCCGAGTGCGATCGCGGTCTTTCCCGACCAGAACTGTCCGGAGAAGATCTCCTGGTCCTTGTCTCTCGCGAGCACTTCGCCGCGGCGTGTCCTGACGATCTCGATGAAATGGTCGTGCACTTCCTCCTGGATCGCACGAAGTCGCGCCACGTCCTCCGGCTTCTCCGGCTGGAAGGGATCGAGGATCACCTTGGACTCGCCTGAGGTGTAGATGCGGCGCTCCACCCCGACCTTGCGCATGGCTTCGACGAAGCCGAATCCGGCGCTGACCACGCCGATCGAGCCGACGATAGAGGCCGGATCGACGACGATCTCGTCGCCGGCGCAGCCGATCATGTAGCCCCCCGAGGCGCAGACGTCTTCGACGAAGACGATCACCGTCTTCTCCTTCTCCTCGGCGAGGGTGCGGATGCGCTTGTAGATCAGGTGCGACTGCACCGGCGCGCCGCCCGGTGAGTTCACGATGATCGCAACGGCAGGCGCGGAGCGGATGGCGAAGGCTTTCTTGAGGAGCGGCGCGACGCTCGCGAGCGTCAGCCCCGACTGGAATCGCGACACCCGTCCGATGGCGCCGGAGAGCCGCACGACCGGAACGACCGGCGCGCCATAGTCCGGAAAGACTCGCTTCAGCCCAGTCTCGATCGGTTCAAGTACGCTTTTCCGCCAGGTGGGGTTTTCGCTCATGGTTTTCCGAAAATGCCGTGATGCGGCCGACTTGGCCAGCCCGATGATCTGAAAGTCAATTCAGGTGCTTCCCGCAAGTTCCGTTTCGCCGCGAAGCAGGGCGTCGGCTTCCGGCGTCCATGCGTCCCCGGCTGCGTGGAGCGTGAGGCCGGGCAGGATTGCCAGCGGCGACCGCCGTCCGCGTCGAGCGGTGACGAGGACGCGGCTTGCTGCAGCCCCAGCCTTCGGGTGAACGGGGCGGACCAGCGCGCCACCGAAATCAGGCGACAGCGCCTGAAGCACCTCCGCCAGCGCCTCAGCCCGGTGGATCATGCCGATTGTCCCGCCCGGCTTGAGGAGCGCCGCGGCCGCGGCCGCCCAGGCCGCGAGCAGCCCATCCCGAGCAATATGGGCTGCGCGACGCAGGGGGTCGGGAGATCGCGTGCCGCTGCCCTCGTTGTCGAAGGGGGGATTCATGAGCACCCAGTCCGCGCTGCCTTCCACGAGGCCGGCTTGTCTCAGAAGTGTGGGCGGCGCGCCGATTTCGGCTGCGACGAGGCGGACTCGCTTCGCGAAACCCGCGTTCTCCGGGAGGGCGAGAGCCTCGAGCCCGCAGGCGACGAGACCGCCGTCGCGCTCGATTCCGACCGCGGAAAGGCCCGGCGCGCGCGCCGCGAGCGAGAAAGCGACGGTTCCGACACCCGCGCCGAGATCGACCGCCAGGCCATCCGCGTCGGCCGGGACGAGCGCCTGCAGGAGCGCGGCGTCGAGGCCGGCGCGATGACCCGAGCGCGGCTGTACGAGCGTGAGGCGTCCGCCCAGGAAAGCGTCGCGCGTTCGCTCTATCTCGGGCGCCGCCGCCTTGCTGTCACGAAAGCTCCTGTTCGAGCCCCGCCTCGGCGAGGATGCGGCGGGCGTCCGCGAGCCGATGCCGCGCCACCAGCATGCGGCGCGGCAGGATGCCGAGCGAGCCCTCCATGACGCTCATGTTCTGATCCACGACGCTGTGCTCGATGCCGGCCTCCTTCAGGAGGGCATCGACAAAGGAGATCAGAACGGGGTCGTTGCTGCGCAAAAGCTCAATCACACGGACGACCCTAGCCTTTCCTCGGGGCCGGGCGAAGTGGGTTGACGTAGCCCGGCCCGATTGTGCCATCGTGTCGCTTTGTGCGGTCGCCCTCCGGTTCTATTGTCCGGGCGTGTCCAAGGAGGCCCCTTTGGCCGTTGTCCTGTCATTCGAGGAATCCCCGTCGGAAAGCGCGCTGATCTCGCCGCTGGTCGAGGCGACTGCGGCCGGGATGGAGCAGGTGAATCGCCTAGTCGTGGAACGGACCAGCTCCGATGTCGCGCTCATTCCGCAGGTAGCGCGCTATTTGATCGACTCCGGCGGCAAACGTCTGAGGCCGATGGTAACCATCGCTTCGGCCGGCGCCTGCGGCTACCGCGGCGGCTCTGAGGTGAAACTCGCCGCCAGCGTGGAGTTCATGCACACGGCGACGCTTTTCCACGATGACGTGGTCGACGAGAGTGAGACGCGGCGCGGAAAGCGCGCGGCGCGTCTTGTCTGGGGCAATCAGGAGAGCGTGCTCGTCGGCGATTTCCTGCTCGGCCAGGCCTTCAAGATGATGGTGGATGTCGGTTCGCTGGAAGCGCTTGAAGTGCTCTCCGCCGCGGCCGCGACCATCGCCGAGGGCGAGGTGATGCAACTCACCACCGCCAAGAACACCGAGACAACCGAGGACGAATATCTGGACGTCGTGCGCGCCAAGACCGCCGTGCTTTTTTCCGCCGCGGCCGAGGTGGGCGCCATCGTGGCCGGCGTCGACCGTGGCGTCAGGGCCGCCTTCCGCTCGTTCGGCGCCAATCTCGGCATCGCCTTCCAGCTGATCGACGACGCGCTCGATTATGGCGGCCAGAAGCCGACCCTCGGCAAGGATGTCGGCGACGACTTCCGGGAAGGCAAGGTGACTTTGCCGATCGTGCTCGCCTATCGGCGCGGCACCGACGAGGATCGGGAGTTCTGGAAGCGCACGCTCGTGAAGGGTTCGATCGTCGACGACGACCTCGACCACGCGGTCGCGCTCCTCAATCGGACGCGCGCTCTGAAGGACACTGTAGAGCGGGCGCGGCATTATGGTGCCATGGCGCGCGATGCGCTGGCGCCGCTGCCGGACGAGCGGTTTAAGGCCGCGCTTCTGCAGGCGGTCTCGTTCTGCATTGCCCGTGCACATTGACGTGAAGGCCGGGAGCCGCGGCATCC
Organism: uncultured Alphaproteobacteria bacterium; assembly: GCA_963805325.1. GTDB lineage: Bacteria > Pseudomonadota > Alphaproteobacteria > Rhizobiales > Afifellaceae > DASWJZ01. The sequence continues at coordinate 102,660 of CAWDTS010000009.1, read as the reverse complement.
GGAAGCGAGCATTGCTCCTGGATGCCCTTGGGGGTATCCCAAAGACACAACAAGGGAACCCGAAGCAATGACGCGATTCGCGCGCACTTTTTGCGGGCTCGCGGCGCTTGTCGCGGCGCCGGTCGTTCTGGCGTCCGCAGGTCTGGCGGTGCAAACCACCATCGAAGATCGCGATCTGACGAGTCTCGCCGGGACCTACCTCGCCGCGCGCACGGCCGACGTCGAGAAAGACACGGCGAGCGCGGCGCGGTTCTATCGCGCGGCGCTGAAAGGCGACCCGGATAACCTTTTCCTGCTTGAGCGTGCGCTGGTCCTCAGCGCCAGCGCCGGCGACATGAGCGACGCGCTCGCCTACGCCAAGGAGCTTCGGGAAAAGCAACCGAGCAACAATCCGGCCCGTCTGGTGACCGCGATCGAAGATATCCGCCTCGGCCACTATCCCGACGCGGTCGACGCATTGAGCATTACGGGCGCCGGCGTGCTCGCCGACCTCACCAACGCGCTGGTGGCGGCTTGGGCGCGCTTTGGCGAGGGTGAGATCGACCAGGCGTTGGGTAGTCTGAACGATCTCAAGGGCGAAGATTGGTACGAGCCCTTCAAGCTGCTGCACAGCGGCTACATCGCGCTTGCCGCCGGGCGCGTCGACGACGCGCTGAAGTCCCTGGCGGCCGCGCGCGGCCGTGACGCAAACGCCGTCCGCATCACCGAGGCTTATGCGCGCGCGCTCGCCGTCGCCGGCCAGAAGAAGGAGGCGGAGGATGCGCTGACCGCATTCCTTGCGCTCTATCCCGACAACGCGCTCGCGAAATCCTCGCTCGCCGACGTCCGGGCCGACCGCGCTCAACTGGCAACGGTCACCACGCCGGTCGAGGGAGCGGCCGAGGCGCTTGCCGGCATTGGCGCAGCGATCGGCCAGGAGGGCGGGACGGAAGTAGCGCTGCTTTATCTTCGCCTCGCACTCTATCTCGATCCGAACATCGCCGGCGGACTTGCCGCGCTTTCGCTCGGCAACATGCTCGATGCGAGCGATCAGAGCGAGGTGGCGATCGAGGCCTACGAGTTCGATCCCGGCGGATGTGCCGTTCCACGCGCTCGGGCAGCTCCGCGCTGCGCTCGCGCTCGACCGCCTGGACCGCACGGACGAAGCGGAGAAGGCCTTCAAGCAGTCGATCGCGAGCAATCCCGACGACGTCCAGAGCTATATTTCCTACGGCAACATGCTGCGCGGGCGGGAGCGCTTCGCGGAGGCGGCCGATCTCTATAATCAAGCGATCGGGTTGATCGGCAAGCCGACCCCAGCCGACTGGAGCCTCTTCTATTTCCGTGGGATCGCCAACGAGCGCACGAAACATTGGCCCCAGGCCGAGGCCGATTTCAGGAAGGCGCTGGAGCTCAGCCCCGATCAGCCGCTGGTCCTGAACTATCTCGGCTATTCCTGGATCGACATGGGGGAGAATCTCGACGAGGCGATGGGGATGATCAAGAAGGCCGTCGAGCTTCGCCCGAATGACGGCTACATCGTCGACAGCCTGGGCTGGGCCTATTACCGCCTCGGCCAGTACGACAAGGCGGTGGAAGAGCTCGACCGTGCCATCAGCCTGCGCCCCGACGACCCCGTCATTAACGACCATCTCGGCGATGCTTACTGGAAGGCCGGCAGGCCGCTCGAAGCGCAGTTCCAGTGGCGCCATTCGCGCGACTTCGGAGCGGAAGGCCCGGCGCTCGACCTGGTTCTGAAGAAGATTGCGGAAGGGCGCCTGATCGACCCGCCGCCGGAGGTGCAGCCCATCTCCGGCTTCTACACCGTGAAACGGGGCGATTCGCTTTGGCAGATCGCGGCGTCGCTGCTCAAGTCGGGCAACGCGTTCGAGGCCATCTTCAACGCCAACCGCGACCAGATAAAGAGCCCCAACGAGATCTACCCGGGCATGCAACTCGTCATCCCCCACGACGGCAACACCTGACGCGTTCTTCCATGTCCGAGTCTGGCGTGGCGCTTGCAGCGCCGGCAAAGGTCAATCTTGCGCTCCATGTGACCGGCCGTCGGGCGGACGGCTATCACCTGCTCGACAGCATCGCCGTCTTCGCCGACGTGGCCGACCGGATCGCGATCGCCCCGGCCACCGGGCTCAAGCTGACGCTCAAAGGCCCGTTCGCCGAGCACGCGCCCGGAGACGCGAGCGATCTTGCATTTCGGGCCGCGGCCGCCTTCTTCGAGCACACGGGCATCGCGCCGGAAATTACCGTCAGCGTCGAGAAGAATATTCCGGCCGGCGCCGGGCTAGGCGGAGGCTCGGCGGATGCGGGCGCCGTCCTTGCAGGGCTGAACCGACACTGTCGCGCCGCCGTCTCGGCCGAGGCGCTGCGCGCGCTCGGGCTGACGCTCGGCGCCGACGTGCCGATGTGCCTCTCCGGAAAGGCGCTCCGCGCGCGCGGGATCGGCGAAATCCTCGAACCGCTCAAGGACTGGCCGGCGCTGCCGCTTGTCCTTGTCTGGCCGCGGCGCACCGTCTCCACCGCCCAGGTCTTCAAGTCGCTCGCCAGTCGCGACAACGCTCCGCTGCCGGAGCCGCCCGCTGCGCCGGCAGGCGTTGCGGAGGTTGCCGGCTGGCTCGCCGGCTGTCGCAACGACCTTGAGCCGCCGGCCTGCGCGGTCGCGCCGGAGATTGCCGCCGTGCTTCAGACGCTACGCGGAACCTCCGGCTGCCTGCTGGCGCGCATGTCGGGCTCCGGCTCCGCCTGCTTCGGACTCTACGCCGACCGCGCGGCCGCCGACGCCGCCGCGACGGAGCTTGGGGCGCGCCGGCCAGAGTGGTGGGTGCGGGCGTCCACCGCCGGCTGAGGGAGCGGGCTCAAGCGAAGCCCGGGAAGAAGTCGACTTTAATGCGCGAGTCGCGGACGCCCATTTTGCGCAGCATCTGTCGGAGCGATCTCACCATCGCCTGCGGACCGGAGATGTAGAACGTGCGCTCGCGAAAGTCGGGGATTGCCTTGCGCACCAGCCGCGCGTCGATCAGACCCGGATACTCGCCGCGCCTGGCGCCGCGTTCGACAGCGTGAATCGTCCTGATGTCGAGCTCCCGCCACGCGGCCTCGCTCACGTCGCGATAGGCGATGTCCTCAGGCGTCTCGACTTCGTAGAGAACGACGATCGGCCGCTTCTCTCCTTCATCGATCAGGTGTTGCAGCATGCTCCGGAACGGCGTGATGCCGATGCCGCCGGCAAGAAACGCAAGCTTCGTGTTGCGGTTTCGCGGCAGGGTGAAGTTGCCGGAGAGCTGCGAGGCATAGATCGTGTCGCCCGGCTCCATCGCGCCAAGCGCACGCTTGAAAGCGCTCGACTTCGGATAGAATTTCACACCGAGGCGGACGCTATCCTCAGTCGGCGCCGAGGCGAGCGTGAAGTAGCGGCGGTTGCCGCGGTTGTCGGGGCGCTTCAGCCCGAGGGTCCATTCGAGATATTGGCCGGCCTGAAACGCGAGCTTGTGTGGTGAGGAGAAGATGAAGTCGTAGCTGTCGGCGGCCGCCTCTTCGATCCGTTCGAGCGTCAGCACGAAGCGCCCCTTCGGACTCACTACGTATGCGAAGAGGTTGCCGACGAGGAGCGCGAGCTCCGGCGTGAAGTAGAAAGAGCCGATGTGAACGTTCGGCGCGAACAGGAAGCCGACGAGCGCCGCGAATGTGAGGCGCAGCAGACGCCCCGACGGGGCGGTCAACGGCTCGGTCAGCATCACGAACGCGAAGAAGAAGAGCGGCGATGAGCGAAGGATCTCGCCGAGGAGCGCCGGGTATTCGGACGGCGCGGCGGTCGCGAGAGACGTTGCGAGCGCAACTGCTGCGAACGTGAGCACGAGGTCGAAGCGCTGCAGCTTACGCACGACGAGGAAGCCGCCGATCAGCACAATCGGGAGGAGGGGAAGATTCCCGCCGACCCACCACGTCGCGGGCCAATCGAGCAGGAACGCCGGCAACGCGACGCCAAGCGCCGCCGGATTGAAAAGGTGCTTTCCGCGAATGGCGAGGATGAATTTCGACGCGATGGCCCACACCGAGGCGAAGATAAGGACACCGATGCCCTTCGCGTCGGCAGCCGTCACCGGGTCGAGGATCAGAACGAGGATGAGGGCGGTGATGTAGACCGACTCCGTGTTCGCGGGTACGGCATAGACGCGCGAGAAGACCCGGTTGGTGACCCAGCATGTCGCAAGGATCACGACCGTGGAGAAGGCGATGGAGGTCGGATCATGCCGCCCGATGCCGAGGAAGCCGAGCAGCAGTGCGGTCGCGACCAGCGCAATCAGATAGTAAAGCACCAGCCGATACATGGTGGTGTGGTCGAGCAGCCGGTCGATGAATTTCATCATGGCGCGCAACAGGCTGCAAAGCCGCTGGTCAGCGTGGCGCGGCCGCCGTTGTCGATGGCATAGCCCTCCAGCCCCGGCATCGCCTCGATGAAGACGATTCCATCCTCGCCCATGGCAAAGGCCGCCGTGGCGAAGCGATCCGCTTCCAGCACGTCGGGCCCGATGACGGTCAGGCTGACGAGGTTGGCGATCGGCGCGCAGAGCGCGTGCGGATTGTAGATGTGCTGTCCGCGAACGTAGGTGCCCGACGTCGCGATGCCGCGGCCGCACGGATAGACGACCTTGACGATCTCCGTCTCGTTGAACGGGTTGCGGATGCCGACGCTCCAGTCTTCGCCGGACGCGTTCTTGCCGGACGTCTGGATGTCGCCGCCGGCGTCGATGAAGAAGTCGCGCACGCCTTTGCGGCTGAGGATCGCCGCGGCGTTGCGAATCGCCCAGCCCTTCACGATGCCGGACGGGTCGAGCGAGCCGTCAGCCTTGCGGATGTCGAAGAACCCGTCGGTCTCCAGCTTCGTGGCCTCGGCGAGCGCCAGCACCTCGCGCATCTCTTCGCTGTAGTTCTGTTGTGCGAGAGCTGCGCGATTGATCTCCGAAATCTCGCTGTCGTCTTTGTAGGTGCTGAAGCGGCGGTCGACGCTCTCGAAATGACCGAAAACGGTGTCGAGGAGCGCTCCGTCGGCGAGGCCGACATCGACGGTGATGGGCATGCCCATCAATATCCGCGTGGCGCGCATGGACTCAGGCTCCGGCGGCGCTCAGGGCGGTACGGAGCGACCGCATGAACGCTTCGCTGGTGAGCGTGGCTCCGGAGATGATGTTGACGTTGGCGCTTTGCGCCCGGATCACCTCTTGGCGCAGGATAGGCAGAGCGTAGCGATTGATGCGCTGCGACAGCCTCCGGTCGGATGGATAGCGCAGCACGTTGATGTCGACGAGCTGGCCGCTTTGCACGATCGCTTCGATCTGAACGAGCCCGTAATAGGCATCGATGGCTGGGCCGTTATAGGTGCCGTCGGCGAACTGGCCGCTCGGCGTGAAGTTCATGGCAACGCGCGTCACGGTACCGTTCACGGCTGGAACGCGCGCAATCGGCGTGCTGACGGCTGGCGCCTGATAGGCAGGACGGGGACGCGGCAGGCGGGCCTCGACGATGCTCGTCAGCTCTGCCGGAGGCTTGTCCGACGTCGCGGCGGTCTGCGGTTGAGCGGCGCTCTCGGCAAGCGCAGCGGGGCCCGCAACAAGAGGGTTTGACGCCGGCAGCGGTGCGGAGGGCGCCGCCATGGCAATCGGTGCCGGAGAGTTCTGGTGACGAGGGTGTGTCGGGAAGCGTCCGGGCGGCGAACCCATCGTCGTCCGCCGACGTTTCAGCGTTGTCCGACCAACCGCTCTCGACCGCCGGCTGGAGTTGGAAGCTCGCTGTCGCAGGGGCGCTGACGAGCACCGGCTTCCGCGTCGCGATGCTGCCCGTCTGGATTGCGCTGTTCCGCTGCTCGGGCCCGAGCGTCGACTCGGACCCGAGCGCAGACTGGGGCCCGAGCGGGGGTAGTGGCCCAAGAGGATCCTCGAATCCGGCGTTGCCTGATTGACTCCAGACGTAGGCGCCGGATGCGCCAAGGACGACGAGGGAGAGGGCGATCTTTCGCATGCCTTGCGATCCGTCGAAGGTTCCGAATCAGACTGGCCGCTCCCCCTGGCCGTTGACGCAATATCGCAAAACGAAGCTGACAGCCGGCTGACAGCGGGCGCGCCCGCCAGTTACATTTCGTCCACGTTCGCCGCGAAAGGACTGGACCGCGGGGCCGCTTGACCTAGGTCAAGCGCGGAAAGGGTGAAATCACGCACCATATCGGGATGGGGCTCAGAAGTGGGCGCTTGGCCCACTCGAAAGCGGAAGGTGCGAAAATCATGGCAATGAGATCGCTTTTCTGGGGGCTTTCGGCATCATTTGGCGCCGTGTCGCCGGCCTGGTCGCAGACTTTGGACGGGCACGGCTGGATGTGGCATCGCGCTTGGGGATGGGGATTGGGCGGAGGGCCGGGAATGATTCTGTTCTGGGTGCTGATCGTCATCCTGATCGTGTTCGCCGTGCGTGGGGTAAGCAGAACGCGGACCGAACGCGGCGCACCTACTCGGGCAGCCGATTCCGCGCTGCAGATCCTGCAGGAGCGCTTCGCGCGCGGCGAGATCGACAAGACCGAATACGAAGAGCGCCGCAAGATCCTCGCCGGCTAGCGCGGTTTGAGGCCGGCGGCGGACCGTGCGGTTGGGGCGCCGACCTGCTTCGGCCCTCTGCCTTGACCCTTCGTGCAACGCATGGCACGCATCCCGCCGACTCCCGAACCGACCCGACTGGAATTCGCGTGAGCGCCTCCACGACCGCCGCTGACGCCAGCCACATGGACCCGCGCCGCTCCTTTCAGGGGCTGATCCTGGCGCTTGAGCGCTATTGGGCTGATTACGGCTGCGTGGTGCTGCAACCCTACGACATGGAGATGGGGGCGGGCACCTTCCATCCCGCGACGACGCTCCGCTCGCTCGGACCGAAGCCGTGGAACGCCGCTTACGTGCAGCCCTCGCGCCGCCCGAAGGACGGACGCTACGGCGAGAACCCGAACCGCCTCCAGCACTATTATCAGTTCCAGGTGATCCTGAAGCCGTCGCCGCCCGACCTCCAGGACCTCTATCTCGGCTCGCTCGCCGCGATCGGCGTCGACTCCGCTCTCCATGATCTCCGCTTCGTCGAAGACGACTGGGAGAGCCCGACGCTCGGCGCCTGGGGGCTCGGCTGGGAGTGCTGGTGCGACGGGATGGAGGTGTCGCAGTTCACCTATTTCCAGCAGGTGGCGGGCTTCGATTGCGCGCCGGTCTCAGGCGAACTGACCTACGGCCTGGAGCGCCTGGCGATGTACGTGCAGGGCGTCGACAACGTCTACGACTTGAACTTCAACGGCCGCGAGGGGAACGAGAAGGTCTCCTATGGCGACGTCTTCCTGCAGGCCGAGCAGGAATATTCGCGCTTCGACTTCGAGTTCGCCGACACCGAGATGCTGAAGCGGCATTTCGAGGATGCGGAGAAGGCGTGCTCGGCGCTGCTTGAAGCCGGCAAGGCGAAAGATGGCGGCACGCATCTGCTGGCGCTTCCCGCCTACGACCAGTGCATCAAGGCGAGCCACGTCTTCAACCTTCTCGACGCCCGCGGGGTCATTTCGGTGACCGAGCGGCAGAGCTATATCCTGCGCGTCCGAAATCTGGCAAAATCGTGTGGGGCAGCTTGGCTAGAGACGGCCGGCGGGGGACATTTGCCATGAACGAAGACGGCCGGGAGACGCGCGAAACCGTGCGCGAGGCCGGTGCAGAGGCCGTCGGCCGCGACAGGCTGAGACAGACGGCGAAGGTTTCCATGCTGTTCAGCGCCACCGGCTGGACCTTCAATGTCCGCCTTGGCCGCAGCGGCCGCGAGGAAGGCGAGGGGATCATGCTGGTCGGCGAGATCGGCTACCGCACCCCCGCCGGCGACCGCCGTTCCCACCCCGCGCGTGCCATGGTGGTGAAGGCCGACGCCCGCAAGCGGCTCGACCTTGTGATGGCGCCGCAAGAGGCCGTGCTCACCATCCCGCTCGAGCCTTTCGCCATGCAGCGCCTGCAGGACCGGCTGAAGGATCTGGTCTCTGGCCACGGCATGGCGGTGCGCATCGGTTTCTCCGCCGAGGAGACGCCCGAGCGCCAGGGGCTCGAAGCGGTCGATTTCGCCTTCTCGTCGCTGTCGCGATCGACGCCGGAGACCCGCGCTACCCACGCACGCGATCGTTAGCAGGTTCAGCCAGCGGCAATCTTTCGCCCCGCGGCGAGCAGCAGATGCACGCGGTCGGCCGGCACGGCCTCGCTGAAGAGGAAGCCCTGGCCCTGCCGGCACACGCAAAGCTTCCGCTAATTTCTCATAGGGGAAACGGCGGGATGGGGAGGATTCCTCTGCCTTCCCATGCCATGTTCGTGGGATATTGGATCAACGGCCCGGTGGCGGGGGCTGCCAATAGGGGCTTCCGGGGAGGGGCCGCGCAATGACATTCTGGATCATTCTCGCCGTCGTCGTCGCGGCCGTCCTCTACGCCATCTACGTCTACAACCGCCTGGTCTCGACTCGGCAGATGAGCGAGGAGGCGTGGAGCGGCATCGACGTGCAGCTCAAGCGCCGTGCCGATCTCGTCCCGAACCTGATCGAGACGGTGAAAGGCTATGCCAGCCACGAGCGCGGGGTCTTTGACGAGGTCACGGAGCTTCGCACCCGTGCGCAGGCGGTGCCTCCGGGCGACGTCGAGGGACGCGCCAAGGCGGAGGGTGCGCTGTCGCTCGGCCTCGGGCGGCTCTTCGCGGTGGCGGAGAACTATCCGGAGCTGAAGGCGAGCACGAACTTCCTGGAGCTACAGACGGAGCTCGGTAATCTAGAAAGCGAAATCCAGTTGGCACGCCGCTACTACAACGGCGCCGTGCGCAACCTGAACACGATGGTGCAGTCCTTTCCGAGCAACCTCGTCGCCGGCCAGTTCGGGTTCAAGACACGTCAGTATTTCGAGATCGAGGAGCCGGGCGACCGGGCCGTACCGAAGGTCTCGTTCCAGACCTGAGGGGCAGCGTGCGCTTCCTTCTCAGGGCCCGCGACTTCGCCTTGCCCTTGCGGGCAGGTCGAAGCAGTTTCGGCGCTGCTCTTCTCGCTCTCCTGTGCGTCGCCTTCCTGCCGATGGCGCCCGCCGCGGCGGAAGAGACGATCGACCTGTTCCGCTCCAACGTCACCGTTCAACGCGACGGCACGCTGCTGGTCACCGAGGCGATTCAGGTCAACGCCGAAGGCCAAAAGATCAGGCACGGCATCTACCGCGACTTTCCGCTCACGTTCGAGGACGCCGACGGCGCCATTCACGAGGTGGGGTTCAAGCTCGTCTCCGTCGCGCGTGACGGCAAGCCGGAGCCGCACTTCACCGAGAAGCAGGGCGAGTACATCCGCATCTATGCCGGCGAGAAGGACGTCTTTCTGGAGCCGGGCAAGAGCTACACTTACGTCTTCACCTACGAGACCGACCGCCAGATCCGTTGGTTCGAGGATCACGCCGAGCTTTTTTGGAACGTCACCGGCAATGCCTGGGACTTTCCGATCGAAAGCGCGTTTGTCCGCGTGACGCTCCCCGACAATGTGCCGCCGGTCCGCTGGACGGCCTATTCCGGCGCCTACGGTGCGCGCGGCACCGACTGGCGCGGCGCCGTCACCGATGGCGTGCTCGCAGTAGAGACGACGCGCCCGCTCGCCCCCCGCGAGGGCTTTACGATCGTCGCCGAGATTCCGCTTGCCGTCGTCGATCCACCGAGCGGCACCGACAAGGCGCGTTATTTCCTGCGCGACAATCGTAGCTGGATCATTGGCGCGGTCGGTCTGGTCCTGGTCCTCGCCTATTACATCGTGACCTGGAATGCGGTCGGCCGCGATCCGAACCCGGGTACGATCATCCCGCTCTTCCATCCTCCCGAAAATGTCTCGCCGGCGCTCGCCGGCTATATCAGGAACTGGGGTTTCGGCATGGATGCGCGGCGCGAGTTCACCTCCGCTGCGCTGGCGCTCGCCGTCAAGGGGCTCGTCGTCTTCAACGAGGAGAAGAAGGACGAGCTCACGCTGCAGCGGACGAAGGTCCAATGGCCCGGTGGCTACAATGCGCTGCCGCCGGGCGAGAGCGAGATTCTGCGCTGGGTCGACCGCCGCGGCGGCGTGGGCCGCATCGCGCAAGCGAACGCGACGTCGGTGGCCGACCTTATGACAAAGTTCCGCGCGGCCATCGAAGCGGAGAACAAGAACAAGTTCTTCAAGCGCAACACGATCTATTTCGTCGGTGGGCTGGGCCTAACGATATTCGTCTGCGCCATGATCCTGGTGTTCGGAGGGCTGCGCGGCGCCGAGATCGGCATGTTCGTTCCGGTCGTTTTCGCGGGGGGCATCCTCGGCATGATCGTCGTCCCGACACTGCGGAAGATATTCACCGCCCCGTCGCCTTTCGCAGCCGTGCGGGGAGGAATGTCGCTCGTCTTCATCGTCGGTTTCCTCGCCGCGTTTGCCGGCCAGTTCTTTTCCGGCTCGACAACGAACCCCTACGGTGTCCTCGGCGGGATCACCCGTTTCCTCGGTGCGCACCCGTATGCGATCGCGCTCGTTTTGACATTCCCCGCTTTGAACGGGCTCTTCTTTTATCTCCTGCGCGCGCCGACCGCGCTCGGCCGTCCGGTGATGGACGCGCTGGCAGGCTTCCGCATGTATCTGGAAACGGCCGAGTCCGGCCGCCTGAACATCGCCAACGTGCCCGACCTGACGACGGAGCGCTTCGAGTCGCTGCTTCCCTACGCGGTCGCGCTCAATGTAGAGCGGCCCTGGGCGGATGCCTTCGCGGCTGCTTTGAAGCGCGCGCATCCCGACGACCCCGATCCGATCGCGGGCTACAGTCCCGGCTGGCGGCGCGGTGGAAGCTGGTCGAGCGCAGATTTCGGTCGCAGCATGTCCTCGGCGGTCTCCGCCGCGGGCGGCGCGATTGCCGCCTCAATGCCCAGAAGCTCGTCGAGCTCGTCGGGATTTTCCGGCGGTGGCGGTTCGGGCGGCGGCGGCGGAGGCGGAGGCGGGGGCGGCTGGTAGCCGCAGCGCAGACTCCACCTTGTCGCAGACGGGACGCCCCGTCAGCCCTTGCGCAGCCTAAGGTGATCTGATTTCCGTCCGTCGAGATCGGCGGGCGATACATGGCGTCCCGGGGGAAGAAGCACCGTATGGCTGAGCAGCCCTATCGTCTGCCGCAGGGCGGCTTGGTGGATCGCTCGCGCACGCTAAGCTTCCGCTTTGCCGGCCGTGCGCTTGCCGGCCATCCGGGCGACACGCTCGCCTCGGCGCTTCTTGCCAATGGCGAGCATCTCGTCGCGCGCTCGTTCAAATATCATCGCCCGCGCGGCATCCTTGCTGCCGGCAGCGAGGACCCTGCGGCGCTTGTCGAAATCGGTGAGGAGCGCGCGCGAAGCGACCCGAACACCCGCGTCACCGAGCAGGACCTTTACGACGGGCTGCAGGCGCGTCCGCAGAACTGCTGGCCGTCCTTGAGATACGACGTCGGCGCGGTGAACGACCTGATCGCGCCCTTCATTCCCGCCGGCTTCTACTACAAGACCTTCAAGGGCTGGCCGGGCTGGATGCGGTTCGAGCCGACGATCCGCCGCGCTGCCGGCCTCGGCCGCGCGCCGGCTCTTCCCGATCCCGACCGCTACGAGGCGGCGAACCGGCATTGCGACGTGCTGGTCGTCGGTGGCGGCCCGGCCGGGCTGATGGCGGCGCTTGTCGCGGGCCGCGCGGGCGCCCGCGTGATCCTTGCCGAAGAGACGACAGCGCTCGGCGGCACACTGCTGTCGCGTAATCCCGCGGCGCTTTCGATCGACGCCGGGTCGCCGGCCGAATGGGTCGCCGGGATTCGCGCCGAGCTTCTCGCGATGGACGAAGTGACGGTCCTGACCCGCACCACGGCTTTCGGCTACTACGCCCAGAATTTCGTCGGGCTCTGGGAGCGGGTCGCGGATCATCTCGCCGTGCCGGCGCGGCAGCAGCGGCTCCCGCGCCAGCGGCTCTGGCGTGTCCGCGCCAAGGAAGTCGTGCTCGCCACCGGCTCGATCGAGCGCCCGCTCGTCTTCCACGAGAACGACCGGCCCGGCATCATGCTTGCCGGGGCGGTGCGCACCTACATGCACCGTTACGGCGTGTTGCCGGGGAAGCGCATCGTCGTCGCCACCAACAACGATTCCGGCTGGGACGCAGCGCTCGACATGGCCGAGATGGGCGGCGAGGTGGCGGCCGTCGTCGACCTGCGGACGGAGATGGCGCCGGTGCATCTTGCGGAGGCCGCGCGGCGCGGCATCGCGATCTACGGCAACGCGACAATCGTCGGCACCTCGGGGGGGACGCGGATCACAAGCGTCGCGATACGGCCGCTGAAGACGAGAGCCGGCGACAGGAAGCCGGTCGAGATCGAGTGCGATCTCCTTGCCGTCGCCGGTGGCTGGGCGCCGAACGTCGCGCTCTTCGCGCAGTCGCGAGGACAGCTCCGCTACGACGAACAGATCGAGGCGTTCAGGCCCGCGCGCTCCTGGCAGCACGAGCGCTCGGCCGGCGCGGCGAACGGCTTCTTCGGCATGGCGGAGTGCTTTGTGGAAGGCGCGCGTGCCGGCGTCGAAGCCGCGAAGGCGGCGGGGTTCGATGCGGCGATGCCGACGCTTCCGGCCGTGCCCCCAAGCGGGCAGATCGGGCAGGGGCCGATCCGCGTCATCCCCGAGCTTCCCTCCAACCGCCCGAAGCACAAGGTGCGCGCCTGGATCGACCTTCAGGACGACGTGACCACGAAGGACCTCGGGCTCGCGGTCAAGGAAGGCTACCGCTCGGTCGAGCACGCCAAGCGCTACACGACGTCGGGCATGGGGACCGACCAGGGCAAGGTCGCGAACCTGAATGCGTTCGGCTTTCTGGCTTCGGTGCGTGGCGAGTCCGTCCCGGCTATCGGCACGACCACGTTCCGGCAGCCCTACAAGCCTGTGACCTTCGCGGCGCTCGCTGGCCAGCATGTCGGCGGACTCTTCGCGCCGCGCCGCACCACGCCGATGCACGATTGGCATCGCGAAGCCGGCGCGATCTTCGAGCCGGTCGGCGACTGGCTGCGCGCGCGCGCCTATCCGAGGGCCGGTGAGAGCTTCCACGACGCCGTGCAGCGCGAGGCGAAAGCGGCGCGAACGGCGATCGGCGTGCTCGACGCCTCGACGCTCGGCAAGATTGACGTGAGGGGTGCGGACACGCGCGAATTCCTGAACCGTATCTATACCAACGCCTGGATGAAGCTTGGCGTCGGCAAATGCCGCTACGGGCTGATGCTCGGCGAGGACGGCATGGTGATGGATGACGGCGTCACCGCCTGCCTCGCCGACGATCATTTCCACATGACGACGACGACCGGCGGCGCGGCACGCGTGCTCGGCAAGCTTGAAGACTATTTGCAGACCGAGTGGCCCGACCTGAAGGTCTATCTGACCAGCGTCACCGAGGAATGGGCGGTCGCCGCGATCTGCGGGCCGGAATGCGACAAGCTTGTCGGCGAGCTTTGCGACGATCTCGATCCGAACCCCGAGACGTTCGAATTCATGACCTGGCGCGACGCGCATGTCGGCGGCGTGCCGGTGCGCGTCTTCCGCATCTCGTTCTCAGGGGAGCTCTCCTACGAGATCAACATTCCGGCGACCTACGGCCGCTGGCTCTGGGATCAGGTGATGGAGAAGGGCGCGAAATACGGGATCGTGCCCTACGGCACCGAGGCGATGCATCTCCTTCGTGCCGAGAAGGGCTTTGTCATCGTCGGTCAGGAGACGGACGGAACGGTGACGCCGGACGATCTCGGCTATGGCGGGATGGTGAAGAAGTCGGGCGATTTCGTTGGCCGCCGCTCGCTATTCCGAGCCGACACGGCGCGCGAGGACCGAAGGCAGTTCGTGGGCCTGCTGACCGCCGACCCGAAGTTCGTGCTGATGGAGGGCACGCAGCTCATCGGCAGCGAGGCGGAGAGTGCGCCGCCGGTGCCGATGCTCGGCCATGTGACCTCAAGCTACTTTTCGCCCAACCTCGACCGCTCGATCGCGCTGGCCTTGGTGAAGGGCGGGCGAAGCCGCATCGGCGATCGGCTCTGGGCGTCGCGCAAGGACGGCGCGCCGATCCCGGTCACCGTGACCGGCACGGATTTCCTTGCCGCGCGGGAGAAGGCCGATGGCTGAGGTTCCGACCCGGCGCTCGGCGCTCGATCACCGCTCGCCGATCGAAGGCGAGGGCGCCGGGATCCGCATCGCCGAGCGACCGTTTCTCGGGAAGTTCATTCTTCGCCTTAACCCGGACGGCGCGGGGGATATCCTGCTCGGCGCCGTCGGCATGAGCCTTCCGCTTGTTCCGCTCACGGCTGCGACCGCCGGTGACGTGGCGCTGCTCTGGCTCGGCCCGGACGAATGGATGCTGGTCACGCCGCCCGAGCAGGCGGCCGCGGCCTTCGCGGATGCAGGCCGCGCGCTCGCCGACAAGCACCACCAACTCGTTGCGGTCGGCGACTATTATACGGTGATCGAGGTGTCCGGGCCGAGTGCCCGCGAGACGCTGATGAAGCTCACGACCCTCGACCTCCATCCCCGCGCCTTCAAGGCTGGGATGGTCGCGGGGTCGATGTTCGGGCGGACGCATGCGACGCTCTGGCAGGTTTCCGAAGATGCCTTCCGCCTGATCGTCCGCTGGTCGATGGCCGATTATCTCTGGTGCGTGGTCGCCAGCGCGGCGCGCGAATTCGGCGCACCGGAAGAGCAGCCGCTTGGCGGCGAGACGTTGATGATCGGCTGAAGGTCTCAGGCGGCGATGGCGATGAATTCTATCGGCGCGATCGTCCCGGCTTCGAGCGCCTTCCGGATATTCAGGAACCGCTCCGGCTGAGCCGCGAGATTGGTGCTGATCTTCGGCGCTCCTCCGGCTGCCGGAGTGCGCGCCTCAGCGGCCAGCGCCAGCACGAACTCCCGCTGGTTTCGCTCCGACTCGATCCTGAAGCCCGCCGCCTCGATGAGGCTGCGATAGGTCGCCGGCGTCTCCACGAAGCTCGTCGCGCCAGTCTGCGCCCACGGCATCGGATAGGGGATGTCGCCGTCGCTCGTCCGCATCGCGTCATAGATGCCGAGCCGTCCCTTCGGCTTCAGCACGCGGCGCGCTTCGGAGAAGAGCTTCGCCTTGTCGGCGATATTCATGCCGGCATGGATGATCGTCGCGGTGTCGAAGCTCGCATCGTGAAACGGCAGCGCGAGCGCGCTCCCGAGCTTGAACGACACGCCACCGGAAAGGCCGCAGCGCTTGGTGAGCGACCGCGCGACCTTGACCAGCTCCTCGGTCAGGTCGACGCCAATGACGCGGCAGCCATATGCGTCCGCGAAGTAGCGCGTCGGGCCACCGAGGCCGCAGCCGATGTCCACGACTTCGTCTTCTGCGGAGAGGCCGAGCGCCTTGGCGAACTCGACAGTCGCCGGCCGCCAGCCGAGATGCATCTGGTCGGCCGAGGCGAGGTCGGAAGCCTGAAGATTGTCGATGTCTCTTCCGCGGGCCTTGAGCGCTTCCAGGATGGAACGCTCAAGCTCTTCGTTCGCGTAATGGCTCGCGATCTGTTCTTCGATGCTCAACGGAGCGCCCGGCACGGAGGCCGGCGGCCTCAGCGCCCGACGCCAAAGAGCCGGATGGCCTCGTCGATGCCGGGCTCGCCCAGCATGGAATGGCGGAAGCGATAACGGGCGCGGCGCGACGCCTCGCTGATCATCTTTGACGAATGCTGGGCACGGCCTTGCCGGAGGCTGGAAAGGAAGCTGCGAAGCGAGTTCATGGCGGGCTCTTTGAGTTTGAATTGCGTCGGCCCGTGCCGGCGTGGACGGCGCGCACATGCGCCCGCAAACGTGAAAAAACAAGCTACGCCGTGCGGCCAAGCGAATGTCGCGGTGCGACATCCTGTCTCTGGGCGGCGTTAAGGATGTTGGCGGCGGGAAAGGGCCGTCAGCGGGCGAATCCGATCCCCTCTTCGAGGCCTGCATCGAGCAGCCACTCGGCTAGCGCCTCTGCGAAGCTTCGGAGCACCATGAGGCGGAACTCCCCCTCCGCCCGGCGCTCGATCAGGACGTCGATGTGATGGATCATCGTCTGCGCCGCACGGCCCGGCGGGAAGGCCGAGAGGTCGATCGCCACGCATTTCTGCAGCACCTCCGCCGCCGCTTCGCCTTCAAGGGCAAGGAGCGCGCGTCCGTGCGAGAGATCGGTGATCGCAGCGTCGGCGGGAGGGACCGCCTCCCTGACCAGCCAGGCGATGTCGGCGGCAAGCCCCGTGACATAGAAACAGCCGGGGGCGGCCGCGATGAGGCTGGTCTCGAAGTTTGTCGCCGCGTGGCCGAGCGGCGGCGCCTCGACGCCGAGAAGCTCGGTGGCGACGCGCTGCAGGGCGCCCACCGTGTAGGGCCATGCCTGGAGCCGGAGGATTGTTCCGGCCGGGACTTCGCGCAGCGTGACCCGGCCGCTCCCCGTCGTGGCCGGCATATGCGCGAGCGCGGTGAGAGCCTCAGCCATGCATGCGGCTCCCGTCCTTGTCGAAGAAACACGCATCGACCACCTCGACCGGCCCGTGCGCGCCGCGGATCGGATCGGCGGCGTAAAGCGTCTCGCCGTGGCGCTCGCGTCCGCGCTCAAGCAGCGCCAGCGCGATATAGGCCTCGACCGCCGGGCTGAAGCACATCGCGGTGACGTGCCCCTGGCTGCGGCCCGGCTCCTTCGGGTCTGCGCCGCCGACGAGGTGCGCGCCGCCGCGGATCGGCTTGCCGTCGAGCGATTTCAGCCCGACGAGCTGCTTGCGGCCGGGATCGATGAGCGCCGGGCGGAGCGCCAGCGGCTTTCCGACGAAGTCCTTCTTCTTGGAGAACATCTTTTCGAGCCCGAGATCGTGGACCGTGGTGCGGCCGTCGATCTCCGCGCCCGTCACGTGGCCCTTCTCGATGCGGAGCGTGCCGAGCGCCTCCAGCCCGTAGGGCTCGACCGCGAATTCCTTCCCGGCCTCAAGCAGCTTCTCCCAGACGGCAAGCGCGTGGTTCGCCCCCGAATAGACCTCGTAGGCGCGCTCTCCGGAAAAGGAGAGCCGCGCGACGATGACCTCGACGCCGGCGCAGCGGCCGTGGGCGACACCCATGAAGGGCAGGGCCGCGTCGCTGACGTCGATGCCCTCGAGCGCCTTCTCGAGGAGCTCGCGGCTCTTCGGCCCGGCCACGGCAACGCCCGCCCATTCGTCGGTGACGGAGGCGAGCGAAACTTTAAGCTCCGGCCAGGCGATCGCGAGGAGCATCTCAAGATGCTCCATGACCGGCCCGGCATTCGCCGTCGTGGTCGTCATCAGATAGCGCGTCTCGGCGAGCCGCCAGGTCGTTCCGTCGTCGAAGAGAAAGCCGTCGTCACGAAGCATCAGCCCGTAGCGGGCCTTGCCCACTGGAAGCGTCGAGAAGGTGTTGGTGTAGACGCGGTCGAGGAACGTCGCCGCGTCCGGGCCCTGCACGTCGATCTTGCCGAGCGTGGTGACGTCGGTGATGCCGACCGATGTGCGCACGGCGCGGGCCTCGCGCACATAGGCCTGCTCCAGCGTCTCGCCCGCGCGCGCATAGACACGGGGGCGCTGCCAGAACCCGACATTCATCATCTCCGCGCCGGCCCTGACATGCCAGTCGTGGAGCGGCGTGCGCCGGAGCGGCTGCAGGTGGCCGCCGCGCGCCCGCCCGACGAGAGCGCCGAGGCTGACGGGATTGTAGGGCGGGCGGAAGCGTGTCGTGCCGACGGCGGGGACGGGCAGCCCCCGCGCTTCGGCAAGAATCGCGAGGCCGTTCAGGTTCGACGTCTTGCCCTGGTCGGCGGCCATGCCGAGCGTCGTGTAGCGCTTCAGGTGCTCGACGGATTCGAAGCCCTCGCGCTGCGCGAGCCGCACGTCGGCGGCGGTTACGTCATTCTGCAGATCGACGAAGGCCTTGCCCTTCGCCTTTACCTCGAAGAGGGGGAGAAGGCTGTCGGCGCTCTTTGCCGCGTCTGACACGCCCGCAACTGTTTCCGCTGCGAAGCCGCAGGCCCTGACCGCCAGCGTGCCGGCGCGCGCACCGTCCTCGGCGCACGCCGCAGCGTCGAATATCCCGCACATGGCGCCGGCCGCGATCCATTTCTCGCGCGCCTCGCCGGGCACGAAAGCGTGCAGCGCCTCGTCGTATGTCGGCGGGCCGCCGGCCTGGCTGGCAAGATGGATCAACGGATTCCAGCCGGCCGCGACCGCAAGCGCGTCGCATTTCACGGCGCGTCCCGCTCCCGAGATCTTTCCGGTCGTGGCATCGAAAGCGGCGACGCGGATCGCGGCGAGCGCGGTGCCGCCGGTCGTTGCCGTCACGACATGGCCGGGAAGCGACTCCGCGCCGGTTTCCGCAAGCTCCGCCATTTGCGCCGAAGGTGCCTTCGGGCGCGGATCGACGACGGCGCGAACCGGCACGCCTGCGCGCGCCAGAGCCGTGGCGCGCCGCCAGCCGCCATCGTTATTGGTGAAGACGACGAGGTCGTTGCCGGCCGCCACGCCATAGCGTCGCGCATAAGCGAGCGCCGCGCCGGCAAGCATCACCCCCGGCCGGTCGTTGCCGGGGAAGACGAAAGGCCGCTCTAGCGCCCCGGTCGCGAGCACGACCTGCTTCGCCTCGATGCGCCAGTGCCGCTTGCGCGTCCCCGCGTCGCTCTGCGCG
This sequence comes from uncultured Alphaproteobacteria bacterium, assembly GCA_963805325.1. Lineage (GTDB taxonomy): Bacteria > Pseudomonadota > Alphaproteobacteria > Rhizobiales > Afifellaceae > DASWJZ01. The sequence goes on along the minus strand of CAWDTS010000009.1, from coordinate 83,935 downwards.
ACGCCCTCCAGGGCGCCGAGAACGTTGTCGTCGTAGTAGCCATAGACGCAGAGGCGCGTGAACCGGCGGACGTTGTCGAGATCGGCGCGAGCGCCGAGGTGGTGCGGAAGAGCCAGTCGCCGGCGGCCTCCTCGCCGACCTTGTCCTCAAGGTCGAGCGCACCGCCAAGGATCGGGTCTTCCTCGCAGAGGATCACGCGCGCGCCGGCCTGGCCGGCCGCGAGCGCTGCCGAAAGGCCGGCCGGCCCGCTGCCCACCACAAGCACGTCGCAGAAGGCCTGCGCGTGTTCGTAGCGGTCGGGATCGGGCTCGAAGCTCGCTTTGCCAAGTCCGGCGGCGCGGCGGATCGACGGCTCGTAGAACATCCACGCGCCGCGCGTCGGGCCCATGAAGGTCTTGTAGTAGAAGCCCGCCGCGATGAACGGCGAGAACAAGCCGTTGATGGCGCTGAGGTCGAATTTCAGCGAAGGCCAGGCGTTCTGGCTCCTGACGACGAGGCCGTTCGCGGCTTCGACCATCGTCGCCTTGGCGTTCGGCTCCGTTGCCGCGCCTCGGCCCAAGCGTGACGAGCGCGCTCGGCTCCTCCGACCCGGCGGAATAGACGCCGCGCGGACGATGATACTTGAACGAGCGGGCGACGGTCGTGTGCCCTGCAGCCATGAGCGCGGAGGCAATCGTGTCCCCGGCGAATCCGGGAACCGCGCCGCCGTCGAAGGAGAAGCGGAGCGGGCGTGTGCGGTCGATGCGCGTGCCGCCGCGCGGGAGCCTGTGGCTGGCCATCAGCCGCCGTCCCGTCCGGCGAACGGCCCGACCAGTCGCGCGCCGGAGATGTCGTGCGTCTCGGTGTTGCGCGTCACCACCATGAACTGCCGGCAGCCGTGGACATGCTGCCAGTATTCCTCGTGGACGCCGCGCGGATTGGCTGCGGTCGTAGACATAGGCCGCCCAGCGCTCACGGTCCTCCGTCGCAAGCGCCGGGCGCACGCGCGTCGCGTCGCCGCCATAGACGAACTCGCCGTGATCGCGGAGGCCGCAGATGGGGCAGGGGATCAGCATCTCAATGCATCCTCGGAACGGGGCCGGTGCCGATTTCGTCGATCGGGCGGCCATCGTGGAAGCGCTCAAGCGTGAAAGCTGCGTTCAAAGCGTGCGGCGCATCGTTCGCGATCGTATGCGCGAAGCACCAGCCGGAAGCCGGCGTCGCCTTGAACCCCCCGTAGTTCCAGCCGGCGTTGAGATACATGCCAGGCAGCGGCCCGACCGTGATGATCGGGCTTCCGTCCATCGTCATGTCGACCAGCCCGCCCCAGCTTCTGACCAGCCTGACCTTGCCGACATTCGGGAAGCAGGCGAGAAGCTCCGCCGCCACCTCGTGCACGATCGGCAGGTTCCCGCGCTGTGCGTAGGAATTGTAGTAGTCGAGGTTGCCGCCATAGACCAATCCGCCCTTGTCGGACTGCGACACATACATATGGCCGGCGCCGAAGGTGACGACGCAGTTGATGAGCGGCTTCAGGGGCTCGGTGACGAAGGCCTGCAGGATGTGGCTTTCGATCGGCAGCTTCTCGATGCCGGCTTTGCGCATGACCTCCGAGGTATTGCCGGCGACGGCGACGCCGACCTTCGGGGCGCGGATCGTGCCGCGGCTGGTGATGACGCCGGTGATGCGATCGCGCTCCTTCAAAAAGCCGGTCACCTCGCAATTCTCGATGATGTCGACGCCGAGCCTGTCGGCAGCATGCGCAAAGCCCCAGGCGACGGCGTCGTGCCGCGCCGTGCCGCCGCGCGGCTGCAAGAGCCCGCCGACAACCGGAAAGCGCGCGTTGCTCGAAAGGTCGAGGCCGGGGCAGAGCTTGGCGATCTGGTCGGGCATCAGAAGCTCGCAGTCGATGCCGGCGAGCCGCATCGCGTTGCCGCGCTGGGCGTGCTGGTCGAGCTGCGTGGGCGTGTGCGCGAGGTTCAGAACCCCGCGCTGCGAAAACATGACGTTGTAGTCGAGCGTGTGGCTCAGGCCCTCCCAGAGCTTCAGGCTCCATTCGTAGAAATTATGGTTCTCCGGCAGGAGGTAGTTGGAGCGTACGATGGTGGTGTTGCGGCCGACGTTTCCCTGGCCGATCCAGCCGCGCTCCACCACCGCCACGTCGCGGATGCCGTGCTCCTTGGCGAGGAAGAAGGCGGTCGCCAGCCCATGGCCGCCGCCGCCCACGACGATGGCGTCGTAGGAGGGCTTCGGTTCGGCCTTTCGCCAGGCCTGCCGCCAGCCCATGTTGCCGGTCAGCCCATGGCGGAGCACAGAGAAGACAGAATATTCGGCCACACGAGCCCCCGAGGCGATCGCTGTCATACGACCCGGCGACGCGTTGCAGGTCAATGACTTGCCTCTCTATCGGAAATTTCCCGGGCGGACGCTAGGGTTCAGCGGCGAGTCCTGGCCGCTTTGCGACGAAGGTGAGCGTCGACGCCCGTTTCAGCCGGCGCCGCGGCGGGGAAAGGGCTGTCGGCTCGCTTCCGCCGAGTCGCGGAAGCCGTCGCGCTCTCCCTCTCGATCAGGGCCTTCAGCGCGCAGCCTCAAAAGGCCCGTGTCTCCATTCCGTCGACGTAGCGCTTGAGATACTGGTCGACGAAATCGTAGCCGACCAGACGGGTGTAGGCGTCGGCAAGGCGGCGGGTCAGCGGACCCCACACCGCGTCCTCTGCGCCGATCCGCACGCCGTTCACCTTCGTGACTGGGCAGAGGCAGAGCGAGGTTGAGGTCAGGAAGGCCTCGTCGGCGTTATAAGCGTCGTAGAGATCGATGTCGGCCTCGCGGAGCGGCAGGCCTTCCTCGCGGGCAAGCTCGATCACTGTCTGCCGGCTGACGCCGGGAAGGACGAATTTTTCGCGCGGGGTCAGAATCTCCCCGTCGCGCACGACGAAGATGTTGGAGCCGAGGCCCTCGCAGAGATTGCCGTTCACGTCGAGGAGCAGCGCCCAGCCCTCCGGGTCAATGCTCTGCACTTCCTGGCTTGCGACCACGAGGTTCAGGTAATTGTGCGTCTTGGCGCGCGGGGTGAGCGAATCCGGCGGCACGCGGCGGTGCGACGGGATCACGACACGGATGCCTTCCTTGAACAGCTTGGCACGCTGCGCGAGCGGTAGAGGCGAGCATTCGAGCACGATGTTCGGGCCGTGATAGTCAATGTTGTCGCCCGGCACTTCTTTGACGCCGCGGCTGATCCGCTGGCCGACCCAATAGTCGTCGTCCCCACCGAGGAGATGTCGGTTACGCTCGAAGAGCTCTTCCGTCAGCTCCGACATCCGTGTCGGCCCGAAGCCCGGGTCGATCCTGAGATATTTGAGTGAGCGGTAGAGGCGCTCGACGTGCTCCCTCACCTTGAACAGCCGGTGGCCGAAGCTGCGGGTCATGTCGAAGCAGCCGTCGCCGTAGACCCAGCTCGAATCGCGGAAGGGGATGCGCACCTCCCGCTCCGGCATGAATTTGCCGTTAAACCAAGCGACTCGTTCGTTGGCGCGGAACGGCATTTTGCTTTCGGCCAGGAGGGAGGTCGGAAGCCGACAATCTAGAGGACCGACATTGACGACGCCAGAGCCGAAGCTCGCTTCCGCGCCGTCACGGGCGTCTGTGGGGGCGGCCCCATCGCGCGGTGGATTGACTCTGCCGTGTGCTCTGCTCAACCTGTCCTGTGAAGCAGCCCAGCGTGTAGGGATATTCCTGCGTCGGGCGATGTCCCTCGGAAGGGGAAATTTGTAACAGTCTGTACAGCCTGTGCGAAACCGCCCCGGGTGTCTCTCCCTATTTCGCCATCGCCTCCAGCCTGATCCGCGCGATCCTGTCGATCTCCGCGAGCGCCGTCTCGAACTCCGTCTCCTGGTCGTTGTCGATGCGCGCCTCGAAGGCGGCGAGGATGTCGTGCCGGTTCTTGCCGGCGACGGCGAGGATGAAGGGGAATTCGAATTTCGCCTTGTAGGCGTCGTTCAGCTCCTGAAAGCGGCGGAATTCCTTCGGCGTGCACTGGTTGAGCCCGGCGCCGGCCTGCTCGAACTGTGACGCGGCGGTGAGGTCGGCCACACCGAGCCGCCCGGCGAGGTCCGGGTGGTTGCGGATGAGCTTAAGCTTTGCCGGGCGGTCGAGCGCGGCGGCGACCTTTGCCATCGCGCCCGCCAGGCCCTCGGGAGTGTCGGTCGCGCAAGAGAGGCCGTCGCTGAAGGCGCGCATCGCGATGTCCGGGAAGTGCTCGTAGACGCCGCCGAATTTCTGCACAAAAGCGGCGTAATCCATGGTCCGGGGCGGCGGGTCGAAGGGCTTGGGCGTCTCGTTTCTTGGCATGAACGCGAATTTTCTGGCTACGGTGATTTCTTCCCCGGGCCCTTTGCCCGATCCGCATGCGCAAGGCATTATGTACGAATGCGTTACGCGAAGAACCGAAACTTTGACCTGATCGGGAGCGGCATTTGGGCAGGCTGACGACCCACGTCCTCGACGTCGCGACTGGCCGGCCCGCCGCGGGCCTCTCCGTCAGCCTGAAGCGCGCCGGAAAGCATGGCACCGCCCTTGCAAGCGGCGTGACCGACAAGGACGGCCGCGTGAATCCGCCGCTCCTGGAAGGCGAGGGGATGGAAGTCGGGAGCTACGACCTGATCTTCGAGGCGGGGGCCTATTTCGATCGGCTGGGCATGGATTTGCCCGAGCCGAAATTTCTCGATCAGGTGGTGATCCGCTTCGGCATCGCAGACCTCGACGCGCACTACCATGTGCCGCTGCTCCTTTCTCCCTACGGCTACTCCACCTACCGGGGAAGCTGATGCCGATCCGCTTCCTGCTCGGGAATGAAGAGCGCACGCTGGACGGCGTCTCGCCGACGTTGACCGTGCTCGAATATCTCCGCCGCACACGAGCGGCGAACGGGCACCAAGGAGGGTTGCGCGGAAGGCGACTGCGGCGCCTGCACGGTCGTGCTCTCCGAGCCGGACGGCGAGGGTGGGCTCAAGCATCGCGCCGTCAATTCCTGCATCCAGTTCGTGTCCGTGCTGCACGGTCGGCAGCTCACGACGGTGGAAGATCTCGCGCCGGACGGCACGCTCCATCCGATTCAGCAGGCGCTGGTCGAAAAGCACGGCTCGCAATGCGGCTTCTGCACGCCGGGCTTCGTGATGCAGCTTTATGCCGGCCGGCTCGAAGGCGAGTTGACGGACCGGCAGCACGTGAAGGACTGGCTTGCCGGAAATCTCTGCCGCTGCACCGGCTACGGCCCGATTGTCGAAGCGGGGCTCGAGGCGGCGAAAGCGCCGTTGCCCGAGACGGCCGTGGCCAAGGAAACTGCGAAACGCCTCGCCGCGCTTGCACGACGGTCGCGATGCTGCATATGGCGGAGGGCGACGCGCAGGTCTTCGCCCCGCGCTCCGCCGATGAATTGGCGGAGGTTTTTTCCGCCCACCCCGATGCGACCATCGTCGCGGGGGCGACCGATGTCGGACTGTGGGTCACGAAGCAGCACCGGCACCTCAAAACTCTGATCGATGTGACCCGCGTGAAGGACCTCGCCGTCGTCGAGGATGACGCCGAGGGGCTGACGATCGGCGCCACCGTCAGCCATCGCGATGCGACGGCGGCGCTCGCAAAGCTGCACCCCGATCTCGGCGAGCTTCTTCGCCGCTTCGCTTCGATCCAGATCAGAAACGCCGGCACGGTCGGCGGCAACATTGCCAACGGCTCGCCGATCGGCGACCTGCCGCCGGCGCTGATCGCGCTCGGCGCAAAGCTTTCGCTTCGCCGCGGCAACGAACGTCGCGAAATCCCGCTCGAAGATTTCTTCATCGCCTACGGGAAGCAGGATCGCGCGCCGGGCGAGTTCGTCGAATCCGTCTACGTGCCGCGCCTTCCCGACGATGTGCGCTTCGCCTGCTACAAGCTTTCCAAGCGCTTCGATCAGGACATCTCCGCCGTGATGGCGGCATTCATGGTCAGGATCGAGCACGGCAAGGTCGCCGCGGCGCGCATTGCTTTCGGCGGCATGGCGGCGACGCCGAAGCGCGCGGAGAAGGTGGAAGCGGCGCTTGTCGGCGCCGCCTTCGACGACGCTGCGCTCGATCGCGCGGTCGCTGCGCTCGCCGACGATTTCACGCCGCTCACCGACATGCGCGCCAGCGCCCCGTACCGGCTGAAGGCCGCGCAGAACCTGCTGCGGCGCTTCCATCTTGAGAACCGTCCCGATGCGCTCGTCGCGACGCGCGTTTTGGATCTCGTGCCATGAGCGAGACCACGATCCAGGATAGAGGCCCAGCCGGGACGATCACCTCGGTGCCGCATCACAAGCCGCCGCATGACGACAAGATCAGCGGCGGTGTGGCGTCTGCCGTCATCCACGACAGCGCGGCACGCCACGTCTCCGGCCGGGCGATCTACATCGACGATATGCCGGAGCTTCCCGGCACGCTGCATCTCTATGTCGCGATGAGCACGCGGCCGCATGCGCGGCTCGTCTCGCTCGATGTTTCTGCTGTGCGCAAAGCGCCGGGCGTCGCCTGCGTGCTGACGGCCGATGACGTGCCGGGCGAGAACGACGCGAAGTCCGATCATGCACGACGACCCGGTCTTCGCGGTCGACGAAGTGCAGTATGTCGGCCAGTCGCTTTTCGCGGTCGCGGCGTATTCGATCGACGCCGCCCGCGCTGCCGCCAGCCTGGCGAAGATCGAATACGTGGATCTCCCGGCGGTGATCACCGTCGACGATGCACTCGCGGCGAACGCCGAGCTTCCGACCGTTCCTTCGCACACGATGCGGCTCGGCGACGCGGACGCCGCGCTCGCCTCTGCGCCGAATCGTATCAAGGGCACGGTCTATGTGGGCGGGCAGGATCATTTCTATCTTGAGGGTCATATCGCCTACGCGATCCCGGGCGAGGGCGTTGACATGCTCGTCCACTCCTCCACCCAGCATCCGACCGAGGTTCAGCATACCGTCGCCAAGGTGCTCGGCGTGCCGGACAACGCCGTCACGGTTGAGGTCAGGCGGATGGGCGGCGGCTTCGGTGGCAAGGAGAGCCAGCCGTCGCTGATCGCCGCGATCGCCGGTCTCGTCGCCGCCAAGACCGGCCGGCCCGCGAAATTCCGGCTCGATCGCGACGACGACATGGAGATGACCGGCAAACGCCACGACTTCCGCATCGACTACGACGTCGGCTTCGACGCGAACGGCGTGATCCAGGGCGTGCATTTCGAGCAGGCGGCGCGCTGCGGTTACTCGGCGGACCTTTCGTCTTCGATCGCCGACCGCGCGATGTTCCACGCCGACAACGCCTACGATCTCCACAACGCGCTCATCCATTCGCGCCGGATGAAGACGCACACCGTATCGAACACCGCGTTCCGCGGCTTCGGCGGGCCGCAGGGCATGGTCGGGATCGAGCGCGTGATCGACGAGATCGCCTTCACGCTCGGCCGCGACGCGCTCGATATCCGCCGCGCCAATTTCTATGCGGCCGAGGGCGGCGGCAAGACGCCCTACCACATGGAGGTCACGGACTGCGTCATCGCCGAGATCGTCGATGAGCTCGAGGCCTCGTCTGACTATCGCGCGCGCCGCGCCGCGATCCGCGAATTCAACGCGACGAGCCCGGTCATCAAGAAGGGCATCGCGCTGACGCCGGTCAAATTCGGCATCTCATTCACCGCGACGCATCTGAATCAGGCCGGCGCGTTGGTGCATATCTACAAGGACGGCTCCGTGCACCTGAACCACGGCGGCACGGAGATGGGGCAGGGGCTCTTCGTCAAGATCGCGCAGGTCGTGGCGGAGGAATTTCAGATCGACCTCGACCGCGTGAAGATCACTGCGACGACGACCGCGAAAGTGCCGAACACCTCTCCGACGGCCGCCTCGTCCGGCTCCGACATTAACGGCATGGCGGCGAAGGCTGCGGCGGAGACGATCAAGAAACGGCTGATCGCCTTCGCCATGCAGAAATACTCCGTGCCGGAAGAGCAGGTGGTGTTCCTGCCCAACCGCGTGCGCGTCGGCAACGAGGAGATGAGCTTCGCCGACCTCGTGCAGGAAGCCTATCTCAACCGCATCTCGCTCTCCTCGACCGGCTTCTATGCGACGCCGGAGATCTATTACGACCGCGAGACGGCGAGCGGCCTGCCGTTCTTCTATTTCGCCTACGGCGCGGCGGTGAGCGAGGTCGCGATCGATACGCTGACCGGCGAGAACAGGCTTCTCCGTGCCGACATCCTCCACGACGTCGGGAAATCTCTAAATCCAGCCGTCGATCTCGGCCAGATCGAGGGCGGTTTCATCCAGGGCGTCGGTTGGCTGACGACCGAGGAGCTTTGGTGGAACGAGAAGGGGCGGCTGATGACGCACGCGCCCTCCACCTACAAGATCCCGACGGCGAACGACCGCCCCGACGATTTCAGGATCGGCATCTGGGAGAAGGGATTCAACAAGTCGCCGACCATCTATCGCTCTAAGGCGGTGGGCGAGCCGCCGCTGATGCTGGCGCTCTCGACCTTCTCCGCCATCGTCGACGCGGTCGCAGCGGCGGGCGACTACAAGGCCTTTCCGCATCTCGACACGCCGGCGACTGCCGGAGCGCATCCTCTTCGCCGTGGAGGATGTGACGAGCGCGGGCGGGAGTGTTGGCATGATGAGCGCTCTGCGTGCTTCGAGGCGTCTATTCCGCCCTCATCCTGAGGTCCGCGCCCTCGGGTCCGGCCTTTCGCCGGCCCAAGGACAGGCTGCGCGAGCCTCGAAGGGGCGGAATCGCAGCACCTCAGCATGAGGAAGTGGTTTGCCTCATGAGGTCATGGCTGAAGCCGCTGGAGGAGGCGCTTGCGCGGGGCGACGCGGCGATGCTCGTGCATCTTGCCGAGCTGAAGGGCTCCGCGCCGCGCGAGGCGGGCGCGGCGATGCTCGTGACGGAGACCGGCATCGTCGACACGATCGGCGGCGGCGAGATGGAGCGAACTGCGATCCAGAAGGCGCGCGAGCTTCTCCAGAACGGCGGGGCGGCATTCCTGCGGCTGAGCCTCGGGCCCGACCTCAATCAATGCTGCGGCGGCTCGGTGACGATCGCGTTCGAGCCTTTCGCGCCGGCCGATCTCGCCTGGCTCAGGAAGCTGATTCGCGCCGCCGAGGACCCTACGCCGGTTGTCCGCTCGCTCACCATCGACGCGAGCGGCAACTTCCGCCGCGACTGGTCGGCGGAGGCGGAGCAGCCTGATTATCGCGTTGCGATCGAGCGCGAGCGGCTCGAAATCCACGAACGGATCAACCCGGAGCGCCAGGCGCTCTGGCTTTTCGGCGCAGGGCATGTCGGGCGAAAGGTCGCGCCGGCGCTGGCGCCGCTCGGTTTCGCGATGACCTGGGTGGATGGCCGCGCCGCGCAGTTTCCTGAGCCAGCCGCTTGCCGGCGTGCGGCAACTCGCGCTTGCGATGCCCGAGCTTGCGGTCGACGAAGCGCCGCCGGACACCGTCTATCTCGTGATGACCCACAGCCATCCGCTCGACGAGGCGATCTGCGAGGCGATCCTGCGGCGCGGCGACTTCGCCTATCTCGGCCTGATCGGCTCGGCGACGAAGCGCGCGCGTTTCATGAAGCGGCTCGGCGAGGCGGGCATTCCGGGCGACGACCTGAAGCGTCTCGTCTGCCCGATCGGCATTCCCGCGATCGAAAGCAAGGAGCCGGCCGCGATCGCCGCCTCGGTCGCCGCCGATCTCCTGATGCGGCGCGAGAGACACTTTGCGGACACGAAAGGGCCGGTCGTTCATGGCGAGTGAAGTCGAGCGGGAGTTCATGCGCCATGCCGTCCGGCTCTCGGCGGAGCGCATGCGCAAGGGAGAAGGGGGCCCGTTCGGCGCCGTCATCGTCAAGGACGGCAAGGTGATCGCCGAGGGCTGGAACAAGGTCACCTCATCCAACGATCCGACCGCCCATGCCGAGGTGGTCGCGATCCGCGACGCCTGCGAAGCGCTCGGCTCCTTCTCGCTTGAAGGCTGCGAGATCTATGCAAGCTGCGAGCCATGCCCGATGTGCCTTGCCGCGATCTACTGGGCGCGCATCGGCCGCATCTATTTCGGCAACACGCGCCAGGAAGCCGCGGCGATCGGCTTCGACGACGAATTCCTCTACCGCGAGATTCCGAGACCGATTGAAGATCGCACGATCCCCACGAAGCACTTGGCGCTGCCGGAGGCGAAAGCCGTCTTTGATGAGTGGGAAAAGAAGCCGGACAAGGTGCAGTACTAGGGACTGGGGATTTGGGACTGGGGATTGGGGTGAGCAACGGTGTTCTGAGCTTCGAGCGCTGCGTTGCCGCGCGTAACCTCCCCCTTGAGGGGAGGTCGAAACCGGCGTCAGCCGGTTTCGGGAGGGGGGTCGCTTCGCCACTCTCCGCGCGACGCGGCGAGGATGGCGTTGCAGACGGCATCAAGGTCGTGCATCACCTCATTGGTCCAGAAACGAATGACTGTGTAGCCCTGTCCCTCCAGCCACTTCGTCCGCAACGAATCGGCTCTGTGACTGAAGGCGTGCTGCTCGCCATCAACCTCCACGATGAGCTTCGCAGCCGGACAGAAGAAATCGACGATGTAGCGGCCGATCGGTTGCTGCCGGCGAAAGGCGAGCCCACCGAGGCCGCGATTTCGAAGCTCGCACCAGAGCTTGAACTCGGCGTCCGGCATCTCCCGTCGCAATCCCTTCGCAACCGACCTGATACGAGGTGGCAGGTGACGGCGCGGCAATCCCCCCTCCCGAAGCTCGGCTCGCGATGCTCGCTGACCTTCGACCTCCCCTCAAGGGGGAGGTTACTCAGCCTCTGCGCCTCCGAGCCGGCGTGTTCCCCAATCCCTCACCCCCAATCCCTCATCCCCACATGACCGCCGTCATTCTCGAATGGCTGAACGCACTTCTGCGCTGGGCGCATATCATGACCGGCATTGCGTGGATCGGGACGTCGTTCTTCTACATCTGGATGGAAGCAGCGATTAAGAAGCGCGCGGGCCAGGCCCCCGGCATCGCGGGTGACGTGTGGATGGTTCATGGCGGCGGGTTCTGGGTGGCGTCGAAATACGCGGTCGCGCCGGACGAGATTCCCGAAGAGCTCCACTGGTTCAAATGGGAGGCCTACTTCACGCTGGTCACCGGCCTCCTGCTCCTGACGGTGATCTACTATTTCGGCGCCGACGCTTTCCTGATCGACAAGGACAAGGTGCCGCTCGATCCGCTCTGGGCGTCGCTCCTTTCGGCGCTGTCGCTCGCAGCGGGCTGGTTCATCTATGACGGCATCTGCCGTTCGGCGATCGGGCAGAAGACCGCCCCTCTCGCGATTGCGGTCTTCATCGAGATCGCCGCCTTCACCTTCTTCTATCACGGCGTCTTTTCGGACCGCGCGGCGTTCCTGCATGTCGGCGCGCTGATCGGAACGATCATGGCGTCGAGCGTCTTCTTCGTCATCATCCCGAACCAGAAGAAGGCGATGGCGGAGCTGATGGCCGGGCGGAGGCCCGACCCGCGCTATGGCAAGATCGCGGCGCAGCGCTCGCTCCACAACAATTATCTGACGCTGCCGGTCATCTTCATGATGATCTCCAACCACTACCCGATCATGTTCGGGCATCCGTACAGCCCGCTGATCGCGCTCGGGATCGTGGTGGCCGGCGGCCTGATCCGCCATTTCTTCAACATCACCAACCACGGCGTGGTGACGAAGGCGGCGATCCTCTCGATCCCCGCCGCGGCAGTCGTCGTGATTTTGCTGATCGCGCTGAGCGCCTATCGGCCGGACGCGACAGCGGTCGGCGACGTGACCTTCGCCGAGGCGCACGCGATCATCGAGAAGCACTGCATCCAGTGCCATTCGGCGACGCCGACCAACAAGGATTTCCCCGAGGCCCCGAAAGGCGTGATGTTCGACACGCCCGACGAGATCAAGTCGCATGCGAGCCAGATCGAGCAGCAGGCCGTGCTGGCGAAGATCATGCCGCTCGGCAATCTGACCGGCATCACCGACGCCGAGCGGCGGAAGCTCGGCGCGTGGGTCCGCGCGGGGGCGAACACCCGCTAGAGGCGGAATGCCATCCGGGAGATCACATCTCCTCCTTGATGCCCGCGCGGATCAGCCACCAGTTCACCGGGTAGGCGGTGACGAAGCCGCACAGCATCGCAATCTGCATCATGAACCAGAACTCGAAGCTGTCGACTTCAAGCCGCACACCAAGCAGATTGCGGAAAAGATAGAAGTTGGCGAAGGCCATGAAGCCATACATGCCGACCTGCCATGCGGTGAGCGACAGCGTGTCGGCCTTGAGCGCCGCCCAAAGTCCCGCGGCCACGCCGAGATTGCGCATCGGCGCGATGGTGAAATACTGAAACGCGATTCCGAAGGCGAAAGCGAAGACGAAGTCGAGAATCCAGACCGCGAACATCTTCTCGCTGAAGAGCGAGTGCCAGCCGAACCAGACCGCGACGGCGGGGAAGGCGAAGGCCAGCCACTCCGCGATGATGTCGCCGAGCGCGCAGCCGCTTCCGCAGTGGCTGGCGCCCTTGCCAACCATGACCGCGAACGGTGTCTCGGCGTTGGCATGCCCACCGTGTTGGTCGGCGGGGCCGTGCGTCGAAGGCCGCCCGTAGCGGAAATATCCCCAGATCGTCAGAAGCGAGCCGAAGAGCGCCACGAGCGGCCAGACGATGTTCATGATCCACATGTGCTGCGGATGACGGGCTTCATCGATGGCGATCACCGCGGCGCAGACAAAGCCAGCGACGAGCATCAGAATAGCGAGGACATGCAGCCAGGCAGGGACGATTTTCGAGCGCTCCAGTTGCCGGTGTGACAAGTGTCAATAGACGAGCGCGTATGCGGGTTCCATGGGTACGAGCGCGGCATGCCGGGGAAATGCGCCGCTGAAAGGCGTGCCCGGGCGATAGGCCGAAACCATCTCGCCCGGGACAACGGTGTCATCGATCCCCTGGCCTCACGGCCGCGCTTCGAGGATCATGTTGAACGGCGTCTCGGTCGCGCGGCGGAAGTGCGAGAAGCCGCCACCGTTCGTCACCACGTTGCGGATGCGCTTCTCGCCGGCCTGCGCACCGAGCGCCGCGCCGACCTCCTGCGAAAGCGACGTTGGCACGCAGATCATCGTCGAAGCCGCATAGTAGAGCCGGCCGACCGGGTTGATGTTGTCCTCCACGCGGTCATGCGCCATCGGCTCCACGATCATCCACGTTCCGTCCGACTTCAGCGCCTGACGGACGTGGGCGGCGGCGCCGGCCGGATCGCCCATGTCGTGCAGGCAGTCGAAGAAGGTGACGAGGTCGTAGTCATTCCCCGTGAAAGCCTTCGCCGGGCTCACCTCGAAGCGGACATTCGATCTTGCGCCATGCGCCTTGGCGTGCTCGCGCGCCTCGGCGATCGACTTTTCGTGGAAGTCGAAACCGACGAACTCGGAGTTCGGGAAGGCGTTCGCCATGATCACCGTCGAGTAGCCGCAACCGCAGCCGACGTCGGCGACCCTGGCGCCGCGTTCGAGCTTTTCCTTCACACCGTCGAGCGCCGGCAGCCACTCCGTGACGAGGTGATTGTGATAGCCGGGGCGGAAGAAGCGGGCGATGGCGCAGAACAGGCATCCGTCCTGGTGGTCCCACTCGACGCCCTTGCCGGTTTTGAAGGCGGCTTCGACCGTCGGGCGGTTGCCGAGCGTGCGCGCCGCAGTGTCGAACGCGTCGACGAGATAGACCGGGCTGTCCTTGGCCGCGAAGACCATCGCCTGTTCCGGGGTGAGCGCGAACTTCGCCGTCTCCGGGTCGTAGGTCACGTAGCCCGAGGCGGCCTGATGCGCGAGCCACTCGCTGAGATACCGCTCTGAAAGGTCGGTGTGCTGGGCGAGTCCCTTGGCTGTCATCGGGCCCATGTCGGCGAGCGCCTTGTAAAGGCCGAGATTCGCGCCGATCTGGACGAGGCCGATCGAATAGGCCCCACCGAGATCGTTCAGGACCTGCCCGACGAAGGCATGCAGCTTTTCTTCTTCCATCATCTTCGTCTCCACCTTCAAAAGCCCGGAAAGCGGGGCGTGTAGCGGGAGTCGCGCTCGACGGCATCGATCTGCCCGCGGCTGAGGCCGATGTCCTTCAGGGACTCGTCGTCGAGCCCGCTCAGGATGCGTCGCGTGCGGGCCACGGCGTAGGCGGTCATGGCCCGGCCGACGATGGCGCGGATCATGAAGTCGACACCGCGCCGGATGGCGCTGGAGGCGGAGGCAGGACTGCTTTCCGCCAAGGCCACGGTCATTGTCATGGCGTCTCTCCTCTAAGGGCCGATTTTTTCGGCGATGCTCGCTGCTTAGAGGAGGGATTGGCGATAGACTTGCAGAGGATTGGGAGGTTGTCTGGAGGTTTTCCGGATTCTAGAGAGCAGCCACACAAGAAGAGGCGTTTCGCGCGCATGATCTACCGGTTCGATTCGTTCACGATCGACACTGCGGCGCAGGAACTGCGTCGCAACGGAGACCTGCAGCCCGTCGAGCCGCAGGTCTTTGCGCTGCTCGTGCATCTCGTGGAGAACCGCGATCGCGTCGTCAGCCGCGACGACATTCTGCAGGCGGTGTGGCACGGCAGAATCGTCTCGGAAGCAGCGCTCTCAAGTCGTGTGAAGGCCGTGCGCCAGGCGATCGACGATAGCGGGCAGGCGCAGCGGCTAATCAAGACCGTGCACAAGCGCGGTTTCCGCTTCGTCGGCGACGTCGAGACGGTCGAGCCCGACACCAAGCCTGCGGCGCCGACGGCGCAAGCTGCGACCCCCGACGCTCCAACCGACCCGGAGACGCCGCGCCCTTCCGATCTCGTTTTGCCGTCCGGGCCGTCGATCGCGATTCTTCCGTTCCAGACGATCGGGGAGCCAGGCCTGCTTGCGGAGGGTCTTGCGCACGATCTGATCACCCGGCTCGGCCGCACGCGCTGGCTCTTCGTTATCGCGCGCGGCAGCGCCTTCCGCTTCATCGGATCGCAGGAGGCCCCGGCTGTGATCGCCGGCATGCTCGGCGTGCGCTACATCGCGCACGGCGCCGTGCAGACGATCGGCAGGCACATCCGCGTCCATGCCGCTTTGACTGACGCCACCAGCGGCGCCGAAGTCTGGTCGGAGCAGTTCGACCGCACGCGCGACGACCTCTTCGCCATTCAGAGTGACATCTCCGATGCCATTGCCGGCGCGGTCGAATCACAGATCGAACTGATGGAGCGCGGGCGCTCGCTGTTGAAGCCGTCGGAGAATCTCGACGCCTGGGAGGCGTATCATCGCGGCTGCTGGCACATGTACAAATTCCGCCCCGAGCACTACGAAGAGGCGGAGCGCTATTTCCTGCGCTCGATCGAATTGGAGCCCAGCTCGGCGCGGCCGTATTCGGGTCTCTCCTTCGTACATTGGCAGCGCGCTTTCCTCGAGATCAGCAAGGACCGCGCCGGAGAGATAAGGCGCGCGCGCGAGTTGGCAGAGGAGGCGATCTCGCTCGATCCCCGCGATCCTCAGGGCTACAACGCGCTTGGGCGGGCATACATTCTGTCCGGCGACTACGGCGCTTCCGAACGTGACCTGCAAACGGCCGTCGACCTCAATCCGAGCTTCGCGATCGGGCAGTATTCGCTCGGCTTCGCGTTGCAGTTCGCCGGTTTGGTCGAGGAGAGCCACGACGCCGTCACCCTCGCGCAACGGCTCAGTCCCTTCGATCCGATGCGGTTCGCGATGATGGCGCTGAAGGGAAGGAACCTCGTCAGCTTGGGAGAAAACGAGGAGGCAATCGCCGCCATCGCCCAGGCGGTCGAGGAATTGAACGCCCACTATCACATCCTTGCGATTGCGGCCTATGTCGCCGCGGCAGCCGGGAGGCCGGATCTCTCGGCGGACTATCTGAGAAGGCTCCGCGCGCTTCGCCGGGACTACGATTTCGACGCCTACATGCGTGCCTTTCCCGCCTTCCGATCGGAAGAGATCCGGCTCGCGCGGAAAGTCTTTGCATGAGTGGCCGGAACTGAATCTCAAAAGTGGGGCTGGGCATGGCGTCGATACTCGACCATTGCGGAGACGGCGAGCGGCTCGACTGCGCGGCAGGGACGGTGATTCTCGCTGAGGGGGAGACATCCGGCCAGATTTTCGTGCTGATGGACGGGCAGGTGGAAGTGCTGCGCGGGGACCTGCGGGTCGCGCTCGTCAACGAGCCCGGCGCGATCTTCGGCGAGATGTCGGTGCTCCTCGGAGTGCCGCACACCGCGACCGTGCGGACCGTTTCGCCCGCACGATTCTATCTCTTCGGAGACGCCGCGCAGTTTCTGCGCTCGCATCCTGCGATCGGCTTTCACGTCGCTAGGCTGCTGGCGCAGCGCCTGAATGCCGCAACGACCTATCTCGTCGATCTGAAGCGGCAGTTCGAAGACCGCCGCGATCACCTCGGGATGGTCGGCGAGGTGCTGGAAAGCCTGATGCAGCAGCAGGACGGCGAGTTCATGCCGGCGCCAGAGCGTCAGGACGACCCGCGGCTGTGAGCCAGGCTGGCAAGACCTCAAGCTTTTGCAATGGACGCTGCAACGGCCTGTCGAGATCGACGCGCTCGTTGCCGGCTGCGGAGAACCAGAGGGCCGTCGCGCTTTCCGTGTCGAGCACGATATGAGCCGGCGGCGCGCCGAACTGGCGCCCCATATTGAACACCCATGTCGACCCGATCCGGTCGACCCAGGAGCCGGCCTTCGTGAAGGGCGACTGGTGTACGTGGCCCGAGAGGACGATCTGCGGCTGGAAGCGCGCGATTAGGCGGACGAGCTCCGCGTCGCCGAAATGACGGCTGCCGCCCCAGCTTACGGGTGAGCCATCGGGCGGGGCGTGGTGCACCCAGATCCAGCGTTCTCCGCGGCGCGCCGCGTCGACGGCCAGCTGCTCGCCGATCGCTCGGCGCTGGAGCGGACCATCCCACCATGGGCAGATGCTGAAGAGCGTATCCTCGACGACGAGCGAATCCCCGTCGCAGGCGACGCGGTCCGAGCGCGCATCGAGAATCCATTTCGTCGTCTTCTCTCCCGCGGCATCAGCGGAATCGAGGTCGTGGTTCCCGGAGCATACGATCATCCGGGTCAGGTCCTTGAGGCGATTGATGTATTTGCGGATCACCATGCTCTGCGTGCGGCGGTCGACCAACGCTGACTGGTCCAGCTGATCGCCGGCAATGACGACCACGTCGAAGATCGGCGCGACGTCGATCACCCAGTCGTATTGCTGGAGCGCGTAATGAAGGTCGGCGACGACCAGACAGCGCATGCTTTCGGCAGGTCCCCGCCTCACGTGAAGCGGTTGATGAGCCCCTCCAGATATTCCTGCCGGCCCGACTTCGGCTGCGGCTCAAGCGTCTTCTGATCCACATAAGCGGCGAGATCGTCGAGGGTCTTCTTGCCCGCGAGGATGTCCTTGCCCATCGCGCCGTCCCAACCGGAATAGCGGTCGTCGACGAATTTCTGGTAGGTGCCGTCGTCGATAATCGCCGCGGCGTTGAGCAACGCCTTCGCGGCCGCATCCATCGATCCGACATGCGCGTGGAGGAGGTCGTCGGGCTCGATCGACTGGCGGCGGATCTTTGCGTCGAAGTTCATGCCCCCGGTCTTAAATCCCCCGGCGCGCAGAACCTCGATCATCGCCAGCGTCAGCTGCGGGACGTTCATGGCGAACTGATCGGTATCCCAGCCGAGGAGATCGTCGCCGCGGTTGAGGTCGAGCGAGCCGAAAATTCCGAGCGCGGCAGCGAGCTGGATCTCGTGCTCGAAGGAGTGGCCGGCGAGGATCGCGTGGTTCTGCTCGATGTTGATCTTGACCTTCTTGTCGAGGTCAAAGCGCTTCAGGTTGCCGTAGATCGTTCCGACGTCGAAATCGTATTGATGCTTGGTCGGCTCCTTCGGCTTCGGCTCGATCAGGATCGTGCCTTTGAAGCCGATCTTCTCGGCGTGATCGACGACCATGGTCAGGAAGCGGCCCATCTGGTCGAGCTCGCGCTTCATGTCGGTGTTGAGAAGCGTCTCGTAGCCCTCGCGCCCGCCCCAAAGGACGTAGTTCGCCCCGCCGAGTTCGTGTGTGATCTCAAGCACGTTCTTCACCTGCGCCGCCGCAAAGGCGAAGACGTCGGGATCGGGATTGGTCGCCGCGCCCGCCATGAAGCGGCGGTTGGAGAAGAGGTTCGCCGTGCCCCAGAGCAGGCGCACCTTCGCCGTCTCCATCTTTTTGGCGAAGATGTCGGCGATCGCGCGCACGTTCTTGTTGGATTCGGCCAGCGTCGCGCCCTCCGGCGCGATGTCGCGGTCGTGGAAGGCGAAGAAGGGGACGCCGAGAAGCTCGAACATCTCGAAGGCGACGTCGGCCTTGAGCTTTGCCTTTTCCATCGAGTCGCCGAACCAGGGGCGGATGAACGTCTCGCCGCCGAACGGATCGGTGCCCGGCCAGGCAAAGGAGTGCCAGTAGCAGGCAGAGAAGCGGAAATGATCCGCCATACTCTTGCCGAGCACCTTGCGGCCCGGATCGTACCAGCGGAAGGCGAGGGGATTCTGGCTCTCCGGTCCTTCATAGCGGATGGGCTGCTGGTTGCCGAAAAAGCCGGTACTCATGGATTAAGAGCCTCCTTGATAGCGGGATAAAGCGCGCGATAGCGCTGGAAGCGGGCGCGGTGGGCGTCGACGGCCGCGCGGTCCGGCTCGATCGTCTCGTTGATCGTGGGCGGCGCGCAGACGGCGAGCGGGTCGCCGCCCTCCGCCGCAAGGAGCCCGAAGTCGGGCCGCACCGAATGCACCGCCGAAATCGCCTTCCTTCGGAACGTCGACCGGGACGTTCAGCACGTTGGCGATGATCTTGAGCCATGCATGCGAGCGGGAGCCGCCACCGACGGCGGTCACGCGCTCCACCGTCGTGCCCGCCACCTTCAGCGCTTCCAGGCAGTCGGCGAAGGCGTAGGCGACGCCCTCGAGCACGGCGCGCGCCATCGCCGCGCGATCCGTCTGGTGCGAGAGCCCGACAAAGCTTCCGCGCGCGCTTGTGTCGTTGTGCGGCGTGCGCTCGCCGGAGAGGTAGGGGAGGAAGAACAGCGGCTCCTCGCCGGGAGGATGCGTCTCGACCGATTGCGCCAGCTCGCC
Source organism: uncultured Alphaproteobacteria bacterium (assembly GCA_963805325.1). Lineage (GTDB taxonomy): Bacteria > Pseudomonadota > Alphaproteobacteria > Rhizobiales > Afifellaceae > DASWJZ01. The sequence continues at coordinate 64,784 of CAWDTS010000009.1, read as the reverse complement.
GGGGCTCGCGCCGGTCACTTCGCTCAGCCATTCAAGCGATGCCGCGGCGGAGAGGATGACGCCCATCTGGTGCCAGGTGTTCGGCAAGGCGTGGCAAAAGGCGTGGACGGCGCTCGCCGCGTTCGGCCGGAATTTCTCGTTCGAGACGAAGAGCACGCCCGACGTGCCGAGCGAGACGAAGGCCGCGCCCGGCGCCACCGTGCCAACGCCGCAGGCGGAGGCTGCGTTGTCGCCGGCGCCCCCGGCGACGACCGGCGCGTTCATGCCCCAGCGTGTCGCGAGCACCGAGCGGAGTTTCCCCGTCGGCTCGGTGCCCTCGTAGAGCTTCGGCATCTGATCGCGATGAAGATGCGTCGCAGCGAGCAACGCGTCGGACCAGTCGCGCTTCGCGACGTCGAGCCAGGATGTGCCGGCCGAATCCGACATGTCGGAAGCGTGGTCGCCGGTAAGCCAGAGGCGCACGAAATCCTTGGGCAGAAGCACTTTGGCGACCGCACCGAAGATCTTGGGCTCGTTACGATGCACCCAGACGAGCTTCGGTGCCGTGAATCCGGGAAAGACGATGTTGCCGGTGATCTCCCGGAAGCGTGGGTCGGCATCGAGCTCCGCGGCTTCCACCGCCGAGCGCCCATCGTTCCACAGGATGCAGGGGCGGAGCGGCCGGTCCGCCTTGTCGACCAGCGTGGCTCCGTGCATCTGGCCGGAAAGGCCGATGCCGCGCACGCGCGCCAGCTCGTCCGGATGATCCTTGCGCAGCGCGTCGATGGCCGCCGACGTCGCCGCGACCCAGCTATCCGCGTCCTGCTCCGACCAGCCCGGATGCGGGCGCTGGACGTCGAGCGGCTGGCTCTGCGTCGCCATGATCCGCTGATCGGCGTCGATCAGCACCACCTTCACCGACGAGGTGCCGATATCGATTCCTAGGTACATGAAAGTCGAGCCCTGCCTCCCGCCAGATGCGCGACGGTCCCGCTTGCGACGCGGGGAGTTTGTTTGGGGGTCGAACTGTGCTGCTCCCGCGGGAGGCTGTCAACAGCGACGCGCTTCAGGCCTTGTTCCCAGGCGGATGGTGCGCGATCCAATGGCGCGCGATGTCGATGCGGCGGGTGAGCCAGACGCGCTCCTTCGCCTTCACGTAGTCGAGGAAGCGGGCGAGCGCCGCAGCGCGGCCCGGGCGGCCGACGAGCCGGCAATGGAGCCCGACCGACATCATCTTGGCCGCGCCCGATTCGCCCTCAGCGTAGAGCGTGTCGAAGCTGTCCTTCAGATAAGCGAAGAACTGGTCGCCGGAGTTGAAGCCCTGTGGCGTCGCGAAGCGCATGTCGTTAGCGTCGAGCGTATAGGGAACGGCGAGAAGCCGGCGGCCCTTCTCATCGCTCAGCCAATAGGGCAGCTCGTCGGAATAGACGTCGGACGTGTAGAGGAACCCGCCTTCCTCGATCGCAAGCGGAATTGAATGGATCGAGGTGCGCCCCTGGTAAAAGCCGAGCGGGCGCTCACCGGTGACCTCGGAGTGGATGCGCACAGCCTCGCTGATTTGCGAGCGCTCCTCCTCCTTGCTGAAGTCGCGGTAGTCGATCCATTTGAGGCCGTGCGAGGCAATCTCCCAACTTGCCTCCCGCATCGCGGCGACGGCTCCGGGATTGCGCTGCATGGCGATTGCTACACCAAACACGGTGACCGGGATCTCGCGCTCCGTGAACAGCCGCCACAGGCGCCAGAAACCGGCGCGCGAGCCGTATTCGTAGATCAACTCCATGTTCATGTGACGCTGGCCGGGCCACGGCTGCGCACCGACAATCTCCGACAGGAAAGCTTCGGAGGCAGCGTCCCCGTGCAGGATGTTGTTCTCGCCGCCTTCCTCGTAGTTGATGACGAATTGCACCGCGACGTTAGCGCCATCCGGCCACTGCGGGTCGGGTGGGTTTCGGCCGTAGCCGACCATGTCGCGCGGGTAGGGCTTCGGCGTCATGCCGCCAGGATTTCCGCCAGCGAAAGCGCGACGATCTTCGTCGCGGCGGTGAGGTCGGAGAGCTTCAGCCTTTCGTCGGCGCGATGTCCGTTCGCTTCCAGAAACGAATGCGGCCCGGCGCCGTAGGAAACGGTCGGGACGCCGGCCTCGGCATAGAGCCTGGCGTCGGTGTAGAGCGGCACGCCTTCGACCTTCGGCTTCTCGCCAAGAATCTCCGTCGCGTTGCGGACGAGCGGCTCGATCAGCGTCTTCGCTCCGGGAAGCTGCTGCAGCGGCGCGGCGAGGAGCACGCGATTGATCTCCACCGATATGCCGGCCACATCCTTAACGCTGCGGGCGATGACGAGGCGAAGATGTGCCTCCACCTGCGCCGGGTCTTCCGAGGGCGTCATGCGGCGGTCTAGGCGGATCGTCACCTTGTCGGGGACGACGTTGGTGTTGATGCCGCCGGAGATCAGCCCGATCGTGAGATTTGGATGGCCGATGCCCGGATGCTTGGATACGCGATCCGGGTAGTCCTTCCGCTCCTCGTAGAGCGTGTGCATGACCGCGGTCATGGCCTCAAGCGCGTCGTGCCCCGTCTCTGGCGCCGCGGCATGCGCCGACTGGCCGTGGATCGTGACCTCAAGATGCAGGCAGCCGTTGTGCGCGGTCACGACCGAATAGGCAAAACCGGCGGAGATGCAGTAGTCCGGCTTCACGATGCCGCGGTCGATCAGCCATTTTGGGCCGATCAGCCCGCCGGCTTCCTCGTCGAAGGTGAAATGCAGCTCGACCGTCCCCTTGAGCGCCTTGCCGACCGAGAGAAGCGCCAGAAGCGCGAAAGTGTAGGTCGCGAAATCCGATTTCGACACGGCGACGCCGCGCCCGTACATGACCCCGTCTTCGATCTCGGCGCCGAAAGGCGGATGCGTCCAGCCTTCGCCGGGGGCAACGACGTCGCCGTGGGCGTTCAGCGCGATCACCGGGCCATCTCCGAAGCGGTGGCGGACGACGAGGTTCGTCGCCGCGATCATGCCGGCGCGGCGGACGAGTTCGTCCGGCACGGCATGGCGCTCGACCTCAAGGCCGAGGCCCTCAAGCAGCGAAGCCGTGACCGTTGCGATCGGAGCGCAGTCGCCCGGCGGGTTGGACGAGGGGGTCTGGACGAGTTTCGCCAGAAACGTCTCGCGCTCGGCGCTTCGCGCGTCGACGTCGGCGAGGATTTGTTGGCGCAGATCGGATGATGGCCGCATGCGCCCTCAATCGGGCAGGGCTGCGGCCTCGTCAAGCGGGCGCCGCATCAAGCGCGCGTCTTTGCTTATCCGAGTGTTGCCAGTCCGGGAAACGCCTCCAGCATCCAATAGGAGACCGTTGCAACCTGGCCGGTGATGAAAAAGATGCCGGTCAGCACCAGAAATGCCCCCATCCCTTTCTCCACGACCGGCAGGAATCGGCGGAAGCCGCGCAGCCAGTTCAGGAAGAGCGGCGCGAAGATTGCCGCCGCGATGAAAGGGATGCCGAGGCCGAGCGAATAGACGGCGAGCAGGAAGGCGCCTTCCCCGACCGTGTCGGAGGCGCCGGCGATGCCGAGGATCGCGGCGAGCACTGGACCGATGCAAGGCGTCCAGCCGAAGGCGAAGGCGAGGCCGAGCAGATAGGCGCCGCCGAGCCCCGGCTGGATATCGCGCACATGCAGCCGCGCCTCGCGATTGAGGAACGCGATGCGGAAGAGGCCAAGGAAGTGGAGGCCCATGAGAATGACGAGCACGCCGCCGATGACCGTCAGCGTGTTCGCGTAGGTCGAGATCGCCCGCCCGATGGCGCTCGCCGTCGCGCCGAGCGTAACGAATACCGTGGAAAAGCCCGCAACGAAGGCCAGCGACGCCGGCACGACACCGCGCGCCGCAGCCCTCGCTGGGCCTTCCTCCTCAAGCTCCGACAGCGTGACGCCGCCGATGTAGCAGAGGTAGGGCGGGACGAGCGGCAGCACGCACGGCGAAATGAAGGAGATCAAGCCGCCGAGAAGCGCCGTCAAAAGGCCTACACCGTTCATTTACGCCGCTCGTGCCGTAACGTTGTCGGGAGTGGTGGATTCTTTCAGGACAGACGCATAAAATCGAGACAACTTTGGTTTAGGGGCGATGACCTTAAACGCGCGATTCCGTGCCCTTGTGATCGCCGCGGCGATCGCTGTCCTGGCAAGTTCCTGCGCCAGCGCGGCCGAGCTTGTCATGGTGAACCTGAGGTCGTGCGTATATTGCATGAAGTTCCGCCACGAAGTCGCTCCGACATATGATCGCACCCGGGAGGGCAGACTGGCGCCGCTTCGGATGGTCAGCCCGCTCAAGCCCTGGCCCGCCGATCTCGCTGCGGTCAGGCGGGCTCCCTACACTCCGGTGTTCATCCTTGTCGACCATGGCCGGGAAATCGGCCGTTTCGTCGGCTATGTCGACCCGAAGTGGTTCTTCGCACAGCTGGAACCGCTTCTGGCGCGACTCTAAACCGGGCGCGACAGGGCGGGCGATCCGCCGGGTGGGCGGTTTCTTTGCGCGGCCATTGCTGACAGAATGCCGGCCGGCAACCCATCGGGATTGGAATGCGCCTCGTTCTCTGGTCGGTTCTTGTCGTGCTCGCGCTCGGCTCGAACGGCGCGCAAGCCCAGTCTCGCGTCGAGATGGAGCGCTGCCGGGCGATCGCGGACGAAGGCCGACGGCTCAAGTGCTACGACGTGATCCCGCTTTCGACCTCCGCGCCGCGTAGCAAATACGAGCGGATCGATCTCTCCGAGTTCAAGAAATATGCGCTTTCCTACCGTGGCGACCTGGTCGAGGTGACCGGCTGGATCACGCCGGGGCCGGAGCTTCTTGAGCTCGGCGCCGACGAAGCGGACAAGAAGCCAACTCCGGTGGAGTTCGATCTTCTGTCGCGACGTGACCGCGAGGATTTCCTGAAAGCGTGCGGGCCGGGCTGCGAGGCGACGGTGCAAGGTCGCGTGAAGCCCGCGAATTTCACCACCGGCATCGCCGCCGATGCGCTCTTCGTGCACTGAGGAAGGGGCTCCGCGGCCCTCTTAGAGCCTGAGCTCCCAGTCCTGCCCGACCAGATCCTTCCCGAAGGAATGGTGCGGCTTCTCCGCGACGAGGCGAAAGCCAGCCGCTTCGTAGAGCCGTCGAGCGGAAGTCAGGATGTCGTTGGTCCAAAGCACGAGCGTCTCACAGCCGGTGCGCCGTGCTTCTGCGATGCAGGCATCGACAAGCGCTGCGCCGATCCCCTGGCCGCGGGCGCTCGGCTCGACGTAGAGCATGCGGAGGCGGCTGACCTTCTCGCCGGCCTTGACCAGGAATACTGAGCCGACGATTTCGCCGTCCTTTTCGGCGACCCAGCAGCGCTCGCGACTCGGATCGAATTCGCGGATGAACGCGGCCGTGATCTCGGCGACGAGCGCCTCGAACTCCGCGCTCCATCCATACTCGGTGGCATAGAGGAGCGCCTGACGGTGGACGATCCAGCCCATGTCGCCGACCCGCGGCTCGCGAAGGACGAACGGCTTCGAGCGCTCCTCGCTGAGCAGTTCGCTGATCCGCCGCATAGAAGCGACCAGCTCGCCGCGTCTCGCTTCGCCAAGCGGCGCGATCAGCGCCGCGGTCGCCTTCTGCCAGGCGCGGTCGATGCGCGCGAAGAGGGCGCGACCCTTCTTCGTCAACGTGATCAGGCTCTGCCGGCGGTCGGCGGCGGATTGCGTGCGTTTCAGAAGTCCGTGCTTCTCGAAACGGCTGACGATGCGGCTGAGGTATCCCTGGTCGAGGCCAAGATCGTGCTGCAGCGCGCTCGCCGTCGGCGCGTCGCGATGCGCGAGCTCATAGAGCACACGGCTTTCGGTCAGAGAGAGCTCGCCCGTCAGCGGCGCGCCGGAGAGGATGCCGATCCGATACGTGTAGAAGCGGTTGAAGGCCCGCATCGCGCCGACATCGGCGTCGATATCGCGCGCATTCCCTTCGGTCGTCGTCACGGGAAAAGCTTCAGCGAAATAGATGACGGAGTCAACTAAATCGTTGGTGCAACTCCGAGGGGTGGAGTGGAAGAGATACAGCGCCGGATTGCTTTCGCGCTCTTCAGGTCAAGCTGCTTCTTGCGGAGCTGCAACATACTGTGACTTTTCGCGCCCTAAGGAACACACGACCAAGAAAAGCACTCTCGAGACGCAGAAACCCCTCGACGAGAACAAGGTGTCTGTTTGAGGCACAGCAATACTTTCAGTTTTAGGCCTGGCCTGGTGTCGAGGACACTATGCCCGCGGCGCGGAGTAAAGGTAACATCCAATTCTACAAATTGAGTATCGTCGGGGATGGTTCGTGGCTCGGTAATAATTGCTCATCGGAAAAAATCGAAATACACCATCTAAGAGCGAGATAACTGGCATCTTAATTCTCTCGCGCCGGATGAATTTAGCTTCGTTGAAGGCGCTCGCACGGAGGATAACCACACGAGTACCTCTTGCCGCTCCGCGCCGGCGGCCTCACGACAGTCGCGCTTTGGGCGGCGGCGACGCAAGGCCGCGGCTGCACGCTGAAACGACGACGAAGCGGCCTTACAGTCGCTTCACGTTTCTGTGAATCACGCGACTGCGGCACTCAGCGGCGAAATTTGGCCAAAGTTGACCAAACTGCGGCGCCTGGGCCGGGTCCGGCAACAATATCGCTTGACGTTCAGAGGGATATAGCGATTTACTTCTTAGTAACTATGTCGTCGAGGGGGCGGCCGCGTGGCATAGTTGGGGAGAAAAGGGGGTTCTCATGAGAAAGTTAGCGTTGGGTTATGCCGCCTTATTGGCCCTTGCAGCGTCGGCGGGGGCGGCTAATGCAGTCCCGGTATTGCCGTTCGAGATCGACGTCGCGGCGTCGTCGGTTACGCTGTCCAATGCGGGCAATGGAGTTATTTGCACTTTGACGAGCTGCGGTATCGAAGCGACGCTGGCGTCCGGCTTTGGCGGCACGTTTGCCTTGGGAACCGGCGATACAGAGTCTTTCGACTTCATCACGTGGACCGGAACTGGCACGGGGGGCACGAACTTCGACGTAACCGCGTCGTTGGTCTTCACTGCGCCGGCTGACGCCGGAGCGACCGGCACGGGCACCGGCAGTGCCCTTTTGCTTCAGGGCAACATCATCGGCGGGATCCTGCAGTGGGCCAACCTACCAGTGCAGATGCTGCTGGCCCAGGGCTCGACTATCACCATCGACTTCCAGGATGGCGTGGCGCTCTTTCTTGGCAACAGTGTCACCACGTCAGCGACAGTACACGGCGACAATATCGTCGCGGGCGTTTCCGAGGTTCCGATTCCTCCGGCCCTTGCCCTATTCGGCGGTGGCTTAATCGGAACCGGCCTGCTGGCAAGACGGCGAAAGCCGAAGCAGGACCTGCCCCTCGCTTAAGATCATTCTTGGAGGCGGGGTGCGACCGAATCAGGGTCGCAACCCGAGGCCCCCCCCAAGCGGCTTGAACGGCTAGTCGCGCCAGGCTTTTTGTGGGGGGGGGTGCCCCTGGGGCGGCTAGGGGGCAGAGAGCCGGCCTGCTGGGTTGGCCTGTGGCCAAACGCGGGAGGGGCACTCGCCTGCCGCCGAGTGAATCGGGCGCAAGTCCACCTCGCCGAGACCCAAGCCTGATTGTCCTCTCGTAGGAGCCATCCGGCGCGCGACAAACGGCTTGCCGGGCCCATCAACGATCGGATATTCGGAGGCGTTCATTCACGACTTTGGGTTAATTCGGTCGAAGCTCATCTTCTGCCTAGTCTTGATGAAGATTTACTCGCGCGCGTCTTAACCTCTAATTGGACTGCAGCGTTGACACCCCTCACGCGGTTGCTCGATACAGGGAGGGATGAGGCCACCCGTAACGAGAAATACAGATTTGACGCGCGGATAGCGGCGGATGAGCGGTGACGAGGGTAAAGTCGATGACCGTCGCAAAGGGTTTGACCTTGTGCATTTTGATCCTGAGCTTCGTGTGTTTTGGACAACAGACTCAGGCGATCCCGGTAAACGCTGCGTGGACATCGGAGAGTGGTTACGGCGCCACAAAACTAGGAGCGCAGGCGGCAAGCCCGGTTTCGGTCAACATCCAATCGCGTCCTCTGGCGGCAGTGGTGGGGCGTTCCTCCGGCAAAATTGGCAGCGCGACCGCGAACGGCCCGTTCCTTCCGAGGGAGCAAGACATGTTCGCCGGCATTCCGAGTTTTGATCTGCCGCTTCCCTCAGGCCTCACGCTGTTCGTGAGCGGCCTAGTCGGAATGGGGCTTTTGATCCACCGGCGTAGGACGAAGCTGTTCCTCCTTCCGGAGGATTGACCCGGGGTAAGCTCCGGCGGGCTTTGGAGCGGCGTGAGAATGGCGCATGGCGAAGGCGTGGCGAAATGCCCCTCTGCATCGCGGACGAGCGGTCGGTGCGTAACGGCACATCAAGCAGCGGCTCAGCCGGAGCTTGTTTCTTGTTGGTCTGCCGAGCTTTAACCCCGATCCTTAAAATTGGTTTCTTTGCTCGATCATCCCGTCAATGCTACAATGAATTACCGAGTTAGTTGCGGACACGTGTAGAGGCGGATCGTGTTGATGCAGGCATCAAAGATGTTACGGTTCGCCGGGTTCCTGTTTGGGCTTTTCGCCCTCGCGATCCTGGCTGGCTGCGATTCAGCCGAAGAGCGCACTCAGTCCTACTACCAGAGTGGCCTCGACCTGATGGCCAAGGGCGACCCGGTCAAGGCGGGGCTCGAATTTCGCAATGCCTTGAAGCTGAACAACGAGTTCGTACCGGCGCTCTTTTCCCTGGCGCAGGCCGAGCAGCAGCAGGGCAATCTCGACCGCGCCGGGCAGTTCTTCTTCAAGGTCATCGAGCTCGACCCGAAGCACGTCGAGGCGCGGACCTCACTCGCAAACCTGTTTCTGCTCGGCGGCAATCTCGAGAACGCGCTGAAATATGCCGACGAGGCCTACGCGCTGGCGCCAAAGGACACGCATGTCTTGGTGGTGAAGGCTGCGGTTTCGCTCAAGATGGACAACCGGGGCGACGCAGTCCGCTTCGCCAATGCGGCGCTCGAAACCGACGCGAAAGACATTGACGCGCTGATGGTGCTCGCGGCGGAACGTCTCCTGGCGTCTCAGCCTGCGGAAGCGCTCTCTTACCTGAACAAGGTTTCCGCGGACGCCGATTCCAATATGGGGCTGCAGCTCTTCAAGATGAAGGTCCTCGACGCGCTTGGCGACAAGCAGGGCATCGAACAGGTCTTCGAGAAGCTCATCGCGAAATATCCGAAGCAGCCGAACCTTCACTACAGCTTCGCGCGCTGGTACACGGCGAACGGTCGCGCCGCGGACGCCGAGCGCGTCATGCGGCAGTTCGCCAGCGCCAATCCCACGGACACGCAGGCTGCGCTGAGTGTGGTCTCGTTCGTAAGCGAGCAGAAGGGCGACGCCGCCGCCGAGGCGGAGCTCAAATCTATGATCGACAAGGGGGCGATGCCTTCGTCTACCGGCTTACCCTTGCGGAGCTGATCTACCGGGAAGGCAAATACGACGAAGCGCTGGCCTCGCTGCGCAAGCTGGTTGACGAGACCGACTCTGGCGACAATCGCGCCAAAGCTGGCGTGGCGCTCGCGCGCATGTTGGTTGCCAGGAAGGACTCAGCGGAGGCAGAGCGCGTTGTCTCGACCGTGCTGGAGAAGGACGCGAAGAACGTCGACGCGTTGACGGTTCGCTCTTCGATCCGGATGCTCGACGGACGCGTGACCGACGCGATTGACGATCTGCGCGCGGCGTTGAACGAGGCGCCGCAGTCGGCGCCGGTGCTCATGCTTCTCGCGGAGGCCTACGAGCGGAACGGCGCGGTGGATCTGGCCGAGGAGCAGTATGCGAGCGCGGTCAGGGCGGCGAAGTTCCAGCCCGATGTGGGCCTGCCCTACGCTCGGTTCCTGCTGCGATACGGCAAGATCGATCAGGCCGATCGCGTCCTGACCGACGTGCGCTCCGTCGCGCCCAAAGACACGACAGCTTCTGAAGCTGCTCGCGCAGGTGAAGCTCAGCAAGCAGGATTGGACGGGGTCGCAGGAAATCGCCGATACGCTGCGCAAGCTGGACGGCGAAGGAGACAAGAGCGCCGCCGATCAGATTGTCGCCGCGGCGCTCGGCGGACAGCAGAAATACGACGAGGCGGCGACTGTCCTGCAGGACGCGCTTGCGAGCACCGGCAACAACGGCTCCTCGATGACCAGCCTGGTTCAGACCTATCTTCGGGCCGGCGAGCGGGATAAGGCCGAGCAGTTTCTGAAGTCGGTTCTGGACACCAACCCGAACAACGTTCAGGCGCTGATCCTGATGGCTTCTGTCGAAGCGATCGACAATCGGCTGGACGAAGCCGAGGCGACGCTGAAGAAGGCGGCGGCGGCCGATCCCGACGGTGTTGTAGCAAATCGCGCGTTGGCCGAGTTCTACGCGCGGGCCAATCGCCTGGATGATGCCGAAGCGTCTGCTCGCGAGGCCGCCTCACACCAGAAACCGGGCGACACCAGCGCGCAGTTGCTGCTTGCGATGATCCTTGAGCGCGCCGGGAAATACGACGCGGCGATCGCCGAGTACCAGACGCTGTTCGCAGCGGATCCTCGCTCGGCGGTGCTCGCCAACAATCTGGCGAACCTGCTGGCTGAGCACGGAGGCACCAAGGAGAGCCTCGACAAGGCCTACGAGATCGCGTCCCGGTTCCAGCAGACTGAAATTCCGCAATACAAGGACACGCTTGGCTGGATCTATTACCTGAGGGGTGAATATCCGAACGCGGTCACCCTGCTGAAATCGGCGGCTGAGAAGCTGCCCAAGGTCGAAGCGGTCCAATATCATCTGGGAATGGCCTACAAGGCGCTTGGAGAAAAGAAGCTGGCGATGGGCAGCTTGACGTCAGCGCTTGCGCTCGCGCGGAAGCAGGGGTCTTCCGAGAGCAGCGACAGGGCGAACGCGGCGCTCAACGAATTGGAGTCCGCCGGCGATGTGGCCAAAGATTAGAGCGGCCGCTCGATTGGACCAGAGCGGCGCGCTTGGATGTATTTTTTCGCCACGGCGTACCGGAGAGTTCTGTCAAAGTCCTTTGCTGGCGCAGCGCCGGCTTGCGATGCCGGAGAAGTAGCGACGCCATGACGATCGAAGCGGCACCAGCTGGTCTTGAGATGGCACCTCAGGACTTTGACCTGAGGACGTACCCGAGATAGCGCGGCGTCGTTATCTGCCCATGCTCGCGGTCACAGTTCGTGATTCTCGCGGCGGTCGTCGTAGTCGCCTACGTGCTCCCGGTGGCCCTATCGCGCCGGTGCCACGATCCTGTGGAGTCGCAGCAAATTCCTTCAAGCCTTGCGCGGTCGACTGTTACGGCGAACGCCGAGGAGGAGGCTCAGGTCCCTCAGGCTTCCCGGATGCGACTGCACACCCCACTCGGCACGGCCTCAGCAAAACGCGTTCATCGAGAGCATTAACGGCCGGCTTTGCGACGACCTTCTGAACGAGACATCGGCTGCTTCCCTCGGCCACGCCCAGGAAGCACCCGCAATCTGGCGGCCGAAAACACGGTCCGACTGACACGGCCGTCTCGGTAACCTTTCGCCCGACGAATACGTTAAGTGCTGCATTGTATCGCCGAGCCATTAGGGCTCAAATGAAGCCCGCTACATTTCCCTGCGGTCAGGGGCGGCGTTAGCTCATGGTGCGATCTTGGGTTGGATGATGCTGCAAGTAAGTGCGAGAGTGAGGGCGAGCGGCGCCGCGGTTTTCTTGCTTGTCCGGGCGCCCATTTACCTATCCTGATTACCTATTCTTCGATTGCCTATAGACCTTCAAGGGTCCGTTCGATTAAACTAAAATTAAGTGGTCTTCTTACCTTTCGAGTGGCGTTGCATGGCTGCGGATCAGGCCGTCTATAGGGGAAGACACGCTTGGCCGCTGGCCGCGCCGATGCGCTCCGGCCTTTTTTGGCTGGCGCTCTGCGCTTGTCGGAATGGCTGTCTTCTTCTGGCTGGGGCTGGCTTCGCTGCCGGAAGCTTGGTCGCGCCCTGAATACAGCCACGGCTACCTCATCCCGCCGATCGCGCTCTACCTGCTTCTCACGGCGCTCGGAGCCACGAGTCTCGAGCGCCAGCCCAACCGCGATCAGCCGCGGCGCGGCCTGGGCGTCGCCACCGTCGTTCTCGGGCTTGCGATCGGGGCGCTCGGGAACCTCGTGCATATCGCCGACATCAGCACCTACGGCCTCATCGTCTGCATCTTCGGCCTCGTGCTCACCGTCGCCGGCACGCGCCAGGGCCTCAAGCTCTGGGTCCCGGTTTTCTACCTCTTCTTCATGCTGCCGCTGCCGAACTTCATCTACTGGCCCCTGTCGATCAAGCTGCAGGCGCTCTCCTCCCAACTCGGCGTTGGAGTCATCTCTGCCTTCGGCGTGCCGGTCTATCTCGACGGCAATGTTATCGACCTCGGCTCCTACAAGCTGCAGGTCGCGGAGGCGTGCAGCGGGCTGAGGTATCTGTTTCCGCTGACCAGCTTCGGCTTCCTGTTTGCGGCGCTCTACAAGGGGCCCGTCTGGCACCGGCTCGTGCTGTTCCTTTCGGCGCTTCCGATCACCGTGCTGATGAACAGCGCCCGTATCGGCGTGATCGGCCTCCTGGTCGACCGCTGGGGCATCAAGCAGGCGGAGGGCTTCCTCCACTTCTTCGAGGGCTGGATCATCTTCATCGCCTGCGTCGCGCTGCTCTTCGGCGAGGCCGTCCTCCTGAACCGGCTGACCCGTGGCGGGCCATCCGTCCGATCGATGCTGGAGGTCGACGTCGGCGGGCTCTGGACTCAGCTCCGTCGCGCCAGGGAGATCCGCACGACCGGCGCGTTGATGCTTGCGTCCGCAGCCATTCTCGCGGCGGCAGTCGCCTGGCTTCTCACGTCGGCGCAGCCCGTGACCGCGCCCGAGCGCAGCCCGCTCATCCTCTTTCCCGCGCAGATCGGCGACTGGCACGGGAGCCGACAATTGCTGGACTCCGACATCGAGCGCGTGCTCGCGGCCAACGACTACGTGGTGATGGACTACACCAGCAGCTCCGGCGAAGCGCCGGTCGATTTCTTCGTCGCCTACTACGACTCGCAGACGAACGGCAGCGGGATTCACTCGCCGCAGGTCTGCATCCCCGCCGGCGGCTGGGAAGTGTCCAAATGGACGACGCTGAAGACTGAGGTGCCATCGACTTCCGGCGGCCTGCTGACCGTGAACCGGGCGATCATCGAGAAGGGCCTGAGCCGGCAGCTCGTCTACTACTGGTTCCAGGCAGCGCGGCCGCGATCTGACCAACGACTATGTGGCCAAGGCCTACACCGTCTTCGATTCCCTGACGCGTGGAAGGACCGACGGCGCACTGGTCCGCGTCGTTACGCCGATCCGCGAGGGCAGTGGCGGGATCGAAGACGCGGAGAAGCGGTTGCAGGGCTTCCTCGTGCCCATCCTTCAGCAGCTACCGAAATACGTCCCGAACTGACACGTCAGGAAAACGTTCGACTATGTCCGCAGGTCCGAAATGACTGAGACGACCAATCATCCTTCCGACCCATTCGACGGTCCGAGGGGCGAGCGGAGCTTCGCGCGGCAGTCGCCGTTGCGGGACAAACTTCGAGGCGCGATGACGCCTGCCCATCCTACAGTCGCGCCGGATATCGAGCGGCCGTTCCCAAATCGCAGGATTCCGATTTCTGCGCAGGTCGTCTCGGGGCTGACCGTCGGCCTCGACAGCTTGGCCATCGTCGGAGCCGGCGCGACCCTCTATGCCTCCTTGATCTACTACAACTACGCGACGTTCGGCAGTTACGCCGCGGCGGTCGCCGCTGTCTGGGTCACGACCGATCATCTTCTTCCGATTTGCCGGCCTTTATCAATTCGAGGCGATCCTGAAGCCCGGCGCGCATGCCGACAAACTCGTCGTCGCCTTCGTGACCGCCTTCCTCTTCCTTTTTGCCGCGGCGTTCTCGTTCAAGGTTTCGACCAATCTCTCCCGCATCTGGACTGGCGCATTTGCCGTATCCTCGTGCGGCGCCACGCTTCTTGCGCGCATGGCGCTGTCGCGGATTCTGCTGCGGCTGTCGGACCTCAGAATCTTCACAAGGAATGTGATCGTCATTGGCGGCGGCGAGCAGGGCGAGCGGCTGCTTGCCCACCTGCATCAGTTCAATCCGTCGTTCGTCTCTCTGCTCGGCGTTTTCGTCGTGGACCCGGCGGATTCCCGCATCGCGCTTCAGGGATATCCCGTTCTCGGAAAGCTCGACGACGTCGACGCCTTCGTCCGCCGCGTTCGGGTGGATGACGCCATCATCGCGCTCCCCTGGTCCGCGGAGAGACGCAATTCTGAGCGATGTTGAGCAAGCTGCGGGAGCTTCCGCTCACGGTCCATCTCGGCGCCGACCTCATCGGCTTCCGCATGCGCACCCGCGAACCGGCCGGCCACTTCGCCGGCATCCCCGTCTGGGAGGTGATGGGTCGCCCGCTCTCCGGCTGGGGAGACGCGGTGAAGGTTGTCGAGGACTACGTTCTCGCCAGCCTGCTGCTCATCTTCTTCATGCCGCTGATGGCGCTGACTTGGATCGCCGTGAAGCTTGAGAGCCCGGGCCCGGCGATCTTTTGTCAGGACCGTCTCGGCTTCAACAACCGTCGCTTCAAGATCTACAAGTTCCGAACGATGCGGCACTCCGCGACGCCCGAGCGCAAGACGACGCAGGCGGTTCAGAACGACCCACGCGTGACGCGCATCGGGCGCTTCCTGCGGCAGGACGAGCCTCGACGAGCTGCCGCAGCTTTTCAACGTCCTGAACGGCACGATGTCATTGGTGGGCCCTCGGCCGCACGCCGATCGATCACAACGAGCAATATGCCGGCGAGATCCGCTGGTACTTCGCTCGGCATCGCGTCAAGCCGGGAATCACCGGGCTGGCCCAGGTGAAGGGCTTTCGTGGGCTGACCGACACGCCCGAGAAGATGGAGGCGCGCGTCCATTACGATATCTACTACGCGGAGAACTGGTCGCTTCTGCTCGACCTGAAGATTCTTGCCAGAACGGTTATTGTTGCGACTATCGGGAAGAATGCCCACTAAGTTCGCGCTGGCGCTACATCTAGCGCTCGCGCAATGCGCGCTGCATCTGATCGGTGATCGGCTTGCCGAGATACGATATCAGTGTGCGCGCACCGGTTTCGACAAGCACCTCGACGGGCATGCCCGGGAGCAATCGAACCTTGCCAAGCCTGCGGATCTCGCTGTCAGGCACTTCCACGTGCACAGTGTAGTAGTTGCTATCTCTCGTCTTGTCGAAGCTCGTTGCCGGGGATATGAGGCTGATCTTACCGTTGATCTGCGGCGTCGCGCGACTGTCGAAAGACGTAAAGCGCAGAACGACATCCTGCCCGAGCGACACCCGGTCGATCTCCTGTGGCGACACTCTCGCCTCAACGCTAAGATGATCCTCGTCCGGCACGATCTCCATGATGACATCGCCGGCTTTGATTACCCCGCCAAGCGTGTGAACCGCCAATTCGTGGATGGTGCCGCCCTGCGGGGCGCGGATGTCAATGCGCTTGAGCTCGTCTTCTGCGGCCACCTCGCGCTCGACAAGCTCGGAGATTTTTGCTCTGACATCAGCAAGCTCATCGCCGACCTTCGAGCGCATGTCCTGGTCGACCTGGATAATCTGAAGCTGGGTTTCGGAGATCTTGCCTCTTGTCTGCGCCGTTGAGGCTATCAACTGGCCGCGTTCGCCCTGGAGCTTTGCGAGATCGCGCTCCAGCCCGTTCACGCGCGTCACCGGCACGAGGTTCTCAAGCCGCAGACCTGAGAGCCCCCTAAGCTCCGACCGAACGAGGTTGATCTCTCGATCCTTTGAACTGGCTTCGGCGGCGAGGCCGCTAATCTCCTCCTCCAGTTGTGCAATGCGCTCCTGGAGCTGCGCTTTCTGTCCTTCAAGCGAGTCCCGACGAATCTTGAAGAGCTTGAGCTCACCGACCAGAAGCTTGGCTACCGCGGAATCGTTCTTCCGGTTAAGAAGGTCCTGAGTGAAGTCGGGAGTGTCCGCCCCGTCCTGCTCGGCCTCCAGGCGGGCGCGGCGCGCCATGAGCTCGTCGAGGTTACTGGCGACGATAGCGAGGTTAGCCTGTGTCTGGGTGGCGTCGAGCCGGACCAGTACCTGTCCGGCGTCCACCCGATCGCCATCCTTCACGAGGAGCTCGCCTACGATGCCGCCGGTCGGATGCTGAATCGTCTTTACATTGGAGTTCACGACCAGAACACCCGGCGCGATCACGGCCCCGGAAAGCTGAGCCGTTGCAGCCCAGCCACCGACACCGCCGATCAGAACAATGACCGCCAGCAACCCGCCGACCAAGTGGTAACGGATCGACCGGCGCCGCTTGCCAGTTGGAACTCGCTGGCTCATGTTCCCGTCGCCGCAGTGTCGACCCGGATCGGCACGACCCTCGGGCGCAGGGTCTTCCGCAGGACCTCATCCTTCGGCCCGAAGCTCTGGACGCGCCCTTCCGCCATGACAAGCACTGTCCCCACGCCTGCAAGCGCGCTCGGGCGATGCGCTATCACGATCACCAAGCCACCGCGCGCGCGCACGCCCAATATGGCCTTAGTCAACATCTCCTCGCCCTCGGCGTCGAGGTTCGAGTTGGGTTCGTCCAGGACAACAAGGAACGGATTGCCGAAAAGCGCGCGGGCGAGCGCAATCCGCTGCCTTTGCCCGGCCGAAAGCGACGTGCCACCCCAGCCGATGTTCGTCTCGTATCCTTCGGGAAGTCTCAGTATAAGGTCATGCACGCTGGCGGCATGCGCCGCGGCCACTATTTCTTCCGCCTTCGCCTCCGGGTCGAACCGGGAGATGTTCTGCGCAACGCTGCCTTCGAACATCTCGACGTCCTGCGGCAGATAACCAATATGGTGGCCGAGCACTTCGGGCGACCATTGGTCAAGCGTCGCCCCATCGAGCCGGACGCGACCACGGATGGGTGTCCAGACGCCGACAAGAACCCGGGCCAAGGATGACTTGCCGGAGGCGCTCGGGCCGATGATGCCGAGACCGTCGCCGCTCTCGAGCTCGAAGCTCGCATCCTGGACGACCAGCCGGCCGACGCCGGGAGGTGCCACGCTCACGCCCTCTACCGAAAAGGCCTTGGAAGGCGGAGGCAGCAACATGGGCTCGGCGAGGGGCGGGACCGCCGTGAGCATCTCGGCCAGCCGACGCCATCCCTGACGCGCCGCGTGGAACCCCTTCCAGTTCGCGACTGCCGCATCGACCGGCGCAAGCGCCCGCGCGCTCAAGATCGAGCCTGCGATGATGATGCCCGCAGTGGCTTCCTGCTGAATGACAAGATAGGCGCCGACGCCAAGGACAGAAGATTGCAGGATCATGCGCAGCACTTTGGAAATCGCGCCGAGCCCGCCGCCGACATCGCTGGCACGCTGCTGCAGGGTCAGATAGGTGTCGTCCCAGCGGGCCCATTCCCGGCCGAGGCGCCCGGCCATACCCATTGCCTGTAGCACCTCCGCATTGCGCTGGCCTGCCTCCGCCAAGCCGATGCGCGCGGCGCCCGCGCGGGTCACTTCGTTTGTCGGCTTGCGCGTCAGCACCTCCGCAAGCGCGGTCAGTAGGACGAGGACGATCGCACCGAAGGTGGCCGTGAGGCCGATGTAGAAGTGGAAGGCAAAGCAAACCCCGAGATAGAGAGGCATCCACGGCAAATCGAACAGGGCGATAGGACCGCCGCCGGACAGAAAAGACCTGATCTGGTCTAGATCACGCAGCCCCTGCAAATTGTCACGCCGCCCGGGAAGCTTGAACGGCGACCGGACGATGGTGTCGTAGACGCGCGGGCCGAGCCGCTCGTTCAGATGGCCGCCCACACGCACGAGGACGCGTGAGCGAATGACGTCAAGGACGCCCTGAAAGGCGTAAAGCACCACGGCGATCGCAGCCAGAGCAAGCAAGGTGGGAATGCTTCGGCTGGGCAGGACACGATCATACACCTCCAGCATGAAGAACGAGCCGGTTAGCATGAGCATGTTGATGATGCCGCTGAATACGCAGATGACGATCAGAGCACTGCGGCAGGCCATAAGCGCGTCGCGCAGCTCCGAGCGCTGGCCTCTTCGAAGCGTCATGAAGAACTACCCCCGCACCAAACTCGCTGGATCAGCAGCCGCACAATCTCCAACGCACGTAATACACTTTACCCAGAATTTCTAAGCTCTCTAGAACGAATATGGTCTCTAAATTTCGTTGTGTGATTGTCCAAATAATGGCTTTTTCTTGCCGTGACCGTTAATGGTTTGTCCACAACGGGCGCCGAGGGGGGCGAATACACCGCGGGCCGCGTTCCCGCAGCAGCGCGCTAACGACCGCCCCACTGTAACGGCGCTCCGGCGAAGCGCGGAGGAGGGCGGGCCCGCCCCTCATCAGGGGCATCTCAATCGGGCGCAGCGACCGAGGATGTGGATGAGGCCGCTCCGATCAGTGGAAGCGTAACTTCGCCCTGCGGCTGCGGCGCACGGCGCACCACCTGAACCAGATCGCCGGCTTTCAATGGCGACAGTTCGTTAGCCTTGATCTGCTCCAAGCCGTCCCCCTTCCGCCGCAGGATAACGTAGTCGATAGTCACGTCTTTGCCGGACCTCCCGGCCTGCATCGCTGCAACACGCTCCCGCAGACCAGCTATCTGCTCCTTTGTCTGCTCAAGCTCTGAAGTGAGCTGATAGCGCGCTTGCAACTCATTGCGCTCCCCTGTGGTGTCGACTTCGTCCAGCTCGGCCTTTGCCTGGTCAAGGTCGGCCGTCAGCTGGAGCCGCAACGCCTGAGGTGCCATGGCCGCTCGGCGTAAATCCGCCTCCTGCTGGGCGGTGGCCAGTCCTTTCGACTTCAGTGTCTGCATCCGGTTGAGGTCATCCTGGCGCAGCTCAATGTCTTGCTGGTTGAAGTCTAATTGGGCTTTCAGTCTCGAGATCCTGGCGTCGACGTCGATCTTTTTCCTTTCTCGGGTCTGCTCGTCCGCCTGGCGACCGCTGCGCCAGACATCAAGCGCCAGTTTTTGTTGGCGAACGATATCGGCCAGAACAAACGAGTTGGCTGTCGCGGTGACCTCGGCGGGAAGCGTGATGCTTTCCTTGCCCTCGACTTCGGCTCGGATGCGGGCCTCTTGTACGATAAGGTCGAGCAACTGTCGCCGAGCCGCGGCCAGGTCCACCTCGGCCAGGGCACCCTGCGAGGGGGCGGTCGCGTAGCCTCCGGCGAGGCTGACCGCATGCAGCACCGTCATTCCTGAGCGCAATGGGTACTCCCCCGGCCGAGCGACATCGCCGATGAGGTAGATCGTACCCATTGCCGCTGCTTTCTCGGGCGCCGCCGCCGCCGCACTCACGAGGATCGCCGTCAGGTCCAGGGGTTCCTTGAAATTACTCTGTAGCCTCTCCTTCAGGCTCTTCTCGAGCTGCTCTAAGGTCAGCCCTCCGGCCTGCAGGTGTCCCGCCAAAGGAAGCGAGATGCGGCCGTCCGGCTGAATCGTGATCTGACGGTTCAAGTCGGGATCCTGGCCGACCCAAATCTCGACCACATCGCCTGCACGAAGCTGATAGGGCGCCTCCTCGGCCATAGCAGGCGAGAGGAGTAGTGCCAGAACCAAAAATATGAGAGATCGCATCCACGTAACCCGTGGTCACCGAAACGCAAACTCACGCTACTGGTATGGGGAAAAACCGTCAATGACAAACGTTATTCCAATAGCTTCGCGTGGCTGCCGCCACCTTTGTTCTATCGCGGGGCCAAAAATAAGGAGGGAATGCAATATATATATGCACAAGCGACAAGTAAGATGTTGGGAAATACTTTCCAGATGGCGAGTATGGAACAGTAATTATGGTCTCCGGGGTCGTCGCCGTCATTTACCTTCATTCGAGAAAATTTGTCGCCGCGCGGGGCGTCTGCTGTTGAAGGATGCAAGTAGTTAGGCGCGGGGATTCGACGCTTTCTGGCGCTATTGGCTATTCTGGCTCGGCTCTTGTGTTAGGCTGCTTCACTAGGGGTAATGCACGACGAATGAAGATTCTGGCGATCTCCTCGGCTGGCGGGCACTGGGAGCAGTTGATTGCAATACGGGAGTGCTTTGCCGGCCACGAAGTGGTCTACGCCAACACTTTGGCTGGCTTAGCGGAAAGATCTGCGATCGCCGGAGCGGCCATCGTCCACGATTGCAATCGGAATGATCTCCGCGGCACGTTGAAAACCGCGCTCGATACTTACCGGCTGGTGCGCGCGATGAAGCCGGACGTCGTCGTCACGACCGGCGCGGGGCCGGGTCTTCTCGCTTTAATTTTCGGCAAGCTTTCTGGAGCTCATGCCATCTGGATCGACAGCGTCGCCAATTCCGAAAGGCTTTCGCTGAGCGGTCGGTTGGCCTTGTGGATTGCCGACTTGCATCTCACGCAATGGGAGCATCTCGCTTCGCCGCGCGGGCCTAAGTATCTCGGGAGCGTCCTTTGATCCTTGTCACGGTCGGGATGCAGCTGCCCTTCGATCGACTGATTGAGGCGATGGATGACGTTGCCTCTCGGTTGGATGAGCCCATTGTCGGCCAGACAGGCGCCTCCACCTACCGGCCGAGGCACTTCAAAGGGACACCCGCGATCGCGCCGGGCGAGTTCGAGGAGCTGTTCGGACAGGCGCGAGTCATCCGTAGCGCACGCGGGCATCGGGACCATCCTCAATGCGCAGCGGCTCCTGAAGCCGATCGTCCTGGTCCCTCGGCGAGTAGAGTTTGGAGAGCATCGCAACGATCACCAGTTGGCGACGTGTTTTCAGCTTGCCCGAAAGCGCGGTATCCACGTCGCATGGGACACGAGCGACATCGCGCCTCTTATAAAAACCGCCAACCTGGAAGGTCCCGACGCATCTGACGCGGCGCGCAGCCGGAAGGAGCTTGTCGATGGCCTACGGCACCACTTGGCCGATGTGAACTCAGCGGGGCTGGAACCCCGTCAGGATTCGCCACCGTATTCGTAACCGTATCCGTACAGATTGGAATTGCCAGGCGCGACCTTGTTCAACACGACGCCGAGGCAGTTGGTGCGCGACATTTGCGTTTCGCAATCCTCGATCTCGCGCGCCTTCGTCTGGCCGGCGGCGGCGACAATGATCGCGCAGTCGACATAGGGCGAGAGGACGGTCGCGTCGTCGTTGACCAGGACCGGCGGGACGTCGAATATGACCGTGTCGACGCCGAAGGACTTTTTATCCGCTCGGTCATGCCCGTGATACTCTCATGCTGCAGCCACTCGGCGGCCTTGGCGACGGGCGCGCTGTTGAGGCTGAGGAACAGATTATCGTCGACGCGTGCGAAGATGTCCCGCAGCTCCGCTTCGCCGCGCAGATAGCGAATAATGGCGGTCGTCGGCTCGACTCCGAGCGTGGCTGCCAACCGCGGATGGCGAAGGTCGAGGTCGACGAGGGCGACTTCTCTGCTTCGACGCCTGCGCCATGCTGAACGCGAGGTTGAGGCTGACCAACGTCTTGCCGCAGCCCGGAGTGGGCGAGGTCACGGCCAGGCTCGTCCAGCCTTCCTCCTTCATCACTTGCGAGACCTTAGTCCGCAGCATGTCGAAGGCGATGTGGCTGGGCTTCCGCCGGGAATAGGAGACTATGCGCCGCTCATCCAGATCGAAGCCGTCGAGCACGCGTTTCGGAAGGTCTTGATCGAGCGTCGGCTCCGGCCTCATCGGCGCTGCAGCGCCGTTGGTGAGAGCAAGCCCCCGAGTTGCGGCTATGGGGGGCGTCGGCGGCAGCGGGGACGAAGCGGAGTCCTCACGCCTCGCTCGATCCTTCTCCAGTGCTATTCTGATGTGTTCCATCGCAAATCCTGATTGACTGCCGTGCCGCCGCCTTAGTGGAAGTCAGCCGTTGGTGCTGTTTAGAACCGCCAGAGCCTTGTACCAGAGTATGTCCAATGGCATGTAGTAAAGGTGAATCGCCGCAGCGCCTGCAGCCAGCAGGATCAGCAATGCGAAGAACGCCAGGCGCCGGATGCGCCTTCTTCGACGAACGTCGCGCTGCGTCTCAATCATCGGTATGACTGCGAGGGCGCGGCGACCGAGCCGAGTTTCCAGATCCCGCTCGCGTTTGATGTTGGGATCGAGAACCTCAAAAGCGGCGACGGGGCCAAGGCCGACAGCAGCGCTGGCAAAGAGCCCGAGAGCCAGGATAATCTTTCGATTTGGCCAGACCGGCGCTTGGGGCACGACGGCCTGTTCGATTACCTCCAGCCGTTCGGACTGACGGTTCTCCTCCATTCTCTCGGCGGTCTCCGCCTGCGCAAGCTTCGCATTGACGTCGCGATATTCCCGCTGCACCTCAGCGTAGTCGCGCTGCAGCGAGGAGAAGCCGAGCTCGACCTGACCGGTCTGTGAGATCGAGGCTTCGAGATCGTCAATGTTCTTCTGCAAATCTGCCCGTTGCTGTAATGCAGCGTCGAGCTTCTTCTGGGTCAAAGGGTCAGGCGCGGTCTCGACCGCTTCGCCGTCCGTTGTCTCGGCAGACGAGCTTTGTTGTGACTGCGCCTCGCTTTCAAGCTCGTTCAGTTGCTGGACTAGTTGTCTGACCCGCGGATGTGACTCAGTGTAGGCGGCGCGCGCGTGTGCTAAGTCGAGCTTCACTTTGCTAATTAGCTGATCGATCTGTGAGACACCGCCCGTGGTGCCCTGCTTGAGTTCCTCAATGTCACGGTTGAGGAGCGCCAGCTCCGTCTGGTTGCGCAAAAGCAGGGACTGCCGGTACCCGAGACTCTCCGGGAGATTGTCAGAGTGCTGCTCTTTGAACTTTGCGATCTCCGTCTCGACGGATTTGAGCTCGCGCAAAAGCCGATCAGCCTCATTTTTCAAGAAGCGTGTCGTGTCCTCGGCCTGACTGGTCCGAGCGCGCAGGTCCTCGGCGAGGATAATTGAGACGATCTCGCTGACGATCTGAGCAGTGACCGTCGGATTTCCGTACTCGAATGAGACTCTGAACGCGACGGCGTCGGGCCGGTAGGTCGAGCCGTCTGAGAGCACCTGCTCGATCTTCACGTCATCGCGCAGCTTGTCCACAACCTCGGTGGCGGATCTTGACTTACCGCCATCGGAATAGAGATTGAATTTTTCGGCTATATTCAAAAGATTCTCGCGTGCCATTACACGCTGTTCGATCACCTGAACACGCTCAAGCGCTGAGGTCGTGACCGTCGTGCGCACCAGGTCCTGCGGTATCTGCTGTGCTTCGACGAGAATCGTCGCGGACGATTTCGTAGAGCGGCGGGATCATGAAAGTCACGACTACCGCCAAACCGAATGCGATGCATGCCGGTATCAGGATGAGCAGGAACCGGCGCTTGAGAAGGCTCAGGTAGTAGCGAAGCTCGAAGAGTATTGATTCACTCATCGTACCGTGACTCTCCGTTTTGCCAGTGCCGAGGCCTTCGCAATGACCTTCAATCGAGCCACGACTTTCATCATCTCGCCGACTGATCGCGCCGAGAGCGCGCAGTGGTCGCGATGCCAGAAGCCCAATTCCGGCAAATGCAGCGGCGAACAGGACTTGCGGCAGCAGCGATGCGGAGGCGAGGTGGTCCCTTTCGGCGACACATGACTTGCCGCCCGCAATCGCCTGCTTGAAGAACGGGACGCAATTGGCGCCTGACAGAAACCCGGCAGGAAGCAGGTCGAGGTCGCCTCGGCTTGACGACACAAGAAATCTTGCCCCCAGTCCGCGACGAACAGAGGACGGTGCCGTCGATACGCCGAAGCTCGGGACCGTCGCCGCCTGCCGAGAGGCCGATAGCCTCTGAGCCGGCAGTATTGAGAGAGGCTTCGCCGGCGGGAGGTGAAGATACACCCGGCGCGGGCTCGACCGCATAAGCGGCCGAGGCAGAGCCACCGGCACCGTCCGTGCGAGCATCGGCACGGCGCGCGGCACCGACGTCCCACGCAACGACCTCGCAGCCCCCCGCCTGCGTCTTCAGGTCTGAACTGAGCGTGCACCCGGCGCTATGCGCCGCCCCCGCGCCCAGCAATGAGGCGAATGCTATAGATGCCTCCAACCTGGCCGCATCTATGACCCTGAGCGTCATGGCCCAAATCCCTGCGCGTACTTGTTGTGCCGTCCCGCCCGATCATGCGGATTCCGCCCCTTCCTATGCCGCCACTCCGCCGGCCGGCAGCGCAGTTGATAAGAATAGTCATAGGCATCCCACCACGGTGCCCCCCCGCGTGGACCAATGCCATCAATAGGCCGCATTGTCGGACCCTTCAAGGGAATCTTAATGCATAGTAAACTCGGGCGACGCTCGTAAGCACCTTGATGCCTTGGTCTTTTCGTGTGACCGCAAAACCTTGATCGCGTTGCTGGAAAGCTGACCCGCGTGGGACGAGCGTGGTCCGCGCCGTGGCATATTCATATCTCCGTGATGGGGAGACAAGCGAAGCGCAAGCTCGGCGTCCCTCGCTCGTATGCTTCGCACTTGACACCGGTTGCCATTGCTCGGGCCGCTCCTGCGAACGCCGCGCTCAGATCCACTTGGGGGTAGAAGTGCCGTTGCGGGATGTGGCCGGGGCCTGAACCGGTTTAAGCCCCGTCGCGTTTGTGCGCTGTCAAATCAGCCAACCTTCGCCAACTCCGAGGCTGACGCTCGCCGTGCTCGTCAGCATTCCGTCCGT
The DNA here is from genome assembly GCA_963805325.1 of uncultured Alphaproteobacteria bacterium. Taxonomy (GTDB): domain Bacteria; phylum Pseudomonadota; class Alphaproteobacteria; order Rhizobiales; family Afifellaceae; genus DASWJZ01. Next base: position 40,052 of record CAWDTS010000009.1, on the reverse strand, counting down.
CACCGTATAGTGGAACGTGTCAGGGCCGGAATAGCCGCCGTCGGGCGTGTATGAAAGCGTACCGTTGTCGTTGAGATGGACGGTGCCGTGCGCAGCGTCGGTGAAGCTGTCGACATACAGCGCATTCCCGTTTGGATCGCTGTCGTTTCCGAGCACATCGATGACGACGGCCGTATTCTGTGCCGTTCCTGCGCTATCGGCAGTCGCGGTGGGGCCGTCGTTGACGAAGCCGCCTTTGGCAAGGTCGGCGATCTTCGACGCGCTCAGCGCATAGTCGTACAGGAACACTTTTCCGATTGTGCCGTCGAACGCATCTCTCAGCACGTTCGCCGTGCCCGTGGAACTCGCCCATTCGTTGGCGCCGATCACGATCGGCTCCGCATTGCCTTGCAGGCCACCCGTGTAGCTGTCTGAGGCGACGAGATCGCCGTTCAGATACAGGCTCAAACCACCGTCCCCGAAGGTCAGCGCGAGATGGTAGTCCGTGTTGGCGCTGACGACGTCGTTTGCGCGAACGAAGTAGCTGTCACTGTCGCTTTGAATGCGGACCACGACGTCGTTTCCTTCAAGGAAGACCCCCACATGCCCGCCGTTGACATAGTCGTAGGCATCCTTGGTGAAAATGCCCTGGCGCGCCTTTGACACCGTGTCGGCGTTGAAGGTGAGCTCTAGGGTTCCGTTGTCGACGGCGTATGACGCATCGTTCGGCAGGACCAGTGCGCTCTTTGTCTTGCCGGTGAACTCATGCTCGCCTTCCGCGAACACAACGATGCCGGCGGCGACCGGGGGATGAGCATCCTGCTGATCCGATTGATCGGAATTGAAAAGAATCCGTGCGGTCTGAGACATCGAACACTAACGCACCGCCCCAGTACATACCGCTTTGGCCGGCGATATCAGTGGCGTGGGCGCGGTCGTAGAGGGCCTCAGTTGGCGAGAGTGGGACGCCGTTGATATCAATCGCCTTCACATAGAGGTTGCGGTCCTTGCTAGACGAACCGCCGAAGGCGTCATTCAGGAATTGGACCCGCACCTCGTCGAAGCCGCCGGGTGGCGCGTAGAGGTCGAAGTCGAACGTCTGCCATTCTCCCGCGGCATGCATCGCCGAGACGGAATGGACATCGCCGATCTGCCCGCCGTCAACCACGAGGCGGAATTGTGCGTCCCCCTTGTAGGCGTCGCCCGAGACGGTCACTCGGATGACCGAGTCGGGGTATACCGCAGGCGTGTCGATCGGGTCCACGGTGATGACCGCCTTGCCGGTTGCCGTGCCGCCATGGCCGTCCGACACAATGTAGGTCAGTGTGTCGGTACCGGTGAATCCCTCATACGGATTGTAGGTCACCGTGCTGTCGTTGTTGATTACGGCGGTGCCATTGGGCGCAGTGGCCCGGATAACCGTCAGCGTATCACCGTCGGGATCGCTGTCGTTAGCGAGCACGTCGATCGTGACCGGCGAATGCGAAACGGCCGTGTCGCCCAGCGCGATCGGGTTGTCATTGACGGGCGTGACGGTGACCGCGACGGTTGCGTTGGCGGTGCCGCCTTTGCCGTCCGAGACGGAATAGTTGATCGTGTCGCCACCGTTGAAGTTGGCGTTCGGCGTGTAGGTGATGGTGCCGTCGGTATTCACCTTGACGGTCCCGTGGCCGGCGGATGCTGAGCCCACCGTCAGGGAATCACCGTCGGGATCGCTGTCGTTGGCCAGGACGCTGATGGTCTTGGCCGTGTCCTCTGCGGTCGTCGCCGTGTCGTTGACGGCCTTCGGGGCATCGTTGACCGGCGTGACGGTGACCGCGACGGTTGCGTTGGCGGTGCCGCCTTTGCCGTCCGAGACGGAATAGTTGATCGTGTCGCCACCGTTGAAGTTGGCGTTCGGCGTGTAGGTGATGGTGCCGTCGGTATTCACCTTGACGGTCCCGTGGCCGGCGGATGCTGAGCCCACCGTCAGGGAATCACCGTCGGGATCGCTGTCGTTGGCCAGGACGCTGATGGTCTTGGCCGTGTCCTCTGCGGTCGTCGCCGTGTCGTTGACGGCCTTCGGGGCATCGTTGACCGGCGTGACGGTGACCGCGACGGTTGCGTTGGCGGTGCCGCCTTTGCCGTCCGAGACGGAATAGTTGATCGTGTCGCCACCGTTGAAGTTGGCGTTCGGCGTGTAGGTGATGGTGCCGTCGGTATTCACCTTGACGGTCCCGTGGCCGGCGGATGCTGAGCCCACCGTCAGGGAATCACCGTCGGGATCGCTGTCGTTGGCCAGGACGCTGATGGTCTTGGCCGTGTCCTCTGCGGTCGTCGCCGTGTCGTTGACGGCCTTCGGGGCATCGTTGACCGGCGTGACGGTGACCGCGACGGTTGCGTTGGCGGTGCCGCCTTTGCCGTCCGAGACGGAATAGTTGATCGTGTCGCCACCGTTGAAGTTGGCGTTCGGCGTGTAGGTGATGGTGCCGTCGGTATTCACCTTGACGGTCCCGTGGCCGGCGGATGCTGAGCCCACCGTCAGGGAATCACCGTCGGGATCGCTGTCGTTGGCCAGGACGCTGATGGTCTTGGCCGTGTTCTCTGCGGTCGTCGCCGTGTCGTTGACGGCCTTCGGGGCATCGTTGACCGGCGTGACGGTGACCGCGACGGTTGCGTTGGCGGTGCCGCCTTTGCCGTCCGAGACGGAATAGTTGATCGTGTCGCCACCGTTGAAGTTGGCGTTCGGCGTGTAGGTGATGGTGCCGTCGGTATTCACCTTGACGGTCCCGTGGCCGGCGGATGCTGAGCCCACCGTCAGGGAATCACCGTCGGGATCGCTGTCGTTGGCCAGGACGCTGATGGTCTTGGCCGTGTTCTCTGCGGTCGTCGCCGTGTCGTTGACGGCCTTCGGGGCATCGTTGACCGGCGTGACGGTGACCGCGACGGTTGCGTTGGCGGTGCCGCCTTTGCCGTCCGAGACGGAATAGTTGATCGTGTCGCCACCGTTGAAGTTGGCGTTCGGCGTGTAGGTGATGGTGCCGTCGGTATTCACCTTGACGGTCCCGTGGCCGGCGGATGCTGAGCCCACCGTCAGGGAATCACCGTCGGGATCGCTGTCGTTGGCCAGGACGCTGATGGTCTTGGCCGTGTCCTCTGCGGTCGTCGCCGTGTCGTTGACGGCCTTCGGGGCATCGTTGACCGGCGTGACGGTGACCGCGACGGTTGCGTTGGCGGTGCCGCCTTTGCCGTCCGAGACGGAATAGTTGATCGTGTCGCCACCGTTGAAGTTGGCGTTCGGCGTGTAGGTGATGGTGCCGTCGGTATTCACCTTGACGGTCCCGTGGCCGGCGGATGCTGAGCCCACCGTCAGGGAATCACCGTCGGGATCGCTGTCGTTGGCCAGGACGCTGATGGTCTTGGCCGTGTCCTCTGCGGTCGTCGCCGTGTCGTTGACGGCCTTCGGGGCATCGTTGACCGGCGTGACGGTGACCGCGACGGTTGCGTTGGCGGTGCCGCCTTTGCCGTCCGAGACGGAATAGTTGATCGTGTCGCCACCGTTGAAGTTGGCGTTCGGCGTGTAGGTGATGGTGCCGTCGGTATTCACCTTGACGGTCCCGTGGCCGGCGGATGCTGAGCCCACCGTCAGGGAATCACCGTCGGGATCGCTGTCGTTGGCCAGGACGCTGATGGTCTTGGCCGTGTCCTCTGCGGTCGTCGCCGTGTCGTTGACGGCCTTCGGGGCATCGTTGACCGGCGTGACGGTGACCGCGACGGTTGCGTTGGCGGTGCCGCCTTTGCCGTCCGAGACGGAATAGTTGATCGTGTCGCCACCGTTGAAGTTGGCGTTCGGCGTGTAGGTGATGGTGCCGTCGGTATTCACCTTGACGGTCCCGTGGCCGGCGGATGCTGAGCCCACCGTCAGGGAATCACCGTCGGGATCGCTGTCGTTGGCCAGGACGCTGATGGTCTTGGCCGTGTCCTCTGCGGTCGTCGCCGTGTCGTTGACGGCCTTCGGGGCATCGTTGACCGGCGTGACGGTGACCGCGACGGTTGCGTTGGCGGTGCCGCCTTTGCCGTCCGAGACGGAATAGTTGATCGTGTCGCCACCGTTGAAGTTGGCGTTCGGCGTGTAGGTGATGGTGCCGTCGGTATTCACCTTGACGGTCCCGTGGCCGGCGGATGCTGAGCCCACCGTCAGGAAATCACCGTCGGGATCGCTGTCGTTGGCCAGGACGCTGATGGTCTTGGCCGTGTCCTCTGCGGTCGTCGCCGTGTCGTTGACGGCATGCGGGTCACTGTTGCCCGAAGTATCAGAGCCGTCGTAGGTACCCGTCGTACCCATGATACCTTCGTGGGTCGTCCCATCGTAAGTATTCGTGTAGGTGGCCAGCGCGCCGCCCTTATCCGGCTCAGGATAGACGTAGCCGGCGAGACCTTCCTCCATAACGGAGTTCTTGACCACGTTGTTGTCGCCCGAGACATAGACAGTGTAGTAAGCCGCCGTCCCGTCCGCCCAACCGAAGTAGTTGCCGTCGAACACGGTGTCAGTGCCGTGCCAATTGACTGCTGCGGTCTGGGTATCGTTGTAAGGTCCCTGCTGTATGAATGTATTGTTCGTAAAGACTGCGCCCTGCAACCATCCGAAACCGGCGAGGGCCTCTGTGTGCTCGGGCGGATTGCCTTGCACGGAGTAGACGTAGTTGCCGTCCATGACCAGGTCGATTGGCAGGTTCCCGGCCGTGTAGAGGTTGCCAGATTGGTCGGTGGCGTTGACCGTCATCCCGGCGTCTATTTTGGAATCCGTGAGGTGGAAGGTGGTGATCTGATCTCCGACCACCGGGAGAACGACCACGGACCCCAGAACTTCAATGTTCGACGCTATGAGCGTCGCGCCGCCGTATATGTAGATTAAATCGACGACGACATTGTCGAGGGTCAGCGTATCGCCAGACCCCAAAACCACGTCCCCAATATGCTCCGGATTTGCTACCGTCGGCCCGGTATTTGTGGCATCAGGGAATGTCATGACGCAACGCTCCTAACAGGTTGTAACTGCGCCCGGGCCGAGGACGGGCCACGCACCACGAGGTTCCGAAAGATCACGGGCACAAACGCGACCTCGCGAACCATATCGGCGTCGCCGTCGAAGTTGACGCTGACCTCTGCGAAGAACTGCTCGGATAACCGCGAGGCAATCACAGCCTGCCGGGCGGTATTCCTCGCCGCGAAGACTGTTCCCGCAATGGTCTTCAGCATGATTTTCCTCGTTGGCGAAGTGTTAAACCCGCCAAGCCCCAAGCGATTTCTCGAAAACTTATCTTGAAAATGGCCGGACCTGTCCACTTCTCACCTCTCAGGTGCTGAGAATTAAGTGATCGTCCAGCGATGTATTTGATAAGAATTTGCCGGCGTCGCGGTAGCTTTGCTTAATCAAAACCGGCCGCATCAAAACCGGCCTCGTCCCGCGCCGCCGGACGAAGTCATACAGCCGCGCGCAACGAGCGCTTCCCCGATAAGCATTGTTCGAAAAGTCCCGGCGGGCAGTATTCGGAGCATGACGTGAAGCCGAAATTCCAACCGGCGCCAACGCGACTTGCAACCGATGCGGTGAAAGACGAAAGCCGTCCGCCCTTTGCCGCAAAAGGGTGCCTGCGCTACTTGGAATATGGCCGAAGTCAGGACCTACATGGCATGCCAAATGGCAGCCACAACCCCCCCGAAATCGCCAAGCGCGAACTCCGTGTTTCGCAATCAACGTCTCGCTACGAACGCTTCGACATTGATTCGCCCGCCCGCAAATATTGCTAGGAGCCAATTTGGGCGAAGATGTGATGGAAGCATTGCTTGAGGCGGCAACAACTCCACGGGGTCGGGTTGGAAGATCGACGCGAGATTGAAGTCTGGCCGTGGAAGGGTGAGATTGCAACCGAGCAACCCCGCGTTCGCCGCCGAAGTCTGCAGGATTCGCGTCCCTCAGACGGCACGCCAGCGGCGATTTTGCCAACGCAGTGGTGCTGCCGCGGCTAGGTTCGCGGGGCACGCCATCAGATCCGTTTAGGGCCTCGGCGCCGATCCCATCAGGCCGAGCGCCGCAAGTATTGGTGGCTAAGCTCTTTTTTCAGAGCGGGAGGTAACATATTGTAAGCTTGCCGAGTGTAACCTTGCGTCGGGGGTATCGTGACGCGGGCAAGAAGGCTTTTCAACGCGGCATTGCAGCCGCCGCCAAACGACGTCACAAAAAATACAAGCGGCCAGACCCCCTCATAGGGGAAACTGTCTCAGGAAAACCGGAAAATGCATCCGCGCCTTTCTGTTGTCCTTCCTACGCATAACCGAGAGAATCTCGTATCTCGCGCGGTCGATAGTGTATTGGCTCAGAGCTTTTCTGACTTTGAGCTGATCCTGGTAGATGATTATTCAACCGACGGCACGCGCGAGGTTCTGGAGCGGTACCGCGACACGTCTCGTGTGCAGCTGGTTTTCAGCGATAGGAATCTTGGCGCGAGCGGCGCCCGAAACCTTGGGCTCTCCAAAGCACGCGGCGAGCTTATCACCTTCCAGGACAGCGACGATTACTGGATGCCGCACAAGCTGAAACTGCAGGTCGAGGCGCTGGACGCGTCACCGGAATGCGGCATATGCTACTGTGGCTCATTGTACTATAAGGATAAAAACAGCTACTATATCCCAGATGGAATATTCAAAAAGCTTGACGGCGATATTTCATCGGAAATATTGAACGGAAATACCACCAGCACGCAAACTTTTGTCATCAGAAAAGCGATCTTGGACCAGGTAGGAATATTCGATTCGACGTTGGACCCGATTGAAGACTGGGACCTCATGATCCGCGTCGCTCAAGTAACGCAATTTCGCTTTATACCGGAGCCGCTGGTCATAATCTACGGCACCCCCGGAAGCATCTCATCGTTCCGTGCGAACAACGCCTCGGCGAGAGGAAGGATTTTGGACAAGCATCGCGAGCGGTTCAGCCGGCAGCGCGCGGTATCGGCCCGCCAGCACTATATCGCCGGCAGGATTTGGCAAAACCTCGGCGTTTCGGATCGAGCGCTGTCTGAGTTCCGGCGGTCGTTCTCCGAACTCGCCGCAGGCAAAGACGCTTGGGCGGATCGTCGAAAGCTTCGTCTATCGAATGATCTCGAAGAGCCCTGCAGAGTGATCGATGTTCGATCTGATGCCGCTGACGGAGCAAGGCGGGCAAATCTGCGGTTCGATCGGGGTGGGCGGGTCATGACCGATGCCCGGGCGCCGGCCCAGCCCGGAACGCAGGACCTGCCCCGCGTTTCGATCGTCGTAGTCAACTACAACACCCGCGATCTAACCCTGCAATGTCTGCGCTCGGTTTATGCCGAGGGCCGCCGCCACGCCTTTGAGCTTATCGTCGTGGACAACGCGTCGACCGACGGTTCAGCGGAAGCGATCCCTGCGGAGTTTCCAGGCATGCGCTTCGTCGCAAGCACGGAGAACCTGGGCTTTGCCGCCGGAAACAACTTGGCCGCGGCTGAGGCGAGGGGGGAATGGCTGCTGCTCCTGAACCCGGATACGGTCGTGCTCGATGGCGCGGTCGATACGCTCCTGGACTTTGCCTCCGAACATGAAGAGGCGGCCATATTCGGTGGCCGGACGCTGTTTGCGGACGGATCGCTTAATCCCACTTCATGCTGGGCTCGCGCCACTCTGTGGAGCAGCCTGACGGCCGCGCTCGGGCTGACCGCCGCCTTTCGCGGAAGCCGGCTTTTTGATCCCGAAGCGATGGGCAACTGGGATCGCGACACGGTACGAAAAGTGGACATCGTCACGGGCTGCTTCTTTCTTCTGCGCAGAAGCATCTGGGAGGGCCTGGGCGGATTTGACGAGCGCTTTCATATGTACGGGGAGGAGACCGATCTCTGCCTGAGAGCGGCTCAGGTCGGGCTGAGTTGCATGATCTGCCCGGATGCTCAGATCGTGCACTATGGCGGGGCGTCGGAGAAAGCGCGTGCCGGCAAGATGGTGCGGCTGTTTCGCGCCAAGTCTCAGCTCTACAGCAAGCACTGGAGCGCGTCGGCCGCATGGCTTGGCATGCGGATGCTCGATCTCTGGGCGCTGGTGAGGATCGTCGCGCTTGGTGGCGGTAAGCTGCTCGGGATCGTGGGCGGTGAGAGTCTGCAAACGTGGCTCGAGGTGTGGAGAAATCGCCAGAAGTGGCACCTGGTGCGCGGAGAGATGTCGGGCGGTGCGCCGGTTCCGGCGAAGGATCGGAAATAGCCGGGTCGAATTCGGCCCAACGCTCGCCGAAGGGGTTCGCGATCAGCCTTTCTGGTAGAGCCGCAACGTCGTATCGCGACACCAGAAGATCTTACCGAGCCCCCCCTGGACCTCGATGCCGAACGCTTCGCGCTCCGATCGGCCCGTGACGAGCGCCAGCAAATACCGGCCGCGGTTTACGACGACCTGGATCAGGCCGACCCCCATCCACAGCGCGAGGCGAGGCCACACCCACGTCCCTCCGCCGCGCAACACCAGAAGACAGCGCAGCTGAGCCTGGTTGAACCGGCGCTTTTTCAGGTAATCCAGCGTCATGCGGGCCGCCGGGACCACTTCTTCGACGCCGGCTTCCCCGTTCCAGATCAGGCGCGCGCCGCTGCGGGTCAGCTGGCCGATCATGTGGAGGTCTTCGCCACCCGCCCGGTTGAACCGCGTGTCGAAGGTATTCTCACCCTGGAGGCGGGCGCGCCGGAACATCGAGTTTCCGGTGCCGAGACGCGCCAGATAGCGCGTGATATCGGCCCCGACCGGAGCATCAAAAGCGCGGGAAAACATGCGGTCCAGAATTGAGCGGTTTGCGGACGGCTCTGTCTCGTAACGCGGGACGATCCGTCCGAACGCAGCGTCGATCTGGCCGCCCGCGGCCAGATCCAGCCAGCTGTCGAGCCAGGCCGGGGCGGGAATCTCATCATCGTCGAGAAAGATCACGTAGGTCCCGCAGGCTGCCCCAAGGCCAGCATTGCGGGCATGAACAACCCCCTGCATCGGGGCCAGCACGTAAGAGAGCGCCGGCGATGCGCGCATGGCAAGCTCGGTGACTTCCCTGGCGCTCGCCGCAGAATCGTTGTCGACGACGATCACTTCAACTGCGTTGCCGGCTTTCGGCGGCAGCGCTTCTATCTGAGCCGCGAGGACATCGAGAATTGCCGCCAGTATCTTCGGCCGGTCATATGTCGGTATGACGACCGAGACTAACGGAGCATGATGGTGAAGGGGCGAACTCGCCGCCGGCAAACACATCTGATTCATGCTGCTGCATCATAGGCCGCCGGCGGTTGTCGCAGGGTCCGTAGGAAGACCTCCAAAGTCAGCAGCGACCACAGCTCCTTCTCGCGGTTCCGGCGGCCGCCGTCATGCTCGGCCACCATGGCGCTGAGCGCAGCGCGATCGACATATGACGCCAGCTCCGAAGCGGGGGTGAGCAGCATCTCGCGCAAATAGTCCCGGAGCTGCCCGCGAAGCCATTCATGCACGGGAACGCGGAACCCGGATTTGGGACGCGCAAGGATTTCCGGCGGCAGCGTCGAGCCCATCGCCCGGCGCAGTATCTGTTTGCCGCTTCGCCCTTTGAGAAAGGCCTCCGGGGAAAGCCGTGAAACAAAGGCGCAAAGCTTCGTATCCATGAATGGCATTCGCGCCTCGATCGAGGCGGCCATCGTAAGCCGGTCCCCCCGCTCAAGCAGCGTTCCAGGCAGCCATACGGTCTTGTCGAACATGAGCGCGCGCTGAAGCGGCGTGACCTTGCTTCCGGGGTCCTCCGCCCACTCGAAGCGTTTGTCCAACCCGCGCAGCCCAGGGCAGAGGCGACGTGCTTCGGCGCGGCTCATCAGCCCGAACCACGCTGCCTGGCGGTCCAGGAAATCGCGTTCGTGCGCGGCGCGCAGAGCCAATTGCAGGCGCCTCGACCGATACCCGAGCAGGGATTGCGGCCAGCCGAGGGTGACCGGGTCCAAAGCCGAGGGCATCAGCCGCTGAAAGCGCGTCGCGGTGAGGTCGCCCCAATGCTTGGGGTAGCCGGCGAGAAGCTCGTCGGAGCCCTCGCCGCTGAGCACGACCTTCACATGGTCCGAGGCGAGCTTGGAGAGCAGATACAAAGGAATGTCGGCCATCTCGGAGAGCGGGGCTCCGCGCAGGGCGGTCACCGCCTCGAAATTGTCGAGGAAAGCCTGCGGCGTGATCTTGAGCTCGTGATGTTTCGTGGCGAAACGCTCGGCCACAAGGCGGGCCGCCCAAAGCTCGGAGAACTCCTCCTCCTCAAACCCGATGGAGAACGTGCGAATTGGCTCGCTCGACTGCTCGGCCATCAACGCGACGATCGAGGAGCTATCGAGCCCTCCTGAGAGAAAAGCACCGAGCGGCACATCCGAACGCATCCGAAACCGGATCGATTCACTCAGCTCGGCGCGGAAGGCCGACACCGTTTCCGGCCCCCACGGCAGGCATCGCTCAGGCATCTTTTCGGGCAAGGGGGGGGTGTAGTAGCGCCGGATATCGAGGCTCCCCATGCGCCAGACCGCGAAGTGGCCGGGCGGCAGCTCGCTCACTCCCCGCACCAGGGTCGCTGCGCCGGGGACATATTTGAAGAGCAGATACTGGCCAAGCGCGGCAGGATCGATCTCGGGTCGGAAAGCGGGATGCACGGACAACGCCTTCAACTCGGAAGCGAAGATCAGATCGTCCCCATCCCGGAAATAAAGAAGCGGCTTCTTCCCGAACGCGTCGCGGGCCAAGACGAGAATCTGCTTCGGTGCATCCCAGATCGCAAAGGCGAACATGCCGCGCAGTCTTAGGTAGCACGCGTCGCCCCATTCCGCGTAAGCGGCGAGCAGAACCTCGGTGTCGGAATCCGTGTGGAACCGGTGCCCTCGCGAAATCAGCACGGACCGCAGCTCCAGGTAATTGTAGATTTCGCCGTTAAACGTGATCGAAAGGCCGGCGCTCGGCGTTCCGACGCGGCCATGAAAAGGCTGTCCGGACCGCTCGTCGAGGTCCAATATGGCAAGCCGCCGATGGCCAAGCGCCAGTAGGCGGTCCGCGTGCGGAATTAGCGTGGTCCAAATGCCCGAACCGTCGGGACCGCGATGCGCCAGGGCTTCAACCATACGCAACACGGTCTTCTGCGCGTTCGCCTTACTCGTCGGCGCAGTAAAGCCAGCGATTCCGCACATGCTTTAACGAGCCTTTCCTAGCCGACCGCTTCCACCGCCCCACGCGGTCACATCCATCTGCTTAGCAGCACATGCATTTGAATAATAAAGTCCGTGCCTAGCTGTCCAGTCCCGCAGCGTGGCGAACTTCGGTGAAGCTTAACCCGCGCTCCCCGAAGGCCTCGCGAAAAACTTACTTTCATCACGGCGCCGCGACCCCTCCGCCATGCGGCGATCCGACTCCCCTCAAAGGCCTGGGGCAAGCTAACCATTCGCGGAGAAGCTCGAACGCCTACTGCCGCCCAGCCTGGGCCGACGAGCCGCTGTCTCGGATGCGATCTAACGGCCGCCGCCGGAACCGACACCGCGTTGGTTCAATAGCCCGGCGAGCGGTATTCAAAAAATCGAAATGTGTTCTTCCAAGTCAGGTAACAAGAATAGTCGACGCTATAATAACGGAAATTTCAGCGGCGCAGAAGCGGTATTGTCTCCGGCGGAATCCGGGCGGCGGGAGCCGGCCGATCGGAGGGGCCGCCACATTTGCGAGCACCGAGAATGGCCAGATGGGCCGGCAACGAGGATTTCGAACAGAAGGAGCCGCGCTTATTATCGAAGCCTCGGGCTCCGCTCTTTTATGTATCTCTGCGCTAAAGTGATTGAGACCGCGGAGGGCGGTTCGAGGCAGGACACCGCCATCGCATAGCAAGATTTCCATTCGGATTTTTTAGGGCCAGAACCTTATTGTCGAACAGGGAATCAGGAACCGGCTTCCCCAAGGCGCGCAGAGGCTGTTCGAATGTCCGTATACCTTGCAAGCTCGGCCTCCAACCCGGCTCAAGATTTAGCCGTCGAGCGCGTTCCTTGGCCGATTTGGGTTTTTCTTGTTTTGACGGTTCTTGTGCCGGTGGAGTTCGGGTTCTTTATCGGCCCGCTCTTCATGACATGGTCGAAGGCTTTTCTGTTACTCCTGTGCCTGTGCCTTCTTCCGCTTGCGCCCTTTCGGCTCGATTTGGGGGCAGCTGACTGGTTTTTCTTTGCTCATACTCTTTGGACGCTGCTTGCCTATCTCATCGGCTTCGGCATTAGCGAAGGACTGCAGTCAGGCGGCACCTATGTGATCGAGATGATGGGCGCCTACGTGTTGATGCGCTACTACCTGAGAACGTTTGAGCAGATCGTCGCCGTCATCCGGCTCCTGTTCTGGCTGGTCCTTGTATCTACAGCCCTGGCGATTCCTGAAGCCCTTATCGGGGTGCGCTATATTCACAGCATCGCCAAATCCATAACCGGGATCCCCTATACATTCTACAATGGAGACCGGTTTGGCCTGCTTCGCGCGGCGGCCGCTTTCGAACATCCGATACATTTCGGAATGTTCTGCTCAGCGCTCCTTGGCCCAATGTGGTTCACGTCTCGCGGGACGTCGAGGATCGTCAAGACAGTAGTGATCGCCATCGGCGCGTTCTTGAGCCTTTCCTCGGCGCCGCTGCTCGTGTTTCTCGCCCAGGCCGGGCTTATCGGGCTGGAGCGAGTTACACGATGGCTTCGCCATCGGGTGGCTGTTTTCGCTTCGCTTTTCGTCGGCCTCGTCGTGTTTCTGCAAGTTGCCTCCGGCCGCGGCGCCGTAGGATGGCTAACGGTCGTAATGCTCAATGGAGACACGGCCTGGTACAGAAAGGCTCAGCTCGACTATTCTATGGACGATATCATGCGTCACCCCTTTTTCGGATTGGGGACCGAGGATTGGACGCGGCCCCCCTGGCTGTCTTCCAGTATTGACGACCATTTCCTCGCCATCGTGCTCCGAAGCGGATTGCCGGCACTCGTGTTCTTCGTCGCTGCGATTTATTTCATCTGGCGCTCGCTCGCGCGGATTGACGCAGACCAACAGACTGAGCTCTTTTGGCAGCTCCGTACGGGCTGGGGCATGATGCTCGTCGCGCTCATCTTTGGCGCGGTGACCGTTACTTTTTTCGGTCGCATGCAGCCCTTGTTCGCCTTTTACCTGGGTCTCGGTGTAAGCATCGCAGCGGCCGCGAGCGCCGCGCCTGCTGTGAAACCAAAAAAGCAACCGCTACCGGTGGGGCGGCCTGTCCGATACCGAGTTAATGCGCCCGGGGACGGCGGCTGACTTCAAGGGAGTGGCGACGCCTGCATCCGGATGAGCGGACCCTACGCCTTGGCTGCGGTCCAGCGTCTCATCCGCCTGAAAAGCATGCCAACCACTCTGCGAACGTCTCCAAAAAGATAGGCTCGATTTTTAACGGCCCACCCGACCGTCTTCCACAGGGCTCGGATTCTTGACACCAGCCGGCTGCGAGGAGCTCAACAGTATGCTTTGGCAGTCAAACATGTATGTTGCGAATAGATAAGATCGGATATTGTAGATATCAATATTGGTGTCGAACCACTGGATAAGCTCCTTGCGCCCGTGCGCAAGTATGGACTGCTTTTTGTGGTTTCTCCAAAGAAATAAAGTCTCTGGTACGTTAGCGAGCTTACCCGACAGTGCAAGGTCGGCCAGCAGCGCGCGGTCAGAGCCGACATAGGATGCGATCAGTTTTGTGCGGCGAAGAACGTCCAGGCGAACCACGCCGAAAACCGACACGCAGGAATGATTGAACGCCATGGCTCGTCCAAAACGGTCGGCGGGGTCGTCGCCGTCGAAGTCTAGCTCATCGGTATAGGGACCGGTTATTTCGCCAAGCTCGTCTATGCGAGTGACAAGCGAATGGCAGAGGACGGCGTCCGGATGCTGTTCGAGATGCTCTACGCACTTTTCCAGATAGGTGGGCTCGAGCAGGTCGTCATACGCCATCCACTTGAAGTATTTTCCGGAAGCGGCGGCAGCGCAAAAATTGAAATTGGGTGCTGCTCCGAGATTGGTATCGTGACGGTGATATCGAATGCGGCTGTCACGGTCGGCGTAGCAGCGGGCGATTTCTCCGGTGCGATCAGTTGAAGCGTTATCGGCAATTAGCAATGTAAAGTCGCGAAAGGTCTGTTTCAGAATCGAATCGAGGGCCTTCCAAAGATAGGTCTCACCGTTATAGACAGGAAGGCCAATGAATAAGATGCTCATGCAATACTTCTTCTAACCACGCTTGTCACGGTTCGGGGTGTTGATACGGTTGCTAGTGCAAAATGCGCAAGAAGATTTCGCTCTTGGTCCGCCTGGCGCCCGTCTGCACGGCGCGCTCGCAAGAAGGCGTCGTCGTAGGGGCGAAACCTTCGTTCTGAGCCGAGCCGAAGCTTCATGCACCGCGACGATAAGGAATTTCTTCCATAACCGCGCCGAAATCTTGGATAAGAGTTAAGCCTGACTGCGCTGGTGATGAGCTGTCTGGTCACCGGCGCGGCGCAGAAATTGCGGACGGCGATCACATAGAGCGTGGACGGGGACAAACGTCGCGACGCGCAGTTTTTGGAGCGCCTTGAAGGTGCCGCCGGACGAGACGGAGATCGCCAGATGCTTGGCATGGAGAAGCCTTCAAGCAGCTGCGGTGATGGCCCGCACAAATTCGGCATTCAAAGATTGAGCTTCTTAAATACTGGACTCCGGTGTCAGCCGAATGGCGCTCATTATTATCCGCCACACGCGCCGAACGTAAATTACGTCGCGATGTTTTTCGACGGCGTCGAAAAGCGCTTTTCCGACTTCCAGCGGCTCTGCGGTAAGCGGGCCCGGCAGCTTCAGTCCCGCCGTCATGCTGGTGCGCACAAACCCAGGCTTTACGGTGACCACGTAGATGGCCCGCTTCGCCAGTCGATTGCGCAGGCCCGAAAGGAATGCGGTGAACGCCGCCTTTGCGGAGCCGTAGACGTAGTTGGACGCCCGACCGCGGTCGCCAGCAACGGACGACACACCAATGATCGCGCCTGAGCCGCGGGCCACAAAGCGCTCCGCCAACATGCCGAGGATCAACACGGGGCCTTCATAGTTGGAGCGCATCACCAGGGCCGCGTGGTCGAGGTCTGTCTCGGCGCGGCGCTGATCGCCTAAAACGCCGATCACGCACAGCACGGCGTCCGGGAGCGTTGGCAAGCCGTCGACGAAGGCGGCGAAAGACCCGGTTTCGAGCACGTCGAACCGATGCGCACTCACCGGAGCGCCTGTGCGGACGGTGATGTCGTCGGCTTCGCGTTGCAAGGCGCCAAGGTCGCGTCCTGCAAGCCAGATGCGCCAGCCCCGTCCGGCGAACACAGCCGCAGCGGCCCGCCCGATGTCGGAGGTGCCTCCAAGAACCAGCAGAGTTCTGGAAGTCGTGGTCTGGAGGTCTGTCATGGCTTTCTCATATGCCGAGCCGATCCGACAGTCGGGAGCGGAGACGCGAAGCAGGATCGACCGTCCGGCGGAGATCGCGGAAGCGCGTCAGGTTGGGATAGCCGGCTTCGAAAGTCTCGCGCGATTGGCGGGCGTCCTTGGCGAGATAAAGCCGTCCGCCGGCCGCGACGACCAGTCGGTCGAGATCGTCGAGAAAGGCCAGAACACCTTCGCTCACGGGAAAGTCCAGCGCCAGCGTATAGCCCGGGAACGGGAAGGACATCAGGCCGCCGGCGGACCCGAGCTTCTTGAGCACCGCCAGGAACGAGGCATCGCCGCGCGCGGCGATGCGGTCCAGCATCTCGGCGAGCACGGCTGGAGCGCGATCGGCGGGCAGGATGCACTGATGCTGCACGAAGCCGCGCCGGCCATAGATGCGGTTCCAGTCGCCCACGCCGTCGAGCGGAAAGAAATAGGGTCCGATCGGCACCAGGCCTGGAGCGTCGGCCTTGCGCGCACCCAGGCGGAAATAGAGCTCGTTGAAGGCGCTGACGCTCCAGCGGTTGAGAGTGGCTGACGGCAGATCGAGCGGCACGCTAAGCAAGGCCGGCGGAGGCATCGGAAAAGGAGACTTCGCTGCAGCGGGCGTCAGCTCGTTGAGCGTGGCGTGCTCGCCGAGAAAGATCAGCGAACGGCCGAGCCGGGCGCCGCGGGCGAGGCAGTCGATCCACGCGACGGAATAGGCTGCCGCATCCGCATCGTCGAACGCCGCCAGCGCGGCGGCGAGGTCGTGCGCCACGATGGTGCGTTGGCGGACCCATCCGGTCTCAATGCGGCGGAGCCGAAGGGTCGCCTCCAGGATGGTGCCGGTCAGGCCCATGCCACCGAGCGTGGCCATGAACAGGTCGGGGTGCTCCGACGGTGAGAGCCGCAGCACTTCGCCGTCGGCCGTGGCCAGCACGAGGCTGTCGACATGGTCGCCAAAGCCGCCGTCGCGATGGTGGTTCTTGCCGTGGATGTCCGCGGCGATGGCGCCGCCCACGGTGACAAATCGTGTACCGGGAACGACAGCGGGAAAAAAACCGCGCGGGGCGAACGCTGCGATGATCTCGTCGAGCCTCACGCCGGACTCGACGGTGAGCATGCCGGTTGCCGGATCGAACGCCCGCATGCGGTTCAGCGTAGTCAGATCGAGCGTCTTGCAGGCGCCGACCGCCGCATCGCCATAGGCGCGTCCGTTACCGCGCGCAATGGCACCCTCGCTGGAGGCGGTCGCGCGTTGGGCCTCACCTATGGTGTGCGGAGCAGCCACTTCCGTCTGGGCAAGCGGGAACCGGCCCCAGCCAGAGAGCGTGGTCAAGGGCGCCTCCGCGGAAAGACCCAGGTGCGGTCGAGCAGATATTTGAGCCAGTTGCCGAATGCCAGGCCGAGCACGGCCCCGGCATACTTGGCTTCCGCGGTCGCGAAGACGTACCAGAAGCTGAGCTCGACCGCCCAGAAAATCACGGTCGTGCCGACGCCGAAGATACCGTAGAGCGCTACCTTCCGCAGCTCGGCGACGTGGCTGCTATAGCCGTCGAGGAAGATGAAGTCCTTGTCGAGCAGGTACTTGACCGCGAAGCCGATCGCCGTTCCCGCCAGCACGGACAGGATGACCGGCGCGAGCGGCGGCAGAAGCCGCACAGCAGCTTCCTGTATCGCCAGGTTCGCCAGGCCCGCGATCACCGCAAAGAGCACATAGCGCACGAAGATGGCGTGGCCCGGCAGCAAGGGCCGGTCCGCACGCTTGATCTCATCCTGTCCTGACGTCACCGAAAAGGTCACTTCGCCATAAGAAGAATTGCGCCTATCAGGAAGACCGTAGCAATGCTGATCCGATCCTTCACCGCAAACAGTATCGGGTCATCATCCACCATGCGGCGGTGCGCCAGCATGAGAATGCGCCCGATCCAGTACATCAGGATCGGGCAGATAAACCACAGCCGCTGCGGATGGGTGTAAAGCTGCCGCACCGTTTCTGACGAAATATAGAGCGTGAACACCGTCACGGCATTGAAGCCGGAGGCCGCGGCCAAGGCGGCGACGATGTCGAGGTCGACCTTGCGGTAATTGCGGTTGGTGGGGTCGGGCATGCTGGCGTCCAGCCGCCCGGCCAGTTCCGTGTAACGCTTGATCAAAGCCAAGGCCACGAAGATGAACATCGAGAAGGCCAGCAGCCATTCCGAAACGGGAACGGCAATTGCCGCCGCGCCGCCGACCACGCGCAGCGTGTACAACATCGCCAGCGTGACAACGTCAATCATCATCTTGCGCTTCAAAACGAAGGTGTACGCAGTTGTCAGCGCCAGATAGCCAAGAAGAACGGCGCCGAACCAGGGGGCCAGCAGGAAGGCGCCCGCGACGGCGGCGACAACCAGCAGCGGCGCGACGAGCATCGCATCCAGAACGCGGATCGTTCCGTTCGCGAGCGGACGGTTCTTCTTGGTTACGTGCTTACGATCGGCTTCCAGGTCGACGAGGTCGTTCACGAGATAGATGCCGGACGCGGCAATCGAGAACACGAAGAACGCGGCCACGTCCTTGCCGAGCGAAAAGACGTCAAAATGCTGTGCCGTCACCAGCGGCACGAACACCAATGCATTCTTGGCCCATTGATAGACGCGGAGCAGCTTGACCCAGCTGCGCAGCTTGTTCATGTCACGGCGCAGGATGACGGCCGTAGGATCGAGCGAGAGAAGCTTTCGCTTGGTGCCCGCCGACGGATCGACCGCGATCCGCTGCCGCGCCTCCGCCCACACCGCAAGATCTGCAGAATCGTTGCCTATGTAGTCAAAGCCATGCCCGCCGAATGCCCTGACCAGACGCGCCGCCTTGGCCGTGGACGACAGGTTCTCCGAGGCGGTGGATCCGAACCAGCCATCGAACAGACCAATATGCGCCGCCACAGCGCTCACATAACGCTCGTTGCTGGCCGAGGCGAGGTAGACCGGCCGCCCCGCGGCACGGGCCTTTTCGATCAGCTCGATCACCCGTGAATCATAGGGCAGATGCGCGGCATCGATCTCGGTCGCCACCGCAATGTGCGCTTTGAGCGCTGCTTTCCCGCGGAACAGGGCGGCCAGCAGCCTACCGACATTGGCATTGTGGTGCCCAAGGTGGGCAAACGCCGATTCGACCAGAAGGTCGCTTCGGACGAGCGTGCCATCCAGATCGACCACAAGCGGGACGTGTGCCGACGTCCCCTCCGCGATCTCAATCGCCAATGTCTGCATGTCTTCCCGCGCCCGTTGACGTCGTGCCGGGTCCTGGCGAGCGCCCGACGCCCGCGATCGCCGATAGTCACCGCAAGCCTAAATCAATCGCCAGCGTCGAATGCAATGAAAACTGGAAGCCTTCCTTAATGTGGTAACTCCCCGCCGACGACGTGTCCTCTCGCCGCTCACCGGCGGCGTCAAGGCGCACCGGCAAAGCACCGCGGACGGCCTCTCACCAACTTGACCACTGAAATCGAAAATAGGCACCATCAGGTCGATCCGTCCCAGGGGCGCCGGCAAGGTTCAGCTATCTTGAGATCGGCATTTTGGGAAAGGTGGCGGGCGTCGAAATACCAGAAGCTTAAGTGCCGTCGTGGCCTTTGCTAATGGCTGATGACTGGAGAACGAATATGCCGACGGGACTACGCAATATCAAAACATTGTATTGCAGAGTTGTTGCGTATCTCGCACTGAAATCCAATCTGATCGTAACTCTCAGCGCCGCGTTCATATTCTTGTGCGGACTTGGCTATTCATTTCTGCTTGGTTCTAAATTAGACTTTCTCGACGAGCGAGACTACCTGGCGATCGCCGATAACATCGCGCATAAGGGCATGTTCAGCGTGAACTCGGTGAGTCCTACCGCCTACCGCCCTCCGATGTACCCGGCCGTTTTGGCGGCCTTTATTAAACTCGGAAGCGGCATTTTTTGTACTCCGGATGTTGAATTTTATTTGCCTGAGCCTATCAATAATCGTTGCATTTAAGCTTTGCGCCAGATTGGACACTACGAAAGCAGCCGGCGCCATTTCGTCCGTTCTGTTTATAATATATCCTGTTTTGTTCTACGCCGCCGGCACGCTCTATCCGCAGACTGTCGCCATGCTGCTGCTGTTGTTGATTTTGTATATGTGCAGCTATGCAAATTCGCGAATAATTTTGCTGTTTATCGCGTGTGGGCTGACGTTGGGCGTAGCGATACTTACGGTTCCGACATTTATATTTGTTCTGATTGTGTGTGCTGGCTGGATCGCATTCTCGCTCAGAAGAGCAGCGATCATGTCCGCCGCGATCGTTATTATTGTAGCACTTTCCGTGGTGCTGGTTTGGTCGGTAAGAAACTACGTTGTATTTAACGCGCCAGTCTTTGTTTCAACGAATTCCGGCGTGAATATGATTTTGGGTAATTCCAAGAATACAACGGCAAGCTCTGGCGTGAACGTGGACATACAGGATTATGCGCCGGAAAGCGGGCTCAACGAGGTGCAAATAGATAAGCACTATCGAAACGAGGCCATCAAGTACATTCTGTCGAACCCATATCGCTGGGCAGGGCTCTACGCCGAAAAAGTGGCTAATTACTTCAACTACCAGGTGGCCCAGGTATCTCAGGTCAGGACGGTGTCTCTGCAGGACACAATAATGCTCGGAACGTACGGGCCGCTTCTGATCTTATTTATTTTGCGGATGTTTTTTATATTTCGATACCCAATGAGTAAGCTCGAGGCGCTTTTGGCGGTGATCTATTTCGGCAATGCGTTTTTTTCGGCTTTGTTTTTTACCAGGGTTCGCTTCCGGCTGCCGTTCGACACGATTTTGATCGTGCTGGATTCCCTGTTTCTGGCCCGGCTTTGCGCCGGCCGAGCATGGAGTCGCGAGGGTAGGGCGTCTTGAGGTAGCGGAGCGCTCGCCCGTAGGCTGCTGCCATTGCGCGGAGGGCCGGCGTGCTCGGAAGCGAGCGTCACACGACGGCGGCCTGCAAGCCGTCGGCTTGGATAAACCGCCGTCAAGGCGTCGGCTCGACAGACGGCCTTCTCAGACGGCGGCGGGGCGGTTTCGCACCGGACATTCGGAGGGGTGCGCGGGGCCAAGTGCGCCCTGCCCGCGGGACACAGGTACCGGCGCGCAGGAAGCTCGCTGCAGAGGAGGAGGTCAGGGCTGAGTAGTGTCTCAGTGGAGATACTACCCACGGCTTCGCCGGCGGAGCCGGTTGCCGAGTCGATTTCTTTTCATCCGGCGCGTGCGAGAAATCGATTCGCGTTGCGAACGCCTAGAAATCAATCAAACTGTCACATATCAGGTGCTCTGTAGTGCCGGATGAGCCGTGTTTGCATGGCGTGGATGTCGTCTCGCCTTGGTCTTTCGTGCCTCAAGGGGAGGTTTTGCGTTTTGTGTCCCGGACGAGGCTCGCGGCCAGCACCGGCCAACAGCCAAAAGGAAGCCTACACATGACGGTGCGCAGAGCCCTTGGGAAGATTAAGCGCAGGGTCGCCCCGCTGATCAAGCACATCATCATACGCGCGCCGGTCGGGCTGGCGCTGCAATCCTGGGCGATCAAATGGCTTCTGCCCATGGACCCTTGGCCAAGGTCACTCGCTTACCAGCAGTGCCTCGCCGATCGCATGCTGCAGGCCTATGGCCCAAAATCCCAAGCAGGACCGTTCAAGGGCATGGTTTGCATCCGGGACGCCGACGAGGGATGCCTCGTCCCAAAGCTCATCGGTTGTTACGAGGAAGAACTGATTCCGACGATGGAGGCGCATTTTAAGGAGGGCTTCGACCGCTTCATCGACGTCGGCTGCGCGTCCGGTTACTGGCTGACCGGCGCAGCCATGAAAATGCCGAATGCGAAATGCTTCGGCTTCGATGCTGATGAGCAGGCGCTGGCCCGTTGCAGGGAGCTTATGGCGCTGAACGGCGTCCAATCCCGCGTCATGCTCTTCGGTTCTTGCACGACGAACGCATTGGAAGAACTGATCGGCGACCGCACGCTTTTGTTCATGGATTGCGACGGGCCGGAATACGATCTGCTCGATCCGGCACGCGCGCCTGCGCTTCGCAAGGCTAACATCGTCGTCGAGTGCCACGACATTATCGATCCGCGCATCACGCCGGCACTGACCGCACGATTCGAAGGCACGCATGCGATCGAAAAGATCTCCAGCCGCGATCGGACGCCCGACCTGCAGCGTTACCCGGCTCTGCAAGCACTGCCGCCGAAGCATTGGGCCGAAGCGCTGGCCGAGCGCCGCCCAGGGGTTCAGGACTGGCTCATCATGCGTCCGAAAGCCGCGCGACAGTTTTCACGGTGATTGCCGATCCGATTGAATGGGAAAAGGCGCGCGCCGCCGAGGCGAGGCTACTGCTGTTGTTCGGGACGATAGTGATCGGGCAGAGGAACCAGCACGAATTTCGCCACGAGCTCCTTGAGCCATTCCGGAGTTGATCCGGTCCAGCCGGATTCAATCTGCGAAAGTTGAGCAGCCTCTATTCGGCAAGTCGCGGGAAGCACGGCCTGCGCTTCGGCACATTCTTGCGCCATGCTGGGATTGGGCCATCGAAGGTCGAGAAGCAGCGAGCCGCCCGCAGACCGGACGCGATAAATCGGATTGAGCCGCAGGAAACTGCCCGACCGGGCGAACACGTCGGGAAAGCCGCGATAGACCCGCCAAATATCTTCGTTACCGCTGACCAATGTCAGGTTTGGCGCATCCGCCAGGGCGGCAGAGGGCTTCAATTCACTCAGGTCGGCGAGCCGGTCCGTCGAAAGGCGCGACAACAACTCGCTCTCGGCAAAAAGCCTTGCGCTGGGGAGCGCGAAGCATTGGAGATAGCCGTCCGGCGACAAGGGCACACCCGGCACCACATTTGGGCACAGTCGGTTGTGGAGGTGGGGAAACACCCAGACTGCATCGCGGCGCGCGACGCGCTTTAGCTCGTCGACCGCCACCTTTTTCGACCTGATGTAGTGGAAAGCATCCTGGCAATACACGGCATCAAAGAATCCGTCGGGGAACGGGTTCGGCACCTGTGCATCGAGGCACAGCTGCATGCCGCCGGGGACCATGTAGCGGCGCGCCAAGTAGACGTTTGCGAATTCCTGGTCGACGGAAACGATTGTAGCTTCGGGGCTGAGAAGCTTCAGGACGAAGCTTGCGTGCCCGGTGCCGCAGCCAAGATCGAGAATGCGTGCGGGCCGGTTTGCGTGGGACTTTGAGCTGACTCCGTGCGCCGGCACTTCGGGGGCTGTGGCCGCCTCGGCGAGCACGAGCATCGGCCCGATTGCGGCCAGAAAACTCGGGTTTGCGTAACGGTGCACGAGGTAGTCCGCGAATGTTTTGGGTTGCCGCACCATTTCGATGGCCTCCGAGAAAGGCACATCGCTGTTCGCGACCAGACGCGCGCTGTTGCGTCGATAACGGACCCGCCGCAGCCGGCTCTGTCGCGCCCACGGGCCTCGAAAAATATCGAAGGCACGCAGCAACGCGCCGCGCGTGTCGGAATCGGCGATCAGTCGCACCACGCCGTCTATGCCGTCGATCTGCTGCAAGATCGGAATGCCTTCGACGACGGGATAATCGTGGCACGAACAATGGAGAATGCCGAAGCGGATCTGATCGTTCTCGGAAACGACCGCGTCGAGTTCAAACCGCGATCCGCAGTAGGGGCATGCAAGCCGGGCAAGGACGTCGCGAGGGAACCCGGCCGCTGCGGAGGAAACCTGTTTCATGGCCGTCCGGCTCCACAATCGGTCCGCGCCGCCGGGGAGCGCGGTCGAGCATCCTGTGCTCTGCTTGATACGTGAATAAGCATTGTCGATACGCCCCGTCAGCTCCTGAAATCTTTGCGATCATTCCCGCAACGGGCCGCCTCGCCAGGCCAGATTCGGCGCGTCGCCGCCGGCAACACGATTATGGAACCCCGCCAAAGCCGACCCGCCGCCTCAACCCTGCGATCAAGCGCGAAGCCTGCAGACGATCCAAGACGATCCTGGCGAGCGACGCACCGCCCAGCAGAAGATCAACTCCGACGACAATCACCGCGCCGACGCAGGAGAACGTCGCCCCTAGAACGAAAAATTCGATCCAACCGATATGATCCGTCCGGCCGATTACGGCCGTCTCCGCGTACCAGAGGACGCTGGCGAGGAGGGAAGGGAACCCGGCGGCGCGTGCCAGCTCGCCGAGCGAATGCCAGCCGTAGAGGCGGACCCAGCCGATAACGAGCCCTGCCATCCAGCAGACGTTTGAGAGCAGATAGGCGTAGCCGACGCCGTTGACGCCTTGCGAGGGGATCAGGAGCAAGCTGACTGCGAGCACGACGGTCGCGGTCGCAGTCATGATGACGGTCACAAAGGCAGGCTGACCGCGGCCTCTGAAAAGCGTTGCGATCGGCGCAAATGTTACGGACCCGATCAATCCGAGCGTGAGCAGCGAGCCCACCGTGCTGCTTTCCCGGGCGAACTCGTCGCTGATCCACAAGCGCAGGAGATCAGGCATCAGCACCGAGAGCGGTATGTAGAATGCGACGACGCAGACAAAAGCAGCCCACGTCGAAGCCACGAGCAGCAACTTGTCGAACTCGGCATCGCGCGCGGCGCTGAAGCGCGGCACCAGCGTCTCGATCGCATTGATCAATATCTGATGCAGACAATTCGACACGCTGTCCGGCGTTCCGAGATAAGCGACGCTTGCCGTCCCTAGCTGATTGCCCAGGAGAAGCTTGCCCAACTCGCGATAAACCAGCAGAGCGGCCTGGGTGAGAAACGAGAACAGGCTGTAGCCAAATATTTCGCGAATGCCGGATAGCGAAATGCTGGGTAGCCAATGCAGGCCGGGGATAAGCCTTCGCGCGATTACGACATGCGCCACCAGCACGGCCGAGGCTAAGGTGACCTCCCAGACGACGAGGGTTAGCACCCTCAACCCGACGAGAACCAGGATTAGCAGCCCGGCGGTGCGGACGACACCCTGGGTCACCGAAACGAAGTTGCTGATGTCGTATCGGTGAACGGCCATGGGGATGGCGCGATAGGCGTTGGTCAGGATGCCCAGCGTGAACAGGACCGTCGTCAGGCGGAGCAGCGGCTCGATGACATAGGCGCTGGTCTCAGGCACCTTGACCCAGTCGGCAACCACCGACGTGGCCCCCAGCACGACGGCGGAAATCACGGCACAAACCGCGATGTAGAAGGTCAGCGACGCGCCGAGCACACGATTGATGCCGACGATATCGTTTTTCGCGAAGTAATGCGCGATGTAGCGCAACGCCGCCTCGCTCATTCCGAAATTTGCGAGACTGAGCACACCGGTGACGGACCAGACAAGCAGCAGCAGCCCCCATTGATCGGCACCTAGCCGGCGGATCAATAGCGGAGTGAGCAGGAACGAGATGACGATATTGAAGAGCGTGCCAAATGCATTCCAGCCAGCATTGCTGAGAATGCCTTGGGCTTTGGGTGTAGCTGCGACCATGGTGCGCTTTTGTAAACGGAGAGAAGCCAATCTAGAAGCTGCCGCTGCTTCTTAAGCTATCATTCCGCCATAGGTGTATTTCCTTGAATTTATCGTAGGCGATGCTGACCAGGTCCAGGTCTCCGTCTCCGTCGAGATCGACCAAACGGCCTCCGAGGTGATTCTCTTTGCCCTTGTCCACGACATGGGGCCATAAATTGCCGTGGCCATCGCTGGCCCATATGGCAATTCGTTTCGGGCCGCGGTGCTCGGCGATAACGATGTCGGGGTTGCCGTCTCGGTTCACGTCGCCGACATCCATGCTATTCATCGTGTATTGCGTGACGATGAAATGTTTCTTCCAGTTCCGGCTTGCTGCTCGGGTAGACGGCTGTTCCCACCAATAGGCCTGTGCGTCCGGCGCCGTGCCGATGTTTTCCTCCGTGACGACGATGTCGACGCGACCGTCTCCGTTCAGGTCGGCCGCCGATACACGGTCGGGCCACACCGCCTCGCCAAATTTCCCGACGACGAAAACCTTCCAGTCGCCGCTCCCGTCACCGGGGTTGCGGGCCCATTTGACGATCTTTGTGCCCGAGGCGTAGGCGACGTCGAGAGCGCCGTCTCCATCGATGTCTGCAATGGCGACGCCTTCCTCGGAGTCGGTCGGGGCGATGCGCGTCCGCGGCCAGTTTCCTGCCTTGGGATCGACGGACGGGACCTTGAAATAGAAAAGGCCGTGGGGCGAGTTGACGACGATCTCCGGGCGGCCACCGGTCTCAAGCTGAGCAACGCCGTAGCCTTGCGATCCTTCCGGCTCGGTGGCGCGGGGAACGCTCCCGATCTTGATCGGGTCGCCCCATTCGGTTCCCTCCGGGTTTTTGGCCTCGATCCACATCACGTCCGTTGTGTCGTCGGTGTCGTTGTTCTTCTGGACGATGAGGTCGGCAAGGTTATTGCCGTTGACGTCAAGGGCAGCGAAAGCGTGCACCCCCCCGGGTAGTGCGATCTGCTTCCAGGTGCCGGTCATGTCGCCGCCGGGGTTGAGATAGACGAAGGGGCCGGACGCTATGTCGAGCTTGCCGTCGTGGTTCACGTCGGCGAAAGCGAGACCGAAGGTGCGCACATGCTGATCCGTGACCCGGATGTAGCTCCAGGAATCGAGCTTCGGGTCACGCGTGTTGTTGCGGTAGATCCAGCTCGGTCCTTGGTCCCAGTTGCGGACGCCGACGATGTCCGGATCGCCGTCGGAATCGATGTCGCCCAGTTCGGCGCTGTAACTGCCGTCGGTCTGAATGACTTCCTTGTCCCAGTCCGTGCCGTCGCCTTTGTTCAGCATGAGCATCAGGCCGCGCTGCTTGGACTGGATCATGCCGCCGACCAGCAGGTCCGTGCGTCCATCAAGGTTGAAGTCGGCTGCTTGCAGATTGTGGCAATAGCCTACCGTCACAACCGGATGGCGTGTCCACGTGCCGTCAATCGTCGGGGTCGGAGAGCTGTACCACGAGACGGGATACCCGGGCAGCTCGGAGTCGGAAAATGCCACGTCAAGCTTACCGTCACCGTTGAAATCGCCGACCACGGTCTTGGTGGAGTTCGAGCGCCAGTCCGACTTGTCTTGGGTGAACCAGGTTTTGTCGATCACATGTTCAACGTAACTGCTGGCGACGCGCGCAGCGGCAGGCGTGTTCGGCGTCGCGAACCAGAAGCCGTTGAGAATGATGTCGGGGTCGCCGTCACCGTCCAGGTCGCCAACGTCCATGCCTTCGTGGGACGGGTGAGAAAGCAACACCGGGGTCCATTTGTCGGCCGGTTCCTGAAACCAGATCTGCGTCTGGCTATCCATGCGCATGGCCACGTCCTTGCGGCCATCCCTGTCAAAATCCGCGATGACAAAATCCTTTGCGTACGCGGGGCTGTCGCCAATGATATGCTCCCGGAACTTGGTCCCACCTCCGAGATTCTCGAACCAGACGGCGATGCCGGGGCCGTCGTCCGCCGGCCCCGTCCCCAGGCGAACGACGATATCTGGGTCGCCGTCATTGTCGATGTCAGCAAGCTTGAAGTCGTCGGCCCGCGGATAGCGGTAAGTGCCGGTCAGCTCTACGAGAGTAGACCGCTTCCAGTCAGGCGCACGAAACACCTGTATCGTGGTGTCGCCCTCTTGAAATCCGACGATGTCATTTTTGCCGTCACCGTCAATGTCTCCGACGTCCCGCTCATAAAGGTAGTAGTTCAGGTCGAGCGGCACATAGTCGAAACGGTGCGCGCTTCTGGCGTGGCCGCCGCAGCCCGCAAGCACGACCGCGGGGGCGATTGCGAAAACGAAAAAGCGGAGCCTTATTGATTGCAGAGCCAATGCGATCACTCTCGGCCGAAACAAATCTTCAACGGCTCGCGGGTTGAACCAGCCTGCGCCGTCAAGCCAGGCGCCAGGCATCGCTTTCGGCTAAACCGCAAACCAATCTCCCAAGCCGTGGTGCAGGAATTTGATCCAGGTTCCTTCGATCCATGCAGGGCAGCTGCCGAGGGTCGCAAAAGTGAGCGCTAATGCGCAGGCGGCAACTCTCCAAATTGACGCGCTGCCGGTATTGCTGAGGACCGACGCCCCGCGACATCCTTCCTGCCTGACGATCGCCGCGCGGCAACACCGAGACCGTTTTCCGCGATGCTAACCAAATCATAGCAGCCATCGGCGGTCTTTGGCAGCGAATACGCCTCGTAGGACCACGTACAGCATAGTATGGTGAGCGCGCTAATTCTGCAGCTCTAAACTAGAAAAATCGGTCGATACAAGGGCTTTGCTATTATAAGGTGAAGATGGCGAACGGTCACCGTTTCACACAAGCGCTACGATCGTCTGGGCGATCGCGACCGGGATGAGGCTGCCAATGTTCGCAAGGGCGGCCTGTGATGAGGTCGTTCTCGGCTTGAACGGCCAGCCCTTCGATCCCGACGAATAGCGGGCTGTCCGGTATGAAATTGACGGCCATACCGAAGCCGTCTAGCCGACCTCTGGTAACAAGGTCACGGTGATTGCATGCCAACTAGTCCTAGGAGCGCGCTCATAACAGGTGGCGCCGGTTTCATTGGGTCCCACTTGGCGCATGCCCTAGCGGAAAAGGGATGTCAGGTGACTGTCCTCGACAATCTGTCCACCGGTAAGGAGGACAATCTCCAATCCTGTAGGCATTCGGTGCGTTTGATGAACGGCGATATCAGAGACCGAAGCGTATTGGCTGAGGCGGCCTCCGACTGCGAGGTCGTCTTCCATCTCGCTGCAATTGTGTCGGTACTGCAAACAGTGCGGGACCCGATCGGGTCGGTGGCCGTTAACGAAGCCGCGTCGCTCGACGTCCTGGAGGCTGCACGATCGGCCGGCGCTCGGCGGGTCGTGTTCGCGAGCTCGAGCGCCATCTACGGCAACGACCCGGAGCTGCCCAAACGCGAGGACATGCGTCCCGACCCGCTCACGCCGTACGCTGCGCAGAAGCTCGCAGTGGAGTACCACTTGAGGGTTTATCAGTCGCTTTACGGACTGGAGACCGTCCCGCTGCGCTTCTTCAACGTTTATGGCCCGCGCCAGGAACCGTCTTCACCCTATTCGGGGGTCATTTCGGTCTTCATGTTGAAGGCGCTGACCGGCGGGGTGCCGACGATCTATGGCGACGGGAGTCAGACGCGCGATTTTGTCTTTGTTGCAGACGTGGTGGAGGCGATGATCTTGGCGGCAACGTCATCATCGGCACCTGGAAAGGTCTTCAACGTCGGCACGGGCGAGGCCATTTCCATCAACGAGCTGTGGGCGAACATCTCGGCTCTTTCCGGCGTGGTGAGGGGGCCCGCCCATGCTCCGCATCGATTGGGGGAGGTGCCGCACTCCAGATCATCGATCGAAAGCGCCCGACGGCATCTCGGGTTTGCGCCGCAGGTCAGCCTAAGAGAGGGTCTGGAAAAGACGATCGGATGGTATCGGGAGTTCGTTGCGTCCGGGCAGGGTTGATGAATGTTTCGGGCCGGGAAGGGGACCTTCAGCGACCGCAGCCGGGAAAGCCGGGTCAGCCCTCCTCTTGCTCACCGAAATACACTCTCGCGACTTCGCGACTGATCGCTTGCCAGGAGAAGAGCTTGAGCGCTCGGGCTCGTCCGGCGGCACCGAAACGCTCGCGCAGAGACCCATCTTCCAGCATTCGCCGCAACGCCGCGGCGAGCGCTTTGACATTGCCCGGCTCGACCAGGAGCCCCGTCTCCCGGTCGACAATCGCCTCGGGGATGCCGCCAACCGCGGACCCTATGACCGGCAAAGCTGAGCCCATCGCTTCAATAACCGGTAACGGGAACGCATCGGAAAAAGACGGACCCACATAGATCGTGGCATGGCGGTAGTGCCTGCCCACAGCCTCATGTGGAATAGCCCCGTGGAAGAACACCCTGCCATCTAACTCCTTTGGGAGGCGGCGCCTGACCTCCGAGAGGTAGTCGCCTTCGTAGAACTGATTCAGCGTCTGCACGCGCGGATCGAGACTGAGGCCGACGAGGAACTCCTTTGGCAGACTTTCGCTTGGACCGATCAACTCGAGCGTTGCCTGCGGACAGGCTTCTGCAACTTTGGCGAAGGCCTCGGCCAGAACATGAATGCCCTTTTCCGGAGAGATTCGGCCGACAAAGAGAATGCGCAGTCGGCCCGGACGGATCGGCGCCGGCCACGTTATCGGAGGGGAGAAATGCGTCGATGTTCGCGCCGTTGAACACCACGTGCGACTTTTCTCTGTAATCGGGAAACGCGGCCAGGAACTGCCGCTGAACGTGGTTGCTGCAGCAGATTACGGCGTCAGCCTTCTTGATCCTGCGCGCGATCATCGCGCGGTCGTGCTGCGACAGCCATTCGCAGTGCATATGCAGGATGATGCGAGCCTTCGGATTGAGGGCACGAACGACTGGAACGAATTGCGTGAAATTGTGAATGTGGATGATCTCGCTTTGCCATCTGCGCGCCTGCCATGCCGCCTGAAGGATATAGGGGAGGTAATGAAGGGCCGAGGCATATTCCGGCCGACGGAGGCGATGCTGGGCGTTGGTGGCTATTCGGACCAGTTTTGCGGCCCTGCGATGCAAGGCGTTGCCGATGCTGTTGAGCGCCTTCGGGACATAGACGTAGGCGGCGCCCTCGTGCTCCAGCGTGCGCGTACGAAAATTCTCGGTGCCGAGCTCGACCAGCAGCAGAGAGCAGCGGTTGGCGAGGAGGCGGGCGACCTCGTACGTCCAGATTGAGATTGAGCCGTTTGCGTTGGGCGGTCTGATCCAACCGAGCCCCTGGGAGATGATCGCCACCCGCGGAGCCGCGCCTGGCTTAGCCTGCATCCGGGGAGCCCTTCCACTGGCTGAGCCTGAACCACTCACGCGTTCGGAAGAATATGTCCAGAAACTCCCCGCGGCCGACGTCCAGCAGGATCGGCCAGGGCCGGTCAGCGACAAATCGCGTCACTTGCGTGCGGTGCTGGTCAAGGGCCTGCTTTTTGCGAGAGCGGAACGCATCCAATCCCACCGATACGTTTGCAACCCGAAGGGACTTGAGCCCGAACTGGTAGCGTCTGCTCAGCCTGAGAATCTGTCGTGCGTCACCGGTGCCGCGCAGCGGCACCCAGGGCCAATGGTACCAAAACCATACCAGGTACTCCAAAACTTCGTAGCTTCGCCTGGTCCTGGCCAGCGCCTCGAAGACGATGTCAGTAGTGGCGAGGTGGTCCGTCGACCAGATGTCCGGCTCAAGAACACTCGGCGCAATCACCCGTCGGCAATCCAGCTCGACGAGGAGCTCGGCCACGCGGCGCCGCGCCTCGTCGCGATGTTCGGCGAGGCGCGTCTCTTTGTAGTCGAGAAACGTCACATCACCCGCATCGACACCGAGCGTCGCGGCGGCTTGCAGATCCTTCCTGCCTGCGAATGGCGGCGAGTTCGGCTTCCGCCATGGCGTGGACATGGGAGCGGCTCCCGTCCGTCATGAACACGATGTGCACCCGCGCACCGCGCTGGCGCAGCTTCAAGATCGCAGCGCCGGCCCCCAGGGTCTCGTCGTCGAAGTGCGGTGAGAAGACAACGGTGCATCCGCCGGTCTCTTGCGGCTCCCATTCGGCGGCGCGAAGGCCGAGCAAGGACCAGCCGATGCGTTGCACGATACGTCTGAAACTCAGAACCTGGTCCATCTGTATGCGCGCACCGTGCTCGCTGGCGGCCGGTAGCGGCTCCGCGTCGGTGTCGGGAAAATCTCCCGCCGGCGCCAGACGCCGTGATTGGACGTCACCATTGGGCGGCGGCACCACGGGCTCGGCTACGCTGTGCCCCACGTTCCAGTTCACACCGGGATAGGCATTGTCCAGACGCCGGACGCGGTACCCCAAAGCGCTCACGCGCGCATCGAGCTCGGCCCAGCGGCGACGGAATTCGTTCGGGTTGCCGTCATCGACCTCGAAGAGCAGCACAGGGTTGCAGCGGGCGATGGTGGCTGTCATGCCCTCGATGACCTCCATTTCCGCCCCTTCGACGTCGATCTTGACGAAGGTGGGCAACGGCAGCGCCTTGTCAGCGATAAGCCCGTCAAGCGACAGGACCTGCACTTCAGTGTGCGTGATCACCTGGTCCGGCCCCACGGCGTAGCCGGAGAGCGTCGCGCCGCCGTCCCAATCGGTCATTTGGAGCACGTCCCGCCGGGCGCAGCTTCCGATCGCAACGGGGAAGACCTGCAGCTGCGTCATTCCGTTGAGGCGGGCATTCTCCGCCACTGTCGAAGCGTTGAGTGGATGCGGCTCGAATGCGAACACGCGGCCCTTGGGACCGGCCAATCTCCCGGCAATCAGCGAGAAAAATCCCATGTTGGCTCCGATATCGTAGAAGACGCCGCCCGGCTTGAGCTGGCGCGCGATCTCCTGCTGCACGGGCAGCTCGTTGTCGCCCGTTACGTAGCCAAGGTTCTGCGGACCGCGGAGCTTGAGGCCGGCTCCGGTTCCTCTCTCGACCGTCCACACTATGCGGCGGAGCAGCGCCCGCCCGGGAGCGCGCACGACGGGCAGGGACAGAAGTCGCCGCAGCAGTCGCTGACGAGTCAGGCGCATGGACGGTACCAGTCGTTTGTCATTGGCGCGTTCTGCCTATGAATCTCTCAAACTTGCTGCCGGTGTCGTTTCCCCATTCCCAATTGGATACGAGCCCGACCTGATTGACTTCAAAGCGCTTGCAGCGCGGATACACGTCCGCGAGGCTTCGGCAGAGCACCGGCTCGCCGTTGATGTAGGCGGCGAATTCCTGCCCATCGAACGTCGCGCGAAACTCGTGCGGCTCCCCCCAATGCATCCGCGTTCCCAGATTCGACCACACGGCGTCGTAGAGTTCCTCAAAGCCGTCTTTCCGGAAGAACGCCGCCATTGACATTGCCGGGTAATCCTCGACGAACGCGCTGAGGATCAGGTAGTTCGCCGGGTCCTGCCAGAAGATCATGCCCGCCCGGCCTCTATGTCCCGATCCGCCCCCTGTCTTGCCGGGCGGTGTAACGGTGACCTGCACGATCGGCGAAGCGCGCATCAGGCCACGGGACCATATATGCCGTCCGCCCCGGACACGGCTCTTGCGGCGAGGCCTTTACCCGCGCAACGCTGCTGCCCGTCAGCTCGAAGACACCATGTCCGATCCCGCGCTCTCCATTTGAGATCGCCGACCTGGGTGCGGTGGCCGGCCAGGTCGCCGGGCGGCCCGTCGAACTCGTCCTCCGCGACGATCCGATTCCCGAGTGCGAACCGCGGGCCTCCGAGAATCACGCAAGTCGGACACGCGAATTTCCCGCGGATGTGCTTCGAACGTTCGGACGGCGACGTTGGAGCCGTTTCCGGCGACTCGCACACCCACGCCGGTCGCCGACTGCAGTCGAGTATCGTGAAGGGTCGTGCCGTAAACCAGCTTGCCGTTCACGCAGAAGCGGATGGCGTCGCCGTCATCGTAGATCTGCACCGAGCTGACGGTGTTGGGGGGGAGGTAGCGACCACGGACGCTGGCGTGACGATGTCGGTAGCCCTCTTCCACAATTGAAAGCTGGGCATGTCCGCTGCCGATCTCGAAACACCAGAAATTCCGCTCATCGACCGCACGCCAGATCATTGCGACCGCTTCGACCGGGCCCGCCTCGCAATCGATCAGGGCGTGAACGAGGCCGGAAGGGGCGGGAAGAGAGAGGAGCGCCATGTTGGCGGGGTCCTGGCCGACCGCCCCGCGTTCGGTTCTTAGGAAGCCGGCCTTCTGTTGCCGACCAGACTCCGCCCACTTCGGCGGCGGTCGCCGTAAGAGCGCCATCGCCTCGCATCGAGTCGGCGGCCTGAGCCGAGCCATACCACTTCCCGAGCGCTGAAATCTTCGTCACCTGGGCGCCAAACACCCGGGTATCCGCGCGAAAGCCGATCTCCCCGAGCACGCTCTGATGAATTCCCGCGTAGAGCGACGGGTCCTTGTTAAAGGGCTCGATCGCGAGCAGGCGCAGCTGCGGGAATTTCGGCAGGCCCTGGACGCTTGTCGGAGACGATGCGTAATAAGCCGCGCCTTCTTCACGCAGGACAATCGTGTAGTAGATCGGAAGGTTTTGCATGCCGCGGATCGTCGGCAGTGAATGCGCGCCGACATGCGCCCATAGCTCGCCACCCTCGGGAACAATCGCATGCACGGCGAGGGCGCAGCCCTGCCTGAGCGGATCGATCGGCGCTTCAACCGGGAACCAACCCACGGCGAGATTTTCGTCGAGCCACGGCCAGTAAAGCAGCCCCGCGCCGCTGCGAAACCATTGCCGCAGCCGCCGCCACGTGTGCCGCTTGTTGCCGCTCCGCAACCATTGAACGATGCGACGACGTCTCGGCTCAACCTCGGGCCCCATCAGCCAGCGCTTCAGGCGTCCCCTGAAGCGGTCGGGCAATGGCTCCGTCCGTGAGATGTTGTGACCGTTGAGTACCAGGGTATGAAACGCGAGACCCGGCATCCGCGGGAACGGCCCATAGGCGATCCCGGATCGGCCCCACCCCGGCTTGATCAGAGGCTCGATCCGCAGCGCGTCACCGTCGATGCTGATAATCGTTCTCTCGGTCGATTCCTTCGACGAAGCACACCTTCTGCCGCGCTCGCTGCCGATCACCCGCCCGGCGGCAATGTCCTGCGAGAACCGCTCTACGAAGCTAGGGGCGCGCATCCATGCCGCTCGCCGCTGGGTCCAGGCGCGAGCCAAGTGACGACCCACCTGCGGGTGTAGCCATAAGCTCTGCCTTATTGGAGTTCATTCAGGAATCAACGTGCCGTGTGATCGACGCCTGCGGCCGGCGCGCCATTTCCTGGGAAGACGGTCCCGCTAGTAGAACAGGCGGACTGCTAGCTGTCGAGATTCATAACGCTGACGTGGTTATTCTAAATAATGGGCTCGACCGATCTTCAACATGCGCATGCGCGCAGCAGCCTCTTCGTCAGCGCATTCGCGCGACGTCAGACGTAGCGCAGGAGTGAAGTTGGTCGTAGTCGATGCGGCGAAGGATCGCTTCCGGTCGCCGTGGGGCATATGATCAAGCAATTGGCACGGGCCGAACGACGCCGCCCAAACGAGACTAGCATTAAGGTTAGGAATGAGTAGTTGGCGTGTTGGGGCGCCCAGGTCATCGGTATTTGTTGCAGTTGAGCTAATTTTTGCGCAGGTTCCACGGGTCACAAGATGTTTGGTGGCGGGCTTCGCGGGCGTGGGCACGTCCGGTGTTTCCTCCTCGAGCTTTGGCCCCGCCCGATCGGGAGAGGGATTCTCCGTGAAAGTTGCAATTCTCGCCGGTGGCAAAGGCACGCGGCTGGCCGAAGAGACGGCCGTTCGGCCGAAGCCGATGGTCGAGATCGGCGGCCGGCCGATCCTCTGGCACATCATGATGATCTACTCGCATTTCGGGTTTCACGAGTTCGCCGTCGCGCTCGGCTACAAGGGCGACTACATCAAGCGCTACTTTGCCGAATATGGCACGCTGTCCGGCAATCTGACGGTGCATGTCGGGAAGGACCAGCCGGTGGTGCGGCATGAGCTCGATCATGCGCCATGGACTGTCGATCTGATCGAGACCGGCGACGAGACGCTGACCGGCGGACGGGTGAAGCGGCTGAGGCCCCATCTGGGGGAGGGGACCTTCATGCTCACCTGGGGCGACGGCGTGGCCGACATCGATCTGAACAAGCTGATCGCCTTCCATCGCGCGCACGGCAAGCTGGCGACGATCACGGCAGTGCGCCCGCCGGCGCGCTACGGCCATATGCGCTTCGAGGGCGATCAGGTGACGGCTTTCGAAGAGAAGCCGCAGACCGCGGAAGGCTGGATCAACGGCGCCTTCTTCGTGCTGGAGCCGCAGGTCCTCGACTACATCGAAGGCGACGTGGTGATGTTCGAGCATGCCCCCCTGGAGAATCTCGCCAAGGACGGCCAGCTCATGGCCTACCGGCACGAGGGCTTCTGGGCGGCGATGGATACGCTGCGCGACAAGCACATTCTGGAGCAGCTCTGGGATACAGGAAAGCGCCCCTGGGCTGTTTGGGAGAAGTGAACCCATGCGTGTTCTGGTGACGGGTCACAGAGGCTACATCGGAACGGTCCTCACTCCGATGCTCGATGCGGCCGGTCACGAGGTCGTCGGCATCGACAGCGATCTCTACGAGCGCTGCACCTTCGCGCCCGGCGGCGAGATGCCGGAAGTGCCGACGATCCTGAAGGATATCCGCGACGTCGAGGTCTCCGATCTGCTTGGCTTTGACGCGGTGCTGCATCTCGCGGCGCTGTCGAACGACCCGCTCGGCGACTTCCGTCCCGCCACGACCTTCTCGATCAACTACGAGGGCACGATGCGCGTCGCCCGCGCCGCCAAGGCGGCCGGCGTGCAGCGCTTCGTGTTCTCTTCCTCCTGCTCGAACTACGGCGCCAGCGGCCCCGACTTCATCGACGAGAACGGCGCGTTCAATCCGGTCACGCCCTACGGCGAGAGCAAGGTGAAGTCGGAGCTGGCGCTGGCCGAGCTGGCGGACGACGACTTCTGCCCGACCTTCCTGCGCAGCGCGACCGCCTATGGCGTGAGCCCGCGCACGCGCTTCGACCTGGTGCTGAACAACCTCGTCGCCTGGGCGGTCACGACCGGCCGCATCCACATGAAGTCCGACGGCACGCCGTGGCGGCCGATCACCCATATCGAGGACATCTCGCGCGCCTTCGTGGCGACGCTTGAGACGCCCGGTCGAAGCGATCCGCAACGAGGCGTTCAATGTCGGCGTGACCGCGCACAACTACCAGATCCGCGAGCTCGCCGAGATCGTCGCCAGGACGGTGCCGGGCTGCGAAGTGAGCTTCGCGGACGACGCCGGCCCCGACAAGCGCTCCTACCGGGTGAACTGCGACAAGATCCGCCGCGTGTTGCCGACCTTCGTCCCGCAATGGGATGCGGTCAAAGGGCGCGCAGTCGCTCTACGAGGCCTATCTCCAGCAGAAGCTGACCCTCGAGGAGTTCGAGGGCCCGCGCTATCAGCGCATCGGCCACATCAAGAAGCTGATCGCCGACGGCATCATCGACGAAGAGCTGCGGCACACCCCCGCCGCCCGCAGCGGTCGCGCAAAGACCGGCGACGCGCTGTCGCCGGAGTTCGCAGCCGATGCCGCCAAGCGCGATCTGCATCTCCTGCAAGCATCACGGGCTGTTGCCGATCCTCGATCTCGGTCGCATGCCGCGCTCCGACGGGCTTCTTGAATCGCTGCTCCTCGATCGCAAGGAGTCGCTTGTGCCGCTCCGCCTCGGCTACTGCCCGGAGTGCAGCCTGGTGCAGCTGCTCGAGACGCGGCCGCCGGAGGAGATGTTCGGCGAGGACTATTTCTACTTCTCCTCCTACTCCGAAGACCTTCTGAAGCACTCCCGCGACAACGCGCTCGAGCTGATCGCCACGCGTGGCCTCGGCCCCGACAGCCTCGTTGTCGAGATCGCCTCGAACGACGGCTACATGCTGCAGAACTTCAAGGAGAAGGGCATCGGCGTGCTCGGCATCGACCCGTCCAAGCACCCGGCCGAGGCGGCGCAGAAGAAGGGGATCGAGACGCTGATCGACTTCTTCGGCACGCGCCTTGCCAAGGAGCTTCGCGCCAAGGGCCGCACCGCCGATCTCATCATCGCCAACAACGTCGTCGCCCACGTCGCCGACCAGAACGACCTGGTCGCCGGCATTGCCGAGCTTCTGGCCGACGACGGCATGGTCGGTGGTGGAATTTCCCTACGTCCGCGACCTGATCGACTTCATCGAGTTCGACACGATCTATCACGAGCACCTTTGCTACTTCTCGGTCGGCTCGGCCAAGGCGCTGTTCGCGCGCCACGGACTGCATCTGAACGACGTGCGCCGCCTGCCGATCCACGGCGGCTCGCTCCGGCTCTACTTCGGCAAGACGGCAGCGCCGTCGGACGCGGTCGCTGACAATCCTGGCGGAGGAGAAGGCCCTCGGCCTCGACACCTACGCCTACTACGAGAGCTTCGGCGCGCGGGTGCGCGACTTCCGCGCCAAGGCGCGCGAGCTGGTGGGAAGCCTCAAGGCCGACGGCAAGCGCATTGCCGCCTACGGCGCCGCGGCCAAGGGCACCATCATGCTCAACTTCCTCGACCTGAACAGCCGAGTGATCGAATACGCGGTCGACCGCAACACCCACAAGCAGGGCAAATACATGCCGGGCGTTCGCGTGCCCATCGACGCGCTGGAGAAGCTGGCGACCGACAAGCCCGACTACGTGGTGATCCTGCCCTGGAACTTCCGTGATGAGATCATCCGCCAGCAGCAGGACTTCCTGAAGCAGGGCGGCAAGTTCGTGGTGCCGATTCCCGACCTGGAAATCGTCTCGGGATGAATGAAGCCAGAGTCTGCCCGGCCTGCGGCGGGGAGAGCCTGACCGAGATCTACCGGCTCGACGGCATCCCGGTGCAGAGCTGCGTGCTGCTCGGACAGCCGCGAGGAAGCGCTGGCGTTCCCGCGTCACGGGCTGCTGCTCAAGTTCTGCGACGATTGCGGCTTCGTCTTCAATGCGATCTTCGATCTCGATCTCGTCGACTACGCCTCGACCACGGAGGAGAGCCAGCACTTCTCCGGCACCTTCAACCGCTTCGCCAAGGAGCTCGTCGCCGAGATCGCCGTCGCTCTACGATCTGAGGGGCAAGCGCACGCTGGAGATCGGCTGCGGCAAGGGCGACTTCCTGCAGGAGCTGGCGCGGCAGACCGGGACGATCGGGCTCGGCGTCGATCCGGGCTTCATCCCCGAGCGTCTCCCCGGCGCCGACGGCCACGAGATCGTTTTCCAGCGCGAATATTTCGATCCGGCGAGGATCGAAGCTCCGCCGGATTTCGTCGTCTGCCGGCATACGCTCGAGCACGTCCCCGAGGTCGGCCGGTTCATGCGTGACATCGCCGAGGTCATCGACGGGCGCAGCCGACGTCGGCATCTTCTTCGAGACGCCGGACGTGCGCCGCGTGCTTGCCGAAGGCGCCTTCTGGGACATCTATTTCGAGCACTGCTCCTATTTCACGCTCGGCTCGCATGCGCGGCTCTTCCGCCGCGCCGGGCTCGACGTGACGCGGCTCTATCTCGCCTACGACGACCAGTACATCATCCAGTATGCCGAGCCCGGCCACGGCGGCGGCGCCGCTTCCGGAGGAGGACGACCTCGACGCCGTGCGGGAGCTGGCCGCGGCGTTCCCAGCCAAGGTGGCCGAGATGCGCGCTCGCTGGACCGATTTCGTGCGCAGCCGCCACGCCGCCGGCAAGCGCGTGGCGATCTGGGGCGGCGGCTCGAAGGGCGTGTCGTTCCTGACCACCAACGGGCTGGAACGAGGAGGTCGCGCAGGTCGTCGACATCAATCCCCACAAGCAGGGCAAGTTCCTGCCCGGCACAGGCCATCAGGTGATCGGCCCCGACGGCGCTGAAGGCGCGCCAGCCGGACACCGTGATCGTGATGAACCCGATCTATCTGCCCGAGATCGGGGCGCAGCTTGAGGGTATGGGCCTTAGCCCGGAACTGGTGGCGGTGTGAGCTTATGCCGCGTGTCCGCTCTGCGGCGGAACCGACGTTGAGCGGCGTCTTCGCGCTACGCAACGTGCCGGTGATCTGCAACCAGCTCTGGCCGGATGCGGCATCGGCAGAGGCCGCGCCCGTGGGCGACGTGGATCTGGTCGTCTGCGAGACCTGTGCGCTGATCTGGAACCGCGGCCTTCGATCCGGAGCGCATGGTCTATGCGCCCGGCTACGAGAACGCGCTGCACTTCTCGCCGAAGTTCCAGGCCTTCGCCGAGGAGCTGGCCGCGGGGCTGGTCGGACGCCACGGCCTCGCCGGGCAAGGACGTCGTCGAGATCGGCTGCGGCGACGGCCACATGCTCGACCTGTTGGCGAAGCACGGGGCGGGAACGGCGACCGGCTTCGACCCGAGCATGGCCGGAAAGAAGACCCCCTATACGACGCGGGCCGGCGTTGAGATCGTGCCGGAATACTTCCGCTCCGATCAGCTCGACCGGCCGTTCGATTTCATCCTCTGCCGCCATGTGCTGGAGCATCTCGACGCAGCCGGTGCCGCTCCTGACCGATATCCGTCGCGCCATCGGCGCGCGCGACGTGGCGGTCTATTTCGAGGTGCCGAATGCCGGGTGGATGCTCGACGCCGTCTCCATGTGGGACGTGATCTACGAGCACGTCACCTACTGGACGGCGCCGTCGATGACGACGCTCTTCCGTCGCACGGGCTTCGCGCCGATCGGCGTGACGGAGGGCTATGGCGGCCAGTTCCTGATGCTCGAGGCAAGGCCCGCCGCGCCGGAGCCCGGCTATGTCGCGCCGGACACGGAGGCGGTGCTTCGCCGCCGCGCGCGCTTTCGCCGACGGCCGCAAACGTCGGAGCTCGACCAGGTGGCGCGACCGGCTCGCCGCGTTCGACGGCAAGGCCGTCATCTGGGGCGCGGGGTCGAAGGGCATCACCTTCGCCAATGCGCTGGAGGAGTCGCGGCCAGCCGCTCGCCGCCTTGGTCGATCTCAATCCCGCGCAAGCATGGCCTGATGGCGCCCGGCGTCGCGCTGCCGGTTGTCGG
>CAWDTS010000008.1:0-145797 GCA_963805325.1 uncultured Alphaproteobacteria bacterium | reverse complement strand
GGCGAGCGCCTGCCGGGCATTTTCCGACCAGTGCAAGTAGCGCTGCGTCGTCGACAGCTGCGAATGACCGAGCGCTGTCATGATCTCCCCGGCGCCAGCACCGGCCATCGCCATATGCGAGGCGAGGCTATGGCGCAGGCCGTGCAGGCTCAGCGCGGGAGGGAGCTGTGCCTCCGTTCGGACATTTGCCCACGGTTTTGAGAGGGAAAGCGTGCCTTCGCCGATTGCGGGGAGGAAGACAAGGTCGTTTAGCGTATCGTGGGGTTGCCGGGCGATGATGGCCTGTGCGGCGGCGGGCAGCCCGATGATGCGCGGCTTGCCAGTTCGCCGTCCTGCCTTGTGCGACCGCGGCGGCAGGACGATCAGCCCGCGATCGAGATCGACATGCTGCCAGCGCAGGCCGATGATCTCGCCGCGCCGCGCGCCGGTCAGCGCAATGACCCGGATTGCATCGGCGGCCGCGGGGCGCAACCGGCGCTCGCGCTCCATGTGATCGAGCGTCTCGAAGAGGCGCCGGTAGTCATCGACGCTTTCCAGGATGGCGTCTCGGGTGCCATCGGTCCCGATCCTCACCTGTGCACAGGGATTGGAAATGACGAGTCCTTCGCCGATCGCCCAGTTAATGGCGGCACGGAGAAGGCGGATTGCCATGCGGGCCGTTCCCTCGCCACCGCGCACGCGGGAGCGGCCCCGCTTGCGCGTCTTCGCGTCCCGCGCTGTCTTGCCGTCGCGGATCGCGACGAAAGCACGTTCGACGTCGCCCGGCGTGAGACGCTCGACATGACGGCTGCCGAGCAGCGGTTTCAGATGTGCCGCGATGCGGCCGCGGTCGGACACCTGCGTTCAGGGGGACTTCGACTTGAATCGCTCGCCTTCCACATAAGCGTCGAGCAGTGCCGCGACCGTGGGAGCAGCCTTGAGTGCGCGTTTCTCGTGCACGGGATCGCCGCCGGCGGAGACGGAGCGTCGAAGCTCGTCGGCTTTGTGCCGCGCCTGTTCGGGTGTCCAGGTGCCGTGCTTGCCGATCGTTGCGCGTCGCTCTCGACCCTCCTGATTGCGATAGCGATAGAAATAGCTCTTCACGCCAGAGGGGAGCACGAGCAGGCCAAAGCCCTTGATATCGGAATCCCATAGATAGAGTCGCTTGCCGGTCTGATCAGGCGCGATGGCGTCGACGGTTCGCTTTGAAATTCGGGGCATTTTCGACGACCCTCGCAGTATCGAGGCGAGGGTCAGAAGCCCTCGCGCGTGTCAGCACAGTGTCAACAACGGGTGCGAAATCAGAGCTTGGAGTCTACCTGCAAGCGTCGGCCGAGGTAAGAGCTAAATCTTTATGTCGGATTGAAAAAGTAAGAGAGTTAATGGCAGATACTGTAGAGAGTAAGTAATACCGGAGTGCATTCGTAATGCGAGGGTCGCTGGTTCAAGTCCGGCATGCGGCACCAACATATATGCTGTTTTTCTGGCGACGGGCGCGTGCGCGATGGCTCGCCGGATCGGTCCTCTGGGAGGCCGAGAGATCCGCGGCGCCGAACGCGCCGCGTTGCTATCGAAACGGTTGCGCAAACGTTTCGATGGACCTAAGCTCGTACTAAGGCACCCGCCGCGCTGCGGATAGAGAGTGCATGAGGGAGGGGACGAGAATGCCCGTGACGGCTCAGTTGAGTCGCGATGGCGACGATTGTTGAAGTCGCCCGTCGGGCGGGTGTTTCGGTCTCCACCGTTTCCCATGTCGTGAATCGCACGCGCCACGTGTCGCCAGCGACAGCTCGGCTCGTGAACGAGGCCATCGATCAAGTCGGCTATCTGCCGAACACCTTGGCCCGGTCCCTCAAGCGCGCTTCGACAAGCAGCG
The DNA here is from genome assembly GCA_963805325.1 of uncultured Alphaproteobacteria bacterium. Classification (GTDB taxonomy): domain Bacteria; phylum Pseudomonadota; class Alphaproteobacteria; order Rhizobiales; family Afifellaceae; genus DASWJZ01. The sequence goes on along the minus strand of CAWDTS010000008.1, from coordinate 143,942 downwards.
TCGGCCTCGCCATCTCGGCAATCTCCAATCCGTATTTCAGCGACATCATCTGCGCGCTGGAAGCCGAGTGCGCGCGCCTCGGTCTCATGGTCTTCCTGTCGGATACGCAGGACGACGAGGACAGTGAGCTCGCGGTCGTGCAGGCCCTGCATCAGCGGCGTGTCGACGGCGTGATCCTGGCGCCTTCGGCCGCTCCGCGACGGACCCTCGACTACCTCGCCAAAAATCGTTTGCCTTGCGTACTGATCGACCGCCTGTCCGATGACCGGTTCGATCAGGTGGGCGTCGAGAATATTTCGGCCATGCGTTCACTGATCGATCACGTGGCGTCGTTTGGTCACCGGCGCATCGGCTTTGTAGCGGGACAGCCCGGGTTCGCGACGACCCTTGAACGTATTGAAGGGTTCCGTGTCGCGCTGGCGGCACACGGCATTGATTTCGTTCCGCACTACGTCGTCACAGGAAGCGCGACGACGGCAAGCGCGACCGCCTCCACCCATGCCCTGTTGTCGCTTCCCGTACCTCCGACTGCTCTCGTCACCGGCAACAACCTGGCGACGATTGGAGCGGTTCGAGCGATCCGCGAACGCGGAATGAGCGTTCCGAGCGACCTGTCCGTTGTCGGTTTCGACGACTTCGAATGGGCCGATTGCTTCGAGCCTCGTCTCACCCTGATCGCCCAGCCTTGTGTAGAAATCGCGCGGCAGGCGGCCACACTGCTGGCCGAGCGGATCGCCTCGTCGGAGCGTCGACCGCAGACGGTTCGTCTCGAACCGACGCTCCGTCTGCGCGCGTCCTGTGCGAGGCCCGCATGAACGTACCGCTGCTTGCCGTGAGCGGCGCGGTCAAACGCTTTGGCGGCGTCCAGGCGCTTCGCGGCGTCGACTTCGACCTTCGGGCCGGCGAGATCCACGCGCTCCTGGGGGAGAACGGCGCCGGCAAGTCCACCTTGATCAACATCCTGTCCGGCGTGCACACGCCCGACGCCGGCACGATCACGATCGACGGGGCGCCAGTGCGCTTCGGCAATCCGCGCGAGGCACAGACGGCGGGCATCGCGACGATCTTCCAGGAGCTCGACCTGGTGCCGGCGCTGGACGTGGCGGCAAACCTGTTCCTCGGCCACGAGCTGACACGCGCGGGCGGCTTACTCGACGTTGCCGGCATGCGCCGCGAGGCGCGCAAGCGCCTGGAGGCCATCGAGCTCGACATGGACGTCGAGCAGCGCGTCGGCGAGCTTTCGATCGGGCATCGCCAGGTCGTGGCCATCGTCAAGGCACTCTCATATGCGTCTCGCGTCCTGATCATGGACGAGCCGACAGCGGCGCTGACGGTGGCTGAGGTCGACCGCCTGTTCGCGATCATGCGCAAGCTGAGCGCCACCGGTGTGGGGATCATCTTCATATCGCATCGCCTGGAAGAAGTTCCTCAGATCGCCGACCGGGTGACGGTGATGCGGGACGGCCGCGTGGCGGGCGTCACCAGACCGGACGCCCCGCAGGCCGAACTGGTGCAGCTTCTCGTCGGGCGCCCGCTCGACGAGCTCTATCCGAAGCGAGCCACGAAAGTTGGCCGCACGCGCCTGCATCTCCAGAACGCCCGCTTCCGCCCAACGCGCGAGAGCAGCGGATGGCAGGTGCCGAAGGATCTCTCGTTTGATGTGCACGAGGGCGAGATCGTCGGGCTCGCCGGGGTGATGGGGGCAGGGCGTACGGAATTGCTGAGTGCGCTCTACGGGACGGGACTCCCGGGCCGGTGGGAAGGCACGATCGAGATCGACGGCCGGCCCGTCCGGCTGAACTCGATCAAGGCCGCAAGGCGAGCCGGTGTCGCCTTCGTCTCGGACGATCGCCGTGGCGGCGGTCTGATGCTTCGAATGGCCGTCGGACGCAATCTCGTCATGTCGGTTATCCGCCGCATCTCGCCCTTCGGTGTCATGTCAGCGGCGCGGGAGGCGGAGGCAGTGAAGCAATCGTTCAGCCAATTCGACATACGGCCGAAGAACCCGGATATCGCCGTCGGCGCACTGTCGGGCGGTAATCAGCAGAAAGTCGTGCTGGCCAAGGACATCCTTGGGGACCCGCGTCTGTTGCTGCTCGACGAGCCGACGCGCGGCGTCGATGTCGGGGCCAAGGGCGAGATCTACGCGCGGCTGCGCGAGCTCGCCTCGCAGGGCCTTGGCATTCTCGTCGCCTCAAGCGAAATGCCGGAACTTATTGGTCTCTGCGATCGCATCCTGGTGCTGCGCGAAGGCCGCAACGTGGCTGAATTCGAGGGCGGCATCGACGAGCACACGGTGCTCGCCGCAGCCAATGGTGAACTCCAATGAATCGAGCGACCGATATCGCGCAAGCTGCCGATCAGGCGGCTCCGAAGAAGCGTCGCGATCCGCTGGCGTTGATCGTCCGCTTCCAGAGTCTCATCGGCCTGATCGTCGTGGTGATCGGGGGCATCGTTTTCTCGCCGCGGCGGCACGGCCAGATTCTCTTCCTTGCGCCTGACAACATTGCCAACATTGTTCGTGCCGTCTCCGAGACGGAAATCATCTCAATTGGGATGACCTTCGTCATCATCACGGCGGGTATCGACCTGTCCGTGGGCGCGGTCCTTGGACTCTCAAGTGTCGTGACCGCGACGATGATGATCTCCGGCGGCTGGGGGCTCATCCCGACTCTGCTGGCTGTGCTGATCGCCGGCGCAGCCTTCGGCGCCGCGCAAGGCGCGATCGCCATGCGTTTCCGGCTCGAGCCGTTCATCATCACCCTGGCGGGGCTGCAGGCTGCCCGGGGACTGGCGCTGATCGTCTCGGGGAACGAGTACATCAACATCTCGTATGGCGATGGGCCGGGTCTCGCTCCTCCGGTCTTCGCGATTCTCGGCGAGCGTCTCTTCGACAATGTCGTTCCGGTGGCGACCATCGTGTTCATCGTCTTCGCGGCGATCGCGACGATCGTCCTCAACACCACGCGGTTTGGCCGCTATGTCTTCGCGGTCGGCGGCAATGAGCGCGCCGCGCGGCTCTCCGGCGTACCCGTCTCGGCCGTCAAGATCACTGTCTACGCGATAACGGGCTTCGCAGCCGGGCTAGCCGGCATCGTTCATGCCGGACAGTTCAACTTCGGCAGCGCCAACGACGGCGCGGGCTACGAGCTGACCGCCATCGCGGCTGTCGTCATTGGCGGAACGAGCCTGTTCGGCGGCTCCGGGTCCATGGTCGGCACCGTCGCCGGAACGATCATGCTCGGCGCACTCGCCAACGTTCTTCAACTGAACAACATCACGCCAGCGCTGCAGCTGCTCGCCACCGCCGCGATCATCGTGCTCGCGGCCGTCCTTCAATCCCTCGTCCGCCGCCGCGAGGGTTTGATTCGTTGAACGAAGCGGCAAAGGAGAGTCGTAGACGACGCACACCAACAGTCGAGCCGATCAGGCATCGACAAGGAGGAAACTCACATGAACAAAGTTCGGACAAATCGGCGGCGCCAAGCATGGCTCGCCGTCCTGCTCGCGGGAACCTATCTGTCGGTTGCGGGTGTTGCGCAAGCAGCGGATCCCATGGTCAAAGCCTGCTCGCCGACCGGCGAATTCATCATCGGCTTTTCACAAGCGAACAACGCCGAGCCCTATCGGCAGCACGTCAATGACGAGCTGACCGCCGCCGCCAAAGACGTCCCGCAGTTCACGCTGCAGATCGCCGACGGCGCCGGCAACGTGAACACTCAGACCTCGCAGGTGGACAATTTCATTACGCAGAAGGTCGACCTCTTGCTGATCTCGCCGTTCGAAGCGGCGCCGCTGACCCCGGCTGTGAAGCGGGCGATGGATGCAGGCATTCCCGTGATCGAACTCGATCGCAAGACGGTGGGCGATCCCGGCAAGGATTACACGGCATTCATCGGCGGCGATAACTACAAGATCGCGCTCGAAGCGGGCATGTACACTGCCAAGACGCTGCTGCCGGACGGTGGCGAGGTCGCGGTTCTCGAAGGGTTGCCGAGCTCCACGCCGGCCGTCGAGAGGCTCAACGGCTTCAAGGACGGGGTCAAGGAGAACGCCAAGATCGAAGTGGTGGCGGAGCAGGCGGCGGATTGGGTTCCCGACAAGGCGCAGACCGCGTTTGCGGCGATGTTGCAGGCCCACCCCGACATCAAGGTGCTCTATGCAAGCAACGACATGATGGCCGCCGGGGCGCGGTTGGCCGCCAAAGGCGCAGGCAAGGAAGACCAGGTCAAGATCATCGGCACCGATGGCCTGCCGGGGCCTGCCGGCGGTATCGAAGCAGTCGCGAAGGGTGACTGGGTGGCCACCTTCACCTATCCGACCGGTGCCAAGGAAGCGATCGACATGGCGAAGTCCATTCTCCTGGATTGCGCCACGTCCGTGCCCACTACGGTCACCGTGGCAACCACTGCCATCACGGCCGACAACGCCAAGCAGATGATGGGTCAGTAGGAAGATCTGAAGTCGCTTCCCGCGTAAGGCGGAGTTCCCCCATGGACTCCGCCTTACGTCGCTGGGATCAGGATGTCCGCTGAGCTGCCGCACCCGGCGCAGGGTTCAGTCCGATGTACTCTTTGCCGGGTAGGCGCCGCTACGGCCTGACCGCATGGGCGGCGTCAGAATGCGGCGCGACTTTGGAGAGTCATGAGGCCAGCCGCGTCGGCTTCAACGCGCCAGTGCGCTCCAGAAGCGGATAGGCGGTTGCGGCGAGATGCGCGTCGATGCGCTTCAGGTCGCGCACCACGTCGAGGTGTAGGCCGCTCGTCTCGATCGACGCCTTGCGCCCTTCGCGCACCCGGGCGAAGTGCCGCTCCGTGGAGTTGCGCTCCATCTCGCGGAAATGCTCCTTCTCGGCGACGAGGCGCCGCGCGGCGTCCGCATCGCTTGACATGAAGACGGCGACTGCGAGCCGCAGGTGATCGAGAAGTTGCGCGTACATCGCGTCGATCTCCGACAGCCCCTCCGGCGAGAGGCTCAGCTTCAGCCTCAGGCGCTTCGCCGAAAGCTCGGTGATGTTCCTGTCGATGATGTCGCCGATATGCTCGAGATTGATGGCGAAGGACTGGATCTCGGCGAGCCGGCGCGCGTCCTGATCGCTCAATGGCTCGCGCGCGATCGCCGCGATATAGGTCTGGATCGCATGGTGCTGTTGGTCGACGATGTCGTCGAGACGGCTCGTCTCCGCCACGAGATGGCGGCGGTCGCCGTGGAAGGTGGCCTGCGTGCCGGCCAGCATCCTCTCCAGGACATCGGTCATGCGGAGTGTCTCGCGCGCGGCGTTGGCAAGCGCCACGGCCGGCGTGCCGATGGCGTTTCGATCGAGATAGAGCGGCTTCGCCGGATCGTCGCTCGCCGGCCTCTCCGGCAGGAGACGCACGAGGAGCTTCGCCATCCACGGCAGGAGCCCGATGAAAGCCAGCGCCACGGCGAGATTGAAGGCGGTGTGGAAATTCGCGGCAAGGCGCGCGGGGCCGGGCTCGATCGCGCCGAGCCAGGTTGCGATCGGTCCGAGGAAGGGTAGCACGACGATCGCGCCGACCACCCGCGTCGCCAGGTTTCCGAGAGGGATGCGAAGCCGCACCGGGTCGCCGCCCGATCCTTCGAGCACCGGGTTCAGCGCGCTGCCGAGATTGGCGCCGATCACCATGGCGAGTGTCGCCTCCGGACCGATCAGTCCAGACGCCGCGAACGACATCACCGTCAGCACGACGACGACGCTCGAATGCGCGGCGAAGGTCAGCGCCGCCGCAATCGCGACGTTCAGGAGCGGCTCGCGCGTGAGCGCGGTGAGGAGGGTTCGCACGGCGGTGGAATTCTCTCCGGGTGCGATCGCCGCCGCGAGGAGGTTCAACGCGAGCAGCATCAGCCCGATCCCGATCGCCACGCGACCGAGATCCTGGAAGCGCGTTCCCTGACCGCGCCGGAAAGCGAACACGCCGGCGGCAATGAGCACGGGGAAGACGATCGTCACGTCGAAGGAGAGCACCTGCACGATGAGTGTCGTGCCGATATTGGCGCCGAGCATGATGGCGAGAGCTGGAACCAGATCGAGTGCGCCAGCGAACGAAATGGCCATCATGGCCGTCGCCGTGGAGGATTGCAGCGCCGCCGTGATGCCGAGGCCGAGAAGAAGCGCGTGGAAGCGCGTCTTTAGCCCGCGCGCGAGACCGCGGCGCAGATCGGTGCCGAAGACGCGCATGATGCCGCTCTGCACCATATGGATGCCCCACAGGAGCAGCGCGATCTCGCCGATCAGATTGATGAGGATGTGCGTGGCGGACATGCGACCTGCGACCGAACGGCAATGCACGGCAAACTGGGGAAGGCGCCTTGCGGCGCATGTCACAAATCTGTCGTGAATCGGCGTATTTCATTCGACTTATAGAGGTTTTCCGCCGCTCCTCCACCAAGATTCCGATTGATCGAGGTCGATGGTCGAAGTCCATTTCAGGCGGGAACCGGCATTCGAGGCCGCGGTGGAGGCGCTGCTGGCCAAGAGGCGCCGCTTGGGCTAACTGGGGCCGCTTCCGAATTTCCCCCGGCCATGGCTCGCGTCTGCCCGATCCACACATCCGATCTCAGCCCCGGCGTCTGGAAGACTCGGGCGACGATCCGTTTCGGGCAGTGCGACCCCGCCGGCATCGTCTACACGCCGGTCTATTTCGACCTCTTCAATGTCGCGATCGAGGAATGGTATCCGGCCTCGCTCGGCATCGACTATTACGCGCTGCTCCGCGAGGAGAAGGTCGGCGTCGGTTATGGTCACGCCTCCGCCGATTTCGTGGCTCCGAGCGCGATGGGCGATGTGCTGGAGATCGCCATCGTCGTCAGCGACATCGGGAGATCGTCGTTTACGCTGACATTGCATGCCTTCAGGAACGGAGACGAGGCGGTGCGCGGCCGGCTGGTGGTCGTCACCACCTCGCTCGTCGGCAAAAACGGCGCGATACCGATCCCGGCGGCACTCAGGCAGGCGCTTGATGCCTACCGGGACCGGTGTCGCTGAAGCCTATTTAGAGGGGTCTTTCGGCGACCAGAGGACCGGTCCTCCGTCCTTCTCGTAAGCCATGCCCTGCGGATACGAGATCGCCTCCATCTGCAGGCCCCACGGCGCCAGGAAATAGAAGATGCGTTGGCCGGCCGCCGGTCCTTGGTCAACCGGGAGAGGGCCGAAGAATGTCTCGACCCCCTTCGAGTCGAGGTAGTCCTTCGCGGCTTGGATGTCGTCGACGTAGAGCGCGATATGAAAGGCGCCGACGTCGCTGTTGCGTGGCATCACGACCTTCTGGTCTGGCGCCGTATAGTGGAAGAGCTCGATGTTCGAGCCGTAGCCGCAGCGGATCTGGGTGATCTCCTGGATTATGGCCTTCGGATCGACGTGCAGAAGATCCTGCATGAAGGTGCCCTTGTCGTCGGCGAACGGACCGAAGGACATCGCCTTCTCGCATCCGACAACGTTGACGAAGAAGTCCACCGCCTGAGCCATGTCGGGCACCGTGATGCCGGTATGGTCATGGCCGCGCATGCCGGGAATGCCCTCGGCGTGCGCGGCGGAAATAGGCGCACCGAGCCCGGCCGCGAGGCCAAGGGCGGCAAGCGCAAATCTGACCGACGATCTTCTGTGCATTGAACCCTCCATAATGCCCTCCCGAACGGGGGGCGCCTCAACGATCGGAAGCGAGCGAAGCGAAGGTGCGCTCCTCCGCGGCGAGCTCTTCAAGAAGCGGCGCAGGCGCGAGGTGTGGATCGTTCAATGCGTTCGCCTGTGCGTGAAGCCGATTCCGGACCGTCGCAAGCCCGAGCGAGTCCGCGTAGAACATCGGGCCGCCGCGCCAGGCCGGAAAGGCGTAGCCGTTCGCCCAGATCACGTCGATGTCGCCGGGCCGCGCCGCGATGCCGTCGGCGAGGATGCGCGCGCCTTCATTGATGATCGGGAGAAGCAACCGCTCGACGATTGCGTCCTTGCCGATCGGACGGCGGGCGATTCCGAGGTTGTCCGCCGTCTCCGCGATCGCCGCCGCGACGTTTGGATCGGGAATCGGCGTGCGCGACCCTTCCTCGTACCGATAGTAGCCCTTGCCGGTCTTCTGTCCGAACCGGCCAAGCTCGCAAAGCGCGTCGGCGACGGGAGCGCGAAGACCCTCCGCCTTTCGCATGCGCCAGCCGATGTCGAGGCCGGCGAGATCTGTCGCCGCGAGCGGCCCCATGGGAAAACCGAATTCGACCATCGCGGCATCCACCTCCTCGGGCAGCGCGCCTTCGAGGAGCACCCGCTCTGCCGCGACGTTCCGCTGGCGGAGCATGCGGTTGCCGACGAAGCCATGCGCGTTGCCGACGACGACCGGCACCTTGCCGAGGCGGCGCGCGAGCGCGACGAGCGCAGCAAGCGTCTCAGGCGCGCTTTCGCTTCCGCGCACGATCTCCACGAGGCGCATCAAATTCGCGGGGCTGAAGAAATGCATGCCGGCGACTACGCCGGGGCGGCGCGTCGCCTCCGCGATGCGGTCGATGTCGAGGTAGGAGGTGTTGGTGGCGAGCAGCGTCAAAGGGCGCGCGAGCCGGCCGAGCGTGGTGAAGACCCGGCGCTTCAGCTCCATGTCCTCGAACACCGCCTCGATGACGAAATCCGCTGCGCCGGCACGCTCAATCGCTGTTGCGCCTGACACGCGGGCGCTGCGTCGCCCGGCTTCTTCCGCGGAAAGCCTGCCACGCTTCGCGAGGCCGCTGTAATGCGCTTCGATCCGGCCGAGGCCGCGATCCAGCGCGCTTTGGTCGGTGTCGATCAACATTGTCGGGATGCCCGCATCGGCGAAGACGATTGCGATGCCGCTTCCCATCGTGCCGGCGCCGATGATCGCGGCCTTCTCGACGGTGCGCGGCTTCGCGTCGGATGGCAGTGCGGGAAGCTTCGCCGCTTCGCGTTCGGCGAAGAAGAGATGTCGCAGCGCCTTCGACTGCTCGCCGGCGACAAGCTCGACGAAGAGCGCGCGCTCGCGTTCCAGGCCTGCGTCGAAGGGGAGATCGAGCGCGGCGCGAACCGCTTCGACGCAAGCCTCCGGCGCTCTTTGGCTGCGCGTGCGCTTGGTGAGGTCTGCGGCTGCCGCGTCGAAGCGCGAACGATCGGCGCGATCCTCGGCGAGCTTCCGGTCCTCGTCGCGGAGCCGGCGGAGCGTTCCACTTTCCGCGTGGCTCCGCGCCAGTGCGACAGCCGACTCAAGCAGGCCGCCTTCAGCGATCGAATCGACGAGACCGTCGCGAAGCGCCTCTTCGGCTGATATTGGGGCTCCGGTGACGATCATCCGAAGCGCCGTCAAAGGCCCGACGCTGCGGGGGAGGCGCTGCGTGCCGCCGCCGCCCGGCAGAAGCCCGAGCTTCACTTCCGGCTGGCCCAGCCGCGTCCCCGGCGCGGCGACGCGCGCGTGGCAGCCGAGCGCGACCTCAAGCCCGCCGCCCAGCGCCGTTCCGTGGAGCGCCGCGACGACCGGCTTCGTCATCGCATCAAGCGCGGCGGCGACGTCGCCGGTGAGCGGCTTCGCGCGCGGCTTGCCGAATTCTCTGATGTCCGCCCCGGCGACGAATGTGCGCCCGGCGCAGGCGATGACGGCGGCCCTTACCGTGCCGTCCGCCTCGATGGTTTGCAGCGTCTCCACAAGGCCGCTGCGGACGGCATGGGAGAGCGCGTTGACCGGCGGATTGTCGATCGTGACGACTGCGACGTCGCCGTGTCTTTCGATGGTGACCGGCGTCCCGTCGGTCACGCCGCGTCCAGCACGGCGGTCGCTTCGATCTCGACCTTGGCGGCGTCTTCGACAAGCGCGCTCACTTCCACCAGCGTCATGGAGGGAAAATGCCGGCCGATCACGTCGCGATAGGCCTCGCCGACCTCCTTCAGGCGCGCGCAATATTCGCGCTTGTCGGTGACATACCAGGTGAGACGGACGAGATGCTCCGGACGGCCGCCGCTTTCGGCAAGCACCGCGACGATGTTGGAAAGCGCCTGCCGCGTCTGGGCGACGAAGTCGTCGCTCTCGAACTCCTGCGCGGCGTTCCAGCCGATCTGTCCGCCGACGAAGACCATGGGGCCTGACGCGACGATCCCGTTCGCGTAGCCGGACGTGGGCTTCCAGCCTGCCGGATGCAACGTTCGTCTACCCTCGCTCTTCGGCATCGTGGTCATGTCTCCGACAATGGAACTCTCGAACTGCTTGGACATTCAGGGCAGCGTGTTACGCAGCAGGAAGCGGCGCACCTTGCCCGTCGCCGTCTTCGGCAGGTCGTCGACGAAGCGGATCGAGCGCGGGAAATTGTGCGAGGCGATCGTCGCCTTGACGTGATCCTGCAGGCGCTTGACGGCGGCGGCGCTTCCGGTTTCACCCGGCGCCAGCACGACGAACGCCTTGATGATCTCGCCGCGTTCCTTGTCCGGAACGCCGAGGACCGCGCAATCGGCGACCGAAGGGTGCGAGAGGAGGGCGGCTTCGACTTCCGGAGCGGCGATCGCCTCGCCGCTCGACACGATCAGGTCGTCGGTGCGCGCGACGAAATGGAAGCGGCCGCTCTCGTCCTCGAAAACCATGTCGCCGGTCAGGTTCCAGCCGTCGCGAACGAAGTCGCGCTGCCTCGGATCGTCGAGATAGCGGCAGCCGGTCGGGCCGCGTACCGCCAGATGGCCGAAGGTCCCGCGCGGCACCTCGCGCATGTCGGCGTCGAGGGCCTTTGCCTCGTAGCCGTGCACCGGACGTCCGGAGATCCCGGCGGCCGTCTCGCCAAGATGGCTGGAGATGAAGATGTGCAGCATCTCCGTCCCGCCGATGCCGTCGAGAAGCGGAACGCCGGAATAGCGCTTCGTCCAGGATTCGAAGGTCTTCGGTGGCAGCGCGTCGCCGGCGGAGACCGCACAGCGGAGCGATGCGAGATCCTTGGGCGCGCATTTCAGCGCGAGAATGCGGTGGTAGATCGAAGGACCGGCGAAGGCGATCGTCGCCTTGTAGGTCTTGATCTCGCCGACGAGGTCGGCGGCCGACGCTTCCTCGAGCAGCACCGACGCGGCGCCGAAGCGGAGCGGGAAGATGACGAGTCCGCCGAGCCCGAAGGTGTAGGCAAGCGGCGTCGTGCCGACCACGACATCGTCCGGCGTGATGCCGAGCACCTCCTTCGCGTAGCTGTCGGCGATCGCGAGGAGATCGCGATGGAAATGCATCGCCGCTTTCGGGTCTCCGGTCGTGCCGGTCGAGAAGGCGATGATCGCGACATCGTCGCGGCTCGTCTTCACGGCGTCGAACAGCACCGGCTTGCCGAGCGCGATGCGGTCGAGCTCGGCATCGAAATTCGCGGTGCCGTCGAAGCCGATCACCTTCTTCAGGAAGCGGCTCGACTTGGCGGCGGCGACGATCTCGCCCATGAGCCGCGTGTCGCAAAGCGCGAGCTTCACCTCGGCCTTGTCGATGACGGTGGTCAGCTCGGCGGCCTTCAGCGACGGCACCGTGTTGACGACGACCGCGCCGGCCTTCAGCGCCGCGAGCCAGCAGGCGACCATGGCCGGATTGTTGGCGGAGCGGATCAGAACGCGGTTTCCGGGGACGACGCCGAGGTCCTCCACCAGCGCGCGCGCGAGGCGGTTGGTCCAGTCCGCGAGCTCCTTGTAGGTCCTGAGCCGTCCGTGGCCAATCAACGCCGTGTGGTCGCCGAAGCCGCGCTCGACCATGCGGTCGGTGAGCTCGGCGCCGACGTTCAGCGTGGCCGGATAGTCGAAGCCTTTGAGCAGGAACTTCGGCCACGTCTCCGCCGGCGGCAGATGATCGCGCGAGAACGTGTCGAGATGAGCCGAGGCCCCAAGCATTTACTCTCCCCCCAGGGTCTGACGCGCGATCACGACCTTCTGCACGTCGGAGGCGCCCTCGTAGATGCGGAGCGCACGGATTTCGCGGTAGAGCCGCTCGACGACGGAGCCCACGCGGACGCCATCGCCGCCGTGAAGCTGCACGGCCTTGTCGATGACGATCTGCGCGCGGTCGGTGGCGAAGAGCTTTGCCATCGAGGCTTCGCGCGAGACGCGGGCTGCGCCCCGATCCTTGGTCCACGCCGCGCGGTAAACGAGAAGTGCCGCCGCGTCGATGTCGAGCGCCATGTCGGCGATGTGCCCCTGCACCATCTGCAGCTCCGCCATCGGCGCGCCGAAAAGCTCGCGCTGCCTCACGCGCGTCAGCGACTCGTCGAGCGCGCGGCGGGCGAAGCCGAGCGCGGCCGCGCCGACCGTCGAGCGGAAAATGTCGAGGACGCTCATGGCGATGCGAAAGCCTTCGCCGGGGCGGCCGATCATCATCGATTCCGGCAGGCGCAGATTGTTGAAGCGAAGGCGGGCGAGGGGGTGCGGCGCGATCACCGAGAGGCGCTCGACGATTTCGAGGCCGTCGATCTCCGCGGGGACCAGGAACGCCGAAATGCCCTTCGCGCCGGGGGCCTCGCCGGTGCGCGCGAAGACGACGTAGAAATCGGCGATCCCGCCGTTCGAGATCCAGGTCTTCTCGCCGTCGAGCCGGTAGAAATTGCCGGCCTTCGTCGCCGTCATGTCCATCGCCGCGACGTCGGAGCCCGATTTCGTCTCCGACAGCGCGAAGGCGGCGATGGCGCGCCCCTCGCGGGTCTTCTTCAGCCATTTCTTCTGATCGGCCGTGCCGAAGAGCGAGAGCGCGCCGGTCCCTAGCCCCTGCATGGCGAAGGCGAAATCGGCGAGGCCGTCATGGCGGGCGAGCGTCTCGCGCGCGAGACAGAGCGTGCGCACGTCGAGCGCGCCGTTCTCGTCCGGATCGACGGCCGTATGCTTCAGCCACCCGTCGCGGCCGAGCCGGTTCACGAGGTCGCGGCAGGCGGCGTCGACATCGTCGTGCTCGACCGGCAGATTCTCCGCGCACCATGCCTCCAGCGCAGCTTGGAAGGACCGGTGACGGTCCTCGAAGAACGGCCAGGCGAGGAAGCTCTTGTCCGCCATCAGTCGCCCTCGAAGACCGGTTTTTCCTTGGCGACGAAGGCGCGATAGGCGCGCTCGAAATCGCCTGTCTTCATCATCAGCGCCTGCGCCTGCGCTTCCGCCTCGATCGCCTGCTCGAGGCTCATCGACCATTCCTGCACGAGCTGCGTCTTGGTCATCGCATGCGCGGAGGTCGGGCCGCTCGCGAGGCTTTGCGCGAAGGCGATCGCCTCCGTCTCGATGTCGGAAGCCTGCACGATCCGGTTGAAGAAGCCCCAGCGCTCGCCTTCCTCCGCGCACATCGTGCGCCCGGTATAAAGAAGCTCGGCGGCGCGCCCCTGGCCGATGATGCGCGGAAGGATGGCGCAGGCGCCCATGTCGCAGCCGGCAAGCCCGACGCGGGTGAAGAGGAAGGCGGTCTTCGCCTCCGGCGTGGCGAAGCGGATGTCGGAGGCCATGGCGATGATCGCGCCGGCGCCGACGCAGATCCCTTCGACGGCCGCGACGATCGGCGTGCCGCACAGAAGCATCGCCTTGACGAGATCGCCGGTCATGCGCGTGAAGGCGAGAAGGCCCTTCATGTCCATGCCGACGAGCGGACCGATGATGTCGTGCACGTCGCCGCCGGAAGAGAAGTTGCCGCCGTTCGAGGCGAAGACGACCGCCTTCACGTCGTCGGCGTACGGGAGCGCGCGGAACGTATCGCGCAGCTCCGCGTAGCTCTCGAAGGTGAGGGGGTTCTTCCGCTCCGGCCGGTCGAGCGAGACCACCGCGACCTTGCCCTCCATGCGCCAGCGGAAATGCTTCGGCTTGAGACTTGCCATCTCAGCCATGCGCCACCTCCGGAATTCTGATCGCCTGGCCCGTCGTCGTTTCCGAGCCGGGGCCGCAAAGGCGAAGGACGACAGCCGCGATTTCCTCCGGCGTGACGATGCGGCCGCCGGCGTTGAAGTCGGAGAGGATCTTTCGGGCGTCGTCGTCGCTGCGGCCGGTCTTCTCTTTGATCATCCTGACGCTCCGCTCCAGCATCGGCGTCGCGGTGTAGCCGGGGCAGACGGCGTTGACGGTGATCCCGGTGCCGGCAGTCTCGGCGGCGAGCGTGCGCATCAGCCCGACGGCGCCGTGCTTCGCGGCCGTATAGCCGGCGGCGTAGGCGTGCCCTTCCAGCCCGGCGATCGAGGCGACCACGACGATCCGGCCCCAGATCGACCCGCCCATCGCCTTCGCGGCCTCACGCAGCGTGAGGAACACGCCGGTCAGGTTGACCGCGATCATTCGTTCGAACGCTTCGAGGCTGGTGCGAGCGAAGGGCGCGCTTTCCGCCGCGCCGGCATTGGCGACGACGATCGAGAGCGGTCCGTTCTCGCCGATCGCGGTTTGGAAGGCGGCGGCGATCCCGGCTTCGTCGGTCACGTCGGCGACAATCGCGTGGATGCGGGGGTGCTTTTCCGCCAACGCGTCGAGTGGCTCCCGCCGGCGGCCGGTGATCGTCACGGTCGCGCCGGCGTCGGCCAGCGCAACGGCTATCGCAGCGCCGATGCCGGTGCCGCCCCCGGTGACCAGCGCATGCCTGCCGGAGAGCGCGCCCATCACACCTTCACCACGGCTTCGCCGCGCGCGGCGAGGCGGAAGAGCTGATCGCGTCCGGGCCAATAAGGCTCGGGCCACGCTTCGTCGCGGTCGCCGAGCGCAGCAGCCGCGTGCAGCGTCCAATAGGGATCGGTCAGGTGCGGACGCGCGAGGCACACGAGGTCGGCGCGCCCCGCCATCAGGATCGAGTTGACGTGGTCGGGCTCGTAAATGTTGCCGACCGCCATTGTCGCCATGCCGGTCTCGTTGCGGATGCGGTCGGAGAACGGGGTCTGGAACATTCGGCCGTAAACCGGCCGCGCCTCGCGCGTCGTCTGCCCGGCGGAGACGTTAAGGATATCGACGCCCGCATCCTGGAAGCATCGCGCGATCACGACCGCCTCGGCCGGCGTCACGCCCTTCTCGCCGACCCAGTCGTTGGCCGAGATGCGCACCGAGATCGGCTTCCCTTCCGGCCAGACCTTGCGCACTGCGTGGAACACTTCGAGCGGATAGCGCATGCGATTCTCGAGGCTTCCGCCATATTCGTCGGTGCGATGGTTGGTGACCGGCGTGATGAAGGAGGAGAGGAGGTAACCGTGCGCGCAGTGAAGCTCCAGCATGTCGAAGCCGGCGCGCTCCGCCATCTCCGCCGAGTCGACGAACTGCCGCTTCACGAACTCCATGTCGGCGCGGTCCATGGCCTTCGGGACCTGATTGCGCGGCGACCAAGGGACATCCGAAACCGACATGACCGGCCAGTTGCCGGTCTTCAGCGGCGCGTCCATCTCCTCCCAGCCGAGCTGCGTTGAGCCCTTGCCGCCGGAATGGCCAAGCTGGCAGCAGATGCGCGCTTCGGTTTCCGCATGGACGAAATCGACGATGCGCTTCCAGGCCGCCTCGTGCTCCGGCGCGTAAAGGCCGGTGCAGCCCGGCGTGATGCGCCCCTCCGGGCTGACGCACGTCATCTCGATATAGACCAGCCCGGCGCCGCCTTTCGCCCGCTCGGCGTAGTGGACGAAATGCCAGTCGGTCGGGCAGCCGTCGACCGCGCGGTACTGATCCATCGGCGAGACGACGACGCGGTTCTTGAGCTTCAGGTCGCGAAGCGCATAGGGCGCAAACATCGGCCGCCTGACGACGTTCGCCGGTGCGCCCGCCTTGCGCTGGAACCATGCTTCCGCGCTTTCCAGCCAGGTCTTGTCGCGGAGCCGGAGGTTCTCGTGGCTGATGCGCTGCGAGCGGGTGAGGAGCGAATAGTTGAACTGGACAGGGTCGAGGTGGAAGTAGCGCTCGATCTCCTCGAACCATTCGCAGGAGTTCCGCGCCGCCGACTGCAGCTTCAGCACTTCGACGCGCCGCTCGTCCTCGTATTTGCGAAAGGCGTGAATGAGCGTTTCTTCGGTATTGACGTAATTCGCCAGCGCTATGGCGCTTTCCAGCGCCAGCTTGGTGCCGGAGCCGATCGAAAAATGCGCGGTCGCCGCGGCATCGCCCAAGAGCACGACGTTCTGATGGTGCCAGTGCTCGCAGAGAACGCGCGGAAAATTGAGCCAGGCTGAGCCGCGGATATGGGCGGCGTTCGACATCAGCGGATAGCCGCCGAGCGTATCCTTGAAGATGCGCTCGCAGGTCGCGATCGACTGCTCTTGAGTCATCGTGCCGAAGCCGAACTTCTCCCAGGTCTCCTCGGCGCATTCGACGATGAAGGTCGCCGTGTCGTCGTCGAACTGGTAGGCGTGCGCCCATACCCAGCCGTGCTCCGTCTCCTCGAAGACGAAGGTGAAGGCGTCGTCGAATTTCTGGTGCGTGCCGAGCCAGACGAACTTGCACTTGCGGATGTCGATCTCGGGCTTGAAGTCGTCGGCGAACTCGCGCCGGGTCTTCGAGTTCAGTCCGTCGGCTGCGACCACGAGGTCGTAGTCGCGTGAATAGGTCTCGGCGTTGGCGGCTTCGGTCTCGAAGCGGAGGTCGATGCCGAGCTCGCGCGCGCGCTGCTGGAGCAGGATCAGCAGCGCCTTGCGGCCGATGCCGCAGAAGCCATGGCCGGAAGAGACCGTTCGCGTGCCGCGGTAGTTGACGGAGATATCGTCCCAATAGGCGAAGTGCGAGCGGATGGAGGCGGCGCTCACCGGATCGTTCTTCGCCAGATTGTCGAGCGTCTCGTCGGACAGCACGACGCCCCAGCCGAACGTGTCGTCCGGGCGGTTCCGCTCGATCACGACGATCTCGTGGTCCGGATTCCGGAGCTTCATCGTGATCGCGAAGTAGAGCCCGGCAGGACCACCGCCGAGGCACGCAACCCGCATCGTTCGGCGCCTTCCTCTTCTCCCGCTTTGTCGCACCAGGCGGGAGATAGTTCAAGCTTAAAATGTCTCGCGACTACAGCGTCCGGATCGTCTGCAGCGCGCCGTCCAGCATCTCGCCCTTTTCATCCTTGAGAGCCATTTCGATCAGCCGGTGCAGCCACTCGGCGGCATCCGCCCGCCCTGCAAGGATCGGAAGCGCGGAGAGCACGCGATCGTATTTCGCCTCGCCGCGCTCGTGCGTGTCGCTGTAGCCCTTGATGAGCCGGCGGCAGCGCAGCACTTCGACGGCGAGCGCGTAGTCCTTCGTCAGCGTGTCGCGCGCCAGCGCCAGCCATTCTTCGATGTGCGCCATCTCGGTGCGGTGGCGGAGCGTCGAACGGCGCATGTGCCGGAGCCCGCCGACGACATAGAGCGCGAGGAAATGGTGGATGCGATCGGTCCTGAAATGCCGCCCCTTGTTGACGACGCGGTCGAGCGCGCGGACCAGCGTCGGCCGCGACAGGATAAACGAGCCGAGCGCGGCCGGCATCGTCCCGCAGACTTCTTCGATGCGCGGATGCATGAATTCGGTGATGTGGAGCACCTGCGTCGGCCCCGCGCCGATCTCGTTCTCGACGCGGCGGAAGCGCGAGGCGCGCGTCTTCAAATCGGCGACGCGGATGACGTCGTCGTAGGCCATGGCGTTGGCGAGATATTTGGCGGCTTCGGCTGTGAAGCGGAAACCGTGGCTCGCGCCGCCCGCCGCGACGTCGAGCGCGTGAAGCGCCTTCAGCCGGTCGAGATAGTCGCGCCCGTATTTGAGATCCTGGAAATCGACGACCTTCTCGAGGCCGGCGAGGAGCATGGCCTGTGCTTCTGCGGGGAAATCGTTGGCGATACTGTCGGTGAGCGCCGACCAGGCGCGGGTCGCGTTGGCCGGGCCCGAGACCGCGGGTGCGGTGCGCTTCGGTGCGGCCGTCGTAGCCGATGCCGCTGTGGCGCCTTCGGCCTCCGGTCTTTCGACAGCCGCAAAGCCGGCGCCGAAGGCCTTGAGGCTTTGCGCCGCGCCGCGACCGCCGGCCGCGATGGTCGCCTCGAAGCTTTCGCGCGGGAAGGGGAGCACGCCGGAGCCGGCGAGCGCGCCGAAGAGGCTGGCGGAGATGACGCTGCCATTCTCCGCCGCGAGCTTCTCCAGATCGGCGCCGAGGAAGCGCTTCGAGCTCTTCCGTGCCGCATCGAGCACCGGCTCGGCTTCGAAAATCCCCGATCCCCGGCATCACCTTCTCGATGACGGCGAGCGTGCGGTGCGTAGAGGTGATCAGCGTCGTGCGGTCGGGCGTGACGAGACCGCGCTGCATCGCGCGGCCGGCCTCCATCAACTCCGCCGCAAGCACGATATCGACGTCGCCCGGAGCCGGCATCAAAGAGAGGACGGGCGTTTCGTCGGCCGCTCCCTCAATTTCGGGCACCATCTCGACGTAGTAGATCGTGGCGCCAGTCCGCTGCGCCACGCCCGGCACCGAGGTCGACTGCGCGTACCAGCCGTTCCGCTCGGCGAGATCGACGATCCAGTCCGTGACGACGCCGCCGCCCTGTCCGCCGACCGCGAGGACCGCGAGCTTGATGATGGGATCGTTGGCGGGAGGCGCGAGCATGGTCAGGCCGCGCTCACGAAGGGATGGGCGTCCTGCGTGCTTCGAGACGCGCCCTGCGGGCGCTCCTCAGTATGAGGGAGCTTTGTGATTGCCATCCTCAAACGGCCCTCATCCTGAGGTGCCCGGCCAAAGGCCGGGCCTCGAAGGACACACCTCGTTCCTGCAGCCCCGCGTTTCATGCGAACACCAGCCGCCTGCGGTCGCGCCGCTCCTGCAGCCAGCCGATGACCTTGGCGCGGAGCCGTGCGAGCCGCCGGTCGAGTCGGTTCGGATTGTGGATCACGTCGGCGCGGTAGAAGCTCGGGCAAAGCACTGCGGCGTCGGCGACCTCGCCGCAATTGCCGCAGCCGACGCAGTTCTGGTCGATCGCCGCGACGGGATCGTCGCGCAGCGGATCGTCGAGCACCTTCACCGATAGCGACGGGCAGCCGGAGAGCCGCATGCAGGCGTGGTCGCCGGTGCAGACATCCTCATCGACGCCGAAGCGCGGCTTCACCGTCCGCTCGCCGTCGGCGATGGCTTTCGCCACCAGCGGCTTCTCGCGCCGCTGGCGGTTCAGCATGCATTCCGACGAGGCGACGATGATCTTCGGGCCTTTCTCCTTCGTCGTCAGGGCCTCGCGCAGCGTGTCGCGCATCCATGTCACGTCGTAGGTGCGGTCGGTCTGCCGCACCCATTTCGCGCCGACGCCTCTGACGGCGTTGGTGATCATGTTGCCTGTGGCGCGCGACCGGTTCTTGGCGCGGGAGGACATGATGTCCTGTCCGCCGGTCGCGGCGGAATAGAAGTTGTCGACGATGATGGTGACGCCGTCATGCTTGTTGTAGACGGCGTTGCCGATGCTCGAGTTCAGGCCGTTGTGCCAGAAGCCGCCGTCGCCCATGACCGAGATGACGCGCTTCTTTGCCTCGACATTGAAGGCGGAGGCCGATGCCGGCCCGAGCCCGTAGCCCATCGTGCTCGCGCCGATATTGAAGGGCGGCATGATGGAGAAGAGGTGGCAGCCGATATCGGCGGCGACGTGATGCGGCCCGAGCTCCTTCTCCACCAGCTTCATCGCCGCGAAGATCGGGCGCTCCGGACAGCCGATGCAGAAGCCGGGCGGGCGCGGCGGGACTGCCTTCGAGAGGTCGGCGATGGCGAGCCCTTCCGGCTCGTTCGGATGGAGGTCGCGGTCGCTCAGGAAGTCCGGCGCGTTGGCCTTGAGGAAGCCGCGCACGCTCGCCAGCATCACCGCGCCGGTATATTCGCCGGCGATCGGGAAGGGGTCCTTGCCGAAGAGCTTCGTCGCCATGCCGGCCTTGTGGAGCATTGCGCCGAAGGCCTGTTCGATGTGGTTCGGCTGGCCTTCCTCGACCACGAGCACCGCATCCTTGTCGCGCGCGAAATCGAGGAACTCCTCGTCGATCAGCGGATAGGTGACGTTCAGGACATAGAGCGGAACGTCGGTGCGGCCGCGGATGTCGGCGAGGCCGAGCCGCTGCAGCGCGCGCATCACGCCGTTGTACATGCCGCCCTGGCAGACGATGCCGATGCGGCCGTCCGCCGGGCCGAAATGCTCGTTCAGCTTCCGCTCGCGGATGAACTTCACCGCCGCCGGCCAGCGCTTCGTGATCTTCTCCTGCTCGTGCAGATAGGAGGCGGGCGGCAGCACGATGCGGTTCAGGTCGCGCTGCGGATTTTCGAGCGCCTCCGCCAGGCTCATCTTGGGGCGCTGGTTGTCGCGCGTCTTGAAGCGGCCGTGCACGTGGCAGGAGCGGATGCGCATCTCCAGCATCACCGGCGTGTTGGAGACCTCCGACAGCTCGAACCCGTCGCGCACCGCCTTCACGATCGTCTCGAGGTTCGGGCGCGGATCGAGCAGCCAGACCTGGCTCTTCATGGCGAAGGCGTGGCTCCGCTCCTGCATGATCGAGGAGCCTTCGCCGTAATCCTCGCCGAGGATGATGAGCGCGCCGCCCTTCACGCCGCCGGAGGCGAGGTTGGCGAGCGCGTCCGACGCGACGTTGACGCCGACGGGCGACTTGAAGGTCACGGCGCCGCGGATCGGGTAGTGGACCGAGGCGGCAAGCGTCGCCGCGGCGGTCGCTTCCGAGGCGCTCGATTCGAAGTGCACGCCGAAATCGCCCATGATGTCCTGCGCGTCGGCGAGCACGTCCATCAGGTGCGAGATCGGCGCGCCCTGGTAGCCGCCGACATAGGCGACCCCGCATTCGAGCAGCGCCTTGGTGACGGCAAGAATGCCTTCGCCGCGGAACTCCTGACCGGCCCCGATCCGCAGTTGCTCGACTTCCTTCGCGAAAGATCGCTCAGCCATGATCGATCACCTCAAATGTCGTGCTGCCGGATGTTCTTCAGCACCTGCGTCAGGAGCCGGATCAGCGTCTCGTATTCGGCGTCGGATATGCCGGCGAACATGCGCTCGTAGGCGGCGTGCATGGTCGGCCAGAAGCGCCGGAAGACCTCGCGGCCCTTCTCCGTCACATGCACCTCGCGCACGCGCATGTCGCCCGGCCGGTTCTGCCGGCGGACCAGCCCGTCGCGCTCCATCCCGTCGAGCGAGCGGCTCATCGTCGACTGCTCGGTCACGGCATAGACGGAGAGCTCGTTCACGGTCGCGCCCGACATGATCGACAGCACCGCGAGCGTTCGCATCTGGATGGTGTTGAGGTCGTGCTCCTTGAGCTCCGCCGAGAGGTCGGCGTTCCAGCGCGCGGTGATGCGGTTCAGGAGATAGGGCGCGAAATGATCGAGCCCGATCTCGCCGAGCGTCGGCACGCGGCTGCGCTCCGTCGCCTCGGTCGCGGCCGCTTTGGGGAAGCGCTCGACCTTGTTCATCGCAGATGCTCCGCCAGCGCGAAGCCGGAGCCGCCGGAAAGTCCCGCGCCGGGATGGGTCGAAGCGCCGATCTGGTAGAGGCCGGGGATCGACGTCCGGTGGTTCACCGAATTGGAGAACGGCCGCCAGATGAAGGCCTGGTCGATCGTCGACGCGCCGCCATAGGGATCGCCGCCGACGAGGTTGATGTTCATCGCCTCAAGGTCGGCGGGAGAATAGGCGCGGCGCGCGACGATAGTCTCGCTGAAGCCTTCGATATGCGGCGCGAGCAGCGCCTCGACGCGGTCGGCGTAGGCTTCCCGGATGGCTTCGCTCCACGATCCGTCGCCCACCGCGATCTTGCCCGCGGCGTCGCCCTTGATCGTCGCGCGGCGCTTCGGGAAGCTGGATCCAGAGGATCGCCGGCGCCCTCCGGGCAGCGCGACGGATCGAGCGCATGCGGCTGGCCGACGCAGATCGTCGGAGTCTCCGGAAGCATGCCGCGCTCGCATTCGTTGACGGCCTTCGACACGCCGTCGAGGCCGGGCGTGATGTGCAGCAGCGCCACGTTGCCGAGCTCCGGATTCTTCCAGCGCGGCGGCGCTTTCAGCGCGTAGTGGATCTGCATGTCGCCCTTGCCGTAGCGATAGTTCTTTACGCGCGCGCTGACGCCCTGGGCGTCGACCTTTTCGGGCAAGAGCCGCTCGTAAAGCTGCGTCGGCGTCACCGAGCAGATCACGCCGCGCCCGGCCGTCAGCGTCTCGCCGCTCGCGAGCCGCACGCCGCTCGCCTGCCCGTCGGAGAGGACGATCTCGACAACGTCGGCGCCGGTGCGCACTTCGCCGCCCTGCGCTTCGATCAGCGCTTTGAAAGCCGCGACGGCGTTCGCCGCGCCGCCCTTCACGATCGGCGCGCCGGCGGCTTCCATGCGCGAAGGCGATGACGCGGGCGATCTCGCCGGAGAACGCATTCTCCGGCCCAAGCCCGGCATGCAGCACCCACGGCGCGAAGAGCGCGCGGACGAGATCGGATTCGTAGCGCGTCTCAAGCCATGTCCGGCCGGAGCGCAGCGCCTCGCCGAGCCGCGCCGCAAGGCCGCGCGGGCCGCGCTTCCAGGCTTCGCGAAGAAGCAGCTTCAGGGTCGCGCGGGTCCATAGCGCTCCGCCGAGCAGCCCGAAGACGAGCGCCGCGTCACGCTCGACGGTCTCCAGATCGGCGCGGTAGCGGTCGCCGTCGCCCGCCGCGAGCGCATTGAACTTCGCGATATTCGCCGCGCGGTCCATCGACAGGACAAGGCTTCGCCCGTCGGGGAGGAGCACGCCGGTCGGCTGGCCGATATGCGCGAAGTCGAGACCATGGCGCGCGAGGTCCGGCCCGAGCTTGGCGAAGGCGGGCGAGGTGATGAAGAGGACGAAGGTCGTCGCCATCACGTCGTGCAGATAGCCGGGCGCCGTCGCCGTTTCGGTGCGCATGCAGCCGCCGGCGACGCTTTCGCGCTCAAGCACGAGAACGCGCCGTCCCTTCTTGCCGAGCAGCGCGGCGCAGGTCAGCCCGTTGATCCCGCTTCCGACGATGATGTAGTCGGCGGTGGCCATCGGCCTCTTAGTGTTTCGGCACCAGCGCCAGCGCGCGGATCGGGCTGCCGGTGCCGTTGACGAATTTCAGCGGCGCCGCGATCAGGATCGCGCCCTTTGCCGGCAGCTTGTCGAGGTTGGCGAGGCTTGCGAGGCCGAAGCGGTTGTTCTTGTGAAGAAGGTTGTGCGCCGGGTAGGGCGGATCGAAGGTCCCGGCCTTGCCGGCGTCGGTGCCGACCGTCTCCGTGCCCCAGCCGACGATGCCCTTGCCGATGATGTATTCCATGCAATCGACGGTGGGTCCGGGCGAGTGGGGCATGTTGTCCCTGACGTTCAGGAACTCCGCCTCGCTGCGATTGCGCGGGAACCAGCCGGTGCGCATCACCACCCATTCGCCCTTGTTGATCGCGCCGTGCTGTTTCTCCCAGGCCTTCACGCCATCGGCGGAAAGCAGAAAGTCTTCGTCGGCCGCGGTCTCCTTCGAGCAGTCGATGACGTTGACCGGCGCCACGAGCTTCTGCACCGGCAACGTGTCGGTCGCGCCGTCGGAGAAATCCTTGCCGGTGATCCAGTGATGCGGCGCGTCGAAATGCGTGCCGGAATGCTCGCCGAGCTCCAGCCAGTTCCACGACCAGTAGGGGCCGTCGGCGTCGTAGTTGGAGATCGTGTGGACCTTGACGGGCGGGGTGTTCTTGAAGGGCGGCGGCAGCTTGATGAGCGGCGTCTTCTCGCCGAGCGGAACCGCGAGATCCACGACCTCGACGCTTCCGGAAAGAAGCAGATTTGCAAGTTCGCCCAGCGTGTCCTTCGCCGCCATGTCATCCCTCCCACGCGCGGGGACGCCCCCGCCAAGCCATCGGCGGATGCTACTCCCGAATTATGCATTCGCAAGTATCGAAGTTTGAAATATCCTGCTCGGACGTCAGCGCGCTGTCACCCTCGGGCGAGCGAAGCGAGACCCGAGGGCCCAGAATTCCAGGCTGCTGGGTCCTCGGATCGCGCGTCCCGCGCGTCCGAGGATGACACGGCCGGAGGAAGGCAGGAGCACATGGAGTTCGATGCCGTCATCGTCGGCGCCGGCCACAACGCGCTTGCGGCGGCGGTGCATCTTGCGAGCCGCGGCTGGAAGGTCGGCGTCTTCGAAAGAAGCGACAAAGCCGGCGGCGCGGTGCGCACCGAGGAGGTGACGCTTCCCGGCTTCCGCCACGATCTTTACGCGATGAACCTCAGCCTTTTCGCCGGCTCGCCGTTCCTGGCTGAGCACGGGGAGGGGCTTCGCGCGCACGGTCTCGCCTTCGCCCCGGCGGGGCACTGCTTCGCCTCGCCGATGCGCGATGGGCGGTGGTTCGGGGTGTCGAAGGACCCTGCTGTAACCGCCGCGCGGGCCGAGGCATTTTCATATGAGGATGCAAGGACCTGGGGCGAGATGTTCGCCGCGTTCGGCGCCGACGCGCCGCATATCTTCAGCCTGCTCGGCTCCCCGATGTCGCCGCGGGCGCTGGCTCCGGTCCTCTGGAAGATGTGGCGGGCCAAGGGATTCGGCTGGCTCATGGAGACGGCGCGGCTGATCCTCTCCTCGCCGCGCGAGTTCCTCGAACGGAATTTCGTCTCGCCGGAAATCCGCGCGGCGATGGCCGCCTGGGGCATGCATCTCGACTTCTCGCCCGACATCGCGGGTGGTGCGCTGTTCCCTTATCTCGAAAGCATGGCGAACCAGGCGTTCGGCATGGTGATCGGCGCGGGCGGCGCGGACACCATGATCAAAGCGATGGTCGCGCGCCTTTCCGCGCTCGGCGGCGAGGTTCGGCTCAACGCGGACGTCGAAGAGATCGTGCGAAAGGATGGCCGCGCCGTTGGCGTGCGGCTTGCCGACGGTGAACTGATCACGGCGAAGCGTGCGGTCATCGCCGGAGTGACGCCGACGGCGCTGGTCAGGAGACTGCTCACCGGTGGCTCGGGTAATGCCGGCTATGACGGCGGCGCACGGAAATTCCGCTACGGCCCAGGCACGATGATGGTGCACCTCGCCATGGCGGGCCTGCCGGACTGGACGGCGGGCGAAGAGCTGAAGCGCTTCGCCTATGTGCATCTCGCCCCCGACCTCGACATGATGTCGCGCGCCTATTCGGACGCGGTGGCGGGGCTGCTTCCGGCGGAGCCGGTTCTCGTCGTCGGGCAGCCGACGGCGGTCGACCCCTCGCGCGCGCCGGAGGGCAAGCATGTCCTTTGGGTGCAGGTACGGGTGGTTCCCGCAGAGATACGCGGCGACGCGGCCGGCTCGATCCCCGCGCGCGATTGGGAGGGCGCGAAGGAGGCCTATGCCGATCGCGTGGTCGAAATCATCGAGCGCTACGCGCCCGGCACGCGGGCCAAGATTTTGGCGCGCACGGTCGAGACCCCGGCCGACCTCGAACGCCGCAACCCGAACCTCGTCGGCGGCGACAATCTCGCCGGAAGCCACCACCTGTCGCAGAACTTCTTCTACCGCCCGATCCGCGGCTGGGCGGACTGGCGCACGCCGGTTCGCGACCTCTACCTCATCGGCGCGTCCACCTGGCCGGGAGCGGGAACGGGCGCGGGCTCGGGCTACATGCTGGCGAAGACGCTGGCGCGCTGAAGTGGGATCGCGCGATCCGCTTGACCCATCATCCTGCAAATCTCTAAGCTTCAAATATCGGGGTGCCAGGCCGGCGAAAGCCGGGCAAATGAGGGAGAGGGGAATGCTGATCACGAGACGGGATCTGATGAAGCAGGGCGCCGCGGGCGCCGCATTCCTCACCGCCAGCGGCGTGCCGTTCCGCGCTTTCGCCGAAGGCGACGAGCTGACGATCGCCTACAACGTCAATCTTCCGGCCTTCGATCCGACGGTCGGCCCCTCGGCGGTCAACCCGACCATTCAGGGCATCTATCAGTCGATCTTCGACCAGTACATCGCGCAGGCTCCCGACCTGAAGCTCATCCCCGGCCTTCTGACCGAATGGGGCTGGAACGACGACCGCTCGAAGATCGTGATGAAGGTGCGCGAAGGCGCCACGTGGCACGACGGCTCGCCGGTGACGCCGGAAGATGTCGCCTGGTCGCTGGAGCGCGCCGGTGACGAGAAGACCGGCAATCCGATCCAGTTCGTCTGGGGGAAGATCGGTAACTTCGCAATCGACGGGAACACCGTCACGGCCGACGTGAAATCGTTCGAGCCGACGATCTTCAAGTGGATGGGCTTCCTCACCGGCTACGTTCTGCCGAAGGCCTATTACGAGAAGGTCGGACCGGAGGGCTTCGAGAAGGCGCCGATCGGATCGGGCCCCTACAAGGTCGTGCAGTTCGAGCAGAACGCCTTCCTCAAGCTTGCAGCGCACGAGAGCTATTGGGGCGGGCCGGCGGCCTACAAGTCCGTCATCATCAAGTTCGTGCCCGACGCGACGAGCCGCGTCGCGGAGATCGATTCCGGCAAGAGCCAGGTGGCGTTCGACATTCCCTATGACGAGTTCGACCGGCTGAAGGCGAAGCCGGGCCTGAAGGGCGTGGCGACGCCGGTCTCCGACATCGGCATGATCTTCATCAACGATGTCCCGCCGATGACCGACAAGAACGTCCGGCTGGCGGCGATCTACTCGATCGACAAGCAGCTTCTGATCGACAGGCTGCTCGGCGGCTACGGGATCAAGATCGATACGCTGCAGACCCCCGAATACGAGGCCTACGATCCCTCCATCAAGGTGCCCTACGATCCCGCCAAGGCGGTGGAGCTCCTGAAGGCGAGCGGCTATTCGGTCGACAACCCGGTCAAATTCAAGATCCAGACCACGCGCGGCTTCAAGCCGAAGGACTATGAGATGATCCAGGCGATCGTCGGCATGTGGCGCAAGGTCGGGATCGAGGCGGAGATCGAGGTCTACGAGATCGCCAAGCACTACGAGCTGAGAGCCGCCGACCAGCTGGCGCCCGCCGCCTTCTACAACTGGGGCAACTCGATCGGCGATCCGTCGACTTCCACCGGCTTCGCGATGTTCGGCCCTTCGCCGCACTCCGTGTGGGACGGCCAGGACATGATCGACATGATCGGGCCGCTCTGGGGCGAGCCGGACGAGGCGAAGCGCATTGCCGGCTATAAGGCCGTGGACAAGCACATCGCCGAGGAGGGCGAGGTGATCCCGCTCCTCCAATACGTGCAGCCGATCGTCTTCTCCGACAAGGTTGAGGTCACGCCGCACGCATCCGGCGCCGTGCTTCCCTACCTGATGAAGCCGGCGGGGTAAGCACCAACCCGTGTGTTTGTCATCCCGGTTTGCCCGAAGGGCAAAACCGGGACCCATGAACTCCGGAGCGCGCCGAGTGAGTCGCCGACCGTTCCGCCTGCATCTGCCGACCCGTGCGCATGGGTCCCGGACAGCGCCGCTCTCGCGGCGCTTCCGGGATGACAAATCTCGGAGGGCTGTGCCCTCGCTCAACGCTGCATGACCGCGCTGCGGGCTCTTCTCACCCGAAGCCTGACCACGCTGATCACGCTTTTCGGCGTGGCGGTGATCGTCTTCATCGTGATCCGCGTCGCGCCTGGCGATCCGATCTCCATGATGCTGCCGCCCGGCGCGTCGCCGGCGGATATCGACCGGCTGCGCGCTTTCTACGGCCTCGACCGCTCCATCTTCGAGCAGTTCATCATCTGGCTCGGCAACGTGCTGCATGGCGACTTCGGCACTTCGATCTCGCTGCGCCAGAACGTGCTCTCGATCGTTCTGGGGCGGCTGCCGGCGACGCTCGAGCTGTGCGCGCTCGCGCTCCTCATCGCTAACGTTCTCGGCGTCTCGCTGGCGTTCGTCGCGACGCGCTGGCGCGAGACGCCGCTCGAAACCGGCGTCGACGTGGTGAGCGGGATCGCGCTCTCGGTGCCGGATTTCCTGTGGAGCCTGGCGCTGATCCTGGCGTTCGGGGTGGCGATTCCGATCTTCGAGATTTCCGGGCGGGTGACGCCGTCGCTCGATCTCCCTTTCGTCAGCCAGTTCTATCTCGTTGAAAGCGTGCTTCGGCTGCGTCTCGACATCACCGCCGATCTTCTTGCGCACATGCTGATGCCTGCGTTGGCGCTGGCCCTGCCGCTGGCGGCGGTGATCGCGCAGCTCCTGAAGTCGGCGCTGAAGGAGACGATGAACCTCGACTACGTGATGCTGGCCCGCACCAAGGGATTTTCCGAGAGCCGCGTCATCCTCCACGACGCGATGCGAAACGCGCTGCTGCCGACGCTGACGCTGACCGGCGTGCAGCTCACCTTCCTCATCGGCGGAACGGTGATCGTTGAGCGGATCTTCTCCTATGAGGGGCTCGGCAACCTCGCGATCGACGCGGTCATCAACCGCGACCTGCCGCTGATCCAGGGGATCGTGCTCCTCTTCGCCGTCCTCTTCGTGGCGATCAATCTGGCGGTCGATCTTCTCTACGCGCTGCTCAATCCGCGGCTCCGCCATGGCTGAGGCGGTTTTCGTGCGACGGCGCGCTCGCTCGTGGCGCCTGATCCTCGCCGGCTCCTGGCTCGCGGTCGTCGTCGCGTGCGCGCTTTTCGCACCGCTCATCGCGCCGCACGATCCGCTGGCGCAGGATTTGTTGAGCGGCCGTCTTCCTCCGGCCTGGCTGGCGGGGTCCGATCCCGCCTACCTCCTCGGCACCGATGACCTCGGCCGCGACGTGCTCTCGCGCATCATCTACGGAAGCCGCATCGCGCTGATCGTCGCCTTCGTCGCCGCGCCGCTGGCCTGCATCATCGGCTCGGTCTTCGGGCTTCTCGCCGGCTATTTCCGTGGGTTCATCGATCAAATCGTGTCGCGGATCGTCGATATCTGGATGGCTTTCCCGCCGGTTCTTTTCGCCATCCTGCTCGTGGCAGTGCTCGGCACCGGGCTGCGCTCGGTGATCATCGCCATCGTGGCGATCGACTGGATACGCTTCTGTCGCGTCGTGCGCGGCGAGACGCTCGGCCAAAGTCGTATGGACTATCTCGACAGCGCCCGCATCGCCGGCTTTCCGGAGCTGACGATCCTCGTCAAGGAAGTGCTGCCGAACGTGCTGCCGACCATCGTCGCGCTCCTGTCGCTGGAAATGGGGATCGCGGTGATCGTGGAGGCGATCCTCTCCTTCGTGAACCTCTCGATCTCCACCGACGCCCCGACCTGGGGCGGCATGATCGCGGAAGGCCGCACCATCATCCATTTCGCCTGGTGGGTTCTGGTGTTTCCGCTGATCGTGCTGTTCCTGACGGTGCTCGCGTTCGGGCAGTTCGGCGAGGGGCTGAAAGACCGCTTCGATCCGGTGCTGCAATGAGCGGCGACCCCTACCTTGCGATCAGCGACCTGTCGATTGTGCTGCGGCACCAGCGGGCGAAGCGCCTCCTGCGCAGCGTCAGCCTTGCCGTGCAGCCCGGCGAGGTGAGGGGCCTCGTCGGCGAGAGCGGCGCCGGCAAAACCATGGTCGGCAAGACGGTCTTCGACATTCTTCCGCATGCTGTCGCCGTTGCCGGCGGAACGGTCACGCTCGTCGGGCAGGACCTTCTCGCCATGGGAGAGCGGCAGCGCCGCCGGCTGATCGCGCAGACCTCAGCATTCATCCCGCAGGACCCGCTGACTGCGTTCAATCCGGTGCGCCGGATCGATACCCAGATCACCGATCGCCTGACTGCGATTCTCGGCCTTTCGGCGAAGGAGGCGCGCGAGCGTGCGCTCGGGCTTCTAACGGAAGTGCACATCAACGACCCGGAGCGCGTGCTCGCCAGCTATCCGCATCAGCTTTCGGGCGGCATGCGGCAGCGCGTGCTGATCGCCTCCGCCTTCGCGGCGGAGCCGAAGCTCATCGTGGCGGACGAACCGACGACGGCGCTCGACGTGACGGTGCAGAAGCAGATCCTCCGCCTCATCGCGGAGATGCAGGCGCGCCACGGCACGGCGCTTCTTTTCGTCACGCACGATCTCGGCGTCGTCGCCAAGATCTGCCAGAACGTCACGGTCCTCTTCGGCGGCCGCGTGGTGGAGGACACCGACGTGGCGAGCCTCTTTTCCGCGCCGCGTCATCCCTATAGCGCCGCGCTCATCGCCGCGACGCCGCGCTACGACCGCCCGGACGAGTCCCTGCTGCCCGTTCCCTCCGAGGTCATCGACGCGACCTGGCGCGAGATTGCTGCGGCCGATGCCGAATGGGCAAGCGAGGCGCGCGGATGAGCGAGCCGCTCTTCTCAGTCCGTGACCTGCGGGTCGCACTTCCCGACCCGAAGCGGAGGAATCTCTTCGGCCGCCGGCCGATGGTGGAGATCCTGCACGGGCTCGACTTTGAGATCGAAGAGGGGACCGTCGTCGGGATCGTCGGCGAATCCGGCTCGGGAAAGACTACGCTCGGACGCACGCTCGTGCGGCTGATCACACCGGCGGGCGGCGCAATCCGCTTCGCTGGCCAGGACATCACGCGTCTTCGCGAGGACGCGCTTCGGCCGCTGCGCCGCGATATGCAGGTGGTCTTTCAGGATCCGCTTTCGTCGCTCAATCCGCGCCTCTCGATCGAATCGATCATCGCGCGTCCGCTGCTTCTCCATGGCCTTGCCGACAATTCGCGCGAAGCGCGAAAGCTTGCCGCCGGGGCGCTCGAAACGGTCGGCCTCCCGGTGAGTTTCGCCCGGCGGTATCCGCATGAGCTTTCGGGCGGACAGCGTCAGCGGGTTGGAATCGCGCGCGCCGTCGCGCTGAAGCCGCGCTTCGTGCTCGCCGATGAGATCGTCTCCGGCCTCGATGTCTCGTCCAAGGCGCAGATTCTCGCGTTGCTGGAGCAATTGCGCATGGAGCTTCGGATGACGGTCGCCTTCATCAGCCACGATCTTTCGGTGGTGCGCCGGCTTTGCGACCGGGTGATCGTCATGCGTGGCGGCGAAATCCTCGAGAACCGCCCGACGGCTGCGCTCTTCGAGGCGCCGGAGAATCCCTACACCGCGGAGCTTAAGGCGGCGATCCCGCTGCCGGAGGTCGATCCCGGCTGGTTGGCGGCCGGTTGATGGGCGCCGCGACGATGACCTGCTGCTTGTCCGCCACACCGGGTTTGTTTAGACATAAAATAGTCGCGGTGCCCGGTGCGCCGCCGGCTTCAAGTAGAGCGATCCGTCCGTGAGCAAGTCCGCCGCCGCATCCCCCCGACTCAGCTTCGACGATCATGTCGACGCCGAATCAAAGGTGTCCGAACGGCCGCAGGACCATGTGATGGAGCTCAGGCTCTGGCTCCGAATGCTCGCGACCGCCAACCTGATCGAGGTGGAGATACGCCAGCGGCTGCGCGAACGCTTCGCCACCACGCTGCCGCGCTTCGACCTTCTTGCGCAGCTTGATCGGGTCGAGGACGGCCTTCTCCTCGGCGACCTGTCGCGCCGTATGATGGTCTCGAACGGCAACGTCACCGGTCTCGTGGAGCGCCTCGTGGAGTCCGGCCTGATCGAGCGAAATGTCTTCGAAGCCGACCGGCGCGCCGTGCGCGTGCGCATGACCGAGAAAGGCCGGCGGGTTTTCGCGGAGATGGCGGCGGCGCATGCGGAGTGGATCGCGGAGCTCCTCGCCGGTTTGGGCGAGGCCGAGCAGCAGGCGCTCTGGTCGCGGCTCGGCGACCTGAAAGGCTCCGTGCTCGCCGCGACGCGGCGACTGGACTAGCGCCTACGTCTTGCCGCGAGCCTTCTTGAAGGCGGCAGCGGCAACCGAAAACGCACCGCCCACCGCCGATACGTCGTTGGCGACGACCGTCATCCAAAAGCCCTCCGCCGTGCGCGCCGCCGCTGCTTCCGCCGTCATCGTGAAGGTGCCGCAGGGTGTGCCGGCCTTGCGGCAGGCGCGAAGGATCGCTTTGCAGGCCTTCGAATGCGCCGGGCCGCCCGGCTGCGTGCCGAGCGAAAGGGCGAGATCGCCGGTTCCGATGAAGACGAAGTCCGCGTTCTTCGTCGCGGCGATGGCGGCGGCGTTGGTCAGCCCGGCCCGGGTCTCGATCATCAGCCCGACGACGATGGCTTCGGAAGCGCCGGTCATGTAACCGGCCTGGCGCAAAGGTCTGATACCGCCTCCGGAGCGATGGCCTTTGGGCGGGAAGTGCGCCGCCGACACAGCCCGCGCGGCCTGCTTTCCGGTCTCCACCAGCGGGACGATGACGCCTTCGGCGCCGGCATCGAGCGCTCGCCCGATCGCCGCGGCGCTGTCGTCCTCGACGCGCACGAGGCAGGGCACCTTCGGCGGCACCACCGCGATCGCGGCTTCGAGCGCCGTGCGGTCGAAGAGGCCGTGCTGCATGTCGATGACGATGGCCTCGGCCCCGGCCGCGACCGCTGCCTCGACCATCGTTACGCTGCCCAGCGCCAGCCAGAAGACGCCGAGCGGGTCGCCGCTCAGGAGGCGCTTCTTTAGGGTCGGCGCGGCGGGATCGAACATGGAAAACCTCTCCAATCGCTATCGCAGACCCGCCTCGCGCAGGAGGGGAAACACCCGCGCGATAAAGAACGGCATCTCTTCGGTGTAGTTCAGGAAGGACAGTGCTGCACCCGACCAGCCTTCAGCCGCGATCTCCGCGATCTCGCCTGCGATCTTCTGTGGCGTGCCGATGAGCGGATAGGTGCCCGCGCCGCCGGCGAAGCGCTGGCGGTATTCGATATAGGCGCGTTCGTCGTGCGAAGCGGAGAACTGCTTCTTGCCGGCCATGTGATTGTCGACGGCGCCCTGGTCGGCTTCGCGGAGCGCGTAGCGGTCGTAGGCGTCTTCGGCTTCCGCCTGCGTTTCCCGGCAGACGACATGGCCGACCGTATAGGCCCCGACATCGCGCCCGGCGGCCTTGGCGCGTGAAGAAATGTCAGCGAGGTGGCGACGGCCGTCGGCGATGTCGGTGAATGTCGAGAACAGGAAATCGCAATGGCGCGACGCGAAGTCGCGGCCGGGGCCGCCGAAGGCCGCGTTCATGGTGAGAGGGCGCGGCGACTGGATGCTCGCCGGCTTCGAGACGACGCCCTTCAGCTTGTAATAATCGCCGTCGAAATCGAACGGCTCATCCGAGCCATAAGCGCGTTCGACGATAGTGATCCATTCCGCCGCGCGCTCGTAGGCGCGATCGTCCGGCGTCGTGCCGAACATGGCGAATTCCTTCGGGTTCCAGCCGCAGACGATGTTGAGTCCGGCGCGGCCGTTCGCGATGTGATCGACCGTCGCCAGCGCCTTCGCCGCGTAGATCGGATGCACCAGCGGCACGTGGACGGTGGAGAAGATCGCCATGCGCCTAGTCAGCGCGGCGAGCCCGGCGGCCCAGGTGAAGGTCTCGAACGACCATTCGCGCGCATTCGTCTCACCGCCGAAGCCGGCCCAGCGCGCTATCGGCAGGAAGAAATCGAAGCCGCCCTCGTCTGCGATCCTCGCCGCCGCGACGTTGTCCGGCCACGTCGCCTTCCAGCGTTCCGCGACGGTGGTTAGCGCCAATCCGCCATCGGCGTTGGTGGAGAATATGCCGAGCTTGAAGCCGTCCGGGTCCCTGAGCGGATTGCTCGGGGGGCCGCGTTCTTCAGTTGAAGCCACGTTGTTTCCTCACCGGTGATTGCCACTGGCGACAGGCAAGGAAGCGCGAATGCCGAAATTCTTCAAGCTTGAAGAATTTCGTGTTCCGTGGAATCTCGCGCCGATGCCCACGCTCGACCTCACCGCGCCCCGGACCGCCTATCAGCACATCCGTCCGCAGATCATGGATCTGCAGACGGAGAACATCGCGGAGCTGGCGGTTCGCGCCAAATCCATCCCCGACGTCATCACGCTCTGGTACGGAGAGGGCGACCTCGTCACGCCGGAATTCATCCGCGAAGCGGCCAAGGCGTCGCTCGACGCCGGGGATACGTTCTACGTCCCGGACATGCGCGGCCTTCCGGCGCTGACGGAGGCGCTCTCCGCCTATCTCACGAAGCTGCACAGGAGGGACATCCCGGTGCTTCGCTCGACGATCACGCCGAGCGGCATGCAGGCCGTCTTCCTGGCGCTCGATCTCATCGTCGATGGCGGCACGAACGTGGTCTATGTCGAGCCGCAATGGCCGAATATCCGGCAGGCGATCCAGATCGCAGGGGGCGAGCCGCGCGCGATAGCCCTCGATTTCGAGAACGGCGACTGGAAACTCGACCTCGACAAGCTCTTCGCGGCCTGCGACGCCCGCACGCGGGCGATCATGTTCTCCACGCCGTCCAATCCGCTCGGCTGGACGGCGAGCCGCGATGAATTGCAGGCTCTGATCGACTTCAGCCGCCGCACCGGCATCTGGATCATCAGCGACGAGCTCTACAACCGGCTCGCCTACAACGCCGAGGCGGCGCCGTCGGTGCTGCAGCTCGCGGAGCCGGAGGACCTGGTGCTCAGCGTCAATGGGTTCTCCAAGGCGTGGGCGATGACCGGTTGGCGCATCGGCTGGCTGACGCATCCGCCGTCGGTCGCGAAGCCGCTCGCCGCCATGACGCAATACGTGAACAGCGGCACGGCGGCGTTCATCCAGGCCGGGGCCCGCGCGGCGATCGTGAACGGCGAGCCATTCGTGAAAGAGGTGCGGGAACGCTGCCGTGCGGGCGTCGATGCCGCCTACGCGGCGCTCTCCGGCCACAACAAGATCGTGCTGCCGACGAAGCCCAAAGCGGGGATGTACGTCATGCTCGCGCTCGCCGGGGAGGCGGATTCGACCGCGGCCTGCACGCATATCCTCCAGGAGGCGCATGTCGGGCTCGCACCCGGCTGGCTCTTCGGGCAAGCGTCGAAGAGCTTCATGCGCATGTGCATCTGCCGCGAGACGGCGGACATCGCGGAAGCCTGTCGTCGCATTGCAGCGGCGCTCAGCAGCGACTGAGTTCAGTTATCGACGATCGTTGCGAGCTCTTTCCCGAAGCGCGCGACTTCTTCCAGTGTGTTGTAGTGGACGAGTGAGACGCGGACGCACCCGGTCTCCATCGGCAGGTTCAGCCGCTTCATCAGCCGCGGCGCATACATGTGGCCGTCGCGAATGCCGATGCCGACCGCGTCCATCGCGTCGGCGAGCGCCTGCGGCGTGTGCCCCGGAATATTGAAGCAGATCGTCGGCACGCGGCCGTCGAGCCGGTCCGCGTCGCTGATCCCGTAGATTGTGGCGCCGTTCGCCTTCAGGACGTCGATCATCGCGCCGGCGAGAACCTGTTCGTAGCCGCGGATCGCACCCATCGCGGCGACGATATCCTGCCGCCGCGCGTTGCTTTTGCCGGGGGCGACCATGCGCCCGATGCTCTCCAGATAGCGGACCGCGGCGCTCATGCCGGAGACGTTCTCGTAGATGAAGGTGCCGGCTTCGATCTTGTAGGGCGGCTCGTCGGGGATGAAGTCCTCGCGGAAGGTCGGCAGCCGCTTCAGCGCGTCGTATTTTCCCCAGAGGAAACCCATGTGCGGCGCGAAGGTCTTGTAGCCGGAGCAGACGAGATAGTCG
Source organism: uncultured Alphaproteobacteria bacterium (assembly GCA_963805325.1). Lineage (GTDB taxonomy): Bacteria > Pseudomonadota > Alphaproteobacteria > Rhizobiales > Afifellaceae > DASWJZ01. Next base: position 108,607 of record CAWDTS010000008.1, on the reverse strand, counting down.
CAATCCCACGCCTGCACGTCGATCAGGCCGTGCGGCCCGTAGTGGACGCAGTCGATGAAGATCTCTGCGCCAACGTCGTGCGCGAGCTTGGCGGCCGTCGCGACGTCGACGATCGTGCCGAGCGAATGCGCCGTCTTGGTGCAGGCGACAATGCGGGTCTTGTCGGAAAGAAGCGGCTTCAGATCGTCGGGATGAAGCGTCCCGTCCTCACGCATCCGCCACCATTTGAATTTCGCGCCGGCCTTTTCGAGCTGCAGCCACGTCGCGATATTGGCGTCGTGGTCGATGTCGGTGACGACGATCTCGTCCCTGCTCGGCCCGAGCGTCTGGCCGATCGCAAGGCTCACCATGCGGATGAACGAGGTGGCGTTCATGCCGAAGCAGACTTCTGCCGGGTTCGCGGCATTGATCAGGAGCGCGACGCTCTCGCGGGCGTCGGCGACGGCCTGATCGACGCGGCGGCTTTTCTCGTAGCGCCCGCCGCGCTGGACGTTGTGGTCGAGGAGATGCTCGTTGATCGCGTCGAGAACGCTCTGCGGGATCTGCGCTCCAGCGGCGTTGTCGAAGAAGATGAAGGAGCCTGCGCGGTCGGGTTGCAACGCAGGGAACTGCGCGCGTGTCTCTTCGATCGGAAACGCTGCCGTCCCGATGGTGTTGGCTCTGGCAGGCGTCGTCGTCTGGGGGGCCATCGGTGCAGGGTCCTGATCGGTTTTCACGTTGCAACGGAGCCCGGTTCTTGCGCCCGGCCGGAGAAATTTCAAGCTTGAAATGAAGTGCCGTTCGGTGGGAAGCTCCTGGAAAGCTTGCGGTATCCGAGGGAAAACAGGGAGAAGGGGAATGAAAGCGAAGTTTGTTGCACTGGCGTTTGTCGCCGCGTCGGCGCTCGCCGGGCTGGCGCCTGCTCTGCCCGCCTATGCCGAGACGCTCGAGGTCGGCGCTTATCCGGCGAACCCGCCGTGGGAGAACAAGAAGGAAGACGGAAGCTTCGAGGGCTTCGAGGTCGATCTCGTCAACGAGATCGGCAAGCGCATCGGCGCCGACATCCATATCCAGGACCTCGGCTTCCAGGCGCTTTTCGCGGCGACCAGCTCCGGCCGCATCGACATGGCGATCTCCTCGATCACCATCACCAACGAGCGGCTGCAGAGCCAGTCCTTCACCCAGGGCTACTACGACAGCGACATGGCGCTCGCCAGCGCGGTCGATTCCGGCGTGAACGGCCTTGCCGACATGAAGGGTAAGCCCGTCGGCGTTCTCTCCACATCGACCGGCGAGACCTGGGCCAAGGAGAACATGGAAAAATACGGGTTCACCGAGGTGAAGGGCTACAACGCCCAGCAGGACCTGCTGCTCGACACGCAGAACGGGCGCGTCGGTGGCGCGGTCAGCGACATTGCCGGCCTGCAATTCGCCTTCCTTCAGATGCCGAAGATGCATGTCGTCGAGCGCATCAAGACGGGCGACCGCTACGGCATCATGATGAAGAAGGATTCGCCCAACCTGCAGCGCGTCAACGATGCGATCACGGCCATGAAGAAGGACGGCACGCTCGCCGCGATCTACAAGAAATGGCTCGGCGTCGATGCCGATCCGAGCACTTCCACGGTGATGATGCTCGATCTCCCGATGGCGCAATAAGCGCCGATCCGGGCTTAAAGAAGGGAGCAACGGCCGCCGCCGTTGCTCCCTTTTCAATGAAGATGGCATTGTTCGCAAGGTGCGGCGCTGGCGCCGCTCGCTTCAGCGGGAGACCGTCGTGCAGGATCTGATAGACACTTTCCTGAACGGCCACGTCATGTTGCGGGCCCTGCCCATGCTCGGGCGCGGCCTCATCAACACCATCGAACTGGCGATTGTGGCGATCGCGATCGGGACGGTTGCAGGCATCCTGATCTGCATTGCCCGGCTCTACGGGCCCAGGCCCGTGCGTTTGCTTGCCACCGGCTTCATCGATGTCTTCCGCGCCCTGCCGGTGCTGGTCGTGCTCATCGTCATCTACTATGCGCTGCCCTTCGTCGGGATCAGGCTCGATTCCTTCACTTCCGCCACGCTGGCGCTGTCGATCGTGCTCGCGGCGTTCACGGCGGAAGTGTTTCGCGCCGGGATCATCAGCATCCCGCTTGGCCAGTTCGAGGCGGCGCGAACGCTCGGCTTGCCGTTCTGGGTGACGCTGGTGAAGGTCATCGTTCCGCAGGCGATCCGCATCGCCACGCCGCCGCAGACCAGCAACTGCATTTCCATCGTCAAGGACACGTCGCTGGCCTCCTTCGTCGCCATGCCCGACCTGTTGAAACAGGCGACGGATGCGCAGGCGATGATGGCGAACCCCAGTCCGCTCATCGCTGCCGCGGCGATCTACCTGATCATCCTCTGGCCGATGGTGCGGCTCGTGGCCTATCTGGAAAAGCGCAACGCTTGAGGCTTTGTCTGCGGCGCCCGTCAGGGCGCTTCGACCACGACGGCGATGACGGCGACGCAATCGCCGGCCTTGACCAGCCCGGGGAAATGCCGGGCGACCAGCAGTCCATCCATCTTGGCGACGTACTCGTTGGGGCGAATGCCGGTCTTGCCGACCGGGTAGACGCGCGACACCGGCTGGCCGCGCTTCACCTCGCCGCCGAGCTCGATCAGAATCTCCATCACGCCGTCGTGCTCGGAGAAGACGAAGCAATCGCCCGAAGGCATGTCGAGCCAGGTGGTGGCGCTCGGCGTCACCTCGCCGGCGAGCACGCCGCAATGCTTCAGAAAATTGTTCAGGCCTCGCCGTGCGATGTCCATGGTGCGCGGCGTGCTGGTGCCGCCGCCGCCAAGCTCAGTGGTGACGAAGACGCGGCCGAGCGTCTCGGCGGCGGTGTCGTACATGCCGACCGCATCGATTTCGAGCATGCGCATCGAATAGGGCGCGCCGAATGCCTTCACCGCCGCAAAGCAGCGATCCTCCAGCATCTTGTCCGGCAGAATGTGCGCGGCGGCGAAGGGAAGAAAATCGAGCGTGCGGCCGCCGGAATGAAAGTCGAGCACGCAGTCCGCGAGCGGCAGGAGCACGCGCTCGAAATAGTCCGCGATCTTCTGCGTCACCGTTCCGTCGGGCCGCCCGGGAAACGACCGGTTGAGATTGCCGCCGTCGATCGGGGAGGTGCGCGTGCCGGCACGGAACGCCGGATAATTCATCTCCGGCACGATGATGATGCGGCCGCTGACCTTGTCCGGCGTCAGGGTGTTGGCGAGCTCGAGCAGAGCCAGCGGCCCCTCGTACTCGTCGCCGTGATTTCCGCCGGTCAGCACGGCAGTGGGGCCGGTGCCGTTGCGGATCACCGTGATCGGGATCATCACCGACCCCCAGGCGGAATCGTCGCGGCTGTAGGGCAACCGGAGGAAGCCGTGGTTCACGCCTTCGGCGTCGAAGTCGATCGTGGCGACGATCGGCGAATCCCTCAGCGCGCTGCCGTCCATGGCCTCGTCCCTATTCCTTGACGAGAAGCCGGCGGGGAACGTCGGCCAGGAGCTCCGGCGCGCCGTCGGTGATGGCGATCGACTCGGTGATCTCCATGCCCCAGTCCTGCATCCACAATCCGGTCATGAAGTGGAACGTCATACCGCGCTTCAATTCGGTGCGGTCGCCGGGGCGAAGGCTCATCGTCCGCTCGCCCCAGTCGGGCGGATAGGAAAGCCCGATCGGATAACCGGTGCGGTTGTCCTTGACGATGCCGTAGCGCTTGAGCACCGCGAAGAAGGCGTTGGCGATGTCTTCGCAGGCATTGCCCGGCCGCGCCGCTGCGAGCCCGGCCTCCATCCCCTCCAGCACCGCCTTCTCGGCATCGAGAAACGTCTGCGTCGGCCGGCCGAGGAAGACGGTGCGCGACAGCGGGCAATGATAGCGTTTGTAGCAGCCGGCGATCTCGAAGAACGTTCCCTCGCCGCGCTTCAGCGGCTTGTCGTCCCAGGTGAGGTGCGGCGCGGCGGCATCCGACCCCGACGGCACGAGCGGCACGATGGCTGGATAGTCGCCGCCATGGTCTTTCGTTCCGCGAATGCCGGTACTGGTGATCTCGGCGACGAGATCGCATTTGCGCATGCCCGGCTCGACGATCTCGGCGATGCGCCGGTGCATGGCGGAGACGATCTGCCCGGCAATGCGCATGTAGGCGAGCTCCTGCGCGCTCTTCACCGCGCGCTGCCAATTGACGAGGCCTGTCGCGTCCTTGAACCGCGCGTTGGGCAAATCCCGCTGCAGCGTGGCGAAGGCGGCGGCGGAGAACCAGTAATTGTCCATCTCGACGCCGATCGTGCCGGTGCCCGAACCGCGATCGCTCAGCGTCGCGGCCAGCACCTGCATCGGGTGCCGCTCGGTCGACTGCACATAGATGTCGGGGTAGCCGACGATCCGATCCTCGCCGATCCAGCAGGTGCGCAGCGCTCCCTGCGCATCCTGGCTGCGGCCGAACCAGATCGGCTCGCCGTCGGGCGGCACGACGACGGCCTGGTGGACGTAGAACGACCAGCCGTCATAGCCGGTCAGCCACGCCATGTTCGACGGGTCGGAGACGATGAGCGTGTCGATGCCGCGGTCCGCCATCGCCGCGCGCGTCTTCGCAACGCGGGCGTCGTATTCCTCTCGGCTGAAATTCAGGGCAACGTTGGGCATCTGATCCTCATGTGTGGAGCGAGGTTCCGGCTTTCGCCGCCTTGGCGCGCGCGACGGCGAGCGTCGCGATCGCGGTGTCCTGAACGCCGGTGCCGGTCAGGTCGCAGATCGTCAGGTCTTCCGGGGAACGTCGCCCCGGAGCGGCGCCGGCGATGACCTGGCCGATCTCGGCAAATACGGATTCCGGGGACACCGCGCCGGCCACCAATGCGTGGTGCAATTCGCCGAGCCGGCGGGTCTGCGCGAGGCTGTCGGCGACATAGACGGCGCGCGCGATCGCCGCCGGATCGATCTCGTTCTTGTGCTCCGCGTCGGAGCCCATGGCGGTCACGTGCTGGCCGGCAGACAGCCATTCCGCCTTGAGGATGGGCGCCGTTGCCGGCGTCGTGGTGACGATCACGTCGGCTCCGCGCACGGCTTCCATGGGTTCACTTGCGACTGAAACCTCCATCGCAAGAGCCTCCCTGATTTCAGAGGCAAGCTTCTCAGCCGCGTCCGGGCGGCGGGCCCAGATGCGCGCCTCGCGGATCGGGCGCACCAGCGCCAGCGCTTCAAGTTGCAGGCGCGCCTGCACGCCTCCGCCAAGGATCGCGGCGATTGCGGCGTCCTCGCGCGCGAGATGCTTTGCGGCTACCGCGCCGGCAGCGGCCGTGCGCACGTCGGTCAGGTAACCGTTGTCGAGAAGCAACGCCTCCACCAGCCCGGTCCTGGCGCTGAGATAGATCATCAGCCCGTTGACGCTCGGCAGTCCGAGCTTCGGATTGTCGAAGAAGCCCGGGCTGATCTTGATCGCGAATCCGTCGAGCCCCGGCACATAGGCCGTCTTCACGTCGACCTCGCCGTTGGCGTCCTTGATGTCGAGCCGAAGGATCGGCGGCATGACGACGGCTTCGGTAGCGAGCGCGCGGAACGCGTTCTCGACGACCGCGACGGCATCGGCATCGAGCGGCACAAGTTGCCGAAGGTCAGCTTCCGTCAGGATCGTCATCTCCGGCATGGCGCCTAGCCGTCCCTGTGCGCGGCATCGGCGCAGACGATGCTGCGATGCAGTTCCGGTGCGATGTTCTTGCCGGAGAGCACGAGCGCCGTCGTGCCGTGCAACTTCACCTTGCCGGCGAGGAGCGCCGCGATGCCGACGGCGGCGCCTCCCTCGATGACTTCGCCTTCCTCTTCGTAGGCAAGACGAATGCCCGCCGCGATCTCCTCTTCGCTGACGAGCACGCACTCGTCGACCAGATTGCGGACCATCTCGAAGGTGTGCCGGTTCTGGAGGCCGATGCCGCCGCCAAGCGAGTCCGCCAGGCTCTCTTCCTCCTCCACGTCGACGGGGTGGCCCGCCGCGAGGCTCGCAACCATCGCGGCACCGCGCTCCATGGTGATGCCGATGACGCGGGTTTTCGGGTTGAGCGTCTTCACCGCCAGCGCAACGCCCGAGATGAGTCCGCCGCCGGACAGCGGCACGAGAATCGCGTCGAGGTCCGGCGCGTCCTCCATGATCTCAAGCCCAAGCGTTCCCTGTCCCGCGATGACCGCGTCGTCGTCGAACGGAGAGATGTCGGTCATGCCCTGCTCTCGCACCAGCCGGTCAACCTCGCGCTGCGCGTCGTCCTGGCTCTTTCCGGCGATGCGGATCTCGGCGCCGAGCGCCTCAACGGCGCGGAGCTTGTTCTGCGGCACGAGCGTCGACATGCAGACGATCGCCTTGATGCCGGCGGCGCGGCTCGCATGCGCGACGGCGCGTCCGTGGTTCCCGGTTGAGGCGGCGACGACTCCGGCGTCTCTTGCCGCATCGGGAAGCGATAGGATGGCGTTGGTCGCGCCGCGGAGCTTGAAGCTGCCGGTGATCTGCTGATGCTCGCACTTGATCAGCACGGTCGACCCGAGCCGGCGGCTCAAGCCGACCGCTTCGCGCATCGGAGTGCGCAAGACGCGGTTCGCGATTCGGTTACGCGCCTGCAAGAATTTTCGCGAAGGGAATCATGAGCGCGCCAGCCGCCCCATCCGGTGGCAACGCGTCCTTTGCGCTGCCGGAAAAATGTGCAGTACCTTCCCAGTCGTCGTCACGACACTATCCATTCGCCGACAAAGTCGATCTCTCCAATCTGCCGCGAGCGAATAGCCGATCCTCCTGCCGGGGCGATCAAAAACAGTCATATTCTCCCTCGACTTCGATGTCGGTCTCCGCAACGCTTGATGACCTGCTTAAAAGTGCGAGGCCATCCAAACCATCCTTCATTTTCAGTCCGCGAGTGCGCCGCCGCGCTCAGCCGATGCCCTCGAACCTTGGCCGGAAATCGGCCCCGACAGGATCCGCAACGACATCCGGAAGGACACGAAAAATGGGAACAGCTTCTAAACGCTCCTGGTACATTGCGACGGCTTTCGCCGCCGTGACAGTGGCTGCGATCGGAGCGACTGCAGCGAACGCTGTCACTCTCAAGGAAGTGCAGGATCGCGGCTATATCCGCATCGCGGTCGCCAACGAAATTCCTTACGGCTATGTCGATCCGAACGGCGATGCAAAAGGCGCAGGCCCCGACGTCGCGAGAGAAGTCGTGAAGGCGCTCGGCATCGAGCCCGACAATATCCAGTGGGTGGTCACCAACTTCAGCTCGCTGATCCCTGGCCTGCAGGCGAACCGCTTCGACATGACCGCCGCGGAGATGGCCATCCGGCCCGAGCGCTGTCAGAAGGTCGTCTACTCCGAGCCGAACTCGTCATACGGCGAGGGGCTGCTCGTCGCGGCCGGCGACCCGAAGGGCATCCACACGTATGCCGACTTCGCCAAGCCAGGCATGAAGGTCGCCATCATGGCCGGCGCCGATCAGCTCAACATGATGCAGTCGCTGGGCGTGCCGGAAGCCAATATCGTCACCATCGCCGCCAACGCCGACGCCATCTCGACCGTATCGACCGGGCGTGCCGATGCCTATGCGGCGACCGGCCTGACGGCGAGCGAGCTTGCGGGCAAGAGCGACAAGGTTGAGCTCGCTACGGACTTCGTCGACCCGGTCGTCGACGGCAAGGAAGTCCGCAGCTGGGGCGGATTCAACTTCAACAGCGACTCGGCGGACCTTCGCGATGCCTTCAACGCAGAGCTGGTGAAGTTCAAGAAGACCGAAGCGTGGAAGAAGATCCTGACCGATTACGGCTTCACTCCCGCGGACGTCGCCGGCTCGATGGCCAAGACCACCGAACAGCTGTGCGCGGGCTAGCAGCCTGAACCTTGCTAACATGATCGGGCGCCGAGGCGGCGCCCGATCGTCCCCGTGGTGCGGTGGAAGGGGGTGCTTCACCGGTGCATTGGGTTGAATACCTTCGGCCCCTCATGCAGGGCGCTTGGGTCACCATCGAGCTGACGGTCTTTTCGACTATCCTCGGCGCGCTCTGCGCGTTCGCCTTCGGCATCGGCAAGCTCTCACCAAACTGGGCGATCAAGGGCTTTTCGATCGTCTATATCGAGATTTTCCGCGGCACCTCGTTGCTGGTGCAGCTCTTCTGGCTCTATTTCGCGCTGCCGATCGCCGGCGATGCCATCGGCGTCAATCTGAGGCTCCCGCCCGTTGCCGCCGGCGTTCTGGCGCTCGGTCTGAATATCGGCGCCTACGGTGCGGAGGTCGTGCGCGGCGCCATCCAGGCGGTGCGGCCAGCGCAATATGAAGCGGCGAGGGCGCTCAACTTCACGCCGCGCCAGGCGCTGTGGCGTATCGCGCTGCCGCAGGCGATTCCGGAGATGATGCCGTCGTTCGGAAATCTCGCGGTCCAGAACCTCAAGGACACGGCGCTGGCATCGCTGATCAGTCTCGGCGATCTCGCATTCCGCGCCGAGCAGATCCGCAATTTTACGCAGGAACTCGACAACCGTCTATTCCATCATCCTCCTGATGTATTTCGGCATGGCGCTGGTGCTGACGGGCATGATGCGTCTGCTGGAGCGCTCGGTCGGCAGATGGCGCGGCGTGAGGATCTGACGCCATGCTCTTCGGCTTTCATTGGGACACCGCGCACGGCGAACTGGCCTTCGCCTTGTCGATCCTGCCGATGCTGCTCGTCGGCCTCGTCGTCACGATCGAGGCGTCGATCGTCGGATTCTTCATCGCGCTCGTGCTCGGCCTCGTCTTCGCCATCCTGAAGGGCGTGCCGCTCAAGATCGTCTCCTATCCGGCCAATCTGCTCACCGAGTTCTTTCGCGATACGCCGCTCCTGGTGCAGCTCTTCTTCCTCTACTACGTGCTTGCCGATTACGGGATCATCCTTCCCGCTTTCCTGACCGGCGCGCTGGCGCTCGGCGTTCAGTACAGCGCCTATACCGCCGAGGTTTACCGGGCGGGAATCGAGGCGGTGCCGAGGGGCCAGCACGAGGCCGCGAAGGCGCTCGATTTCTCCAGCGCGCACACCTTCACCCATGTCGTCCTGCCGCAGGCCGTTCCGCGCGTCGTTCCGGCGCTCGGCAACTACATGGTCTCCATCATGAAGGACGTGCCGGTGCTTTCGGTGGTGACGGTCCTAGAGATGCTCAACGTCGCCAAGATCATCGGCGACCAGACGTTCGACTATCTGGTGCCGCTTTCCATGGTCGGCGGGCTCTACCTCATCCTGACGCTGGTCGCCTCGGCGATCGTGCGCTTCGTCGATAACAGCCTTCCGAAAACAGGATTGCCGCTGCGATGAGCGAACCGATCATCACCTTCGACAAGGTCGTCAAGAAATTCGGCGAGTTCACCGTCCTCAACGAGCTCGACTTCACCGTCGCCCCCGGTGAGAAGGTGACGATCATCGGGCCGTCCGGGCTCGGGCAAGTCGACGGTGCTGCGCATCCTGATGACGCTGGAGAAGATCAGCGGCGGCGTGATCCATGTCGGCGGCGAGCCGCTATGGCACGAGCGCCGGAACGGCGAGCTGGTGCCGGCCGGCGAGCCGCATCTCAGAAAGATGCGGAAGATGCTCGGCATGGTCTTTCAGCAGTTCAATCTGTTTCCGCACATGACCGTGCTGCGCAACATCACGGAGGCGCCGGTCGCCGTCCTCGGGATGTCCGAAGCAGGAGGCGCGCGAGCGGGCCGAGGAGCTCCTGAAGCTCGTCGGCCTGAGCGATCAGGCGAACAAGTTCCCGAACCAGCTGTCGGGCGGGCAGCAGCAGCGCGTCGGCATTGCGCGCGCGCTCGCCATGCGGCCGAAGATCATGCTCTTCGACGAGCCGACCTCGGCGCTCGACCCGGAGCTTGTCGGCGAGGTTCTGAACGTCATCGGCAAGCTGGCGGCCGAGCACGATCTCACGATGCTGCTCGTCACCCACGAAATGCGCTTCGCGCGCGAGGTGTCGGACCGGGTCTGCTTCTTCGACCGCGGCAAGATCAAGGAGCAGGGAACGCCGGACGAACTGTTCACCAACCCCAGGGAAGAGCGCACGCGCGAGTTCCTGAAAGCGGTGCTCGACGGCAACGGAAGCGGCGGCGCCTGATGCCGCCCGAACCCAACAGGCCCGGAGTTTGCATGTCGGACAATCTGGACGCTGTGGCCACAGCGGCATTAGTGTCCGTTCGGCGACTGACAGGGCTGAAGGTGGGCGTGAGCACTGCCAAGACCGACACACAACGACTCGACGCGCGGGACATCAAGATCCTGAGCATCCTGCAGCGCGAGGGTCGGATTTCGAAAACCGCACTGGCGGAACGGGTCAATCTGTCGTCGACGCCCTGCTGGGAACGGCTGCGCCGGCTCGAGCAGGCCGGGATTATCGAAAGCTACGGGGCGCAGATCTCGCTCAAGGCTTTCGGTCCGGTGACCATCGTTTTCGTCGAGGTCAGCATCGAGAACCATCGCCGGGAGGATTTCGAGCGCTTCGAGAACGCGATCGCGAAGGTGCCGGAAATCGTGGAATGCTGGGCGGTCGGCGGCGGCATCGACTATTTCTGCAAAGTCGTGGTGCGAAACCTCGGGGACTATCAGGAGCTGATCGAAAGCCTGCTGGAGCAGGAGATCGGCATCCAGCGCTATTTCACCTATGTGGTGACCGCGCCGGTCAAGAACGAGCCGATCCCGGTCCAGCTCCTCGCCAGACCGACGGCATAGACGATCCTTCGCCGAGGCCGGGCGCCAACAGGCCATCCGTCCGATTTTTCAGCCGAGTTTGGCCGAAGGCTCTGGATCGCGCCCGCTATTGTCGCCCTGCCTGACAGGACGCGAAGATGATCAAGCCTGCCTCAGCGCCGTTTGCAGCCGCCTCGCCAGATCACAGCTTGGCCGACCCCGCGCTCTTCTGCGCGGCGGCCTTCATCGATGGCGAACGCATCGGCCTCAAGACCCGCAATGCCGAGGAGACGGCGATCGCCGTCACCGATCCGGCGAGCGGGGAGACGATCGGGTCGGTGCCTGCGATTTCCGCCGCGGATGCAAGGCGCGCGGTCGACGCCGCCGCGGCCGCCTTTCGCGGGTGGTCCGCGCTCTTGCCGCAGGCGCGTTCGGCGGTGCTGCGCAAGTGGTTCGAGCTGGTCATCGCGGCGCGCGACGATCTTGCGGTCATCATGACGCGCGAACAGGGCAAGCCGCTGTCGGAGGCGCGCGGCGAGATCGAATACGCCGCCTCCTTCATCGAGTTTTACGCCGAGGAGGCGAAGCGCTCCAACATCGAGAGCGTGACGTCGCATCTGCCCGACGCCGAGGTCGAGGTGTGGCGCGAGCCGGCGGGCGTCGCGGCGCTCATCACGCCGTGGAATTTTCCGGCCGCCATGCTGACCCGCAAGGCTGCGGCGGCGCTTGCCGCCGGCTGCACGGTGGTCGCCCACCCGTCGATCGAGACGCCGTTCTCGGCCACCGCGCTCGCCGTGCTTGCCGAGCGCGCGGGAATCCCAAAGGGCGTGTTCAACGTCGTTACCGGCCACGCGCCGGAGATCGTCAGGGCGTGGACGGAGGACGAGCGGGTACGGGTTCTCTCGTTCACCGGCTCGACGGAAGTCGGCCGGCTGCTCTTCCGCCAGTCGGCGGACACCGTGAAGCGCCTGGTGCTGGAACTGGGCGGGCTCGCGCCCGTTCATCGTCTTTGCCGATGCCGACCTCGATCACGCGGTCGACGAGGCGATCAAGGCGAAATTCGCCACGTCGGGCCAGGATTGCCTCGCCGCCAACCGGATCTTCGTCGAGCGCCCGATCTACGACGCCTTCTGTCAGCGGTTCGCCGCCGCAACGAGCGCGCTGACGGTCGGGCCCGGGCTGGACGACCCGGATATCGGGCCGCTCATGAACGCCGCCGCCGTGAAGAAGCAGCGCGACCACGTCGCGGACGCTCTCGCCAAGGGCGCGCGCTGCCTGACCGGCGGCAAGTCGCACGGCGCAGGGCCGCTCTTCTTTGAGCCGACCGTGCTCGTCGACGTTCCTGCCGATGCGCTGATCATGCGCGAGGAGACGTTCGGACCCGTCGCCGCTATCGCGCCGTTCGATGCGGAAGATGAGGTCGTGGCGAGGGCCAACGACACCGAATACGGCCTCGTCGCGTATCTGCACACCGACGATCCACGCCGCATCTACCGTGTCAGCCGGGCGCTGCAATACGGCATGGTCGCGGTCAATCGCACCAAGGTCACCGGCGCGCCCATCCCCTTTGGAGGCATGAAACAGTCGGGCGTCGGCCGCGAAGGCGCGCGCCTCGGAATGGAGGCCTTCATGGAAGTCAAATACGTCTGCCGCGACTGGCACTGAGGCGGCGGAAAGAAACCGGAAAGGACAACGCCATGCTCGCCAACGATCTGCTCGACAAATGGGACCGGGAGAATTTCTTCCACCCTTCGACCCACCTTGCCCAGCACGAGCGCGGCGAAAGCCCGAGCCGGATCGTGACCGGCGGATCGGGCGTCTATATCGAAGACCGCGACGGCAACCGGCTGCTCGACGCCTTCGCCGGCCTCTACTGCGTGAATGTCGGCTACGGCCGCAAGGAGATCGCCGACGCCATCGCCGCGCAGGCCAAGGAGCTCGCCTACTACCACGCCTATGTCGGCCACGGCACCGAGGCCTCGATCACGCTGGCCAGGATGATCCTGGAGCGCGCCCCCGACAACATGTCGAAGGTCTATTTCGGGCTCGGCGGCTCGGACGCCAACGAGACCAACATCAAGATGGTCTGGTACTACAACAACGTGCTTGGCCGACCGCAGAAGAAGAAGATCATCTCGCGCTGGCGCGGCTATCACGGCTCCGGCCTGATGACCGGCTCGCTGACCGGCTTGGACGTCTTCCACAAGAAGTTCGACCTGCCTTTGGCCGGAATCCTCCACACCGAGGCCCCCTACTACTTCCGCCGCCCGCGGCTCGACATGAGCGAGGCCGATTTCGTCGCTCATTGCGTGGCCGAGCTGGAAGCGTTGATTGCGCGCGAAGGCGCCGACACCATCGCCGCGTTCATCGGCGAGCCGGTGCTCGGCACCGGCGGGATCGTGCCGCCGCCGGAAGGCTATTGGCCAGCCATCCAGGCCGTGCTCAAGAAGCACGATATTCTGCTGATCGCCGATGAGGTCGTCACCGGCTTCGGGCGGTTGGGGACGATGTTCGGGTCGGCCAAATACGGGATCGAGCCCGACGTGATCACGATCGCCAAGGGGCTGACGTCGGCGTACGCGCCGCTGTCCGGATCGATCTTCTCGGATCGGGTCTGGCAGGTTCTCGCGCGCGGGACCGACGAATACGGCGCCATCGGCCACGGCTGGACCTACTCGGCCCATCCGATCGGCGCGGCCGCCGGCGTGGCAAACCTCAAGCTCGTCGACGATCTGGGTCTCGTCGACAACGCTGCCAAGACCGGCGCCTATCTCAAAAAGACCATCCGCGAGGCCGTCGGGGGCCACCGCAATGTCGGAGACGTGCGCGGCGAGGGCTTGCTCTGCGCCGTGGAGTTCGTTGCCGACAAGGACGGCCGCACGTTCTTCGACCCGAGCGAAAAAGTGGGGGCGCGAGTGGTCGCGGCCCTGTTGAGCCGCGGCGTGATCGCCCGGGCCATGCCGCAGGGCGATATTGTCGGCTTCGCTCCGCCCCTTTGCCTGACGCGCGAAGAGGCCGACATTATCGTCGGCCGCTTCGAGGAGGCGGTCGAGGAGGTGTTGGGCGGGGCGTGAATGCGCCTAAGCCGGTTTCACGCCTCAGCGGCTTCCGTTCTTGCCGCCGGTGACGGGCTCGTCGCCGTGATCGTTGCGCCCAATATGGCGGCGAGCACCGAGCCGATCAGCACGCCGGTCTTGGCAATCGCGGCGTAGCCTGCGTCGGAGAATGCCTGGTCCGCCAGAAGCAAAGCGACTGTGTCGCCCACGCCGCAAAGACACGCCGCGCCAATGAAGCCGCGCAGCGTCACATCGACAGGCCCGCGCGCGAGGCGCGACTTGATGGCGAGGAGGGAAGCCAGCGATATCCCGAGCGGCTTACCGATCACCAGACCCACTATGATGCCGACAAGTATTCCCCCGGCGTCCGGCAGCGAAAGATCGAGGCGCAAGCTGACGCCCGTCGCCGAAGACGCGAAGAGCGGCAGGATGACGTAGGTGCTCCACGGCGAGACTGCGCGCTCGATGCGGTCGGCGGGTGAGAGGAGCCGCTCGCTCGCCGCGGAAAGATTGCGGCTTGCCCAGTCCCATACCGGTTCTTCGGCGATGCGGGTGACATCCGTTCCGGAACGCCGCGCCTCGCTCTCGGCATTTTCGAGCGTGGACAGTGCTGTCGCGGCCTGCGCCAGCAAAGGCGCCACGTGCGGCGCGGGTCTGGTCGGCAAGAATGCCGCGAGCAATATCCCGGCGAGCGCCCCGTGTACGCCGCCTGCATGCAGCGACACCCAGAGCACGACCGCGACGACGAGGTAGGGCCAGGTCGCATAGACGCGCCAGCGGTTCAGAACGAAGAGGACCGCGACGGCCGCGCCGCCGGCGAGAAGCCATATCGGCTGGAACTCCTTCGGATAGAAGATGGCGAGTGTCAGCACCGAAAGGACGTCATCCGCCACGGCAAGCGCGGCAACAAAGACGCGCAGGCTCGCGGGCACGCGTGACCCGAGAAGCGCGAGAATTCCGAGGGTGAAGGCGACATCGGTCGCGGTCGGCACCGACCAGCCACGCGCCGCAGCCCCACTGTTCAGACTGAGATAGATGGCAGCGGGCGCGAGCACGCCGCCCAAGGCCGCCAAGACAGGGAGGATCGCAGCGCGTGGGTCGGAGAGCTCGCCCGCCGTCATCTCGCGGCGAATCTCCAGGCCGACCAGGAGAAAGAAGATCGCCAGCAGGCCCTCCGAGAACCAGGCGGCGACGCTCATGGAGAGAAGACTGCCGGCGGGACCGACGCCGAAGGCAGAGCCGATGAAGTCCTGATACATGGGAGCGAGCGGCGTATTCATGCAGAACAACGCGGCCGCCGCCGCAAGAAGCAGGACGAGCCCGCCCGACGCCGGCAAGTTCGCAAAGGCGCGCGCCGAGCGCTGCAACCGCGACGCCACGGGCAGCTCCAGGCTTTCGAGCATCGAGTGGAAGTCCCAGGCGCCGTCGTAGCGCACGCCGTCGACGAAGAAGGTGGGCGTGCCGGTGACGCCGTTGCGCCTGCCTTCCCTCAGGTCTTCCTCAACACGCGCTCTCGTCTCCTCGCTTTTGAGATCGAGGTCGAACTGCACCATGTCGAGGTTGAGGCCGCGCGCGGCTTCGGTACACCTGCTCCTCGCTCAGCGGCGGTTCCTGCTCGTAAAGCCAGTCGTGCATTTCCCAGAAGCGGCCCTGCCTTCCGGCTGCCTCCGCGGCACGCGCCAGGAATCCGGCGCCGGGATGCGCGGTCTCATTCGGAAAATGGCGAAACACGTAGGCCAAGCGCTCGCCGAGCGTCTCCCTGAGCCGCGCGATGACGAGCCGCAGACGCCGGCAATAGGGGCAGAGATAGTCGCCATAGACGACGACCGTCCTGACGCCGCTTGGCGCGTTGCCGCCGCGTACGTGGTCGCGCGAGCGGTCCACCGGCCGCTGGAGCCTGGCCTGTGTGCCGGGCGAAACGCTCTCTTTTGCCATTGCGACCCGGCGTTCAGATGTAGCGTGGTATCGGGCCGTTCTGCGGCGTAGTGCGGTCGCCGAGGTCGAGGAATATCTCGTCGATGTAGCACCAGCCCCAGCCTTCCGGCGGATCGTAGCCCTCGATGACCGGATGGCGCGTTGCGTGAAAATGCTTCGTGGCGTGGCGATTGGGAGACTCGTCGCAGCATCCGACGTGGCCGCAAATGCGGCACAGGCGCAGATGCACCCACCGATCGCCGGTTTTCAGGCATTCCTCGCAACCAAGCGCGCTCGGCGTCACGTCACGGATGAGTTCAGCGTGCTCGCATTCTTCGGCCATCAGTGCCTCCCGACCGACAAAGGCGCCGCCACCGTCCCGCCGGTTTGGGCGAGATAGGCATGTAGCGCAGCCACGACCTGTGCTCCCTCGCCGACGGCCGCGGCGACGCGTTTGACGGAGCCGGACCTCACATCGCCGATAGCGAACACGCCGTCGCGGTTCGTTTCAAGCGGGTGACGTGCGCCGTCGACATTGACGCCGGTGCGAACAAAGCCCCTGGCGTCCAAATCGACCCCGCATTGCGCCAGCCAGTCGGTGTTCGGGTCGGCGCCGATGAAAAGAAACAGGTGCTGGATGGATCGGGAGACCCGCTCGCCGCTTGCGCGGTTGCGCCAGCGCACGCGTTCGAGCGCGTCCTCCCGGCCCTCCAGATCGGTGACATCGGTTTCCGTCAGGACCTCGATATTGGGCTGCGCCGCGATGCGCTCGACGAGATAGCGCGACATCGTCGCCTCCAGGCTATTGCGCCGCGCAAGCAGCCAGACCTTTTTCGTCTGGCTCGCCAGATAGACGGCGGCCTGGCCGGCGGAATTGCCGGCGCCCACAAGCGCCACCTCCTGCCCGGCACAGAGTCGCGCTTCGATGGGGGAGGCCCAATAGTGCACGGACGACCCCTCGAACTGCGCGAGATTCGCCACGTCGAGGCGGCGATAGCGCGCGCCGCTCGCGATCACGACGGCGCGCGCCTGCACGGTCTCGCCGTTGCCGATGTTCAAGAGATAGGCCATGCCGGGGCCGTCAGGTGCGCTGGCCAAGAGGCTCGCTTCGTCGGGTATCGCCATCTCGACCCCGAACTTCTGCGCCTGATTGTAGGCGCGCGCCATCAACGCCATGCCGGTGATACCGGTGGGAAATCCAAGGTAGTTCTCGATTCGGGCGGAAGCGCCCGCCTGTCCGCCAAAGGAGCGGCAATCGAGCACGATCACCGACAAGCCTTCCGACGCCGCGTAAACGGCTGCCGCCAGCCCCGCCGGCCCGGCTCCGACGATCGCCACGTCATAGAGAAGATTTGGGTCGATCGGCCGCACCAGGCCGATGCAACGCGCGAGCTCGTTCTCGCTCGGATTGCGCAACACCCGGCCGTCCGGGCAGATCACGATTGGCAGGTGGTATAGGTCCACGCTGAAGCGCTCGATCAGGATTTTCGCGCACGAGTCGCTATCGGAGTTGAGCACGCGGTGCGGCTGACCGTTTCGTCTTAGGAATCCCTGCAGACGCAGAACATCGGCCTGGCCGGCATGCCCGACGATGACGGGCCCCGCGACACCGCTTTCCAGCAGGCCCACCCGACGCAGGATCAGCGCGCGCATGATGGTTTCGCCAAGCTCGGCTTCCTGCACCATCAGATCGCGAAGGCGCCTCGACGTGATGACGATTGAGTCGACCGGTTCAAGCGCCTCTGCGTCGACAAGCGCCGGGCGCTCGGAGAGCTGTGCAAGTTCGCCAAGGAATTGCCCCGGCCCGTAGGTGACGATCGTTTCGCGGAGGTCCAGTCCGCCGCCCTGGGTGACCTCCACCTTGCCGGCGCGAATGAGAACCAGTCCCGGTGCAATCTCGCCCGCCCTGACGATCCGCTCCCCCGCAGTGTACGTGCGGGCTTCGCCGAAGCGTTGCAGGCGATCAATTGCCGCCGAGCCCAGGATGGGAAACGTCTGCTCCTGGCGGGCGCTCGACATCGGTTGTTCGGTCCGGAGCATGGCCTTTCAATAGCAGTCCGGCGTTCCTGGCGACAGGGATCGCATTGCACACAAGAGAGGCAGGTAGGGTCGTCAGGGGACCATCGCCCTGTCTGGGCGTTGCCGGCTCGGTCACACCGTTCGGTATTTGCGCTTTGCGTGCTCGGGGATAGAGCGCGCGGCCAACGGTCAGCCTGACTGCGGCCGACCGCTGCGCGCTACGTGGCGCCGTGCCCGAAAGCCGGGATCGGAGATCCGTTCATACCGCCAACGGATACGTTGCCGACCGGAAACACACCGTGCTGCCGCTTGTCGTCGATCACGCTTTGCACGAGCGCCCGCGTGATGCCCTTCGCCTCCTTGGCGAAGCCGTACATGAGCGCCGTATCGCAAAGGATGTTGATAAGCCGCGGCGTCCCGTGCGTGGCGGCGTAGATGAGGTCGCAGGCCTCGTTGGAGAAGAGCAATCCCGGCGAGCCGGCCACGCTCAGCCGATGGTCGATGTAGGCAGAAACGTCGCGCCGCGTGAGCGACGTCAGGTGATAGTCGGAGGAGACGCGCTGCGCGAACTGCCGGAGCTCCGGGCGCGACAGAAGCGTCTTCAGCTCGGGCTGGCCGACCAGGATGATCTGCAGCAGCTCCTCGTGGCTCACGTTGACGTTGGACATCATGCGCAATTCCTCCAGCGCCTTCGCGCCGAGGTTCTGCGCCTCGTCGATGATCAGGATCGTGCGCCGCCCGCGGGCATGCTGCTCCTTCAGATAGTTCTGGAACTGCTTGTAGAGGCTGACATAGGAGAGGCCCTCGAAATCCTGGTCGAGCGACATCATCAGCCACTGCAGCAGGTCGTCGGCGCGCTCGCCCTGGATGTTGGAGACAAGCCCGACGGTGATATCCGGCGGCAGCTTGGCGAGCAGGTGGCGGAGGAGCGTGGTCTTTCCCGAGCCCACTTCACCCGTGACCACGGTGAACCCGGCGTGGTTCATCACGCCGTATTCGAGCATCGTGTACGCCATGCTGTGCGGTCCGGCCCAGTAGATGAACTCCGGGTCGGGCAGAATGGTGAAGGGCTTGGTCCTTAGCCCGTAAAAGGCTTCATACATCTCTTGAACTCAGGATGCAGTCGCGTGTTGCCGGGCAGAATTCCATATAAAACCCGGGCAGCCGAATTCACAGTTCGGCAATCCCAGATGCGGGCTTCGTGGTTAACCCACGAGCCCGAATTGCAGCCCTTACCGCCAGCGGGTCCGCTTAGTAGAAGACGGTTAAACACCGTAGAGACAAACCATAACGCGGATTTGCGACAAATACCACTCGGTCGCGGCCGCGGTAATCCTCCCAAACGCATAGCTTCCATTCGTGTTTCTTTTGCCACTCTCCCGTCCACCCACGCGGACGCGCCGCCTTCCGCTCCGCCGCCGTTTTCCAAACTGGGCGACTTTGCTTGATATCGCGGGGGGTGGCCCCTAGACCGGCCGCCCATGACCATCGAAGTCGTCGCGCTGGCCATCGAAGCCGTTAAGCTCGTCCGCGTGCGACGTTTTGTCGATGCGCGCGGCTACTTCACTGAGACGTGGAACGAGAAATCCTTTGCCGGCGTCGGGATCGAGACCCGTTTCGTGCAGGACAATCTGTCGTTTTCCCGCTTTGCCGGCACGATCCGTGGGCTGCATTTCCAGCGCCCTCCGGCGGCGCAGGCGAAGCTCGTCCGGGTCTCGCGCGGCCGGGTGTTCGACGTCGCGGTCGATCTCCGGCGCGGCTCGCCGAGCTACGGTCGCTTCGCATCGGCGGAGCTCAGCGCCGAAGGCGGCGAGCAAATGTTTGTTCCGGAGGGGTTTGCGCACGGTTTCTGTACGCTTGAGCCGGATACGGAGGTCGCCTACAAAGCCTCGGATTTCTACGCGCCGGAGCACGATGCGGGCATTGCGTGGAACGATCCGGCTATCGGGATCGAATGGCCGCTCGGAGGGCGCGAGCCGAAGTTGTCCGATAAGGACATGAGGCTGCCGCGTCTCGCGGATGGCGGGCCCCCGTTTTGAACAACAGCGGAGGGGGAATGCGAATTCTGGTTACAGGCGGCGCGGGATTCATCGGCGGTTCGGTCGTTCGCCGGCTGATCTCCGAGACCGCGCACGACGTGCTCAACATCGACAAGCTGACCTACGCCGCATCGAAGGAATCGCTGGCAGGCGTGGAGGGGAACCCGCGCTACGCCTTCCGGCGCATCGACATCTGCGATGAGGCGGCGGTGCGCGAGGCGTTTCGCGCGTTCCGTCCCGACGCGGTGATGCATCTCGCGGCCGAAAGCCATGTGGATCGCTCGATCGACGGGCCGACGGCGTTTCTTCAGACGAATGCAATGGGAACGCTCTGCCTTCTGGAAGCGGCGCGGGCCTATCTGAGCGATCTCGACGAGACGGCGCGCGCGCGTTTCCGTTTTCACCATGTCTCGACCGACGAGGTGTTCGGCGCGCTCGGAGCTGACGATCCGCCATTCTCAGACGCGACGCCCTACGATCCGCGCTCGCCCTATTCGGCGAGCAAGGCGGCGGCGGACCACCTGGTTCGCGCATGGGGCCACACTTATGGTCTGCCGGTGCTCATCACCAACTGTACGAACAATTACGGCCCCTACCATTTCCCCGAAAAGCTCATCCCGCTGATGATCATCAAGGCGCTCAAGGGAGAGAAGCTGCCGGTCTATGGGCGCGGCGACAACGTCCGCGACTGGCTCTATGTCGACGATCACGCCGAGGCGCTGATCGCGGTGGTGGAGCGCGGGCGCGCAGGCGAGACCTATTGCATCGGCGGTCGCGCCGAGCGCACCAACCTTCAGATGGTGACGCGTATCGCGGAGCTCGTCGATGCGCTGGCGGGACCGCTTCCTACCGGCAAGCCGCGCACGGACCTGATCAGCTTCGTCGCCGATCGGCCGGGACACGATTTCCGCTATGCGATGGATATCTCCAAGATCGAGCGGGAGATCGGGTGGCGGCCAACGCGGAGCCCGGAGGACGGTCTCCAGGAAACCGTCGCATGGTTCCTCGTGAACCGCGGCTGGTGGCAGCCTTTGCAGGAGCGCTACGCGGGCGAGCGGCTTGGAGAGCGCAAGACGCCGGCGGCCGCGAATGCCTGACGGCATGACACGACGCGTTCTGGTGTTCGGCGCAAGCGGTCAGCTCGGGATCGAATTGTCCCGGACAAAGTGGCCGGCCGGGTTCGCGCCGATCTTCCTCGACCGCGGAGCCGCGGATTTCCTGCGCCCTGAGACGCTTGAGGCGGCAATCGAACAAAGCGCGCCCGACGCGGTCATCATCGCCGCCGCCTATACGAGCGTCGACGGCGCTGAGAGCGACGAGGCGACGGCGATGACGGTCAATGCGGTGGCGCCCGGCGTCATCGCACGCGCCGCCGCGGCGCGCGGGGTTCCCGTCATCCATATCTCGACCGATTACGTGTTCGACGGGACCAAGGACGCGCCTTACAAAGAGTCCGATCCGGCCAGCCCGATTAACGCCTACGGCCGCAGCAAGCTCGCCGGCGAAGAGGCGGTGCGCGCCGCGGGCGGCTCGCATCTCATCCTGCGCACATCCTGGGTCTACAGCGCATGGGGAAGCAATTTCCTGCTCTCCATGCTGAAGCTCGCGGCGACGCGGCGGGAAGTCAGGATCGTGTCGGACCAGAGAGGCTGCCCGACCGCAGCGCATGATCTCGCGCGGGCGATCGCGCACACGATCCCAAGTCTGTTCGCCGCCGATGGCGGCGCGCGCTCGGGTACCTATCATCTCGCCGGGGCGTCGGAGACGACGTGGCATGGCTTCGCGGAGACCATTTTCGTCGAGCTCGATCGCCGCGGGCTGGGGCGGCCGCAGAACCTGGCGATTTCGACCGCCGACTTTCCACGCCCGGCGCGTCGGCCAATGAACAGCCGGCTGTCGGGCGCCGCCTTCGCGCGCGCGTTCGGCATGACGCTTCCCGGTTTTGAAACGGCCGTGCCGCGCGTGCTCGACGAGGCGCTGGCGAATGCCCCCGAGCTCGAAGGGACCGTGCGCGCATGAAGGGAATTGTTCTTGCCGGCGGTTCCGGCACACGGCTTCACCCGATCACGCGGGCGGTCAACAAGCAGCTCCTGCCGATCTACGACAAGCCGATGGTCTATTATCCGATCTCGGTGCTGATGCTCGCCGGCATCCGCGAGATCCTGATCATCACGACGCCGTTCGACCAGCCGCTCTACAGAAACCTCTTCGGCGACGGATCGCACCTCGGCATGCGCATCGACTACGCCGTTCAGCCGTCTCCCGACGGGCTCGCGCAGGCCTTCATCATCGGGCGCGAGTTCATCGGCGCGGATTCGGTGACGCTGGTGCTCGGCGACAACATCTTCTTCGGCCACACGCTGCCCGACCTGCTCCGCCGCGCCACTGCGCAAGGCAAAGGTGGCACCGTCTTCGCCTGCGAGGTCAAGGACCCGGAGCGCTACGGCGTCGTTTCTTTCGACGCTTCGGGCAAGGCCGTCGCGCTTGAGGAGAAGCCGGCGAAGCCGAAGAGCAATTGGGCGGTCACTGGCCTCTACGTCTATGACAACCGCGTGCTGGAGATCGCTGCGGGCCTTAAACCGTCGGCGCGCGGCGAGCTTGAGATCACCGACGTCAACCGCACCTATCTTGAGTGGGGCGAGCTCAAGGTGGAGCGGCTCGGCCGCGGTTTTGCCTGGCTCGACACGGGCACCTGCGAGAGCCTGCTTGAAGCCGGCGAGTTCGTGCGCACCATCCAGCATCGCCAGGCGCTCCCGATCGCCTGCCTTGAGGAGATCGCGTTCCGGCAGAGCTGGATCGACGCCGGGCAACTCGATCAGCTCGCCGACCAGCTTGCGAAGACGCAATACGGCGCGCACCTTAAGGGGCTGGCGGCTTCCGGGTGAGGGGCAGAACGCTGCGCTGCGAGCTACGCCGTGGATCGACAACCGCGCATCGTCTGACATGGTGCGCCGTCCTCCTGTTGGTCGCGCTCGGCGGCACGACGCCAAACGCGTCCGGCGCAGAGGACCCCAGGCTCTTCGCCGTCCACATCGATCGGACGCCAAAGCAACCGTGGCCGGGTTACGGAATCTACCTCGGCGACGGGCTGGTCATTACGGCGTCGCACGTGGTCGGCGAGGCCGCCCTCACCAAGCCGAATGTCGTCATCGACGAGCTGGCGCTGCCGGTGCACGCCATCAAGGAAGGGTCGCTTGACAGCGTCGATCTGACCTTGCTCTCGATCGAGCCGCGTCGGCCTCCGGCAAAGCTTGAGGGACAGCGGCTCGCCCTTTGCGAGGCGACCCCTGAAATCGGGACCGACGTGATCGTCGCCATCCCCGAAGGGATGACCCGAACGCGGATCGTGTCGGCCGCACCGTTTCCGCTGTCGATTCGCATGCGCTTCGGCAGCCTGATCGCCAATGTCCAGGGCACGGGGAATTCCGGATCGGGCGTGTTCGACGCGAAGTCGGGATGCCTGCTCGGGATCGTCAGCCGGAAGCTCACCCTTCCTGCCCCCGGTGCGCTCGGTGAAACCTCGGACAAGTACTTTGTACCCGCGAACACGATCCGGGATTTCATCCCCGAGAACCTGCGTTTCTGAATGCTCCGCTCAAGGCTGGATTGACGCCGGAAAGCGGCATCCGCTGACCGGGAGCGGCAGTCGCGCCGCATCGCGCTTCTGCGCGCATTGTGCTTTGATATGCTAGTAACAGCGCAGCCCGATTATCATGCACGAACGCCTTCTTCTTCTACGCCGACTTCTCTTCTGGGGCGCAGTTCTGGGCGTCGCGTTCTTTGCGCTTTTGCCTCCGCCGCATGCCGTGCATATCGCGCCGTGGGACAAGATCGACCATCTGTTCGCTTTCGTCGTCCTCGCCGCGCTAGCGATCATCGCCTACCCGCGGCGGTCTGCCCTGACGCTCGGGCTCGTCCTCGTTGCCTTTGGCGGATCGCTGGAGCTTGTACAGGCGACGAACCTCATCCACCGCGACCCAAGCCTCAACGACTGGCTCGTCGACATCTTGGGCGCAGGTCTTGGGATTGTCGCCGTCATGCTTTTCCGGGCAATGCTTGGCGCGCGGCCAAACGAGCCGGCCTGAGCCTGCCCCCGTGCTGCTTTCCAAAGACAACTCGCTGGTCTTCGTCGTTGATGCGCAGGAGCGGCTCGTTCCGGCGATGGATGAGCCCGATGCGCTCATCGCGCAGACCGTGAAGCTCTTGCATGGCGCCGAGATTCTCGGCGTGCCGAGGCTTGCGTCGGAGCAATATCCGAAGGGATTGGGGCGAACGGTCGCGCCCGTCGCCGCGCTTCTCGATGCGGATTCGCGCATCGAGAAGGTCTGCTTCTCGGCGACTGGTGCACCGGACGTCGTGGAGCGACTGAAGGCTTCGGGTCGCACGCAGATCGTGCTTGCCGGCATGGAGACGCATGTCTGCGTGATCCAGACCGCCGCGCATCTGCGCGAGCTTGGATTCTCTCCCTATGTCGTCGCGGATGCGGTGGCGTCGCGGCGCGCGTTCGACAAGCAGATCGCGCTTCAGCGGATGCGCCACAACGGCATCGAGGTCGTCACCACCGAGATGGTGCTCTTCGAATGGCTGGAGCGGGCCGGCTCCGACCTGTTCCGTCAGGTGAGTGCGCTTATCCGCTAGATTGCAGCGTGCTGCGTCACGAGATGCTGCATCAGCGCCTGCGCGGCCGCGCCGATGTGGCGCTCGCGGTGCCTGAGAAGCACAAAGTCGCGGGGCGGAAGATCGATCGGCACTGCCTTCAGCCGTCCGGCCGCGATCGCCGAGGCGACGACATGCTCGGAGATAATCGTCGCGCCGGCACCGGCCTCGACCGCCTCGCGCACCGCGTCGTTGCTGGGGAGGACGAGGAAGATCGGCAAATCGTCGAGCGTCAGCCCTTCCTTGGCGGCAAGATCTTCGAGACCGGCGCGGGTGCCGGATCCCGCCTCGCGCACGACCCAGGAGACGGAGTGGAGGTCCGGTCGTCCGGGTGCGGTCTCGCGGGGCAGTGGCTTGCCGTTCGCCACCACAAGGACAAGCCGATCGTGATCGACCTGTCGGCGGATCAGTGCGGAATTGTCCACGCGTCCCTCGACCAGACCGAGATCGCAGCGTCCTTCGAGGACCGCCGCTTCGACGTGGCGGGTATTGCCGATCTGAACGTCGAGGCGAACGCGCGGATATTCAATGTGATAGGCGGTCAGCCTGCGCGGCAACCAGTAGCTGGCGATGGTCTGGCTGGCGGCGATCGATATCGTCCCGGTCGTCGGGTCAGCCACGTCGTCGAGAACTGCGCGCGCGGCGTTCATCTGCTCAAGAACGGCGCGCGCTTCAGGCAGGAAGCGCCGGCCGGTGTCGGTCAGCTCGATGCCGCGCCCGACCCGATCGAAGAGCTTTGTATTGTGGCGGCGCTCAAGCGCCGCAATCGCCGCCGATGCGGCCGACTGGGTCATGCCGAGCGCCGAGGCCGCTTTGGTCACGTGACGCCGCTCGGCGACGGCGACGAACACGCGAAGCTGGTCGAGCGTCATCCAGTAAACATCTGTGATTTCGATTGATTTGACAAGAACAATTCGTTGGATCGATTGAACGAAGCGCTGCAAATTCTGAACTCTGGGGTTTCGCAATGAAACGAATGGGTTCGCCGCGCCGGCCCTCAGGGGTCGTCGGCCGATTTTTCCATATGATTGCAAGGACGGCGTGCCGGCTGATGCCGTCCGGCGGAGATTCCAGCTATCGGCCGGAGCGGCATTACATGCGCGGCACCGGACCGAAGTCGAAGCGCCGCGCGCCGAGCGATTCCGAGCGCACGCCAACGGCAATATGAAGCCCAAGATTCCGCTCGGCGCGAACAGCGCGCCGTCGCAGCGGCCGCTCTTCGACACGAATGCGCCCGACGAAGGCGACGGCGTCGACACCTCGCCGCTCGTCTCCGACGCGGTCAAGCAGACCACCTGCTACATGTGCGCCTGCCGCTGCGGCATCGACGTGCACATCGCCGACGGCAAGGTCCGCTACATCCAGGGCAACAAGCGCCACCCGGTCAACCGCGGCGTCATCTGCGGCAAGGGCAGCGCCGGGATCATGCAGCACTACAGCCCGGCGCGTTTGCGCAAGCCTCTGCTTCGAGTCGGCGAGCGCGGCGCCGGCGATTTCCGCGAAATCGAATGGGACGAAGCGCTAACGATTGCCGCCGAACGTCTCGGCCGCATCCGCGCCACCGATCCGAAGCGGCTCGCCTTCTTCACCGGGCGCGACCAGTCGCAGTCGCTGACCGGCTGGTGGGCGCAGCAATTCGGCACGCCGAACTTTGCCGCGCATGGCGGCTTCTGCTCCGTCAACATGGCGGCGGCGGGCCTCTATACGATCGGCGGCTCGTTCTGGGAGTTCGGCGAGCCGGACTGGGACCTCGCGAAATACTTCATGCTCTTCGGCGTTGCAGAGGATCATGATTCCAATCCGATCAAGATCGGGCTCGGCAAGCTGAAAAGCCGCGGCGCGAAGATCGTCGCGGTCAATCCGGCCCGCACCGGCTACAGCGCCATCGCCGACGAGTGGATCGGCGTGCGCCCCGGCACCGACGGTCTCTTCATCCTCGCGCTGGTGCACGAGCTTCTGAAGGCGGGGAAAGTCGATCTCGACTATCTGGTGCGCTACACCAACGCGCATCTTCTGGTGATTCAGGAGCCCGGTGCGGCGGACGACGGGCTCTTCCTGCGCGACGGCGAGGGGAAGCTGCTCGCATGGGACAAAGCCGGCGGCCGCGTCGCCGACGCGACGCAAGCGGGGCTGAACCCGGCGCTGAGTGGGCACGTGACGGCGAACGGGCGTGCATGCGTCCCCGTCTTCCAGCTTCTCGCCGAACGCTATCTCGACGATTCCTATTCGCCGGACGCGGCTGCCAAGCGTTGCGGCGTCTCGGCCGCGACGATCAAGCGGATCGCAGCGGAGCTCGCGCATGTCGCCTTCGAGGAGGCGATCGAGCTTCCGGTCGCATGGACCGACTGGGCCGGCCGCCGGCATCAGACGATGCGCGGGCGGCCGATCGCGATGCATGCGATGCGCGGCATCTCGGCGCATTCGAACGGCTTTCACACCTGCCGCGCCCTGCACCTCCTGCAGGTGCTGCTCGGCACGGTCGACGTGCCCGGCGGCTTCCGCTTCAAGCCGCCTTTTCCGAAGCCGATTCCGCCCGGCAACAAGCCTTGCGGCAGGGATGGCGGCAGGCCGAACACGCCGCTTGCCGGCTCGCCGCTCGGTTTCGTCACCTCGCCAGAAGATCTGCTCATCGATGCCGCCGGCGGGCCGGTGCGCATCGACAAGGCCTATTCGTGGGATGCGCCGCTCGCCGCGCACGGCATGATGCACATGGTGATCGCCAACGCTTGGCGCGGCGACCCTTATCCGATCGACACGCTCTTCATGTACATGGCCAACATGGCCTGGAACTCGTCGATGAACACGACGGGCACCATCGCCATGCTCACCGACAAGCACGAGACGGGCGACTCGAAGGGTGACTACAAGATCCCCTTCATCATCTATTCCGACGCTTACTTCTCCGAGACGGTCGCCTACGCCGATCTCGTGCTTCCCGACACCACCTATCTCGAACGCCACGACTGCATCAGCTTGCTCGACCGGCCGATCGGCGACGCGGACGGGCCTGGCGATGCGATCCGCCATCCGGTGGTGGAGCCCGACCGCGACGTCAGACCGTTCCAATCCGTGCTTCTCGATCTCGGGAGCCGACTGAAGCTTCCCGGCATGGTCGACGAGGTCGGCCAGCCGAAATATCGCGACTACGCCGACTACATCGTGAACCACGAGCGCACGCCGGGGATCGGCCCGCTCGCCGGTTTTCGTGGCGAAGACGGCACGTCGTTCGGGCGCGGCGCGCCGAATCCGAAGCAGCTTGAGCGCTACATCGCGAATGGGGGCTTCTGGCGCCACGAGTTCGCCGACGACGCGCGCTATTACAAGATGGCGAACCGTTCCTATCTCGACTTCGCCGTGGAGATGGGCTTTCTGCCGAAGCCCGAACCTATCGTCTTCCAGCTCTATTCGGAGCCGCTGCAACGCTTCCGCCTTGCTGCGCGCGGCCACGGTTCCGTGCTGCCGCCGCAGAGCGAGGTTGCGCGAATCGAGACCTACTTCGATCCGCTGCCCTTCTGGTACGCGCCTTTGGAAGAGGCGATGATCGATGCGAGCGCGTTCAATCTCCATGCGCTCACACAGCGTCCCATGCACATGTACCACTCATGGGGCTCGCAGAATGCCTGGCTCCGCCAGATCACCAGCCAGAACCGCCTCTTCATGCATCGCGAGACCGCGGCGCGGCTTGGGATCCACGACGACGATTGGGTCTGGATCGAAAGCGCGAAGGGGCGCGTGAAGGGGCAGGTGAGGCTGGTCGACGGGGTCAACCCGCAGACGGTGTGGACCTGGAACGCGATCGGCAAGCGCCGCGGCGCGTGGATGCTGAAGGACGACGCGGCGGAAGCGCAGAAGGGCTTCCTCCTGAACCATGCGATCAGCGAGTTCCTTCCGGCGGATGCAAGCGGCAAGCGCCATTCGAACTCCGATCCGGTGACCGGGCAGGCGGCGTGGTTCGATCTTCGCGTGCGCGTAACGAAATGCGCTGCCGCCGAGGCCGGCTTCGCCGAGCCGCAGTTCCCGGCGCTTCCGCCGCCGCCCAATATCCCGCCGGCTCCGGCGATCTCCAGGTTCGGCGAAGGATTCCGCCGCTGGCGCGAGGCGCGGCGATGACGAGCCTGCCCGCGACGACCGGGAAAAAACTAGGTCTCGTCATCGACCTCGATTCCTGCGTCGGCTGCCAGGCCTGCGTGACGAGCTGCAAGGAATGGAACACCGGCGGCCACATGGCGCCGCTGACCGACGTGAAGCCCTATGGCGGCGGCGCCGACGGCGTCTGGTTCAACCGCGTCCATACCTATGAGCAGGTTGGGGGCGGGGGATGCGACAGCGCAAGCCGCACGGTGCATTTCCCGCGCTCCTGCCTGCATTGCGAGAACGCGGCCTGCGTGACGGTCTGCCCGACCGGCGCCTCCTACAAGCGCAGCTCCGACGGCATCGTGCTGGTCGACGAGGACAAGTGCATCGGCTGCAAGCTCTGTTCCTGGGCCTGTCCCTATGGCGCACGCGAGTTCGACGTCGAGGTGGGTGTGATGAAGAAGTGCACGCTCTGCATCGACCGCATCTATAACCAGAACCTCGACGAGGCCGATCGCGTGCCCGCCTGCGTCGCCGCATGTCCGACGAGCGCGCGGCATTTCGGCGACCTTGGAGATCCAAGTTCCGCAGTATCGCAGCTCGTGGCAGAGCGCGAGGGCGTCGACCTGATGCCGGAGATGGGCTACCGGCCGACCAACAAATACCTGCCGCCACGCGCTCGTACCGCGCAGAAGCCGAGGCGCACGCGCGCTCGAGCCGATCGCGGCTGGCGGCTTCCTCGGCTGGGTCGACAAAGTGCTGTCGAGATAAGATGCATCCGGCGCTTTCCGTCATTGTCTTCACCACCGCGACCGGCGCCGGCTACGGGCTGCTCGCGCTGCTTGGAATCTCGGTTGCATTTGGCGCCATCGCGCCAGACCGCGCGCTCGGCTTCGTCGCCCTCGGGCTGGCGCTCGCTTTGATCACCGGCGGGCTTCTCTCATCGACCTTGCATCTCGGCCATCCGGAGCGGGCGTGGCGCGCCTTCTCGCAATGGCGCTCGTCCTGGCTTTCGCGCGAAGGCGTGATGAGCGTCCTGACCTATGTTCCGGCGGCGGTCTTCGGTATCGGCTGGGTCATTCTCGGTCGCACGGACGGCCTTGTCCTGGCGGCGGGGCTGCTCGCGGCACTCGGCGCGCTCGTCACCGTCTTCACCACGAGCATGATCTATGCCTCGCTGAAGCCGATCGCGCAGTGGCACAGCCGCTTCACGACGCCCGCCTATCTGATCTTCTCGCTGATGACCGGCGCGGTGCTCTTCGACGCGATCCTCCGCCTCTTCGGGTACGATGCGACGGGCGTCGCGATTCTTGCGGCGCTCGCGACGCTCTCGGCTGGGGATGGAAGATCGCCACCTGGCGCCACAACGACGCGCTCTCGTCCGCCACGACGTTGAACAGCGCGACCGGATTGAAGGACGGCAGCGTGCGGTCGATCGAGTGGCCGCACACGGAAGAGAATTACGTCCTGAAGGAGATGGGCTACCGGGTGGCGCGCAAGCACGCGGCGAAGCTTCGTGTGCTCGTGCATCTTCTCGCTTTCGCGCTGCCGCTCGCGGCAACCGTTGCTGCACTTGCGGCGGGTGGCCCCTTGGGGACGCTTGCCGCAGTCGTCGCGATTCTCGCGCAGGCGCCCGGCATGCTCGTCGAGCGCTGGCTGTTCTTCGCCGAGGCGAAGCACGCGGTGACGCTCTATTACGGGCGGTGAGGAGATAGCCGCCCGAATTTAACCAGTCGTCATGCCCGGACTTGATCCGGGCATCCATTCCGAGACGACTTTGCAAATCTGAACCGTGACGGAATGGATTGCCGGGTCAAGCCCGGCGGTGACGACAACGGACGGGATCCCTATCCTGCCCCCGTTCGTGCCCTGAGCTTCTCTCCGAAGGCGAGCAGGAAGGCGAGGCTCTGCTGGCTCTCCGGCCTCGACAGCATCGAGAGGATCGACATCAGTCCGCCGCGCGGCGGCGCCGCCTTTGCCTCGTCGACCGCGTCATCGAGCGCCAGCCGCGTGTTCTCGGCGAGCTCGCCCATGGCTTCGTTGCCGACCGTGTTGATCATCTGCTCGAAGAACACGAAGAGCCGTTCGACCATGTTGTCGGTCAAGGCGCTCCGCGCGCCATGAAGCAGCATCAGCATGTCGCAGGCCGTGTCGAGTGCGCCAACCTTGTGCATCTCGGTCAGACGGTCGAGCAACGAGTGCACGGCCTCGCGCGTGCCCGGGTCGTTTATGCGGTCGAGCAGCTCGAGTCCGTTGGCGCCCATCGTCGTCAGGCGCTCGACCATCGAATCGGTCAGCGCCTCACGCATCGCAAGCGTAAGCCGCTCCATCTCCTCGGGCGGCCGGTTGGTCAATATCGTTTCGCTCATCGCAGCCTCCTCACAGCAGGCCGCGGGCGGAGAGCCAGTAGAGCCGGTTATAGGCGAGCTTGAACCAATGGATCATCTGCGACGGCGGGCCGGGATTCGGCGGCGTCGTGTAGTTGAACCACACGTAGGTGCCGGTCGACATGCCGGTCTCCACGAAGCAGAACACCTTACCGTCATAGTCGCGCGCCCAGCGCTCCTCCTTCAGGAGCGATGAAAGATTGTCGACGATCGTGTCGGCCTCGAAATGCGCGGTAGAGCCTGCCTTCGAAATCGGGATGTTGGTCGTATCGCCGACCACGAAGACGTTGTTCGATCCTTCCTTCAGCAGCGTGTTCTTCACCGTCGGCACCCAGCCGCCTGCGCCGAGATTTGAAGTCGGTGATGACCTGCTGGCCGCTATGCGGCGGGATGGTGATCAACAGGTCGTAGGGCAGGGTGACGCCTTCCTCCGAGGTGATGGTCTTGGCCTTCGGATTGACCTCCTTGGTGTTGAAGAAGGTCTCCGACTTGATGCCGTATTTCTCGAACTCCGGCACCGTCCAATGCGCCACCGGCTCCAGCGCGTGCAGGCGCCCGACCGGATAGGTGTAGGTGATCTCGCTCTTTTCGAGCACGCCCTTCGCCGCGAGATAGTCACGCAGCATGAAGGTGACCTCCAGCGGCGCCACCGGGCATTTGTGCGGTGCGTTGACGTTGATGACGATCTTGCCGCCCTCGAAAGCGGTGAGCGCATCGCGCAGCTTCCTCGCCCCGTCGAGGTCATAAAACCAGTGACCGCCCTCGACCATGCCGGGGATGTTGTCGGGGCGGATGCGCGAGCCGGTCGCGATCACCAGATAGTCGTAGCCGAAGCTCTTGCCCGACTCGGTGGTGACGACGTTCTTCTCCACGTCGATATTCTTCGCCGGGTCGACGATATAGGGGACGCGCCGGTCGAGCACCTTGCGCTGGTCGCGGAAGAGGTCCGATTCGCGCATCTTGCCGAACGGGACATAGAGCAGCCCCGGCTGATACATGTGCTTGTCGGTGGCGCCGATCATGGTGATCGACACGGCGCCGGAGGAAAGCTCCTCCCTGAGCTGCCGGCAGAGGCCGTTCGCAACGATGGTGCCGGCGAGCCCGCCGCCGACGATCAGAATCTTCTTCGCCATTTCTCCTCCTCCCGTCCTTGCTCTTCTTGTTGAAAGCGGTCCCGGCCGCCGTTCCTCAATTCGCCCCGTTCCTTATTTCGCCCCCGTGCCTCATTTCGCCTTGCGCACGACAAGGCTCCAGACACCGTTCTCCTCGTTTGAGCTCACCAGCTCGTGGTGGACCTTCTTCACCCATTCGGGGATGTCCTTGACCGAGCCCTTGTCGGTGGAGAGCACCTCGATCTCATCGCCCACCTCGATGAGCTTCAGTCCGGCGATCAGCTCCATCAGCGGGCCGGGGCAGAAGGCGCCGCGCGCGTCGATCTTGGTGCGTTGGCTCATGCGTCGCTCACCCTCACAACGTGACGAACTGGCCGTTCTCGGCGTCCGAGAGAAACTTGGTCAGGCCGAGCGGCCCGTCGAAAAGCCCGTCCTCTAGCGCGTCCATCTCCCAGCCGTTGACGTCGAGCGCCATGGAGCAGGCCCACATCTTGAGATCGCCGAGCTCCTTGCCCTGGCCGAACAGAGTGAGGGCGTCGGGTGCGCGCTTCTCTTTGAGCAGCTTCGAGTAGACGCCGCCCCGATAGCGCTCGTCCGGCCCCTTCCCCTTCTCGAAGGCGAGGATCGCGTTCATCGAGACGAACACCTCGACCGGCCGCTCCGACACGGCGCCGACCGCCGCCATCATCGCCGCCATCTGGATCTTCTCGTGCTCGCCGGAGCAGAGCAGGATGTAGAGCGGTGCCGATGCCATTCGCCGTCTCCCCGCCTCACGACAAGCGCTTGATCAGGAAGGTGAAGACCTTGTCGTCCTGCTTCGTATCCATCAGCTCGTTGCCGGTCGTGCGGCAGAAGGCCTCGAAATCCTTCACCGCGCCGGGATCGGTGGCGAGGATTTCGAGCGTGCCGCCCATCGGCACGTCCTTCAGCGCCTTCTTGGCGCGCAGGATGGGAAGCGGGCAGTTCAGCCCTTTGGCGTCGAGAACCTGGTCGGCCATGAAATTTCCTCCGCGAGGCGCGTCGTTTCGTTTCGGTCAGATGAAGAGGTTGATGTCGCTGTTGGATGCGGTCTCGATGTAGGTCGCGGCGCCGCCGAGCACCGGGCCCTCGATCATGTCCTCCATCTTGTATTCGAAGAGGTCCATGGTCATCTGGCAGGCGATCATCTCGACGTCGGCCTCGACCGCCATCTCGCGCAGCTCCTCGATAGAGGCGACGCCCTTCTTCTTGATCAGGTTCTTCATCATCGCCGTCGCCGCCGCGTCGACGCCGGGCACTGCCGACATCAGGTTCGGCATCCCGATATGCATGCCGAACATCGGCATCTGCATCGCCGGATTGCCGAGCGGGGTGACGTTCAAGTCGAGCTTCTTCTTCAGAAGCGTGAGGCCGTAGAAGGTGAAGAACATCGACACTTCCAGCCCCATCGCGGCGGCCGTCGTCGCCAGGATGAAGGGCGGGTAGGCCCAGTCGAGCGAACCCTTGGTCACGATCATCGACAGCTTCTTGGCATTGCTCCCGGCATCGTTCGCCATGACGTCACCTCGTTTCGCTGTTCCTCACGCCGCTGCTGCTTCGCATCCGGCAAACTGATCGGCCGTCATCTTCGCCTCGTAGGGCGCGGCGACGTCGGTTCCCGGTGTGAGCGTTCCCCTTACGCCGTCCCAATCGGCCGGCTTGACCTTCACCATCCAGCCCTCGCCGTAGGGATCGCCGCCTGCGAGCTTCGGGTTCGCTTGCAGCGTATCGTTGACGGCGACGACCTCGGCGTTGAAGGCGATCTTGGCGGGGCCGACCCATTTGCCGGATTCGACCGTTGCGCAGGACTTCCCCGCGTCGACGGAGCGGCCGGCCTTTTTCGGCGTGAAGGCGACAAGCGGGCCGGCCATTGCCGCTGCGACCGTGGTCATGCCGAGCGTGACGGTGCCGTCGTTGTTGTCGCGGTACCAGATGTTGTTCTCCACGTCGTAGAGAAGGTCGTCGGGAAGGCTGCATCCGCGGACTGTTGGCATGGCGGCGTTCCTTCTCAGATCGTTCTTGCCGCCGGCGCGGCGTCATGTTGGCGGAGGGCGCGGGAGGAGCAGCAGAATTCGCCGAGCCCGGCGACCTCCAGCTTCCCGTCGATGAAAAGAACCAGATGCCGCGCCACCATCGCGCCGAGGCGAA
The DNA here is from genome assembly GCA_963805325.1 of uncultured Alphaproteobacteria bacterium. GTDB lineage: Bacteria > Pseudomonadota > Alphaproteobacteria > Rhizobiales > Afifellaceae > DASWJZ01. Next base: position 74,509 of record CAWDTS010000008.1, on the reverse strand, counting down.
GCCGTCTCACGATCTCGGCACGGTCGGTCGCGCCGACGACGCAGTTGCGGTGGTAGACAAGCTCACGGCAGGTCTCGCGGCAGGCGTTGAAGCTCGGCTCGCCGCGCGCGCCCTGGCGATGCAAAGCCAGGAGCCGGAAGCCTTCTACCTTCGCTGTTGTCGGCGTCTCGCCGCGCGACATGACCCAGCTTTCGAGCGCCTCCTCGCCGATCAGGAGCAACTCGTCGGCGAGGCGTCCGGCCGCGGAAGCAAGCGCGGCGTCGGGCATCGCAATCATCGCATCGAGCCGCTCCGTCGGCGTGGTCAATTGCGCGTGCGCGGTCATATGAGTCCCTTCTCGTAGAGGAGGTCCTGCGATTCCGACATGTTCTCGTGCACGCCGACCTTGCGCGCGGAGAGGCCTAGGGCGAGGCCGAGGAGCTGCGTGAAGTAGAGGATCTTTACCCTCGTCTTCCTGCCGAACACTTTTTCGGCGCGCATCTGATGCATCTCCAGGCCGGTGTGGCAGGTCGGACATTCGGTGGCGATCACGTCGGCGCCGCAGGCTTCCGCTGTCGTGAGCAGATTCAGCACCAGCTTCGTGGAGGTGTCGGAATCCGAGAGCGTGTGGGCGCCGCCACAGCAGGCCGTCTTCAGCGGATATTCGACATTCTCCGCTCCGGCTGCCGCCAGGAGATCGTCCATGAAGTGCGGCTTCCATGTCGACTCGGAAGCCGGTCCCTTGTCCTTCTCCGGGAAGATGTGGCGTGGCCGCGTGTACATGCAGCCGTAATAGTTGGCGACCTTGAGGCCATTCAGAGAATTCTTCACGCGCGCCTTCAGGCCCTCCTCGCCGACGGAATCCTTGATCCAGTCGAGCGCGTGGATGGTCTCCACCTTGCCGGGCTCATAGGTCTTGTGGCCGGCCTTCGACGAAAGGCGCTCCGTCACCTGGCGCGAAGCCTCGTCGTTGGCGAGGTCGTATTCGGCCTTCTTCAGATTGTGATAGCAGCCGTTGCAGGGCGCCATCACGGTGTCGAAGCCCATCGCCTCGGCGATCGAGAGATTGCGCGCGGAGAGATAGGTCTGCAGCTTCGGATCGACGTTCTTCACTTCCATCGCGCCGCAGCAGTTCCAGTTCTTCAATTCGACCAGGTCGAGGCCGAGCGCCTTGCCGACTGCCTTGGTGGAGCGGTTATAGGCGTGGCCGGTGCCTTCCAGCGCGCAGCCGGGATAGTAGGCGACCTTTTGATGCCTGCCGCTCATGACTCGGCTCCCAATTCAGCAGCGTGTGCGTCGAGACCGAGCGCGCGGCGGTCGGCTGCGTGGCGCTCTTCGACGTAGTCATCGATGGCGGCGCGCGCCTTGCCCCAGCCGCGCGTGCGCGGACGGAAGAGCGTGGCGAGGCCGAGCTTGGTCAGCATTCCGATCGGCAGGCGGAAAAGCGAGCCCGCGCACCAGGGCCACCAGCCAGTCCTGGAAGAGCGGCTGGCCGGTGCGGCGGAAGAACTGTTGCAGCACGCGGCCGTCCTCGATCTTGCCGGTCTCGAAGACCTGCGTTGAAAAGACGTCGTCGAAGACTGTCGCCGGCTTCGGCTCGGTGTGGCCCTTCAGCTCCAGCCAGTGGGCTGTCGCCTTCATCACGCCTTCGGGGTTCACGTCGCGCGGGCAGGCATAGGTGCATTTGTTGCAGGAGACGCACTGCCAGATGATGTCCTTGTCGCGCAGCAGCTCGTCCTCGAAGCCCATGCGGATCAGGTAGATCCAGTAGCGCGGGTTGAAGTCGGGGTTGAGCGCATTGACCGTGCAGGCATTGGTGCAGGAGCCGCATTGCCAGCAGCGGTGGATGAACTCACCGCCGGGCAGCGCCGCGATCTCCTCCTGCATGTCTTCGTTGTAGTCGGTGACGACGCGCGAGTTGATGAACGTCGACCAGTGACCGGAGACGTCGACGCCGTCGATGGTCAGGTGCTCGTGCGTGATCAGATTTTCGGGGCGGATCAGCGACTTTTCATGGATGGGCATCGTCGACCTCTCAGGCGCTCAGCTGGGGACGCTGGCCGAGCACATAGGCCTCGCCGTCGATCAGCTTCAGCCGCGTGCGGCCGGATTCCGAATCGACCGCGTCGAGCCCGAGCATGCGGCGCGTATGCGTCATCGGATCGTGCTTCGCGCCGCCGCAGAAATCGGCGTGCAGGTACTGTCCGCCGAGATCGTTGATGTAGGCGGCGTAGATGTGCGCCGCGAGAAGGTCGACGTAGAATGGCAGGTCGCGGAAGACGCCGTTCGTCGCCAGGAAGCCCTCCAGCTCCTCGCTGAGCACGGCGAAGGTCGCGAAATCGTCGCCGACCGGGACTTGGATCGAATCGATGTCCTCGGCGTGCCAGATTTCGCGCAGCACGCCGGTATTGACGCGCGCGTCCCACATCCAGCGCGTCATCAGCGGATAGCGCTCCGGCGCGGCGTAATGCAGCGCCTCGGCGGCGAGGTCGCGCGCCCAGCGGTGCTCGCGATCGGCCGGGAAGCTGTCGATGAAGACGTTCATGCGGCGGTCGGCAGTTGTCACATCCGACCAGCCGTCGAGAAGTGCGACCAAGCGCCTGCGCATGGCTGGAAAGCCGTTCGCGCCGAGCCAGGGCGCGATCCGCCGCCTGACCGGCGCGACGAAGGCGCAGAGGTCGCAAAGCTCGGCTTCCGTCAGCTCGTGCACGCGGCCCTTGCCGAGCACTTCCTCGAAGAGTGAGGCCTTCAGCGCCAATGCGCCGACGTAGCGTTCCACGCCGCCCGTCGCCTCGGCACACTCCGCGAGGCTCTCGAAGGCGCGGCGGAGTTTTGGTCCCGAAAGATCGAGTACGGGCCGCGCGGTTGCCGGCGTGCTTGTTGCGCGCGGCCGAAGGCTGGCCATCATTCGGCTGCCTCCCGCATGGCGCCGCTCGCGAAGCTCAGCGCCGCTATCGCCGCGGAGCGTCCCTGTGCGATCGAATCGTCGATCGTCTCCGGTCCTGTTGCGGCGCCGGCGACGAAAACCCCGGCGCGCGTGGTCTCCGAAGCGTGGGCGTAGGCGGAAGGCTTGGCGATAAAGCCGTGCTTCTCCAGGTCGACGCCGAAGATCGCGGAGAGCGTCATGTTGTCGACGTTCGGGTCCATGCCGATCGCGTGCACGACCATGTCGAAAGGGATGGTGATCGGGCGTTTCACCAGCGTGTCCTCGCCCTTCACGATCAGCCGCTTCCCGTCCGATGTCACCTCGGCGATGCGCGCCTTGATGTATTTGACCTTATGCTTCTCCTGGCTCTCCCAATAATAGAGGCCCTCGTAGAGGCCGAAGGTGCGGATATCCATGTAGTAGATGTAGACGTTGCAGTCCGGCAGCGCCTCGCGGATCTCCATCGCGATGTTGGAGGAGACCGTGCAGCAGATTTTCGAGCACCACTCCCGCCCGATCTGGCGGTCGCGCGAACCGACGCAAAGGAGGATGGCGACGCGCTCCGGCTTGCGCCCGTCGGAGGGGCAGCGAACGCCCTTGCCGGAGGAGAACATCTGCTCGACCTGCGTCGTCGTCACCACGTCGGGATAGGTGCCGAAACCCCATTCCGGCTTGTTGACCGAATCGAAATGCGTGAAGCCGGTGGCGAGGACGACGCTCGCGGCATTGACGGTCTCACCGTCGGAAAGCGTGGCGCGGAAGTCGCCCGGCTCGCCGGCAAAGACCTTCACGGTTCTTGCGAGGCGGACATCGACGTTCGGGCTCTCCTGAACGCGGCCGACCATGCCGCCGATCGCGTCCTTGGCCCATTCGCCCGACGGCACGAGCCGAGCATAGCCGGAAAGGATAGGCGCGCCTCCGAGGCGGTCTTCCTTGTCGACGAGAACGACGCTCTGACCGGTGGAGGCCAGCGCGTGCGCGGCGGACAGGCCCGCCGGACCGCCGCCGACGATCAGAACGGGACGGCTCATTCGCCCGCCTCCGCAGCGGCGAGCGCCTTCGGCTTCACATAGCCAGGCCCGGACGTGATGGCGCGCTTCGGGTCGTAGAGAGTCTCGATCCTTCCGGCCTTCACCTCTTCGAGATAAGCCTCGAATTCCGCCTTGGCCTTCTGCCAGTCGATGCCGAGTTTCTCGAGCAGTCCCTCGAACGGCGAGGCGTGCCAATGAAGCTGCGCCAGCTTGTAGGGATGCGCGCCAAGCGCGAGCGCCGCGAACTGGCAGTCGGCCATGATCGGCAGCGCATAGACCTTGTCGACCGCCTTGCCGATCCACTGGTTCTTGTCGAGCGTGGTGATGCAGCCGGTGTCATGGCCGATCATCACGTCGGCTTTGGCTTCCTCGACCGCCACCTTGATCTTGCGGTCGATAGCGAAGGAGCGGGTGAACTCGCGCTCGCCGATGATGTGGCGGAAGCCGAAGCCGCAGCAATCGTACCAGGTCGAATAGTCGACGACGTTCGCGCCGAGCGTCTCAAGCAGCCCGGTCGAGACGGCGACGCGGTTCCCGTCCATCACCGTCTCGTCGTAGATCACGTCCTCCGGCACCATCTTGTAGACGTGGCAGGCGGGGTGGACGGTGGCGCGGATGCCGGAGACGTCGATCGTCTGGCGTTCGCGGATCTTCTCGCGCATGACATGCAGCCATTCGGAATAGTGCACGATCTCTTCCGGAATCAGGAGCTTGCCGTCGACGAGGCGGCCGAGCTTGCCCAGGATCTTCTTCACCTCGGCGCGCAGTTCCGCGGAGTGCATGAGGAAGATGCGCATCTCCTTGTAATTGCCGAAGGAAGTGCCGCAGTGGACGAGCGGGAAGTAGGTGCCGATTTCGAGCCCTTGCGCCTTCGCCGACACGTAGGCCTGGTGAAAGTTCCTGAGGAACACCGCGGCGAGGCTGACTACGTTGCCGATGCCTGAGCCGTGATAGTTCCATGCGGTGCATGAGGTCTGATCGGTCTCGTCGATGTAGTGGACGCCGAGCTCGTTCATCAGCCACATGACGCTCGACGGATAGCCCGGAATGTTGCCGCACTGGCCGCAGGATTTGTGGTGCCAGAGATTGGTGGTCGGGATGCGTTTTTCCCAGCCGTAGAGCGTGCGCGCCACGACTGGCTCGTGCCGCTCGTCGATGCGGTGGACGACGATCTCGCCGTCCTTTTCGAGCTGCCACATGGCGTCGCGGATGTCCTCGACGCGGTCCTTCTTGGTCAGCATCGAGCGCCTGTCGATCTTCGCCTCGACCCAGTCCGTCGCCCGCTGCGCCTCTGCCGGCGTCAGGTTCGACGGGCGCCATTCGTCTCCGAAGCCGCTAAAGGCGGGCTTTTTGTCGCCGGGCTTTTCCATCGGCATCCTCCATCGGCACAAGGGGCGGCGCGGCGCTCAATCCGCGTCCTCGTCTTCTTCCTGCTCGTCGAGCCATTCCTGGTATTCGTCGCGCTTCTCGTCCATCACGTCGGTGACGACGTCGAAGAGGTTCTCGTCCACCGTCTCGAGCTGATCGAGCACGCCTGTCGCCTCCCAGATCGTGTAGAGCTCGACCGAGGTCTTGAGGTTCACCTCCCAGGCCGTGTCCATGGTGTGCATGGTCGGCACGGGGATCGCCTTCCGCAGGATGTTGAGCGGCGCGTCGATCTTCGAGACGTTCGGCCCCCAGTCCGGGAAAGCCTCGCGCGTGATCATGTTCGGCGCGAGCTGGTTGCCGGTCGAGATCACCTTCAGGAGCACGCGCGAAAAGGGCCGGAGCACGTCCTTCGCTGACTGCATGCCGTGCTTGATCGCCACCTCGCGCATGATCATGACAAGGCCGCCGGGCGAATTCTCGAATGGGCAGCGCGCGGCGCAGGTGTAGCATTGGGCGCAGGACCAGATCTTCTCCTGCATCGCGTCGTAGATGCCTTCGAGATTCTCCGTCCAGAGGAGCTGCACGATCTCGCGCGGCGAATAGTCGTAGTAGTGGGCGGAGGGGCAGGTCGCGGTGCAGATGCCGCAGTTCAGGCAGCCATGCAGCTCGTGATCGTAGAGCATGTGCGAGCGGATATCGTCGAACACCGCTTCGAGCTTCGCTTGCGGGACGGCCGGCGTGGCGGAGATGGGATCGCCGATCGTCCCTCTTTCCCCCGTCGCTGCCGTCGTCGCGGTCATGCGCTTCGCTTCAGTAGGTGAGGACGCGTGCTTCGTCGTCTTCCATGATGTCCTCGATGACCTTGGCGCCGCCGACGATTCCCTCGCATTCGGGGATCAGGTCTTCCAGCGTCATGTCGAAGAGATCGAGATTGGGCGAGCAGCAGTAGAACTTCACGCCCGCGCCGTGCGCGTCCTTGATGAAGTCGTAGACGGTTTTCGGCGAGCCGGGCTTCACGACCAGCTTCTCGGCAACGCCCTTCTTCATGAGCTGGCCGGAGGTTGCCGTGCAGACCACCTCGACCTCGTAGTCCATGGCCGCCGCGACCGTCGCCTGGAAGAACGGCGCGCCGAGCTCCTCGCCATTGCGAGGATCGGTGTTGACCATGACGATGATGAGCTTCTTCGCCATTCTCGCTGACCGCAGCCTCCCGCACGAAATCTCTGCGCTTGGCTGGACATGCCTCATTGACCGAGATCAACCGCCTGACGCAAATATCATCATATTCGATTTATTGAATGGGTCCACACCAAATTGCGGGAAAATCCGGTCCGGAACGACTTGGTCCCTTGGAGTCACATCAGGTGCGTGACACCGATCAGCCCGACCATGATGTCGGCGAGTGCCGCGGCGATCTTGCCTTGCGCGGCGCGGAGTTCCTCCAGGGTCTTCGCTGTCTCTTCCGGTGTCTCGCCGAACTCCATGATCAGGTCCTCGATCATGGCGGATTTGACGCCGGGATGGCCGAGGAAGCCCACGGAGTTGCCGCCGATCCCGAACACGAGGGGACGGTCGGCCGCATCGACGGCCAGCACTTCCGCATCGGCGGGCGGGATCGGCCGGTCGCGGCCATAGATGGCCATCGGAAATTCTTCCGGCAGGTGGCCGCCGAGCGCGCTCGGCGAGACGCGCCGCGCGGTCTCTACGGTGAAGCGCAGCGGCGCTTCGTCGGCGCCGCCGCCGGCTGCGACCGAGAGGATGCAGGAGCCGATGCCAATCCCGACGACGGGCAGGCCACGGGCGAGGAAATCCGTCGCCAGACGGAGCTCCGGCGCAAGGCTCGGCAACAGCGCACCGCTCACCACCCCAAGCGGCCCTCCGCCGAGCACGATCAGCCCGTCATAGCCTTCCGCTGTCTTCGGCACCGTCGCACCGGGCGTAAATGGCCGCTTGTACCTGAAAGCGGATGTTGCGGCCTTCGAGGTGATCCTCCATCAGGCCGAGATATTCGGCCTCGGTGTGCTGAAGGACGCAAAGGGTCTTCATCGCCTCCTCAACCCGGTGTCTCCACCGCGCCCATCACGACCGTTGCGATGTCGGCAGGCTCGACGCCGGGCATGTCGAGCTTCAGAGCATTGAATCCTTCGGCGGCCGCCGTGGTCAGTGCATTGTGCTCGAGCGCCGTCCCATGCAGCCGCGCGGCGAGGCGGTCGATACCGTCGGGCGGCAGGCTCGTGAAATCGCCCGAAAGCATCAGCTCGGCGACCTTGCCGTCGCGCGCCAGGAGATGCACGCGGATCAGGCCGCCGCGCGCCTTGTGCATGCTCTCCGTCAGATGCGTGCCGGCGGAGATCTTCACCCCGAGCTCCACCAGCTTGCGCCCCTGCAGATTGAGCCATGCGGGGTCCGTCAGCGCCTTCTCCTCGGCCTCGATCGCCTTCTCTTCGGCTTCCGTTGCCTTGTCCTCCACGACCGTCACGCCGAGCGCGCTCTCGCAATGTTTCAGGAATTTTGTCTTCACCTCGTCGCGCGACGGCACCTTTTCGAGCAGCTTCGTCATCGTCGTCATGTAATCGTCGAGCGTCGTCTTCAGCTTGTCGCGGAATTTCTCCGACGGCACCTTCAGGCAGTGCGCCATCTTCTGGGTGTCGAAGTCGAACATGAAGCTTGAGACGAAAAGCGTCGCCTCGCCGATCGAGGCGGCGCCGGTGCCGCCGATCTTGCGGCCGGCGACCTGCACATCGTTCACAGGCCGGTATTCCGCGGCGATGCCGAGATCGCGATAGGTCGCGACCATCGGCGCGATGAACATCGGATAGAGGTTGACCGCGAATTCCGGCGCTTTCCGGCGCGGGTAGATGAAGTGAACGAACATCTGATTGCGGTCGAGATAGACCGCGCCGCCGCCGACATGGCGGCGGATGATCGGCAGGCGCTGGGCTTTGCAGAAGGCCTCGTCGACCTCCTTTTCGATCTCCTGATGCATGCCGACGCAGACATAGGGTGCGTTCGGGTTGACGATGGAGAGCACCGGGTCGTCGTCCGTCTTCATCGCAGCGGCGAGGCCGTGATAGACGGCCTGGCTGCGCAGTGCCGACACGTAGCCGAAATCGATCACCCGGAGCCGCATGTCGGTTCCCCCTTTTCAAGCGCACCCTTCGATAATGGGCCTCGGCGGCCGGGGAATTGCGCTCGCTCAATTTCCCGTCGCCTGCCGAACGCACTAAGATGAAGCGCAAAGGCGCAAAAAGCCCCGGGAGGACGCTGTGAGAGTCTATGTCGTCGGCACCGCTGACACCAAGGGCGCGGAGCTTGCCTACGCCAAGGAGAGCGTCATCGCGGCCGGCATGGACGCCGTGCTCGTCGATGTCGGGACGCGATCCGGCGACACCGTCGCCGACGTGAAAGCCAAGGACGTCGCGGCCTGTCATCCGGCCGGAGCGGCGGCCGTGCTCGGCGGCAACGATCGCGGCGCCGCGATCACCGGCATGGCGGAGGCGCTGACCCGCTATCTGCTTGCGCGCGACGATGTTGCGGGCGTGCTCGGTCTCGGCGGCTCGGGCAACACAGCGCTCGTCACCGCCGCGATGCGCGCCCTGCCGATCGGGGTGCCGAAGCTGATGGTCTCGACCGTCGCGTCGGGCAACGTCGCCGACTACATCGGCCCGAGCGACATCGCGGTCATGTATTCCGTCGTGGACGTGGCGGGACTGAACGCGATCTCGCGCCAGGTGATCGGCAACGCCGCACATGCCGTCGCCGGGATGGCGAAGAACCGTGTCGCGGCGTCGGCGGCCGACAGGCCGAGCCTCGGCCTGACGATGTTCGGCGTCACCACCGAGTGCGTCACGATGGTGCGCGAGGCTTTCGAGCAGGACTACGAGACCTTTGTTTTTCATGCGACCGGCGTTGGCGGGCAGTCGATGGAGAAGCTCATCGATTCCGGTCTCCTTGCCGGCGTCATCGACATCACGACGACGGAGGTGGCGGACTATCTGGTCGGCGGCGTTCTGCCATGCACGGAAGACCGCTTCGGCGCGATGGCGCGCAAGCGCATTCCCGCTGTCGTCTCGACCGGGGCGCTCGACATGGTCAATTTCGGGGCGCGGGCCAGCGTGCCGGAGAAATTCGCGAGCCGGAAATTCCACGTGCACAACGCGCAGGTCACGCTGATGCGCACCACGCCGGAGGAGAACCGCGCGGCGGGAGCGTGGATCGCCTCGCGGCTCAATCGCTGCGAGGGGCCGGTGCGGTTCCTGCTGCCGCTCGGCGGCGTCTCCGCCATCGACGCGCCCGGCCAGCCGTTCCACGATCCGCAGGCGAGCGCGGCGCTCTTCGACGCGATCCGGAAGACGTTCAAGCCCGGCCCGCAGCGTCAGCTCGTCGAGCTCCCGTTCCACATCAATTCACCGGAATTCGCTGCGGCGCTCGTGGCGAGTTTCAAAGAAATCGCAGCGTGAGCGGGATGCGCGTTTTTCTGCCGCTTCCTTTCGTTTGCAGTTTCTGGTTTCCTTAATTGCCTCTTTTGAGGGCTGTGGAGCTTTCGCGTGCTCATTCCCCGGCAGAACACAATTCTCGAAATGGCGCGGCAGTCCGGCCGCGTCATGGTTGACGAGCTCGCACAGCGTTTCGAAGTCACGCCGCAGACGATCCGCAAGGATCTGAACGAGCTTTGCGACAAGCGGTTGCTCGCCCGCATCCACGGCGGCGCGATCCTGTCGTCGGGCGTGGAGAATGTCGGCTACGACGCGCGCCGTATGATCGCGAGCGATGAGAAGGAGGCGATCGGGCGCGCCGCTGCGGCGCACATTCCCGACCAGGCGTCGCTCTTCATCAATATCGGCACGACGACTGAGGCGGTGGCGCGGGCGCTCCTGCAGCACAGCGGTCTCATGGTCATCACCAACAATCTGAACGTCGCGAGCCTGATGCGCGCCTATCCGCAGATCGAGGTGGTGATCGCCGGCGGCGTGGTTCGCCCGAGCGACGGCGGTGTGGTCGGCGAGGCGGCCGTCGATTTCATCCGCCAGTTCAAAGTGGACATCGCGGTCATCGGCGCCTCGGCGATCGACCAGGACGGCGCATTGCTCGACTACGATTATCGCGAGGTGCGGGTCGCGCAGGCCATCATCTCGAACGCGCGCAAGGTCATGCTCGTCTGCGATTCCTCGAAGTTCGAGCGTTCGGCGCCGGTGCGCATCGGCCACATCTCGCAGGTCACGACTTTCGTGACGGACCACTGCGAGCCGGAGGGGATACGCCGCATCTGCATCGACAGCGGGGTTGAGCTTATCGAGGCCCTCGGCGCCGAGGACTCTGGCGCGGAAATTTCGTCCATCTTCGCTTGATCTTCGTTTATTTTCGCTATAGCTTCGTCTCAAGGTTGCGGCGAAGATAAAATGCTGCACCGCACAAGGGGAGGCCAGGTGCCCGGAGCGCCCTTCGATATCGCCATCATCGGCGGTGGCGTGAACGGTTGCGGCATCGCGCGCGACGCAGCGGGGCGGGGTCTTTCCGTTTATCTCTGCGAGAAGTCCGACCTCGCGGGCGCCACCTCCTCGGCCTCGACCAAGCTCGTTCACGGCGGCCTGCGCTACCTTGAGTTCTACGAGTTTCGTCTCGTACGCGAGGCGCTCATGGAGCGCGAAGTTCTGCTTCGCGCAGCGCCGCACATCGTTTCACCCTTGCGGTTCGTCCTCCCGCACCACAAGGGACTTCGGCCCGCCTGGCTCATCAGGTTGGGCCTTCTTCTCTATGACCATCTCGGCGGGCGGAAGATTCTGCCGCCGGCACGCCGCATCGATCTCAGCAAGGACGCGGCAGGCGCGCCGCTGAAGCCGGTCTATCGCCGGGGCTTCGAATATTCCGACTGCTGGGTCGACGATGCGCGCCTCGTCGTCCTGAACGCGATCGACGCTGCGGCGCGCGGCGCCACGATCGAGACGCGCGTCGAGATGGTGAAGGCGGAGCGTCGCCCCGGCGGCTGGCGCATTCTCGTGCGCGACGCGAGCGGCGGTCTACGCGAGATCGGTGCCAAGGTTCTCGTCAACGCCGCCGGCCCCTGGGTCGGCGAAGTGGTGGCGGAGCGGCTCAGCCTGCCGCTCGACGCGCCGGTGCGCTTGGTGAAGGGGAGCCACATCGTCGTCCCGCGCCTTTTCTCTCACGACCGCGCCTACATTTTCCAGAACGCCGACGGGCGGATCGTCTTCGCCATTCCCTACCAGGGCGATTTCACCCTGATCGGGACGACCGACCTCGACTATGACGGCGATCCGGGGAAGCCGCACGCCACGCAGGCGGAGATCGAATATCTCTGCGCCGCGGCGGGCGAATATTTCCGCCAACCGATCGACCCGGCGCGCGTGGTCTGGACCTATTCGGGTGTCCGTCCGCTCTACGATGACGGCGCCAGCGCAGCGCAGGAAGCGACGCGCGACTACGTGCTGAAGGTCGAGGGCGGGGGCGACCTGCCGCCTGTCCTCAACATCTACGGCGGCAAGATCACGACCTATCGGCGGCTCGCCGAAGCGGCGCTCGAGAAGCTGCAGCCGTTCCTCGCCGGAATGGGCAAGCCGTGGACGGCGAAGGCGTCGCTGCCGGGCGGAGACTTTCCGGTCGACGGATTGTCGGCGCTCGCCGTGGCAATCGCGGCGCGCTCGCCGGCATGCACGCCGAAGCGCGCAGCACGGTTTGCGCATGCCTACGGAACGCGCGCCTATCAAATCGTCGAAGGAGTCCGCACGGCAGAGGATTGGGGCGCTTCGTTCGGCGCGGATTTGAGCGAGCGCGAGGTGCGCTACCTGATGGAGCACGAATGGGCGCGCACCGCCGAGGACGTGCTCTGGCGGCGCTCGAAGCTCGGTCTCGCCGTGAGCGCGCTCGACGCCGGCCGACTCGACGACTGGATGCGCGCGGTCGCCGCCGCGCCAGCCGTTGCAAGCGGAGCCGCGTCATGACGCTCGAGCTGCAAGGGGTGTCGAAGCGCGTCGGCAGCGAGACGCACATCGACAACGTGTCCCTGACCTTCGAGCGCGGCTCGCTCAACATCCTGCTCGGCCCGACGCTTTCCGGGAAGACCAGCCTGATGCGTCTGATGGCCGGGCTCGACCGCCCGAGCGAAGGGCGCATTGTCGTCGAGGGCAAGGACGTGACCGGCGTGCCGGTGAAGCAGCGTTCGGTCGCCATGGTCTACCAGCAGTTCATCAACTATCCGAACCTGACCGTCTACGAGAACATCGCCTCGCCGCTCCGTGTCGCGCGCGTTGCGCAGGCGGAGGTCGACCGGCGCGTCAACGAAGCTGCGGCGCTGATGAAACTCGGGCCGCTGCTGTCGCGCCGACCGCTGGAGCTTTCCGGCGGCCAGCAGCAGCGCACCGCGGTCGCCCGCGCCATCGTGAAGCGCGCCGACCTCGTGCTCCTCGACGAGCCGCTCGCCAATCTCGACTACAAGCTGCGCGAGGAGCTGCGCGAAGAGTTGCCGCGCATCTTCTCCGCGACCGGCGCGATCTTCGTCTATGCGACCACCGAGCCGCTCGAAGCGCTGCTTCTCGGCGGCTCGACCGCGACGCTCGCGCAGGGGCGCGTTACGCAGTTCGGCCCGACGCTCGAAGTCTACCGGCGCCCGAACAGTCTTGAGACGGCGCGCATCTTCTCCGATCCGCCGATGAACACGCTCGCGGTGGAGAAGTCGGAGGGCATGCTGCGCGCCGCCGACGGCGCGTTGAGTCTTCCAGCCGTGGGCGAACTCCGCGAACTCGCGGACGCCGTCTACACGATCGGCTTTCGCCCCAACCATCTCTTCCTGCTGCGCCCCAAGGCCGACGCCGTGGCGATCACGGCGCGCGTCGCGATGACGGAGATCACTGGCTCGGAGAGCTTCGTGCATGTCGACTTCGCCGGTGAGCGCTGGGTGGCGCTGGCGCATGGCGTGCACGAATTGGACATCGGCCAGCCGGTGGAGCTCTACCTCGATCCGGCCCGCTTCTTCGTGTTCGACGCCGGCGGAGCGCTTGCCGCTGCGCCGGGCCTCAGGCGAGCGGCATAGGGGGGCGGCGATGGCGCGTATCGTTCTCGACCAGATAGCGCACTCCTACATGGCGCAGCCGCGCGGTCCGGAGGATTACGCGCTGAAGCGCCTCGACCATGTCTGGGACGACGGTGGCGCCTATGCGCTGCTTGGGCCCTCGGGCTGCGGCAAGACCACGCTTCTGAACATCATCTCCGGGCTGATCACGCCGAGCGAGGGCCGCGTGCTCTTCGACGGTATCGACGTGACGGGGCTGCCGACCGCGGAGCGCAACATCGCGCAGGTTTTCCAGTTCCCCGTGATCTACGACACGATGACGGTCGCGCAGAACCTCGCTTTTCCGCTTCGAAACCGCCGCGTGCCGGAGGTGGAGGTGCGAAAGCGCGTCGCCGAGGTCGCCGAGATGCTGGAGCTCGCCCCGATGCTCAATCAGCGGGCGCGGCGGCTGACGGCCGACGCCAAGCAGAAGATTTCGCTCGGCCGCGGCCTGGTCCGACCCGACGTCTCGGCGATCCTCTTCGACGAGCCGCTGACGGTCATCGACCCGCACCTGAAATGGGTTCTGAGAGCGCAGATCAAGCACCTTCACCGGCAGTTCGATCTGACCATGGTCTATGTCACGCATGACCAGACCGAGGCGCTCTCTTTCGCCGACAAGGTCGTCGTCATGTACGAGGGCGAGGTGGTGCAGATCGGCACGCCGGAGGATCTCTTCGAGCGGCCGGAGCACACCTTCGTCGGTTACTTCATCGGCTCACCGGGGATGAACGTCGCGCCGGTCGAGGTGACCGGCAACCGGGCACGCCTCGGCAACCGCCAGATCATGCTTGGGCATGCCTATCCGGACCTTCCGGCCGGGGCGAAGACGGAGCTTGGCATCCGCCCGGAGTTCCTGCGCATCTCCGCCAACGGCGAGGGCGTTCTGGGCCGCGTGATCAAGGTCGACGATGTGGGCCGCTACCGCGTGGTGAGGGTCGATCTCGACGGCCTTCCGTTCAACGCCATCGCCGGGGAGGACGCGCGCATCGAAGGCGATCAGGCGCGCGTCGTCTTCGACCCGGCGAACGTCCACGTCTATGTCGACGGACGCCGCGTCAAAGGCGTGCCGGCGGTGGGAGCCGCATAGGCCATGGATAAGACCCTGAACAATCGTGCCTGGTTTCTGGTGTTGCCCGTCCTCATTCTGGTGGCCTTCAACGCCATCATCCCGCTGATGACGGTCGTGAATTATTCTGTGCAGGAGACGTTCGGCAACAACATGTTCGTGTTCCACGGCGTGGGGTGGTTCCAGGACGTGCTGCATTCCGACCGCTTTCACAAGGCGCTTGGACGGCAGCTGAGCTTTACCTTCATCATCCTCGTCATCGAGATACCGCTCGGCGTCGCCATAGCGCTCACCATGCCGCGCAAGGGACCGTGGGTCTCGGTCTGCCTCGTGCTGATGGCGCTGCCGCTCCTCATTCCGTGGAATGTCGTCGGCGCGATATGGAACATTCTCGCTCTGCCGGACATCGGCCTGCTTGGGCATGGGCTCAGAAGTCTCGGCATCGACTACAACTACACGCGCCATCCAATCGACGCCTGGTTCACGATCATTCTCATGGATGTCTGGCACTGGACGTCGCTCGTGGTGCTGCTTGCCTATGCCGGGCTGATCTCGATCCCGGACGCCTATTACCAGGCCGCCAAGATCGACGCCGCCTCGCGCTGGTCCGTCTTCCGCTTCATCCAGCTGCCGAAGATGAAGCGTGTGCTCACCATCGCCATCCTGCTCCGCTTCATGGACTCGTTCATGATCTACACGGAGCCGGCGGTGCTGACCGGCGGCGGTCCGGGCAACACCACGACGTTCCTGTCGATCGATCTTGTGAAGGTTGCGCTCGGCCAGTTTGACCTTGGGCCGGCCGGGGCGATGTCGATCATCTACTTCCTGATCGTGCTGCTCCTGAGCTGGATCTTCTACACGCTGATGATGCGCAACGAGGAGAAGTCATGACCGACACAACCTCGACATCCGCGATCCTCGCGGCGCGTGAGCACCAGCGCTCGACCTCCAAGGTTGGCTGGAGCTGGCTGGTTCCCACGCTCTACATCCTTTTCCTGATGGTGCCGATCTACTGGCTCCTCAATATGTCGTTCAAGACGACGAACGAGATCCTTGGCGGCCTGACGCTCTGGCCACACCGTTTCACGTTGGCGAGCTATCACGAGATCTTCACCGACGCGACCTGGTACAACGGCTACCGCAACTCCATCATCTACGTGACCCTCAACATGGTCATCTCGGTGACGGCGGCGCTGCCGGCGGCCTACGCCTTCTCGCGCTATCGTTTCGTCGGCGACAAGCACCTCTTCTTCTGGCTCTTGACCAATCGCATGGCGCCGCCGGCGGTGTTCGCGCTGCCGTTCTTCCAGCTTTATTCGGGGCTCGGACTCTTTGACACGCATATCGCTGTCGCGCTCGCGCATTGCCTCTTCAATGTCCCGCTCGCCGTGTGGATCCTGGAGGGCTTCATGTCGGGCGTGCCGAAGGAGATCGACGAGACCGCCTATATCGACGGCTACTCGTTCCCGAAGTTCTTTGTGAAGATATTCATGCCGCTGATCGCATCTGGGATCGGCGTGACCGCCTTCTTCTGCTTCATGTTCTCCTGGGTCGAGCTGCTTCTCGCAAAGACACTGACCTCGGTCGCGGCGAAGCCGATCGCGGCGGTGATGACGCGCACCGCCAGCACGTCGGGCTACGAGCTTGGGCTCCTCGCCGCGGCGGGCGTGCTGACGCTGATACCCGGCGCCGTCGTCATCTATTTCGTGCGCAACTACATCGCCAAGGGCTTTGCCCTCGGGAGGGTGTGATGGCCGCATCCGGCTTCGATCTCTCGTGGATGGCGTGGACGTGGCAGACTGCCACCTTTTTCGTCGTCATCTTCCTGATGCTCTGCGGGATGACAACGTGGGAACTGGTGTCGCCCGGCGGCGGCCCGCGTCACGGCATCCTCGGCCTCGATACGACGCGCGGCGACCGCCTGTTCATTTCGCTGCTGGGCAGCGCCTTCATTCATTTGGCTTGGCTCGGGCTCGTCGGCCCGAACCTTTGGTGGGCTCTTGGCCTCTCACTCATCTACGCCTTCGCGGTGTTCCGATGGGTGTGAGGCATCAGGGGGTTGTCGGCCGTCGGCCGACGTTTTGAAGAAAAGGGAGGTAAAGCCAATGAGACGATTGTTGTTAGGAACAGTCGCGGCCTTCGCCCTCATGGCGCCGAGTGCGTCATGGGCGGGAATGGACGAAGCGAAGGCGTTCCTGGACTCCGAGATCGGAGACCTGTCGACGCTGTCGCGCGCCGACCAGGAAAAGGAGATGCAGTGGTTCATCGATGCGGCGAAGCCCTTCGCCGGCATGGAGATCGACGTGCTGTCGGAGGATATCCCGACACATGAATACGAATCCAAGGTCCTGGCGCCCGCCTTCTCGGCGATCACCGGGATCAAGGTGAACCATCAGTACCTCGGTGAGGGCGAGGTCGTGCAGGCGATTCAGACGCAGATGCAGACGAATCGCAATCTCTACGACGGTTGGATCAACGACTCCGACTTCATCGGGACCCATTCGCGCCTGCAAGCGGCCACCAACCTTACCGACTGGATGGCGGGCGAAGGCAAGGACGTCACCGACCCGATGCTCGACGTCGACGATTTCATGGGTAAGTCGTTCACCACCGGGCCGGACGGCAAGCTCTGGCAGCTTACCGACCAGCAGTTCGCCAACCTCTACTGGTTCCGCAAGGACTGGTTCGACAGGCAGGATCTGAAGGACAGGTTCAAGGCCAAGTACGGCTACGAGCTTGGCGTGCCGGTCAATTGGTCGGCCTATGAGGACATCGCCGACTTCTTCACCAATGACGTGAAGGAAATCGACGGCGTCCGGGTCTACGGCCACATGGACTACGGCAAGCGCGCGCCCGACCTCGGCTGGCGCATGACGGACGCTTGGCTGTCGATGGCCGGCGAAGCGGACGTCGGTCTCCCGAACGGACGCCCGGTCGACGAGTGGGGCATCCGTATGGAGAAGGACAGCTGCAACCCGGTCGGCGCGTCGGTTTCGCGCGGCGGCGGGGTCAATAGCCCAGCGGCCGTCTATGCCGTCAGTAAGTGGGACGAATGGCTGCGGAAATACGCTCCTCCAGGCGCCGCCGACCTCGACTTCTATCAGTCGCTGCCGGCGCTCGCACAGGGCAACGTCGCCCAGCAGATCTTCTGGTATTCGGCCTTCACCGCCAACATGGTGGCGCCGAAGAGCGAGGGCAACAACACGGTCGACGACAACGGCATGCCGCTCTGGCGGATGGCGCCGTCGCCGCACGGCCCCTACTGGAAGGAAGGCTCGCAGCGCGGTTACCAGGATGCCGGTTCAGCGACACTCTTGAACTCGACGCCGATCGATCGCCGCAAGGCCGCCTGGCTGTATTTGCAGTTCATCGTCTCCAAGACGGTGGATGTGAAGAAGAGCCATGTCGGTCTGACGTTCATCCGCGACAGCACGGTCCGCCACAAGTCGTTTACGGAACGTGCGCCGAAGCTCGGCGGTCTGATCGAGTTCTATCGCTCGCCGGACCGCGTCGCCTGGACGCCGACTGGCATCAACGTGCCTGACTATCCGAAGCTCGCCCAGCTCTTCTGGGAGAACATCGGCGACGTGAACTCGGGCGCGTTCACTCCGCAACAAGCCATGGATCGCCTTGCCTCGCAGATGGATGATCTGATGGCCCGCATGCAGGCGGTCGACGAGTTCGAACAACGTCTACCACGGCTGCGGACCGCGGCTTAATCCGGAGAGCGATCCCTCCAAATGGCTCAGCACCGAGCACGCCCCGTGGGCGAAGCTCGACAACGAGAAGCCGAAGGGCGAGACCATCGCCTATGACGAGCTGATCAAGCGCTGGACCGAGCACCAGTAGGCGACGCAGCAAGTCTGGTAAGACGAGGCATGGCCGGGTTCAGTCCCGGCCATGCCTTCCTTTTGGGACGATGCCATGAACCCGTTCATCCTCGCTATCGACCAGGGCACGACATCGAGCCGGGCGATCGTCTTCGGCAGCGAGCAGGCGATCGTCAGCTCCGCGCAGCGTGAGTTTCCACAGCATTACCCGGCGTCGGGCTGGGTCGAGCACGATCCGGAGGACATCTGGCAGACGACGCTCGACACGGCGCGCGGCGCGCTGACCGGCGCGGGGATCGAGGCGTCCAGGCTCGCCGCGCTCGGCATCACCAACCAGCGCGAGACGGCGCTCGTCTGGGATCGCCGCACGGGCAAGCCGATCCACAACGCCATCGTGTGGCAGGACCGGCGGACGGCCGATATCTGCGAGCGGCTGCGCTCCGAGGGGGCCGAGCCGGCGGTCACGGCAAAAACCGGGCTCGTGCTCGATCCCTATTTTTCCGGCACCAAGGTTGCGTGGATGCTTGAGCACGTCGAAGGCGCGCGTGCTGCAGCCGAGGCCGGGCACCTCGCTTTCGGCACGGTCGACTCGTTTCTGCTCTGGCGGCTGACCGGCGGACGCGTGCATGCGACTGACGCGACCAACGCTTCGCGCACGCTTCTCTATGACATCCATCGCAACGATTGGGACGACGATCTCCTGAAGCTTCTCGGCGTGCCGCGCGTGATGTTGCCGGAGGTCAGGGACAGCGCCGGCGATTTCGGCACGACGGAGCCTGCGCTTTTCGGCGCGGCGATTCCGATCCGCGGCATCGCCGGCGATCAGCAGGCGGCCACCGTCGGGCAGGCATGCTTCGAGCCGGGCATGGTGAAATCGACCTACGGCACCGGCTGCTTCGCGGTCCTGAACACCGGCGAAGAGGCTGTCGCCTCCAGGAGCAAGCTTCTCACGACGATCGCCTATAGGCTCGACGGGCGCACGACCTATGCGTTGGAAGGTTCGATCTTCATCGCCGGCGCCGCCGTGCAGTGGCTGCGCGACGGGTTGAAGCTGATCGACCATGCCGGCCAGTCCGGCACGCTCGCGGCGGAGGCCGATCCGGAGCAGATGGTGATCCTCGTGCCGGCCTTCACCGGCCTTGGCGCGCCGCATTGGGACGCGGCCGCGCGCGGCGCGCTGTTCGGCCTGACGCGCGCCACGGGGGTGAATGAGCTTGCCCATGCGGCGCTCGAATCGGTGGCCTTCCAGACGCTCGATCTGATCGAGGCGATGCGGCGCGACTGGTCCGGCGGAAAGGGCGCGAAGGGCGAGGGCGAGACGGTGCTTCGCGTCGACGGCGGCATGGTGGCGAGCGACTGGACCATGCAGCGCCTCGCCGACATTCTCGATGCGCCCGTCGACCGGCCGCATATCCTCGAGACGACCGCGCTCGGCGCCGCCTGGCTTGCCGGACGAGCCGCCGGCGTTTGGCCGGACATGGCGGAGTTCGCGCGCTCCTGGAAACGCGACCGCCGCTTCTCCCCGAAGATGGACGCGGCAACACGGGCCGCGAGGATCAATGCCTGGAGGGGCGCGGTGAAGAGAACGCTCGGGCCGCTCTAGGCTCGAAAGATAGCCTCAGTTTTTGCGATCGGCGACGAAATGCGCGGCACGGCGGAGCACATCGGCGCGCGCGTCGAAGCCGGACAGCGCCTTCTCGGCATCGACCACAAGGCCGGCAAGGCGCTGACGCGCCGCCTCGACGCCCCAAAGGCCGATCAGCGTCGCCTTACCCATCTCCGAATCCTTGCCGGTTGCCTTGCCGAGCGTCGCGGCGTCCGACTCAACGTCGAGCAGGTCGTCGGCGATCTGGAATGCCTGACCGAGCTTGTGCCCGTAGGTGCGAATTGCGTCGCGGCCGTTCTTGTCGGCGCGGCCGATGATGGCGCCCATCTCCGCCGATACGGTGAGGAGCGCGCCGGTCTTCATTGCCTGCAGGCGCAGGATATCGGTCTCGCCGAGGGCAAGCGGATTGCCGTCCGCCGCGAAGCGCCCTTCGGCCTCAAGGTCGAGCATCTGCCCGCCGGCCATGCCGCCGATGCCGGAGGCGCGGGCGAGCGTCGAAACGAGCGCCACGCGGATTGCTGGATCGGGGTCGGTCGCTTCATCGGCCAGCACGTCGAAGGCCAGCGTCAGGAGCGAGTTGCCGGCAAGGATTGCCGTCGCATCGTCATAGGCGCGGTGGGTGGTCGGCCGTCCGCGGCGGAGGTCGTCGTCGTCCATTGCCGGAAGGTCGTCGTGGACCAGACTGTAGCAATGGATCAGCTCGACCGAGGCCGCGGCGCGCAGGACCTCGGCTCCCTCGGCTCCGAAGAGGCGTGCGGCCTCGACCGCCAGGAACGGCCGCAACCGTTTGCCCCCGGCAAGCGTTGCGTAGCGCATCGCTTCGATCAGCCGCGTCGGCCGAGCGATCTCGCCTGCGATGGGCTTGACGGCGAGAAGCGCCGCAAGGGTTTCCTCAACGGCATTTCCGGCAAGGGCCAGCCGATTCTCGAATTCTGCGTTGTTCAAAATCGTATCCCCAGAGCCGGACAATGCGCGACCGAAACGGCTTGCGGCAACCCGCAAGCTAGCCTTAACAAGCGTTCTGCTGCCGATTTCGGCCGTTTGAGGCCAATCCTTGCAATCCAAGGCGCACGCTAAGTTAGCCGATCAGGTCGGAGCAAACCCCCGAATGTCAAGAATGGGCGACTTCATCACCAGAGCGTGCGTGGGCATGGCCACGCGCTGGCCATGGGCGGTACTTGGTGTTGCGCTGGTCCTGACCGTGATCGCGGGCTTTGCCGCGACCCGGCTAACGATCAATACCAGCACGACGGAGATTCTCTCCGCCGATCTGCCGTTCCGCAAGGCGGATACTGCCTACCGGGCGGCGTTTCCCCAGGAGGACATTGCGGTCGTCGTGGTCGATGCCGAGACCCCGGCGGGCGCCGAGTCCGCCGCGCGCGATCTGGCGACGCGTCTGTCTGAGCGCAAGAATCTCATCGAGTCCGTCGAGCTTGCCGCCAGCTCACCCTATTTCCAGCACTACGGCCTGTTGTTTCTCGACCCTGAGCAGATTCGGGCAATCGGGGAGCAGATTCGCCCGGCGCGGCGGCTGATCACAAGCCTGGCCGAGGATCCGAGCCTGCGCGGCATGGCGGGCCTGCTTGGGCTCGCCGCCGACGGTGTGGCGGAAAGCGCTGCTCCCGCGTCGCTTGCAAACCTCCTCTCGCAGCTGGCGGCGACGGTGCATGACACGGCCGCCGGCAAGCCGACGGAGATGCAGTGGAGCGAGCTCTTCCGCGCCGGCATCGATCGTGGCGGGACGCGCCAGATCATTCAGCTCAAGCCGGTTCTCAACGACAGCTCCATCAATCGGGCGGGACCGGCGATCGACGCAATAGCGACCGCGATCACGGAGACGCGCGCCGCTCATCCGGACGCGCGCTTCAGGGTCACGGGCGAGCCGGTGCTTCGACAGCAGGAGTTGAACGACGCCTTCTCCAGCGCGCTTTATGCGAGCGGGCTCTCGCTGATCCTCGTATCCGCCATCCTCACGATCGGCATCCGGTCAGGGCGCACGATCGCCGCGCTTCTGATCGCGCTCCTGATGGGAGCGATCTGGACCACCGGTCTCGCCGCCGTCTCCGTCGGGCGACTGAACCTGATCTCGGTCGCGTTCATGGTGCTTTTCTTCGGCCTCGGCATCGATTTCGGCACGCATCTCAGCCTGCGCTATCTCGAGGCGGCGCGACGGGGCGCTGCGTTCGAAGGTGCGCTCAGGACGGCCGTCAAGGGGGAGGGCGTCAGCATCACGCTCAGTGCGCTTTGCGCGGCGCTCGCCTTTCTGTCCTTCGTTCCGACCAGCTATGTCGGGCTCGCCGAGTTCGGAATCATCTCGGCCTTCGGCATGCTGGTCGCCCTCGTCATCACCTTCACGGTTCTGCCAGCGCTGCTTTCGGTGATGGGGGCACAGCCGTCAGCGCGCGCCGTGCAGCACATCGGAATCGCTTCGCTCGTCAATCGGCACTATCGCCTGATCCTCGTACTTGCCGGCATCGCGACTATCGCAGCGGCGGTGATCGCGCCGCGCGCGAAAATCGACACCAACCCGCTGAACCTCCAGAACCAGAAGACCGAGGCGGTGCGCACCTATCGTGACCTCGCCACCGACCCCGAGACGTCCCCCTATGCGCTGGATGTGCTGGCGCCCGACCAGGAAGCGGCGGCCGATCTTGCGAAGCGGCTTTCGGATCTGCCCGACGTCGCCGGCGTGCGCTGGATCGGGAACTTCGTTCCGCGCGATCAGGAGGCCAAGCTCGCGGCGCTTGCCGCGGTGCGCGAGCGCCTGGGCGAAGATTTCTTCGCGCCGAAGGAGCCAAAGCCGGCGCCGACGGACGCAGAGCTTCAGGAGGCCTTTGCGAAGATCAAGGCGAGCGCCGGCCGGATCGCGGACACGCCGCCCGACAATCCGATCGACCCGTCGATCCCGCCAGCCGGGCGCACGCTCTCCGATGCACTTGCGGAATTCGAGACGGCGCGCGGCACCGATCCGGCGAACCTCCGCCAACTTGGTGAAGCGCTGACGCGCGAGATGCCGCTCATCGCCGCCGACCTCAGGCAGAAGCTTTCGGTCTCCAATATGGTTAGCATCGGCGACATCCCTGAGGATCTACGCAACGATTGGGTCGCCTCGGATGGACGTTTCCGTCTGCGCGTCCTGCCGAAGCGGGAGCTCGCATCGGCCGCGGAGATGAAGCAGTTCGCAGACGAGGTCCACACTGTGGCGCCGGAGGCGTCGGGAGCGCCCGCCAGCATTGCCGGCGCAGGGGAGGCAATCCTTCTCTCCTTCGCCGAGGCGATCGCCTACACGATCATCGCCATCGTCATCGTCGTCACCCTGATCAGGCGGCGGCTTTCCGATGTCGTCCTCGTGCTTCTGCCTCTTGCGGTGGCGTCGCTCTGGGTCGTCGCCGGCTCGGCGGCACTCAACCTCCCGTTCAACTTCGCCAACGTCATCGTGATCCCGCTACTGATCGGGCTTGGCGTGGCGAGCAGCATCCACATGGTGAGCCGGGCCCGCGAAGTCGGGCACGAACCGGCGGACGGGGACAGCGAGGTTCTCGACACGTCGACTCCGGTCGCCGTACCTGATAACGCAGCTTAACACCGTCGCAGCCTTCGCCACACTTTCGCTGGCGAAACACGAGGGCCTCTTTTCCATGGGCGTCCTTCTCGGACTGGCGATCTTCTTCGTGCTGATCGTTTCGCTGATCGTGCTGCCCTCCTTCATGATCGCGATCGGCGTCGGCGCGGCGCCGGCGGCGGGAAAGGCCGACTGACTTGGCGAGCGTTCTTGTCACCGGGGGCTCCGGCTTCATCGGGAGGCATCTCGTCGAAATTCTGATGCGGCGGGGCGATACGGTGCGCGTGCTCGACATCACGAAGAGCAACGCGCCCGGCGTCGACTACGTCTACGGCTCCGTCGACCAGAAGCAGACGGTGGAGGACGCGCTCGAGGGAATCGACTGCCTCTATCATCTCGCCGGAATCGCGCATCTCTGGCAGCGCGAAAGAGGCGACTTCGACCGCGTCAACCGGCGCGGAACGGAGGTTGTGCTGCAGGCTGCCGCGGCGCGACGGACGCCGCGGGTCGTGCACTGCTCGACGGAATCGATCCTGCTTCCAAAACGAAGAAACGGCCTGCCCGTCGACGAGTCCGATCCGCCGACGCTTGACGAGATGCCGGGTCCCTATACGCGCTCCAAGCACCTCGGCGAGCAGGCTGCGCTCGAATCGGCGCGCCGCGGATTGGACGTGGTCGTCGTCAATCCGACCGTCCCGGTCGGTGTCGGCGATCTGAACATGACCCCGCCCGCGGCGATGATCGAACTCTTCCTCTCCGGCGGCTCGCCGTTCTTCCTGGACTGTGTCCTCAATCTCGCCGATGTCCGCGACATTGCCGACGGAATCGTGAAGGCGGCGGAGCGCGGCCGCGCCGGCGAGCGCTACATCCTCGGCGGGGAGAATCGCGAGATGCGCGACCTTTTGCCCGAGCTTGAAAGCAAGTCTGGTCGTCGCATGCCGCGCTACACTGTGCCAGCGGCGGTTGCCCTTACAACCGGCTTTGTCGCAGGATTCCTGGCGGACAATGTCACGCGCAAGCCGCCGGTCGCGACGCAGGAGGCCGTGCAGATCGCGCTGCGCTCCGCGCCTTTCGACAGCTCGAAGGCGCGGCGGCAGCTCGGATACGAGCCGCGCCCGATTGATCAGGCCTTGACGGAAGTCGTCGAGGCGTTCAAGCGAGGGCGGCTGGGAGGCGCGCAAGTCCAGGGATCGTCTGCGTTTTGACAAAATACCGTGGTCGAATTGCCGGTTGTCGGTAGGTCGGGTCAGGCAGGACGAATGAAGATCGCGGCGCTTCTCATTGCGGGACTGGCTTTCGCGACGCCTGCCGCGGCGCAGGTTGCGCCCGGCATGGAGTTCCTGCCGATCCCGGAAGATCCGCCAGCCTATCTCCTGGCGCCGTCACCGCTCGCTGGCTCGATGCTGAAGCCCTTCGTTGGGCCGACCCCAAAGACCGGTTCGGAGGTGGAGCCGGAAGCGGGGCCGCCGCCCGCCGAAGTTGCGCGGGCTACGTCTGAGGAAATGACTCCGCCAAAGCCCGCCCCTCGGCCCGCTGCCGAAACGGCGAGCATTGAAGAGCCGGCCGCCGAGCCGACGCAGGTTGCGCCGCCTCCCGCGGCCGCCCCGACCAAGGGGACGGTCACGGTCATCGTAGAGAACGTCGAGTCCGACAGCGGTACCGTGAAGGTCGCGGTCTGCGACAAGGGGCTGAGCCGCGAGGGATGCCCCTATTCGCACGCCATACCGGCGGCCAAGGGCTTCGTTGAGACGGAGTTCGACGACATTCCGCCCGGTACCTATGCCGTCGTCGGCTACCACGACGTCAACAACAACAACGAGTTCGACAAGCTGTTCGGGATGCCGCGGGAGCCCTACGCCCTGAGCAGCCGGGCCGCAAATATGCTGGTTCCGACCTTTGCCGACGCGGCGCTCCATATCGGCGCCGGCCAGAACTCGGTCATCATCCGGCTTAAGCGCCTCGGCGGCTGAGCCGCCGCCGGCGCAAAAAGGCCGCCGGATTCGTGGCTCCCGCGCGGTGTAATATTCCGGCAACCCTCTGAAAGTTCTGTTCGTTCTGGCGTTTCCTCGACTCGACCTGACGTTCCGCTCATGGCATAGGTTCCGGCTTGGGGAGGCTGGTACCGGGTAGGGGCGACTGTGTTGCAGAACACGGCGAGAAACCGCTTGCGAGTTATCCTGGCCCAGCCGCGCGGCTTCTGCGCTGGCGTCGTTCGCGCTGTCGACATTGTCGAACTGGCGCTGCGAAAGTACGGCCCGCCGATCTACGTTCGCCACGAGATCGTGCACAACCGGCATGTGGTGGAGAATCTGATCGCCAAGGGTGCGCATTTCGTCGAAGAGCTGAGCGAGGTGCCCGACGGCGCCATAACCATCTTCAGCGCGCATGGCGTGCCGCGGATCGTCATCGACGAGGCGCGCGAGCGCGGGCTGCCGACGCTCGACGCGACCTGTCCGCTCGTTTCCAAGGTGCACAATCAGGGCCGCCATTATGTGGCGAAGGGGCGCACGCTGATTCTGATCGGCCATGCCGGCCATCCGGAAGTGGAAGGCACCCTCGGTCAGATCGAAGGGCCGACTTACCTGGTGCAGAACGAAGCGGAGATCGAGGCGCTGCCGCTCAAGGACGACACGCCGATCGCCTACGTCACCCAGACGACGCTCAGCGTTGACGACACCAGCGCCCTGATCGATGCGCTCAAGAAGCGGTTCAGCGACGTGGTCGGGCCGGAGACGCGCGACATCTGCTATGCTACACAGAACCGCCAGAGCGCGGCGCGCGATCTGGCGCGGGTTGCCGACATGATTCTCGTGGTCGGCGCCCGCAACAGCTCGAACTCCAACCGTTTGCGCGAAATCGCCGAGGAATTGGGGGTGCCGGGCTATCTTGTCGCAGACGGGTCCCAGGTGGACCCGGCGTGGCTCGAAGGTGTTAATATCGTTGGACTTACGGCGGGCGCTTCCGCCCCCGAAGTTCTGGTCGAAGACGTTATCGACGCGCTCCGTCGGATCGCACCCGTGGATGTTTCCACGCTCGACGGAATCGAGGAAAACGTGCGGTTCCGTTTACCGCTTGAGTTGGAAGAGAACGTCGTGGCGCGTGCCAATCGTGCAGCAAGAGGTCGATAGTGGGCATTCCCTTAAGACAAGTCGCAAAGATCGGCAGCTATATCGTCCGGCAGCATCTCGCCGGCCGTAAGCGCTATCCGCTGGTGCTCATGCTCGAGCCCCTGTTTCGCTGTAACCTGGAATGCGCCGGGTGCGGGAAGATCGACTACCCGGAAGAGATCCTCAACAAACGCATCTCGGTGAAAGATGCGCTTTACGCTGCCGAAGAGTGCGGCGCGCCGGTCGTTTCGATCGCAGGCGGGGAACCGCTCATCCACAAAGAGCTCCCGAAGATCGTCGAAGGGCTCATCGCGCAGAAGCGTTTCGTCATCGTCTGCACCAACGCGATCCTGCTCGAGAAGAAGATTCACGAATACAAGCCGAACCCGTATTTTACCTGGTCGATCCATCTCGATGGCGACCAAGAGATGCACGACCGCTCGGTCTGCCGCACCGGCATCTACGACAAGGCCGTTGCCGCGCTGAAGCTCGCCAAGGAGAAGGGCTTCCGCGTCACCATCAACTGCACGATCTTCAACAACGCCGAGGCGGATCGCGTCGCCAGCTTCTTCGACACGGTGACCGCGATGGGCGTCGAGGGCATCACGGTGTCGCCGGGCTATGCCTATGAGCGCGCCCCCGACCAGAAGCACTTCCTCAACCGCCGTGCGACGAAAGAGCTCTTCCGTGGCGTGTTCCGCCGCGGGCGCGGCGGCAAGGCGTGGCCGATCAACCAGTCGGGCCTCTTCATGGACTTCCTCGCCGGCAACCAGGAATATCACTGCACGCCGTGGGGCAATCCGACCCGCACCGTGTTCGGCTGGCAGCGGCCCTGCTACCTGCTCGGCGAAGGCTATACGAAGACCTTCAAGGAGCTGATGGAAGAGACCGAGTGGGAGAAATACGGCAGCGGCAACTACGAGAAGTGCGCTGACTGCATGGTGCATTGCGGCTACGAGGCGAGCGCCGTCACCGATACGGTCAAGCGGCCGTGGAAGGCGGCTCTCGTGGCGCTTCGCGGTGTCAGAACCGAGGGTGAGATGGCGCCGGAGATCTCGCTCGTCGACCAGCGGCCGGCCGAATACGTCTTCTCACGCAACGTCGCTGAGAAGCTCGAGGAGATTCGGAAGACCACGCCCAATCCCAAGAAGGTCTCGACAGCGGCTTAGGGCACGGAAGCTGGCGCGCGCCTCGGCGGCGAGGCGCGACAGATTGCCAAGCTGCTTCGGCTGGCGCACGAGATCGGCCAGAATCGCGAAGTGATCGATGCCGCCATCGGGGCGGAGGGCGTTGGCTATTGCGGGCGGCATCGACCGCGTCGCCGGATCGCAGACAATCCTGAGCGCAGCGAACATCAGGCCATTCCTTGCGGCGAAGGCAGACGCCACGTGCGATTCCATGTCGACGGCGGCCGCACCCGTCTGAAGGCGCGCCTTCGCCTTGGTCTCTGCGTCGAGGAGCGGCGCGTCGACGCCGGCAATATCGGCGCGCCTGACATTGATGCCGCCTGAGGCAAGCGACCGTACGAGTGAATCCGCCAGCAGCGGATGCGTCGGCCAGCGCTTTTCTCCTGCTACGACGCCGGTCGCGACAATGACGTCGCCCGCGCTGAGGCTTGGGTCGAGCCCGCCGGCGATCCCGAAGGAAAGCACGGCGCGGTAGCCGGGCACGGGCCGGGCCGTCAGAAGCGCGCGCAGTCTTTGCGTGTCACCGCCGGAGGCGACCGCGATCAGCCCGGGGCCCTTGGCGAGTCGCATTTCCTTCGCCAATCCCGTCACCATCAGAATCGGCAGCTCGGTCGCGGGAACATGCAGCGTCATCGCGTGCCTACATTCCAAAGGCGACGGTACGGCTGTTGCCGCGCCTCAAACGCCGGTAGCGCGACAGCGCCCACAGCGGGAAGAATTTCGCGTAGCCATGATAGCGAAGATAGAAGACGCGCGGGAAGCCAACGGCCGTGAAGCGCTCTTCCGACCAGAGCCCGTCCTCTGCCTGTGTCCTCGCAAGGTAGGCGACCCCGCGCTCCACCGCCGAACTCTCCACCTCGCCGGCTGCCATCAGGCCGAGAAGCGCCCAGGCCGTCTGCGAGGGCGTTGAAGGCGCCGGCTCGTAGCCCTGATAGTCGAGCCTGTAGCTCGATCCGTCCTCGCCCCAGCCGCCATCCGGATTCTGGATGCGGCCGAGCCAGGCGACCGCCTTCTTCACCGTCGGTGAATCGTGGCCGACGCCCGCCGCGTTCAGCGCGCAAAGCGCCGACCAGGTGCCGTAAATGTAGTTCATCCCCCATCGGCCGAACCAGCTCCCATCCGCCCGCTGGTCATGCACAAGCCATGCCACTCCGCGCGAAAGCGCGGGGCTGGTGGGCATTTCCTCGTCGAGCTGGGCGAGCATGGAGACGCAGCGGGCCGTCAGGTCGGCGGTCGGCGGATCGAGCAGCGCGCCGTGGTCGGCAAACGGGATGTTGTTCAGGTAGTCGTAAGTGTTGTCGGCGTCGAAGGCGGCCCAGCCGCCGTCTTTGCTCTGCAGGCCGACCACCCATTCCCGGCCGCGCGCGATGGCGTTGTCGAAATCCGGCCGCTCCCTCGCGTCGGTGCGCGCCCGGACCCGGTCCATCGCCATCACGACAACCGCGGTGTCGTCGAGGTCGGGGTAGTGCGGGTTGGCATACTGGAAGGCCCAGCCGCCGGGTCTGACGTCCGGGCGTGCCGCCGCCCAGTCGCCGGCGACGTCGAGGATCTGTTTCGGCTTCAGCCAGGCAAGACCCTTCTCCGCCGCCTCCTCGGCAGCTTCCGAGCCGGTCTCAAGCAGCGCATGGCAGGCGAGTCCCGTGTCCCAGATCGGCGACAGGCAGGGTTGGCAATAGGCCTCGTCCTCCTTCACCACGAGCAGGAGATCGATCGACTCGCGTGCGATCGTCTTGCGCGGGTCGTCTGCCGGCACGCCGAGCGCGTCGTACATGAGGACCGAGTTCACCATCGCCGGGAAGATGGCGCCGAGCCCGTCCTTGCCGTTCAGCCGCTCGTCGACGAAGGCGCGCGCCTTGTCGATGGCGCGCTTGCGGGTCATGCGCGGGAACAGCGGCTCGACCGCCTTCAGGACGATGTCGATCGCACCAAAAATCTGCGACCACGGTGCCCTCTGGTGTGCGCCTTTCGGCCAGTTGCGCACCTTGTCGGGCGGCGTGACGAAAAGCTCCTGCACATGCGTGCCGCGCGCGTTCACGGCCTTTGGCTTCAGCGCCTGCAATACGAAGAGCGGCACCATGACCGTGCGCGCCCAGTAGGACACCTTGTCGAGATGGAACGGGAACCATGACGGAAGGAGCATGATCTCCACCGGCATGGTCGGGACGGCGCGCCACGGCACTTCGCCGTAAAGCGCGAGGAGCGCGCGGGTGAAGACGTTCGAGCGCGCCGCGCCGCCGCGCTCAAGGATCGCCTCGCGCGCCCGTTTCATGTGCGGCGCGTCGATGTCGTCGCCGATCATCTTCAGCGCGAAATAGGCCTTTACGCTGGCGCTCATGTTGAGCGCGCCTTCGTGGAAGAGCGGCCAGCCACCGTGGCTGCCCTGGATGCGGCGCAGATAGTTGGCGATCTTCGCTTCGAGAACGCGATCCTCCGGCTCGCCGCGGAAGTGCCGGAAGAGCACGTATTCGGAGGGGATCGTCGCGTCGGCCTCGAGCTCGAAGCACCAGTGCCCGTCGCTCTTGCCGAAGATCGAGCAGCGCGTCGGTGGCGGAGGCTATGCGGCGGTCGAGCTCGTCGAGCGTCGATTCCCCGGGGGCGGACGGGGGCGACGACAATTTTCTCTCAAACGCCAAAACCTCGCCCCTCATGCAGCCCTCCGCGGCGCCCGCGCCGCTATGCGCGATACGCTCGCGGCGGCTGTTCGCCCGGAGCGAATCGACCCTTCGATTGTGGCCGGAAGACGGGTGTCCGTCCAATCACCGGCAAGCACAAGATTGGAAAAACCTGTGCGTGCCCCGGGGCGCCGAGCCGTCTCCGCAGGGGTTGCCGCGAACGTCGCCCGGCGCTCGCGGACGATCTGCCAGCGGGGAAGCTCGGGGGCAAGCCCCGTCAGCGTCGCAACCTCGCCCC
Organism: uncultured Alphaproteobacteria bacterium; assembly: GCA_963805325.1. Classification (GTDB taxonomy): domain Bacteria; phylum Pseudomonadota; class Alphaproteobacteria; order Rhizobiales; family Afifellaceae; genus DASWJZ01. The sequence goes on along the minus strand of CAWDTS010000008.1, from coordinate 43,872 downwards.
AGATCGCCTCGGCCAGCTCCTGGCGCGGTATTTCCATCAGCCGGTCGGCGCAACTGATCGTGGTGGAGAGCCGGTCGGGGTAGGAAAAAAGCCATTCGGTCAGGCCGTTCACGATACCAAGGATGAGCGGCTGACCGGGCGGCGGGGCGACGCGGAAATGCGCGTTCACGATGGCGTGGAAGGATTTCCGGCACGACGAGGCCGGGAACGAAGGCGCGCGCCGCGACGGGCGGCACGGCGAGCACGATCTGGTCGTCAGGACCGACCGCGACGCGATCCTCGGCAAAGACGAGGGCCGTCGCCCGCTTGTCCTCAAACGCGATCTCGCGCAGCGAGCGGCTGAAGCTCGCCGTTCCGCCATGGGCTTGAAGATAGGCAAGCGCCGGATCGATGAAGGCGGCGGAAAGCCCGCCGGTCGCGACCATCGGCCGGCAGGCCTGGCCGCCGGCGGCGAGCGTCTCACGCAGAACCTGCGCGGCGAGCCCTGCATCGGCCTCGGCCGGCTCGGTGTTGAGGGCCGCGAGAAGCACCGGCCGCCACAGCCGATCGTAGAGCGGTCCACGACAGGCCATCGCGGTTCCCACCGTCGCGTCACGCCGGGCGCGCAGCACACCGATCGGCGCGAGATAATCGGGGAGGCGCGTTCCCGGCACGCGGCGGCGCGAATCGAGAATCCACCACGGCAGACGGCCTTCGTTCGGCCTTAGCGTCCAGCGTTCGCCGGTCTTCAGGTCGGCGAACGGGAAGACGGCGTCCGCCGCTTCGGTCATGGCGCCAAGTCCGCCGATCTTTCGCAGGTAGGCGAGCGCGGACCGGTTGCCGGAGAGAAGCAGATGGTTGCCGTTGTCGATCTCAAGGTCGATGACGGAATCGTAGTAGGTGCGGCAGCGGCCGCCGGCGAATTTCGCGGCCTCGTAGACAGCAACCTTGCGGCCTTCTCCTGCCAGCTCGACGGCCGCGGACAGCCCGGACAGGCCGGCGCCGACGACATGCACAATTCCCGACATCAGGCGATACCGTACCAGAGCATGGCGCCGAGAACGCGGAGCTTGTTGGTCCTCACGCGCGGGCGGGGCGGCGCGAAGCCGCGCGCCAGAAGGTCCGACAGAATCTGCCGATAAGCGGCCTCCATAAGCCGCGGGGCGCGCACCGCGCGGCGCGGCGCGGCGCTCATGATCCTGTCGGCGTCGGTGAAATGCGACGCGGCGCGCGCGGCGACCTCACGGCACGCCGATTCGAGATTGGGGTCGGCGAGGATCGCCGCTGGCGCGCGTCCTTCGATCGCGACGCCGGCGGCGGTAAGTGCTTCGCGCGGCAGATAGAGCCGGCCGATCTCCGCGTCTTCGTCGATGTCGCGCAGAATGTTGGTCAATTGCAGCGCGCGGCCCAGGTGATGCGAGAGCGCATCGCCGGCCGCAGGCTCGATGCCGAATATGCGGACGGAGAGACGGCCGACGGCGCTCGCAACGCGGTCGCAGTAAAGATCGAGCGTCGCCCAGTCGGGAGCGACGATGTCGGCGTCGAGGTCCATCTGCATGCCGTCGATCACGGCATGATAGTCCTCGCGCCGCAGGTCGAAGCGCTCGGTCGGCGCCGCGAGGTCGCGGGTCAGCTCCGTCGACCGACCTTCGTAGAGAGCGTCGATGTCGTTTCGCCAACGGTCGAGCGCGGCCCGCCGCGGCTCGCGCGGCCCGCCATCGTCGGCGATGTCGTCGACCGCGCGGCAGAAGGCGTAGATCGCGTACATGCCTTCGCGCTGGGCGCGCGGCAGGATGCGCATTGCGAGATAGAACGAGCTGCCGGCCGCCGGCAGTCCGGAAGCAACCGGCATGGTCTCCGGCTGCGAGGGATTTGTTGTGGCGGCCATCAGCGGCCTCGCGTGCCTGCGGCAAGCGGAGCGCCGCGGTGCCGCGCAAAGGGCCGGCGCGCAAGCGCGCCGCCTGCGGCAAGCAGCGCGATCAGCGCGAAGGTCGCCTTGCCGTGGTGGACCTTCTCGGAAAGCGGATCGCGATGCCTGAGCCCCTTGGCGAGCGCGACGGCAAGCCGGCGGATCGCGGCGATCTCGCAGGAAAGCCGCGTGTCGGCGACGAGATCGGCGAGCGGGGCGCCATCGTTCAGAAGTCCGAGCGAGCGCTCCGCAAGGTCGGCGATCGTCGTCTTCAGACCGGGGCTTGCTTTTGCCGCGCCGAGATCCTCGACGCGCGCAGCGTTTTCGGAAAGCGTGTCGAGCGGGAGATAGACGCGGTCGAGGTTGCGGTAATCGTTGGCGCAGTCCTGCAGATGATTGATGACCTGGAGCGCCGCGCAAATTGCGTCGGACGCCGGCCATGTCGTCTGCGGATTCTCTCCGTGCACATCGAGAACGTAGCGCCCGACAGGCATCGCCGAGAGGCTGCAATAGTGCATGAGCTCGCGCCAGTCGGCGTAGCGGTTCTTCTTCGCATCCATGCGGAAGGCTTCGAGAAGATCGCGGGCATGGCGCGGCGAAAGCCCGCGCTCGGCGAGTACGGCCTTGAGCGGCTCGGCTTCCGGATCGGCCGGGCCCTTCCCGATCAGCGCGTCGTCGAGGCGGTCGAGGAGCGCGAGCTTTTCATCCGGCGAAAGCGACGGATTGTCGGCGACATCGTCGGCAGCGCGCACGAAGTGATAGAAGGCGAGAATCGGCCCGCGATGCCGCGCGGCGATGAAATGCGAGGCGACGGGGAAGTTCTCGTCGCGATGCGTCTTGCCGGAGCGGGCCTCGGTCGCCGTGATCATCCGCCGACCGTCCTTCCCGCGGACAGCGTTCGCTCGGCGGATGTCGTCGGTGCCTGGAATCGCCCCTTCCAAGCGCCGCCGCGGCCGCGCCAATGCTGGACGGCGGAATCGAACGTGAAGGCGGTGTAGAACGTGGCAATGATCGGGAGTGCGAATCCCCACAGCAGCGAGCGCCCGTAAAGCCTCAGCGTCGGCACGAAAGCGATCGCCATGGCGAACCAGACAATGATGCCGAGGATGCGCGGCGCGCCGGTCGCGAAGAGCGCGAGTAGCGGCGGCGCGAGATAGGTGAGCGCCATGCCGAGAAGCGTCCCCAACAGGCGCAGCGGCGAGTAGCGAAGCTCCGCATAGGCGGAGCGCGCCACCATGCGGCGGATGTCGGCGATCTTCGGATAGGGCCTCACGCTTACGACGCGCGTCGTCAGGCCGAGCCAGATCGGTCCCTTGCGCTTCAGCAATGCGGCGAGCGCGCAATCGTCGATCAGCGCGCCTCTGATCTCCTTGAGGCCGCCGGCCTCGGCGAGCGCCTTGCGGCGAACGAGCATGCAGCCGCCGGCAGCCGCGGCAACTTTGCGCCGCGGATCGTTTACCCAAGCGAAGGGGTAGAGCATGTCGAAGAAAAAGACGAAGGCCGGTACGAGCAGCCGCTCGGCGAAGCTCTCGCAGCGCAGCTTCACCATCAGCGAGGTGAGCACCGTGTTGCGGGCGAGCGAGCCCTCGACCAACCGGCGCAGGGCGTCGGGCGCCCGATACGCAATGTCCGCGTCGGTGAAGAGCACGAAGTCCGGCGGCTCGCCCGCCTGCTCGACGTAGCGGAAGCCGCGATCAAGCGCCCAGAGTTTTCCGGTCCAGCCGGCCGGCGGCGCGGAGCCGGCAAGAACCGTCAGACGGTCGCCCGCCGATACGGCCTCAGCCGCGTTGCGTGCCGCTTCCGCGGTGCCGTCGGTGCTCTCATCGTCGACCAGCACGACCGTGAAGCGGCCCGGATAATCCTGGCAAAGCAGCGAGCCAACGCTTTCAGCGATGACGTCGACCTCGTCGCGGGCCGGCACGATTGCGGTCACCGCAGGCCATGCGGCGCGCGCAACGTCACCGTCCGCGCTGGCGGCGAGGGTGTCGTCGCGCTCGAGGGCCCGCCAGAAGAATCCGCGGCCGACCAGAAGATACGCCCAGATCGCCAAGGCGGCGACGGCCACAAGCTCGGCCTTCACAGGAGTTGACCCGTTGTCATTGCTTAAAAGCCATACGGCGCCGGAAGCTGCCGCAAGCTTCCAAACACGTCACGGCGCGGCGTTCAAGCGCGCCGCGTTCTCCATGTCTCGTCCTGCTGCAGAACCTCGAACACCTTGGCGATGATCGCCGCGGAATTGAGCCCTGCCTTCGCATACATGCGATCCGGCTTGTCATGATCGATGAAGACGTCGGGCAGGATCATCGAGCGGACTTTCAATCCGCGATCGAGCGCGCCGCGGTCGGTCAGAAGCTGCACGACGTGGCTGCCGAAGCCGCCGACCGACCCTTCTTCTACCGTGATCAGGAGCTCGTGCTCCCGGGCCAGCCGCAGCACCAGCTCTTCATCAAGCGGCTTCATGAAGCGTGCGTCGGCGACCGTGGTGGAAAGGCCGCGTGCGTCGAGCTCCTCGGCCGCCTTCAGCGCCTCGGCGAGGCGGGTGCCGAGCGACAGGAGCGCGACATGCGTGCCCTCTCGGACGATGCGCCCGCGCCCGATCGGAAGCGGAACGCCGACCTCCGGCATGTCGACCCCGACGCCTTCGCCGCGCGGATAGCGGAGCGCGATCGGTCCGGAATCATGGGCCGCAGCCGTTGCGACCATATGCACGAGGTCGGCCTCGTCGGCGGCCGCCATTACCACGAAATTCGGCAGGCAGCCGAGATAAGCGAGGTCGAAGCTCCCGGCATGCGTCGGGCCGTCGGCGCCGACAAGGCCGGCGCGGTCGAGCGCGAAGCGGACGGGCAGGTTCTGGATGGCGACGTCGTGCACGACTTGATCGTAGGCGCGCTGCAGGAAGGTCGAGTAGATGGCGCAGAACGGCCGGTAGCCTTCCGTCGCGAGGCCGGCGGCGAACGTCACCGCATGCTGCTCGGCGATCCCGACATCGAAGGCACGCGCCGGGAACTTCTTGGCGAAGAGGTCGACGCCGGTGCCGCCGGGCATCGCGGCAGTGATGGCCACGATGCGCTCGTCCTTCTCCGCCTCCTTGATCAGGCTCTCGCCGAAGACCTTGGTGTAAGCGGGGGCGTTGGCCTTTGGCTTCGCCTGCGCGCCGGTGATCACGTCGAAGGCGACGACGCCGTGATACTTGTCGGCGGAGTTCTCCGCCGGGGCGTAGCCTTTTCCCTTCTGCGTGCGCACGTGCACGATGATCGGCCCATTCTTGGCGTCGCGCACGTTCTGGAGCACCGGCAGGAGGTGGTGCAGGTTGTGCCCGTCGATCGGGCCGACGTAGTAGAAGCCGAGCTCCTCGAAGAGCGTGCCGCCGGTGACCATGCCGCGCGCGAATTCCTCGGCGCGCACGGCGCCGATCTCAAGCGCCTTGGGCAGGCGTTTTGCGAGCTCGCGGCCGATCTCGCGCAGCGAGCGGTACGTGCGCCCGGAGAAGAGCCGCGCCAGATAGGCCGCCATCGCGCCGACCGGCGGGGCGATCGACATGTTGTTGTCGTTCAGGATCACGATCAGCCGCGACTGCGCGGCGCCGGCGTTGTTCAGCGCCTCGTAGGCCATGCCGGCCGACATCGCGCCGTCGCCGATGACGGCGATCACATTGTTGGTGTCTCCGGAGAGGTCGCGCGCCGTCGCCATGCCGAGCGCGGCGGAGATCGACGTGGAAGAGTGCGCCGTGCCGAAGGGGTCGAATTCGCTTTCGGTCCGCTTGGTGAAACCGGAAAGGCCGTTCCCCTGGCGGAGCGTGCGGATGCGATCGCGCCGTCCGGTCAGGATCTTGTGCGGATAGGCCTGGTGCCCGACGTCCCAGATAAGGCGGTCTTTCGGGGTGTGGAAGACATAATGGAGCGCCACGGTCAGCTCGATCACGCCCAGACCGGCGCCGAGGTGCCCGCCGGTGACGGAAACCGCGTCGATCGTTTCCGCCCGCAGTTCCTCGGCGACCTGCACGAGATCGCTCTCGGGAAGACGCCGCAGATCTTCGAGCGAACGGATCGTATCCAGAAGCGGGGTCAAAGCAGGCATTCCTCAACTCACGAAAGGTTGGAGGTCAGATAAACGTGGGCAGCAAGCCGTCCGCCGACCGGCTTGATTGCCGTCCAAAGTCCCGCCGTAGGGTGACCATGACGCCAATCGGCGGGGTTGGGAAGTGCGGGAAGGCCACACCGTAAACGACTGTATGCCCGGCATTTATGGGCTCTTTTTGGTGATTTTTCACCACCCTAAAACGAGGTCGGCGGTCTCCCGGTTGCGCTGGCGCACAGACCCGAAAGCCCGGAAATTCAGCCGAAAGCCGCAAGTCTGCCGCTGTCTGCGACCTTTCGCCCGCACCCTGTCCCGCTATTTCTCGTAGCCGAGCGGGGCGACCGGCGTGTTCCAGATCTCCGCCGCGTATTCGCGGATCGTGCGGTCGGACGAGAACCAGGCCATGTGGGCGGTGTTGCGAATGCTGGCCGCCCACCAGGCCGCCGGATCGCGCCACAGCGCGTCAACCCGGCGCTGCGCCGCGTAATAGGAGTCGAAATCGGCCGTTACCATGAAACGGTCGTGGTGGTAGAGGGCGTCGACGATCGGCGCATAGCGGCCGCGCTCGTCGGGCGAGAACGTTCCCGCGGCGAGCGCCTCCATGACCCATTTCAGCGCCGGGGAGGCGGCGATCACGCCGGCCGAATCGAGGCCGCGGCGGCTCAGGTCCCGCACCTCTTCAGCCTGCAAGCCGAAGATGAAGATATCGTCCGGACCAACCCTCTCGCGAATCTCCACATTGGCGCCATCGAGCGTGCCGATGGTGAGTGCGCCGTTCAGCGCGAGCTTCATGTTTCCGGTGCCGGAGGCCTCCATGCCGGCGGTCGAGATCTGCTCGGAGAGATCGGCGGCCGGAATGATGACCTCGGCGAGGCTGACGTTGTAGTTCGGCATGAAGACGACCTTCAGGAGGTCGCGGATCGCCGGATCGTTGTTGATCACGTTGGCGATGTCGTTGGCGAGCCGGATGATCAGCTTCGCCTGCCGGTAGGTGGCGGCCGCCTTGCCGCCAAAGATTTTCACGCGCGGCGTCCATTCGGCATCCGGGTTCGTGCGGATCGCGTCGTAGAGCGCCATCGTCTCAAGCAGGTTCAGAAGCTGGCGCTTGTATTCGTGGATGCGCTTGATCTGCACGTCGAAGAGGGCGCGCGGGTTGACGCGGATGTCGTTGGTCGTTCCGATCACGCGCGCCAGAGCAACCTTGTTGGAATGCCGGATCGCGGCGATCTCTTCCTGCACGCCGCTGTCTTCCGCGTAGTTGGCGAAGTGCGCCATCCCCTCCGGGTCGGCGAGGACGCCTTCGCCACAGGTGTCGACGAGGAGCGCGGTCAACTTGGGATTCGCAAGGTGTAGCCAGCGGCGGAAGGTGATGCCGTTGGTCTTGTTGACGATGCGGTCGGGGTAGATGCGGTGCAGATCCTTGAACACCGTCTTGCGCATGAGGTCGGTGTGAAGCGCCGACACGCCGTTGATACGATGTGAGCCGATGAAGGCGAGATGGCCCATACGCACATGGCGCCCGCGTTGCTCGTCGATGATCGACAGCGATGCAAGCTCTTCCTCCGACAGCTCGCGCTGCCGAATCTCATCGAGATGATGCGCGTTGATCTGGTAGATGATCTGCATGTGGCGCGGCAGCATGCGCTCGAATAGCTGCACCGACCAGGTTTCAAGCGCTTCGGGAAGCAGTGTGTGATTGGTGTAGGAGAGCGTGCGAACGGTGATGTTCCACGCCTCCTCCCAGATGAGGCCGCGCACATCGACGAGAATGCGCATGAGCTCGGCGACGGCGATCGAAGGATGCGTGTCGTTGAGCTGCAACGCCGCCAGGTCGGGGAGCGAGCGGATGTCGCCGTAGATGCGCAGGTGGCGGCGGATCAGATCCTGCAGCGAGGCGGACACGAAGAAGTATTCCTGCCTGAGACGCAGTTCCTGGCCGGCCGGGGTCTCGTCGCTCGGATAGAGAATCTTCGAGATCGTCTCGGCGCGCGCCTGCTCCGTCAGCGCCGCGACATGGTCGCCGGAGTTGAAGACGTCGAGCCGCAGCGGATCGACGGCGCGCGCCGACCAGAGGCGCAGCGGATTAACGTGGCGACCCTTCCAGCCGACGATCGGCGTGTCATAGGCAACGGCCTGCACCGTCTCGTCCGGATGCCAGACTGCGCGCGGGCCGCCGCCTGAGAGCGTGGTCATCTCGACGAAGCCCCCGAAGCCGATGTCGTAGGTGACTTCAGGCCGCTCAAACTCCCAGGGATTGCCGAAGGAGAGCCAGTTCTCCGGATATTCGTGCTGCACGCCGTCCTTGATGACCTGACGGAAGAGTCCATGGTCGTAGCGGATGCCGTACCCGTAAGCGGGGATCTCAAGCGTTGCCATGCTCTCCATGAAGCAGGCGGCCAGCCGGCCAAGGCCGCCATTGCCGAGCGCGGCATCCGGCTCGGCGGAGAACATGTGCCCGAGATCGACCCCGAGATCGCCGAGCGCGGCCTTGAACGCCCCGGTCAGATCGAGGTTGTTCAGAACCTCGCCGAGCAGTCGCCCAATCAGGAATTCCAGCGAAAGGTAGTAGACGCGCTTGCGGTTCTGGGCCCTCAGCCGCTGATTGGATTCGGCCCAATGATGCACGATGCGGTCGCGCGCGGTGAGAGCTGCGGCGATGAACCAGTCGCGGTCGCTCGCCTGGGTCGGGGTCTGGCCGGCGTCGAGCGTGAGCTTGGCGAGGATCGTCTCCTTGATCGCTGCGATCTCGGCCTCGTCCGGCTTTCCGCCGAAGGCGGGGCGTCCGCCGGATGCCGGGCTCTGTGCTTTGCTGATGCGCTTTTCCATGGCCGCGCCGTCTAATCCAAGAGCCGTGCACAAACTAGTGCGCGATATGCCGAAATCTTAGCCAGCACAACGGAGCTTCGGTCCGACTTTTGCGCGATCCCGCGAGCGATTGAGTGTCGCGATGCAAGGCGCGTGCCGCGCTAGCCGGAGCCGGCCTTCCGCCGCGCGGCCTCGGTCTGGATGATGCCGAGAAGCTCCGGCTGGCGTCCGGAGAGCTCGCGAAACTCGATGACGTCGAGCCTCAGGAGACGCGCCGGGCCGACCGTGACCACGGTGGCGTTCCGAGGTTCGCCGGTGATGAGCGCGGCCTCACCGAAGAACTGGCCGGGCTTCAGACGAATTCTCGCAGCGCCGGCCTTCACCTCCACTTCGCCTTCGGCGATGAAATACATGCTGTCGCCCGGCTGTCCGGTCCGCACGATTACCGAGCCGCTGGCATGATCCTGTGCCTTCAGAAGGCGGGCGATCTCGGCGAGCGCCGCCGCGCCGAGATCGCGGAAGAGCGGAAGCCGCACAACAAGGTCCCAGCTTTCCAGAAACTCCCGGCGTCTGAGCTCGGAGGAAAAGCCGCTCGCCAGGATGCCGGCCCAAAGCGCGAAGAGGCCGATGCCGGCGACCATGACCGCGCCGCCGAGAATGCGCCCGACGAAGGTGACCGGGATCTTGTCGCCATAGCCGGTGGTGGTGAGCGTCGTCACCGCCCACCAGAGCGCCGCCGGCACGCTGCCGAACGCCTCCGGCTGCGCATTGCGCTCCACGAGGAAGGCGATGGTCGACGCGAACAACGTGACCACCAGAAACGCCGTGGTGACGCTGAGCAGCGGCTGCCGCTCGCTGCGGAGCACGCGCCAGAGAAGCTCGAGCGCGGGATTGAGGCGGATCAGCTTCAGTGCCCAAAGCACGCCGAACAGCCGGGCATTCTCCGCCGACATGCCAAGGATGAGCGCGAGCGGCAGCGGAACGGCCCCGAGAAGGTCGACCACCGCCGGCAGCGAGACCGCCTTGCGGAGGCGACCTTTCACGGGCGACAGGCGGATCAGATAGAAGGCGGCGAAGGCGAGGGCGATTGCGATGCAGACGATCGTGAGAAGCCGCGCGTACACGAGCGGAAGCTCGGGAAGCGTGCCGATCAGCACCGCGCCGACGCCGATCACGACGAGAAACCGCTCCGCAGCCGCGGTTCCGCCAAGCGGAGCGAAAAGCCTCTCGACGCCTGTGGCGGCCGGCTTCCTAGACGACTCCCCCGGCTCCACCATCGCGTCCCTGTCCGTTTTCAATATTATGTGGCGGTCGCCAGGTTCTTGTCATCGGATTTCGGAGGCGCGGACGCCGGTCAGATTGAGGCGTTCGCGCATCAGCCAGCGCGACGTCATCAGCACGGCGACGACCGCCAGCCCGCACGCGAGCCCCATCCAGATGCCGGCGCCACCGAGTTTCAGCGGGAAGGCGAAGATCGCGCTGAGCGGAAGGCCGATTCCCCAGTAGCCGAGGCCGGCAAAAATCATCGGCACCCGCGTATCGTGCAGGCCGCGCAGCATCCCCGAGCCGACCGCCTGTGCGCCGTCGACGATCTGGAAGATCGCAGCGATGGCGAGAAAGGTCACCGCAAGCTCGACGACCGCCACGTTCTCCGGAGCCGAGCGGTCAAGAAAGACCCCGATCAGAAGGCGTGGAGCGAAGAGCATGAGGCAGGCGGTGAGCGCCATGAAGCCGACACCCATTGAAAAGGCGGTCCATCCGGCGCGGGTGATCGCCGCGCGGTCGCCGGCGCCGTAGGCGCGCCCGACGCGCACAGTGACTGCCTGCCCGAAGCCGAGCGGCACCATGAACGTGACCGAGGCGATCTGGATGGCGATCGAGTGGGCGGCAAGCGCCGTCTTGCTGATCAGCCCCATCAGGATGACCGCGGCGTTGAAGATCGAGACCTCGAAGACGAGCGTTGTCGCGATCGGAAGCCCGAGCGCCCAGAGCTGGCGGAAGCGCGGCCAGTCGGGCCGCCAGAAGCGGCCGAAGATGGCATAGCGGCGAAATCTCCGGTCGAACATTGCGACCAGCGCCAGGACGCCGAACATCATGGTGGAGGAGATGGTGGTGGCAATCCCGGCTCCGTGAAGCTCCAGGCGCGGAAAGCCGAGCTCGCCGAAGATCAGGCACCAGGCGGCGAGCGCATTTGCCGCGAAGCCGAGAAGTCCTGCCCAAAGCCCCCAGAGCGGACGCTCCACTGCGGCGATGAAATTGCGCATCGCGATATAGGCGATGAACGGCAGATAGGACCACTGGAGCGTCGACATGTAGTCGGCGGCGCGCGCGGCGATGTCGGGCTTCTGGCCGAGAAGCAGGTAGATGGACTCGGCGAACCAGAGGATCGTCCACACCGGAATGGCGATGGCGATCGCCGCCCAGAGGCCCTGGCGAATGGTGCGGCGGACCTCGCGTACCGCGTAGCTCCTGATGCCGCGCTCGCGCGCCACCATGGGCGCGACCGCAGAGACCACGCCGATCCCGAAGATTACGAAAAAGAAAAGCAGTGTCACGCCGAGCACGCCGGCCGCGAGGGCGTCGGGCCCGAGCCGCCCGATCATGATCACGTCGGTCGTGGTGAGTGCGATCTGCAGGAGATTCGTCACGATGATCGGCCACGACAGTGCAAGCGTGGCTCGGATCTCATCCAGCCACGCCTGCCGCCTGCCGGCGCTTTGAAGGGCGAGATCGCTCATGGCGCGCTTCTAGAGGGTAGGCTCCGTGTCCGCCATGGCCGCGACACATGGCCGGGGGTGAATTTTCGTGCTTTCTCGCCTATGTCTCAGGGCTTGGAGGACATGATGCTCGGCGCTTTGCGTGACTTCATGCGCCGGCTCGGCGCCGAAGAGGAAACGGGCCATTTCAGCCCCGACGATGCGCGGCTCGCGCTCGCCGCGCTGCTCGTCCATGCGATCGCCATCGATGGCGTGACGAGCGACGAGGAGCGCGCCAAGCTGCGCGAGCTTCTGGCCAGGAAGTTCGGCCTCTCCGGCGACGAGCTTGAGCTTCTAATCGAGGACGCGATTGCCGCCGAAAGCGAGGCGGTCGACCTCTATCGCTTCACCAGCGTCCTCAAGACCCGCATGAGCGAGGACGAGCGCATCCGCGTCATCGAGAATCTCTGGGAGATGGCCTACGCCGACGGGATAAGCCACGAGTTCGAAGAGAACCTCATCTGGCGCGTCGCCGAGCTCCTCGGTGTTAACCGCCGCGATCGAATTGCCATGAAGAACCGTGTTGCGGGAAATAAATCTGCGCAGCATGAAGAAGGTGGTTGATTCGTCTGTTGCGCCGCAACAAGCCACCGGTCATTCTGTCACTATGGCTGCCGTTTCCGACCCCGCGAAGATTCTGATCGTGCTCCACCAGGAGCACTCGAGCCCCGGAAAGCTCGGCCAGATGCTGAAGGCCAAGGGCTTCTCGCTCGATATTCGCCGTCCGCGCTTCGGCGATCCGCTGCCGGAGACGATGAAGGCGCATGCGGGCGCCGTCATCTTCGGCGGGCCGATGAGCGCCAACGATCCGGACGATTTCGTCAAGCGGGAGATCGACTGGATCGGCGTGACGCTGAAGGAGCGTGCGCCGTTTCTCGGCGTCTGTCTCGGCGCGCAGATGCTGGTGAAGCACCTCGGCGGTACGGTCAGCGGCCACTGCGAAGGCTGTGCCGAGGTCGGCTTCTATGCGCTCCACGCGACCGACGCGGGGCGCAGGCTCGGTGACTGGCCGGCGATGGTCTACCAATGGCACCGTGAGGGCTTCGACCTTCCCGACAGCGCGACGCTGCTCGCGCGCGGCGATATTTTTGAGAACCAGGCCTTCGCGGTGAACGACACCGCGTTCGGCGTGCAGTTCCACAGCGAGCTGACTTACGCGATGGCATGCCGGTGGACGGTCAGAGGCGCAGCACGCTTCGAGTTGCCGAAGGCGCAGGGACGCGCCGAGCACATGGCCGGCTGGTTCCGCTACGACCCGCCAGTCCGCGCCTGGCTCTGGGGCTTCCTCGACACCTGGCTGGCGCAGGACAAGCGCGGGCTGAGGGAACAGCGCGCGGCTTAAGCCGCGTCGGCGCTAACGCGTTTTGCGCTTGGGGGCGGGCTTCATGCGGACGCGCAGGCCGCCGCCTTCCGCCGTCTCGACATCGAAGGCGCCGGTCTTCCTCACGAGATCGCTCAGCTTCTTCTGACCGTAGGTGCGCGGATCGAAATCGGAGAACAGGTTGGAGAGCCGCTTCCCGAACGCCGACAGCGAGACCCATCCGTCCTCGCTGTCCATTTGCGAGATCACCTTTCGGAGGTTGGGCACCGCCGCCGTCGGCGACTGAAGCGGCCTACTTTCCGCCCTGTCGGCCTCCGGCGCCTGCGCGCCCGGCATCAGATTTTCCGTATAGATGAAGCGGCGGCAGGCTTGGCGGAAGCTTTCCGGCGTTTTCTGCGCGCCGAAGCCGTAGACGTCGACTCCATGCTCGCGGATGCGCGCGGCGAGCCGCGTGAAGTCGCTGTCGGAGGAGACCAGGCAGAAGCCCTCGAAGCGGCCGCTGTGCAGGAGATCCATGGCGTCGATGACGAGCGCAATGTCGGAGGCGTTCTTGCCGGTCACGTAGGCGAACTGCTGCTGCGGGATGATCGCGTGCCGCGACAGCACACTGTTCCAGCCCTTCATGCGCTGGCCGGAGAAATCGCCGTAGATGCGGCGCAAGCTCGCTTCGCCGATCTTGGCGATCTCCTCGAACAGTCCGTCGGCGATCTGCGACGACGCGTTGTCCGCATCGATCAGGACGGCGAGTTGGTCGGCGCGGTCTTCCGGCATGGCTTCTCCTCTTGGTTGCCGCGGCGGAGCCTAGCGCGCCGGAGGCGATTCGCACAGGATCAGCCGGCGAAGAGCGTGCGTTCGATCCAGTCGATCGCCGCATCGACGCTTTCGACCGTCGTGCCGCTCGGCGGCGCGGGCCGCTCGACCAGCACGACCGGAAGCTTAAGCCTTCGCGCTGCCTCGATCTTCGCGCCGGCGCGACCGCCGGAATCCTTCGACACGATCCATTCGATCCTGTGCTTCTCGAAGAGCGCGATCTCGGATTCCGGGTCGGTGGGCGGGCGGCCGAGAATGAGTTCGCCCTTCGGCAGCGTTTCGCCGGCGGCCGGCGGCTCGATCATACGCACCAGGCACCAGAGGTCCGGTCTCGCCGCAAACGGTGCAAGCTCCCGCCGCCCGGCGGCGAGGAAGACGCGCGCGCCTTGCGGGAGCGCGGCGGCCGCCGCCTCGATGTCCGCGACCGGTATGAAGCCGTCGGCGGCGGTGCGCTCGAACGCGGGGCGCACCAGTTTTACACGCGGCGTTTGGGAAATTTCCGCCGCCTCGGCGGCGTGGCGCGCGATCTGCGCGGCGAAGGGGTGGGTGGCGTCGACGAGCGCGTCATAGCCGCCGTCCTTCAGGAACGCGGCGAGCCCATCCGGCCCCCCAAAACCCCCGCGGCGGACATGTCCACCTCCGATATTCGGGAGCCGGGTCAGGCCGGCGAGCGAGGTGACCGTCTCCAGCCGGTCGTCGCCGGCCAGCCGCGCCGCGAGTTCCGCCGCTTCCGCGGTGCCGCCGAGGATCAGGAGTTTAGCCATGGCCGGTCTCCGCCAGGATATTTCCGGCGCGGTCGACGACGAGGATGTTCACCGCGACGGGCGCCGAGCCAAGCGCTTCTTTTGCGCTTTGTCTTGCCTTCTCCGCAACGAGAGGTGCGAGCGACACGCCGCCGGCCTCGGCGCGTTGCAGGGCCTCGCCCGCGGTGTTGGCGTTCTCGATTGCGACGGCCACGGCATCGCTTGCCCCGCCTCTTCGCGCAAGCTCGGCGAGGAAATCGCGATCGACCTCGGAGCGCGACGAATGAAGATCGAGCGCGCCTTGCGCGAGCTTCGTCAGCTTGCCGAAGCCGCCGGCGATGGTGAGCTTCTCGACCGGATGTGCGCGTAGATATTTGAGCAGGCCGCCGGCGAAATCGCCCATGTCGAGAAGCGCGATGTCGGGAAGGCCGTAGCGCGCTTTGACCGCCTCTTCGGACGTGTTGCCGGTCGAGCCGGCGACATGCGTCAACCCCGCCGCGCGCGCGACGTCGATGCCGCGATGGATCGAGTGAATCCACGCGGCGCAGGAGAAGGGCACCACGATGCCCGTCGTGCCGAGGATCGAAAGCCCACCCACAATGCCAAGTCGCGGGTTCCAGGTCTTCGGCGCAAGCGCTTCGCCGCCGGGAATCGAGATCTCGATCTCCGCATCGGACGTCGCGCCATGCACCTTCGCCACCTCCGCGATTGCCTCTTCCATCATCTTGCGCGGCACCGGGTTGATCGCCGGCTCGCCGGGCGGGATCGGGAGGCCGGCGAGCGTCACCGTGCCAACGCCGTCGCCCGCCTTGAAACGGATTCCGGCGCCGGCCGGAAGACGGCGCACGGTCGCGACGATCTCGGCCAGATGCGTCACGTCGGGGTCGTCGCCCGCGTCCTTGATGACGCTCGCTTCGGCGAAGCCCGCGCCGGCTTTGGTGCGCGCGAGCGCAAAGGCCGGCGTTTCGCCGCGCGGCAGGCGGATCGTCACCGGATCGGGGAAATCGCCGGTCAGAAGCGCCTGAAACGCCGCTTTCGCGGCGGCCGTGGCGCAGGCGCCCGTGGTCCAGCCGCGGCGGAGCGGGTGCCCCTTTTCTCGATTGGCCGGACGACGCGGCTGATCCTGCGACATGCCGCTCCTATAGGCCGTGCCGGCTTTCGTCACAAAGCCGGAGCGCCAGCCGGCGCTTTCGCCAGAAGGCACATGCGGTTAGAAGGCACGGCATGACGGAGCTCGACGAAATCATTGACGGCCTGCCGGTGTTCGAACCGGGCTGGGTGTGGCTGGTCGGCGCCGGCCCGGGCGATCCGGGCTTGCTGACGCTGCACGCGTTGAACGCGCTGCGGCAGGCCGACGTGGTGATCTACGACGCGCTGGTCGATGAGCGCGTGCTGTCGCACGCACAAATGGGCGCGACGATCGAATATGCGGGAAAGCGCGGCGGCAAGCCGTCGCCCAGCCAGCGCGACATCTCGCTCCGGCTTGTCGATCTCGCGAGAAAGGGAAAGCGCGTCTGCCGGCTCAAGGGCGGCGATCCCTTCGTCTTCGGGCGCGGCGGCGAGGAAGCGCTGGCGCTGGTCGATGCGGGCATTCCGTTCCGCGTCGTCCCCGGCATCTCGGCCGGCATCGGCGGGCTCGCCTATGCCGGCATCCCGGTCACGCATCGCGACATCAATCATTCCGTCACGTTCCTGACCGGCCATGACCAGAGCGGGCTGACGCCGTCCTCCATCGACTGGGCGAGCGTGGCGCGCGGCGCGCCGGTCATCGTCATGTACATGGCAATGAAGCATCTCGGCCAGATCGCGGGCTCGCTGATCGATGCCGGACGGCAGCCGGGCGAGCCTGTCGCGATCATCACCGACGCTACGACCGAGGAGCAGCAGGTGCTGGAGACGACGCTCGGCAAGGCCGCCGCCGACCTTGAGGCGAGCGGGCTGCAGCCTCCGGCTATTGTCGTTGTCGGCGAGGTGGTGAGGTTGCGCGCGGGCCTCGACTGGCTCGGCGCGCTCTCCGGCCGCGTGCTCGTTGCCGATCCGCTTGGGCACGGCGTCAGGTCCGGCAAGACCGGAACCGAATGACGCCGCCGAAACTGCCGGGCGGCCTCATCGTCGCGGCGGCGGCGAGCCATTCCGGCAAGACGACGATATCGCTCGGGCTGATCGCCGCGCTTCGACGCCGAGGGCTTCGCGTCGCCGCGGCGAAGTGCGGACCGGACTATATCGACCCGAAGTTCCTCGAAGCGGCGAGCGGCAGGCCGGCCATCAATCTCGATCCCTGGGCGATGGCGCCGGACACGATCCATGCGCGGCTCGCGCGGCAGGCGGCGGACGCGGATATCGTCATTGTCGAAGGCGTGATGGGGCTTTTCGACGGTGGCCCCGGCGGCGCCGGCTCGACCGCGTCGCTTGCCGCGTTGACCGGATTACCGGTCGTGCTCGTCGTCGGAACGCAGGGCACGGCGCAGAGCGCGGCGGCGGTTGCGGAAGGCTGCGCGCGGCTTGCAGAGGGCTTTGATGTCGTCGGCGCTATCGCCAACCAGATCGCATCGAGGCGCCATGCCGATCTCGTGCGTGAAGGTTTTCGACGCGCCTCCGTGCCGTTGCTCGGGCTGGTGAAACGCGAGCCGGGAATTGCGATTGCTTCACGGCATTTGGGGTTGGTGCAGGCGGAGGAGCATGCGGATCTGGAGAAGAAGATCGCGCGGGCGTGTGAATTGGTCACCGAAGGATGTGAACTGGAAAAGATCATCGACTCGGCGCGCCCTCTCCCCCCTTGCGGGGGAGAGTTGGAGAGGGGGGAAAGGCGCAGTGCTCTGCATCCTTCCCCTCTCCCTGGCCCTCCCCCGCAAGGGGGGAGGGAACCCTCGCGCCACTCGGCCAACGCATCGCAATTGCCCGTGATGTCGCCTTTGCGTTCGCTTACCCGCATCTGATCGAAAACTGGCGCGAAGCCGGCGCTGAGCTCTCCTTCTTCTCGCCGCTCGCCAACGAAGCGCCCGCCTCGGAAGCCGACGCAATCTATCTCCCCGGCGGATACCCGGAACTCTATGCGGGGCGCATCGCGGCGGCGGAGAAATTCCGCGTCGGCATGCTGGCGGCGGCGGAGCGCGGCGCGCTGATCTACGGCGAGTGCGGCGGCTACATGGTGCTCGGCGAGAGTCTGACAGACGCGGAGGGCGTCGATCATCCGATGCTCGGGCTGCTTTCGCTCAGAACCAGCTTCCAGCACCGACAGCTTCATCTCGGCTATCGGTTGCTTCGGCCGCTCTCGGATTTGCCCTGGGACGCGACGCTGACTGCGCACGAGTTCCATTTCGCGCGCATCGTCAGCGAGGGCGACGGCGACCCGCTGTTCGAAGTCGAGGACGCTGCGGGCGAAGCGCTCGGCCCCGCCGGGCTGCGGCGCGGGCGCGTCATGGGCTCCTTCATGCATGTGATCGACGGGCGGTAGGGAAGTCCTCCAACCGCCAGGGAAACGATTGCGTTCACCAGACCCCCTCATCCTGAGGTGCGATGCCGACCGGGTCGGCATCGCCTCGAAGGGGCGAGCATGCGCTGGGAGCACGGTCCCGCGTGCTTCGAGGCTCCCCGGATCAAGTCCGGGGTCGCACCTCAGCATGAGGGAGGACGGTGGATGCCACCGAAGGCTGGCGACAACCCGCTCTAGTCAGACCTTCCGCTTCGGCCGGAGCACATGCGCGTGCGTTGAATTGTAAAGCGCCGAGTCGCGGAAATCGGAGTCTGCCAGCGCGTGGCCGACGAAGACGAGTGCTGTGCGCGTGATCTTCTCCGCACGGACCTTCTCGCGAATGTCGGAGAGCGTGCCGTGGATGAATTGCTCGTCCGGCCAGCCGACGCGGTAGGCGACGATGACCGGACAGTCCGCCCCATAATGCGGCGCAAGCTGCCGCTCGACTTCCAGCAGATTGCGGACCGAGAGATGGATCGCGAGCGTCGCGCGGCTTTGCGCGAGTGTCGCGAGGTCTTCGCCCGCCGGCATTGCGGAGGACTTCATTGCCGTGCGCGTCAGGATCACCGTCTGGCTGACCTCGGGAATGGTCAGCTCGCGGCCGAGCGCGGCGGCGGCCGCAGCAAAAGCCGGAACGCCGGGCGTCACGTCGTAGGAAATGCCGAGCGCCTTCAGCCGCCTGATCTGCTCGGCGATGGCGCCGTAGAGCGACGGGTCACCGGAATGGACGCGCGCCACGTCCTGGCCTGCGGCGACGGCCTTCTGCATCACGCCGACAATCTCGTCGAGGTGCATCGAAGCCGTATCGAGCACGCGCGCGCCCTCCGGCGCGGCCGCAACGACCTCCGCCGGAACGAGCGAGCCGGCGTAGAGGCAAACCGGGCAGCGCTCGATCCACCTCAGGCCGCGTACGGTGATCAGATCCGGCGCCCCGGGCCCTGCGCCGATGAAGTGGACGACGCTCATTTCATCCGCCTTTGCGGGGGAGCGGCGCGCTTCTTCTCGTAGCCGCGCGGCGTGTAGGTCCATGTCCTGCCGGCGGCTTTAACCTGCCGCGTCGTCGAGGCGCCGACGAGGACGAGCGTCAGCATGTCGACGTCGTCGACAGAAAGATCGGCGAGCGTGACGGTCGAAATCGCTTCGCCGTCGCGGCCGAGATTCTTCGCGAGTACGACCGGCGTCTCCGGTGGACGGTGCTTGAGCAGAAGCGTCTTCGCTTCGGCAAGCTGCGTGCGCCGGCGCTGCGAGACGGGATTGTAGAAGGCGATGACGAAATCGCCTTCCGCCGCGGCGCGGATGCGCGCTTCGATCGTCTCCCACGGCGTCAGGAGATCGGAGAGCGAGATGGCGCAGAAATCATGGCCGAGCGGGGCGCCGGCACGAGCTGCCGCCGCCTGCATCGCCGAGACGCCGGGCGCGACGACGATTTCCACACGTCGCGTGCCATCAGGAAGATCGTTGGCCTCGAGGCATTCGAAGACGAGCGTTGCGAGCGCGTAGATGCCGGCATCGCCGGAGGAGACGAGGGCGACCGAGCGGCCTTCGCCGGCCAGCTCCAGCGCCTTCCGAACGCGATCCTCTTCCGCGCCGAGCGAAGATTCGAAGCGTTCGGCGTCCGCGATCAGCGGCGCGACGAGATCGAGATAGAGCGAATAGCCGACCACGGCGTCGCTCGCTTCGAGCAGGCGTCGCGCCTCAGGCGTAAGCCACTCCGCAGCCCCCGGACCGATGCCGACGACCGCGAGTTTTCCGCGCGCGCGTCCCACCGTTGCCGTGTCGATGATGTCCGGGGCTTCAGCGATGGCGCAGGTGACGCGCGCGCTCTTGATCTTTGCGACAACGAGCGTTGCATCGGGCCCGGCTGCGGCGAGCGCGGCGGCCTCGGCGACGCCATGCGCGCCGACCTCGCGAAACACGGCGTCCGACGGGTTCTTGAGCCGCGGCGTCTCGGCTTCGAGCGCAGCGGCTGAGAAGAAGCGCGCAGGAACCCCGAGCTCCGCGGCGGCTTCGAGCACAGCCGGCTCGTCGGCCTTCAGCTCGATCGAAGCCACGAGCGCGATGGACTCCGCGGCGAGGCCGGATTCATCAAGAGTGAGTCGGACAAGCGCTACGGCTTCAGCCGGATCGGCATTGCGCTCGCAGCCGAGCCCGACGGCGAGGCGGCGCGGATGATAGACCAGCGTCTTCGCGTCCCCCGCGACGGACTTCGTCGTTGCGACGAGGCCTATGTCGCCGTTCCGATCGAAGCCGATGCGGCTTTTCGCGAGCCAGGCCGCGTCTCCCTCAAGTCGCGCCGACGCGCCGGACAAGAGCGCGGACATGACGGACTTCGCGTCTTTCGGATTGGCGAGCGTCCAGCCCGCAGGCGGCACGTCGAGCGTCACGCCGAAGCGGTTGTCGCCGGTCGTCGTGATGGCGGCGTGCGTGCCGAGATGCGCCGCGATCCTGCGCGCCAGCTCGTTCGCGCCGCTGTGGCCTCCGAGAAGCGGAACGACGGAGTCGCCTTCCTCCGACATGGCGAGCACGGGAGGGTCGACGCGCTTTCCCGAAAGGAGCGGCGCCAGCACGCGGATCAGGATGCCGGCGGCACAGACCCCGACGATGGGCGTACCGTCGTTGAAGAGGGCGCGAAGATGCGGTGCGATCCTCTCAATGGTCCGATCCGCAGGGAGCGGCGCCGATGCGTGCACCTCCCCGCCGACTGCGGCCGCTGCGCGGCGCGCTGTCTCAAAGCCTTCGGATGTCAGCGCGACGAACACCGGTTTCATTGCCGCACCCCCTTCGCGACGAGGAGCATCGAGAAGTAGGGCGCTTCTTCCGCGTCGAGGTCCTCGAGCGGCGCGACGCGCTCGTCTTCCCGCGAGGCGTACGCGACGAAGCTGCTCCGATCAGCGAGACCAAGGCGCGCGAGAAGCGCCTTCAGCCGCGGCAGATGCCGGCCGACCTTGAGGATCGCCGCCGCATCCGCCGAGGCAAGCTGCGATTCCAGTGCTTGGTCGGAAAGCGTCGCGGGCAGCACGATCAGCGTCTCATCGCGGCGCGTCAGGGCGCGACCGGCTGCGGCGGCGCAGGCGGTGAGCGAGCTGACCCCCGGCACGACCGTCGTCGGAAAGCGATGGGCGAGGCGGTCGTGCAGGTAGATGAAGGAGCCATAGAAGAGCGGATCGCCTTCGCACAGCACGGCGACGTCGCGGCCCGCTTCAAGATGCGTGGCGATTTCCTTCGCCGCGTCGTCATAGACCGCGGCGGGCTCCGGGCCGGGGCGCATCGGTACACGGATCGCGATCTCGATGCGGCCAGCAGGGATGTGCGCGGCGGCGATTTTTCGCGCGCTGCTCTCGCCCTTGTCGGGCGCGGGATAGGCGACAACCGGCGCTGCCGCGAGCACGCGCACCGCTTTCAGCGTCATCAATTCCGGGTCGCCCGGCCCGACGCCGATGCCGTAGAGCCGGCCGGTCACAACTTGCCCCACGACCATTGCGTCACGGGCATCGCGGGCCGCCAGCCAGAGAATTCTCCGATCGGTTCAGCATGCGCGACCGAGAGGCGCGTCAGCGCGCCGCCGTATTTCCGGTAGGCGTCGAGCAGCAGGGCCTCGCTTTCAAGCGTCACGGCATGCGCGACGAGCCGCCCGCCGGGCTTCAGCCGGTCGATCGCCTTCGCGATTGTCGGCTCGGAGAGCCCGCCACCGATGAAGATCGCATCAGGGTCGGGGAGTTCGCCAAGCGCTTCCGGCGCACGGCCATCGCGAATGTCGAGTTCCGGCACGCCTAGCGCGGCGGCGTTCGTCGCTGTCATCGCCCGCCTGTCGGCGCGCGGCTCAAGCGCAATCGCAGGCGCGCCATCGGCGGCGCGCATCCATTCGATCGCGATCGAGCCGCAGCCCGCGCCGATGTCCCATAGAAGAGCACCGCGATGCGGCATGAGCTTGGCGAGTGCCGATGCGCGCACGTCGCGCTTCGTCAGCTTGCCGTCGTGCGCGAAGGCGTCGTCCGGCAGGCCGGCAACACGAGGCAGCCAGCGCGCGTTCGTATCCGCCACGCATTCGACGGCGAGCGTGTGGAGGTCAGGCACGGCGTGCCTCCATTCCGCAGCAATCGCTTCGTGCCGTGTCTCCTTCGCTCCGCCCATGTGGGCGAGCGCCATCAAGCGGCTTTTTCCGAAGCCATGCGTGACAAGCCATTCGGCGACGGCGGCGGGTGTCGTCTTCTCGGCAAGGATCAGGAGCCGCGCGCCCGGTGCGACATGCAGCGCGAGCTTTTCGACCGGGCGACCGTGCAGCGAAAGAAGCGTGGCACTTTCGAGCGGCCAGGTCAGTCTCGCGGCGGCCAGCGAAAACGCGGATCTTTCCGGGACGACGATCATCTCTTCGCGAGGGATGCATGCGCGCAAGCGTCGCGCCGATTCCGAAATTCATCGGGTCGCCGGTCGCGAGCACGCAGACGCGACGGCCGCGCATTCCGGGTATCGCATCGACCAGATCGGAGATCGGCGAGGGCCAGGGATAGCGCGTGGCGACGCTCTCCGGCGCCATGGCGAGATGGCGCTTGCCGCCGATCAGCACCTCCGCCGTCTCAACGAGCGTGCGCGCGGCGGGCGAGAGGCCGGCAAAGCCTTCCTCGCCGATTCCGACGATCGAAAGCCACGCGGTCACAGGGCTCCGCCGAGGATGATGGCGTTCAGCGCTGCCGCGGCGATGGCGCTTCCGCCGCGCCGCCCGAGCAGCGTGACGAAGGGCAGGCCGAGCCGGTTCTCGGCCAGCGCCTGTTTCGATTCCGCAGCGCCGACGAAGCCGACCGGAAAACCGAGCACAGCGGCGGGCTGCGCTGCGCCGTCCTCGACAAGTTCCAGGAGTTGGAAGAGCGCGGTCGGCGCGTTGCCGATGACGATGACCGCACCTGCATGATGGCGCGCCAGCAATTCCATGCCGGCGGCGGAGCGCGTCTGTCCCGAGCGCTCGGCGAACTCCGCCGCCTCAAGCTGTCCGGTCGCGGCATGGACGGGATGCGCGGCCGAATGGGCGCGGGTCGAAATGCCCTGCCGCGACCATCCCGACATCGCAGAGGATCGGCGCACCGGCGGCGAGCGCATCGCGCACGATTGCGACGACACCCTCCGAGTAGGCGATGTCTGCGACGACGTCCGGCATGCCGCAGGCATGCACGATGCGCGTGGCGAGGGGCGCAATCTCCTCAGGCATTGCTGCAAGATCGATCTCGGCCGCGATCATCTCGAAGGAGCGGCGCGTGATCTCGGCCGGATCGCGGATGTAGTCGAACCGCGTCATTTGCGATTTAGCGAGCGTGGCCCAAGCGGATGATCGGCGTGCGGGTAGGGATGATGGTGGTCGTGGGGATGATCGTGCTCGTGCGAATGCGCGTGATCGTGCCCGTGATCATGTGAGTGCCCGTGGTCATGCGAATGCGCGGGCTTGTAGTGGAGCACGCTGCCTGACTCCCCTCCCCCTTGCGGTGGAGGGGGCGCGCCGAGAATCCCCTCGACATGATGGTGGTGGCTCTCCTGCGGCAGGCCGATCTCCGCCTCGAAGCCGAGGATCTGCTCGCGATATTTGCAGAGCGCACAGTTCATCAGGTTCTGGCCGTCAAGAATCTCGTTCACGCGATCGGCGAAAGTCTCGATCACCAGCGGGTGGTCGTTCAGATAAGGCGCCTTGATGAAGTCGATTTCGGGATGGCGCGCGGAAACCGCGTCGGTCGCGACATAGATGCGGTCGACCAGAATTCCGGTGAAGAGGAAATAGGGGAAGACGACGATGCGGCGGAAGCCGAGTCGCGACGCCTTTTCGAGCGCCGGCTCGACCAGCGGGAACGTCACGCCGGAATAGGCGGTCTCCGCCCAGCCGAAGCCGAAACCCTCCCAGAGCATCCGCGTCACCTTAGCGACGTTGGAATTGGCGTCGGGATCGGAGGCGCCGCGCCCGACCACGACGAGCAGCGTCTCGTGCAGCGGCATTTCGCTCGCGGCATCCAAGGCTTCCTGAATGCGTGCGCCGGCGGCGCGGATCATTCTCGCGTCGAGCCCGAGTTCGCGCCCGTAATCGATCGTCAGGCCCGGATGCGCCGCCTGGTAGGTGTTGAGGACGGAGGGGATGTCGTTCTTGGCGTGGCCGGCGGCGAAGAGCATGCCGGGGACCGCGAGGACACGGTTTGCGCCGGCCGCGACGAGGCGGTCGAGCCCTTCACGGATGACGGGGCGCGCAAATTCCAGATAGCCGTGCGCCACCGGCCAATCGAGAAAGCGCTCTTTCAGCCGCTCCGCCAGCACAGCGAATTCCCGGACCGCTGCCGTGTCGCGGCTGCCATGGCCGCAGACCATGAGCCCGAGTTGTTCGCTCATGCGCAGCTCCGCGTCGCGGCGGGCGAAAGGGCGGGGAAAGCGACAAGCACTGCGAACCTCCGATCGGATGCGCGAGGTTCGCCCGCGGCGAATGCCGCGCGGCTTCGAAGACGGCCCCGTTTGGACCCCCGATATGGGTCGGTCGTGAGCGGGATCGTTTCAGCCCCTCGCAAGGGACGACCATCCGCGCGGGAAGCTAGTCTTCGCCGAAATGCCGGTCAACGCGCCGTCGCGACGGCTTCTGTCCTGAAGACGCCGCATTCACGAGGTGCGCTTCGCGTGCTAGCGGACTGCATCGGGGAGGGGCACGACGATGAGATTTTCCGCGAATCTCGGCTTTCTGTGGAAGGGCCTGCCGCTGATCGAGGCGGTGAGGCGGGCGAAGGCCGCGGGCTTCGATGCGGTCGAGTTCCACGCTCCTTATGACGTCCCGGCCGATACGATGCGCGCGGCGCTTGCCGAGACCGGCCTTCCGGTTGCGGGCATCAATACAAGCCACGGTGACGTGGCGAAGGGCGAGATCGGGATGGCGGCGATCCCGGGTCGGGAAAAGGAAGCGCTCGCGGCGATTGACGAAGCGCTGGTCTATGCCAAGGCGATCGGCGCACGCTACGTGCAGGTGACGGCCGGCAAGGTCACCGACGATCAGCGCCCCTCCGCGCGAAAGACGTATCTACGCGCGCTCGAACATGCGTCGCGCGGCGCGGAGCCGCTGGGCATCACCATCCTCATCGAGCCGCTCAACCACTACGACGTGCCGGGGGCGTTCCTGACCCGCACCGACGTCGCGTCCGCCATCATCGCCGAGCTCGGCCGGCCGAACGTGAAGATCCTCTTCGATTGCTATCATGTGCAGATCAACGAGGGCGACCTGACGCGGCGGCTGCAGAACCTGATGCCGACGATCGGCCACATCCAGATCGCCGCCGTGCCCTCGCGCGCCGAGCCGGACGAAGGCGAGATCGCCTACGACCGGCTTCTCAAGAGTATCAAAGCGATGGGCTACGACGGCTTCATCGGCGCGGAATATCGCGCACGGGGTGACGTGGAGGCGGGGCTGAAGTGGATGGCGGCCATTCGCGCCGCGTGAGCCCCTGAGAGCGGGTAGAGCGTTGGAGGCCCGGGCCTGGACTTGAACCAAGCCTTTCCGGTGTTGCACCACCGTTGGGTGATCCGCTCCCCCACCGGGCCATGCGGGCGAACCTATAGGTAACACCGCCGTGATCAATGCGGCGGCCGGCTTAACGTTAAGCGTCCGTTAAATCCGGCCGATAAGACCTTGCGATCGCCGGCTTATTGCGGCTTACGGAGCAACTGACCGCAGCGCGTGGTAGCGCGCCAGAAGCCCGCGCGTGGAGGAATCGAGCGTCGCGCTCGTCTTGCCGTCCTTCACCACCGGTACCAGCCGCGTCGCCAGCGCCTTGCCAAGCTCCACGCCCCATTGATCGAAGGAGTTGATGTCCCAGATCGCGCCCTCCACGAACACCTTGTGCTCGTAGAGCGCGACCAGCATGCCGAGCGTCTCGGGGTCGAGCTTGCGATAGAGCAGCGTGTTCGAGGGGCGGTTCCCCGGAAAGACCTTGTGGAGCACGAGCTTGTCCAAAGCCTCGCCGAACATGCCGGCGCGCACCAGCTCGGCGCGCGCTTCCGCCTCGGTCTTGCCGAAGGCGAGCGCCTCGGTCTGCGCGAAACAGTTGGCGACGAGCTTGGCGTGGTGGTCGCCCATCTCCTCGTGCGGTTCCGCGGCGATCAGGAAGTCGGCCGGCACGATCTCCGTCCCCTGATGCAGGAGCTGGTAGAAGGCGTGCTGACCGTTCGTTCCGGGCTCGCCCCATACGATCGGCCCGGTGCGGTTTTCCACCAGCTCCGACGCGCGGGTCACGCGCTTGCCGTTCGATTCCATGTCGAGCTGCTGCAGGTAGGCGGCAAAGCGCAACAGGCGCTGGTCGTAAGCGAGAACAGCATGCGTGCGGAAATCGAAGACGTCGCGGTACCAGATGCCAAGGAGCCCCATGATCACCGGCAGGTTCTCGGCGAGCGGTGCGGTCTTGAAATGCTCGTCCATCAGTCTCGCGCCGGCGAGGAAGCGGCGGAAATTCCGGCCGCCGATGGAGATCGCGAGCGGCAGGCCGATCGACGACCAGATGGAGTAGCGGCCGCCGACCCAGTCCCAGAAGCCGAAGACGCGGTCCGGGGCGATGCCAAACTCGGCGACCTTCGCAAGGTTGCTGGAAACAGCGGCGAAGTGCGTGCCGACCGCCTCCTCGCCCAGCCGGTAGGCGAGCCAGGCGCGGGCCGAGCGGGCGTTGGTCATCGTCTCGTCGGTGGTGAACGTCTTCGAGGCGATGAGGAAGAGCGTTCGCTCTGCGTCGAGGCCGGCGAGCGTATCGGAGAGATGCGCGCCGTCGACGTTGGAAACGAAGTGGAGGTTCGGCCCACCTTCCCGATACGGCGACAACGCCGCCGTCGCCATCGCCGGACCCAGGTCGGAACCGCCGATCCCGATGTTCACGACGTCGTCGAACTTGTCTGCGGCGACGCCACGCAGCTCGCCCGACCTGACCTGATCGGCGAAGCGCAGGAACCGGTCGAGCGTCTCATGCACCTCCGGCATGACGTTCTTGCCGTCGACGCGAATGTCGGCGCTGGCAGGCGCGCGCAGCGCGATGTGGAGGACGGGACGGTTCTCCGTCAGGTTGATCGGCTCGCCGGCGAACATCGCGTCGCGCAGCTTCTCCATCTCGGCGCGCTCGGCGAGCGCGAAGAGGAGCGGCATCGTCTCCGCCACAATGCGGTTCTTCGAGTAGTCGAGAGTCAGGTCGGCGAAAGTCAGCGAGAAGCGCGAGAAGCGCTCCGGGTCGCTGGCGAAAAGGTCGCGAAGATGCGGATTGCCCATCTGATCGCGGTGGGCGCGCAGCGCGTCGAGCGCAGCGGTGGCAGCGGGCTTCATGTCGATCCTCCCAATGAAGCGGCTTCGCGCGCGAGCTGCTCGACGCGTGGCCAGTCTCTACTCTTCAACGCTTCGGATGGCGTCACCCACGACCCGCCGACCGCAACGACGTTCGACAGCGCGAGATAGTCGCGGGCGTTCTTTGCGTCGACCCCGCCGGTCGGGCAGAAGCGGATCGCCGGAAGCGGCGAGGCGAGGGCCTTCAGGTAGGCGATGCCGCCTGCCGGGCCTGCCGGAAAGAATTTCTGGATCGTGTAGCCTTCGTCCATCAGCGTCATCACTTCCGATGCCGTCGCGGCGCCCGGCATCAGCGGGACGGCGGAATCGGCGGCGGCGGCGAGCACGTCCGGCCCGACCCCCGGCGACACCATGAAACGCGCCCCCGCCCTCTCGGCGGCGGTGAACTGGCCCTTGCTCAGCACGGTTCCGGCGCCGACGACCGCGCCCTCGACCTCAGCGGCGATGGCCGTGATCGCGTCGAGCGCGGCGCTGGTGCGAAGCGTGATCTCGATGACTCTGAGGCCCCCGGCGACAAGCGCGCGGGCGAGCGGCACCGCCGCGGTCCGGTCGTCGATCACGACGACCGGGATGACCGTCGCCAAGGCGACGAGCGGCTCAAGCGTCTCGCTGCGGCTCATGCGTGTCCCCCACGATTCGTCATACTAGCCCACAACGCTCGCTAGCCTACAACGCTGGCGCCTGCTTCCGCCGTGCCCGCGACACGGCGGAAAGCCCCAAAAAGCTCGCGCCCGACACCGAACGCGTTCGCCGAGAGGTCGGCGGTGGCATTGTCGCGCTTAGCCCATTCCTCCGCCGCGACCAACGCCTCGAGCCGGCCGGACGTCGCGTCGAGGCGGATCATGTCGCCATCGCGGAGCTTGGCGATGGGCCCGCCGGCCTCCGCTTCCGGGGTCACGTGGATCGCCGCCGGCACCTTGCCGGATGCGCCCGACATGCGCCCGTCGGTCACGAGCGCGACGCGGTGCCCGCGATCCTGCAGCATGCCGAGAAGCGGCGTCAGCTTGTGAAGCTCGGGCATGCCGTTCGCGCGCGGGCCCTGAAAGCGAACCACGGCGATGAAGTCGCCGTCGAGCCGTCCCTCCTTGTAGGCGTCGGCGAGCGCCGCTTGCGAATGGAAGACGAGGGCCGGCGCTTCGATCACGTGGCGATCCGGCTTCACTGCGGAGACCTTGATCACCGCGCGGCCGAGATTGCCGGCAAGAAGCTTCAGCCCGCCGGCCGCTTGGAAGGGTTCGGAGGCTGGGCGCAGCACTTTCAGGTCATGCGACGTCGGCGCCGCCGGCTCGAAGCGCAGCCCGCCGTAGCCATCGAGCTTCGCTTCGACACGGTAGCCGGAGAGTCCCTGGCCCCATACGGTGCGCACGTCCTCGTGCAACAGCCCGGCGTCGAGAAGCTCGCCGATCAGGAAGCCCATGCCGCCCGCGGCGTGGAAGTGGTTCACGTCGGCCAGCCCGTTCGGGTAGATGCGCGCGACAAGTGGCACCACGTCGGAGAGGTCGGAAAAATCGTCCCAGGTGATATCGATTCCCGCGGCGCGCGCGATGGCGACCAGGTGGATCGTGTGATTGGTGGAACCGCCGGTCGCGTTCAGCCCGACGATGCCGTTCACGATCGCCTTCTCGTCGATCACCTCGCCGACCGGCGTGTACTCGTTGCCGAGCGCGGTGATCGAAAGCGCGCGCTTCGCGGCGGCGCGGGTCAGCGCATCGCGAAGCGGCGTGTTCGGATTGACGAAGGAAGCGCCCGGGAGATGCAGCCCCATGATCTCCATCAGCATCTGGTTGGAGTTGGCGGTGCCGTAGAAGGTGCAGGTGCCGGGGCCGTGATAGGATTTCGATTCCGCCTCGAGCAACTCGTCGCGGCTGACCTTCCCTTCGACGTAGAGCTGGCGGATCTTCGCCTTCTCGTCGTTCGGGAGCCCGCTCGTCATCGGCCCGGCCGGGATGAAGACGGCAGGCAGGTGCCCGAAGGCGAGCGCGCCGATCAGCAGGCCCGGAACGATCTTGTCACAGATGCCGAGGAAGACCGCGGCGTCGAACATGTCGTGCGAGAGCGCGACGCCGGCCGCCATCGCGATTACGTCGCGCGAGAAGAGCGACAGCTCCATGCCCGGCTGGCCCTGCGTGACGCCGTCACACATCGCCGGCACGCCGCCCGCGACCTGCGCCAGGCCGCCGGCTGCGTGCGCCGCTTCGCGGATCAGATCGGGAAAGCGCTCGTAAGGCTGATGCGCGGAGAGCATGTCATTGTAGGCGGTGACGATCGCGAGGTTCGGCACCACGTCGCCGGCGAGGCTCACCTTGTCGTCCGCGGCGCAGGCGGCGAAGCCGTGCGCGAGATTGCCGCAGGAAAGCTTTCCGCGATGCGGCGCGTGCTCGCGCGCGGCGGCGATGCGCTCGCGATAGGCGGAGCGGCTGTCGCGGCTCCTGAGCTTGATCCGCTCGGTCACTTCGCCGATGCGGGCGTGGAGGGTCATGGCGTGTTCCTTCGCTGCAAAGTGCGCGCCGTTTTTGGCGTCACCCCCCCAAGCATCCTCCCCAGACCACGCGTCAGTCTTCGCCGCCATGAGCGTCTGCGACGCGCTCGCCCATCGGCTGACCAATCGCCGCAAGCATCTCTTTGAACCATTTCGCGCCGACATCGAAGGGCTTGCCGCCCTTGATGCGCGGCAATTCGATGGCGCGAAGCGCATCGCCGCGCTCCTCGTCGTGCCCGATGAGACCGGGCGTGCCGGAAAGGCCGCTCGTCACCGCGACTTGCGCCATCTCGCCGATCAGCTTGCGGTCGGCGGCATTGGCGGCGGCGGATCGAGCGAAGTAGCCGGACTTCTGCACCAGCGCCCGGTCGGCGCCGACGAGCTTGGCAAGGCGGCCTGAGAGCCACTCGCCAACATTGACACTGTCGAGCCGCACATGACCGAAGGCGTCGCGCTTCACCTCTTCTCCGCGGCTGCAGCATCTCCTCGACGATTCCCGCGGCGTTGGCGCCCTCGCTGACGAAGACGCTTACGCAGCTCTTCCTGTCCATCACGGCTTTCAGCCGCGCGCCTTCGGCCTCGATGTCGACGGAGAGCTCGGGCACGTAGACCGCGTCGATCGCCTTGCGCTCCGGCTTGAGGTTCAGGCCGGGCGCGAAATGCTGTCCGTCCAGCCTTTCGCGATAGGCGCGGGCGGTGGCGGCGGTCAGCCAGCCGCAGTTGCGGCCCATCACTTCGTGGATCAGGAGCGTGCGTGGGGAAGCCGTCGCCTCGTTCACGACATTCTCGAAGAAGATCGCCCCCTGTTCGGCGGCCGTCAGCGCGCCGAGCGACTGGCGGACCGGCACGATGTCATTATCCACCGTCTTCGGCATGCCGACGACGGTCAGCGCGTAGCCGTTGTCCTTCAGGTAGCTGGCGAGGTCGGCGGCGGTGGTGGAGGTGTCGTCGCCGCCGATCGTGTGGAGGATCGTGATCTTGTCGCGTTCGAGCTGCTCCGCCGCCACCTGCAGCGGGTGCTGACCCTCCTTGATGAGACCGCGCTTCACGGCGTCGGCGACATTGGTGAGCTTTACCCGGCTGTTCCCGATCGGCGAGCCGCCGTGCTCGTGGAGTATCCGCGCAGCGGCGCGCGCTTCCCTGGAGATCGTGACGGATTCGCCCAACAGCAGGCCGCGATAGCCGCCGAGATAGCCGATCATCTCGACGTCCGGCGCCTGCTCCGTATAGCCCTCGATCAGCTCGGCGACGGCCGAGGAGAGGCAGGGGGCAAGGCCACCGGCGGTCAGCATGGCGACTTTGTGCTTGGGCATCGGCGCTCCGGGCTGCCGCGGCAGTCAGCCCAGATACTAGGGTCGGATGCGGAGATCAAACAGACGGCGCATATCTTGAGGCATTAATGAAGCGCCGCCGCGGCGACGGAGATCACCAAAAGCACCGCGAACGCAATATTTGCGGCCCGTCCGGCGCGCGGGTGCCGGAGCAGCCTGGAGAAGGAAGCGCCGAGCATGAGCCAGGCGGTATTGACGACCAGGATGACGCCGAAAAGGACGCCGATCTTCCAGGCGGCGTCCGCCACGGGCTGGCCGGGCACGACGACGATTCCGGCAAAGACCGCTCCGATCGCGGCGAAGGCTTTTGGGTTGGCGATCGCCAGCAGGAACCCGCCGAGCAGCGAAGGCGCCGGCCGGTCGCGCTGCGCTTCGGCGAGGACCGGCGCCGTCGCGATCCGGTAGGCGAGATAGAGGATGTAGCAGGCCGCGAGGACGACGATGACCGGCGCCAGGCCCGGTATCGCGAAGAGCACGGTTCCGATCCCGGCGGCGATCATCAGAAGCACCCCGGTGGTGCCCGCGACGATCCCGCCGAGGTATGGCAGCGACCGTTGAAGACCGAAGGTGGAACCCGTCGCGGCGAGGCTCAGCGTCGCCGGGCCGGGACTTCCCATCAGCGGGAAAGCGGCAAGGAGCAGGAGGAGGGTGTTCTCGGCCATCGGCGCGCCCGGCGGATCGGAATGAGCACGAAGCCAATCACGCGGACGCGGAGAGATCAAACGCCCGTCGCCGAAGGCGCGCCCGCGCGGGAAGCGCGGGCGTCCCTCCCCCCTTGCGGGGGAGGGGTGGGAGGGGGGAAGGATGACAGCCACAACAACCGGCCTCTCTCCCCTTGGGGAGAGGGTGGTCTTCTGCCTTGGCCGAAGGCCGGGAGAGGAGGAGGTCGAAGCGTCTAGCGCACCCGCGCCTGACGCCCGCCACGCCAACCTTCGCCTGACACCGGGAGAAGGTGCCGTTTGGCTTCGCCAAGTGTCGGCCTACCGAGGTTTTGGCCCTCCCGGCCGCTTCGCGCCAGTCGGGAGAGGGGTCCGCGTAGCGCGGATCAAAGCGCGATTGCTTGCGCTCTGCTATTCCTAGTAGCAGGTCGAGGGAGCTGTTACTTCGGGAGAAGGACAATGTATCTGGCTGAGCTGCATGTTTCCAACTTTCGGAAACTGAAGTCGGCGGTGATCGAGTTTCAACCCGGTCTCAACGTGATCGTTGGCCCAAACAACATTGGAAAAACAGCAGTCATCGATGCCCTGCGGGCACTGCTGGCCGGGCCCGACGAACCTTTCTTGCGTCTTAGTGAGAATGATATCCACGCGCCGAAGGGCGGTGAGCGCGCAGGCTCCGTCACCTTTAAATATGTCTTCCGCGACCTCACCTTGGATGACGAGGCAGATTTTCTCGCAGGGCTGCGTCCTGCCGATGGCGGGAAGATGGAAGCAACCGTGCGCGTCACATACAGTGATCCCGATCCGGCAGGCCGACTGCGTGTTCGTAGGTGGTGCGGCGAGCATGATGATGTTCCTCTTACACCCGACATGCTTGAGAATTTGAGGGGCGTCTACCTGCCTCCGCTTCGCGATGCGGCGCAGAGCCTTCGCCCGAGCCGCACGAGCCAGCTTGCCCGGCTCATTCAGCTGCTTTCAGATCAACCAGGTCGCGACGCGATCGACGCCGCGCTCTCGAAGCTTGATAAAGAGCTGAAAAGGCACGAGCCCTTAATCACGACCGAGAAATCCATTGTCGACCGGCATGCGGCGATGATCGGACCCCAACTCATTCAAACGCTTGCCCTCGGGCTGAGCGCCAGTGACTTCCGGCGGCTCGCCGCACGGCTTTCGCTTCTCGTCGACAACTTCGAGATCGAGATGAATGGCCTCGGTTTCAACAACCTCATCTTCATGGCGGTCGTCCTCTCCGAACTCGCCAAGAATCCGGATGCCTCGTTTCGTGGGCTGATTATCGAGGAGCCCGAGGCGCACCTGCATCCTCAGTTGCAAGCGGTGCTTCTTCGCTACCTCTCCGCCATTCCGATCGGGGAGGGTGAGAAGCCGGTCCAGGTCTTCGTCACCAGCCACTCGCCTAACTTTGCCAGCATTGCGCGGCTGGATTGCCTCAGTTGTTTGTTTGTCGGAGACGCTGGAGTAGAGGCCTTCTTCCCGCGGCAGGTGGAATTCCAGACGGGTAAGAGGGAAAAGCTCGAGCGGTACCTGGATGTCACCCGGGCCGAAATCTTCTTCGCGCGGCGGGTAATCTTCGTCGAAGGGGCAGCCGAACTTCTCTTGGTCAATGTCCTGGCGGAGAAAGCAGGATTCAATCTGCGGCACCACGCCGTCAGCCTGATCAGCGTCGAGGGCCTCAACTTCGATTTCCTTCATGCCGTTGTTCGGCGAGTCGGCGTTGAAACTGCCCGTAGCGGTGATCACCGACGCCGATCCGGTCGGTGCGCCGGCTGAAGGGGAAGAAGACGTTCCGATTTATCCTGCCTCCGGCGAGGCAGTCACGGTTTCCGCGAATACCGCGAGTATGAAGAAGCTCGAAGACAAGTACGTGAGGGTTTTCCATGGCGTAAAGACCCTAGAGTACGATCTCGCGCTCATCTCAGCGGTGCGCCCTCTGATG
Organism: uncultured Alphaproteobacteria bacterium; assembly: GCA_963805325.1. Lineage (GTDB taxonomy): Bacteria > Pseudomonadota > Alphaproteobacteria > Rhizobiales > Afifellaceae > DASWJZ01. The sequence continues at coordinate 10,252 of CAWDTS010000008.1, read as the reverse complement.
TTGGCGGCACTGAAGGAGCTTCATCCGCAAATCGGCGCCAAGCTCGAAACCTCGGTCGCCGCCCAGGGTACGGACGCCGAGAAGGCCAAGGTTCTGTTCAAGGGCATGTTTGAGCGAGCACAGAACAACGTTCAGAAGGGTCGCTTTGCCCAAGCGCTCGCTGCCCGAATCGCGGCCGTCGATGGACCCATTCCCGTACCGGAATACATCCTCGCCGCCATTCGTCATGCGTGCCAGGCAGAGCGATGACGTGACCGAGCTCTCCGAAGAGCAGCAAGACGTCGTTCGTCAGGCGCTCTCTCCCCTGTCCGTTGTAGCCTGCGCTGGTAGCGGAAAGACGCTTACTGCGATCCACCGGGTAGCGCAGATGCGATCGCTGCTTAAGACGCGCGGACGTGTCGCGCTTCTATCCTTCTCTAACGTCGCGGTTGACACATTCAGAGGCGACTACAAAGCCCTCGTCGAAGCCGGTCAAATCGGTAGTGGAGTCAACGGTACGATCATCGAGACGATGGACAGCTTCATCACCGCCAACGTGCTAAGGCCGCACGGTCATCGGACGATGAAATGCAATCGTTCGCCATATCTCGTCAGCGGCAACGAGCCGTTCTTGAGTGGCTTCAACTTTTGGCTAGACCCTCGTCCTCGACCCTTACGCGAACTCACTTTCGCGTTCACAAATGGTAAGGCCTCATTCTTTTGGGCTTATCAGGATAGCCGAAAGCCGGTGGCGACGAATGTTGCGCTGTCGCTGATCGAACGGGTCGGCAGTGTCGGCGCCTACACTCATGATCTCGGTAGGTATTGGGCTCACCGAACACTGGATGAACAGCCGAGCATACTTCGCGCTCTGGCCGCCCGTTATCCACACATTGTGGTGGATGAGGCGCAGGACATCGGGGCGGGGCACCAAGCGATCCTTGAGCTGCTCGTCCAGTCCGGCGTGTGCGTCTCGCTGATTGGCGACCCCAATCAGGGCATCTACGAATTTGCAGGCGCGAACGGCACATTTCTTCGGGGCTATGGGCAGCAAGCGGGCGTGAACTCGCTTTCGCTGACGACGAACTACCGATCAGTTTCCCCGATCGTCAAAGTCGCGAATGCCCTGTCTGCCCGCGATGACAAAGCAGATCGTACTTCCTGCGATGAGGCCCACGGAGCGTTCTACACGGGCTATAGCAAAGGGAAGGATAAGGAAATAATCGACCTGTTCCGAGGCAGGCTTGCTGCCGCCGGCATCGACGAGCGAGAGGCGGTCATTCTATGCCGAAGCCGAGAGAGCGCCGAGAAGTGGCGTGGCGATCGTGCTGATATCGGGCAGGGGGCGACCGCGCTTTTCGCCGCAGCTGCAATTCATCGGGACCGTAGTCAGGACTTCCAAGGCGCTTACAAATTCGTCATCGCCGGTGTCGCGCAACTCGTCGCAAGTGTTCACTCAGATCTTGCCTTCAAGTTGAGCCGGATCGGCCAATATCCTGAACTTCGGGCGTTGCGCCGTCTTTTATGGAATTTCACCCGCGATGCCGAAACAGGTCTTCCCTCTGCGACGCTAGTTGCCGACACCGAGTGGCACCCAGCACTTCTCGAGCGCGTGCGCCACCTTCTTGCCCGATGCAAGTCGCGGTTCGACATCGCAGCGCTGGACACGGTAGGCCAGCGGCTATCGAAGAAGCGCCTTGGCCACGCTCCTTTGATGGATGCCAGAGACCTCGCGTCGCAAAAGGGACCGCCGATCCGGGTCGAGACGGTCCACCAAGTGAAAGGTGAGAGCATTCGCGGGGTGATGTACGTCGCAACCAAGGACCATGTTCGCGAACTGCTGGCGGGTACTACCACCGAGGTGGGCCGCATCGGCTACGTGGCTGTGACCAGAGCCAAAGACCTCTTCATCCTCGCAACGCCATCGGCGGTGGCTACCGAGTTTTCGGCGCAGCTCCATGCTCGCGGTTTTAGTTCGCTCGGCGTATAGCGATCGGTTATTGAACGCCTTCGGTGCAGGACGGACAACAGCCCTCTTATCCGGTCGTCACCCGGCTCACCACCACCGCGCGTCCCTCCACCGCCAGCGCCTGCTCGTGCTCGACGCTGCGCTCCCCGCGCGCCTTCCTTCCGCCCGGCGCGGCGGACGAATCCTCCAGCACGGAAAGGTCGCGCAGGATGCGCGTCAGCTCGCGCAGCGCAGCAAGGTCGAGCGCGCGGTCCTCCTTGCGCTGGAAATCCCAGGTGAGCGAGCGCTCGATCTTCCGCGCCTGCCGCTCGGCCGCCCTGAAAAGCCGCGCCGCGAGCCGCTGTCGTCCGCGCGACGGGCCCGGCAGCGTCGCGCGCTCCACCTCGCGCCGGCGCGGCAGGCGGGGTGGCTCGAGCCCAGGCAGGCTGTGGCCGTCGAGGTGATAATAGAGCGCGCCGACGCTCATGCCGGTCGCGGCCGCGATGTCGCGCACGCGCGTCCCCTCGCGGTAGAGGGTGCGGGCGGCTTCGATCGTCTGAAGCGGATAGCGCGACGCGTGCGGCATGGCGCGATGTCTAACCCGCTCCCGGCCGGCGGGGATAAATCAACGCGCGTTCCCTCCCCCTCATCCTGAGGTGCACGCGCAGGCGTGCCTCGAAGGGGCGGGAGAGGGGCAGGGGATGAGGGGAAAGATGAAGGCGCGGCAGTGTCCTTCCCCCTCTCCGTCTCTCCCCCGCAAGGGGGGAGAGGGCCGGCCGCGCTGTTCAACGTCGCCGATGCGAGGATCGCCTGTTTTGATCGGCTCGCGGGCGCGCTCCGTCCCGAACACGCGTCTGTTCGCGCCTGTTCGGATCGAAGGCCCGCGCGGCGAATGACGAGCCGCATCCTGCGTTTAACGCGCGGCCCTCGACCTGAACATCGTGGGCGGAGACGCCGCCTTCTATTCCTCGTGCCAGGTGCGGCCGTCGCGCTCGATCAGTGCGATCGCGGCCGAGGGGCCCCAGCTTCCCGCGACATAGGGTTTGGGCGCGGTCCCCGAGGTCTCCCAGGCTTCGCGGATGGGGTCGATCCAGCGCCACGCCGCTTCCACCTCGTCGCGGCGCATGAAGAGCGTCTGGTTGCCCCTGACCACGTCGAGCAGGAGGCGCTCATAGGCGTCGGGATTGCGCGCCTTGAAGGCGGCGGCGAAGCTCATGTCGAGCGGCACGTGGCGCACCCGCATCCCGCCAGGCCCGGGATCCTTGATCATAATCCACTGCTTCACGCCCTCGTCCGGCTGCAGCCGGAGCACGAGCCGGTTGGCCTCGACGGTGCCGGCGTCCTTCGGGAAGATCGAGTGCGGGATCGGCTTGAAGGCGATGACGATCTCCGACATGCGCACCGGCAGGCGCTTTCCGGTGCGAAGGTAGAAGGGCACGCCGGCCCAGCGCCAGTTCGAGATCTCGGCCTTGAGCGCCACGAAGGTCTCCGTGTTGCTCTTCTCCTTCGCCGATCTCCTCCAGATAGCCCGGAACCGCGCTGCCGTCCGCCGCGCCGGCGCGATACTGCCCGCGCACCGTCATGAAGTCGGCGTCGTCGCCGGTGATCGGCTTCAGCGCCTTCAGGATTTTCAGCTTCTCGTCGCGGACCGCATTGGCGTCGAAGCTGTCCGGCGGCTCCATCGCCACAAGGCAGAGGAGCTGCAGCATGTGATTTTGGACCATGTCGCGCGTGGCGCCCGACGTGTCGTAGTAGCCGCCGCGCGAGCCGACGCCGATCGTCTCGCCCACGGTGATCTGCACGTGGTCGATATGGGCGGAATTCCACAGCGGCTCGTAAAGCACGTTGCCGAAGCGCAGCACCATCAGGTTCTGCACCGTCTCCTTGCCGAGATAGTGGTCGATGCGAAAAACCTGACGCTCGGCGAAGACTGCTCCCACCTGCTCATTCACTTTTTCGGCAGATGCGAGGTTCTTGCCGACCGGCTTCTCGATGACGACGCGGGTCTCGGGCGTCACAAGGCCGTGGCTTCCGATGCCGGCGCAGATCTCGGCGAAGAGGTCCGGCCCAACCGCCAGGTAGAAGGCGCGCACCCTGTCGGCGCCCTCCTCAAGGAGCTTCGCCAGGCGATCCCATCCGGTGTCGGCCGAGACGTCGGCGGCGACGTAGAAGACCATCCCGAGGAAGCGGTCGATGGTCGCGGCGTCCTTGTCCTCAGCCGGCAGGAACTGGTCGAGCGCCTCGCGGACCATGGCGCGGTACTCGTCGTCGGAAAGCTCCCGCCGCGAGACGCCGATGATGCGGCTGCCGTCCTGCACCTGCCCGTCGCGCAGGCGATGATAGAGCGCGGGCATCAGCTTGCGGCGCGCGAGGTCGCCGGTTGCTCCGAACACGACGTAGTCGAAGGTCGGCACGGGAATCAGGCGGTAAGTCAAGGCGGGCCTCCGGAGCGCGGGCGTTTGCGGTCTAGACCGAACCCTATTGCGGCGCAACACGCGCTTGCACGGCTCGAAACGATGGGCGACAAGGCTCGCATCGAGCCGCCGGGCCGGGCAAATCCCGAAAATCCGTCGCCGGCAAAGAATCTCGGGAACCGCGCGTCGCAACAGACCGTTTCGATGTCTACAAGCGCCTTTCCCGTCAACGACCAAGGTCCTCTGCATGTCCCTCGTCGCCGATACCGCTCCGCATCTTCCCTATCTCCGCCGTTTTGCCCGCGCGCTTACCGGCGGGCAAAAGAGCGGCGACACCTATGTGGCGAACGTCCTTGAGATGCTGATCGCGGATCCGAAGCTGTTCGACGCCAAGAACGCGCCGCGTGTCGAGCTGTTCAAGGCCTTCTGCCGAATGTGGAACTCGATCGGGATCAATCTCGAAAAGGATTCCTTCTCGCCCGACGAGCTGGACGACACCTCGCGCCGTCTCGAAGCGCTGACGCCCTTGCCGCGGCAGGCCTTCCTCCTGATGGCGGTGGAAGACTTTTCCTCCTCCGAGATCGCCGAGATCCTTGGCAAGTCGGAGGCCTCGGTCGCCGAACTTATCGACCAGGCCGGACGCGAGATTGCCGAGCAGGTGGCGACCAACGTTCTCATCATCGAGGACGAACCGCTCATTGCCATGGACATCGAATCCCTCGTGCAGTCGCTCGGTCATCGTGTCGAGGCAATCGCGCGCACGCGCACGGAGGCGATCAACGCAGTCGAGAAGAACAGGCCCGGGCTGGTGCTCGCCGACATTCAACTCGCCGACGGCAGCTCCGGCCTCGACGCGGTGAACGAGATGCTCGGTTCCTTCTCGGTGCCGGTCGTCTTCATCACGGCCTACCCTGAGCGGCTGTTGACCGGAGAGCGACCGGAGCCGGCGTTCCTGATCACCAAGCCGTTCCAGCCGGAAACCGTAAAGGCGGTGATCAGTCAGGCGTTGTTTTTTGAAAGTCATGCGGAGCGGTGAAAAGACGTTCAGAGCGGGCGGTGGCGGCAGGCGTGTCGGGAACCTCCGCCGCCTAGGCGGGGGTAACGCGCGCGGCGGCGGGGAACTCGGTAGCGGCCGCTCGGCGCAATTAGGAGTGTCATGGCCGCGCGACGCGTAGACCCCGACAATGAACCTGACGAGCAGACGGCGCGTCTATCGCACGCCCACTGGTCACGGTGCGAAGCGGCGCTTATCGGTTCCCGCATCACCGTCGCCGCAACCGATCTCGAAGGGCGCTATACGTGGCTCTTCAATCCGCCCGGCGAGCTCCCGACCGGGCTGGTTGGCCGCCTCGACGCCGATTTGCTCAGCCGCGTGGCCGCCGACCAGCTTGCCGAGGCGAAGCGCAAGGTAATCGAGAGCGGGGAGCCAGCGGACTTCGCGCTTGAACTTGAGGGAACGCGGGGCGTGCGCTGGTACGATGTCGGCGTGCGCCCTTATTACGAGCACGGCCAACTTGCCGGGACAGTCGCTTCGTTCGTCGATGTCACGGAGAGCAAGGTGCAGGAGGAGCACCTTCGGATCGTGCTCCGTGAGCTGGCGCACCGCTCCAAGAACCTGCTCTCGGTGATCCAGGGCATCGCACGCCAGACCGCGCAGACGGCGTCCTCGACGCAGCAGTTCCTGAGCCGCTTCAACGGGCGGCTCTTCTCGCTGTCGCGCGCGCACGATGTCCTGACCGACGCGGACTGGCGCGGCGCCCGCATCTTCGATCTCGTGCGCTCGCAGATAGCGCTCTACGCGGAGGAGAAGCTCGTTTCGGTGATCGTCGATGGCGAGAACGTCTTCCTTCGCCCCAACGCCGCGCAATATGTGGGCCTCGCGCTGCACGAACTGACGACCAACGCGATCAAATACGGTGCGCTTTCGCGGGAAGACGGGGCCGTGTCGGTGCGCTTCGAGAAGCAATCGGATGCGCCCGCCGTCCACCGCTTCTCCTGGCGGGAGACGAGCAGCGCCGCGATGCGCGAGCCGAGCGGCCCAAGCTTTGGACTGATGATGCTGACCGACGTCGTTCCCGCCTCGGTCGGCGGTGCGGCCGAGCTCACCTTCCGCCCCGAAGGCATTCAATACGAGCTCGATATCCCGAAGGCACAGCTCCTGCTCTGAAAGAGGGCGGCGCGGCGTAGTTGACAAGCCGCGGCGGGTCGCGTTCCTGCGGCGAAGCTCAACGGGTGAGGGGGCAGCCGCATGGCGAAGTGGCCGAATCACGGGACGATAGACGGCCCGATCGTGATGATCGGGTTCGGGTCGATCGGGCGGGGAACGCTGCCGCTCATCCTGCGCCACTTCACGCTCGACAAGAGCCGCATGGTCGTGGTCGATCCGGACGACCGCGACCGCAAGCTCCTCGACGAGCACGGCATCCGCTTCGTCCATCAGGCGGTCACGCGCGAGCGCTACCGGCATCTGTTAGAGCCGCTTCTGACGGAGGGCGGAGGCAAGGGGTTCTGCGTGAACCTTTCCGTCGACACTTCCTCGCTCGACATCATGCGGCTTTGCCGCGAGATCGGCGTGCCCTACGTCGATACCGTCGTGGAGCCCTGGCCGGGCTTCTATTTCGACAAGGGCATGGGAAACGCCGCCCGCACGAATTACGCGCTGCGCGAAACGGTGCGGGCGGAGAAGCGCAAAAATCCTGGAGGGACGACTGCGGTCTCCTGCTGCGGCGCCAATCCCGGCATGGTGTCGTGGTTCGTCAAAAAGGCGCTGGTCAATCTCGCGGGCGACATGGGCCACGCTTTCGACGAGCCGGGGCCGCGGGACCGGGAAGGCTGGGCGCGGCTGATGCGCGACCTCGGCGTGAAGGGCGTGCACATTGCCGAGCGCGATACGCAGCGCGCGAAAAATCCGAAGCCGATGGACGTCTTCGTCAACACCTGGTCGGTGGAAGGCTTTCTCTCCGAGGGCGTGCAGCCGGCTGAGCTTGGCTGGGGCACGCACGAGACGTGGATGCCCGAGAACATGGGGAGCCAGCCCGCCGGCTCGGGATGCCAGGCGGCGCGCTATATGTTGCAGCCGGGCGCGAATACGCGGGTCAGGACGTGGTGCCCGACGCCAGGACCGCAATACGGGTTCCTCGTCACCCACAACGAGGCTGTCTCGATCGCGGATTATTTCACTGTCGGAGAGGGGCTCGATCCCGAATATCGGCCGACATGCCACTACGCCTACCATCCGGCGAACGATGCCGTGCTGTCGCTGCACGAGCTCTTCGGCCGAGCCGGCAAGATGCAGGAGAAGCACCACATCCTCGACGAGACCGAGATCGTCGACGGCGTCGACGAGCTCGGCGTGCTCCTCTACGGCCACGCCAAGAACGCCTATTGGTACGGCTCGCAGCTCTCGATCGACGAGGCGCGCGACCTCGCGCCTCACCAGAACGCGACCGGCCTGCAGGTGACCTCGGCGGTGCTCGCCGGCATGGTCTGGGCGCTGGAGAATCCGCAGGCGGGGATCGTCGAGGCCGACGAGATGGATTACCGCCGCTGCCTTGAGGTGCAGCTTCCCTATCTCGGACCGGTCAAAGGCTACTACACCGACTGGACGCCGCTCACCGACCGGCCGGGGTTCTTCCCGGAGGACATCGACACGAGCGACCCGTGGCAGTTCAGGAACGTGCTGGTGCGCTAAGCGCGATCAGCCCTCCAGCCAGTCTTCGACTTGCAGGCCCGGCTACGCGACGAAACTCGCGTGTGTTGTTGGTGACAAGCGTCAGGTTGCGGGCCAGCGCCTGACCGGCGATCAGGATGTCGAACGGGCCGATCGGCGTGCCTCTGCTTTGCAGAGAAGCGCGAGCTTCTCCTGCATGGAACGCATCGTTCGCGTCAAAGGGCAGGATCGCGAAAGCGAAGCTGTACCGAGCACAGCAAGATTCTCGTTTCGCCTGCGCACTATTGAACGCCCCGAAATAGAGCTCGAACGCGACGATCGATGAAATCGAGATTGCGTCGGCTTGCTCGGCACGAATTCGCTCTTCGAGCGCCCGGTGACGGCCCTTCAAAAGGGCGATCATCACGTTCGTATCGAGGATGTAGCGGCTCATTTGAAGAGCTTGTCGAGCTCAGGTCGCTCCTGCGTCTCCGGCTGCTCGCGCCCCTCAGGCATGAAGTCGCCCCCGAACTTTCCGGCAATCTCGTCCAGCCAGGCCCAATCCTTGGTGGTGTCCTTTGCGAGCGGGTTCGAGAACGACAGTGTTGCCCTGGCGACGGATTTGCACCTCGTTGCCCTCGAAGCGGAATTCCTTCGGCAGGCGAACCGCCTGCGAACGCCCCGTCCAGAAAAGCTTGGCCTTGCTCACGTCGCACCTTTGATATCTACCAATGATAGATATCGAAAAGCGCCTGTTCTTTCAAGGGTTAGCTCGCAAGCTGCCTGCAGCCACGGGCGCGTGCCGCTCGGCGCCTCGTGCGGGGCGGTCGGGATCGGCTGGTAATAGTGATGCATCTCGGCGAGATGCCCGGCCCGGAGGGCGGCGCGCGTGGGCGCGTGGTGGACCTCGAAGCTCGTGATGCCGCAGCGGCGCATCAGCGGGATCTGGTCGGCGAGCACGTCGCCGACGGCGCGAAGCTCGCCCGTAAACCTCAGCCGTTCGCGCAGAAGCCGCGCCGTGGAGTAGGCGCGGCCGTCGGAGAATTTCGGAAAGGACGAGCGCGATCAGCGCGAGCCGCTGAAGATGCGGCGTCAGCGAGTCGACGGAGTCGCCCGCTGCGATCTCGATCCCGAGCGGTCCCTCATGCGCGAGGAAACGCTCCGGCTCGGCAAGGAAGTCCTTCAGCGGCACGAGCAGCGGATAGTCGCCGGCGAGCAGTGCTGCGTCGGGCGTGTGGCGCACCCATTCGTCGGGATGGAAAGCCCCGTCGTGCCAGACGCGCCGATCGGATTGAGCCTCGCTCATATGCCGCTCCCGTCCGTCTCGAAAGCGGCGAGGCCGAAATGGATGCCGCACTCGGTCTTGTCGCGGCCGCGCCAGCGTCCGTCGCGCTCGTCCTCGCCTTCGCCGACGCGCGTCGTGCACGGCATGCAGCCGATCGAGCGGAAGCCGTCCGCGACGAGCGGGTGCTCGGGAAGATCGTGAAGCTTCGCGATAGGCGGCGAGGTCGTCCTTCGACCAGCCGGCGAGCGGGTTGATCTTGATGCGCTCGCCGTCCGCCTCGACCAGCGGCAGCGCGGCGCGCATGCCGCCCTGATAGCGCTTGCGCCCGGAGATCCAGGCGTCGAAGCCCGACAGAGCGCGCGCGCGAGCGGCGCCACCTTGCGGATTGCGCAGCATTTGTCGGGCTCGCGCAGCCAGAGGCCGGAATTGGTGTCGTGCGTCGCGAGCGTCGCCGGATCGGGCCGCGCGACGCGCACGTCCGTCAGCCCGAGCCGCGCGACGATCTCGTCGCGATAGCGCAGCGTCGAGCCGAACATCTTGCCGGTGTCGATGAAGATCACGGGAACGCGCGGATCGACCGAGGCGGCGAGATGCAGGAGCACGACGGAATTGGCGCCGAAGCTCGAGACGAGCGCGACGTGGCCGTCGAACTCGTGGTGGATGACATCGTCGAGCACATCGCGCGTGCGCCAGTTTGCGTAGCGCTCGTTCAGGAGCGCGGCGTGCGCCGCGCCGGGTTCTGCTCGTCGAGCGGTGCGGCGAAAGCCTCAAGCAGCGCCATAGAGCGCCTCCTTGAACGGCGCCGGACCGAGGCGGCGGTAGGTTTCGAGGAACGGCTCGGCGGCGCTCGCGCGCCTCGACATAGGTGTCGACCAGCGTCTCGACCGCGTCGACGATCTCGTCGGTGGAGAAGCCCTTGCCGACGATCTCGCCGATCGAGGCGCGTCTCGTCGCCGGAGCCGCCGAGCGTGATCTCA
>CAWDTS010000007.1:0-76052 GCA_963805325.1 uncultured Alphaproteobacteria bacterium | reverse complement strand
GATGGTGATCGCCTCGGCGGCGCGCGTGATCGCGGTGTAGAGCCAGCGGTCGCGCGTGTCGCGGAAGGCAAAGCTCTCGTCGAAGAGGACGATGTTGTCCCATTGCGAGCCCTGCGCCTTGTGGACGGTCAGCGCGTAGCCGTAGTCAAACTCGTCGGTGCGGCGGCGGCGGTCGAAGGACACGGCCTCCGGCCCCTCCTCGAACATCGCCTTCAAGACACGGATCTTCGCCGAGGCGCCGTGCGGCCCCTCGTCCTCGGATTTCACCAGCATGTTGATCGCGTGGCCGGCGCGCGTGCCGACCGAGGAGACGCGCCAGAGGCCGCCGTTCAAGAGCCCCTTCTCCGAGCTGTTCCGCAGGCAGACGAGCTTGTCGCCGGCGGCGGGAAGCAAATCCTCAAAGCCCTTCAGGGTGCGGATGCGACGGTTGAAGTTCTGCCTTGTGCGATTGCGGCCGACGAGCACCTGATCGGCGGCCATGACGTCGTCGGCGTCGATCTCGTCGCGCGTGATGACGCGGCTTTCGCCATAGCTTCCATAATCCGGACGGCCGCCCTCGCGCACGGTCTGCGACAGCGCGATGATCGGGTTCTCGCGCGCCTGCCGGTGAATCTCCGTCAGCATGACGTCGGGTTCCTGCTCGGTGAAGAAGCCCGCCCCGCCTTCCGCCTTGACCGGCGGAAGCTGCCCCGGATCGCCGAGCACCAGAACCTTCGTGCCGAAGGAAAGAAGATCGCGACCGAGATTCTCGTCGACCATGGAGCACTCGTCGACAATGACGAGCTTCGCCTTCCTGACCTCGCTCGTGCGATTCAGCGCGAAGGCCGGCTGCAACTCGCCGGTCTCCTTCTCCGTCTTCTCGCCGCGCGGGCGGTAGATCAGCGAGTGAAGCGTGCGGGCGTTGGCGCAGCCGCGGTTGCGCATCACCTGCGCGGCCTTGCCGGTGAAAGCAGCGAACAGCACCTCGCCGCCGCAATCGTCGGCGATCCTCTTCGCCAGCGTCGTCTTCCCCGTGCCGGCAAAGCCGAAGAGACGGAAGACCTGCGGCATGGGGGATTTCAGCCAGCGCGAGACGGCGAGAAGCGCTGCATCCTGCTGGGGGGAGACTTCCATCCGCGGGCTCAGGCGAGATCGGTCTGGGAGAAATCGTCGCCTTTGTAGAGCAGCGGGACGCCGTGCTGCTTCGCCATCGCATAGGCGAAGCAATCGCAAAGATTCAAACGCGCGGGGTGGCCGCGCCCTTTGCCAAACTTCGCATGAGCCTGCAACGCAAGCGAGGCCGCTTCGTCCCCGACCGGCTGAACCGAGACTCCGGCGCGCCGCAGGAACGCACGGACGCGCGATTCAGCTTCCATCATACTGCGCGCATGCACGCGGCTGATGGCCAGAACTGTCTCATAAACCGCGAGCGGTGAGGTCAGCGTTGTTCGCGCCGACTCAAGCCGACGCGCCAATACCTCCCCGTCGTCTTCTTCCAAGAGGATTGCGGACAGCGCCGACGCATCGACGAACATCAGCCCTCCTCGTCGGAAAGACTGTCGAAGAATGCCTTGTCTGCCTTCAGTCCCGTCTTTGGCCATGAGGTAATCTCAGCGCGAATGTCGGCGGTCCGCTCCCAAAGCGACAGCTTCTTCTCTTCCCGCTCCAGCTCGCGCTCGGCAGCTTCGCGTACCGCTTCCGTGATGCCGACGCCCTTTCGCTTCGCAAGCTTCCGCACCACCGCATCGGTCTTCGGATCACGAATGTGAAAGGCCATGGCACTCGCCGCGTCTAGACGCCCGCCATATAGCATCTACACGACGAGAACACAACAAGAACTAGCGAAGCCCTACATCGCCTCGACGCCGCGCCCCAAGGCGGCGACGCCGGTGCGGCAGACTTCGACTAGGCCGAGCGGCTGCATGATTGCGATGAACTGCTCGATCTTCGAGGTGCGGCCGGTGAGCTGGAAGATGAAATGCCCGGTCGTGGCGTCGACCACCTCGGCCTTGAATGCGTCGGCGAGGCGCAGCGCCTCGATCCGCATCTGCCCCTCGCCCGCGACCTTGACCAAGGCCAGCTCGCGCTCAAGCGGGTTTCCCTGATTGCGCACCACGGCAAGCGTGGTCAGATCCGTCACGCGGTGCACGGAGACAAGCCGATCGAGCTGGTTCCTGATCTGCTCAAGCACCGCCTTCGTGCCGGTCGTCACTACGGTGATGCGCGAGAGGTGCTGCTCGTGCTGCGTCTCGGAGACGGTGAGGCTCTCGATGTTGTAGCCGCGCCCGGAAAAGAGCCCGATGACGCGTGCGAGAACGCCGGGCTCGTTGTCGACGACGACGGAGAGCGTGTGCGTCTCCTTCGGGTCGTGCCGGTCCTCCATGAAGTAGGCGGAGGCGGGCGGCGTAAGGGGCGGTTCGCGTTGCGGCTCGGTTGTCATCTTGTTCATCTCCCCGCTCCTTCCTACACCATCACCTTGCCGGATTCACTGACGGCGCCGGCGATCTCCTCGTCCGTCGCTTCGGTCGGCAGCAGCATCTCGTTATGCGCCTTGCCCGACGGGATCATCGGGAAGCAGTTCTCCAGATTGGCGACGCGGCAGTCGAAGAGCACGGGCTTCCTCACCTTGAGCATCTCGTCGATCGCGCCGTCGAGGTCCGCCGGGTGCTCGGCGCGTAGTCCCACGCAGCCATAGGCCTCGGCGAGCTTCACGAAGTCCGGCAGCGAGTCCGTGTAGGAGTGCGACAGGCGGTTGCCGTGAAGAAGCTGCTGCCACTGCCTGACCATGCCCATGTACTGGTTGTTCAGGATGAAGATCTTGACCGGCAGATCGTGCTGAACCGCGGTCGACATCTCCTGCATCGTCATCAGCACCGAAGCGTCGCCGGCGATATCGACGACGAGGCTGTCCGGATGCGCCACCTGCACGCCGATCGCGGCCGGCAGGCCGTAGCCCATGGTGCCGAGGCCGCCGGAGGTCATCCAGCGGTTCGGCTCCTCGAAGCGGAAGAACTGCGCCGCCCACATCTGGTGCTGACCGACCTCGGTGGTGATGTAGACATCGCGGTCCTTGGTCGCCTGATAGAGCCGCTGGATGGCATATTGCGGCATGATGGTGCGTTCGGAGGGCCGATAGGCGAGCGAGTTCCGCGCCCGCCAGCGCGCGATCTGATCCCACCATTTGCGTGTCGCCTTATCGCGCGGCTTGCCGACCTCCTTCTTCCAGACGATCAGCATGTCCTCCATGACCTGTCCGGCGTCGCCGATGATCGGCACGTCGACGCGGATGTTCTTGTTGATGGAGGACGCGTCGACGTCCACATGGATCTTGTGCGAGCCGGGCGAGAAGGCGTCGGTGCGCCCGGTGATGCGGTCGTCGAAGCGCGCGCCGATGCAGATCATCACGTCGCAGTCGTGCATCGCCATGTTGGCTTCGTAGGTTCCGTGCATGCCGAGCATGCCGAGCCAGTTCTCGCCGGAGGCGGGATAGGCGCCGAGGCCCATCAGCGTGGAGGTGATCGGAAAGCCGGTCGCCGCCACGAGCTCGCGCAGGAGCTGGCTTGCCTTCGGACCGGCGTTGATGATGCCGCCGCCGGTGTAGAAGACCGGGCGCTCGGCGCGCGCCATCAACGCGACGGCATGGCGGATCGCCTCCGCCGGGCCTTTCCCAGCCGGGCGATAGCCGGTGTGCTGGCGGCGGACCTCCTTCGGGCCCCAATACGTGCCCTTGGCGAACTGCACATCCTTCGGGATGTCGACGACGACCGGCCCTGGCCGCCCGGTCGTCGCGACGTAGAACGCCTCGTGCAGGACGCGAGCAAGATCGTTCACGTCCTTCACCAGCCAATTGTGCTTGGTGCAAGGGCGCGTGATGCCGACCGTGTCGCATTCCTGGAAGGCATCGGAGCCGATCAGGTGGGTCGGCACCTGGGCCGTGATGCACACGAGCGGAATCGAATCCATCATCGCGTCGGTCAGCGCCGTCACCATATTGGTGGCGCCCGGACCTGAGGTGACGAGCACCACGCCGGGCTTGCCCGACGAACGGGCGTAGCCCTCTGCCGCGTGTCCGCCGCCCTGCTCGTGGCGGACCAGGATGTGCTTCACCTTCTCCTGCTGGATCAGCGCGTCGTAGATCGGAAGCGCCGCCCCCCCCGGATACCCGAAAAGGTGCTCCACGCCCTGATCCACGAGCGCTCTTATGACCATCTCGGCACCGGACATCTGCTCTGGCATCTCGCTCACTCCAGATTGAGGCGCTTCCGCCCCGAACAACAAAAAAGGGCCCCGACGGGACCCTTGCAGCGCGCACCACCGTTCGCGGCGACTCTAGAGAGCCGCCTCGGCAGTGCGCAACATTACGATAAGCTCACGCTTCATAGTGCCGCCCTTTTAGCTGTCGCGGCTCACGCGGGTCAAGCGCGGAGATGCCGGGCGTTAAGGCGCGGAATTTGGCAGTTGGCCATCAGTAACAACAAAACCTCACCCGCCACGCCTGATTTCTCGGCGTGTCCTTTACCTCTTCCTCAACTGCAGCGATTACGACTTTCAATTCGAGGGATCCAAAAAAAAGCGTGTAACCGAAGATGTTTACGAGGGGCCACAGCACGGCCGAGTGGATCAACGTTTCGAGCGCCCAGGCCCGAATCGCCGGTTTCCTGTTAGGCGGCGCCGCAATGTCTGCCGCGGCGATACTCTACGCCCTCGCTTCGCCCTCGCTGCTCGTCAGCCTCGCTGCAATCGCCGTCTGCTGGCTGCTCGCCGCAGCGGTCCTCGCCGTCGCCTGCCGCCTGGCGGTGAAGCTCGACTCCGCCCGCGCGGCGCTTGGCAAGGCCGAAGCAAGGGTCCGTTCCACCGAGCAGGACCGCGACATGCAGATTGCTCGGATCTCGGTCGCGATCAACAACATGTCGCAGGGGCTCTGCATGTTCGGCCCCGATCAGCGGCTGATCCTCTCCAACACGCGCTACGCCGATCTCTACCGCATTCCGTACCACAAGGTGCAGCCCGGCATGACGCTCACCGAGATCGTCGGCAACCGCCTGGCCGCCGGCAACGTTCCGGCCATCGGCGAAGGCGCGCTGCGGGCGCAACTTGAGGAGATTGCGGCACGCCGCCACCCGGCTGAGACAATCGTCGAGCAGGAGGATGGTCGCGTGTTCCTGCTCGGCTACGTACCGCTCAGCGACGGCGGCTGGGTCGCCACGCATCAGGACATCACCGACCGGCGCATCGCCGAGGCCAAGATCGCCTTCATGGCGCGGCACGACTCGCTGACGCACCTGCCCAACCGCGCATCCTTTCGCGACCAGGTCGAGACGTCGCTTACCCGTCTCGGCAGCGGCGAGAGCATCGCCATCCTTTGTCTCGACCTCGACCGCCTCAAAAGCGTCAATGACACCCTCGGTCACCATATCGGCGATCTTCTGCTGAGCGAAATCGCCAACCGGCTCAGGAGCTGCGTGCGCGAGTCGGACATGGTCGCGCGCCTGAGCGGCGACGAATTCGCCATAGTGCAGACAGGCGGCGCGCAGCCGGACGAAGCCACGGCGCTTGCCCACCGCATCGTGGAAGCGGTCGCGGCGCCCTGCACTCTCGACGGCCACCAGGTCGTCGTGTGCGCAAGCATCGGCATCGCGATTGCGCCCGACGACGGCGCCGATGCCGACCGGCTGATGCAGAACGCCGACATGGCGCTCTACCGCGCCAAAGCCGACGGCCGCGCGACGTTCCGCTTTTTCGAGCCCGGCATGGACGCGCGTATGCAGGCGCGGCGGGCACTCGAAGCCGACCTCAGGACGGCGATCGCAGCCCACGAATTCACCTTGCACTATCAAGCGATCGTCGACCTCGCCAGCGGCCGGATCGAGGGCTTTGAGGCGCTGCCGCGCTGGCCGCACGCCATGCGCGGGCTCGTCTCGCCGAGCGACTTCATCCCGCTGGCGGAAGAAACCGGGCTGATCGTACCGCTCGGCGAGTGGGTCATCCGGCAGGCCTGCATGGACGCGGCGCGTTGGTCGGGCACGGCGAAGGTCGCCATCAACCTTTCACCCGCGCAGCTTCGCAGCCCGAACATCGTACACGTGGTCACGAAGGCGCTCGAAGATTCGATGCTGGCGCCGGGCCAGTTGGAGCTGGAGATCAAAGAGACCGTCCTCCTCCAGGACAGCGAGTCGACGCTCGCAACGCTCTACCAGCTGCGCGATCTCGGCGCGCGCATCTCGATGGACGATTTCGGCACCGGCTACTCGTCGCTCAGCTACCTTCGAAAATTCCCCTTCGACAAAATCAAGATCGACGGCTCCTTCATCCATGACATGTCGCAGCACGAGGACGGCACTGCGATCGTCCGCGCCGTTGCCGCCCTCGGCAGGAGCCTCGGGATGACGACAACCGCAGAGGGTGTGGAAACGGCGGAGCAGATGGAGCGCGCGCGGAGCGAGGGCTGCGCGGAGGCGCAGGGCCATTTCTTCGGCCCGGAGCGCACTGCGCAAGAAATCGCCGTACTCCTAGCCGGGGATCACAACGAAGCGTCGCGTGCGGTCGCATAATCGCCATGGGAAGGCGCGCGGCGCACGACCATGGCGGCGTCGATGCAAGACGGACGCAACACCTTGTTAAGCCTGCCACCTAACCTGGTCTTCACGGCTTTCGCGTTTATTTGACCTTGGAAAAGTTGTCGCATTTTTGAGGGGTCCCCGTGTTTCTCGCCGGCAGCCAGGTTCTCCAAAGCCACGATCCAAAGCTCGTCCTGCTTGCAACCGCGATCTGCGCGCTGGGGAGCTTCATCACGCTCTTCCTCTTCGCGCAGGCGCGCGACATGCACGGGCAGGGCCGCAACGGCTGGCTTTTCCTTGCCGGCTTCTCCGCCGGGACGGTGATGTGGACCACGCACTTCGTCGCGCTCCTCGCCTTCCAGCCCGACATCAGCCTCGCTTACGACCCGGCGATGACCGGCGGCGCCTTCTTCGTCGCCGTCCTGCTTTCGACGGTTGGCATGGTGATTGCCGCCTACGGCCCCGGGCCGGCCGGCCTGATCGGCGGCGGCGTAGTCGGCCTTGCGGCCGTCGGACTGCACTTCACGGCGATGGCGAGCCTTCGGATCGCCGGCAAGATCGCCTGGAACCCAACGCTCCTTTTCATGGGCGCGGTGCTTTGCGTCGCAGCAGCCACGCTCGCGATCGCACGCGCGCGCAACGAAGGGCGCAACGTCCAGATCATCGCGCCGCTGCTTCTCGCGGCCGGCATTGCCGTCATGCACTTCGTCGGCATGGCGGCGATCACGATCACGCCCAGTACGACGATCCCGATTCCTCCGAAGACCATCGACCCGACCGTGCTCGGCTACTTCGTCGGCGCCATGGTGATGCTGCTCGTCGGAACCGGCGTGGCGACGACGATGATCGCACGCGGCGCACGCAAGGAGGCGCAAACGCAGCTCAAGAACATCGCCGACGCGTCGGTCGAGGGGCTGATCCTCACCAACGGCACGACGATCCTCGACTGCAACGAGAGCATTCGCACGCTCGTCGGCCCGATCTGTGCGACGCGACTCATCAACACGCCGATCTGGGAGAGCCTCGACTACACGGGCGACCAGGAGGCGGAGCGTTTCGAGGCGCAGCTCAAGACCGACGAGGGCCCGGTCCCCGTCGAGGTCATCTCGCGCAACACGGAGGCTGAAGGCGCGGTTCGCAGGATCTTCGCGATCCGAGATCTTCGCGAGCGACGTGCCGCGGAGCAGCGCATTCTCTTCCTGGCGCATTTCGACACGCTCACCGGCCTGCCCAACCGCGCGTCCTTCCAGGACCGGCTGGAGAACGACATCGCCGCCATGAAGGCGCGCGACGGCGAGCTGGCGCTGATGATCGTTGACCTCGACCGTTTCAAGGAGATCAACGACGTGCACGGCCACGCAGCCGGCGACGAACTGCTCAAGGCGACGGCGCTGCGTATCACGGCGCTTCTCTCGCATACCGAATTTGCCGCCCGCCTCGGCGGTGACGAGTTCGTCATCGTGCAGACCGGGCGCGACCAGCCGGCATCCGCGGCGCGGCTTGCCGACAAGCTCTTGGAGGTCTTCTCCAAGCCCGTGCTTCTCGGCGGCCAGCCGTTCCATGTGGGGCTGACTATCGGCGTCTCGGTCTATCCGCGCGACGGCGACGACACCCGCAAGCTTCTCGCCAATGCGGATCTGGCGCTCTACCGCGCCAAGGAGCATGGCCGCGCCCGCGCCTGCTTCTTCACGCCCGACATGGACGAGACCGTGCGCGAACGCCGCATCCTGGCGCAGCAGCTGACGCAGGCGCTCGAAAACGACGAGCTTGAGGTGCACTATCAGGCGCAGGCCTCGATCGCGACGGGCGAGATCATCGGCTTCGAGGCACTGGCGCGCTGGAACCATCCGACGCACGGCTATATCGGCCCCTCGCAGTTCATCCCAATCGCCGAGGAGACCGACCTGATCCTGCATCTCGGCGAATGGATTTTGCGCAAGGTCTGCAAGGAAGCAGCGGGCTGGACGAAACCCTACACCGTCGCCGTCAACCTCTCGCCGATCCAGTTCAAGGTCGCGAACCTGCCTGAGCTGATCCACGAGATCCTGCTTGAGACCGGGATGCCGCCGGGCCGGCTGGAACTTGAGATCACCGAGAGCGCCTTGATCGAGGATCTGCAGCGCACGCTCGACATGCTGCGCCGGATCAAGGCACTCGGTGTCTCCATCGCGATGGACGACTTCGGCACCGGCTACTCGTCACTGTCGACGCTGCAGGCGTTCCCCTTCGACAAGCTCAAGATCGACAAGAGCTTCGTCGACAAGATCGGCTCGCGCCAACAGGCGACCGTCATCGTCACCGCTGTGCTCGGCCTCGGCCGCAGCCTCGACATCCCCGTGCTCGCCGAGGGCGTGGAGAGCGAGGACCAGCGGCTGTTCCTGGACAACGAAGCCTGCGCGCAGGCGCAGGGCTATCTGTTTGGCAGGCCGGTGCCGCTCGCCGATATCCGTCACCTCGTCTACGCGCACGCGGAAGCGGAGGAGAAGACGGAGCCGCAGAAATTGGCATCGCCGGTCGTCGAGGTGCGGCGGCAGGCGCGCACCGGCTGAAGCAGCCGGGGCTTAAGCTTCAAGCCGCGGCCAGTCGCGCATCTGGTTGCGGAACCAGGTCGACTGCCGCTTGGCATAGCGCCGCGTCTCGGTCTTTGCGTTGGCGATCGCCGCGTCAAGCGAGAGATCGCCGCGCAAATGCGCCGCGAAAGCACGCACTCCGATGGCTTTCATCGCCGGCAAATCGGGATCGAGGTTCCGCTCAAGAAGCGCCTCGACCTCCGCCAGCGCACCGTCTTCAACCATCCTGTCGAACCGCGCATCGACGCGACGATGAAGCTCGGCACGCTGCGGCTCGAGCACAAAACGCGGCGCGTCGTCCGAAACAAGCGGCGGCGCCGCGGCGAGCCTTTGCCAGTCGCCGAGCGGGCGTCCGGTCGCCTCCAGAACTTCAAGCGCACGTAAAGTCCGCTGCGGGTCGCTCGGGCGGATCGAGGCAGCGGACGGCGGATCGCGTATCTGCGAGGAGGGCGTGAAGGCCTGCCGTGCCCTCCTCCCGCAGCCGCTCAGTCCAGCGCGCGCGAATCTCCGACGGAATCGCAGGGATCGCCGCCAGCCCCTCCGTCGCCGCCCTGAAATAGAGTCCCGTGCCGCCGGTCAGGATGGCGAGGGCGTCCGCCCGCTCCGCATTCTTCAGCACGCCCTCCAGATCGGCGAGCCAGGCGCCCGCCGAATAGCGCGTCGCGGCCGGCACATGGCCGTAGAGGCGGTGCGACGTGCGGTTTTCTTCGGCGGCGGTCGGACGCGTGGTCACGACGCGCAGTGCGTCGTAGACCTGCATCGCGTCAGCATTGACGATCCACGCCGCGCGGCCCTGCCGGGCGGCCGCTTCGGCAAGCCGTAGCGCTGTCGCTGACTTGCCGCTCGCGGTCGGGCCGGCTATCAGCAGCACGCGCGCCTTCCCGACTACGCCTCCGACCGCACCAAACGAAATCTCCATGGACCTTGTCCTATCGCTCATCGCCGCCGAAGCGAAGGTGCCGCTTGGCGCCGACGACGTCGATCGCGCGCAAAAGGCGCTTCAGTCCATCGGCGCGGAGCCCGACGCGCCGAAATGGCTTTCGCCGGGGGAGGCCGCGGATGTCTTCTTTTCGGGCGACGCCCTCACGGCCCGCGACGCTGTGCGAGGCGCGCTTGCCGGCCGCCCGTTCGACGTGAACGTCGTCGCCGCGACGGCGCGGCGCAAGAGGCTGCTCCTTGCCGACATGGATTCCACCATGATCGAGCAGGAGTGCATCGACGAGCTTGCCGCCGAGCTCGGGCTCCGCGACAAGGTGGCGGCGATCACCGAACGCGCGATGCGCGGCGAGATCCAATTCGCGCCGGCGCTTCGTGAGCGCGTCGCGCTGCTGCGGGGCCTGCCGGTCGAGGTGGTCGAAAAAGTCCTTGCGCAAAGGATCACGACCACGCCCGGCGCGCGCACGCTCGTCGCGACGATGCGCGCCGCCGGCGCCCACACGACGCTCGTTTCCGGCGGCTTCACCGCCTTCGTCGAACCGGTCGCGGAGCGGATCGGCTTCGACGATACGCGGGCGAACATTCTGCTCGCGGAGTCCGGACGGTTCCTGGGGCGCGTCGCGGAGCCGATCCTTGGAGCGGAGGCGAAGGAGGCGACGCTTCAGGAACTCACCACGCGGTTTTCACTGCGGCCCGAGGAGACGCTTGCCGTCGGCGACGGTGCCAACGACGCCGCGATGACCAAACGGGCGGGGCTCGGCGTCGCATATCGCGCCAAGCCGACGCTTCGCGCAGTCGCCGATGCCTGGATCGACAATGCCGATCTCACCGGAGTCCTCTTCCTGCAGGGGTTCTCCCGCGAGGAATTCGTCGACGGCTAACTCACTACGTCGAGCTGCGGTTACTGCGATCCGTCGAAGCGAAGCGATACGAAGCGCAGCTTGTTGTCGGCGCCGGAGACGAGCAGCATCACCGTGCGACGGCCCTCCGATTTCAGCTCATCGATGCGGGCCGCGACCTCTTCCGGGGTCGACACGTCGGTCTGGCTGACCTGCACGATGACCTCGCCGGGCTTCAGGCTCTTCGCCTCCGCCTCGCTGCCGGGGTCGACGTCGGTCACGAGCACGCCTTGCACGGTGCCGTCGATCGAAAACGACTTCCGCGCATCGTCGGTGATCGCGCCGAGCGTCAGCCCGAACGCCTTCGCCGCGTCGTCAGGCGGCGTCGTGGAATCGCCCTGCTGCTCGTCGGGCGAGAGCGACGCCTTCTTCACCGGCTCGTCCTGCAGAAGCCCGACCTCGATGGAGAGCGTCACGCGCTGACCGTCACGCATGACGACCAGATCGACGGTGTCGCCGGGCGGCGTGTCGGCGACGAGCCGCGGCAGCGCGCGCATCGTGTCGACCTTCTTGCCGTTGAACTCGACGACGATGTCGCCGTCCTTGATGCCGGCCTTCGCGGCGGGGCCGTCCTCGGTCAAGCCTGCAATGAAGGCGCCGGCCGCATGATCCATGCCAAGGCCCTCAGCGACGTCGTCCGTCACGTCCTGGATGCGCACGCCGATCCAGCCGCGCCGGACCTTACCGAAGCGGCGCAGTTGCTCGATGACCGGCACGGCGATTTCCGACGGCACCGAGAAGCCGATGCCGATGGAGCCGCCGGTCGGCGACATGATCGCCGTATTGATGCCGACCACCTCGCCCTTGATGTTGAAGAGTGGGCCGCCTGAGTTGCCGCGGTTGATGGAGGCGTCGGTCTGAATGTAGTGGTCGTAGGGGCCGGAATTGATATCGCGGTCCAGCGCCGAGACGATGCCGGCAGTGACCGTGCCGCCGAACCCGAACGGGTTACCGATGGCCAGCACCCAGTCGCCGACGCGAAGCTTGTCGGAGCGGCCGAAGACCGCGGCCTTCAGCGGCTTGGGCGAATCCACCTTGAGAAGCGCGAGGTCGGTCTTGTCGTCGATGCCGACGACCTTCGCCTCCAGCTTCTCGCCGTTGGCGAGGTTTGCGACGATTTCATCGGCGTCCGCGACGACATGGTTGTTGGTGACGATCAGGCCCAATTCGTCGATGATGAAACCGGAGCCGAGCGACTGCACAGCCTGGGCACCGCCGCCGTCGCTGCCGTCACCGCCATTGTTGTTGTCAAAAAAATTATCGAAGAAATCGTCGCCGGGCGATCCGCTCGGCGGGGTCGACTGGCCGCCGGGAGCCCCATCCGGGGCCGGCGTTGGGGTGCGCGGCGAGATGGCGACGCGCTGCGAGGTCGAGATGTAGACGACCGAGTCGAGCAGCCGCGCGGCGAGATCGGCGAAAGAAAAGACCGCACCGTTGGGCGCGATGGGGATGCCGGGAGAGTCAGGGGCCGGTGCTGCGGATCCGGAATCGTCAGCCGGTGGCAACGTGACGACGGGATTGTCGCCCGGTATGTGCGGCGCCGGCACGATCGGCGGAGGCACCGTGGCCTCGGGCGAAGCGGCCGGGTCGGCAGCCGGTGGATCGGCCTGAACCGGAAGCGCCCGCGCATGGGGAGGCAAGCCTTGCCATGGCCCGGCCGGCGCCGCCATTGCCGATGTCGAGGCCGCGATCAGCCCGATCGCGAAGGCCCCACGCCAGATCAGACCAAAACTCATTTGATTCTCTCCGCCGAGAAGCGGGACTCTTGACGCAAATCCGGGCGATTGCACGGCCCGCCGCTTCACATTTGCTTCAGCCGCGCACCAACCACACGAGTGCGACGCCGATTGCCGCCGATACTACGCCTGCCACCCGGAGCGTGTCTCCTGGCGATTCGGTGACTCGAAGCGCCACGCGCTTCATCAGATCGGGAAAGAGCGCGTAAAGCGCTCCTTCCAATGCCAGAACAAGCCCTAATGCCGTAGCAATCTCACTCATTGCGCCGGTGCAGGAGCGGCGGAGGTCGGCTCTTCTGTCGCAGGCACCGTCGTGTCCGCCGCCGGAGCGGGCGGTTCCGCGGCGGGGGCCGGCGATTCGGGCGCAGGCGACTCGGCGGCCGGAGCTCCTACCGGCATCGGCTGCCCAGTGCTGCCGGCGGCGTCGCTTGAGGGTGCAGGCGGCGTGCCTTCCCCGGCTCCCATCGGGGACGGCAAGGCGGTCGCGTCCGCTGCCGCGCCGTTGCCCTCGTTCTTGAAGAACCGGAAGAATTCCGAATCGGGCGACAGGATAAGCGACGTGTTCTTCGATGGCAGGGCCTGCTCGTAGGCCCGCATCGAGCGGTAGAACTCGAAGAAGCCCGGGTCACGTTGATAAGCGTCGGCGAAGATGCGGCTGCGCTCCGCTTCGCCCTGGCCACGCAGGATGTCGCCCTCGCGTTGCGCCTCGGCCACGGTCACCACCGCTTCGCGGTCGGCTTCCGCCCGAATGCGCGCGGCAAGCTCGGTGCCGCGGGCGCGAAGCTGCGCTGCCTCGGCAAGACGCTCCGCACGCATGCGCTCGAAGGTCTGTTGCGACACTTCCGGCAGAAGGTCGGTCCGTTTGATGCGAACATCGACGACCTCGATACCGACCTCGGCGGTGAGCGGACGCAGTTGGTCTCTCACCTCCAGCATCATGTCGCCGCGCTGCTCGGAGAGCGCCGCTTCGAAGCTGCGCTGGCCGTAGACCCGGCGGAGCGCCGCATCGAGCCGGGTGCGCATGTTCTCGCGCGCAATATCGAGGCTGCCCGAAACGTTCTCGCGGAACTTGCGCGGGTCGGTGATCTTGAAGGCGACGAAGGCGTCGACGATGTAGCGCCGGCCATCACGCACCTGCACGCGGATGTCCTCAAGGTCGAAGCTGAGGAGCCGCGCCTCGATGATCTGCACCGTGTCGACGAAGCTCGTCGGCAGCTTGAAATAGATGCCGGGCTTCTGGATGACGCGGGTGATCTCGCCGAAGCGCAGGACCAGCGCCTGCTCGCGCGCATTGACGATGAAGATCGACGAATAGCCCAGGAACGCAACGATCGCGAGCGCGATCAGGAGAACGGAAGCGCGTCTCATTGGCCCGCTCCCGCTTGTCCCTGCGTCGTCGTGGTTGCCGGCGGCGTTTGTGTCAGCGCCGGCGGCCGATTGCGCAGCTGATCGAGCGGCAGATAGGGAACGACGCCCGAGCCGCCTTCGAGGATGATCTTGTTGGAGTCGCGGAATACCTTTTCCATGGTCTCCAGATAGAGGCGGGTGCGGGTCACATCCTTGGCCTGCTCGTATTGGCCAAGAACCGAAAGGAAGCGCTGCGATTCGCCTTCCGCCTCGGCCACGACCTGCTGCTTGTAGCCCTGTGCGGTCTCGGTCACCTGAGCGGCCTCGCCGCGAGCGTCGCCAAGACGCTTGTTGGCGTATTGCTCGGCCTCGCGCTGGAACCGATCGAGATCCTGCTGCGCACGCTGCACTTCTTCGAAGGCGTCGGCGACTTCGGCAGGAGGATCGGCGCGCTCGAGCTGGATGCCGACAACGGAGATACCGGCATCGTAGGCGTCGAGCGTCTGCTGAAGGAGCGCGCGCACGCCCTCTTCCACCTCGGCGCGGCGCTCGGTGCGCACTTCCTCGGCGGTGGAGCGGCCGACCAGCTCGCGCATGGCGCTTTCCGCCACGCGGCGGAGGAAGGCGTCCGGCTCGTTGACGTTGAACAGATACTTCTTCGGATCGCTCACCCGCCAAAGGACCGTGAAGTTGACGTCGACGATGTTCTGGTCGCCAGAGAGCATCAGGCTGGTGTCGGTTGCGTTGCGGCGCGCGGCGTCGGAGCCGAAGAAATCGCGCTGAACGCGGGTGGAGACCTTTTCGACGGTCTCAACCGGCCAGAAGATGAAGTGCAGCCCCTGGGTGGAAACCTGCGTCTTCGGCTTGCCGAAGACGAGTTCCTGACCGAGTTCGTCGGGCTGCACCATGTAGAGGCTATTGAAGGCCCAGAGGAGGACGATCGCCAGGACGACAAGCACACCGACGAGGGCATTGCTGCGTCCGCCGCCAGGAAGCACGTTGCGCAGGCGATCCTGGCTGCGTTTCAGAAGCTCTTCGAGATCGGGCGTTTGCGGGCCCCGTTGCTGCGGACCCGAGCCCCACGGCCCTCCGCCTCCACCTTTCCAGCCACCTCCGCCGGAATTGTTGCTCCAGGGCATCCGTGCTCCTTCTCGCCGACGGCCCCCCGCGACGTTCGCGCGGGTTATAGGGACGCGCGCCGGGACTGGCAACGGCGGGCGGGATCGGGATTTTCCGAAAGACCGGGCAGACTTAACGGCGCTTCTGGTAGATTACATGAACGGCGGACGCCGTATCGCCCTCGGCTGCGGGCAACGGCTCACGCGAAATCTCCTCCCAATCCTCTTCTGCGATTCGCGGGAAGCGGGTGTCGCCAGTGGGGCTTGCCGCGACTTGCGTCAGATAAAGTCGCGCGGCGAGCGGCAGGGCCTCGGCGTAAACCTCCCCGCCGCCAACGACGCAAATCTCGTCGACGCCGCGCTCGGCGGCGCGTGCGTTCGCCAGCGCCAGCGCCTGTTTGAGCCCCGACGCGACGAAGATCCCCGGCCTTTCGAAATCCGGCTGCCGCGTCACCACGATCACGTCGCGCCCGTCGAGCACGCGCCCGATCGATTCGAAGGTCTTGCGGCCCATAACGAGCGGCTTTCCCATGGTGATCGCGCGGAACTTCCGCATGTCGGACTTGACGCGCCAAGGCAGGCCGCCATCCGCGCCGATCACGCCGTTCTCCGCTACGGCGGCTACGAGGGAAATGGGAATGGCCACCCTGCCGACTTCCGCCGCCGGCCTCAGGCCGAGACTTCCGCCTTGATGTGCGGATGCGGGTCGTAGCCGAGAAGCTCGAAGTCGCCATAGACGAAATCGAAGATGCGGTGGACTTCCGGGTTGAGCCGCATGTTCGGAAGCTTGCGTGGCTCGCGGCTCAGTTGCTCGCGGGCCTGGTCGATATGGTTCAGGTAGAGGTGCGCGTCGCCGAGACTGTGGACAAAGTCGCCGGGCTTCAGGCCCGTCACCTGCGCGACCATCAGCGTCAGAAGCGCGTAGGAGGCGATATTGAAGGGCACGCCGAGGAAGATATCACCGGAGCGCTGGTAGAGCTGACAGGAGAGCCTGCCCTCCAGCACGTAGAACTGGAACAGGCAGTGACAGGGCGGGAGCGCCATCTGGTCGATATCCGCCGGGTTCCACGCGCTCACAATAAGGCGGCGCGAATCCGGGTTCTTGCGGATCGCCGCGATGACATCGGAAATCTGGTCGATGACGCGGCCGTCAGGCGCAGCCCAGGAGCGCCACTGTTTGCCGTAGATCGGCCCGAGGTCGCCGTTCTCGTCAGCCCATTCGTCCCAGATTCGGACGCCGTTCTCCTTCAGGGTGCGGATGTTGGTGTCGCCGGCGAGAAACCACAGGAGCTCGTGCACGATCGACTTCACGTGCAGCTTCTTGGTGGTGACGAGCGGGAAGCCCTCCGCCAGATCGAAACGCATCTGGTGGCCGAACACGGAAAGCGTGCCGGTTCCGGTGCGGTCGGATTTCCGGACGCCTTCGTCGAGAACGCGGCCGAGGAGATCGAGATATTGGCGCATTAGGGGATATGTAGAGCGATTCCGTGCCGGCGGCTAACCGGTCGACCCGATTTTCCCGCTGTAGATCGAGAAACCAGCCTTTCCGAAGCGCTTTGCCTCCCTGCCCAAATATCCCTATATTCCGGGTGCCGGGGCAACCCGGCTACGGCGATAAACGGGCTACGCAATAAACCTATCGGACCCGGGGGCAGTACCCGGCGCCTCCACCATGAACCATGCTTCGCCAAGGCTATGCATGGCTGATGATGGGGGCGAAACAGGATCGACGAGGGCGTAAAGGTTGCTTTTTCGCTCGGCATGGTACCGCCGTTATCGGGCCGTTCAATAGTTGCAAACGACAACTATGCTCCGGTGGCCCTCGCCGCGTAATGCGGTCTGGGTATCGGAATTCAAGCCCTGAGGGGTAGCACTTTCAGGCGGGGTTCGGAGGCACCTGGCAACAGAAGCCTCCACTTCCCCTTTTGCGTGCCATGTGCCCGCTTCCCTCACGCCAGGATGGATGAAGGCGGAATGTACCTCGAAGCCCGCAAGTCTTCCGGACCACGTTGTTGCAAGCGCGAAGCGACGCCTCTACGTTCCACGCGATGGCCGAAGACCTGATCCGTTACGACGTTCTCGTGCAGGAAGCGCTGCGCGGCGTCGTCAAGAAAGTTCTGGGCGAGGTGGTGCAGGCCGGGCTTCCCGGCGAGCACCATTTCTTCGTCACCTTTGCCACGCGCTTCCCGGGCGTGCGTATCTCGCCGCGTTTGCTCGCCGAATATCCGAGCGAGATGACCGTGGTGCTGCAGCACCAGTTCTGGGACCTCGCAGTGCACGAGGCCGCCTTCGAGGTGGGCCTGTCGTTCCACGGCGTGATCGAAAAGCTCTACGTGCCGTTTCGCGCCATCTCGAGCTTTGTCGACCCGCATGCCGGTTTCCAGGTCAAATTCGACGCGACACCCGACGCGGCGGTGATCGAGGCGGTCGAGGGGGAAGCGCCTCCCACCGCGCTGCCGGCGCAGGAGGACGAAGGGGCGCCGGCGGCTGGAGCGGCCGCGGCGGAGACAGTGGGAGTTGAGACGGCCCATGTCGTCTCGCTCGATGCCTTCCGCAAGAAGAACGGCTGACCGAGAGCGCCATCTCCGACGCCCATGACGAAATTCTTGCGTCCCCCCGGTCGGGATGACAGAAGCCTCCGCGATGGGGCGCCTTTCGCGGCGGGGAAAGAAGCATGACGACGATGCGCACGGAGACCGATTCCTTCGGTCCCCTGGAAGTGCCTGACGACAAATATTGGGGCGCGCAAACCGCCCGCTCGCTGATGAATTTCCGCATCGGGACGGAAACGATGCCGGTCCCGCTCATCCGCGCCTTCGGCATCATCAAGCGTGCCGCCGCCCTCACCAACAAGGATCTCGGGAAGCTCGACGCCCGCCTTGCCGACGCCGTTGCCGCGGCGGCGCAGGAGGTGATCGACGGCAAGTTCGACGACAATTTCCCGCTCGTCGTCTGGCAGACCGGCTCCGGCACGCAGACCAACATGAACGCCAACGAGGTGATCGCCAACCGGGCGATCGAGATGCTCGGCGGCGTGCTCGGCTCGAAACAGCCGGTGCATCCGAACGACCACGTCAACATGAGCCAGTCGTCGAACGATTCGTTCCCGACCGCGATGCACATCGCGGCGGCGGAATCGATCGTCCAGAACCTGCTTCCGGCCGTGAGCAAGCTGCGCGACGCGCTCGACAGCAAAGGGGCGCAGTTCGCGCACATCATCAAGATCGGGCGCACCCACACGCAGGATGCAACGCCGCTGACGCTGGGCCAGGAATTTTCCGGCTATGTCGCGCAGCTCGAATACGGGCTGAGACGCATCAAGGAGGCGACCGAGTATCTCTTCGAACTGGCGCAAGGCGGAACTGCGGTCGGCACCGGGCTCAACTGCCCGCCAGGCTTCCCCGAGCGCTTCGCGGAGATCGTGGCGGACATCACCGGCCTCCCCTTCCGCACCGCGCCGAACAAGTTCGAGGCGCTTGCCGCGCACGACGCTTATGTCTTCGCCCACGGCGCGCTGAATTCGCTCGCCGCGTCGCTGTTCAAGATCGCCAACGATATCCGGCTGCTCGGCTCCGGCCCGCGCTCAGGGCTCGGCGAGCTCAGCCTGCCGGAGAACGAGCCTGGCTCCTCCATCATGCCGGGCAAGGTCAATCCCACGCAGTCGGAAGCGATGACCATGGTCTGCACGCAGGTGATGGGCAACCAGACCACGATCACCGTCGCCGGCAGCCAGGGGCACTTCGAGCTCAACGTCTATAAGCCGGTGATGGCCTACAACATGCTCCAGTCGATCCGGCTTCTCGGCGACGCGTGCAATTCCTTCGCCGACAATTGCGTCGCCGGCATCGAGGCGAACGAAGCGCACATCGCCACGCTGATGCAGCGCTCGCTGATGCTGGTCACCGCGCTGGCGCCGAAGATCGGCTACGACAACGCCACGAAGGTCGCCAAGACCGCGCACAAGAACGGCACCACGCTGAAGGAGGAGGCCGTCGCGCTCGGCCTCGTCACGCCCGAGGAGTTCGACGACATCGTGCGGCCGGAGAACATGATCGGGCCGCGCTAGACCATGAACGAGGTCGTCAACCTGCGCCTGCACCGCAAGCGCAAACGCCGCGCTGAAAAAGACGACGCGGCAGTCGCGAACCGGCTCGCGCATGGCCGCCCGAAAGCGGAGACGACGAAGGAAAAGCTCATCCGCGCGCTCGAGGAGAAGCGCCTTGCCATGCATCGTCGCGCCGCCGACGGGGACGATCGCGGCTGAACGCTCGGTCCGACATGATCCGCAAACGCTCCGTCAAGCTCAAAGGGCACTCCACCAGCGTCTCGCTCGAAGACGAGGTACTGGGCTGAGCTTAAACGGATGGCGGACTCCGTCGGCGTGACCCTGTCGGTGCTGATCGAGCGGATCGACGCGACGCGCACGAGCGACAATCTCTCCTCGGCGCTGCGGCTGGCGGTGCTTGCGGACCTTAAGGGACACGCCGCAAGCTAGCGGGTCTTGACGATCGTACCATTCGGAAGCGTTCGGGTACTGCGGGAGCGGGGCTCGTTGCACGGGCGGCGGTGCGACAGCCCGCGCTGCGGGAGCGGGCGCAGGGGCCGGCTGGGGCACAAGCTCGATCGGTTCGGCCACCGGGGGCGCCTTCGGCGTCGGCAGCGCGCTGATCGGCGCCGGATCGGTGGGCACTTGGTCGGTGGGCTGCGGCGGCACCGGCTCATCCGTCGCCCCGGTCGCAGCCGGTTCGTCAGGCGCGGCGCTTTGTGCCTCCGCCGCACGCCGCGCTTCCTCGGCCTTCTGCGCAGCCTCCGCAGCCAGACGCTGCTCTTCCGCCTTGCGGGCCGCCTCCTCCGCCTGGGCGCGCTGGCGCTCGGCCTCCAGTGTCTCAAGCTGCTTCAGCTGGCGCTGCAGGAACCGGCTGCGCATGAGGTTCAGCAGCGGATCGATGTCGATCAGCCGGTCCGGATCCTCAACGTCGCCGGAGAAGCGGATCGGAACATAAGGCTGCGCCTGATCGGCGCCCACTTCGCCGGCCCTGACGGCCCACTGGCTTTGCAGCGTCAGCCTGTTCAGGTCGAAGGTCGCATCGGCGAGGATCGAGGTTGCGCCCGCCTCCATCGAGACCGTCGGGATATTCAAAATGCCGGATGAGACCGCGAACGACCCGGCGACCCGCCCGACGTCGAGCGCGCCGGAGCCGAAGTGTCTGGCGAAGGTCTCGCGCGCTTTCGCCTCGTCCGGGTCGTCCTTTCCCTCCGCCATCGCCATGACGGCTGTCAGCGCTTCCGGATTCACGCCGTTCAGGCGGCCGGAATCGATCGCAAATGAGCCGCTTCCGGAAAGCGTTGCGATGACGCCGGCGGTGCTCCTTCCGCGCCCGACAAGGTCAAACGACGCATCGAGCTTGCCTGAAGCGACCGGCAGGCCGGCGCGCTCCCAGACGAGCTGCTCGAGCGAGCCGCCGGAGAGCGCTCCGCGCAGCGACAGATCGGCTTCGCCATCGTGGATCGTCGCGCTGAGCGCGCCCTTCAGCGTCCCGCCTGCGAAGCCGGCCGACGCAAGGTCGAGCTCAAGCTTACCGGCGGCAAGCTGCACCACCAGCTTCGCGTCGCTCGCCGCAAGCGGCGCGCCGACGTCGAGCGTCTTGCTGTTCAGCGTCAGATCGAGCGCCAGGCCCTCGGGCAACGGGTTCGCGAACGGCGTGTTGCCCCAGCCGGAATCGCCCACGCCGGGCGATGCGCCGATCGCGAGTCCGACAAGCGCGGGAGCCGAGACGGAAGCGACATTCAGGCGCCCTGAAAGCCTCTTGTCAGGCGCGAATGTCGCTTCGAGCGTGCCACTCATCGGCGCGCCGCCGAACATGCCCTTCTCGATGACAGCGCGGACATTGCCGTCCAGATATTCGAGGCGACCCGAGCCGGAAGCCGCGTGCCCCTCGCCTATCCCCGGCGACGCAATCCCGGCAAAGAGCAAGAGTGGATCGATGTCGGCGCTCTTCGCCGTAAACGCTCCGTCGACCGATGGCGTCCCGCCTTGGACTGCCGTGCTTCCGTCATACGTCACGTCGACGCCGGCGATCGAGCCGGAGAGCTTCAGCTTCCCTCTTTCGGCGACCGACCCTTCGAAGTCCGCGTCAAGCTTGAGCGGGCTGGAGCGAACCGGCAAGACGGCGAAGCCGAGTTGCCGGAGCACCGTGCCGCTGTCCTCGCCGTCGGCATGAAGCTTGAGCGAGCCGGAAAATTTCGACAGGTCGCTGAGCGACCCGGTGCCCTCGCTCTGCAGGCTCAAGTGCGTCGCGGCGAAGCTCCCGGTCAGCGCCAGCGAAAGCTTGCCGCCGGCCGTGTCCGCCTTGGCCGAGACATCCGCGGCGACCGGCGACAGTGTCGGCGCGGCATCCTTCAGGCGGCGTACGATGCGGCTCTGCGGCGCGAGGTTGGCAAGAAACTCCGCCGCGCCGGAAAGGTCCTGCGCCTTGATCGACGCCTCGATGCTGCCGGACGGTTTTCCGAGCGGATCGCGGATGCTGCCCGTCGCCTCGATGCTCGCGCCCGCGAGGTCGGCGACCGCGAGGCGGCGGAGACTGAGCTCGCCGGCCTCAAATCCTCCCTCCACTTCGACCGAGTGCGCCTCGACGCCGCCGGCGCTCAAGACGTCGGCCTTGAGCGAAAGCGTCATGTTCTCGATCTTCTCCGCCGTCGTCTTGCCGAAAAAGAGCTCGGCAAGCGCGCGCGTCTCCGCGAAATCGGCACGATCGGCGTTCAAATTCAGCGTCACGAAATAGTGGCCGGACTGCTGGAAGCGCCTAACGTCGACTGCGCCGCGCGTGATTCCGGCGCCGGTCGCGACAATCAGGTTTTCGAGGCGCTGCTCGCCCGGTTGCAGGTCAACGTCCGCCGTCAACGCGAAGCGTGCGATCTTCGACGCCGAACCGATCTCGCCGCGCCACCAGCTGGCGAACGCGGCGGGCCGGCGCGAGGCGACGAGAGCATGGCCCTTGAACGCGACCTCCGGCGCGATGCCGAGCTTCCCCTTGAGCTGAACCTCCGTTTCACCCGGCAAGATCGCCGAGAGTCCATCGACCTCCCAGGCCCTGCCGCCGGTGGAGAGGTCGACGGCGACCGACTGGATCACGCCGCCGCCGATGACCGCGCCCTGCGCCTCAATTCGGAGCTTGCCCGGTATTGGAGGGAGCGGAAGCGAAGGAAGCCTGTCCGTCAGCGCGTGCAGGGCGGCCTCGATGGCGACCGGCGCATCCGTGCTGCCGCCAAGCGCGCGATCGAGGTCGATCTGGCGCGCTGTCAGCCCCACATCGAAGCGCGGGGCGCCGGAGAAATCGAGCTTTCCGCTCGCCTGCAGGATCAGCGGGCGTTCCGTCGCGCCGTAGGAGAGCTGCATCGCGTCGATGCTGAGGTCGGTCGCCTGAAGCGCAAAGCCGCCGCTTGCGCGAAAATCCGCCCACGGCGAACGCTCTGCCTTGGAGTCTGTCGGTGCGATACCGACAACGGTGGCGTTGCCCGTATATTTTGGCGGCGCGTCGGCGGCGAGTTCGAGCCTCCCGTCGGTGGCCAGCGTCACGGGGTACTTGGGCGAGCGGACGGTGACCTTGGTCGTAACGCCGTCGCCCTCGAAGTGGCCGAAGGCGACGCTCAGCGACATCGGCTGGCCGTCGAGCGCGAGATTGGCCTCCACCTTGCCGGGGCCCATCAGTGTGTTCGCCTCGACCACCGCATCGATGCCCTCGGCGTTCCATTCCTGGCCGCTGCGGCTGTCGGTGATGAGCGCACTCCCCTCCGCGATCTCCAGCCGCTCGAGCGAGATCCGCTCCGCATCGACGCGCCAAGCGCCGGCAAGCTTCTCATGCGCCTCGGCAAGACGCGCGATATCGAAATGGAAGACCGGTCGCTCCATCGTCATGTGGATGACGCGAATCTCGCCGCGCAGTAGCGGCGCCAGCTCAACCTCCGCCCGAAAGCGCTCCATCTTCACGTCCGGCGCCGCCGGGTCGCCGACATTGACGTCGGTGAAGCTCAGGACCGGCGTCGGCAGCAGCCGCACGCTCGCCTTGCCGGCCACGGTGACGGGCCGTCCGACATAGGCGGAAGCCTGGCGCTCGAAGGTCTGCCGGTAGGAGGTCCAGTCGACGAAATGCGGCCCGATCAGAGCCGTGAAAAGGATCACGATGACGAGACTGCCGGCAACGATGAAGAACTTGCTCAGCTCGATCTCCTTTGGGCGGCTAAGCCGTCAGTCGCACGATCTTCCCCGGGTTCATGATGTTCTGGGGGTCGATCGCAGTCTTGATCGCACGCATCACGCCGAGCGCCGAGCCGATCTCGCTCTCAAGATACTCCATCTTCCCCTGGCCGATCCCATGCTCCCCCGTGCATGTGCCGTCCATGGCGATGGCGCGTTTCGCGAGCCCCGCCAGGAGCGCATCGGCCGCCTTCATCTCGCCCTCGTCCGCGGTGTCGACAAGAACGCTCAGGTGGAAGTTGCCGTCGCCGGCATGTCCGACGATCGGTGCAAGCAGCTTGAGCCGCACAAGGTCCGCCTGGGTCTCCTTGACACAATCGGCAAGCCGCGAGATCGGCACGCAGACGTCGGTCGCGAAAATATCGACACCGGGACGAAGATCACGTGCCGCGAAGTAGGCGTCGTGGCGCGCCTGCCAGAGCTTCTGGCGGTCCTCCTCGCGGGTCTCCCAAAGGAAGCGGTCGCCGCCGAACTCCGCCGCGATCGCTCCAAACTCTTCGGCCTGCTCCTTCACGCTCGCCGCGGTGCCATGGAACTCCAGGAAGAGCGCCGGGCTTTCCGGCAGGTCGAGATGCGAATGAATGTTGCAGGCCTTGACCTGCAGCGCGTCGGCAAGCTCGATCCTCGCAACGGGAATTCCGTATTGGATCGTGGCGATCACCGTGCGGCAGGCGGATTCGACATCCGGGAAGCTGCAAACCGCTGCCGAGATTGCCTGCGGTATCCCCTGCAGGCGGAGCGTCAGCTCGGTGATGACGCCGAGCGTCCCCTCCGAGCCGATCATGAGCCGCGTCAGGTCGTAGCCCGCGGCCGTCTTCCTGGCGCGGTTCGCCGTTTTCATGAGCGAGCCGTCGGGCATTACCGCCGTCAGGTTGATGACGTTGTCCTTCATCGTGCCGTAGCGCACGGCGTTGGTGCCGGAGGCGCGCGTCGATGCCATTCCGCCGAGGCTCGCGTCTGCGCCCGGATCGATCGGGAAGAAAACCCCCTGGTCGCGAAGATGCGTGTTGAGCTGCTTGCGCGTCACGCCCGGCTCCACGACACAGTCGAGATCCTCCGCATGCACCGCGACGATACGGTTCATGCGCGACAGGTCGATCGAGATTCCGCCGAAAGGCGCGTTCAAGTGCCCCTCGAGCGACGAGCCGGCGCCAAACGGGATGACCGGCGTGCAATGGTCGGCGCAGACGCGCACGACTTCCTGCACCTCCTCCCTATTTTCGACGAAGACAACGGCGTCGGGGGGTTGGTTGGTGAGCCAGGTCATGGTGTGGCCGTGCTGCTCGCGCACGATCGCCGCTTCGGAAAGGCGCTCGCCGAAACGCTGCTTCAGGACCGAGATCGCAACCGAGGCCCCGCTCTTCTCGTCACGCTTCGCCGTCAACACCGTCATGGACTCAATCCGCCCTTCGCCCGCCCGCCGAAAATAGCAAGAAGACTCCTCCGCTGTCCAAAGCGCCAGCGCGATTTCGCAAACGTGAAGGCGCCAGTGCGCCGCCCCGCGAGTTCCACCGGGAATGCGGCCGGATTGCGTCCCTGCAACCCGGGAGGGGTGCCTCAGGCGTAGTGGTTGCGGATCACCGCTGCTGCAATTTCCGGCGAATCGATCACGCCGACAACGTCGTCCGGCCGCGGCACGGCGCCGGCCGGCTTGACCACGATCGCGAAGCTTCTCTCGCGCCGGTTCATGCGGGTCACGATCGTGTTCAAGATACTCGTCTCCGGAGCGATCACGAAATCGGTGGAGACGATATCGCGGAGCGTCTGCTTGTTGTGCGCCGGCTTGTAGGGAACCGAGCCGAACCGCACGAAGCCGAGAATGCGGCCCTCGTCGGTCACCACGATATGCGATCCGGCGGGCTTTTCGCCGACGACGCTCAGCGCGGCCTCGATCGTCGTCTCCACCGGGAGCACGACGAAGCGCGCGCTCATCAGGTCGCGGGCCTGCTGCACCAGGTACATGTTGGTGTGGCGGATGGTGGGGATGGGGCGTCCGCGGTTCCTGAGCTTGATGGTGTAGATGTTCTCGGCGACGAGCCAGCGGCGAACGCCGACCGAGAGCGCCACCGCCAGCACCAGCGGCACGATGACGTTGTAGTCGCGCGTCATCTCGAAGATCATCACGATCGCGGTCATCGAGGCGCCGGTCGCACCGCCGACCACCGCGCCCATGCCGACCACCGCGAATTCCGGAATCGAGAACCCCGCCGACGGGTCGACGAACGCCCCGATTGCGCCGACGGCGCCGCCAAGCGACGCACCGATGAACAGTGACGGCGAGAAGACGCCGCCCGAAGCGCCCGATCCGAGACTGAGCGCCGTCGCCGCCACCTTGCCGAGGAGCAGCGCGATGAAGAGTAGGATGGTGTAGTGCCCGTTGCTCACGATCTCCTGGATGGTGGCGTAGCCGACGCCCGAGGTGTGCGGCTGGCCGGTCGTGAGCACGAAGCCGTAGCTCAGCAGGCCGATCAGCAGCATGCCGATGATGTTCTGCGTGTAGGCATTGCCGGGAAGCGTCGGGAACAGGTCCTCGCAATAGGCGAGAAACCTGATGAACGCCCAACAGGCGACGCCGGCGAGGACGCCCAGGATAGCGAAGGCTGCGAGTTGCAGCGCGTTGATCGCCTCCTGCGGATGCGCGAAGGAAAGCGGCACGAAGAACGCCGGATCGAGCCCGAAGGCGATGCGGCCGAGATAGGTGGCGGTCGCGGTCGCCACGACGACGGGCAAAAACGTGCGCGCGCTCACCTCGGGAAGAAGCAGCTCGATCGCGAACATGACCCCGCCGAGCGGCGTGTTGAAGGTGGCGGCGATGCCCGCGCCAGCGCCCGCCGAAAGCAGCGTGATCTTCTGCCAGCGCGCGAGGTTCAACGCCCGCGCGATGGTCGATCCGAAGGAGGCGCCGATCTGGATGATCGGGCCCTCCCGCCCGACCGACGCGCCGCTTCCGATCGAGATCGCCGAGGCGATCGACTTCACCACCGCCACGATGCCGCGGACGTTGCCGTTGTTGTGGTAGACGGCGTACATCACCTCCGGCACGCCGTGGCCCTTCGCCTCCGGCGCAAAAGTCTGCACCAGGAACACGACGATCAGGCCGCCGATCACAGGCGCGAGGATGATGAGCGCCCCGAACGGGCTCGCCGGCTCGAAATGGTTGGCGTCGTAATGGAAGGACAGGATGCCGTTGAAGAAGAGATTGTGCACCACCGAGATCATGTAGCGGAAGATGACCGCGCCTGCGGCGGCAACCGCGCCGATCAAAAATGCGACGGAGCAGAGAACCGGGAGGCTCAACACCCGATCTTGCGGTTCGTTCTCGGCGATGGCGGCGGGAGGAGTTGGAACCTTCGCGTCGGCTGGCAGATCCGTCACTTTATCTTTCCCGTCACTTGGCCTCGACACGGGCAAAGCGGCGTCGGACGACGAATGTCGCGGAAAAGAGAGTGCGGCGCCGGGTGCCGGGAGGCCCGCACGTCCTGCACCGTGAGCGGGGTCGGGTCAAGGCGACAAACTGGGGATTCTCCGCCCGAACGGCCGCAGATGCTTGCCGGTTAGTTAGCGTTCCACGCTTCGATCAGCAGGCCCTTTGGGCCGGAGACCGGATCGCCGCGCGGAAGATCGAGTGCGGCGATCAGGCGCTGCGCCTCGGCAAGCGGATATTCGCCCGGCCGCGTGATCCGGCCGCTCTGGCCCGGCGGATAGCCGCCGACGATCGTGAACCCGCCGCGCTTTTCGGAGAGCCGCTTGTGGCCGACGCCTGCGGGAATCGCGACGACATCGCCGGCTTTGAAGGTCACCTCGATCCCGCTGTCGCCGCCGAAGCCGATCTCTGCTTCGCCGGCGACACAGCCGAGCACCTCGTGCCCGGTGACGTGGAAGTGCCAAAAGTCGAAGACGCCGTCGACCCAGTTGCCGACCCAATCGTTCTCGCGGAAAAGCGCCTGCGCCGCACTCGCGGTCTGAAGCGTTGGCGAAAGCGCCTGGGGATAAAGGAGGAGCGGCAGCGGATTGTTCGGAATCTCGCCGTCGGGCTTGAACTGGAAGCGCTCCACCTTCGTTTCCATCGCCATTTTCTCGTCTCTTCCGCCCGCCAACAACGTTGAGGCATCCTATATACGATCGTAACGCCCGAGGCCTCCCGGCGTCCCTCGCATCAACGGCTTCGTTGCCCTATTGTTCACGGGGAGAGCCGAATCGACGGCTTGCCCTCTTCCCAAGGCTTGAATGACGGAAACCGCCCGCCGCGAAGATTCTGCCGACCTCCCCGCCCCGCGGCCGGGCGGCATCGGCGCGCGCGCGCTCGCGGGGAGCGCCAAGCCGTGGCTCGAAAAGCTCAATCCGGAGCAGCGCAAGGCGGTTGAGCACACGGACGGGCCGCTGCTTGTCCTGGCCGGAGCGGGCACCGGCAAGACGCGCGTTCTGACATCGCGCATCGCCCATATCCTCGCGACGGGCCGCGCCTTCCCTTCGCAAATCCTCGCCGTGACCTTCACCAACAAGGCGGCGCGGGAAATGAAACTCCGCATCGGCAAGCTGATCGGCGAAGAGCGCGCCGAAGGCATGCCGTGGCTCGGCACGTTCCATTCGATCGGCGTGAAGATCCTGCGCCGGCATGCGGAGTTGGTGGGGCTTCGGACCGATTTCACGATCCTCGACACCGACGACCAGATCCGGCTCCTGAAGCAGCTCATCACGGCCAACAACATCGACGAGAAGCGCTGGCCGGCGCGCCAGCTCGCTTCCGCCATCGACGGCTGGAAGAACCGCGGCCTCACGCCCGACAAGATCCCGGACGGTGAGGCTTACGCTTACGCGAACGGCAAGGGGCGCGAGCTCTATGCGGAATACCAGCAGCGGCTGAAGACGCTGAACGCCGCCGATTTCGGCGACCTGCTTCTCGAATGTCTCCGGCTCTTCCGCGAGCACCCGGACGTGCTCGCCGATTTCCAGAAGCGCTTCCGCTACATGCTCGTCGACGAATACCAGGACACCAACGTCGCGCAGTATCTGTGGCTGAGGCTGCTCGCGCAGGAGAACAAGAACATCTGCTGCGTCGGCGACGACGACCAGTCGATCTATGGCTGGCGCGGCGCGGAGGTCGACAACATCCTGCGCTTCGAGCGCGACTTCCCCGGCGCGACGGTGATCCGCCTCGAATGCAACTACCGCTCGACCGGTCACATCCTCGCCGCCGCCTCCGGGCTCATCGCGCACAACGAAGGGAGGCTCGGCAAGACGCTCTTCACCGACACGGCCGAGATGGGCGCGCGAGTTGCCGTCACATCCGGCTGGGATTCCTCGGAGGAAGCGCGCGCCATCGGCGAGGACATCGAGCAGTTGCAGCGACAGGGCGTCTCGCTCAACGACATGGCGATCCTGGTGCGCGCCTCCTACCAGATGCGCGAGTTCGAAGACCGCTTCATCACGCTCGGGTTGAACTACCGCGTCATCGGCGGCCCGCGCTTCTACGAGCGCATGGAGATCCGCGACGCGCTCGCCTATCTCCGCGCCACCGTCAATCCGGCCGACGATCTCGCGTTCGAGCGCATCGTCAACACGCCGAAGCGTGGCCTCGGCGCTTCCACCATCCAGTTCATCCACGGCCATGCCCGCGCCCGCAATGTCCCCTTGATGGCGGCGGCGGGCGAACTGGTGGTGACGGAGGAGATCAAGCCGAAGCAGAGGCAGGCGCTCGGCGATCTCGTCAAAAGCTTTGGGCGCTGGACGAGCCTCGTCGACACCATGCGCCACATCGATCTCGCCGAGATGATCCTGGAGGAATCCGGCTACACGGAGATGTGGCAGATGGACCGCTCGGCGGACGCGCCGGGGCGGCTCGAGAACCTTAAAGAGCTCGTCAACAACATGGGGGAGTACGATTCCCTCCCCGCCTTCCTGGAGCATGTCGCGCTGGTGATGGACGCGGAGCGCGGCGAGAACGACGAGGCCGTCTCCATCATGACGCTGCATTCGGCGAAGGGGCTGGAGTTCGACATCGTCTATCTCCCCGGCTGGGAGGAAGGACTCTTCCCCTCGCAGCGCACCATCGACGAGAACGGCAAAGCGGGTCTCGAAGAGGAGCGGCGGCTGGCTTACGTCGGCCTCACCCGCGCGCGGAAGCACGCGAAAATCTGGTTCGTCGCCAACCGCCGCACGCACGGGCTCTGGCAATCGACCGTGCCGTCGCGCTTCCTCGACGATCTGCCGGAGGGGCATGTCGAAGTGTCGGAGCCGGCGAGCTACGGCGGCTATGGCGCAGGCGGAATGGGCGGCTATGGAGGGATGGGCGGCGTCTCGCGCTTCGACACCATGGAGCCCTTCAACT
Source organism: uncultured Alphaproteobacteria bacterium (assembly GCA_963805325.1). GTDB lineage: Bacteria > Pseudomonadota > Alphaproteobacteria > Rhizobiales > Afifellaceae > DASWJZ01. The sequence continues at coordinate 46,328 of CAWDTS010000007.1, read as the reverse complement.
CCGCCTACCGCACGCCCGGCTGGCAGCGCGCGCAAGCGAACCGCGGCCAATCCGGGAAGACCGATCCGCGCAAGCGCGTGGAGCGCGAGCCGGTGACGATCGAAGGCGAGCTTGTCGCCCGCAGCGTCATCGGCGGCACTGCGCGCTTCGCGACCGGCGACCGCGTGTTCCACCAGAAATTCGGGCCGGGCACCGTCGCCGCGGTCGACGGCAACAAGCTCACCGTGGATTTCGACAAGGCCGGGCAGAAGCGGGTGGTGGATAGCTTCGTCGAGGCGGCGTAGCTGGACTTACGCTCCCTCCCGCCCCAGCGCCTCCATTTTCTGAAGCCAGCGCTTGCGCCCCGCGTCGTCCTTCGCCGCGACCAGGCCGACGAGGCTCTCGCGGATCGGCTTGATGCCGACGAATTTCAGGATGTTGCGCTCGAGGCTCTTCAGGCTGTGCGCGCCGAAGAACCAGCGGTAGGCGAGCGCCGGCATGCCCATCGTCACGACGATGCGCGCCGGGCGGCCCTTGAGGTGGCCGACCGGCGGGAGCCTGCTGGCGTCTTCGATGTCAGGAACCGCGAATCCGGGACGCAGGAGCTGTTCAAGAAACGCCTTAGAAGCGCAGGCATCGTCCCGAGCCATAGTGGGTAAAAGAGGACGATGTGCTCGGCCCAGCGGACATCGTCCTGCGCAAGCAGGATGTCCGGCGGGGGCGCGGCCGACTGCCATTCGGACTGCGAGCGGATGCAGTCGAACTTGAGCGCGGCGACCTCGATCGCGCCGCACGTCGTGGCCGGCGGCGCGCGCGCCTTTCTCATAAGCGCTCGCCAAGGCGCGGCAAAAGCGGTCCCGACTCGCGTCCGGATGCCCCTGAATGATGACAATGCGTCTCGCCACGCCGGGCTCCCATCAGTCGCGAAACCGACTATGAAGAGCGCCCGACCAACAGGAATTGATGTGCCGCAAGCGACCCGTCCGCGATGACATTGAAGGCCACGCTCACCGCCGCTTTTCCCGAAGCGCGGCGCATCTCGAATTTCCTGGAACGCGACTATGGCGAGGACGGCGTCGCCGTTTCGCTCGACGAGCGCGCCGATGGGCTCTGGTCGGTCGATGCCTATTTTGAAGACGGGGGCGCGGAGGACATCGCGACGAAGCTGCGCGATCGGCTCGGCGCCGACGCCTTCGGCGCACCGCTTCGCGTTGAAAAGCTGCCGGAGACCGACTGGGTCGGCGCCGGGCTGAAAGTGCTCAAGCCCATCGCGGCCGGCCGCTTCCTCCTGCATGGCAGTCATGATCGCTGGCGCGTTCCAGCCGCCGCGATGCGGATCGAGATCGACGCCGGGAGGGCGTTCGGAACCGGCCACCATGCGACCACGACGGGGATTCTTTGTGTTCTCGACCGGCTGATGCGCCGGCGCCGCTTTCTGCGCCCACTCGATCTCGGCACCGGCTCCGGCGTGCTTGCTATCGCGATGGCGAAGGTGCTCAGGCGCCCGGTCGTCGCCACCGATATCGATCCGATCGCAATCGCGGTGGCGCGGGACAATGCGCAACGGAACGGCGTCGCCGGGCTTTTGCGCCTCGCTGTCGGTCCGGGCGTCGAGGCGCGCCTCATCCGCGACCGCGCGCCCTTCGATCTCGTCGCCGCCAATATCCTCGCCGAGCCGCTCTGCCAGTTGGCGCCGCGGCTTGTCCCTCTCATTGCGAGAGGCGGAACGCTGGTGCTTTCCGGGCTCCTGTTGCATCAGCGCGAGCGCGTCGTCGCTTCCTACCGGGCGCAAGGATTGCGGCTGACGACGGCGCATATCTTTGGCGGCTGGTCGGTGCTGGCGTTCAAAAAGCCCTGAAGGCGTTGCCCGCTTGGCAATCGCGAGCCGGGCTGTGCTAAGGAGCGCGCCATGTTCCAGAGCTATGCCGATACCACCGATCCGACCAGGGGCGCCGAGCGCGCGAAAGCGCTTCGCGCCAAACTGAAAGAGCTGCAGCTCGATGGCTTCATCGTGCCGCGCGCCGATGAGCATCAGGGCGAATACGTGCCGAAGTCCTCCGAGCGGCTGGCCTGGCTGACGGGCTTCACAGGCTCCGCCGGCACGGCGGTCGTGCTTTCCGACAAGGCGGCGATCTTCGTCGACGGGCGCTACACGCTGCAGGTGCCCGAGCAGGTCGATACCGACGTGTTCGCGCGGGTCGCGGTGATGGAGACTTCGGTCGGCAGCTGGCTGAAGGAGAATGCGGCGGAGGGTGCGCGCATCGGCTACGACCCATGGCTGATGACGCGCGCGCAGGTGCGCCAGATCAGACGCGGCCTCGATGCGGCCGGTGCGGAACTCGTCGCCGTCGAGGAGAACCCGCTCGACGCGGTGTGGAGCGACCGGCCCGAGCCGCCCGCTGCGCGCGTTGTCGAGCAGCCGGAAGCGCTCGCCGGCAAGCCGGTCGAAGAGAAGATCGCCGAGGCGGCGAAGATCGTCGCGGAGAAGCGCGCCGACGCGGCGATCCTGACCGACCCGGCGTCGATCGCCTGGCTCTTCAACATCCGCGGCAACGATATCGCGCACACCCCCTCGCCGCTCGCCTTCGCGTCGGTCCCTGCCGAGGGCCGGCCGCAGCTTTTCATTGACGGGCGCAAGCTCTCGAATGCCGTGCGCGACCGGCTCGAAGGCTTCGCCGACGTGCGCGAGGCGCGCGACTTCTCCGCACGGCTCACCGAGCTCGGCGAATCGGGCCTCAAGGTGCTTTACGATCCGCTGGGGTCGGCCGAGGCCGTGGCGCGGCTTGTCGAGGCGGCGGGCGGCAAGATCATCGAATCCGCCGATCCGGTGGCCCTTCCGAAGGCGAAGAAGAACACGGCGGAGCTGCAAGGCGCGCGCGCCGCGCACATTCGCGACGGCGTGGCGATGCTGCGCTTCCTGCGCTTCGTGGAGACGAGCGCGCCGGGATCGCTGAGCGAGATCGATGCGGCGAAGAAGCTCGAAGCGCTCCGCACCGAAACGGCAGCGGAAGAGAATGTGCCGCTCGTCGACCTCTCCTTCGACGCTATCTCCTCGACCGGCCCGAACGGCGCGATCAACCACTATCGCGTCACCGAGCGCACCAACCGCAAGCTCGAAGACGGCGACCTCTACCTGATCGATTCCGGCGGGCAGTACCAGGACGGGACGACCGACGTCACGCGCACCGTGCCGGTCGGAACCCCCTCACCCGAACGGCTCGACCTCTTCCGCGACCGTTTCACGCGCGTCCTCAAGGGCCACATCGCGATCGCCATGGCGCGCTTCCCGAAGGGCACGACCGGCGCGCAACTCGACACGCTCGCACGGCAAGCGCTCTGGCAGGCGGGCCTCGATTTCGACCACGGCACGGGCCACGGCGTCGGCGCCTACCTTTCCGTGCATGAGGGGCCGCAACGGATCGCCAAGACCGGGCACACGCCGCTTGAGCCCGGCATGATCATCTCCAACGAGCCCGGCTATTATCGCGCCGGCGACTTCGGAATCCGCATCGAAAACCTTATCGTGGTGCGCGAGGCCGAGCCGGTTCCGGGCGGCGACCGGCCGATGCATTCCTTCGAGACGATTTCGCTCAGCCCCATCGACCGCAGGCTGATCGAACCGCTGCTGATGAGCGCGGCCGAGCTCGCCTGGCTCGACGCCTATCACACGCGCGTCTTCGGAGCGCTTTCCGGCTGGCCGACGCTTTCGGCGGAGGACCGCGCGTGGCTTGAAGCCGCCTGCCGGCCGATCGTGGGCTGAGCGCGGCTACGCCAACATCGACAGGGCGGCCGTCCGACACCTCTCCACTCGACCTTTCAGACCTTTCCCGAAGGTCTCGAATACTTTCAGCCCTTGCAGGAAGTGCAGGCGCTCCGCGCACAAGGTTTCGACAACGGTCTTCGGATCGAACTTCCTTACGACCTTGAGAGTGATGTCTCCGATCTTTCCGTCATCATCGAGGCCGAGAACGCGCTGCAGGCCTTTCACGCCGCGGATTGGACCGGAATGGACGCCGAAATCGAACACCGCGAGGTCCACACCCAAAGGCAGGTCATCGCCTCGAACAGTGTTCCAGTACCTTTGCCTGTAAATTGGCGCCACTGTCTTCGGTGTGAGCGCCTGGACCTCAGCGACAGTCGCGTTGTGCCCGAGAACCTGAGAAAGGGTGTGAATGGTAACACCGAGATTGGTGGCCCCGCCCGGATCCTTCGGATTGTTTACGAAGCCACCTTCGAACAGGAGAGTGAACTTCAAAGAGGGATCGAAATTGTCCGCGGCCATGCAACCCTCCCTGATTGTAGATAATGCAATTATAACTTGCTACGACGGCACTGCGCAAGCGGCGAGTTTCTTGTTGGCCGCTGCGCGAGCCCACTCGCGGCCTAGGCGAAGAGCGCTTTCGCCGCTTCCTCGCCCTTGCTGATGCTGACCAGCCAGCGCGCAACGCGGCGCGCCGGCACGCTCAACTCTTCCGCATCGGCGTAGAGAAGATAATAAGCGCAGCCGCTCTCGTCCGCCGTTCCGAACGGCGCGACGAGATCGCCGTCGGCGAGCCAGCCGTCGACGAGTGGGCGACGGCCGATCGCCACGCCCAGTCCTTCGGCCGCGGCGCGCAGGATCTGTTCCGAGCCATCCAGCGCCAGTGCGCCGTCGAGCGACGGTGGCTCAAGACCGTGCGCCTGCGCCCATTCGCGCCATTCCTCCCGATCTGAGGCATCGACGATCAAACGAGCCTTGCCGAGCGCCTTCTGGGGATCCGCGTCATCGGAAAGAAGCCCGGGGCGGCAGACAGGAAACGCCTGCTCATCGAACAGATGATGTGCGGCGTAACCGGGCCAATGGCCCTTACCGTAGCGGATCGCCAGGTCGATCTGCTCGCGGCGCAGATCGACGACCCGGCCGGTCGGCACCATCTGCACGTTCACCTCCGGCAGCGCCGCCTCCAGTCGCCCGAGCCGCGGGATTAGCCACAGCGTGGCGAGCGAGGTCGTCAGCGTCAGCGAGACGCGGCAGCACGGACCGGCGAGCGCTTCCGTAGCGCGGCGGATGCGGGAGAAGGCTGGGTCGATCTCCTCGAAATAGGTCTGCCCGATGAGCGTCAGCCGCACGGCGTTGCCGGCCCGCTCGAAAAGCCGCACGCCAAGATAGTCCTCAAGCTTGCGGATCTGGTGGCTGACGGCGGATTCCGACAGGCCGAGCGCACCGGCGGCGTCGCGGAAGCGCCCGAAGCGCGCCGCGGCGTGGAAGCTCCTCAGCGCGTGAAGCGGGGGAAGCTGGGAAAGCCGATCTTCCGACATGGGTCCCTTCAACATGACTCTCATTCATGTAGCCATGCACGCTATGCGTTCGATACCTCCGGCTACACGGATTAAATAGCGTCATAGGAAGGCCGATGAAAGTCGGTCTTGATGAATATCGTTCAAGGAGAACGACCATGAGCATTCTCGCAAAGATTTCCGAGGCGCGGCGCAGAAGGCAGGCGGTGCGCGACCTGAAAATGCTGTCGCCGGAAATCCTGCTCGACATCGGCATTGAGCCGGACCGGATTGATGCCGTCGTTTCCGAGGTAATACGGGAGCATTCGGCGCCGAAGACGCGGCCGACGGCGCGATGGACACCTCCCGCGGTTTCCGCCCACGGCGCGTGGCCATATCCCTCGCGGCGCGCCGGCTAGAGCCCGGCCGCCCTCAGCAGCGACACCGTCACCGCCGCGATAACAAGCGTCGGCATGATCGACAGGCGGGTCGCGGCGAGGATCGTCACGCCGGCCGCAACGGTCTCGGCAATGCCCGTCGCAAGCACCGCCGGCGCGACGAGCGCCGTGATGACGGCGGCGGGCATGGCCTCAAGCGCCGCTTCGACGCGCGGATGGAGATGCTCGAAGCGTGACAGCACCATGTGCCCCGCGGCGCGCGTCGCATAGGTGCCCACGGCGAGCGCAAGGATCAGAAGCAGCGTCACGCGGGCACCTTGTTCGGCGCGAGCACCACCGCGACCGCCATGCCGGCAAGCGCGCCGGCGAAGAAATGCCATGGCGCACCGACGTCAGATAGACGGCGAGCGCCGCGCCGGCACTGGCGCCGATGACGGGAAGCGTATTCGACCGCGCGCGAAAGCCGACGACCACGACAAGGAAATAGGCGGTGACCAGGAAGTCGATGCCGATGACTTCCGGATGCGTGATGAAATTGCCGAGGGTCGCGCCGATGGCAGTGGTGACGACCCAGTTCACATAGAGCGGCACGCCGAGGCCAAAATAATATGGCGCGCTCAGGTGCTTCCCTTCCTTCAACTCGGAGATGGCGAAGCTCGGATCGGTCAAGAGCGCGAAAGCGGCATAACGCGTCGACGGTTTCCAGTGCGTCATCTTTCGCCCGAGCGAGGCACTGTAGAGCACGTTGCGGAGATTGACCGCGAGCCCCGACATCAGCACCGTCCAGAACGGCAGCGGATGCGCCCAGAATTCGAGCACCGCGAACTGCGCCGCGCCGCCATAGGTGGAGGCGCTCATCAGGGTGGCGTCGGCGACGCTTATCCCCTTCTTCACTGCAATCGCACCGAAGAGCAGCCCGAACGGGATGGTTGCGATCATGACGGGGAAAATGTCGCGAAACCCGCGAAGGAATTCCGCGAGGCGCACGCGACGCCCGGAATTGACTGCGGATTTCTGGAGCATCCGCTCAAGCTTAGGTCAGCACGGCTGACGTGTCGCGTTCATTTCATTGAGACTGAGGATCAGCGGCACTGAAGCGCCCGACCCGGCGACAGCAGGGAAGGTCACCGGGGCTAACAAACTCATCTCTTGATTGTGGCAGGGGCGGATCATCGACAAAACGAGCCACTGGCCGCGGGGTCCCGCTCTTTGGCCGAGCACCCCCTCAGCGCAATTTCGGTTCGCTGCCACAATCGCTCCCGAAGATACCCCGGTAATTTCACCTTCCGGACACAACCCGATTTCGCGTCGTGCGTTCAGACGCCGGAGGTCTGAAAGGAGATTAGCCATGAAAGCGATCATGACGGGTGTTGCGCTGGCAGCGCTTCTGGCCGGAACTCCGGCTTTCGCGGCCGGCAAGCTGCAGCAGATCGCCCAGGCGGATCAGCCCGGGCAAATGCAGGAGATGCAGAACGCGCCGGCTTGTCCGGAGGGCACGGCATGCGGGCCCGACACGACGGGAAGCCTGCCGACAAAGCCCAGCTCGGGTGACTCCGTCGCCGCGCCGGCTGAGCCGCCGGTAGTCACTGCCGACAACAGCGGAAAGTTCTTCAACGAGCAAGACGACAGTGCCGTGCTTGCGTCGGAGCTGACCGGCAAGACGGTCTACGATTCGGCCGACAATTCGCTCGGCGACGTCAATGACATCATCTGGACCGAGGATGGCACCATCCAGGGCGTGGTCGTCGGCGTCGGCGGCTTCCTCGGAATTGGAGAGAAGAACGTGGCCGTCAACTACGACGCGCTCAACATCACGACCGACGAGGACGGCAACAGGAAGCTGGTACTCGACGCCACCGCCGACGAGCTTGCCGCGGCGCCGGAATTCGTGACCACGCAGCAGAAGCTCGCGGAGCTGAGGGCGCAGCAGCCGCCCGCCGCAGATCAGGGCACAGGCGCAGTGGCTCCTATCCAGCAACCGCAGGCGCCCGCGCAATAGGCGTCGCTGCAAAGTGCCTTGATGCGAGCCCGCCGCCCTCCCGGCGGGCTCGTTCACTTGTCGATACGTGCGAGCCAGGCGTCTTCGTCGATCACCTCGATGCCAAGCTCGGTCGCCTTCTTGAGCTTGGAGCCGGCGCCAGGGCCGGCGACGACGAGATCGGTCTTCGCCGAGACGGAGCCGGAAACCTTCGCGCCAAGCCGTTCCGCCATCGCCTTCGCCTCATCGCGGGTCATCTTCTCGAGCGAGCCGGTGAAGACGATGGTCTTGCCGGCGACGGGTAAATCGGTCGCCGCCTGTTCGGCGTCCTCCACCGTCACCTGGGCGCTCAAATCCTCAACCAGCTTGCGATTGTGGCTTTCGCCGAAATAGCGCGCCACCGCTTCGACCACGGTCGCGCCGATCTGGTCGATCGAGTCCATTTCCTCGCGCGCGGCTTCATCGCCCTCGGCGATGCGGCGCGCCGCGTCATGGAATGCCGTCCATGAGCCGTAGGCGCGCGCGAGCTGGCGCGCCGTTGTCTCGCCGACATGGCGGATGCCGAGCGCATTGAGGAAGCGGTCCAGCGGGATGGTCCGGCGCGCCTCGATGGCGTCGAAGAGGTTTTTGACCGAAGTCGCGCCGAAGCCTTCAACGTCCTTGAGCTTCTTCAAATTCTTCGCGTCGCGTCCGGCGAGCGTGAAGATGTCCGCCGGCGTCTTCACAGGCAGCTCTTCGCTCTCCTCGTAGAAATACTCGATCTGTTTCTCGCCCAGACCTTCGATGTCGAAAGCGGAGCGCGACACGAAATGGCGAAGATGCTCCTTGCGCTGGAACGGACAAGCGAACTCGCCGGAGCAGCGGCGCACGATTCCCTCCCCGCCGGTCGCCGTTTCCTCGCGCACCACCGGCGTCTTCAGCGGACAGGGGCAGACTTTTGGGAAGGGATAGGGTTTGGCGTTCTTCGGGCGTAGCGCAAGGTCGACGTCGAGCACCTGCGGGATGACATCGCCGGCACGCTGCACTGTGACCGTGTCGCCGACGCGGATATCGATGGGTTTGCCCTTGCCGTCGACGCGCAGCGGCTGCCCGTCGCGACCGAAGCCGCGGATATAGTCCTCGTTGTGGAGCGTGGCGTTCTCCACGACGACGCCGCCGACGGTGACCGGCTTCAGCCGCGCGACCGGCGTCAGCGCGCCGGTGCGCCCAACCTGGATGTCGATGGCCAGGAGCTCCGTCGTCGCCTTCTCGGCGGGGAACTTGTGCGCGATCGCCCAGCGCGGCGAGCGGGTGCGAAGGCCGAGGCGCGCCTGCAGGGCGAGCGCGTTGGCTTTATAGACAACGCCGTCGATGTCGTAGTCGAGGGTCGCGCGCTTGCGCTCAATGTCGCGATAGACCGCAAGCGCCGCCTCGACATCGGCGCAGAGCTTCATCAGCGGATTGATCTTGAAGCCCCAATCCCTGAAGGCCTCGACCATGCCCATCTGCGTGTCAGCGGGCATGTCACCCACGATCTCGCCCCAGGCATAGGCGAAGAAGCGCAGCGGCCGCGTTGCAGTGATCTTGGCGTCCTTCTGGCGCAGCGAACCGGCGGCAGTATTGCGCGGATTGACGTAAAGGGGCTTTCCCTCCTTCTCCTGTAGCGCGTTGAGCTTCTGGAAGTCGGACTTCCCAAGATAGATTTCGCCGCGGACCTCCACGACGGAAGGCACGCCCTTCGGCAGCGTGTGTGGGATGTCGTTGATGGTGCGGACGTTGGCGGTGACGTCCTCGCCGGTGACGCCGTCGCCCCGCGTGAGGCCGAGCGCGAGCTTGCCCGACTCGTAGCGCAGCGACATCGAGAGGCCGTCGATCTTGGGCTCCGCCGTGATCGCGATCGGCTCATCCGCCGGGCGGCCGAGGAAGCGCATCATCTGGGCGGCGAAGTCGCGGACGTCGTCGTCGCTGAAAGCGTTCTCCAGCGACAGCATGGGCTGCGCGTGACGGACGGTAGCGAACTTGCCAGTCGGCGCCGCGCCGACTTTCTTCGAGGGAGAATCCGCTCGCGCGAGTTCCGGGAAGCGCGCCTCGATGGCGAGGTTGCGCTGGCGGAGCGCATCGTACTGCGCATCGGAGACCGTCGGCTGGTCTTCCTGGTAGTAGCGCTTGTCGTGCTCGGCGATCTCAGCGGCGAGGCGCTCGAGTTCTTCTGTCGCCTCGGTCTCGCTCAAGTCGTCGACAGGTTTTTCCTTCTTCGCTGTGCCGCGCGCCATTGTCCGTCCACTCTCGTCTCAACCCACCGGTAGGGCGCCTGGCCAAGCCTGGCCTCGGCGCCGAAGCGGCAGAGATAGCAGGAAAACGGGCGTCTTGCGGAGGGCGATCCAAGGGGCGGCGTCACGAAAAAGCGCCGCCCGGGGGCGGCGCTTCGTTCAGCCAAAACGCGGCGGTTCAGATCTCGTCGCGATGGCGCCCACCAAGCGCACCCGCCGCCGCCGCCACGAAGGCGCCGATCACGAGCGACAAGGCGGTAATGAAGGCCACCGTGACGCCTGCCTTGCGGGCCGCTTCGGCATTCTTCTTTGCGGAAGCCACGACGCTGTCGACGCGGGTCTCCGCCTCCGCCTGGCTCAGCCCGGTGTGCTGCGCCACGAGCTGGGCGAGATAGGTCCGGTCTTCGGCAGGCATGTCGGATGTTACTGACCGTGCGAGGAGCCGCTCGCTCTCGCCGCGGAAATCATTGCCCGTATCGGCGGTCGACGGAGCGCTCGCCGACGTCGGAGTGGTGGTCGCCGTAAAAGCCGGCGTCCCCGTCGAGGTGTCGGAACTGTTGGCCGGCGACGCTGAAACAACCGGCTGTTCGTTTCCGCCCGGACGAAAGAGCGTGTCGACGAGATACGGCATATCGCCCGCCGCTTGAACGCCAGTCTGCGCGGCCCCCGTTACGACGCTCGCGGCGACATTTGCTCCGCCGCCCACCGCCGTCGCGAGGAACGCCACGACAAAGATCGTCGAAAGAGCCCACGCAAGAAATCCATGCGCGGTGTCGCGGAACATGACCTCGTCGGTTCCCATCGCGGCCCACTTCGTCCGCAAGCGGCCGGTGAGATAGCCGCCAAACGCGGACGCCAGCCACTGGATCACGACGATCCAGACCGCGGCCCCGACTCCGATCGCGGCCAGCGATGCACCGGAATTCGCCCACGGCGAGACGGACGCCAGGCCGAGAGCCGAACCGAGAGATGCGAGAACGACCGACACTGCGACCGCACCGACGGCGCCGCCAGCGATTGCGCCCCAGGAAATTCCAGAGGCGGACGATTCGATATTTGGCAGCTCGACGTCTTGGTCGATACTGGCAGTCGTTTCATAGACCTGTGCCATTTGTTCCTCCCGTCACCACAGGAGGAAAAGTAGAATGATGATCGGGATCGGAATCCCGAGAAGCCAAAGTAAAATACCGCCCATGTTGCGCGTCCTTCTCCATTAAACTGGCGCCCAATAACGCCAGGAGATGGAGGCGGTTCCGACCAGGAAGGCCCTTGCCAATAACTGGAGATCAGCGGGGCCCTTCTGACGGGCCATCGATCAGCCGTTAAGCAACAGGTTCCGAAATCTTCCGAAGGTCTTTTGGCGCTGAAGCCGAGGCGGGATTTTGGCGGAACTTACGCCGCGCCCTTGATCAGCCGCTCGGCGGCGGCGCGGGCTTCGTCGGAGATGGTCTCGCCGGCGAGCATGCGGGCGATCTCCTCGCGCCGCTCCTGACCGGCGACCGGCTCGACACCGGTCGCTACGCGTTTTCCTCGGTCGACGGCCGACTTGGTAATGAGGAAATGCGCGTCGGCCTGCGCGGCGACCTGCGGAGCATGCGTCACGGAAAGCACCTGCACCCGCTCCGCCAGGCGCGCAAGCCGCCGCCCGATCGCTTCGGCGACGGCGCCGCCGGCTCCGGCGTCGATTTCGTCGAAGACAAGCGTCGGCGCGGAGCCGCGATCGGCAAGCGCCACCTTCAGCGCCAGGAGGAAGCGCGAAAGCTCGCCGCCGGACGCGACCTTCATCAGCGGACCCGGCTCGGTGCCGGGATTGGTGCGCACCTGGAAAGCGATCCGGTCGAGCCCTTCGGGCGAGACGGTCTCGGCGTCGGTCTCGCGCGCCACGATGAAGCGCGCGGCCTCAAGCTTCAGCGCCGGCAGCTCGGCGTTGACCGCTTTCTCCAGCGCCTTCGCCGCCTCGCCGCGCCGCTTCGAGAGGGTGAGCGCCGCCTTGGCATAGGCGGCAAGCGCCGCCGCAACGGACGCTTCGAGCGCCTTCAGCCGCTCGCCGCCGACATCGATATCGGCAAGGCGCGCGGAAAATTCCGCCGCGACGGCCTGCAGGTCATCGACAGCGACCTGATGCTTGCGGCCGGCGGCGCGCAACGCGAAGAGGCGCTCTTCGCTGCGCTCCAATTCGCCCTCATCAAACGCACAGGCGCGCATCGCCTCTTCGAGGCCGCGGCGTACCTCTTCGAGATTATCGAGCGCCGCACCGAGTGCCGCGACCGTCGGCTCGATCAAGCCGGGGAGTTCGGCCGACTTCCTCTCAAGCCGCCGCGCCAAGCCGACAAGCTCGGGGATCGGCGAGCCGTTTCCGCCGATGATCTCGTGCGCCTCGTTGATATCGGTCGCGATCCGCTCGGCGCGCATCAGGAACTGCCGCCGTTCGGCGAGCGCCGCTTCCTCGCCGAATTCCGGCGCGAGCGCTTCAAGCTCGTCCACGGAGGCGCGGAGATAGTCGGCTTCGCGCGCGGCGGCGTCGATCCTGGCGCGAAGCTCAACCGCCTCCGCTTCAAGGGCACGGAGCGTCCGATACCGACGCGCCACCTCCTCCGCGTCCGGCTCAAGCCCGCCGAAGGCATCGAGCAGGCGGCGATGCTCCTCCGCTCCGATCAGCGCGCGCTCGTCGTGCTGGCCGTGGATCTCGACAAGCCGCGCGCCGATGGCGCGCATCAGCGAGACGCCGCAGGGCTGGTCGTTGACGAAGGCGCGCGTCTTGCCGTCGGCGGTCTGAACGCGCCTCAGAATCAGCGCGCCCGTCCGCTTCGATGCCATTCTCGGCGAGGAGCGCGAAGACCGGATGACCGGGCTCCGGCTCGAAGACCGCCGTCACCTGGCCGCGTTCAGCGCCGGCGCGCACCAGAGAAGCGTCGCCCCGCGAACCGAGGGCGAGCGCGAGCGCGTCGAGCAGGATCGACTTGCCGGCGCCGGTCTCGCCGGTCAGCACGGTTAGCCCGCCGCCGAACTCGATGGCGAGGCGGTCGATGAGCACGATGTCCTGAACGGTGAGAACTCGCCAGCATGGCAAGCCGGATTCTATAGCGCTTTCCGTTCTGATTGAATCAGAAGGTGGGCTGCTTCTCGTTTCCGCATGATCTCGGCCGGGATCATGGTTTAGCCGCGGCCGAATGCCTTGGAAATCCAGGAGCCCTTGTTCTCTTCAGGAACGACGCCGGCTTCTCCGAGGATCTTGTAGGCGTCCTTATACCATTGGCTGTCCGGGAAGTTGTGCCCGAGCACCGCGGCGGCGGTCTGCGCGTCCTGCGTGAGGCCGAGCGCGAGGTAGCTTTCCGTCAGCCGCTCCAGCGCCTCTTCGACGTGCCGCGTTGTCTGGTAGTCCTCGACCACCGACTTGAAGCGATTCACGGCGGCGACGTATTCGTGGCGCTCCTGATAGTAGCGGCCGATCTGCATCTCCTTGCCGGCGATCTGGTCGCGCGCGACTTCCACCTTGCGGCGCGCGTCGTCGGCGTATTCGGAGTCGGGATATTTCTGCAGGATGACGTTCATCGCCTCCATCGCCTTGTCGGCAATGTCCTGGTCGCGCGTCACGTCGGGGATCTGGCGGAAATAGGATTCGCCGATCAGGTACTGCGCGTAGGCCGCGTCGTCGCTCGCTGGAAAGAGCGTAACGTAGCGCTGCGCGTCGTTGATCGCGTCCTGAAACTGCCCACGGCGGAAACTCAGGTAGGCCGACATCAGCATCGCCTTCCGCGCATAGTCGGAATAGGGATGCTCCTTGTCGATCTCCTGAAACTTCTCCGACGCATGGCGCGGATCGCCGGAATCGAGGTTGGCGAGCGCCTGATTGTAGAGAACATCGGGCGGATCGACGTTGACCTCCGTCTCAGGCTTCTTCTTGCCGCAGGCGACAAGGAAAAGTGCAACGGCCGGCACAAGGACGCACGCCGCGACGCGGCGAGACTTCAAGGCAGCGGAAATCCGAGCGAGCATTCGGTCCAATCCCCAGACGCCCTGTCACATAAAGGACCCGGCGCGGCTTTCAAAGCCGTTCACCACCGAATGATGGCCGGGCTATGGCTAAAGCGACAGTTCAGGGCTGGATCAGAGCACTTCCGGCGCAAAGACCGGCGCCGCGAGCCCCTGCGCGAGCTCCGCGTGGCCGTCCTGGCGGCTTTCCCGCTCGGCCGGCTCGGAGACGAGCGACCAGGCATCGCTGCGCGAAAGCAGGGCAGAAAGCGCCATGGCGTTCAGCTTGTGGCCACCCTTGTGCGAGCGATAGAGGCCGAGAATCGGCGCTCCGGCCAACGCCAGATCGCCGATAGCGTCGAGCACCTTGTGACGAACGAACTCGTCGGGGAAGCGCAGCCCTTCCGGATTGACCACCGCGCCGTCGCCGATGACGACCGAATTCTCAAGCGACGAGCCGAGCGCGAAGCCTGCCGCCCAGAGCTTTTCCACGTCGCGCATGTAACCGAAGGTGCGGGCGCGGGCGACACCCTGCCGGAACGCCTTCGGGGTGACATCGATCCCGATCGCCTGCCGGCCGACCACCGCACAGTCGTAATCGATGCTGACCTCGAGACGGAAGCGGCCAAGCGGGCGGAACTCGGCGTAGGCCGTGCCCATATCCACGCGCACTGGTTTCTCGACGCGGATGAATCGCCGCGGCGCACCCTGTGCGACGATCCCCACCTGGTCGATCGCGTCGACGAAATCGCACGCGCTGCCGTCCATCACGGGCACTTCCGGCCCGTCGATCTCGATCACCGCATTGTCGATTCCGAGCCCGGCGAAAGCGGCCAGGAGATGCTCAACGGTTGCGACCGAAGCGCCTTTCGGGTCGCCCAGCACCGTGCAGAGCTCGGTGGAGCCGACCGAATTGAAACGCGCTGGAATTTCGATGTCGGGAGAGTTCGGGAGATGGGTGCGGAGGAAGCTTATCCCGCTATTTACGTCGGCCGGACAAAGGGTGACCGAAACCGGTGAGCCGCTGTGAACGCCAATGCCACTGAGCGTCGTGCGACGCCTAAGCGTCCTCTGTCCCCGTTCCTTCGACCCAGCCATAAATTACATCGCCCCTTGAGGTCAGAAACGACGAATGGCCCACCGTTGGGGTCTCTTGCCGAATCGTCTGACTGCCTGCCTCTTTGGTCGGGGACGCTACCGACAGGCCGCACTGCCGTCTAATCAACGATTTTTACCCATTGTTACGCATATCCGGGTGCCTTGCGGGGCAACAAAAAGCCCGGCACGTCGCGCGTGCCGGGCTCTTTTGTCGCATGAGCGGTCGCGTTCAGGCTAGCTCGACTGCCGGCGCAGGAAGGCCGGAATCTCGAGATGCTCGTCACGGGACGATTCGATCGGCAACGGCCGGCCGCGCGGGTCTAGAGTCCCGGCGGCCGCCTGCTGCTCGCCCATCCGCCGCGGTTGCGGCTGCTTGGCGTATTCCGACACAGGCATGGGCGGCGGCGCCTGCTGAATTCGGCGGATTTGCCTGCACGGCGCGCGGCGCGGGTACCGGTTCCTGCCCGTGTCCGTGCTCGTCCTCATAGTCGCCGTCCTCGCGGCGCCCAAGTCCGCTCGCGATCCGTGCCAGAAGCCCGCGCGGGCGCCGCTCCTCCTCGCCGGAGCGCGACGGAGTGTTCCTGGCGTGGATCTGACGCTGGGCGACGGGCGGAAAATCCTCCACCCGCGGCATGCGCGGCTGCATGTGGTCGGGACGCTCCGCCGCCGGCGGGATGAAATTCCCCGGAGCGGCGGCGCGCAGAGCTTCGTGGATACGCTCTTGCTCGGGATCGTCATGTCTGACCTGACGCGACGCGAGCGCGGGATCGGGCCGGAAGGGGCCGATACGCACTGCCGGATCGGCGGATGGCCGGGCCGAATCCGCCTGCCGCGGAGCCTGTGCGGCCGGGCGCTGCTGCTGGCGCTGCGGCTGCGGGGTCGCGAGCTCCTGTTCGAGACCCTCCAGCGCATAATCGGGGATGCGGCGCTGCTGGGCTTGCGGCTGTGGCTGCGCCGGCGCCTGTGCGACGGCGGCAGAGGGCGCGGCGGCGGCTGGAGATACCGACTTCAGACGCCGCGTCAGCTCGGCCATGCCGGCGGTCGGCGGCGCGATCTGCTCCTGCACGTACTCTTCCTCGATCCCCGTCGCCACGACGGAGACGCGGACGATGCCCTCCAGGCTCTCGTCGAAGGTCGCGCCGAAGATGATGTTGGCGTCGCTGTCGACTTCCTCGCGGACGCGGCTCGCCGCCTCGTCCACTTCAAAGAGCGTCATGTCGCGGCCGCCGGTGATCGAGATCAGCAGCCCACGCGCGCCGCGCATGTTGACGTCGTCGAGCAGCGGATTGGCGATCGCCTTCTCCGCCGCCTCGATGGCGCGCTTGTCGCCGGACGCTTCGCCGGTGCCCATCATGGCCTTGCCCATCTCGCGCATGACCGAGCGCACGTCGGCAAAGTCGAGGTTGATGAGGCCGTCCTTCACCATCAGGTCGGTGATGCAGGCGACGCCGGAATAGAGCACCTCGTCGGCCATGGCGAAGGCATCGGCGAAGGTGGTCTTGTCGTTGGCGACGCGGAAGAGGTTCTGATTCGGAATGACAATGAGCGTGTCGACGCATTTCTGCAGTTCGATGATGCCGGCCTCGGCCAGGCGCATGCGGCGCTGACCCTCGAACTGGAACGGCTTGGTCACGACGCCGACGGTCAGAATGCCTGCGTCACGCGCGGCACGCGCGACGATGGGCGCCGCACCGGTGCCGGTGCCGCCGCCCATGCCGGCGGTGATGAACGCCATGTGAGCGCCGTTCAGGTGATCGGTGATCTCCTCGATCGTCTCCTCGGCGGCGGCGCGGCCGATCTCCGGCTGCGAGCCGGCGCCGAGCCCCTGCGTAACCGCGACCCCCATCTGGATCATACGATCCGCCTTGGAGTTGGTCAGGGCCTGGGCGTCGGTATTGGCGACGACAAATTCCACTCCCTGCAGGCCTGCCTCGATCATGTTGTTCACGGCATTGCAGCCGGCGCCTCCGACTCCGAAGACGGTGATCCTCGGCTTCAGCTCCGTGATGTCCGGCATCTTCAGGTTGATACTCATCGTTCCGTCCTCTTCCGCCTTTCCGTCAGGTCCGGCCGCCGCCCACCTGATCCGTTTGTCCAGTTGCGCTTCGTCAGAAGCTGTCCTTGATCCAGCGCCCTACCCGCGCGAAATATCCGTCGGTCCCCGTCATTGCCGGGCGTCCTGGGCTTCGGGCATGGAACTGCTCGATGCGCGCCGCCTGCGGATAAAGAACGAGCCCGACCGCCGCCGAGAAAGCCGGGCTCTTCGCCGCTTCCGGCAGGCCCTGGATGCCGAGCGGCCGCCCGACCCGCACGTTGCGTCCAAAGATGCGTCGCGCGGTCTCGGCAAGCCCGGTCAGCTGGCTCGCGCCGCCGGTCAGCACCACGCGCTTTCCGACCTGGTCGGCAAAGCCCGACTTCGTCAGCATGTCGCGCGTCATTTCCAGCGTCTCCTCGACGCGCGGTCTGATGATGCGGGTCAGCGCGGAGCGCGGAACGGTGTTCGGATGATCGCGCTCGTCTTCGCCGACAGGCGGAATTGTCAGGATGTCCTTGTCGTCGGAGGTCGACGCCAGCGCCGAGCCGTGACGCGCCTTGATGCGCTCCGCGTCGGCGAGATTGGTGGAGAGCCCGCGTGCGACGTCGAGCGTCACATGCTGGCCGCCGATCGCGATCGCGTCCGTATGCACGAACTCGCCGTCGTGGAAGACGGAGAGCGTGGTCGTGCCGCCGCCCATGTCGACGCAGGCGACGCCAAGCTCGGCCTCGTCGTCGACGAGCGCCGCAAGACCCGAAGCGTAGGGCGTGGCGACGACCGTCTCCACCTCAAGATGACAACGGTTGACGGCAAGTTCGAGGTTGCGAAGCGGCGCCTCCTCGGCGGTGACGACATGGATATCGATGCCGAGCGACGTGCCGAGCATGCCGACCGGATCGGCGAGGCCGCGATTGCCGTCGAGGGAATAGCCGATCGGCAAAGCATGAAGAACAAGGCGGCCTTCGCTCACGGAGTGCGCGCCGCCCGCGCCAAGAATGCGCTGGATGTCGGCTTCGCGGACCGCCGCCCCGCCGATATCGACGCTGGCGGAAAAGGCTTCGCTCTTCAGCCGCCCGCAGGAGAGGTTCACGATGAGGCTGGAGACCGTCATCTCCGCCATGCGCTCGGCCGCGTCGACGGCAAGGCGGATCGCCTTCTCCGCCTCTTCGAGATCCACGACGACACCGGATTTGATGCCGCGCGAGCGCGTCGCGGCAAAGCCCAGAACCTCGACGGAATGCATGCGTCTGCGAAGCGCCTCGCTGTCGCGCGGCTTCAGACGCGCGATCATGCAACAGACCTTGGTCGAGCCTACGTCGAGCACGCTCACGATCGCGGAGCGCCGCGTGCCGAGAGGTTTCACCCTCGACACACCCGTCGCTGAATGGGTTCGCCGGTTACTCACGTACGCGTCTTGCCTTGTTTCTGAGAGATGGCACCGTCCGAGGTGACATCGTCGAGCGACCGCCCTTCGGGCAGACGCACCGTCACGCGGTCGGGAAGCCGCATGTCGACGACGACGACATCGCGCTCAAGCAATTGCTGCTCGGCTTCGAGCTTGACCAGCGTCGCAAGCGCCTGGCGGACATGCTTCTCAGGCAGCTTCACGGTGACGCCGTGATCGAGATGCAGATCCCAGCGCCGGCCGGCGACGAGCACCGCGGCGCGCATCTGCTCAACGATCGTCGGCTCGGCGAGAAGATCGCCCAGGAGGTCGGGCGCCGTCTGGTTGGCGCCGCCGCCCACCATCAGCGGCAGCTTCGCAAAGCGCCCCTCTTCCAGCGGCACGATCTTGGTGCCGCTCCGGTCGATGACCACGACATTGCCGTCACGCTGCCAAAGCGCGAAGGGCTTGCGCTCAGTGATCTCCACCGAAAGCGTGCTCGGATAGAATTTCCGCACCACGGCACGGTCGATCCAGGGAAGCTCGGCGAGGCGCGCCTGCGCCTTCGCGGCGTCGAAGGAAATGAGCGATCCGTCGACCTCGAGCTTCTGAAGCACAGTGATCTCGGAGGTCTCTTTCTCTCCGCTGATCTTGATGTCGTCGATGCCGAAGCCGGCGGCGACAAGCAGCGAGTCCGCAAGCCTGCCGATCTGACCGCCGACGGTCAGCGCATAGAGCAGCGTGACGATAAGAAAGCCGACGGCCGCCATCTGTCCGGTACGCCGGCGCCGCTGGCGCTCGATCTTCTCGACGGCGCGGCGCAGCCGGCGCGGCAGAAGATTCGCGAGGGGACGCAGAATCCGGCCGAGCGCGTAATCAAGGGTGTCGAACAATGTCGGCTCCCCAAACCTCGCTTCTCTCACCGTCTGCAAGACGCGTCCTCCACTATCCAGGCGACCAGCTCCGGAAAGCTCAGCCCGGCATGGGCGGCGAGCTCTGGAACCAGCGACGTGCGCGTCATGCCGGGCTGCGTGTTGACCTCCAGCCAGATGATTTCGTCCGACCGCGTCTCGTCGTAGCGGAAGTCGGAGCGGGAGACGCCGCGGCAGCCCACGGCACGATGCGCTTCAAGAGCGAGCGTGCAAATATTTTGGTAAACAAAGGGTTTAATCGGTGCGGGACAAAGATGTTTTGATCCGCCGTCGGCATATTTGGCGTCGTAGTCGTAGAAGCCGTGACCAAGCGGCACGATTTCCGTGACGCCGAGCGCGCGATCACCCAACACCGCGCAGGTGAGCTCGCGCCCGGCGATGTAGCGCTCCGCCATCACCTCATCACCGAAGGCCCAGTCGTCGCGGCCGAGCGACTGCGGCGGATGCGGCTGGTCCTTCGGCACGATGATGACGCCGAAGGAAGATCCCTCCGCCACCGGCTTCACCACATAAGGCGGCTCAAGCACGTGTTCCTTCGCAGCCTCGAAGCGCGAAACGATCTTGTGCTCCGCGACCGGGATGCCAGCGGCGGTGGCAATGCTCTTTGCCTTCTCCTTGTTCATCGCGAGCGCGGAGGCGAGCACGCCTGAATGTGTGTAGGGAATGTCGAGGATTTCGAGCATGCCCTGGATCGCGCCGTCCTCGCCGAACGGACCGTGCAGGGCGTTGAAGACGACGTCGGGCTTGAGCTTCGCCAACACCTCCGCGATGTCCCGCTCAACATCGACGCGCGTGACGCGGTAGCCGGCGGCCTCGAGATTGTCGGCGCATTCGCGCCCGGAATTGAGACTGACCGGCCGCTCCGACGACCAGCCGCCCATCAGAACCGCTACGTGCTTCTTCACCGCCATGACGCATACTCCTCGCGCGAAAGGGCGATTCGTGACGCGGACGTTGGGCGGGAAATTGGTGAGAAAGCGTTAACCAAGGTTACCGTTTCGGCAACTCTATTTTATCCGGGTAATATTGACACGGCATTTTCACCCGGGTAATAAGCGGGCATCTTCAGCACACTGGAACCGCCCGCATGTCCGCACCCAGCCAATTCATCTGCACCGCTTTCGCCTATCAGCGCCGCATCGCGTCAGGTCCGCTGCACACGGTCGCCCTCCGCGCGAAGGCGGAAACCGACAGGGACCCCGACCAGACGATCCTGATCTTCGAGGACGCGACGGGACAATTGATCGAAGTCGACCTGCGCGGCACGGCCAGCGACGTTCGCGAGCGGCTCGCCGCATGGGCGCCGGGCGCCTCCCCCGTTGAGAGCGGCCCGGCGGCCCCCGGCGCTGACCGGCGCGGCCCCGGCCGGCCTAAGCTTGGCGTCGTCGCACGCGAGGTGACGCTTTTGCCGCGGCATTGGGAGTGGCTCAAGGCTCAGCCCGGCGGCGCATCGGTGGCGCTCAGAAAGCTCGTCGACGAAGCGCGACGCCGCAACGTCGGCAGGGATCGTGCGCGGCGCGCGCAGGAAACCGCCTACCGCTTCATGTCCGCCATGGCCGGCGACCGCGCAAACTTCGAAGAAGCGTCGCGCGCGCTCTTTGCCGGCGATGCGAAGAAGTTCGAGGCGATGTCGGAGCCCTGGCCGCGCGACATCCGCAACTACGCGATGAAGCTCGCGACCGAGGCGCTGGAGTAAGGCTCAGCCAACTTTCTGGCGGAGCACATAGAGCCCCGCCGCGACGATGAGCGCCGTGCCTGTGATCGACCACGCATCTGGCATGTCGCGGAAAACCAGAAGACCGAAGAGCGTCGCCGCGATGATCTGGGCGTAGGTGAAGGGCGCGAGCACGTTCGCTCCAGCGAGCGAATAGCCGCGGATCAAGAAATAGTGCCCGCCGCCGAAGAGAATTCCCGTCAGCACGAAGAGAAGCGCGTCGGCCGGACCCGGCGTCTTCCAGCCGAGAAGAAGAATTGGCGTCGCCACGACGAAGCCGACGCCGATCATCAGGGCGAAGCTGGCAAGGGCGCTGTCGTCGCGGCTCACGAACCGCGTCAGCACCTGATAGATGCCAAAGAGCGCGGCGGTCCCGAGCGGAAAGAGCGCCGCCCAGGCGATGGCGCTCTCCCCCGGCCGCGCTATGAGCATGACCCCGGCAAAGCCGAGCGCGATGCCGATCCACGTGGTGCGGGACATCGGCTCGCCGAGAAACGGAACCGCGAGGAGCACGACGAAGAGCGGCGAGGCGAAACTGATCGCCGTGAAGTCGGCGAGCGGAATGCGGCCGAGGCCGACGATCACCAGTCCGCTCGCGGCCAGCGGTATTATCCCACGCACGATCTGGATGAGCGGATGGCGGGTCGCGAAGAGCTTCAGCCCCGCGCTTCGCGCCGCAAGAAGCAGCACCACGGGCAGCGCAAAGGCGAAGCGCGCCCAGATGATCTCACCGACTGGATAGCTCGCGCCGAGCAGCTTGCCGATGCCATCCATGATTCCGAAAAGGCTGACGCCGGCAACGACGAGCAGGATGGCGTTGAGCCGCGGGCTCATTTCACGCCGAAACGCCGCCGAGGGCAGCGCGCACCTGCTCTGCCGCTAAGGCCACCAGTTCCTCATCTTCATGGACGAGGGTCGCGGGTTCCGAACCGTCGTCGATCCGGAAGAAGAGGCATGCGCTCACGAAGCGGCGCCCAGGAACGCCGCGACTTCGCGGTCGGGCTCGAACCCGCCGACCCGCTTGATCTCCCACTCGAGCTTCACGCCGGAAGTCTCCAGCACGCGGGCGCGAACCGTCTCGCCGAGGAGTTCGAGATCATGGCCGCTCGCCTTCCCGGTGTTGATCAAGAAGTTGCAGTGCAGTTCGGAGACCTGCGCGTCGCCGATTTTGAGGCCGCGGCAACCTGCGGCATCAATGAGTTGCCAGGCTTTGTTGCCATCGGGATTCTTGAAGGTGGAGCCGCCCGTTCGAGTCTTCACCGGCTGCGCTTTTTCGCGGTGCGCCTGCACCGCGTCCATCTCGGTGCGGATCTTTGCGCGATCCTCGAACGCGCCCTCGTAAGTGGCTTCCACGAAGATCAGATCGTCCGGCGCGGCAGCGTGCCGATAGGTGTAGCCCATCTCGGCGTTGGTGAGCACGTGACGCTCGCCGCGGCGGTCGATCGCGACGACTTCCGTGACGCGCTCGCGGGTCTCAACGCCGTTGGCGCCGGCATTCATGCGGAGCGCACCGCCGATCGCGCCGGGGATGCCATGATAGAAAGCGAAGCCTCCGAGCCCTGCTTCGAGCGCCTGCGCGGCGAGGCGCTTGTCGGCCAAGGCGGCGCCGACGGTTAGGCGGTTCTCCTCGACCCGCACATGACCGAAGCCACGTGCGGAAAGGCGAACGACGACACCGTCTACGCCGCCGTCACGCACCAGGAGATTGGAGCCGAGCCCGATAACGGTGACCGGGACCTCTTCCGGCAGCGCACGCATCAGAAAAGCCAGGTCTTCGACGTCGGCCGGCATCGCCAGGACCTCCGCGGGGCCACCGGCGCGGAACCAGACGATCGGCGCGAGCGGCTGATCGGCCTGCAGCGTGCCGCGGAAGCCGGCGAGATTTCCACGCAGACGGTCGAGGAGGTGGTCGGGCATGCGCGCGGCCCCGCTCAGGCCTTTTCTTTCTCCAGCGACGCAAGGGCTTGCGGCAGCGCGTTCGCCCATCGGGTGATTGAGCCGGCGCCGAGACAGATCACCATGTCGCCGGGCTCGACGATCGAGGCGATCAGCGCCGGCAGCGCATCCTCGCTTTCGAGCGGGCGCACGTCGCGGTGGCCGCCCGAGCGCAGCCCTTCCACGAGCGCGTCGCGGCTGGCGCCTTCGATCGGGGATTCGCCAGCCGGATAGACGTCGGCGACGATCACCGTGTCGGCTTCGTTGAAGCAGGTGCAGAACTCGGCGAAGAGGTTCTTGAGGCGCGTATAGCGGTGCGGCTGGACGACGGCGATCACCCGCTTCGGCGCAGCGGAACGCGCGGCGTGCAGCACCGCGGCGATCTCCACCGGATGGTGCCCATAATCGTCGTAGATCGCGGCGCCATTCCAGTCGCCGACGTGCGTGAAGCGCCGCTTGACGCCGCCGAAGCTGGCGAGCCCCTTGGCGACGGCCGCCGCGTCGATGCCGATGGCGCGCGCCACCGCCACTGCGGCGGTGGCGTTCGAGACGTTGTGCTCGCCCGGCATGGCGATGGCGAGATCCTCGATCGTCTCCGTCTCACCGGTCAGACGGTCGCGGCGGTCGACCGAGAAATGCGTCCGCCCGCCCTCGAATCTCAGATCGCGAAAGCGCACGTCGGCCTGCGGGTTCCGCCCGTAGGTAATGACGTGGCGGTCCTCGATGCGCGCGACCAGCGCCTGCACTTCCGGGTGATCGAGACACATCACCGCGAAGCCATAGAAGGGCACGTTCTCGACGAAGGCGCGGAAGGCTTCGCGCAGCGCATCGAACGTGCCGTAGTGGTCGAGGTGCTCCGGGTCGATGTTGGTGACGACGACGATGTCGGCGGGAAGCTTCACGAAAGTGCCGTCGGATTCGTCGGATTCCACCACCATCCAATCGCCGGCGCCCATGCGCGCGTTGGTGCCGTAGGAATTGATGATGCCGCCGTTGATGACGGTCGGGTCGAGGCCGCCGGCGTCGAGCAGCGCCGCGACCATCGAGGTGGTCGTGGTCTTACCGTGCGTGCCGCCGATCGCGATCGCCGACTTCAGCCGCATGAGCTCGGCCAGCATCTCGGCGCGCCGAACCACCGGCAGGCCGCGCGCCCGCGCTTCCTTCAACTCCGGATTGTCGCGCTTGATGGCGGAGGAGACCACGACCACGGCCGCGTCGCCGAGATTCTCCGCGGCGTGGCCGATCGCGACCTCGATGCCGCGATCGCGCAGGCGCTGCACGTTGGCGCTGTCGGCGACATCGGAGCCGCGCACGCGATAGTTCTGGTTGGCAAGCACCTCGGCGATGCCGCTCATCCCGATTCCGCCAATCCCGACGAAATGGATGGGACCGATGTCGCGCGGCAATTTCATATGACAACACCTCTTGGAAAGCGCACCGCCTTCTCGGCCCGCTCCTATAGCCCAGCTCTGGCAGTGACGAGGCGGGAAATCACGCCGCCTGCTCTCCCGCCGCCTCCTCCACGAGATCGGCGAGCCGCTCCGCGGCGTCAACCCGCCCGACGGACTGCGCGGCGGCGGCGGCGGTTTCGAGCTCCTCCGGCGACGCGCAAAGTGCGCCGAGGCGCTGCGCGAGGCTCGACGCCGTCAGCTCCTTCTCGGGCATCAGCCAGGCGCCGCCTGAATCGGCAAGCACACGGGCATTCTCGGCCTGATCGTGGTCAAGTGCGTGCGGATAAGGCACCAGGATCGCTGGCCGGCCAATAACGGCAAGCTCTGCGACCGTCGAAGCGCCGGCGCGGCAGATCACCAGATGCGCGTCAGCCAGCCGCTCACCCATGTCGTTGAAGAAGGGCTCGATGTGCGATTCGACGCCCATGCCGGTGTAGGCCTGCCGCGTCGCCTTCACGTCCTCGGGCCGCGCCTGCTGCGTCACCACAATGCGGAGCCGCACGTCCGGCGGAAGCAGCGCCAGCGCGCCCGGAACGAGTTCGGCGAACGCGTGCGCGCCCTGGCTGCCGCCGAAGACGAGCAGGCGGAACGGCTCGTCGTCCGCGGGCGTCTGATAGAACCGCACAGCCTCGATGATGGCCTTCCTGACCGGATTTCCGACAAACACAACGTGGCGCCCGCGGGAGCTTCCCTTCGGGTTGCGGAAGCCGGTCGCAAGGGTCGCACCGAGATTGACGACCAATCGGTTGGCGCGGCCGACGACGGCGTTCTGCTCGTGCGCGATCATCGGGATGTGCGCGATGCGTGCCGCGATGGCCGGCGGCACGGTCGGGTAGCCGCCAAACCCGACGACGACCGCGGGGCGGAAGCGCTTCATGAGCCCGCGCGACTGAAGCACGCCCTTCGCGAGCGTCGTCAGCGAGCGCAACTTGTCGCGGGCCGTTCCGCCCCCGAGGCTTGCGGACTGGATGCGATGAACATCCTCCGCCGGCACGCCGGAGAGCATCTCGCCGACTCGTGCGTCGGTCGCGAAGTTGACCGCCCAACTGCGCCGCAAGAGCACCTCGCGGAGCGCCAACGCCGGAAAGAGGTGGCCGCCGGTTCCGCCGGCGGCCAGGAGCACACGCCGGGCCAATGGTTCAGGCTCCGGCGGCGAGCGGCTCGCGGGGCACTACGGTCACACGCGCGTCGGCAAAACGGCGCGAGAGCGCAAGCAGGAACCCCATCGTCATGGCCGACGAGATCAGCGCCGAGCCGCCATAGGAGATGAACGGCAGCGTCATGCCCTTCGCAGGAAGAAGATGCAGATTGACGCCCATGTTGATGAAAGCCTGGACGCCGATCTGCGTGGTCAGCCCGGCAATCGCCATCCGCTCGAAGGCGCTGTGGCGCCGTAGCGCCTGGTAGAGCCCGCGCATGACGAGGCCGGAGAAGAGCGCCACGATCAGAAGACAGAGCACGATGCCGAACTCCTCGCCGACGACCGCGAACACGAAGTCGGTGTGCGAATCCGGCAGCACGCGCTTCATGATCCCCTCGCCCGGCCCAGTGCCCGACCAGCCGCCGCGCTGGAACGACTGCATCGCGGTCATGATCTGAAAGTTGTCGCCGGAATCAGGATCGAGGAAGCGATTGATGCGGCCGGCGACGTGCGGGAACACGTAATAGGCGCCGAGCAGGCCGGCGGCGGCAAGACCGGCAAGGCCCCCGAAGATCACCGTGTTTGCGCCCGCAAGGAAGAAGACTGCGCCCCAAACGATGACCAGAAGCACCGTCTGACCAAGATCCGGCTCGGCCACGAGGAGCGCGCCGGTGATGACAAGAAGCCCGACGGCGAGAAGCTTTCCGGGAATGTCGGGCCGGTTACCCTCGGCGAAGAGCCAGGCGGTGATGATGATGAAAGCCGGCTTGATCAGCTCCGAGGGCTGGATCGACATGCCGGCGAGGAAGAGCCAGCGGCGCGAGCCTTTGATCTCCTCGCCGATGAACAGCACGGCAACCATCATGATGAGGCAAGCGAAGAGCAGCACCAATGCGACGCGCCGCACCTGTCGCGGCGTCAGGAACGACAGGCCGATCATCACAGCCGCCGCAAGCGGCGCGTAGAAGGCATGGCGCCAGACGAAGTGCAGGCTGTCGAGCCCGATGCGCTCCGCCACCGCCGGGCTCGCCGCGAAGGAGAGCACGAAGCCGGCGAGATAGAGGACGAGAACGAGCGACAGCATGGGGCGGTCGACCGTCCACCACCAGTCGGAAAGCGGCGAGCGATGCGCGCGGCTGATCATGCGGCGGCCTCCTTAGGCACTTGGTCGAGAGCGGAAACGGCGCGGCGGAACGCCTCCCCGCGATCTTCAAAATCGGCGAACTGGTCGAACGATGCGCAGGCCGGCGAAAGGAGCACGGTCGGCTCGGGACGATGATCGAGCGCCGCGTCCGCCGCCGCCATTCTGACGGCGTTCTGAAGATCGCCGGCGATGACGTGCGGCACCTTTCCAGACAGCACGGCGGAGAACGCATCCGCGGCCGTGCCAATCAGATAGGCCTTGGCGACACGCGGGAAGTATTCCGCGAGGCTGTCGATCCCGCCTTCCTTCGGCTGCCCTCCGGCAATCCAGTAGATCGGATCGAAGGTGACGAGCGCGCGCGCCGCGGCATCGGCGTTGGTGGCCTTCGAGTTGTTGACGAAGAGCACGTGGTCCCGACGTCCGATAACCTCCATGCGGTGCGCGAGTCCGGGGAAGCTCTCCATCGCGGAGAGGATGATGCCGCCATAGAGCCCAAGCGCCCGCGCGGCGCCCCATGCGGCAGCGGCATTCTGCCAGTTGTGCAGCCCGCGAAGCGTCGGGAGCCTGGCGAATGACACACCGTTCTTGCCGTTTCGCCCGTTGTCCTCGTGCAGCGCGCCGTCCGCGTCGACGTAGAGTGAGGCGCCCTTGTTCTTGCCGACGGAGACGGTGATGAGCTTGGGGCGGCCGGGGCTCTTCAGCGCCGCGGCGACGGCATTCATGGGCGGCTCGTCGATGCCGACGATCGCCGTGTCTTCCGGCCGCTGGTTGACGAAGATGCGCGCCTTCGCCTTGGCGTAGCCGCGAAGGTCGCCGTGGCGCTCCATATGGTCGAGGGTCAGGTTCAGCCAGACGGCGACGTCCGGGCGGAAGCGGCGCGTCAGGTCGAGCTGGTAGGACGACATCTCGAGCACGTAGGTGCGCCGCTCGCCGGGCGGCTCAAGATCGAGCGCGGCGCGGCCGATGTTGCCGCCGACGGAGACCGGCCCGGCGACGGCGAGGATATGGCCGAGCAGCGCTGTCGTGGTCGACTTGCCATTGGTGCCGGTGATCGCGACGAAGCGCGCGCGGCCCTGCGTCTCGCGCCACATGAGCTCGATGTCGCAGATGATCTCGACCTCGGCGGCTTTCGCGAGCAGGACGATCGGATGCGGCGCTGGGTGCGTGAGAGGAACGCCGGGAGCAAGCACGAGGCACTCAAGTTGCTCCCAGGGCCAATGCTCCGGCGACATCGCGGTCGCGCCGAGCGCCTCGGCCTTCTCCCGCGCTTCGGCCTTGTCGTCCCATACGAGAACGTCGGCAGCGCCGCCGGCAATCGCCGCGCGCACCGTCGCGAGCCCGCTCCGCGCCAATCCGAAGACGCCGATCGATCTGCCGTTCAGATGCGTGAGCGGGATCAATGCGCCTACCTCAGCTTCAGCGTCGAAAGGCCGATCAGCGCGAGCACGACCGCGACGATCCAGAAGCGGATCACGACCTGCGGCTCGGTCCAGCCGAGCTGCTCGAAGTGGTGGTGGATCGGCGCCATGCGGAAGACGCGGCGGCCGGTCATCTTGAACGACGCCACCTGGATGATGACGGAAAGCGCCTCCATGACGAAGATGCCGCCGATTATGGCGAGCACGATCTCGTGCTTGGTGGCGACGGCGATAGCGCCGAGCATGCCGCCGAGCGAAAGCGATCCGGTATCGCCCATGAAGATCGCGGCAGGCGGCGCGTTGAACCAGAGGAAGCCGAGCCCGGCCCCCATCATCGCGCCGACCAATACGGAGAGCTCTCCGGTGCCCGGCACGTGATTGATCTGCAGATATTCGGCGAAGTCGACGCGGCCGGCGAGATAGGCGATCAGCCCGAAGCTCGCGCCGGCGATGATGACCGGCACGATCGCAAGCCCGTCGAGGCCGTCGGTCAGATTCACGGCGTTGCCGGCGCCGACGATCACGAAGGCGCCGAAGAGGATGTAGAAGTAGCCGAGGTTGATCGCCCAGTCCTTGAAGAAGGGCATCGCGATCGAGGTGTGCAGCTTGGCATCGCCGAAGACGATCATCAGCAGCACGGCGAGGGCGGCTATCAGCGCCTCGATCGAGATGCGCACGCGGCCGGAGAAGCCGTGCTTGGCCGACGCTTTCGTGATCTTCAGATAGTCGTCGTAGAAGCCGATCAGCCCGAAGCCGGTGGTGACGAGAAGCACGGCCCAGACGTAGATGTTGGAGAGGCTCGCCCAAAGCAGCGTCGAGACGAGCACGCCCGACATGATCATCAGGCCGCCCATGGTCGGCGTGCCGGCCTTGGCGAGATGCGTCTGCGGCCCGTCGGCACGGATCGGCTGGCCCCTGCCCTGCCTGAGCTTCAGCGCCTGGATGATGCCGGGACCGAACAGGAAGACGAAGAGCAGCGCCGTCATCGTGGCGGCGCCAGTCCGGAAGGTGATGTAGCGGAAGACGTTGAAGACCGGGATCTCGCCGCCGAGATCGCTGAGATAGGTCAGCATGTGGCGCATCCGCCCAAACGCGCCGCCGTCATTCCGACTCCCCCGAAAAATAGCGCTTCACCGCCTCGACGACCGGGCCGAGCCGGCTGCCGAGCGAGGCCTTCATCATGAGCACGTCTCCCGGCCCGACCGTCTCAAGGAGAATTGGCTCAAGATCCGCAGCTTTTTCGGCATAGGCCCCCCGGCGCTGATCGGGCAAGTCCTGCCAAAGGTCAGCCATCTGCGGGCCGGCCAGAAAGACCAGGTCGGCACCGGATTCCGCCACAGCCGGGCCAAGCCCCCGATGCAGCGACGAGCCCGCGTCGCCGAGCTCCAGCATGTCGCCGAGAACTGCGATCCGGCGTCCGCGGCCGTCGGGGCTGGTCTGACCGAGAAGCGCCAGCGCCGCCCGCATCGAGGCGGGGTTGGCGTTGTAGCTCTCGTCGATCAGCGTGAAGGGGCCGGAGGGATGCGAGAGGCGGAGCCGCTGTCCGCGGCCCTTCGGCGCGCGGAACTCGGCGAGCGCCAGAACAACGCGCGCCATGTCGGCATCGAGCGCGTGGCAGGCGGCGAGGACGGCGAGCGAATTCTCGACGAGGTGGCGGCCGGGGGCGCCGAGCCGATAGGCGACGGGCGTGCCGAAAAGCTCGGCACCGACGCAGGAGCCGTCCTCCTTCAGCGCGACGCGGACGAGGCGAACGTCGGCGGAAGCATGCTCGCCGAAGGTCACGACGCGCGCGCCGTGAGCCCGGGCGCGCTCGGCAAGCAGCTCGAACCAGGCATTGTCGCGGTTCAGGACGGCGACGCCGTTTTCCTCGAGTCCTTCGAAAATCTCGGCCTTGGCTTCCGCGATCCCGGCTTCGCTCTCGAAATATTCGAGATGCACCGGGCCGACCGTCGTGACGATCGCGACGTGCGGCCTGACGAGTTGCGTCAGCGGGCGGATTTCCCCGGCATGGTTCATGCCGATCTCGAAGATGCCGTAGCGCGTCGCCTCCGGCATGCGGGCGAGCGTCAAGGGAACGCCCCAGTGATTGTTGAACGAGCCGATCGGCGAATGCGTGGGGCCGAGCGCGGACAGCGCGATCCTCAGCATCTCCGTCGTGCCGGTCTTGCCGACCGAGCCGGTCACGGCGACGACGGAGCCCTTCATCCTGTGGCGCGCAGCAATGCCAATGCGCTGGAGCGCGTCAAGCGGATCGTCAGGGACGATCAGAAGCGGCGCGAGATGTTTTGGCGCCCGCCCCTCCTCGACGACGGCGAGACCAGCGCCGGCCTTGAGGGCGGCTTCCACGAAGTCATGCCCGTCGCGGTTATCGCCGCGTATCGCGACGAACGCCTCGCCCGGGCCGATGGTGCGTGTGTCGATCGACACGCCGACGATCTCGGTCGGCGCGTCACCATGAAGCCAGCCGCCGGAGGCGGCGACGAAATCCGCGGTCTTCCAGAGCGCGCTCACAGCCTGGCCCCTGCGGCGCGAAGCGCTTTCATCGCCTCTTCCTGGTCGGAGAAGGGAAGCACCTTGTCCCCGACGGTCTGTCCCGTCTCGTGACCCTTTCCGGCGATCAGCAGGATGTCGCCCTCGCGCAGGCCGGAGACGGCGACCCGGATCGCGACGCCGCGGTCGCCCACCTCCTCCGCCTTCGGCGCCCCGGCGATGACGGCCTTGCGGATCACCGCCGGATCCTCGCTGCGAGGATTGTCGTCGGTGACGATCACGCGGTCGGCGGCGGCAGCAGCGGCCTCGCCCATTAGCGGACGCTTGCCGGGGTCGCGGTCGCCGCCGGCGCCGAGGACGACGACAAGGCTGCGCGCGGCATGCGGGCGGAGCGCCTTCAGCGCGTTCGAAAGCGCGTCGGGCGTATGGGCGTAATCCACGAAAACGCGTGCGCCGGAGGGATGCGCGCCGACCAATTCCAGCCGGCCGCTCGCGCCTTTCAGCTCACTCAGGCTCGCGAGCGCCTTGTGCGCCTCCACACCGGTCGCGATTGCGAGCGCTGCGGCCACGAGCGCATTCGATATCTGGAATGCGCCGACGAGCGGGAGCGGCACGTAGTGCTTCTCGCCGAACGCCTCGATCAGCAGCCGCGAGCCGTCATGCATGCGCGTCGCCGAGACGAGGCGCAGGGTCTCGCCCTTCTTCCCGACGCTGAAGAAATCGAGCTCGCGCTGCTTGGCGATTTCCTGGATGCGCGCCGCCTCGCTGTGGTCGGCATCGACAATTGCCGCCGTGCCCTTCGGCAGAAGCGTGTCGAACAGCCGGAGCTTGGCGTTGAAATAGGCTTCGAGCGTCGGGTGATAATCGAGATGGTCGCGCGTCAGGTTGGTGAAGGCGCCGGCAGAGAGACGCACGCCGTCGAGCCGTCGCTGCTCAAGGCCATGGCTCGACGCCTCCATGGCGAGATGCGTCACCTCGGCTCCGGCGAGATCGGCAAGTATCTCGTGGAGCCTCACGGGGTCGGGCGTGGTCAGGTTGCCTTCCAGGACCTTGTCCCGTGCAACAAGGCCGATCGTTCCGAGACTCGCCGCCTTGTGGCCGGCCTTCTCCCAAATCTGGCGCAGGAAGACGGTGACTGAAGTCTTCCCGTTGGTACCGGTGACGGCGGCGACGGTGCGCGGCTGGCGCGCGAAGTAGCGCGAGGCCATCAGCGACAGCGCACGGCGGGGATCGTCGACGCGGATGATCGGGACGGAATACGCGCCGTCGAGGATCTGGTTTCCGATCAGGATCGCGGCGGCGCCGGCCTTCATCGCGGCGGGCACGAACTTCGCGCCGTCGGTCTTGTTACCGGGAAGCGCCGCGAAGAGCATGCCCGGCCGGACCGCCCGGCTGTCGGAGGTCAGGCCCTGAATCCAGATATTCCCCTGCTCGGCGGAAACTTGGACGTCGTTTGAGAGAAGCGACGCCAGCCGGCGCGGGCCATAGCGTCTTTCCTCAGTCAATACGGCTTCCTCGCTGGGTGACTCACTGGGCGAAGGCAAGAGCCATCGCCGGATCGTCTTCGGGATCGTTCGGCTTCGGTTCGACTCCAAGCATCGGTGCAATGCGGCGGACGATGTTGCCGACCGTGGGCGCCGCATTCATTCCGGCGGTGGCGCCCATTCCTGGCTTCTCGGGCTTCGGCTCGTCAAGCACGACGAGCACCAGATATTTCGGCGCATCCATCGGGAATGCCGCAAGGAAGGCGTTCCGCCGCTTGTTGGCCGGAATAGCGGCCGTTCTCGACCTTTTCGGCCGTCCCGGTCTTTCCGCCGACATTGTAGCCCGGCACGTTGGCCTGCCTGCCGGAGCCTTTCAGCACGTTCAGCCGGAAAAGCTGGCGAAGCAGCCGGCTCGTCTCAGGCTTCAGGATCGGTTTGGCGATCTGCGCCGCCTCGTCCGGCGAACGCGGCAGGAAGGTCGGCGTGATGTAGTAGCCGCCGTTGACGAGCGCCGCGCCCGCCGCCGCCGTCTGCATCGGAGAGACCGAAATGCCGTGCCCGAAAGCCATGGTGACACATGTGACCTTCGGCCAAGGCATTTTTGGGACGATCGGCGCGCCCGCCTCGGGCAATTCGGTGTGCAGGGTGTCGAGCAGCCCAAAACGCTCAAGATAGTCGTGCTGGCCCTGCATGCCGACGGCGAGCGCCATGCGCGCCGCACCAACGTTCGACGAATAGATGAAGATTTCCGGCACGGTCAGCCAGCGGTGCTTGGCGTGGAAATCGTGGATGGTGAAGCCGCCGACCGTCAGCCCGCTCGTCGCGTCGAAGGAATCGGTGATCTTCACGGCGCCGGAATCGAGCGCCATCGCGGTGGTGAAGCCCTTGAAAGTGGACCCCATCTCATAAACGCCGACGATCGCGCGGTTCATCTTATCCTTGTCGAGCGCCTCGTCGCGATTGTTGGCGTCGAAATCGGGCACGGAGTTCATGCCAAGGATCTCGCCGGTCTTGACGTCGAGCACGATGCCGATCGCGGCGATCGCGTCGTAGCGACCCATCGCCTGAGTCAGCTCATCGCGCACGACGTGCTGCACGCGAAGATCGAGCGAGAGCTTGACCGGCTCAAGATTGTTGCCGGAACCGAAGCCTGCGGCGTGAATGTCGTTCAAGAAGGATTCGTCGATGTGCTTCTCGATGCCGGCGATGCCCTGATTGTCGATGTTGACGGTGCCGAGCACGTGCGCGGCGGCGGGGCCGCCGGGGTAGAAGCGCCGGTTCTCCACGCGGAAGCCGATGCCGGGAATGCCGAGCTTGTGGATCGCCTGCTGCTGGCGCGGCGTGATCTCGCGCTTGATGTAAGCGAACTTGGAATTGCTCGCGAGCTCCTGCCGGAGGCGCGTGCGATCGAGGTCGGGAAGCACGGAGACGAGTTGCTCCGTCGCCTCGTCCGGATCGACGATGTAGCGGGGCTCGGCGAAGAGTGCCGCGGTGCGGATATCGGTCGCCAGCGTCTCGCCGTTGCGGTCAACGATATCGGGACGTGCCTGCGAGGCGGTGCGTGCGAAATTCGCGCCGTCGTCCGTCGCGTCCTTCCCGCTGACGCCGAGAAGCACGAGCTTCGCGGCGAGCGCCGTATAGAGCAGGCCGAAGCCGAGCATCGCGAGCACGACGCGGAGACGACCGCGGCGCTCCGGGTCGCGGGCCGGCGCCTTGGCGTTGGCGCGCTGGTGCCGCCAAGTAGAGGGGGTATCGGCAATCGCACTCATCGCAGCACGTCCGTGGGCATTTCGAGGATTGCGGAAAGCGCCGCCTCGTCGTTGGGCGCGGGGCCGGTTGGGCGCATCGGCAGGTTCTCGATGCGGGTGATCTGCCTCGGGTCGAGCGGCTGGAGCTTCAGGATGTCGTTGTGGCGCTCGACCAGGGCCTGCACGCGCGCCGGCTGAATGAGGAGGCTCCACTCCGCCGCAAGAAGCGACTGCGTCTCCTTCTCCTGGTCGAGATCGCGCTGCAGCTGGGCCGCATGTTCAGCGATGGCTTCGGCGCGGTACTTCACCTGAAACACGAAGACGGCCGAGCTCGCGGCGGCGACGACGGAGACGACCTGTAACCAGCGGATCACTGATACGCCTCCGGTCCTGCGACGCCCTGAAGCTGCGGCACGCCGAGCGCGGCGAAATCGACCGCACGAGCAGACGCCGCCGTGCGCACGGCTGCGCGAAGCCGCGCCGAGCGGGCGCGCGGATTTTCCTCGACCTCGGCGGCCGAGGGTTCGACCGCGCCGCGCGCGGCGAGTTGGAACGTCGGCGGGGCGGATTGTGCGAGCGGCATATGGCGGGAGCCGCGCGCCTCGCGCGCACGCTCCTGCAGGAAGCGCTTCACGATGCGGTCCTCGAGCGAGTGGAAGGCGACGACGACGAGACGTCCGCCCTCGGCGAGCACGGCCTCGGCGGCGGCGAGTGCTTCGGCAAGTTCCTCAAGCTCGCGGTTGATGAAGATGC
Source organism: uncultured Alphaproteobacteria bacterium (assembly GCA_963805325.1). Lineage (GTDB taxonomy): Bacteria > Pseudomonadota > Alphaproteobacteria > Rhizobiales > Afifellaceae > DASWJZ01. Next base: position 11,769 of record CAWDTS010000007.1, on the reverse strand, counting down.
GAAGCGCCTGGAACGTGCGCGTCGCCGGATGGATGCGCGAGGCGCCGGCGGGACCGGCTGCCGCGGCGACGATCTCGGCGAGCCGTCCGGTGCGGGTGATCGGCTCCTCGGCGCGCGCTCTTTCGATCGCGCGGGCGACGCGGCCGGCTTTCCGCTCCTCGCCGTAGACGCGGATGATCGCGGCAAGCTCCTTGGCCGGCGCGCGATTCACGAGCATCGCGGCGTCGGCGCCAGACGGCCCCATGCGCATGTCGAGCGGCCCGTCATTGCGGAACGAGAAGCCGCGCGCCGCATCGTCGATCTGCATGGAAGAGACGCCCACGTCGAGGACTACGCCGTCGACGGGGAAGAAGCCGGCGGCGCGCGCGTGCGCGTCGAGATCGGAGAAGCGCCCTTCAACAAGGATCAGGCGGCCGGCGAACTCCGTCACCATGGATGCGCCCGCCTCGATCGCGGCGCGGTCGCGGTCGAGCGCGAGCACGCTGCCGCCGCGCTCCAGTATGGCGCGCGTATAGCCGCCGGCCCCAAAGGTGCCGTCGATGTAGCGGCCGCCCTCGACGACTTCCAGATAGCGAAGCATCTCGGGCAGGAGGACCGGTACGTGGCGAGCCAGTCCGCCAGCAGACGCTTTCGCGCCGCGGCCCGCCGTCATGCCGGTTCCCCCCTGCCCGAAGCTCGTGGAACTGGATTTGCCGAGAGAGCGCGTGACGGAGCGAAGATGCTCGCGCGTCTCGCGCTGCCGCACCTCGAAGCGCTGCGGCTCCCAGATCTGGAACTTGTAGCCTTGGCCGACGAAGACCGCGGTCTCGCCGATCCCCGCATAGGCACGGAACTCCTCCGGCAGCACGACGCGGCCGTCCGTGTCGATCTTCAGGACGCGGGACTCGCCATAAAAGGCCGTCGCCAGGCTTTCGTGATCCTCCGAGAAGGTCTCGAAAATGCTCAGACGTTCCGCGATCGCCTGCTTCAGCTTGGCTCCGCCGCCGTCGATCGCCGGCCGGTCGAGCGCCGGATAGCAGTAGAGGCCGTCCTCGCCCTCGCGGGCCAGCACCGCACGGAACGGGGCCGGAACCGATACCCGACCCTTCTGGTCGAGCCGGTTCACGAATGTGGCCACGAAACCGTCCATTGCCCCTCGTTCCCGCAGTCTCCGGCGCCGCCTCCCAACGGGAAGGACGCAACCGGATCGAGCCTCGTTCCTGCCAGGAAGGCGCACTTTTCCGCCGTTTCCGGCGTCTTCCTGCGCAGACGCGACCGGGCCCCTCGGCCGGGATGACATGGAGTATCATGGGATTTTATGGGCGGTCAATGGAACACCGTGGCGACAGGCGCCCGTCCGCGTGACCGGATGAAAATTGGCGAAGCATCGGGAGAGAGTGGGCGAACAGGGTAAACGCGGCGTAAGCAAAGAGGCCTAAACCCAACCGTGGGCGCGAATTTTCAGGGCCACCCCGCGCCTCTTCCCACCCTCGGCCGACGCAGTTAGGGAAGGCGCATGGGTGTTTTCTCGCGCATCGCAGCGACGTTGGCTGGCGGCGCCGGCCGGGTCGGCGCGGCGATGTCGGGGCTGCGTGCGATGCTCGCCAGCATCGCCAACACGGAGCTGCGCCGCGAGGCGGCCTTTGCCATCGCGATGATCGCGCTCTCCGCCAAGATGGCGAAAGCGGACGGCGTGGTGAGCCGCTCGGAGATCGACGCGTTTTGCCGCATCTTCGAGATTCCGCCGGGCGAAGAGCGGAGCGTCAGCCGCTTCTACAACCTTGCGAAGCGCGACGTTGCAGGCTTCGACTCCTATGCCCGCGACGTGGCGCGGCTCTTCGACGGGGATCGGGCGATGCTCGAAGCGGTGCTCGACGGGCTCTTCGATATCGCGCGCGCCGACGGCGCGGTGCACGAGCGCGAGATCGAATATCTCACCGAGGTCGCGCGCATCTTCGGTTTCGACGACCACAGCTTCGAAACGATTAGCGCACGGCATGCCGTCGACGAGGGCGCCGACCCTTACCTCGTCCTCGGCGCCGACCGCTCGTGGGACGATCAGCAACTCCGACGCCACTATCGCCAGCTCGTCTCGGAGAACCATCCCGACCGGCTGATGGCGCACGGCGTGCCGCCGGAATTCGCGCGCATTGCCAACGACCGGCTGGCCGCGATCAATGCCGCGTGGGATCAGATCGAGCGGAGCCGGCGAAGCACATGAGTACTCTGTCTATCGCCGAGCGGCCCTCCCCCAATCACGGTGAGCGCAAGGACGGGCCGGTCGACATCCTGCTCCTCCACTACACCGGCATGCCGAACGACGAGCAGGCGCTCGCCTGGCTCTGCGATCCGAGGAGCCAGGTGTCGGCGCATTATTTCGTGCATCAGGATGGCCGCGTGCTTTCGCTCGTGCCGGAAAACCGCCGTGCGTGGCACGCGGGCGAGGCGCGCTTCGGCACGGCAACCGATGTCAACTCGCGCTCGATCGGAATCGAGATCGCGAATGCGGGGCATCCCGGCGGCCTGCCGGGATATCCCGACGCGCAAATCGAGGCGCTGATCGCGCTGTGCCGCGCGATCCTCGCCCGGCACGAAATCCCGCCGCACCGCGTGCTCGCGCATTCCGATGTCGCGACCGGGCGCAAACTCGATCCAGGCGAACGGTTTCCGTGGGCACGGCTCGCCGCGGCCGGCGTCGGGCACTTCGTTGCGCCCGTTGCGATCGGCGACGGCCGTTTCTTCCAGAAGGGCGACCGGGGCGCGCCGGTCGAAGCGCTTCAGGCGATGCTGGCGCTTTACGGCTACGGCATCGATGTGACAGGCGATTTCGACCAACGCACCGAAGACGTCGTTGCCGCCTTCCAGCGCCATTTCCGCGCAAGCCGTGTCGACGGCGTCGCCGACCGATCAACCATCGAGACGTTGAAGGCTCTGCTCGAAGCGTTGCCCTGATCTGCCGCGTTCTGTCCGCGATGCCTAGCGATGGGATTCGACCAGGGATCTGACGCGATCGGCGTCCCCAGGCGTCGCAGGATTGTACACCACCATGCTGAGATCGGGCCGACCGTCGACCGCGAAGGCGGAAAACTCCATCGCGATCAAACCGACGACCGGATGCCGCAACTGCTTCGTGCCGCCGCCATAGCCGCGCACGTCGTTGTCGCGCCACATCGCCGCGAATTCGGGGCTCAGCCGCGAGAGCTCGTCGATCAGCGCCTTGACCTCGTTTGCCGCGCCGGCGCGCACCACGTCCGCGCGGAAGGCGGCAACGACGAATCGCGCCACGCCCTCCCAATCGGTCTGCGCCGCGTGCACGCGCGGATCGCAGAAGATCTGGCGAAGCACGTTGCGCTGATCGGGAGGCATCGCGCCGTAGTCGGTCAGCACCGCCGAGGCTGCGCGGTTCCATGCCACCACATCCCAGACCGGGGTCTTCACCATGGCAGGGCTAAACTCGAGCGCGTCGAGCAGGCGCTGCAGCCGCGGTGTCACGCCCTCGGTCGTTTCGAGCCGCCGTATCTCGGGCGGACGGCCGAGGCCGAGCAGGAAGAGATGCTCGCGCTCCACGTCGGTCAGCATCAGAGCGCGGGCGATTCGATCGAGCACATCGGCTGACGGCGCGCCGCCCCGCCCCTGCTCCAGCCAAGTGTACCAAGTGGCGCTGACATTGGCGCGCTGCGCCACCTCTTCGCGCCTCAGTCCCGGCGTGCGTCGGCGCGCCAAAGGAAGCCCGAACGCTGCCGGGTCAAGCCTGGCGCGGCGGTCCCTCAGGTAGCTGCCGAAAGAATTGTCGCCGGTGTTGAGCGCGCTCATCCTGTTAGTCTCTATACCTGTATAACGTCACGTATTTACCCGGATATTTGTAAGCCAATATTCGTCTCCTGTCCAAGCCAGGAGATTTCTCATGCGTGTATTTGTGACCGGCGCTACGGGCTTCGTCGGCTCGGCCGTCGTGAAGGACCTGATCGCGGCGGACCACAGCGTGCTCGGGCTCGCGCGCTCCGATTCATCCGCCAAGGCCCTCGAAGCAGCCGGCGCCGACGTTCAGCGCGGCGACGTCCAAGACCTCGATAGCCTGAAGCGCGGCGCGGCCGCCGCCGACGGCGTGATCCACACCGCCTTCATCCATGACTTCTCCAAGTTCGAAGAGAACTGCGAGATCGACCGGCGCGCGATCGAGGCGCTCGGCGATGTGCTCGCCGGCACCGACAAGCCGCTGATCATCACTTCGGGAACCGGGCTAGCCTTGGCGTCAGGACCGAAGGTCACCGAGGACGACCGCTATCCGCCCGACCATCCCATCCCGCGCGTCGCGTCAGAGCAGGCGGCGGACGCTGTGGCTGCACGCGGGGTGAAGGTTATGGTGATGCGCCTCCCGCAGGTGCACGGCGACGGCGACCATGGCTTCGTGCCGCTGCTCATCAATCTCGCGCGCGAGAAGGGCGTGGCGGCCTACGTTGGCGACGGAAGCAATCGCTGGCCCGCGGTGCATCGCTTCGATGCCGCGAAGGTCTATTGCCTGGCGCTCGAGAGGGGCTCGGCCGGCGCCCGGTTCCACGCCGTCGCCGAAGAGGGTATCGCGCTGCGCGCCATTACCGAGATCATTGGCCGCCGGTTGGGCATGCCCGTCGTCAGCCTGCCGCGTGAGAAGGCGGCCGAACACTTCGGCTGGTTCGCACATTTCGCATCCGGTGACGCTCCGGCGTCGAGCGCGAAGACGCGCGAACTGCTGGGATGGGAGCCGACCGGCCCCGGCCTTATCGAAGATCTCGACCGCCCGATCTATTTCAAGACCTGAGCCGGAAGAGAAGCGCCAGCCGGCCTGTAAGCCGGGTTCTGTAAGGCCGCTCACCGAAGCGAGCGACGCGACGGCCATTCATCTGGAGCGCCGGTTACCCGGCGCTTCGCGCGACCGACCCGGATAGCTGGCCTAGATGAGGCTGGGCCGCACCGAAGCGCGGCCCGCGCTATCCCTTCTTGGTCTTGCTCCCGGTGGGGTTTACCGTGCCGTCCCCGTTGCCGGGTCCGCGGTGGGCTCTTACCCCACCCTTTCACCCTTACTCGCCTTCACCATTCTCGCGGGGCGGCCCTTTAGGGGCTCTCCCGCCACAAGAAGACGAGCGGTTTGCTTTCTGTGGCACTTTCCCTGGGGTCGCCCCCGCCGGGCGTTACCCGGCACCGTCCATCCATGGAGCCCGGACTTTCCTCCCCCTTCCGAAGAAGAAGGCGGCCGTCCGGCCGGCTGGCGGCGATCACGTCGCACCTCGAAAGGGCCCCGTCAAGCGTGACGCCTCGTCGTCTCGACGTGGATCGAAAGCAACCGATATGGAGGAGACTCCTCCCGCGAAAGGCCAAGCCATGGATTCGATCGACCTTCACCAAGCGGCTCTCGTCCTCATCGACCTGCAAAAAGGCATCGTCAGCCGGACGACGGTGCCATACGCCACCGGCGACGTTCTGGAGCGGGCAAAGAAGTCTCGCTGCCCGTTTCCGGTCTGCCAAAGCGCCGGTCATGCAGGTGCACGTACACTTCGCGCCGGATTTTTCGGATGCGCTCCGCCAGCCGGTCGACAGCCCGATGCAGCGTCCCGCCGGCGGCCTGCCCGCCGACTTCGCGGATTTCGCCGACGGCCTTGTCGAAGCGGGAGATATCATCGTCACCAAGCGGCAATGGGGCGCCTTCTACGGCACCGATCTCGACCTTCAGCTTCGCCGGCGCGGCGTCACCACCATCGTGCTCGGCGGCATCGCGACGAACTTCGGCGTAGAGTCGACGGCGCGCGCCGCGTGGGAGCATGGCTACGAGGTCGTCTTTGCCGAAGATGCGATGACAAGCGTCGCGGAAGGCATGCACCGCTTCGCTGTGGAATCGATCTTCCCGCGGATCGGCCGCGTCGCGTCGAGCGACGCGATCCTCGACGCGCTCTCTTGAGCCCTCACCCGCCGTAGCGTTCTGTCCGGATGATCTCCGGCGTGAGACCGGCATCGATCGCCGCTTCTGTCGCCGCCTCGACGAAGGGATTTGAGCCGCAGACGAAGACGCGGAGCGGCGGCTCAGGCAGACGCGCCAGACATTCGGCGAGCATCGCCTTATCGACGCGCCGCGAAAAGTCGCCACTTCGGAAAGCCGCCTCGCGCGTCAGCGCCAATGCGAGCGAAAAGCCGTCGCGCTTCCGATCGAGCGCCAGTAGCTCGTCGCGATAGAGCGCCTCTTCTGCCGTGCGCGCGGAAAGCAGAAGGAACATCGGCGTGACATCGGAGCGTGCAGCGCGGTAGCGAACCATCGACATCAGTGGCACGAGGCCGGACCCGCCTCCGATCAGGAGGATCGCACCACCGTCGCCGACCGACCAGACGAAATGCCCGCCGATCGGACCGCGAAGCTCGATCTCGTCGCCGACCTCCGCCACATCATGGAAGAAGGGCGAGACCTCGCCATCGTCGAGCCGCTCGATGGCGAGTTCGAAGGTCGCGCCGTCCTCGGGGGCCGATGCGATCGAATAGGAGCGCTCCGCTTGATAGCCGTCGGGCGCGGTCAGCCGCACGTCGACATGCTGACCGGCGCGATAGCCGAAGGGCTGCGTCGGCGCCAAAAAGAAGCTCTTGATGCGCGGCGTCGCCGCGTGGATCGCGACGATCTTCGCCTGCTGCCAGTGGAGCGGCGGCGCCTCAATCGCCGGTGAAACGCTGCTCACGCCAAGGGTCGCCGTACATGTGATAGCCACGCAGCTCCCAGAAGCCGGGCTCGTCGTTCTTCGTGAACTGCAGGCCGTTCAGCCACTTCGCCGACTTCCAGAAGTAAAGATGCGGCACGAGGAGACGCGCCGGCCCGCCGTGCTCCGGGTGGATGGGCGCGCCTTCGTATTTCAGCGCCACCATCGCCTTGCTGTCGAGAAGATCCTCGACCGGCACGTTGGTGGAATATCCGTCGAAGGAGTGCGCGAGCGTGAACGCCGTCGGCGGCTCGATGCCGGCCTCGGCGAAGATGTCGTCGATCATCACGCCCTCCCAGGGCGTGTTGAGCTTCGTCCATTTGGTGACGCAATGGATGTCGCGCGTCAGCTTGGTTTGCGGAAGCGCGTTAAACTCCTCCCAGCTCCATTTCATCACCGGCTTCGGGCCGTCCTTCAGCGTGAAGGACCAGTCCTCCAGCCTGACGCGCGGCGTCGGCCCTGCGGAGAGCACCGGAAAGTCCCGCTCCAGATATTGGCCCGGCGGCAGCCGCTCGGCGATCTCCGGGGGTTGCGCACGTCCGGTGAAGCCACGGGTGACCATTCAACGCCTCCAGGATATCCGCCGCCCGCCCATTCGAGCCGCAAGCAGATACACGCCTCTTTGTCTCCGATCCAATTCACGATCGGGTGCAAGCAGCTCAGGCGTGGACCTCGTCGGTGTGGACCTTGAAGCCGGCGAGCGTGTTGGGGCCGAAGCTGGTGGTAATGGCGACATCGGTCGCGTCGCGCCCGCGCGCCATCAGGATGCGGCCGATGCGCGGCGTGTTGTTGCGGGCGTCGAACGTGTACCAGCGGCCGTCGAGAAACGCCTCGAACCAGGCGGAGAAATCCATCGGGTTCGGGTCGGGCGGCACGCCGATGTCGCCGAGATAACCGGTGCAGTAGCGCGCCGGGATGTTCATGCAGCGGCAGAAGGTGACCGCGAGGTGCGCGTAGTCGCGGCAGACGCCTACCTGCTCGTGGTTCGCGCCCCAGGCGGTGCGCTGCGGATTGGCCTTCATATAGTCGAACGCAATGCGGCCTTTGACGTAGTCGCAGATCGCCTGCACACGCGCCCAACCCGGGCGCGTGTTTCCGAACAGCTTCCAGGCGATGTCGGAGAGCGCGTCGGTCTCGCAATAGCGGCTGCCGAGCAGGAACACGATCGTCTCCTCGGGCAACTCCTCGATGGGAATCTGCTTCGCCTCCGGCGCAACGATGTCGGGCAGCCCGGTATCGCCGATCTGAAAATCAGCCATGATCTTGAGCCGCCCGGCCGGCGCGGTGATGCGCGTGCAGATATTGCCGAAGCCGTCCTCGTAATTGCTGGAGGAGATGTGCGGGTCGAACTTGATGCGATGCGGCGTGGAAAGATCGGGGAAGCGCGAGGGATGAATTGAGAGAACAAGGAGCATCGGCGTCGGCTGCGGACACTCGTACTCGATCTCGTAGCCTGTGCGGATCTGCATGGGTCTCCTTAAGCGCGAAGCCCTTCGGTTAGTTCCGCTTCGCTGGGCTCTTCGAGCGTCACCTTTACCATGACTTCCATGCCGAGGTCGTCGGATGGGAAGCCGGAATAGGAACCATAAAGCGGCAGCGCCTCGCTCGGCTCGCGCGCCACCGCAATACGGATCAGGCCTTCGTTGCCGAGGATGGCGTTTGTCGGGTCCATGTCGATCCAGCCGGCGCCGGGGAGATAGACCTCGACCCAGGCATGGGTCGAGCCGCCGCCGTGCACATCGTGGCTGTCGCGTTCCGGCACGTAGAGATAGCCGGACACGAAGCGCGCCGGGAGCCCGAGCACGCGCAGCGCCTCGATCATCAGCTCGGTGAAATCGCGGCAGGTGCCGGAGCCGCGCGAGAGCGTTTCCGCCGGGGTCTGAATGCCCTTCTCGTGCCGGCGCACGTAAGTCAGGCCGCCATGGATGCCCTCGATCATCCCGGTCAGAAGGTCGAGCGTCGACGTCGGCCCGCCGTCGTAGAGAAAGCTCCGCGCCCAGGCTTCGATCACGCCTCCGGAATTGCGATGGCGTGGGGTCAGATACGGCCAGAGGTCGTCGAGCTCGCTCGCGTCGAACGCGACGGGAAGCGAAAGCGCGCGGTCATCAATGTTGAAGCCGGTCGGATGCGAGCGCCAGAGTTCCACGCGGATGTTGCTCTCGAATACGAGCGTGTCTGCGCGGCCGGTGAACTTCGCGACGCCGACGCGGTTTCCAAGTGCATCGTCGGAAAAGCGCAGGCTCGCCGGCTCCGGGGTGATCTTCAGCGTCGAAGACAAGAGCCGCTGGTCGTGCCCCTCGCGCGGGGTCAGCATCATGCGATGCTCGCCGAAGGCAACCGGCTGGCGGTAGCGGTAGGTGGTGACGTGGCGGACGCTGTAAATCGGCATTTTCGTGTCCGTTCCGGCGCGGATCGGAGGCCGAAAAGCTCCGGCCGCCGGCCTGCCGGCGCTCACAAGGGCCTGTGACGACAGGCATTTTCGCCCGATTCGCTCCACGATGATACCGGAGCAAGAACCGAGCCAGAAGGCGCGGGAGATGGGGCGGAGGGGTTAGGGAGACAAGGGGGATGCTCCCGTTGGCTTCGCTCGCGCCTCAATCAGGCGGCCGCGCCGCCCGCCGCCGGACCTATCCTCGCGCGTACGAAGTAGCGGACGACGGCGGCGACGACGAGATAGAGGCAGCAGAACGGCGCCACGAGGATGACGACGATCGGCCAGATGTTCGAGCCGGCCGAGAGCGCGAAGGCCGCGTGTCCCATCGCTGGCAGCATGACAACCAGCGGAACGAGCGCCACGACCCGCCAGCGGCCCGACAATGCGAGCCCAAAGACGATCTGCAGTACAAGTACCCGGGCACCGAAAGCATCGTCAGCGTGCCGAGCAGATAGCCGAGCGGATTGTTGCCGATCTTCGCCATGTCGTCCCGAGTCACCTTCTGCTGCGCATCGCTCAGGCGCGGCACCCATTCGGCGCGGGCCGGCCGTTGTGAGGCAAGCGCGGTCCACGCGACGTTCATGGGCACTTTCACTTCGAGAAGGTCGTTCCAGCCTGCGTCGGAAACTTCGACGCGCAGCTCGTCGAGATGCGTCGGCTTCGTAAAAGCGATCCAGGCGATCGCTTCGCCCGTCCCCACAGGATAGGCGGGGGACGGGTTCCAACTCACGCCGTCCGTCACCTCGATCCCTTGGAAGAAGCCCTTCACCTGCACGCGAAGCGGGGCCTCGCTCTCATATCTCAGGTGAATGTAGAGCGGCCAATTGCGGGAGAGGTTACGGCCGGCCGGCGGGTCGGTGTCGGCGACGCGGACGTCAGGCAGCGCGCGAGGATTTTGTTCAGTAGCGCTGGCGTTTGGCCCGAGCAAAAAGGCGGCAAGAAGAGCGCTGAGGAAAAGCCGCGACATCCGATCCGACCCTGATTTCGCAGAGACGCTACGGAAAGGATGCGAAGGAAGCGTTGCGCCGGATGGTTGAGATTTCCACGCGGGCGGGCCGCTGGTCATGCCCCTCGCACGGCGCGAGCATCATGCGATGCTCGCCGGACGCGACTGGCTGGAGGTAGCGGCAGGTGGTGACGTGGCGGACGCTGTAGATCGGCATTTTCGTGTCCGTTCCGGCGCGGATCGAAGGCCGGAAAGCTCCGGCCGCCGGCCAGCCGGCGCTCACAAGGGCCTGTGACGACAGGCATTTTCGCCCGATTCGCTCCACGATGATAGCGGAGCAAGAACCGAGCCAGAAGGCGCGGCAAATGGGCGGAGGGGCTAGGGAAGCAAAGGGGGCGGATGAGGCAGCAGGGCATCGTTTTTCATGGCTGGGCACCCGCGTTACTGGTCGCCACGTGACCTTGCAATTGCGCCGTCGGAGTGCAACATAGCAACCACAGGTCGAAGAGGGCCCAGACCATGCTGCAGTATGTCGCCGGTATACTTGGCTTCGGCTTTCTCGGGCTCTCATTTCTGATGCTCTATCTCGGCTATCGGACAATGCAGAGCGTGATCTCGAATCCCGGTCCCGATCCCGCGTCCGTTGGCTTGTGTCGTTTCTTTCTCAAGATCTCCTTGATCTTCATGATTTTCGCTGGGCCGCTGCAATGGGTCACACTGTATGTCAATCGGCCGTCCAGGAGAAGTCTGTCACTCTCTTCATCGGTGTACCGTTCAAATGGGACGCTGAGTTCGGCGACATTGGTATTGTCCGAAAAGGGAAATTCTACCCAATAAGCGGAGAGGCGGTGGAGCAGGAATTCAGGAATGACGAGGAAATAAACATCGATCCGTCGGCCGTCTCAAAGTTTATATCGACGATTAGAGAGCAACTAAAAGCTACGGATCGACCGCGCATCGAAAATACCCCTGAAGTGCGAAGCGCACAGTCGGCAGGGTGATGATGTCCTCCAAGGTATTTCACCTTTTCGCAATCTTTCTGACATTCGTCGGTACAGCTTATGCGGATGACTTTGGCCAGGATATCTCGGCGGATTTGGACAAGGCGGTCGCGCAAGCACGCGAGATGCGTCTTCCCTATTACCCCAGCTACGACCCTCAGAAGGCGATTCAAGAGCTAAAGAACATTATTGAGGAAAAGCCGGACTACTATCGAGCACTCTTCAATCTCGCCTTGGCGTATGCCGAAGTTAAGGACTACCAGAGCGCACTGGATACCTTTCAATCCGCACTATCGGTCAGGAGCAAATACGGCCTGAAAGACCCTACGATATACAATTCAGCCGGGTGGGTAAGTCTAAGCGCCGGGCGTTATGATGAAGCTATTGATTATTTTGAGACGGGCCTTAAGTCTGAGTCTACTAATCCAGCCTACACCAATGGCGCTTATACAATAATATCGGTCTTACGTACTACTACAAGCAGGATTTCGAAAGAGCGGTACCGTTCTTGCAGATCGCTAAAGATAAGTACAAATCCACTTCCGCGGAAAAGACGCTAAAGCTTATAGATAATATCGAGACAGCGACAAAAAATTAGCGGGCAATTTTACTCCCAAACCGGTTGCAGTGCGGCTTGGCGGCCCATCGTTATCCTGCTCGCTCAAACTCCATCGCCGTGGAATTCATGCAATAGCG
>CAWDTS010000006.1:0-31133 GCA_963805325.1 uncultured Alphaproteobacteria bacterium | reverse complement strand
TGCTGGAGGAGATGTGCGGGTCGAACTTGATGCGATGCGGCGTGGAAAGATCGGGGAAGCGCGAGGGATGAATTGAAAGGACGAGGAGCATCGGCGTCGGCCGCGGACACTCGTACCAATCTCGTAGCCTGTGCGGATCTGCATGGGTCTCCTTAAGCGCGAAGCCCTTCGGTTAGTTCCGCTTCGCCGGGCTCTTCGAGCGTCACCTTTACCATGACTTCCATGCCGAGGTCGTCGGATGGGAAGCCGGAATAGGAACCATAAAGCGGCAGCGCCTCGCTCGGCTCGCGCGCCACCGCAATACGGATCAGGCCTTCGTTGCCGAGGATGGCGTTTGTCGGGTCCATGTCGATCCAGCCGGCGCCGGGGAGATAGACCTCGACCCAGGCATGGGTCGAGCCGCCGCCGTGCACATCGTGGCTGTCGCGTTCCGGCACGTAGAGATAGCCCGACACGAAGCGCGCCGGGAGCCCGAGCACGCGCAGCGCCTCGATCATCAGCTCGGTGAAATCGCGGCAGGTGCCGGAGCCGCGCGAGAGCGTTTCCGCCGGGGTCTGAATGCCCTTCTCGTGCCGGCGCACGTAAGTCAGGCCGCCATGGATGCCCTCGATCATCCCGGTCAGGAGGTCGAGAGTTCTGCGTCGGCTCGCCGTCATGCAGGAAGCTCCGCGCCCAGGCTTCGATCACGCCTCCGGAATTGCGATGGCGCGGGGTCAGATACGGCCAAAGGTCGTCGAGCTCGCTCGCGTCGAACGCGACGGGAAGCGAAAGCGCGCGGTCGTCAATGTTGAAGCCGGTCGGATGCGAGCGCCAGAGTTCTACGCGGATGTCGCTTTCGAAAACGAGCGTGTCCGCGCGGCCGGTGAACTTCGCGACGCCGACGCGGTTGCCGAGCGCGTCGTCCGAAAAACGCAGGCTCGCCGGCTCCGGGTTGATCTTCAGCGTCGAAGACAAGAGCCGCTGGTCATGCCCCTCGCGCGGCGTGAGCATCATGCGATGCTGGCCGAAGGCGACCGGCTGGCGATAGCGGTAGGTGGTGACGTGGCGGACGCTGTAGATCGGCATTTTTGTGTCCGTTCCGGCGCAGGTCGAAGGCCGAAATGCTCCGAGCGCCGGCCAGTCGGCGCTCACAAGGGCCTGTGACGACAGGCATTTTCGCCCGATTCGCTCCACGATGGTAGCGGAGCAAGAACCGAGCCAGAAGGCGCGGGACATGGGACGGAGGAGCTAAAAGGACAAGGGGCACGGAATCCCCTCTCCCCTCGCGGGAGAGGGTGCCCCTTCGACTTGTCGAACGGGCGGGTGAGGGGGAACATGAGACCATGCCTCGATATCGCGTACCCCCAGACAAACGCGACTTCGCAAAGAAGCTCCGCCACGCGCAGACTTCGGTCGAAACGGCGCTGTGGCGCGAGCTTCGCGATCGGCGGATGGGAGGGTGGAAGTTCCGCCGGCAAGTTCCGATCGAGGGCTACATTGCCGACTTCGTCTGCCTCGATGCTCGCCTTATCGTCGAGGTCGATGGGCCAGTGCATAGCGAGCCCGAACAGCAGTTGAAGGACGTCGAGCGCGATGCTGCTCTTGCGCGGCATGGCTTCCGAACTCTGCGCTTGGACGCCGGAATTGCTGTCGCGAAAATGATCGCCGCGATCGGTGAGTACCTAGCCAATCCCCCTCACCCGACCCCTGGCTGACGCCAGGGGTCACCCTCTCCCGCGAGGGGAGAGGGGAGCCTTCATCTACACCTTCTCAAAGTCCATCGCCGCAGAATTCATGCAGTAGCGCTTGCCGGTCGGCGGGGGGCCGTCGGGGAAGACGTGGCCGAGGTGGCTGTCGCAGCGGGCGCAGCGAATCTCGGTGCGGGTCATGCCGTGCGAGCGGTCGGTGAGCTCGTGGATATGGTCCTTGTCGAAGGGCTGATAGAAGCTCGGCCAGCCGGTGCCGGACTCGAACTTCTCGCCGGAGCGGAAGAGCGGCAGAGCGCAGAGGCGGCAGACGTAGTTGCCCTTCTCCTTGTTATCGAGAAGCGCGCCGCAGAACGGCCGCTCGGTGCCATGGTCGAGCAGGATGTGGCGCTCCTCCGGCGTGAGCTTTGCGGCGAGCCGGTCGATCTCGGCGGCGGAAAGCGGCCCGAGATCATAGCCGGAAGCGGAGGTTTTCTTGGTGGCGGCTTCGGACATGGGAGGCTCCGGAGTTCTCTGGGGATCGCCGAAATATAGGGATTGGGGCGGGCGAAGGCTACGCAGGGCGAACCGCTCTTTAGCCGTGGAACCTTCACGAGCCGGCCGCCGTTCCCCCGCGGACTGCAATTGCGCGGGAAAGACCGATGAACAACAACGGCTTGGCAATGATCGTCGGCGGGCTGGTAATCGCCGTCGCGGCGCTTCTCTACTTCGGCACCGGCATGTTCCGCCACGGCGGGGGCGACAAGGACATCAATGTGACCATTGAGACACCGGCCGCGCCGGCGAGTAACTAGGGCTCTGCCGAACCCGCGGCCGATCTTCGCCTAAGCACGCCCAGCGGCAACTGCCGCGGCGATATAGTCTGGTACAGGGCGGCCTTCGGATGCGAGCCATGCGCCCATCCGGCCGATGACCGTGCGGACCGCCTGCCTGGCCAGCATGCGTGCCCGCCAGGCAAGCATGCGCGGCGTCGCATCGCAAAGCACCGCGCCTTTCCGTTCACCGAAAAACTGCGCCATGAAAAGACCGATGTCGGCATAGGTGAACGGGCCGGCGAGATAGTCGGGCCCGGCGAGCTGGGCTTCCATATCGGCGTAATGTTCTTGCGCCTTGGCGCGCGCGGCAATCGCCACCGGATCGTCGGGTGTCTCCTCAAGACCGAAGAGCCGCGCGATGTTCATGAAGACGATATCGTCGGCTTTCAATTCCAGAAGCCGCGCCTTGGCGCGCGCTGCGGGTGAGGAAGGCCAGAGCGGCGGCGCGGGAAAGGCGTCCTCCAGATATTCGAAGATCAGCGTGGAATCGAAAATCTCCACGCTGCCATGCTCAAGCACGGGGACTTGGCCTTTCGGATTGATCCGCAGAACTTCGGGATGCTTGGGATCGTAGCGGTCACCCTTGGCGAACGGCACCATGATGAGCTCGAAATCAACGCCCTTCTCCCGAAGCGCAATCTCGGCCTTTGCCCCGAACATCGAGAGCGGGCCTGAATAGAGGCGAAGTGAGGTCATCGGCGCTTCTCTCCTAAGCCTCACCGTATCCGCCGCCGGTCGGCGTCTTCACGATCACCGCTTCGCCCGCTTCGAGCACCGTCTGGTCGGCGCCTTGAAGCTCTTCGCGCCGCCCGCCGTTGCGGCGGACGAAGGTCGCGCCGAGCTCGCCCGGCGCGCCGCCGAAGAGTCCGTGCGGATGGACCTTCCGGTGCGAGGAGAGAATCGCGCAGTCCATCCTTTCGAGGAAGCGAAGCGTGCGCAGCGTGCCGGAGCCCGCCGACCATTTTCCTCGCCCGCCTGAATCATCGCGGATATGAAAATCCTCCAGGAACACGGGGAAGCGCATCTCAAGCACCTCGGGGTCGGTCAGGCGCGAGTTGGTCATGTGCGTGTGCACGCCGTCGGTGCCGTCGAAGCCTTCGCCTGAATTGAACACGCCCGCCGGCGAGCCGGAGCAGATCGTCTCGTAGTACTGATAGCGGTCGTTGCCGAAGGTCAGGTTGTTCATCGAGCCCTGCGCGGAGGACAGTGCGCCGAGCGCGCCGAAGAGGGCGTTCGTCACGTGCTGGCTGGTCTCGACGTTACCGGCGACGACGGCGCGCGGATATTGCGGCGCCAGCATCGAGCCTTCCGGAATGACGATCTCGATCGGCTCAAGGCAGCCGGCGTTCATCGGGATGTTGCCTTCCACCATCACGCGGAAGGAATAGAGCACCGCCGCGCGGGTGACGGGCGCGGGCGCGTTGAAGTTGTTCGGCTTCGCGGCGGACGTGCCGGTGAAATCGACTTTGGCGGAGCGCGCCTTCTTGTCGACGGTGATCTTGACCTTGATCACCGAGCCCTGGTCGGTGGGATATTCGAATTCGGAATCCTTCAGGGTCTCGATCACGCGACGGACGCTCTCGGCGGCGTTGTCGCGCACGTGGCGCATGTAGGCCTGCACGACGTCGAGGCCGAACTGCGCCACCATCTTTCTGATCTCGGCGACGCCCTTCTCGTTCGCGGCGATCTGCGCCTTCAGGTCGGCGATGTTCTGCGCCGGGTTGCGGCACGGATAGGGATGCTCGGTCAGAAGCGCGTGCAGCTCGGGCTCGCGGAAATGCCCGCGATCGACGAGCTTGAAGTTGTCGATCAGCACGCCCTCTTCGTCGACGGTTTTGG
Organism: uncultured Alphaproteobacteria bacterium; assembly: GCA_963805325.1. Taxonomy (GTDB): domain Bacteria; phylum Pseudomonadota; class Alphaproteobacteria; order Rhizobiales; family Afifellaceae; genus DASWJZ01. Next base: position 26,794 of record CAWDTS010000006.1, on the reverse strand, counting down.
CCAGCGGCGTCATGGAGCCCGGGGCCGTGCCGCCGACATCGGCATGATGCCCGCGCGAAGCGACCCAGAACAGGATGCGCCCGGAGCCCTTCCCCTCGTCCTTCGAGGCTCGCCCATTCGCTGCGCTCAGGGTCTCGCACCTCAGGATGAGGGGAAGAGTGAGGCGCTTCACCCGCTCCCTCATCCTGAGGTGCGGAGCGAAGCGGAGCCTCGAAGGACGAGGGAGCGCCTCCCGAATCCTCCTCGAACACCGGCGTGACAACCGTGATGTCAGGCAAATGCGTGCCGCCGTTGTACGGCGCGTTCAGTGCGTAGACGTCGCCCGGCGCAATGTCCGGATTGAGCCGCCGCACGATGTCGACAGAGCGGTCCATCGAGCCGAGATGCACCGGCATGTGTGGCGCGTTGGCGACGAGCGCACCGGACTGGTCGAACAGAGCGCAGGAGAAATCCAACCGCTCCTTGATGTTCACCGAATAGGCGGTGTTCTGCAGCGTCACGCCCATCTGCTCGGCGATCGACATGAAGAGGTTGTTGAAAACCTCGAGCATCACCGGGTCGGCATCGGTTCCGATGGCATGCGCGGAGTCCCGCGGGGCGACGCGTCGGAGCACGACGTGGTCCTTTGCGGTGACCTCGGCCGCCCAGCCGGGCTCGACGACGATCGTCTGATGCGGCTCCATGATGAGCGCCGGGCCCGCGACGCGGCTGCCGGGCCGAAGCGTGTCGCGCGGGAAGACGCCGGCTTCGTGCTCTGGCGCCTTCCGAGAAGAAGTCCGTTTTCTTCGAGGGCGTTGCGTCGGCTTCCGTGAGTTTTGATTCAGATTCCGCAATGTCGGCGCCGCCGCCCTCGCCTTCCACCTCCACCGCTTCGGCGACGAGCGGCTTCCCCTCGTATATGAAGCCGAAGCGCTCGCGGTGCTCCGCCTCGAAACTCTTTCGCATCTCGTTACAAGTCGTGAACGGCACCGGAAGCGCCATGTCGGTGCCGTCGTAGCGTACATGAACACGCGCCGAGAGCGTCACATCGGACTCGCCGAGCCCCTGCCCGCGAAGCTCCGCGCGAACCTCGCTCTCAAGCGCCGCGCGCCTTTGTTGCAATTCAGATTCCGATTCAGGAACAAGCGGTAACACCACGGCGCGGCTGCGATTTGCTCGGATGTCGGCGAGGCCCATTCCATAAGCGGAAAGCACGCCCGACAGCGGATGGATGTGCACGATTTCCATACCGAGCCGGTCGGCGATCATGCAGGCATGCTGGCCGCCCGCCCCGCCGAAGCAGGAAAGCGCGTATCGGGTGACGTCGTAGCCGCGCGCCACGGAAATCTTCTTGATCGCGTTCGCCATGTTCTCGACAGCGACCGCAAGGAAGCCGTCGGCGACCTCCTCCGGCGTCTTGCCGACCTCGGCCGCGAGCGCCGTGAATTTCTCCCGCACGATGTCCGCGTCGAGCCTCTGATCCTGGCGCGGACCGAAGATCGCGGGGAAATGCTCCGGCAGGAGCTTTCCGACCATGACGTTCGCGTCGGTGACGGTCAGTGGCCCCCCACGGCGATAAGCGGCGGGGCCGGGATCGGCGCCGGCACTGTCGGGCCCGACAGAGAAGCGGCCTGCCTCGTAATGCAGGATCGAGCCGCCGCCGGCCGCGACGGTGTGGATGCGCATCATCGGCGCGCGCATCCTGACGCCCGCGACCTCAGTCTCGAAGGCGCGCTCAAGCTCCCCGGCGTAATGCGAGACGTCGGTCGAGGTGCCGCCCATGTCGAAGCCGATGACGCGCTCGAAGCCCGCCATCTTCGCCGTCTCGACGGCGCCGACCACCCCGCCCGCAGGGCCGGAAAGGATCGCGTCCTTGCCCTGGAAGAGATGCGCGGCGGTGAGCCCGCCCGACGACATCATGAACATGAGGCGCGGTGGTTCGAGGCTCGCCGTCTCGCTCCGCTCACCGGCTCGCACCTCACCATGAGGGCGGTTGGGTGGAACTTCCTCTACGCCCTCATCCTGAGGTGCGAGCCCGGCTTGCCGGGCGAGCCTCGGAGGATCGGCCGCTACACCAAGGTCCTTCGCGACCTGGTCGACATACCGGCGGAGGATCGGCGTCAGATACGCGTCGACGACGGTCGTGTCGCCGCGCCCGACGAGCTTTACCAGCGGCGAGACTTCGTGGCTGACGGAGACCTGCGGAAAGCCCATCTCCCGCGCGATCTTCGCGACAAGGGCTTCGTGCGCGGGATACTTCCAGGCGTGCATGAAGACGATGGCGAGCGAGCGATAGCCGTCCGCCCGAAGCGCCTCGAGGATTCCACGCACGGCGTTTTCGTCGGGCGCGGCTTCGACCGTTCCGTCGGCGCGGACGCGCTCCCCGACCTCCTCGACGCGACTGTAGAGCAGTTCGGGGAGCACGATCTTCTTGGCGAAGATCTCGGGGCGCGCCTGGTAGCCGATGCGCAAAGCGTCGCGAAAGCCGCGTGTGATCAAAAGCGCGGTGCGCTCGCCTTTTCGCTCAAGCAGCGCGTTGGTGGCGACCGTCGTCCCCATCTTCACCGCGCCGATCCGCTCTGACGGGATCGGCGCACCAGGTGCGACCTGAAGCAGCCGGCGGATCGCCTCCACCGCCGCGTCGTCATAGGCGCCGGGGTTCTCCGAGAGGAGCTTGGTCGCGGTCAGTCGGCCCTGCGGATCGCGCGCCACCACATCGGTGAAGGTGCCGCCGCGATCGACCCAGAAATCCCAGCGGCCCGCAGCATTCGCCTCCAACGCTCAGCTCCCTTCCGCGGCGCGGACGAGTGGCGGCGCTGGCGTCGCCCGCGTTCCGACGCGCGCGCGAAGACCGATTGCAACGACCACCGCCACCGCCGTCGCGAAGAGGACCATGCGAAGGTCCACCGTCTCGCCAAGGACTGCCGCCGCAATCGCCAGCGTGGCGAAAGGCTGCAGAAGCTGAAGCTGGCCGATGCGCGCGACGCCGCCTGTCGCCAGCGCGGTGTTCCACAGCCAGAATCCGAGGTATTGGCTGACCAGGGCGACATAGGCGAGCCCGACCCAGGCGGACCAGGGCGCCGCCGCGGCGTTCTCGGGCCAGAGCACGAAGGTGATCGGCAGGAGCAGCGGAAGACTGACGACGGTCGCCCAGGAGATCACCTCCCATCCGGGCATGCGGCGCGACAGCGTTCCGGCAAGGGCGTAGCCAGTGCCGCACACCCCGACCGCAACCATCAGCAGGAGATCGGCCGGGCTTGGCACGATGCCCCCGTCACGAAGCGAGAAGGCGACGACGATGGCTGCGCCGAGCAGCGACATGATCCAGAAGAAAAGCGACGGCCGCTCGCCGGCGACGAACACGGCCGCAACGGCGGTGGCGATCGGCAAGAGGCCGAGGATCACGCCGCCATGCGCCGAAGGCAGCGATGTCAGGGCGATCGCCATCATGACCGGGAACCCGATGACCAGGAGAAGCGCGATCAGCGCAAGCATCGGCAAATCGCGCCAGGGAATCGCGCGCCGCATGACCGTAAGCACGCTAAGGGCAAGGAGACCGGCGGCCGCTCCGCGCGCCGCCGTCACGAAGAACGGGTCGAAGACGACAACAGCGGCCCGCGTCGCCGGTGGCGACGCGCCGAAGAGGGCGACGGCCAGAAAGCCGAGAAGAAGGCCTAGCAATGGGTGCTTATTGCGCATGGTCGGAAGCCGGCAAGGCGAGTGGCTATAAACGCTCGACCGCCGTTCGGCCAGCGATCAAGGCGCCGGACGCGGAACCGGGTTCCTTAGTCGGCGTTTCAGGGCTACCCCATTCGCTTCCGCCGTGGTTTCTAATCGGCGCCACTTATAAGTCCCTGCCCTGTCCAAGGAGATCCCCATGAAGGCCAAGCGCGTGAAGAGTGCGAAAGCAGCGAAAGCGCGGCAGACCGCCCCGCTCAAGACACCGAGCCGCCTCGGCGAAAACGCCACCAACGATATCGCCGGCTCGCTGACGACGCTCCTTGCCGACATGTTCGGCCTTTACGTGAAGACGAAGAACTTCCACTGGCACATGTCCGGACCGCACTTCCGCAGCCTGCATCTGATGTTCGACGATCAGGCCGCGCAGATCTTCGGCACCACGGACGCCATCGCCGAGCGGGCGCGCAAGCTTGGCGGCACGACCCTGCGCTCGATCGGCCATATCGCGCGGCTGCAGCGCATCGCCGACAACGACGCCGCCTACGTGACGCCGATGGACATGCTGGCGGAGCTTCGCGAGGACAACACGGACCTCGTGACGCGGTTGCGCGAGACGCACGACCTTTGCGACGAGCACGGCGACGTGGCGACCGCGAGCCTCATCGAGAACTGGATCGACGAGGCCGAGGAGCGAGTATGGTTCCTGTTCGAGTCCGGACGGACGGTCGGCGCCTGATCCGCGCCCTCGAACGCGAAGGGGCGGGCCTTGAGGCTCGCCCCTCTACTTGCCAGCCCGGTGTCTGGCGCCTGCCTCATGCGACCTTGCGCTGCTCCACCGCGATCGCGTCGATAAGCTCATAGATACGCAGCTTCGAAAGCTGATCGGACTCACGGTCGAAGTCGGCCGCAAGCGGCTCCATCTCCCGCCAGATATCCGCGAGTGCCCGGCAGGCGCGACGGACTTCGGGATCCTCGGCCAACTCCGCGAGACGGGCGTAACGGGCTGCGCGCGACAAACAGAGCGATGCGTTCGTCACTGGATGCCTCCTCTTGGCTCGCGTCCCCCAGCGGTCACTCTGGCGATGTTCCAAGTCGAAACGACAACAGACCAGTGGCAATCACGTGAGAAGGTTAAGGCTCAATCTGGGCAGCGGCGGCAACTTTTCTTCAACTTGACGAAGGCGCGGCGCGGCCAGACAAAAGGCTGGGAGAAATGACCCATGCAGGGACTGCAGGCGCTTGTGGTGCTCGTCGCGCGGCTTCTCCTTGCCACTATTTTCGTGGTTGACGGCTGGATGGCGATCGCCAACTATTCCGGCACCGTGGGCTACATGGAATCCTATGGCGTGCCGGGCGTGCTCCTGCCGCTGGTGATTCTCACGGAACTGGGCGGCGGGCTTCTGGTTGCGGTCGGGCTATTTGCGCGCTGCGCCGGCGTGGCGCTCGCCGGCTTCTCGCTTCTTGCCGCGATTTTCTTCCACCGGAACTTCGGCGACCTCGACCAAGCCATTCATTTCATGAAGAACATGGCGATGGCCGGCGGGCTTCTGCTGCTCGTCGGATTTGGCGCGGGGGCGTGGTCGCTCGACGCTTGGCGAAAAGGGCGCGGTTCTTTACCCTAACCCTCGTGCGGCCAATCATTTTCATTCGATTTTCGAGGGGGCTTACATGATCCGCGGTGCTGCGTCAGGCGCACTGCTCCTGGCGTTATCTTCAGCCATGCTCGCCGGTGGGTGCCAAACCGCCGACTATTCGACAACCGGAACAACTAGGATGGCGATGCCGTCCGGCAGCGGTCCGACGGCAATGGACGGCACTTGGGCGTCGGACGACGGCGTCTTCGTAGCGACCTTCGACAGGGGCAATTTTACGTCGCGCTTCACGCAGACCAACGAAGTCCTCGCGCAAGGCACCTATACAGTCACCGGGAGCACGGTGAGCCTCGTATGGGTTTCGGCCGCCACGAAACAACAGCGCGCGGCCACCTGCACCATGGCGGCTTCCGATGTGGCGAATTGCAACCAGCAAGGTGGCGGGAGCTTCAGCCTGAAGCGCGGCGCCTGAGCGGCCTTGGGCTAACCTGCACCCTGCCGGGCCCCGAGATTGTCAGAGAGGGAACAGATATGGCGAAGCGCGTAGTCGGCTTCATCGGACTTGGCCTGATGGGCCGCGGCATGGCGAAGAACATTCTGAAGAAGGGCAACGACCTCCTTGTCATGGCGCACACGAACCGCGCCCCGATCAACGAGCTTGTGGCGATGGGCGCGCGCGAAGCCAAGTCACCGCGCGAATTGGCGGAAGCCGCCGACACGATCGTGATCTGCGTCACCGGCAGCCCGCAGGTCGAAGGCGTGGTGCGCGGCAAGGACGGCATTCTGGCCGGCGCCAAGCCGGGGCTCCTCGTGATCGATTCCTCTACCGCCGATCCGGTCTCCACTGCCGCACTCGCGGCGGAGATGCAGGAGAAGGGCGTCAGCCTCGTCGACGCCCCCTCTCTCGCACCCCGAAGGAGGCGGAGGCCGGGACTCTCGACGTCATGGTCGGCGCTTCGGACGAGTCCTTCGCCAGGGCAAAGCCGATCATCGAGTGCTTTGGGGCGAAGATCGTGCATGTCGGCCCGGTCGGCGCCGGCCACACGATGAAGCTGATCAACAACTTCGTCTCGATCAGCTACGCGGCGATCTATTCGGAGGCGATGGCGCTCGGCGCGCGGACCGGCATTTCGCCAAAGCAGTTCCACGCGGTGATCGGCGGCGGGCGCATGAGCTGCGGGTTCTACGATACGTTCATGAAATACGTTATCGAGCGCGACCGCGACGCCCACAAGTTCACGATAGCGAACGCGCACAAGGACCTGCGCTATCTGATGAACCTCGCGAATGCCGCGGGCTCGGCCAATGTCGTCGCGCCGGTGGTGAAGGGCTATCTCGCAAGCGCCGAGGCGATGGGCAAAGGCGGCGACTACCTGCCGATGCTTTCCGACCATATCGCGAGCCTGAACGGCGTCAGTTTCGGGAAGTGAACGAGCCAGGCGCCCTTTGAGTTGGTCGTGCCGGCCGCCGCGAGCGCGCGATCTGTGTCGCTTTGGCACACAGAGATTAAGACCGGCGTCCTCATCTTCGGTGCGAAGCGGCGACGGCGCCGCTGGCGTTGTGCCGGTGGGCAACGGCCGCACCACAGGGTGTGAGAACAGGCGCAGAATATCCACAGGCTCGCTGATTCGTCGCCGCTTCGTTCCCGGCATGATCGAGTCTTGAACGATGTAGGCGCTCAGCGCCGATGCTGCGTTCATCGCTTGGAAAGAAGTGCGCCACTCCAACGCGCGGGCCGGTAGGATCGAGCTTGCGGCCGCAAACCCACAGTGTTGCCGGCCGGGCACATCTCCGGAAATTGGTTCGTCGACAGAGAGATGGATGGGACTCTGCAATCCCCTTGATGTAGAAATGACCTCGACGCGACGCTCAATCTGAGCGCGCGGGGATTGAACCAGAATCTTGACTTTGTCCGATCGGGGGGCGATCGGAGGGGGCGGCTCCAGCCGCCCCTTCTTTTTTCTGCTTTCTTCTCAACCTTTTTCTCCGGCGGGGTCGCCTAACAGCGCGGCAGCGCTGGGATTTAGACGTGAAGCAGGGTCGCGCCACCGCCACGGCTGCGTCGTGTGGTGAAGCGCGCGGTAGCGGACCAGATTGTCCCGCGAGACCACCGCGAAGGACCCGACCGCCGTGCGGACCGGCTCAGGCTCACCAAGCGGAGCCAGCCACCGGAACGGAGTGTCTCCCCAGAAGAGCGTGACCGGACCTTCGGCACCGCGGTCGACGCGAGTTATCTCGACGGCGATGTCGCCGATCCGAAGAGCCCGCTTGTGGGCAAAGCGCTTGCCCCGAATCTCGCTCGAGCGATCCGCAGCGATAAGCCGGTCGACCGCCGCGAAGGACGGCGCAGGCAAGAGGAGATCGATGTCACGGTGCGGGCGCGGCGGAGACAAACCGGTGAGCTCTTCCGCCCAGCCACCGAAGACCAGCACCTCGATGCCCGCCTCCGCCAGACGGTCAACGATGGACGCGAGCAGGTCGAGATTATTGTCGGCGACACGGTCGGGCATAGGTCAAGCGACTCAGAAATGCGACGCAAGCGTCGATGCGCACTACTTTCCCCTTGCATCGTCAAAACGAAAAGCATACATCGCGCCTTGCCCAAATTCGCACGTGCCTGTGGTCGCCCAAGGGTTTGAACGGGTGGCTTAAAGCAACGACGGTGGCGGGCTTTTTTGGTCTCTGCCGACCCTCCAAAGGCCGGCGACACTGAAGAGGCACACACTCTCTTTGCCGGACGTGCGGAGCGGGGCTTCCCCAATCCAAGCGATGGCTTACAGGTACGGACTCGTCCGTTCCCATGGAGCCGTTCGGCGCGAACCACCCGGCCTTTTGCCGGTTGGGGGATCCAGGGGCTACCGACCCGTTTCCATCGCGGGCGGCGGCCGGCGCAGGACTCCCGGGCTGCAACGCTTGGAGATGGGACACTCGTCTGATGATGACCGACCGTATCCGCTCGTTCCTGAACGAGCGACGACCCGAGGGCCCGTGCCTGGTGGTCGACCTCGAAGTCGTCCGCAAAAACTACGATGCCTTTGCCCGCGTCATGCCGGACAGCCGCATCTTTTACGCGGTGAAGGCCAATCCCGCGCCGGAGGTGCTCTCCCTCCTCGCTTCTCTCGGCTCGGCCTTTGACGCCGCCTCCGTCGCCGAGATCGAAATGGTGCTCGCGACGGGCGCCGGTCCGGAGCGCATCTCCTACGGCAATACCATCAAGAAAGAGCGCGACATCGCGCGCGCCTTCGCGCTCGGCGTCAGGCTCTTCGCCGTCGACTGCGTGGAGGAAGTGGAGAAGATCGCCCGCGCCGCGCCCGGCGCGAAAGTCTTCTGCCGAATTCTCACCGACGGCGTGGGCGCCGAGTGGCCGCTCAGCAGAAAGTTCGGCTGCGTGATGAGCGAAGCCGTCGATGTGTTGGCGCATGCGGCAGCGCATGGGCTCATGCCGCACGGCGTCTCCTTTCACGTCGGCTCGCAACAGACCGACCTGAAGGCGTGGAACCGTGCTCTCCGCGATGCCGCGAGCGTATTCCGGGCGGCTTCCGAGCGCGGCATGCAGCTGCAGATGCTGAATCTCGGCGGCGGCTTTCCGACCCGCTACCTGAAGGACGTGCCGGCGGCCGACGATTATGGCCGCGCGATCTTCCGCGGGCTGCGACGCCACTTCGGCAACCGCATCCCCGAGACGATCATCGAGCCCGGCCGCGGTATGGTCGGCGATGCCGGCGTCTTGAAGGCCGAGGTCGTTTTGATCTCCAAGAAGTCGCGCGAGGACAAGGTGCGCTGGGTCTATCTCGACGTGGGCAAATTCGGCGGACTGGCGGAGACCATGGACGAGGCGATCCGCTATCCGATCAAGACCCCGCACGACCACGATGCGGTAGGCCCCTGCGTTGTCGCGGGGCCGACCTGCGATTCCATGGACGTGCTCTACGAGAAGACGCCCTACGACCTTCCCCTGACGCTGACGATCGGCGACGAGGTGTTCATCGAGGGGACGGGAGCCTACACGACGACCTACGCGTCGGTGGCGTTCAACGGCTTCGCGCCGCTTCAGTCCTACGCGATCTGAGGGCCTTCAAAGCCCTACTCCCCGGCCCGCTTTCGCGACGACGCGGAAGCGGGCTTCGCTCATCCGCCGAGCCGCTTCAGACGGATCGTGAAGTCGTTCTCGCCCGGCTTTATCTCAAGCGCCGCATCCGCAAAGCTCGGGACGAGTTCGTCACCAGCCGTGCCCGAGATGGCGTAGGGCTCGCGCGGCATTCCCAGGAACTTGTCGAAGATGTTGTTGCCGTTCTGGTCGTGATAGCCGGCGATGGCATAGGTGCCGGGCGGAATGTCGGAGAAGATCACCTCGGTCGTTCCGACGGTGGCGGGAGCATTCGACTGATAGGGGCAGCCTTCGACCGAGAGCGAGGTCGTGCAAAGCGCGACCCAGATCGTGCCGGCGTCGGATTTGACGTTCTCCACCGTGACGCGGACCGTCGCCGTTTCGGGCGCAAGCGGCGCTTCCGGAATGGGCGCATCGGGGGTGGCCGCCGCGGGAGGCGCAGCGGGCGCATCTGTTTGCGCCGCGGCGAAATCGAGAGACTGCGCCAGCGCCAGCGCTCCGACCAGGACTGAGATCGTCATCGCGGACTTCATCGGGGATCGCTCCTGCTGCGCCGCCGGGAGGACACGCGGCGCGGCTCGACCTACAGATACGTATCGCGGCGGATTTCGTTGCCCTTGCGACAATCAGTCGGGAGGCATATGGGTCAGTCTTGCTGACTTATATGCGCCGCCGTCATGAATTTCGAGCCCCTCATCGCCTTCACCGTCTACGCGGTCGTGACCACCGTCACGCCGGGGCCGAACAACGTGATGCTCACGGCGACCGGCGCGAATGTCGGCATCCGCCGCGGATTACCGCACCTTTTCGGCGTGGCGTTCGGGTTCGCGTTCATGCTGATGCTCCTGACCGGCACCGCCGGGACGGCGCTCGTCGAAAATCCGCGAGCGCTTCTCGCGCTGAGAGCGGCCGGAATCGCGGTGCTTCTGTGGCTTTCCTGGAAAATCGCCACGGCGCACCGGAGCGAATCGGCCGCAACGGACCGCCCGATCGGATTCTTCGGCGCCGCGCTCTTCCAGTGGGCAAACCCGAAGGCCTGGCTGATTTGCGCCGGCGCCGTGAGCTTCATTCAAGCCAATGGCCCGGCGCCGATCGTGCAGTCAGCGATCTTCGCGGCAATCGAGATCGTCGCCGGAACGCCCTGCATGCTGCTCTGGCTCGGCTTCGGCGCGGCGATGCAGTCCCTGCTCCGCACCGATCGCGCGCTTCGCATCTTCAACGTCGCGATGGGCGTCCTCCTGGCGGCGACTGTGCCGCTGCTCTTTTAGGACCGCTATCGCGCGGCAACGCTTTCGGCCTGTCTGCGGCAGCGCGGCCGACAGGAGTTTCGGATCCTGCACGAGATAGTACTCTGCGGTCGGCGTCGGATCGGTGATCGTCACGCGGAACATCGCGCTTTCGCCCGGATCGACGTGGCCGTCGAGGAACTCGATCCGGTCGGCCGGCTCGAACATGCGCTGGTTCCTGGCGAAGACATCGGAGGAGACATCTCCCGCCTCAGCGGCGAACTGCTTGAAGGAAAGCCCGTCGCCGTAGTCGCTCGGCTTGCCGAGAATTTCCTGAAGCTCAAGCTCGAACCCAGCCCATATGCGCTCCGAGCGATTGACGACACGCTTCACGAGGTGGAGCTCAGATTGTCCGAACGCGCTTTGCCTGCGGAAGCGGTCGCGGTTGCGGATGACGAGCGTGATCGGAGCGACCTCGACCAGTTCCTCCGTCACCACGACAGGATCGTCGGCGGTGCCGGTGCCCGTGGCGGAGAGGAGGCGGAAGTCGCCAAGCTCGTCGGAGAAGGAGTAGCCGCCCGTCGAAAACTCCGCCGCGACAGCTGGAGCAATCAGAAACGCGGCGGCGGGCGCGAGCGCGGCCGCCATCTTCGACGCGAAAGAACGACGGACGCGCGATGGCCTCGGCATTCCTCATCCTTTTCACCGAGCCTGCCTGAGGCCCGCATCCGGGACAAGCGCGCTGGACGGAAGGGTGTTGCCCAGCGGCACTTCAGGCGGTGCGCGGCGTATCGGGATAAGGCGTGCCGTCGCGGTGAAGATACTTTGTGCCCGTCGCCTGCAGGTCGATGTCGGGATAGTGCGCCACCTCGCCCGCGCGCCGGCTTCCGACCTCGAGAACAAGCGCATCGCTTCCAGAGCGGTTCTGAAGGTGATGACCGTCCTGATCGGCGGCCTTGAAGCCGGCGCATTCGCCCGCTCTCAGCGTTTCCTCGCCGGCATCGGTCACGAGCACGACCTCACCCTCCAGGACATAGACAAATTCGTCCTCTAGCACGTGCCAGTGGCGCTGGCTCGACCAGGCGCCGGGCGGCAGGCGCAACAGATTGACGCCGAACTGATCGAGCCCCGCGGCGTCGCCGAGCTTGATGCGCGCGCGGGCGCGGCACGGCTCGTCGAACGGCGCGGGATAGCGCGTGCCGCGGGAGACGGGCGCCTTCGCCTGGTCAATCCTCTTCATCCTCACCTCCTAGTCCGCCATCGTCTCGATCGCGGCAAAGCCCTCCGCGTTCTCAGCCTCGAACGGCGTCGTCACCTCGACGAAGGTGTCGGGATAGAAGCCATTGAAGTGCGTGCGCAGGCCGAGGCTGTAAGCGCCGATGTGACCGATCTCGATCCAGTCGCCCGTGTCGACGGTCTCCGGCAACCAGAACGGCCGCGACAGGATGTCGACGGAATCGCAGGTCGCGCCGCAGACGCGAAACGCGACGAGCTTGTCGGGATTGCCGCTTCGCCTGCGGCGAGCCGGATCGAGAATGAGCTGCGCTGGAAGCGTGATCTTGCCGGTCCAGGAATTGGAAAGCGAGCCCCAGATGCCGTCATTGATGTAGAGCCGCCTCCCCTTTTTCAGGAGCACGCGCACGATGACGGAGAGCGAGCGCGCGACGATGACGCGGCCGGGCTCGGCGATGAGCGGCATGTCGAAGAAGCCCCATTCCTCGATCGCCGCGCGGACTTCCGTCATGAGATCGGAAAGGCTCGGAATGGCGCGCGCAGGGCGGCGCGGATCGTGCCCGTATCGCGCCGGGAAGCCACCGCCGACATCGAGGCCGGCGAGTGTCACGCCGGCGCGGTTCCTCACCCAGTCCGCGGAGGCGAGCGCCTTTTGGTAGACCTCGGTGTCTTCGATCTGACTGCCGACGTGAAAGCAGAGCCCGCAGCGGAAGCCGATCTTGTCGATGCGCTGAAGCAGCTCGACGGCATGCGATGGCGCCGCGCCGAATTTTCGCGACAGCTCGTAGGCGGCAGGCCCCTTCGTCCTCAGCCGCACGAAGAGCGTGATCTCGGCCGGATCGAGGTCGAGCGCGCGCACGATGCGAAGCACCTTTGCGATCTCGTCTTCATGGTCGAGCGCAAGCACACGTATGCCATAGTGCTCAAGCGCCAACCGGATGTCGGTCTGCGCCTTGACGGGGTGCATGTAGAGAAGCTCCGCGCCCGGTGCGACCGCGCGCACCGCCGCGAACTCGCCGGGGCTCGCCACGTCGAACGTTCTGATCCCGGCCTCCGCCAGCGTCTTCAGCACGAAGGGCTCGCCGTTCGTCTTGACCGCGTAGGCGGTCTTGCCGGGGAAGGCGTTCACGAACGCGCGTGCGTCAGCCGCAAGCACTTGCGGGCGAAAGCAGTAGACGGGAGAGTCTGGGCGCAAGGCGAGCGCTGCCCGCTGCCCGGATTGGAACGTGTCGATTGGTCGGTCTCCTCTTCACCGGCCCGCCCGCCGCCGAACCGCTTCGCACTTCGGGCAATCACCCACTTGCCCGAACATCAATGGATCGAAGAACGCTGACAAGGTCGAGATCGATCATTGCGGGTGGTCGTGACACCTGTGCCTCGCCACAGTTCGGACACGATATCCGCGCCGAGGAGCCAAGGCGCCGAGGGCACAATCGCGGCGTCATTGCCGCCGCTCTCCCGACTGCCAACCTTTGGAAAAGGCAAAGAAATCGGAAACCCTCGGGCCACCGAGATGCGGGGCTTGCTGAGAATCCTGCAGTGCACAGCAGATCAAGCAACTGTGGAGCGATTTCCGCCCACTATTTCGTGGTTAAGCAATTGATACGTTTGGTTAAAACTGAAGTCGAAATTTACCGGCACTTGGCAGCTTTCGCAGTGCAACACATATTTCCTGTTCTGATTGCGCCGCATCGGCGTTATTATGCGTCCATTGAAGCAGAGGGAGGCCACCCGATGACCTTCATACGTCCTCTGAATATCGTCGCGGTTTGCGCCGCGTTCGTTTTCATCGGAGCAATTATCTTCGGGGTTCTCTGAGGCGCGCCGCGTCAGGCGGCGCAAGCGGCAACCCCCGCTTCCGACTCCACTCCCAGAACACGGCAGATCGCTTCGGTGAGTTCGGCGCGATTCAACGTGTAGATGTGGAGTGCCTCGACGCCGCGTGCGACAAGGTCGGCGATCTGCTCGCTTGCGACCGCCGCCGCGACAAGCCCATGCGTCTCGGAGTCGGCGCCAAGGCCATCGAAGCGGCGCGCGAGCCGTTCAGGAATCGTCGCGCCGCAGCGCCTCGCGAAATCGCGGACCGCAGTGAAGCGGTGGATCGGCATGATGCCGGGGACGAGCGGTATGTCGATTCCGGCGCGGCGCACGCGTTCGCGGTAGGCGTCGAAGCTGTCGTTGTCGAAGAAGAACTGCGTGATGGCGCGATCGGCACCCGCATCGACCTTGCGCTTCAGAACCTCGATCTCCGTCTCCCAGTCGGGGCTGTGGGGGTGGCGCTCGGGATAGGCTGAGACCGAGACCTCGGCCGCGCCGGCGCGCTTCAGCGCCGCCACGAGGTCGGCGGTGTCACGAAAGCCCGACGGATGCGGCGCGTACGGCTCCGAGAGCCCACCGGGCGGATCGCCACGAAGCGCCACGAAGCGCTCGATGCCGAGCTTACGAAACCAGCCGATCGTCTCTTCGAGCGAGTCGCGCGGCGCGCCGGCGCAGGTGATGTGCGCCGCAGTCGCAAGCCCGAACTCGTGCATGCGCCTGACGGTACCGAGCGAGCGCTCCTGCGACGTCCCGCCGGCGCCGTAGGTCACGGACACATAGCGCGGCCGGAAGCGCGCGAGGCGGCGCACCGTGCCATCGAGCGACGCGGCCTGTGTTTCGGTCTTCGGCGGGAAGAACTCGAAGGAAATCTCCGGCAGTCGCGCCGGCGTCGCATCGGCGCCGCTCACAGCCGTGCTCCCGTCGCGCCACGGTCGGCCGCGGATGCGCGCCGGTCGAGAGCGGTCCAGATGGTGACGGTCAGCCCGCCCGATTGCGATTCGGGCGCGAGATCTTCCGCCGCCTCGACCTTGAGGCCCGCTCGCGGCGATCCACTGCTTCATCTGCGCGCGGCTGAAGCCGAGGCGTCGATGCGCCTGCGCCTCGCGCAGATCCTCGAGCTCATGCGGTGCGAAGTCGACCACGATGAGCCGACCACCGGCGGAAAGCGCCGCGGCGGCTTCGGCAATGGCGTGCGCCGGCTCGTCGAGGAAGTGCAGCACCTGATGGATGATGACGAGGTCGAAGCTGTCGCGAACGACCGGTAGGTTCATGACGTCGCCGAGTTTGACGCGCGCATTCTGGATCGCGGCGCGCTCCAGATTGGCGCGCGCGACCGCAAGCATCGCCGGCGACAGGTCAACGCCGAGCGCGCGCTCGCAACGCCCGGCGAAAAGCTCCAGCATGCGGCCGGTGCCGGTGCCGATGTCGAGCATGGCGCGAAACGGCCCCTCGCCTGCCCGCTCAAGCATCGCCGCTTCGACCTGCCGCTCCGGCACATGCAACGAGCGGATGGCGTCCCAGCGGCCGGCATGCTCGGCGAAATAACGCTCCGCGACCTGACGGTTCTGCTTTTGAAGAATCGCCAGGCGCTCGCCGTCGCGTTTCAGGCGCGCGTCGCGCGGGTCGAGCTCCTTCACGATCGCAACCGCCACCGCGTGGTCGGCGTCGTCGTCGGAGAGGCGATAATAAACCCACGACCCCTCAGGGCTGCGCGAGACAAGTCCCGCCTCGGCGAGCACCTTCAAATGCCGCGAGATACGCGGCTGCGACTGGCCGAGAATCTCGGTCAGCTCCTTCACCGTGCGCTCGCCGCGCCGAAGCAGCGCAAGCAGGCGGATGCGCGTCTCGTCGCCAGCGGCCTTCATCTGGTTGACGACGTGGTCGACGGTGGAAGCCATGCGCCCCGATCCAAGAACGATATAGAGATATCTTTATATCGTTACACGCGCCCGTCAAGGAGGGGTCCGTCAAGGAGGGGCAACCGGGCGCACATTTGTTAAGGCCGCGTGAGCTCGGCGGCGGCGTGCGCAGCCTCGAGGACCGTGACCGCGTAGCGCCCGCCGCATTCGGCGGTAAGGAGCGTCACGAGCCGGGTTGCCGCGTTCCCGACGTTCCCGATGCCGTTCGCCTGCAAGGTGACGACCGCGCGGCGGGTCGCGGGGGAAATTGCCGAGCGCGCATCCTGGCGCCAGTTCCAACGGCGGCAGAGCACCTTCTCAGAATTCGGCGTAGACGACCTCGCCCGGCTTCGGCGGGTCGGCGAGCGGCGCACCGCTTTCGTCGAGCGCGCCCATGTCGCGGAAGTCGTCGCCGGGGCGCGAAAAGCGGAAGGCAAGATCGCCGACGACCCGATCGAGATCGTCCGCACCGGCGGGGAGGACGTGGGCAAGGGAGACCGCGTTGTAGGCGTCGACGAAAGGATTGATGCGCGGCAGCGACGCGCCGGCGAGCACATTCTTCATCAGACGCTCGACGCTTGAGCGATAGCTCGTCTTCTTGATGCCGAAGGCGCGATAAGCGCGCCGCCAAGCCGCGATTCCGGGAATCGCAGACAGCTCGGTGGCAGCGAAGGCGCGGCGGGCGCCCTCCTCCGCGTCGGCGACGAACGTCTCAAGCGCGGCAGAACGCGCGGACGGAAGCAACAGCCCTTCCGCGACCACGACCGCCAAGGAGAACTCCGGAAACTGCTGCGCAAGATCGGCGATATCGACGCGC
Source organism: uncultured Alphaproteobacteria bacterium (assembly GCA_963805325.1). Taxonomy (GTDB): domain Bacteria; phylum Pseudomonadota; class Alphaproteobacteria; order Rhizobiales; family Afifellaceae; genus DASWJZ01. The sequence continues at coordinate 10,442 of CAWDTS010000006.1, read as the reverse complement.
ATCACGAAAGCCCTTTTTGCCGCGCCCGCGCATCCTGGCATGCGCGGCGAACCGGCGCTAAGCCCTCGTCATGGACCAGAAAGACCGCGATCAGAAGGACCGGCCCGGCGAAGTCCGCGCCACAATCGACCCGGCGCGCACCGCCGACGACGCAAAGCTCGTGTTCATCGGCCGGGCGCGAACGGCTTGGGTCACGCGCGACGATTGCCCGAAGAATCTGCGCGCGGCGCGCGAACGCAGCGGCGAGGCATGGATCGAAATCGACGCGCCGTGGCGTCTCGGCCTGAGCGAGCTGACGCCGGGCAGCGCAATCATCGTGCTCACCTGGTTCGACCGCGCGGCGCGCGATCTTCTGATCCAGGCCCCGCGCCATCGTCCAGGTCCTGCCGGCGTCTTTGCGATACGCACGCCCGTGCGGCCCAACCCGATCGGGCTGCACGTGGTGGGGTTGCTCGCCTGCGATCAGAAGACTGGGCGGCTCGACGTCGACGCGCTCGATTGCCTGGACCAGACGCCGATCCTCGACATCAAGCCGTGGCGAAGCAGCGTCGATGTCCCGCCGCCGGCGTGGGCGGGCGGGCGTTAACCTTTCATTAGGCATTGGGCTGGACATATTCGCGTCCTGGTCGCCCACTAACGCGAGCGCGAGGGTCCCACGCGACACAGCGTTGCCACGAAACTGATATCGACGGACGCGATGGCCGAGTCTTCCGGCATGGAATCAGGCTCCACCGATCCGATCCGCCAGCTTGAGAGCGATCTGAAGCGGGTGGTGAGCGAACCTCTGCGCTTTCCGCGCACATGCAAGCTCCGCTCTGCCGGCGCCCCGCAACAAGCCAAGAAGATGATCGAGGAAGCGGCCGAGCTCGCCATCGAAGCCATCCGCGGCGAGCGCACGGCGGCCGTCTCGGAGGCGGCAGACCTCGTCTACAACCTCGTCGTCCTGCTCGACGGCATCGGCATCCCATTTGACGACGTGCGCGCGGAACTCGTCCGCCGTCGCAGCCTTTATGGCATCGCCGCCAAGCAACAGAAGAACGGCGCGCCGCCATCCGTCGCTTGACGACCCGCTTCGGCGGCTAGCTCTTCAGACTCTTGATATAGGCCACGACGTCGCGGATTTCCTGCCGCGTCAGGCTCACGGGCGGCATCGGCGGATGCGGCGCGGTGAGGAACGTGTCGAGCGCCTCGATCTGCTCTTCGGGACGCTTGGCGATCGTCGTGAACGGCGGGGCCTCGGTCGTCGCGCTTTTCTGGTCGGGCGATACGAGATGGCACGAGGCGCACCAGCGCTCCGCCAGAGCCTTGCCGGCCGCAGCGTTCTCCGCAGCATTGACCGAGGACGCGGCGCCCAGGACCAGCGCAAGTCCGCTCAAAACGATCGCATATCGTCGCATTCGCTCCCCTTCCCTACGTAGCCGGCTGACTTCTACCGCCTCGCCACCCGAACGCCGAGCTTTTCCGCAGTGTCCAAGTGATCAGGCGTTTCAGTGCATTTGTTTCGTTAACTGTCGGATCGAAGCAATATTTGGGCAACCGCGAAACAATTTTGGCCCTCGCGCGTAAGCACCTTGAAGCAATAGTCGCTTAGGTAGGTAAGCAACAAAAGCCCAATAGGGGCATGCATGGAGCGTCAAATGGCCACCCAGACGAAGAAGGTGTTCGCAATTGCAACGCTTGTCGTCGTGAGCCTCGGCACCGCGGCTCAGGCCGGGACTTTGTTTCCGACCGACGAAGCGGGATACGCGCGCTGGCGGATCGATGCTGCATTCAACGTTGCCGCACAGATGCCAGTCGTCGCCGCCGTGAGCGTGCCGATGGCCATGAAGGGCGATCTGCCGGTTCCGCTCGGCTGCGCCGATGCGAAGGGCGACACACAGGCGGAGTGCATGGATGTCGCCTACGAGCCTGATGCAACGCCGAGCATGGTCGTGGAGACGCGCATCGGCTCAACCTCGATCCTGACGCGCATGGATGCGTTTGCGGTCGCCGGCGTCAGCGCCAAGTCGTTGCAGCAGGCCGAATAAGCTTACGCGGGCGGCAGACGCCCGCACGAGATCCGGTCAGTTACACCGGACAGCCGTCGCGGCGGCCTCTGAGACGATCACCCGCCCCCCTCTCGTCTCGGGCCGTCGCGACGGTTTCTTCTTTCTCGCCCGCCACATGCCGGCGATCCGTTGTCAAAATCCCCACAAGCCGATAGCAGTCCTCCCAACGGGAGGACGACAATGCAGCTTGCGAAAGCGACCGGCGCGACCGCCGAAGAGAGACTGCGCTCGCTCGGGCTCGAACTTCCGCCGGCAGCCGGCGCCGTCGCCGCCTACGAGCCGTTCGTCATCGTCAACGGCATTCTCTACATGTCCGGCCAGCTTCCCTGGATCGGCGGCAAACTTCTCTACAAGGGCAAGATCGGCTCGGCGCTTTCGGCCGACGACGGCTATCGCGCTTGCCAACTCGGGACGCTCAACGCGATGGCGCAGCTCAAGGCGGCCCTCGGCACCCTCGATCGCGTGAAACGCATCTTCCGGCTTGAGGGCGTGCTGAACGTGGCGCCCGGCTTCATCGACACGCCTCAGGTCCTGAATGGCGCCTCGCATCTCATCAGCGAAGTCTTTGCCGAGCGCGGCCGCCATACGCGCATGATCTACACCAATCCGGAAATGCCGCTCGATTGCGCCTGCCTGATCGTGTTCTGGGCGGAGGTTGAGACCTAGCCGCCCTGCCCACAATGTGGTGGGACTCGTCGTTCAACGACCTTGCCCGCCTTGTCGAAGGCTAAGTAGCGATACCTTACGGCCGGTTCCCGCACCGGGAGCCGGCCGTTTCGAAGTTCTTACGCGCCTGATTTCCTGCCGTCAGCGCTGGCAGGCTATTCCGTTGAAGTGGCGCACGCAGTCCATGTGGCCTCGATTGTATCGGTTCGAGTTGTCGGAATAGCCCCCTCGCCAATGGGAACGATGGTCGTAATGGCGGTCGCGGTAGTAGGACCGTGAGCCGTAGTAGGGCCGTGAATAATAGTACCTGGGCGCGAAACCGAACGGCAGGGCGAAGTAGAACGGAAAGTTGGAATAGTGGCGGCGGTGGTGGCGATGCCTGTCGCTCACTTTTACGATGCCGGCGGTGGACTCCGCGGCAACGTTCGGGGTGACGCGAACTGTGGCCGCCTGAGCTGGGACAGTTCCGGCGGCAACGGTTGACGCCAGCATTGCGGCCGCGACCAAGGCTGAAACGGATCGTCGCATTCTAAATCTCCTTACCTCTTGCTCCCTCTCGCAAGTGGTTGCGTGTTGGTAAACGCGCGAGACCGGAAAATCCGGCGTCTGCGTCAATCACTTTTCTTGTGAAAACGGAGGCGAAGGCGGCAAAGCATCGGTCGCGCGCAAGCCGCGTGTCGTTGAGCCGGCGTCGGGCCGCGCTAAGATGCCTTCGCCATGCGGAGGCCTCTCATGATTGCGCTGCTCCGGCTCGCGGCCGTTTTCGCCTGCATCGCGTTCGCCGCGTTCCCGGCACGCGCCGTGACCACCGAAAGCCGCTGCCTTGCGATCGCGGAGGCGCTGCCGAAGATCGCGCCGGTCGCCTACGTGAACGTGCAGGAGGGGCTGGAGGCGCCGGTCGCGGAAGACGTCACGATCCGCTTCGTCGGCCACTCGACCTTCCTGATCACGAGCCCGGCCGGTGTCACCATCGCCACCGACTACAGCGGCTATGCCGGGCAAGGCGTTATTCCGCGCGTCGTCACGATGAACCACGCGCATCCATCGCACTACACCGACAATCCCGACCCGCGCATCGAATACGTGCTGCGCGGCTGGAACCCGGAAGGCGGCAAGGCGGTGCATCACCTGCAGGTCGACGACGTGCTGATCCGCAACGTGACGACAGACATCCGCACTTTCGGTGGAGGGCGCGAGCCGGACGGCAACTCGATCTTCATCTTCGAGGTGGCGCGGCTTTGCATCGGCCATCTCGGTCACCTTCACCACGTGCTGACGACCGAGGATCTCGGTGCGATCGGCCAGCTCGACGTCGTCATGGTGCCGGTCGACGGCACCTACACGATGGATCAGGGGGCGATGCTTCAGACGCTCAAGGTGCTGCGAGCGCGGCTCGTCCTGCCGATGCACTATTTCGGACCGGCGACGCTCAGCCGCTTCGTCGCGCGCCTTGGCGAGGCGTTCGACGTGGAGCTTTCGAGCGTGCCGGAGACGAAGGTGTCGGTCAGGACGCTGCCGGAGCGACCGAAGGTTCTGGTGCTGCCGGGCTACTGAGAGGAGATTCTCAGTCCGCGAGCATCCACGAGACGGAGACGTGCGCCTCGAACGAAAGCTGGCCGCTCTCGATCGGCGGAGGGCTCGCGGCAGCCTCCAGTCGCATCATCCTGCCCGGCGCCAGCGGCTGCGGCGGCGTGACGTAGCCGTCGTCGATGCGAAAGATCGGCCCGAGCGTGACGCTGGCGGTTTCTGCGTAGAGCGCGCTCTTTCTGATCGCGTCGCGCATTGCGGCCTGCCGCGCCTGGTCCTCGAACGGGGTTGGATCTTCCACGGTGAAGGTCGGGCCGGAGATAGAGTTCGCGCCAAGCGTCACGACCTGATCGAGGAGTGGGCCGACACGATCGAGCGCGCGGATGCGAAGCGTCAGATTGTTGCTGACACGGTAGCCGACGATCTCCGGCCTGAAGGGCTCCGTGCCGTCGTAATTGCGCGGCGGCTGCGAATAGACCGGATCGACCGAGAAACCGGAGGTCTGGAGGTCGCGCGATTCCATGCCGCCGTCCTTCAGCGCCGCGACGATGCCGTTCATCGACTTTGAGTTCGCCGCAAGCGCATCGCCGGCGGACGCCGCCTCGCTGACGACGCCGAGCGTAATCAGCGCCATGTCGGGCTCCGCCTGCACCGTCCCCTCACCCGCCACAGTCAGCAGGCGCTCGCGCCCCACGGGCTCGGCGCCCTGCGCCGCGGCCAACGACGTGCCAAGCGGCATGACCAACACGACGGCCAGCGCAACTGCGCGAATTTCAAATCTCATCATCAATTCCTCGCGTCCTTCAGCTCCGCCTTCGCCGGAGATTGCGGCAATTGCGCGATTCCGGAGATTCGGGGCAAGTGTTCCTTCTCCTTAGACGCCGTCACGCCGGAAATCCTTGGGCCGCACCTCACCCACCGCCGACAAAGCCGCCCCGGTTCGCGCAGCGGCGCCGCTCCGACTTGCCCGCCCCCACGGAACGTCGTAACCGGACGCTCAGTCTTTTCGCATAGCAACGCAGGACCGGCGGCTGCCGCCTGCCCGCGACGCGCTTCGGGTCCGTAGCTCAATGGTTAGAGCCGACGGCTCATAACCGTCTGGTTCCAGGTTCGAGTCCTGGCGGACCCACCACGCAGTCTCTTCAGAACCTCTGTCCAATTCGCCCTGCAGGCAGAAGTGTCGGGGTTCCCCGAGTTCTGCCGGAGCTTCCTCGCGAAAGGCGCCGTGGAGACTGTCGTCGGGCCCGAATTTGGGCGAATTCCCGCAAGCGTCTCCGTTTGCCATTTCGGCGACCAAAAAGTCCCGTGCGGATCGGTGAAATCCGGGCCGCACGGCAAACAAATTACCCGCCCAGAGCCGACGCGGTCGAAAGCAAACTGCTGAGGGTTGATCGGACCGCGACCTGTTCAGTTGAAACCGAGCAGGTCCCGCTGCCTGGCCCAGGATGGCGGCAGCTTGTTCATCCGGTTCAGCCGCGCCGCGGTCAGCTCAGGCGGCTGCCTCCCGTCGAGGATGGCCTCGACGACATTGGGCGCAAGGAAGGCGAACGGAAGAATGCGGCTGATATCACCGGAATTGACGCGTGCCGCTCTGCAAGGGCGTTGAGGGACAGCTCGCGTTCGGCGCGCATTCGCCGAGCCATCGTTGCGCCTGTGCAAGAAGACTGACCAGCTTCGTATCGGGAGCGATCACAGCACTGCCTGCTTTCCCGATGATCAGCCTTGTCTCAACCCCGCGGCGCCGAAACGAGACGGGAAGGTCGAGGGCGAGTTCGTCGCCGGTGCGGCCCCTGTCTTCCGCGTCCCGGATCCCGATCCGCGATCGGATCGCATCCGCTTTCAACACGATGCTGATCCGCTCTTCGGTGATGATGGTCCTGGCGATCAGCGCAAGCAGCATCTCCCGCTGCTTTGAAGTCGCAGCGGTCTGAAGGCTTTCGCCAGCGCTTTGGCGGTCTCCAGGTGGTCGACGAACGCCCGGGCCTGAAAGCCCTGGCCTTGAAGAGCGCTTGAGAGCCGATGCCGATCGGATAGCAGCGTCTGCACGCCCTCAAGTACCGCCTTCTCCAGCGGCTCGGCCGGAAGCCGCCACTTCGGTCTTGCGGCGCGGGAGGTGTAGTAGCGGTAGCGCTTGGCCTTCTTGTTGGCATGGCTCGGCGAGAGGCGAACCCCGGCATCATCGAATAGAAGTCCGGCAAGAAGGCTCTGTTGCCTCGCCGTCCTCCGTTCCGGCGGATAACGGCATTCTGCTTCAGCTGCGCCTGCACCGCATCCCAGGTAGCGCGGTCGATGATCGGCTTATGGGCAGCGGATGACGGATTCCCTTGTGCAGGATCTCGCCGATGTAGAGCGGATTGGTCAGCACCTTGTTGATGTGGCCGCGCTGGAACGAGCCCCCGCCCTTGCGCTTAGGGTTCGACTCCGACGGCCTTTGCTTGGTCCGCAGTCCCGAGCCGATCCGCCTCCTCCTTCACCAGACGCGTGTTGCGGAAGCGGAGATAGAGGTCGAACAGGGTCCTGACGGTCTCCGCCTCCGTCGAATTGATCACCAGGGAGCGATCCCGGGCATCGTAGCCGAGCGGCACCACGCCTCCCATCCACATCCCCTTCTTCTTGGAGGCGGCGATCTTGTCGCGGATGCGTTCCCCGGTGACCTCTCGCTCGAACTGAGCAAAGGAGAGGAGCACGTTCAGGGTCAGCCTGCCCATGGAGCTGGTGGTGTTGAAGGCTTGGGTGACGGAGACGAAGGAGACGCCCTTCGCGTCGAAGCTTCGACGATCCTGGCGAAGTCGGCCAGCGAGCGGGTAAGCCGGTCGACCTTGTAGACGACCACCACGTCGATCCTGCCTCGCTCGATGTCGGCGAGCAGCCGCTGCAGCGCCGGCCGCTGCATGCTGCCGCCGGAGAAGCCGCCATCGTCGTACAGGGTTGGAAGAGCTGTCCACCCCTCCCCGGCCTGGCTGGTGACATAGGCTAGGCAGGCCTCCCGCTGCGCTTCCAGCGAGTTGAAGGCCTGGTCCAGTCCCTCCTCGGAGGACTTGCGGGTGTAGATCGCGCAGGCGAGCCGGCGTGCGGTGATGGTTCATAGCTCTGCCAGCAATCCGAAGAAGCGGGGACCTGACCACCTCGCCCCGGTGATCGTGCGGGCGATGACGGAGAGCGATCGATAGCGCTCGCCCTTCCAGACGAACCCGCCTTCCACGACGTCAACGACATGCGTCGGCCGTTCCACTCCCGCACCAGCCGGGCTCCGGCTTTGAGCTTCGGGCTCGAGCTGGCGCCCTGCCGGTGCTCAGATCGTTGGCTGCACGTTGCAGCCGGCGGCGCACAGAAGGAGACAGGCCGCCATACCGCCTTGCCTGCCGCTCATAGGCGATTCCCCGGGCGAGCAGCTTGCGCCGGAAGGCCGACGGTGGAGGATCGCCGTAGACCTCTTGCCAGAGCCTCCTGAGCTCATCGAGGCCGAGATCGGGCAGTGCCTCGATCTCGGCCTCGAACGCAGGGTCCCGTGAAGAAGTTGATATCCGCACGGCCGATGTCGCTGCTTGGCGCTTTCGTCAGGCCGCGCGCTTCGACGCAGTCCGCACCCCCTTGCTCGCCTTTTTGGAAGCGGGACTGTTCTGCGCTGCAGGCGGAGTGGCCCGATAGACCGAGGTTCGCCCGCGACTTTCTCGCGAGCGATGACATAGCCCTTGCGCCGCAGACCGGTCAGCGCCGCGCGGACCGTGTGTGGTAGCCAACCCAGCTCCTTCGTCAGCTCGTCGATCTGCGCGCCTTCCGGCCGACTGATCCGCTCGATCAGAAGAGCGCGCTTTGAGCCGCCTTTTTCTTCCCCGTCCGCTCGCTTTGGGCCTGTCCTGAGTGGGACAGGAGTCGCCCGCGTCTTTCCGGTTCGCGCAGCCGGCTTCTTCCTGCCCGAACCGTCGACTCGATTCGCTCGCTTAGATGCGGTCATGAGATCCTCCTTTGGCACCGCCCGATGCGGCGCCCCGCACTGCCACAAGCCCGGACTGCAGCCGGGCGAAGGCGATCAGAGGATCAAGCGCAGCCACCTTATCTTTGGGGCCAACACACCAATGCTCCGTCCCGCGCTGAAGTCCAGTCGGAAGGAACTCCGACAACCAGGTCGCGTTGGTCCCCCCGTACTCGGGCAGACCTCCGCCGTCGATAGCCCGGCATCGTGCTCCTTCAGAATGCCGATCACCTGCTCTTCGCTGCATTTGCGCCTGCGCATCGTCCGTCTCCTCTCGAAAAACGGACTCTCCTCCACATCAGGGACACCCCAAGGCCAACAATCCCGTTATGGGGCCCACCTGCCGGTATCCGGTCGAGCCTGGCGGCTGCGGACGACCCATACCGCGAGCAAGATTGGTTTGCGCATGGAAAGCCCTTTCTTGGCTTGTGTTGTATGGGGGCTGCTCAAGCCACACCGCGGAACGAATGTGGGCGATTGCCGTCAGCCGCAGGGTGAACAGCGTCAAGAATGACGACGAAAGCTGCATCCAGCCGATCGGGGAGCCGCCACTTGCCGTGTAAGTCGATCGCGGAGCCGATTGAGGTCGCCGGCGCTCTCGACAAGACCGCATCTCTTGGGGCATCGCGGATTCTCCCGCGAGGTCTGTGCATGTCCGGGTTCGGACACTTAGCCGAGATGACACAGACGGCTGCCCACTTCGCCTTGACCCGAAGCGCGGAAACGCTGCCCGAAAAAACGGCGGCCTCTTCGGCGCAAACAACGAGACCGTGCCATACTCGGCGCGACGAACCGGCAAAGGCCAAGCGAACATGCGGTCACTCGGCGTCGGCGATCGACGACAACCGAAGCCGACAATCAGCCACCAAGCCGGCCGGTCACCAGTCCAGTGTCAATTCGCCTCCGCATTGACCCTCGACCAGCTTACTTCCGAAAACCCCTTTGCTCCGGCGCGCTGACGTGTGGTCCGTCCAACTCGCGCCATAACAAGCGACCCCCTTACCACCCTCTCGCCGATCCCGTCCTTGAGATCGTCTTATGCCGGCTACAGTTCGGTTCATAGGAACGCCTCACGCCAGGCAGCACTGAGCATCTTCCGCCGCATCTCGATTAGACCTAAGTTGGCTCATCAACTCCCCGCGACCCGTTGGAGCTGGACGATGGCCTGGCCTATGAGCATTGAGAAGCCGAAATCGGTTCGCGCCCATCTCATCTTTTTGGGGTGCGCCGTTTCGTTCCCTCTTATTGCACTCCTTGGCGTTTTGCTTTTTTCGCGGCGCGCACCTCGAGCGTAGCCAGCTCGAAAATCGGATGCTTCAGGTCAGCTCCAACCTAAGCGATGACCTGGATCGCGAGATTGACCTGCGGCTCGCTACGCTGCAGACGCTCGCCACGTCCCCTTCCCTGGCGCGGCAGGATTGGCGATCGTTCTACGCGCAAGCTACCGCAGCCACGCAGGGATACGGCTACATCGTGCTCGTCGACCATGACGGCCGGCAGATCGTCAATACCTTCGTGCCTTAGGGAAGTGAGCCGCCCCTGGACGGCAATCCCGAGAGTGTCCGCAAGGCGGTTGAACTGAAGCGACCTGTTATTTCGAACGTCTTCATTAGTTTGGTCACACATAAGCCGGTATTCAACATCCGAAAGCCGATTTTGGAGGACGGGGAAGTTGGCTGCGTTCTGAGCTTGGGTCTGCTCACGGAATCCCTCCTTCCGATCCTCAGGACAGAACGACTTCCGGAGGGCTCGGCGGCCACCATTCGCGATGGCAACGACGTCGTTGTTGCTCAGGAGCCAGATAATGATCGTTATTCGGGCACGAAGGTCCCCGCTGATCTTGTTCGCCAGCGAGTGCTGGGCCGGGTCATTGAAGCGACCCGTGACGGCGCGCCTGTGTTGCTTGCCTCCGCGGTATCCGAAACCTCTGGCTGGCGCATTGACGTTTTTGTGCCTGTCTCGCTGGCCACTGCACCACTAAGAGGCTCCTTCCTTGTGTGGAGCGCGGCAAGCATCGTTGGAATATTGCTTGCCGTCGGCCTCGCCCTCGTTTTCGCGCAAAGGCTCGAATCGCCATTTTCACTTACGGCTAGGACGGCGAGAGAACTCGGGCGCGGGCAGGCTGCCTCGCCTAAACGCTCGCGCGTCATCGAAGCCAATATCATAATGGATGCGATGCAGAGGGCGAGCGAACAGCTTGCAGAGCGTGATCGCCGACAAAGTCTCCT
>CAWDTS010000005.1:0-231453 GCA_963805325.1 uncultured Alphaproteobacteria bacterium | reverse complement strand
CACGCCAACTGGGTGCGGCTTGCGACTTCTGGCTGTTGATTGAAACGCGTCGCTGATGGCGTTGCTGAGCCGGCTTGTGCGGGTTTCGATTTCTTCTTGGCAGCGTTCTTCATTGCGTCTCTCCGATGGTTTGCGCGGCTTAAGGCCGCCACCACCGAGAGCCCCGAGCCGGACAGGGCCGGTGGGGCAGAGAGACCAGAAGCGGGCAGCCCGCTTGGGAAATCGATCTCCTGGGATTGGTCGGCGACCGGTTGACAGTCATTGAATTAAAAGCCGGCGGCGGCTCCGACAGTCCGCTTCGCGCGCTACTGGAGGGACTTCGCATATTGCGCAATCGGTGATGCCAATCGGCTGGACTTTGCGAGTGAACTCGCCAATCTCGGCTACACGATCGACGTCGCAAACCCGCCCTGTCTGATTGTCTGCGCCCCGGATAGCTATTGGGCTCGGTGGGGACGCGGTTCTCGGATGAATGCAGAACTGCTGCAATTGGCGGAGTCCATCACTGATCAACTCCGCGTGGACATTCATTTCTTAGCGGATCGGTTTGACGGGCTGGAATTGGGCCTCGGAGGTCGGCCACCGTGGCTCTTCGGGCCTCTGAGCTTCTATGTGCTGGGTCCACCGACACCGGATCTCACCAACGGCAGAGCGCGGATGTGAGATGGCGACGTCGCATTGCATCGACTGCGGCTTGTTTAGCCGGTGAAGTCGCCGCTGTTCCGGATGATGAAGAATCGGCAGCGCTGCTGCCCGGGATGACCACCGACATTGTGCTCACCTCGCCAGGCCGGCAAATTATCATTGACACAAAGTTCTATCGCCAGGAGCGGACTTTCGGACTGCAGCGATTGATGAAGTTTCACGTTAGTGACAGCGCTGATTTCAGCAGGCCGAGCACGGCGAGTAACGCCAGTAGGGCGATGGCGAAGCGACGGAAATCCTGCGGGTCGGTGCGCAGAAAGTGGCGGCTCCCCACCCACACGCCCGCTGCCAGGATCGGAGAAGCCAGCACTATGGTTATGAACGTGTCGCGACCGATCATGCCGTGCCACCACATCAACGGCGCGGAATACCCATCGAGCAACGCGAAATAGGCGATCAGGGTTGCCCTGAACGTCACCGCCGGGATGCCCTGAGCTGCGAAGAACGTGACGACGGGCAAGCCGCCCATGCCCGGTGCGTTAGCGAGGCCGGACGCCAAACCGGCGATGAGATGCGCTCTTGAACCTGCCTCCTTCTTCATCCGCCAACCGCTCAGCATGACGGCGCACATGACGAGAACGTAGATCGCGATTACTGCGCGTGCAGGATCGGCGCCGATCCGCGTAATGATGGCGAGACCGATGGGCACGCCTGCTACTGCGCCGACGGCCAGAACCCGGACCCGCCGCCAGTCGACGTTGGATCCGACCGAGGCCCATTGCTGGACTGTCATGCCGAATTCACAGAACATGACGATCGGCACAAAGTGGAGCGGGTCGGTGACGAGCGACGAGGCAGACACCACAAGTGCCGAAAAGCCAAACCCTGAATATCCGCGAACGAAAGCGGCGACGAACAGAGCGACCGCCATGAAGGCGATCGCCGCTCCATCCAGGCCGAAGGGCGTGCTCAAACTAGCGTCAATCGCACATGTCGAAGAGGTCGGCGCCCCGATGAATCGCGGGCCTCCCCTGCGTTTGTGGAGCCATAGGACGACGCCATGTCGTCTACCTCACGTCCAGAAAGTCGCGAACGATCGCGTTGAAGATTTGCGGCTTTTCCATGTGAACGTTGTGGGCGCAGCCGGGGACGACGGCAAGGCGGCAACCGGGTATGCCCCTCCAAAGAGCCTCCGGCTGGCTCCAGCCATAGGATCGGTCTCCGTCTCCCCACACGACAAGCGTCGGCCCGGCGAACTGCGAAAGCGCGGCCGTGCCGTCCCACGTCTCCCATGCCGACAGGCTTGCAAGAGCCGCCTGCATTGTTGCCTTGGCTCCCTCGCGGACGCAGGTCGCGTAGCCCTCGGCCTCGGCGCCTCTTTCGAACCAGGTCGCCGCGATGCGCCGTGCCGTTGCAGCGAGACCATCGGAGGCGAGCCGTTGCCTGGAGGTTTCGATGCTTTCAAAGCGATCCGGCAGCAATCCGACAGGGCCGGTGCCGTAAAGCACCAGCCTCTCGATCCGCTCCGGCGCCATCGCAGCCATCTGCTGCACCACCATGCCGCCCATCGAGTGACCGAGAAGGTGAAAGCCCGCGACGCCGAGCCGATCGAGCGTGTGCAGGACCTGGCGGGCGTGGCCTTCGATCGTATCGGGCGCAGGTAATCCCGCGCTGTCACCGAAGCCCGCGAGATTGGGCGCGATGCAGCGAAAGTCTTGTGCGAACGCCGACAGCTGCTGCTCCCACATGCCCGCGCCGCCGAAATAGCCATGCACGAGGACGAAATCCGGGCCGCTCCCCGAGATCGTGCATGTCAGGTGGTCCATGGCCTCAGTCGGTCGCCGAGAGATCAAAATTCTCGCCGGGAAAATATTTTCGCAGGCGGATGTCGGCCGTGCGGGCGTGGCCCTCCATCCCTTCGAGGCGCGAAATGCGTGCCGTCGCTTCGGCGATCGGCCTGGCGCCGCCGGCCGTCGCACGCTGCCATGTCACGATCTTCATGAACTTGTGCACCGAGAGGCCGCCGGTATAGCGCGCTGCGCCCGACGTCGGCAGCACATGGTTCGTCCCCGACGCCTTGTCGCCGAAAGCGACGGTTGTCTGTTCGCCCAGGAACAGCGACCCATAGCACTGCAGCCGGCCAAGCCACCAATCGAGGTCCGCGGCCTGAACGCTCAGATGCTCCGGCGCATACTCATCTGCCGTTGCGGCCATTTCCTCGCGATTGTCGCACAGGATGACCTCCGCGTAGTCGCGCCATGCCGCCTCCGCGTTCGCGCGGTTCAGATCGGGTAGCGCTTCGATCAGCCGCGGGACAGCCGCCATCACTGTCTCTGCGAGCTCGGCGCTGTCGGTCACCAGCCACACCGGTGAATTGCCGCCATGCTCAGCCTGACCGACGAGATCGGCCGCGACGATTTCCGCATCGGCATCGCCGTCAGCGAGTATGAGGCTGTCGGTCGGGCCGGCGAACATGTCGATGCCGACACGGCCGAACAGAAGCCGCTTGGCTTCGGCGACGAACTGGTTGCCCGGGCCCACGAGAATATCCGCCGGCGGCAGACCGAACAGACCGTAAGCCATTGAGGCCACCCCCTGCACGCCGCCCACAGCGAGTATCGCATCCGCGCCGCAAAGGTCGGCGGCAAAGAGAATCGCCGGGTTGATGCCGACATCCGAGCGCGGCGGGGAACAGACTGCAATGTGCTGACATCCAGCCACTTTCGCGGTCGTCACCGTCATGATGGCCGAGGCGACATGGCTGTAGCGCCCGCCCGGCACGTAGCAACCGGCCGCCTGACAGGGGATCAGCTTCTGCCCGGCGACAAGACCCGGAACGATCTCAACCTCGACATCGGACAGACTGTCTCGCTGGGCTTCGGCGAACTTGCGCACATTGTCGTGCGCGAACCGGATGTCGTCCTTCAGTTTCGTTGGCAGTCCTCGGGACGCTTTCTCGATCTCCTCACCGGTGACGATCAGGTCGCCGGTGTAGCGGTCGAACTTCTCGGCATAGGCCTTGGCCGCCGCCTCGCCGCCTTTCTCGATGTCGCTCAGGATTGCCTGCACCGTTTCGGTCACGGAAGCGGAATCGCTGGCGGCCGTCTTGACTGCCTTCTTCAGATACTTGCGAGGCATCGAAATCTCTGGGCGCGAAGGCGCCATAGGACGGGGCTGTCGATGAAACGGATTACACTTTGCCCTTCCAGGGCACGACCTTGCGCTCGACAAAACGCATCAGCATGTCGAAGGCGTAGGCAATCGCCGCGATGACGATGATCCCCATGATAACGGTCGACGTCTGAAGGAACTGCGAGGCCGACAGCACCATGTAGCCGATGCCCTTGGTCGCCGCCACCATCTCTGCCGCCACAAGCGTGGTCCAGCCAAACCCGATGCCGATCCGCATCGCGGTCAGGATCTCGGGCATGGCCGACGGCAAGATGACATGTCGCATCACCTTCCATCGGCTGGCGCCGAAAGAATAGGCGGCATGGATCTGCTCGATCGCCGCCGATTTGACCCCGGAACGCGCGCCGAGCGCCACCGGCGCGAACACCGAAAGAAAGATCAGCAGCACCTTCGACGTTTCGCCGATGCCGAACCAGATGATCATCAGCGGCAGATAGGCAAGCGGCGGAATCGGGCGGTAGAACTCGATCGGCGGATCGAAGATGCCGCGTATGGCCGGGCTCATGCCCATGCCCAAGCCGAGCGGAACACCGATGGCAGTCGCAAGCAAAAACGCCCCGAACACACGCGCCGTCGAAATCGCGATGTGCTCCCAAAACGGCGTGCCCGTGAAGCCGTTGTTCCAGGTGACGATGAACTTCTCGAACACGGCAGCTGGAGAAGGCACGAAGAGCGGCTTGACCCACCCCATGAAAGTGAACAGCCACCATACGGCAATCAGGAGGGCGATCGTCGCTATGCTGAGCCACCTCGTGTCGCCCTGGCCAGGAACGCCATAGACCTCGCCCGGCTTGGTCGCACGCGCCTTGGAAAGCCGCGCAAGCCACCCTTCGGACGCCGGCCGGGCGATTGGATGAACGCTTTCAGTCATGCCAACGCCTCCTCGTCAGCGAAGATGATGCTCAGCACCTCCTCGCGCAGTTTGATGAAATCCGCCGACGCCTTCACTTCGCGCGCCTTCGCGCCGCCGATGAACTGGCCCGAGAACGGCAGGTCGAAGCGATGAGTGATGCGGCCCGGACGCGGAGACATCACGATGAGCTTGGTTCCCATGAACAGCGCTTCTTCCACGCTGTGGGTGATGAAGAAGACGGTTTTCTTGGTGCTCTCCCAGATGTTCAGGATCAGCTCCTGCGCCTTCTCGCGCGTCAGAGCATCGAGCGCGCCGAGCGGCTCGTCCATCAGCAGAACCCGCGGATCGCAAGTCAGCGCGCGCGCAATGCCGACGCGTTGCTGCATGCCGCCAGAGAGCGAGTAGATGGGCAACTCCTCAAACCCGGTCAGGCCGAGCAGTGCGATGAACTCGTTGGCGATCTTGTAGCGCTCCGCTTCGGATCGCTCCTGCAGCTTCAGGCCGAAGGCGACGTTGTCGCGAACATTCAGCCACGGCATCAAGGCGTGCTTCTGGAATACGACGGACCGGTCGGCTCCGGGGCCGTTGACCTTGCGGCCATCCAGCAGGATCTCTCCACTCGTCGGCGAAAGAAAGCCGGCGATGAGATTGAGCAACGTCGATTTTCCGCATCCCGAAGCGCCGAGCGCGACGACGAAGTCGCTCTCGTCAAGCGCCAGGTCGATCCTCTGGAGCGCCGCGACCGATGAACGGCCATCCTTGGCCGGGAAGACAACCGAGGCGTCCTTGATTTGCAGAGGCATATCATCCCGTCTCGCTGGCTCCCCCGGGCCCGGAAACCAGGCCCGGGGAAAAAGGCATCATCCCTATTGGGCGGCCGCCTTCGCATAATCGGCATTCACAAAGGGGGTGTAGTCATCCGCTACCTTATCGATACGCCCGGCGGACTTCAGGAAATCGGCGGTGCCTTTGATCGTGTTGGCCGCGCCTCCGAGCCATGTATCGGTGACCTGCACCGACAGTGGCAGGAACGTGAACCCTTCCAGGATACCCGGGACCTGCGCCGGATCCGCGCCGGTCGCGGCGGCAAGCGTCTTCACCGGTTCGCTGTCCACCGTCCACGCCGATGGGTCCTTCAGGTACATCTGGTTGACCCTTTCGACCTCTTTCAGAAACGCGACGATCTTGTCCTTGTTGGCCGCTCCGAACTCGCGGTTCACCACCCAGCCGTCGAAGGTCGGGAAGCCCCATTCAGCGGTCTGGTCAGCACCGATCAGCAGCTTGCCGGTCTTCAGGATCTCGGACTGGACAGGCTGCCAAATCCACGCAGCGTCGATCGCACCTTGGCCCCATGCGGCGGCAATCTGATCCGGCGGCATGCTGATGATGGTGACGTCGTTCTGGTCGATGCCTTCATGCTGAAGCGCGCCCATCAGCGAGAAATGCGCCGTGGAGCCGACGGGAACCGCAACACGCTTTCCCTTGAGGTCAGCCAGCGAAGAAATCCCGGAATCGTTGCTGACGATTAGCGACTCGGCCTTGCCGATGACATCGGAGAATGAGATCAACTGAAGATCGACGCCCTGGCTGGCCGCGATCGCCAGCGGCGAGGAGCCCAGTTCGGAGAGGACGACGTCGCCCGATGCCATCGCGGCGATGACGTCGGTCCCGGCGGCGAACTTGCGCCACTCCACGTCCCAGCCCGTTGCTTTCTGGATGGCATCGGACGATGCCAGGAGCTGCATTGGCGTTGGATTGCCGAAATGGCCGATAATGATCTTTTCGGCCATCGCGGAGCCGGCCATGAGCACGGTCATTGTCCCCGCGATTACACCGGTTAGTACTGACTTGATCATTCCACTCTCCCACTCATTGTGTTTGACGCGGCGTTTCGTTGTTAATCTGCAGCGATCGTCTCCCGCCCAGCCGACCGCCCAGCAATTCGATCCCACCTTCGCAAGATCTGTGCCTCGATCGAAAATGCGACGCAGGCTTCCGCCAGCACATCGATCGTGTCGAGGGACGGAACGGAGCCGGGCAGCGCATCGGACACCAGCGAAAGCTCGGAACACGAGACGAGCAGCAAATCAGCGCCCTGTCGAGCAAGTTTCTTCGCGAGCCGTCCGAGTTCGCGGCGTGCCGCCTCGTCGCCGCCGCGTGTCTTGATGTGCCTGATCAGATCGAGCAGCGGTCCGTCGTCGTCCAGATAGACCAGCTCCGGCCCCGATGCGCCGAATGCCTTGTCGAACACGCCGGCGATCCGCACCGCCGGTGACGCAAGCATGCCGATGCGTGTCCCCGAACCGGCTTCGGATACAATCCGGTCGACCGACAGCCGAACCATGTCGAGGAACGGGATTGTCGCCGCGGCGCGTATCTCGTCGGCGAAATGATGCGCGGTGTTGCACGGCATCGCGAGCGCCTCGGCGCCCCAGGCTCGCAGGTTCCGCGCCATCGCCGCGATAACCGGACCGGGATCGTCGCCTCGCTTTTCGATCAGCGCTGCGATCCGTGACGGCACTTGCGGGTTGTTGTCGACGAGCATCGGCACGTGATCGGCATCGTCGGTGGCGGGCGTCGCCTTGATGATGCGCTGCATCAGCAGCACTGTCGCCTCGGGGCCCATGCCCCCAATGATCCCGATGCGCCGCCTGGCCCGCGCCTCGAGCATCAGGCCGCCCCTTTCAGGCGGAGCCGCTCGGCGCAGTGGACGATGATCTCCGCTATGTGGGCGCAGTCGACGAGGGAGAATGTCAGCGGGATACGCATGTCAAAAAGGCCCGACTGAACCGCGTCGGTTCGCGGAAGCGATTGCGGCTCCAAATAGCGCCAGCTGTGATGATTGGAGGTGAACGCGACCGGCTCCTCTGCACCAAACCATTTCAGCTCGACGCCGAGCGCCGTGTTTGCGGCGACGAAGGCCTGCGCATAGTCCTGTGAAATTCCCTCGAGCAGGAACTGGATGGAGCTGCCGACATAACTCTCGGCCTTCGGGCGCTCCGGCAAGTGGAAGAACCCTGATCTGCCCAACGCCTTTTCCAGCGTCCGGTAGCGATCGTTCCAGCGCGCGATGTTGCGGTCGAGCTCCGCCAGCTGGGGGCGCAAGATCGCGGCGCGCAGATTGTCCATCCGGCCGGAACAGTTCGGCGTATCCAGCCGGATATCCGTGAAATGCGAGGCGTCAGGCGCTGCGCCGTGCCGCTCGTAGAGCATGTAGGAACCGGAAAGGATGATCGCGCGCGCCATGAAGGCGGGATCGTTCGAGGTGAGCAGGCCGCCCTCGCCCGAATTCATGTGCTTGTAGGTCTGCGTGCTGAAGCAGCCGGCGAGCCCGAAATTACCGCTTCTCACGCCGTTCCAGGACGCGCCCATCGTATGCGCGCAATCCTCGATCAGGGTCATCCCGTGCGCATCGATGATAGTCCCGATCTTGTCCATGTCGGCGATATGACCGCGCATATGCGACAGCAGCAGAAAACGCGCTTTGCTCCGCGCCGCCTTGGCATCGAGGTCATCGAGATCGATGACGAGGTCGCGCGTGCATTCGACCAGGACCGGCCTGCCGCCAGCATTGGCGATCGCGCCCGGCACGGGCGACAGCGTGAAAGCGTTGGTGAGCACCGGCTCGCCGGGCCGCATTCCCGCCGCAAGCAGCGCGATGTGCATGGCATAGCCGCCGGAGGCGCAGGCCAGACAGTAGGATTGACCCTGCCAGGCGGCATATTCCGCTTCAAACTGCGCAACTTGCGAGACTTCTCCGCCGAGCGTGTTGTAGCGATGCAGCCGTCCCGTCTTCATGACGTCCACGGCGGCGGCAATCGCCGCGTCGCCAATCGGTTCCTGCTGCGTGAACGCCCCTTTGAACTGCCTTGGCGCGGTCAATACGTTGAACCTCACTCAGCAGCGACCGGCGCGGCGGCCTGATTGAACGCAAATGCATTCGTGTAACCGAACAGCGCCGCGGAACCGCCCGTATGCAAGAATACGACGCGTTCGCCCTTTCTGAAATGGCCATTTCGGACCAAATCGATGAGTCCAGCTGCGCCTTTGCCCGAATAGACCGGGTCGAGCAGAATGCCTTCCAGCTGCGCAAACATCTCGATCGCCTCGATCGTCGACGGCGCGGGTATCCCGTAGCCCTCCCCGACATAGTCGGTGTTGGCGATGACGTCGCTGCGTTCGACGATGCCCGGGCATCCGAGCTTTTCGGCTGTCGCGACGGCAAGATTGTAGACGTTCTCCTCCTGCTTCTGCCGCGGCGCCCGGACGCCGATGCCGAGCAACGGGATCTGCGCGTTGATCGCCTTCAGGCCGACGACGAGGCCGGCCTGGGTCCCGGCGCTGCCCGTGGCATGCACTATGTGGTCGAGGACAAGCCGGCGTTCATTCGCCTGGTTGACGAGCTCAAGCGCGCAGTTGGCGTAGCCGAGCGCACCGGTCGGGTTGGAGCCGCCGCCAGGGATTGTATAGATCTTCTTTCCGTTGGCGCGCAGCTTGTCGGCAACCGCCTCCATCTCCGCATTCATGTCGAGGCCGCCGCGCCGCGGCTCCGTCGTTGCGCCGTGCAAGTAATCGAGGAAAACGTTGCCGTTTTCCTTGTAGTTCGGATCGTTCGATCCGGTCCGATCTTCCAGCAGGATGTGGCACTGCATGCCGAGCTTGGCCGCGAAGGCTGCGGTCTGGCGGGCGTGGTTCGACTGGGTCGCGCCCTGGGTCATGACGACGTCGGCGCGCTGCGCCTCGGCCTCGGCCATCAGGAATTCGAGCTTGCGCGTCTTGTTTCCACCGGTCGAAAGGCCGGTGCAGTCGTCCCGCTTGATCCAGATTTCAGGTCCGCCGAGCTCCGCCGTCAGGCGGCTCATGAACTCCAGGGGGGTCGGGAGATGCGCGAGGAAAATGCGGGGAAAACGAGCGAGATGCATCTGACCACGGCGTCCTGACGAGTTGCGTGTTCTGAAAGTTACGCGGTTCAACGCATTGATCAAATGCTAACTTGAACAGATAATATGCCTCTTCTGCATAATAGGAGGCCTTATGCGGCTCGAATGGCTGGAAGACATCGTCGCCGTCATTGAAACCGGCTCCTTCAACGCGGCGGCGCGGCGCAGATTCGTCACTCAGCCGGCTTTCTCGCGTCGCATCCGGGCGATCGAGCACTATGTCGGCGCGGAACTGTTCGATCGGGACCGCAAGCCGATCGGACTCAAACCCCCGATCTCGAACCACGAAGCAGAGATCAGGCGCCTTGTTACGCAAATGAAGGATTTGCTTTACGAGCTGCGCCGTCAGGGCCGCGAGGCTCACAACCGCATCATCATCGCCAGCCAGCATTCGATCACCGCCACGCGGACGCCGGCGATCGTGGAAATACTGTCGCAGCGCATCGATGTGAGCGTCAGGCTCCGCAGTGCGAACCGCGAGGAGTGCATGGCGCTGCTGATGGCCAAGCAGGCCGATCTGCTGATCAACTACCAGTCGAGCGCCGAGGCTGCCGCGGACGCAGGCGTGTTTCTTGAGCGCGTGCAACTCGGAACCGAGCGCTTCATACCGGTGTTCGCCGCTGACCGCCTGGGTCTCCTTAACGACTCCTACGCCCGCGGCGAGTTGCCGGTCATCGCCTATCCAAGCGACGTCTTTCTCGGGCGCATGTTCAACGATGAGGTCTTGCCGCGGATTCCGCGCGAAGAATTCGTGCGCCGCAAGGTTGAGACGGCGCTGACGCTGGCCGCGCTGCAATTCGCCCTCAACGGAGTCGGCATCGCCTGGATTCCCGAAAGCGTCGCCCGCGAAGCAGTGCTAAGCGGAAAGTTGAGCGACCTGAGCGAGGTGCTCCCCGCGGCAAATCTGACTCTCGCTGCCGTTCGGCTTGTCGGCGCGCACACCGCTGCAGAGGAATTCCTGTGGCGGGAAATACTTATCAAGCACCCCGAGGCGCTGATCCCGGCCCGGTCGGGGCACGGATAAGTGGCCGTTTGCCAAATCGACCTGCTCCCATAAATAATCTGCTAGAGGGTCGGTTTGGCGACGGCTGCCGGCGCCAGCGTGGCAGCGAAATCGCCAATAACCTTTATGAGCGACTCGAGGCATCTGCCTGCGTCGCGAATCGAGAGACAAACGCCATGAACGTAAATCCGCAGGCGAACGACATACGCGACGTCATCGAAGCCGACCGCGCCCATGTCTGGCATCATCTTATCCAACACAAGATGTTCGAGACCATCGATCCGACGGTGATCGTGGAAGGGCGCGGCATGCGAGTCTGGGACGCGGCCGGCAAGGAATTTCTGGATGCCGTGTCAGGCGGAGTTTGGACCGTCAATGTCGGCTACGGGCGCGAAAGCATTGCCAATGCCGTGCGCGACCAGCTCATCAAGCTGAACTACTTCGCCAACTCGGCCGGCTCAATTCCCGGTGCTCTGTTTGCGCGCCGCCTGACAGAAAAGATGCCGGGCCTGAGCCGGGTGTACTATTCCAATTCCGGCTCCGAGGCGAACGAGAAGGTGTTCAAGATGGTGCGCCAGATCGCGCACCGGCACCACGGTGGCCGCAAATACAAGGTTCTCTACCGGGAGCGCGACTATCACGGCACCACGATCGGCACGCTGTCGGCCGGTGGGCAGCCTGAGCGCGTCGCCCAGTACGGGCCGTTTGCGCCTGGCTTCGTCGAGGTTCCGCACTGCCTCGAATATCGCTCGCAGTACGGCAAGGTTGAGAACTACGGAGAGATGGTCGCCGATGCCATCGAGGCGGTGATCCTGCGCGAAGGGCCGGACACGATCGGCGCGATCTGCCTAGAGCCGATCACCGCGGGCGGCGGCGTGATCACCCCACCCAAGGGCTATTGGGACAAGGTGCAGGACATCTGCCGGCGCCACGACATCCTTATCCACATTGACGAAGTCGTGTGCGGCGTCGGGCGTACCGGAGAATGGTTCGGCTACCAGAACTACGGCGTGAGGCCGGATTTCGTGACCATGGCGAAGGGCGTCGCTTCCGGATATGCCGCGATCTCCTGCACGGTGACCACCGAGGCCGTGTTCGAAATGTTCAAGGACAGCCCGGAGGATCCTCTCTCCCATTTCCGCGACATCTCCACCTTCGGCGGATGTGCCGCCGGTCCGGCAGCCGCGCTTGAGAACATGCGGATTATCGAAGACGAGAACCTGCTCGACAACACCCTGGCGATGGGAGAGCGGCTAAAGCGTAACCTCGAGGCACTGATGGAAAAGCACGCGGTTGTCGGGCAGGTGCGCGGCAAGGGCTTGTTCTGGGGCGTCGAGCTGGTGGCCGACCGCGAGACTAGGGAACCGGCCGAGGAGAAGCGGGTTGCCGCCGTGGTCGCGGAATGCAGGGCGCAAGGCGTCATCATCGGCATGACCAACCGCTCACTGCCAGGTTTCAACAACACGCTGTGCTTGAGCCCGGCGCTAATCGCCACCGCTGACGATATCGACCAGATCACCGGCGCGATTGACGGAGCGCTCGCCAGCATATTCGATTAGCCCTCAGCTCGCTTCGCCGTAGCGGGATTCGCCGGGGATCGGGAGCGATCTGGGATCGCGCCGACTCGTTTCTATGACAAGAGAAGGAAAGCGCGGCAGTAAGGCCGGGCACCTGGAGCAAAAACAATGAAAATGACCACCGAGGAAGCCTTCGTGAAGGTGCTGCAGCGCCATGGCATCAAGCACGCCTTCGGCATCATCGGCTCCGCCTTCATGCCGATCTCGGACCTGTTTCCCAAGGCCGGCATCACCTTCTGGGACTGCGCGCACGAAGGTTCCGGTGGGATGATGGCCGACGGCTACACGCGCGCCTCAGGCGAGATGGCGATGATGATCGCCCAGAACGGCCCGGGCATCACCAACTTCGTGACCGCAGTGAAGACCGCCTACTGGAACCACACCCCTCTCCTGCTCGTCACGCCGCAGGCCGCCAACAGGACGATTGGCCAGGGTGGCTTCCAGGAAGTGGAGCAGATGGCCCTCTTCAAGGACATGGTCGCCTACCAGGAGGAGGTTCGTGACCCCGCGCGCGTGGCAGAAGTCCTGAACCGCGTCATCCTGCGCGCGAAACGTGCCTCCGCCCCCGCGCAGATCAACATGCCGCGCGATTTCTGGACACAGGTGATCGATATCGACCTGCCATCCGTCGTCGAGTTCGAGCGCCCGTCCGGCGATGATGCCGCTATCGAAAGGGCGGCCGCGCTGCTTTCGAAGGCGAGGTTCCCGGTCATCCTCAACGGCGCCGGTGTCGTGCTCGCCGATGCCATCGGCGCTTCCGCCGCGCTTGCCGAGCGCCTCGACGCGCCGGTCTGCTGCGGCTACCAGCACAACGACGCCTTCCCCGGCTCGCATCCGCTCTTCGCCGGCCCGCTTGGCTACAACGGGTCGAAGGCGGCGATGAAGCTGATAGCGCAGGCCGACGTCGTGCTCGCGCTCGGCACACGCCTCAATCCTTTCTCGACGCTGCCCGGCTACGGCATCGATTACTGGCCAAAACAGGCGACGATCATTCAGGTCGACCTGAACCCCGACCGTATCGGCCTCACGAAGCCCGTGATGATCGGCATCGTCGGCGACGCAAAGAAGGTCGCCGAACGCCTGCTGAACAACCTCTCCGGGATGGCCGGGAACGCCGGCCGTGACGAGCGTCGTGCGATGATCGCGCAGACGAAGTCGGCATGGGCGCAGGAACTGACCTCGATGGATCATGAGGAGGACGATCCGGGCACCACGTGGAACGCGCGCGCGCGTAAGGCCAAGCCCGACTGGATGAGCCCGCGCATGGCTTGGCGCGCCATACAGGCCGTGCTGCCGCGCGAGGCGATCGTCTCCTCCGACATTGGCAACAACTGCGCGATCGGCAACGCGTATCCGACGTTCGAGACCGGCCGGAAATATCTCGCGCCCGGCCTCTTCGGCCCCTGCGGTTACGGCCTGCCGTCGATCGTTGGGGCAAAGATCGCCTGCCCCGACACGCCGGTGGTCGGCTTCGCCGGCGACGGCGCCTTCGGCATCGCCTGCACGGAGCTGACCGCCATCGGCCGTTCGGAGTGGCCGGCGATCACGCAGATCGTCTTCCGCAACTATCAATGGGGTGCGGAGAAGCGCAATTCGACGCTCTGGTACGACGACAATTTCGTCGGCACCGAACTCGACGAACAGGTTTCCTATGCCGGAATCGCCAAGGCCTGCGGCCTTCTCGGCGTGCAGGCCTTCACGATGGACGAGCTTTCGGCAGCGCTCGAAAAGGCCATCGAAGATCAGATGAAGAACGGCAAGACCACGCTGATCGAAGCGATGATCAATCAGGAACTCGGCGAGCCCTTCCGTCGAGATGCCATGAAGAAGCCGGTTGTTGTCGCCGGAATCGATCCTTCGGACATGCGCCACTGAGGCATGCCCGGCAGATGATCTCGAAGTCGCCACCCGGCGGCATTCTCGTCTTCAACGCGGTGTCATCGTCGATCAAGTTCGCTCTCTTCGACGAGCCGCTCGCGCGCAATGTCTCCGGCATCGCCCACAAGATCGGCGGCCAGGGCGGACTTGAGGTTGGCGGCGCGAAGACACCTGCCCGCTTCGCCGATCACGCGGAAGCGCTGAGGGTCATACTCGGAGCGCTCGACGCGCGCGGCGTTCGTGTGGACGGGCTGGCAGCTGCCGCACACCGTGTCGTGCACGGCGGCCGCAGGCTGAAAGCGACGTGTCGGCTGACGCCAGATGTCGCCGCTTACATCGCGGCCTGCGTTCCGCTCGCGCCGCTACACAATCCGCACAACCTGACGCTCATCCGTGCGGTATCGGACATCGCTCCCGACCTGCCGCAATACGCCTCCTTCGATACGGCCTTCCACGCGACCAATCCCGAGGTTGCGCTGCGCTAAGCGATTCCCGACCGGAGGACCGCAAGGATATTCGCCGCTACGGCTTCCACGGCATTTCCTATGCAGGCCTCGTTCAGCGGCTGGCCGACATTATTGGCGAGCCGCTGCCGGCGCGATTGCTGGCGTTCCACCTCGGCAACGGCGCGAGCCTGTGCGCCATTCGCGACGGTCATTCGGTGGCGACGACGATGGGTTATTCGCCGCTGGACGGCCTGACGATCGGCACACGCTCGGGCAACATCGACGGCAATGCCGTTCTGCGTCTCGCTTCCGACCACGGCATCGAAAAGGCACACCGGATCCTCAACTATGAGAGCGGCCTTCTCGGGCTCGGCGGCAATTCCGGCATGCGCGTGCTGAATGCCAGCAAGACGCCCGAGGCTGAGTTCGCCATCGCCCATTTCTGTTACTGGGCCAACCGCCATGCAGGTTCGATGATCGCCGCCATGAACGAGACCGGATCTGCCGTGAAAGCCTGGATCGTGCCGGCCGACGAAGAGAGTACGATTGCGCAAGAAGCTGCAGCCGCTATCAGCCGCGGTGACTAAACGCGATCAGATCACGCGATGATAGTCGCATTGACGGTCGATCTGATCGAGCCAATCGATGCCGACTATCGGGTTAAGTCCATAGCTTCTTGGTCAGAGCATCCATATCGGCACCGCCGATGAACTTGATGTGACGCCAGTGTCTTTTCGAGCTTGGCCTTGTTGGCCGGGTCCATCAGCTGCGTCTTCAGAAGGTTCGTCCAGTAGTCCTTCACCGCCTGCGGGGCATCACGGCGGATCCAGAAATAGGCGTGATTGCACATCACGGACGGCGTCTTGTAGCTCTGCTCATCCATTGTGGAGACATCCGGGAGGTCAGGGTGACGCGTGCTGCCGTAATAGGCGAGCGCCTTCAGCTTTCCTGCCTTCACCAGCGAGGCGACGGCAGCCGGGTTCTGGTCGCCAAGGTCGACGTCGCCTGACAGGATCTCCTGTCGAACGGCTGCGCCGCCGCCAGCGTGAACGACGCGCAGGTCGAAGTCGAGCGCGTCGCCCAGCGCCAGCATCTCGACATGGCTGAGCGCGCCGATATTGACGCCGGCGCGGACCTTGCCCGGATGCGCCTTTCCATATTTGGCGAGTTCGGCGAGATTCGAGTATGGCGCGTCGGCGCGGGTGAATGTCGCCGGGCAGCTCTTCGAGACGTCGGCGATCGGCTGCAGCTTCTCCAGCGTCGCAAAGCCGAGCGTGCCCATCGCGCCGGTCTGCAGCACCGCCTCGTGGATGAACAGAAGCGTATAGCCGTCCGCCGGCTGCCCGACGACGAAGCGCGTGCCGGTCACCGTCCCCGGCCGGGCATTGCCTGGACGACGAGCGGCACTGGCATCGCCTTCTCGAGCATCGGCTGCATGGCAAGGAGAATCTGGTGGTAGCCGCCACCCGCCTAGTTCGGGAAAATCACGTGAACCGGCTTGTCCGGATACTCCGCCGCTGCCGGACCGATGCCGGCCATGCCAAGCGCCGCAGCCAGCGTCGCAACAAAAAGCGCCTTCATTCCTCTTCCTCCATAAGTCATTTCGACGCTGGAGCCGCTCCCGCAATCCTCCGATCGCGTTGATTTAAAAGGCTTATCAAGCACCCGCTGCCTGCCGCCGCTGGCCGGCAGGTCAGCAAAGATCAGCGTCACCCGGTCAACCTAGAGCGAGCAATCCATAATGAAAAATTCCTTCGTCGTGCGGCTGCCATGAATATTGGGAATGCTTCCGGCGACGGGCAGTCGGTGGCACGCAGTCGATGGAGAAGCTCGCGGATTCGGTGATGTCCATCACCGCACCGACGAATTCAAGCTCGCCGTTGGGATCGGTCGTAGCGTGCGCGACCACCAGACTGGCTGGATCGCATCTGCCCGCGCGCCAGCGGCCATGAAGCGCTAAACCATTATAGAAAGTACCGTTCGCGCACGAATACGTGCACCACTACCGACAAAAAGTGGCGAAGTTCAGAGGACCCCGTATTTCGCGTAGACATCCCGCAGATAACGGCCGGCGCGCAGCTCGTCGCGACTGCGGTTCTCCGAGTTCACCTTCTCCAGGGCCAAAGTGAAGACCTCTTCGGTGCGCTCCGCCGGGATTACGACAACGCCGTCGGCGTCGCCGAAGACGTAGTCGCCCGGACGCACCGCGACGCCGGCGCATTCAACCGGTACATCCATCGCCATCATCCGCCCACGGCCAGCCGAATCGAGCGGCCCGATTCCACCGTGGAAGGTCGGGAACTCCATGGCGCGTATCCGCCGGATGTCGCGCACGAGGCCGTCGGTAACGCAGCCGGCCGCGCCGCGGCAGGTAGAGGCGGTGCTGAGGAGTTCGCCCCATGGAGCGATCCGGTTCGTCGGCCCACCGCACGCAAGGACCGCAACGTCGCCGGGCTTCAGATCGTCGATGAGGGCGATTTCCACCTCGTAGGGATTTTCTCCCTCGGAGACGGAATAGACCTCCATGTAGATGCCGGTGCGGGCGCGGCCGAAGAGGACGAGACTGTCGTCCAGAGGCCGGATGAACGGCAACATCGCCTGGCTTCTCAGGCGGATCGAGTCCATTACGTCTGAAAGGACCGCGGTGCACAGCGACCCAACGATCTTCTCAGCGTCATCTACCGGGTTCATCATGCGTCACCCTCCATCAGTCGCGGCTTTTCGCACGCGGTCATTGTTCGCCGGCTGCGGCGAAGCGATTGTTTCGGTTACGCCGGGGCGGCGGACTCGCCGCCTCCCCGGCCGGAAGCGTTGACCCTCCGAGCTGGACCTCGACGGAACGACGATCTCCGTCTGCGCGAAGACAACGCGCCATCGACGCACTGCGATCGTTCGGCGCTCCGATCGGGCCGATCTCACGGGATATCGATACGCACGGCCTGCTTGATTACACGGCCGAGGCGATGGGCAAAATGTTGATCTCCACCGAGCTCGGCGGTGGCGGCGGCGTCGGCAAGGAGGCCCTCTAGGTCGGCCGGCGTGGAGTCCGCTCCCTGCTTGCCCATCTGAACGTGATCGAGCCCGCCGACACGATGGAAACACCGGACCTCGGCGGCTTTGCTGCGGCTCCCGGGCTGGGGCTCTACGAGCCGCTCGCCAACCTCGGTGACAGCGTGAAGGCCGGCTCGATTCTGGGGCGGTTGCACAGCCTTGATATTCACGCCGAAGAGCCGCGCCCAACCTGCCGCTCGCGAAGCCGGGGGATCTGAAGCATCACGTGCTGCTGCACTCGCTCACGCGGGTGTCCGACTGGCGTCTCTGGCTGGAGGCGGCAAACGCCGGGGACATCGATCCCGACAGCGGCCTGCGCTTCGAAAATCCCGGCCTCGTCTATCAAGGCGTGGCCGAAGGGCTCGGCGTCGCCGTGGCGCAAGTCTACTTCGTGATCGACGATCTGCTTTCCGGTCGGCTTGTCGCGCCGTTCCACACCGTGAAGCGGCACGACACGGGATACTTCCTGGTATTCCCGCAGGACAGGCTGGAAAACCCCAACGTGCGCGAGTTCCGGAGCTGGATCCTGGAGGAGGCTCAGAAGAGCCAGGCGCTCGCGCGCCGCGAGCTTCCCTGGACCGGCGGCTGAGACTTCAGCCGTCGACGAAGAGGTGCGCGAAGCGCTCGCGCAGCACGTTCTTCTGCACCTTGCCCATGGTGTTGCGCGGCAGCTCATCGACGAAAACGACGCGCTTCGGATGTTTGAAACGCGCGAGCTGATCGGAAAGGCCCGCAAGCACATCTTCCGACGTCAGGACCGTCTTCGGATTGCAGACCACGACCGCCGTCACGCCCTCGCCGAGGTCGGGATGCGGCACGCCGATCACCGCGCTTTCCGCCACGCCGGGCAGAGCATCGACGACGAGCTCGATCTCCTTCGGATAGATGTTGTAGCCGCCGGCGATGATGAGATCCTTGCCGCGGCCGACGATGTGCAGATAACCGTCGGCGTCGATCTTCCCGAGGTCGCCGGTTATGAAGAAACCGTCCTGGCGAAACTCCGCTTTCGTCTTCTCGGGCATCCGCCAGTAGCCCTTGAAGACGCTCGGGCCGCTGACCTCGATCATTCCGACCCCGCCCTGCGGGAGCGCCTTGCCGGTCTCCGGTTCGGTGACTCGCACCGACATCCCCGGCAGCGGAAAACCGACGGTTCCCGGCCGCCGGTCCCCTTCATAGGGGTTCGACGCGATCATGTTCGTCTCGGTCATGCCATAGCGCTCAAGGATGGCGTGTCCCGTCCGCTCCTTCCAGCGCACATGCGTCTCGGAAAGAAGCGGCGCCGATCCGGATATGAAGATCCGCATGCCGGCCGTGCTCTCCCGGTCGATGCCCGGATAATCCAGGAGCCGCACATAGAACGTCGGCACGCCCATCAGGCTCGTCGCGCGCGGCAGGGCGGCGACGATCCGGTCGGGCGCGAACTTCCTCTGGAACAGCATCGACGCGCCGGCCATCAGGATGACGTTGGTCGCAACGAAAAGACCGTGCGTGTGGAAGATCGGCAGTGCGTGGATCAGAACATCCTCCGCCGCGAAGCGCCACGTATCGACCAGTGCCTCGGCGTTACTCGCGAGGTTGCCGTGCGACAGCATCGCGCCTTTCGAGCGGCCGGTCGTTCCCGACGTGTAGAGGAGCGCCGCAAGGTCGTCCGGCCCGCGCACAGCGTCTCTGAAATCCGGAGCCTGCCGGCGGACGAGGTCCGCGAGCGTCCCCTCTCCGTCCTGGCTCAGGGTCACCAGGGTCGCGCCCGCACTCTTCGCAACTTCGGAAAATGCCTCGGCACGCGACGGATCAACCACGATGACCGCAGGCTCCGCATCGCCAATGAAATAGGCGAGTTCGGCAACGGTGTAGGCGGTGTTCAGCGGCAGAAAGATCGCGCCCGCCCGCACGCAGGCGAGATAGAGCATGATCCCGTCGGGGCTCTTCTCGATCTGCGCGGCGACGCGACTACCCGGGCCGACGCCGAGCGCCACGAGCGCGGCGGCGATCCGCCCCGTCTCGTCCCTCAGATCGGCATAGGTAATGACCCGCCCTTCCTCCGTTTCAAGGAATCTGCGGTCGGCAGCCGCTTTCGCGTATAGGGCGTCAAAAAGATAGTTGGTCATGACGTTCCCCAGATCGCTCGGGCGACCGAGCGGTCGGTGCGCGTGGACCATTTGGCGCCGCGGCCGGCGCGGCGCGATCCGAGCAGGCTGCGTACCGCCGGCGCAGCCGCGACCTCCGCGCGGGAGGCGAAGCGTTCGTGGTTCTTCTCCACGTCTTCGAGCACATAGCGGTAGTTGACCATCAGACCGAACGCGCTCTTCAGCGCCTTCGGTGAAAGATCGCCGAAGGCGTCGATGCGCGCAAGCGACGCGCCGTTGCCAAGATGAAAGCGTGCGACCGGATCGATGACGCGACCCTTCGCGTCGCGTGCGACGAGGAAATAATGCGCCGCGATCGGCGGCAGGAGTTCGCCGAGCCGTTCGACCGTCTCCACGTTGTCCTCCCAGTGCTCTGAAGACACGAGCTGGCGAACCTCCTCAATTCCCGGGAGGTCTGCCTGCGTGTCGGAAAGCCATCCCGCAAATCCCGGCACGGGAGAAAGCGTGACGAACTGCTTCAGGTTCGGCAGCTCGCGTCGCAGATCCTCCGCCACCTGCTTGATGAGGAAGTTGCCGAACGAGACGCCGCGCAGCCCCAGTTGGCAATTCGAAATCGAATAGAAGACGGCGTGCGTCCCTTCCTCCGCGCTGATCGCCGGACGGTCCTCCGACAGAAGCGGCGCGATCGCGGCCGGCATGTCGCCCGTCAGCGCCACCTCCACGAAGATCAGCGGCTCATCGGGAAGCCGCGGATGGAAGAACGCATAGCAGCGGCGGTCGTCAGGCTGCAGGCGACGACGCAGATCGTCCCAGCTCTCGATCGCGTGGACCGCCTCGTAACGGATGATCTTTTCCAGGATGTTCGCTGGCGTCGACCAGTCGATCCGCTTCAACGTCAGGAAGCCGCGATTGAACCAGGACGTGAAGAGATGGACGAAATCGGCGTCCACTGCCTCGAGGCCGTCTTCCTTGCCGATCCGCGCGAGCATGTCCTCGCGCATACGCACCAGCGTCTCGATCCCGCCGGGCGCAAGGTTGAGACGCCGGAGAAGATCCTGCCGGCGCGGCTCCGCGGCGCGATGAAGACGCGCGACGGCAACGTCAGTCGGGTCGGCGAGATAGGCCTCGACCGCAGCGTCAAGTCCTTCGCGGTCCGCGCCGAACCGGTCTTTCAGCATTCGCAGGAAGTCGCCCCGACCCGCATCGTCGAGCATCCGCCAGTAGTCGATGATGCTCGCGGCAATCGCGGTGCCGGATGCTTCGCCGGTGCTCGACAGCAGCGTCTCTGCCCACTGCTCTATCGTGCGCGCTTGCGCCGCCTGCGACAGCAGGCCCGGCAGAAGAAAGTGGCCTCCGCGCCGGGCGAGCGCCGACAGGAAATCTCCGAGAAGTGCGCTCCTCGCCACGCGTGAACACCGTCAGTCGAGTCGAATCAGTTTGCGCAGGCTCCGCACCGGACTCGGCCGCGGAGTGTCGGGGAACACGGCGGACCATGCCGTGTGCGCCACCTCGCCGATATAGACATCGCCGTGGGAGTCAACCGCAATGCCGTGCGGAGCCACGAACTGCCCGCGGCCGAGGCCGGCACAGCATCCTCCAACGCGACCAAGCAACGCACCTGTGTTGTCCACGATGCTCATGCGCGGCCCGATATTCGGAATCCGCCGATTGGAGCTCAGCATCGGGCCGAGCTCGCCGATATAGCAGCTCGCCGATATAGAAGACGGGATTGGGGCCCGGCTCCATGAACATGCCAAAGGAAGGTCGCCGCTCATGAAGGGCGCCGACGGCGTGAGGAGGTCTTCGTCGAATAGGCCAATCGGGTCGATCGCGCTGCAACGGAGCGATTGATCGAATGAGCCAACGCGGCCACTTTCGGAACGATGCGTGAGAGGGGAACCGACGATGGCGAAATGGCCAATTCCGGAGGGTTTGGACACCGTCGAGATCGGCGGCTATCCCCTCGCCTACCAGGTGACAGGAACCGGTGCGCCGCTGGTTCTGCTCCACGGCTCGCTCAACGACTACCGGAGCTGGGCCAGCCAGATTCCCGACTTTTCGCGAAGCTATCGCGTTTTTGCGCCGAGCCTCCGCCACTATTTCCCCGAACGCTGGGACGGCAATGGCGACGACTTTTCGCTGTCGCAACACGCGGCCGACGTCGCAGCCTTCATCGCCGCGCTCGACCTCGGCAAGGTTCACCTCGTCGGTCACTCGCGCGGGGGCGGCGTCGCCTACATGGTGGCGCGCGACCATCCCGATCTCGTTCGCAGTCTCGTCCTCGCCGAGCCGCGCGGCCTCGAAGCCCTTCTGCCCGATACGCCGGAGGCTCGCGTCGCGGCGCGCGAGCTCGAAGCCGTTTTCGCGAAACTGCACGAGAACATGGCGTCGGGCGACACGATCAAGGCTGCGCGAGAATTCGTCGAAGCCTTCAACGGCCCCGGCGGCTGGGACGCGATGTCGACGCTTCAGCAGACGATCCTGCTCGACAACCTCGGCACATCGAACGACAGCGGCGAGCTTCCCGGCATCATGTGCGAAGACATCGCGAAATTCGCCTTCCCGCTGCTTCTCGTCCGCGGCGAGAAGAGCCCGCGGCGCTACGCGATGGGGTTCGACGCGATGCGCGCCTGCAATGCCGCTATTCCCGAGACTGTCGTGATCCCGAACGCCGCGCACGGCATGCACCGCGCGAACCCGGCGGCTTTCAACCGCGCCGTCCTGGATTTCATCGCCACCGCCTGAGCAGGAATTTGGGATGGCCGTTTCCCACCCACGCATTCTCTATGGCTTCGGCGAACGAGAATCGCGCGCGGCCCCGTCGAATCCCTGCATCGCGATCAGCGTCACCGCGAACGAATGACGCGCCACGGGCAATCGCCTGGTTTCCCGTATCGCCGAAGGCGCATCCGCCTGTATGCGCCACAAGCCGAATTTTCTCCGGGCAGCCTCATGCAACGGCAGCGGCTTGAATCGCATTGCCAAGAAGGCCGCGCGTCAGTCCGGCAAAGCCACTAATGGGTCCGGGGCGGCCGATGAGATAGCCCTGCATTTCGTGACAGCCCTCCCGTATCAGGAACTGGCGTTCGCCCTCAGTTTCGACCCCCTCCGCGATGACGGGCATCTTGAGGGCATTCCCAAGACCCACGATTGCGCGCACAATTGCAGCCGACTGCGCATCGGATTCCACGCCGGATACAAAGGTCCGGTCAATCTTGATCTTGTCGAACGGAAAGGACTGGAGCGACGACATCGAAGCGAAGCCGGTTCCGAAATCGTCCATCGCGATCTTCACACCGAGCGCCTTCAATCGCCGCAGGATCGACAAAGCGCGCGATGGATCACTGATCAGGACTCCTTCGGTGATCTCCAGTTCCAAGCGTCCGGGCCGCAGGCCAGTCTCGAGCAGAATCAGATGAACGAGACCCGCCAAGTCTCCGTAGCGGAACTGCACGGGCGACAGGTTGACGCTGATTTGCAGCGGAGAAGCCCACGTCGCAGCCTCGCGACACGCCTCACGAAGCGTCCATTCGCCGATCTCCACGATCGTGCCGTTCTGCTCCGCGAGAGGAATGAATTTGCCGGGCAGGACAAGATCATATTTGGCGCTTTGCCAGCGCAAGAGCGCTTCGAATCCGAAGACCTTTCCATCGATGCGCGCCTGCGGCTGGTAGTGCAGAAGGAGTTCGTCGTGCGCAATCGCCGTGCGCAGGTCATTCTGCATTGCGTAGCGCTCGCGCAGGCGGCGATCCATGTCGGGATCGAAATAGCGTGCCATATGGCCGCCATCGGCCTTAGCGCGATAGAGCGCAGCGTCGGCATTGGCGAGGAGCGCCATGGCATCGATCCGCGTCTCTCGGATAGGTCGCCACCCCGATGCTGAGCCCGATCGAGATCTGTTGCCCCTGAATCTCGAAGGGATCCGCCATCACCTTGAGCAGGCGATCGGCCAATGCCTCCGAGCCCGCCGGCTGCTCGCCATCCAAAACAAAAGTGAATTCGTCGCCACCGACACGCGCGACGAAGGCGCCCTGGGCGGCGCTCTGCAACCGCAGCGCTAAGGCACACAAGAGCTCGTCGCCAACGACATGACCGAAGACGTCATTGGCTTCCTTGAAGGAATCGAGGTCGACGCTGAGCACGGCGAAGCTTGTGCCGTTTGCACGCGCCCGATTGGAAGCTTCCGCGAGCCGTCCAGCGAGGGCTTGCCGGTTGGGCAGGTTCGTCAGCCCATCGTGATGCGCAAGAAAGGCGATGTATTCATGCCTGGCGATCAGTTCTGCGCGGGCCGTCCGTAGATTCTCGCGCGCCTCGTCCAGGCTGAGGGCCGCGTCCCTGACCTCCTCCTGCAGGACATTGAAGCTCTCTGCCATCTCGCCGAGCTCGTCGTGGGAATTGGGTTTGACCGGGACGATGTTCACCGAAGCATGCGCGGCGTCGAGATCGCCGCGCCCCAAGGCGGCCATCGCCAGCGAGAACTCGCGGAGCGTTCCCGACGTCAGTCGCTTGGCGGCACTGCTCACCTGCGTCGCCGAGTAGGTGATCATTCCAGGCAGAATCAGGCCAACGCTTATCGTGAGCAGGGCAACGGCGACGAAGATGTCCTCCAGCACCGCGACGAGCACCCTCTCGTCTCCGGAAACACTGCTGACGGCCATGAAGTAGCCGGCGCCGTCGAGGATCAGGACGAAAAGCATGGCGCCGGTCAGCTTGAGGTGCAGGGTCTGCGCCAAAGCCGGAAGCCCGGCGCGAAGCCGATCCTCGATCTTGCGCCATGCGTAGAGGGCTGCCCCCGAATAGGCGAGCACCAAGGCGAAGAGCACCGTCGGCAGGCCGAACTGCTGAAAGCCAAGGATGGAGGTCAGCAGCCAGACCGCGGCCGCAAGAACGCCGAGCACGATGGTGCCGCGCGGCGCGCGGTAGGGGCGTGCCGCTTTCGGCAGATCGCGCCGCAAGAGCCACGCCGCGACGTTCGGCATGCAGATGCCGATCAGATACGTGAAGTTCGCTGCGGCGATCATCCAGACCGGATCGCCGGCAACGAGGAAGATGATCGCCGAGCCAGCGGTGAGCGATGTCGCCGCCCAGGGGCAGTCGGTCGCCTTCAAGCGCCGGCCAAGGAAGCGGGGGAGCAGCCCGTCGTCGCTAAGTTGCGACAGCGTGCGCGCCGCGCCGGCCAGCGGCTGCATCGTGCCGTGGAACATGTTGAGCATGATGAACCAGATGGCTGCCGCCTTCCCGAAGCTGCCGAGGAGCGGCGCGAAGGTCGGGCCGAGAACGGTCGCAAGGTCGCGGCCGAGCGGCTCGGGACCAAGCACGCCAAGCCACACGACCGGCAGGACGATGAAATAGACGCCGGCCATCGCGGCCGCGGCGAGCATGGCGCGCGGCACGTTGCGGTTCGGGTTGATCGTTTCGCCGACATGGCAGGCGGCGGCCTCGAACGCCGGCGCGGCAAAGCCGATCAGGTAGAGACCTGCCATCACCGAAGTGACGCCGCCGAATATGCCGTCGAAGGGCGTCCGCAAGGTAAAATCGGTCGCCTGCCGCCAATCGACCGAGCCGCTTAGAATTGGAACGAGGGATGAAAGGAAGGCGAGCGTGGCGGAAGCAGTCGCCACCGGCATCGCGAGCCCCGCGATCCACCTCACCCCGCACATGTTCACGCCGGTGAAGAACAGCACAAGTATGACGGCGACCAGTTCGACGGGAAGCGCCGGCAGGTACCATTGCTGGATGGCGGACGCCGAGAGCAGCGCCGTTAGCCCGCAGGTCGGCACCCAGCCCCACCAGTAACAGGTGCCGGTCAGCGCCGCGAGCACAGGGTTGTAGGGACGGAACGCCTCCGCGCAAGCGGCGGCGATCCCGCCCACCCGGTTCGGCCACATGAGCACGAGCTCGGTCCATGCGGGGGCGGCGGCCCAGCCGAGGAGGACGCCGATGATCAACAACGGCACGGCCGCGCTGCCCTGCCCGAGAATATCTCCCTGGCCCACGAAAAGCGCGGTGATCAGAAAGATCATCTGATTGCTGCCACCCATCGCGAGGGCGGTCGTGCCGAACCAACCCAGCGTTCTCGGATGGGGTAGTGCAACGCCGCTGGCGTCAGCCGGGAATTCCACTCTGACCAACTCGCTTTGGACCCAAAACACGATAGCGACCGAGAATTGTAAAACAGCTCTCCAGCCGTCACGTCGCCCTTTCACGGTTACCAAGCCCGCTTGGAACTACGCGTGATTTGCCTGGCTTTCGGGAGGAATTGCCGCGGGCGCGCCCTGCAGGGGCCATTGTTGGCACCTCAATGATTGCCCCAACGCTCATCAACGTGCCGCAGAGAGTCACTCGCGGACGTCGCCCTCAAACCGCGACGAGCAGGGCGCGCTGCCGGCGAACGACGCATTGGCTGCCCCGATATGGGGTATCGGCGAGAAGCCGTCGCTCGGTTTGCGGAGTCAGAAGGCTTTGCCCTCATAGCCGAGTGCGTCGAGGCAGAGAGCGGCAAGGGCGCGGACGCGCTCGATCGAATCAATGACCCGCCGGTTAGAACCGCCCGCTTCGGCCTCAGATGTCGAGCGTGTTGGCTCGCTCCCACTCGGTGAAATGCGAGACGTAGGAATTCCATTCCTGGTGTTTGAGCTTCAAATAGGACGCCGCGAAATCCTCGCCGAGCGCGCTCCTGAGACCCTTGTCCTTGTCAAAGGCGCGCAGCGCGTCGAGAAGGTTGAGCGGCAGCTTCGGCGCGCCCTTCGCCTTGTGCCCCTCGGCGTACATGTCGATGTCGAGGCGCTTGCCCGGATCGGCCTTGGTTGTGATTCCGTCGATGCCGGCGGCGAGGACCGCGGCCTGCAGGAGATAGGGGTTGGCGGCGCCGTCCGGGAGGCGCAGCTCAAAGCGGCCCGGCCCCGGCACGCGCACCATGTGGGTGCGGTTGTTGCCAGTCCAGGTGATGGAATTCGGCGACCAGGTCGCGCCGGAGACCGTGCGCGGCGCGTTGATGCGCTTGTAGCTGTTCACCGTCGGGTTGGTGATCGCCGCCATGCCGACCGCATGGCTCATGATGCCGCCGAGGAAATGATAACCCTGCGCCGACAGGCCCAGATCGTCACGCTCGTCGGCGAAGGTGTTCTTCTTTCCCGCCTTGTCCCAGATCGAAAGGTGCACGTGACAGCCGGAGCCGGTCAGCCCTGCAAACGGCTTCGGCATGAAAGTGGCTCGCAGACCGTGCTTCTCGGCGACTGATTTCACCATGAACTTGAAGAAGGAATGGCGGTCGGCGGTGACGAGCGCGTCAGCGAAATTCCAGTTCATCTCGAACTGGCCGTTCGCGTCCTCGTGGTCGTTCTGATAAGGCCCCCAGCCGAGGATCTGCATGTTGTCGCAGATCTCGGCAATCACGTCGTATCGCCGCATCAGCGCCTGCTGGTCGTAGCAAGGCTTCGTCGCGGTGTCGTATTCGTCGGAGATCGCCTGCCCGTCCTTGGTGATGAGAAAGAACTCCGCCTCAACGCCGGAGCGCATGCGCAGCCCTTGCGCCGCGGCGGCGGCGACGACCTTCTTCAGGACGAAGCGCGGCGCCTGCTCCACGGGCTTGCCGTCCATGACGCCGTCGGCCGCAACCCACGCGACCTCCTTCTTCCACGGCAGCTGGACGACGGAATCGGGGTCCGGCATGGCGAAAAGGTCCGGATGCGCCGGCGTCATGTCGAGCCAGGTGGCGAAGCCGGCGAAACCGGCGCCGTCCTTCTGCATGTCGGCGATCGCCGCGGCCGGCACGAGCTTCGCGCGCTGTCCGCCGAAAAGGTCGGTGAACGAGATCATGAAGTAGCGGATGCCGCGGTCCTTCGCGATCTTTGCGAGATCACCTGCCATGGAACTCTCCCCCTGCCCCTGAGCCATCCCAGCGAGAACGGCTACCTGAATTCATGTCGTCATTGCCGGGCCTCACCCGGCATGACGACTGCATGGACCGAGCAACACCCGACTGACCGCAACAGCCCAGCTAGAGACCCCCCTGCCCCGGTATCCAGCTCGTCCCCGAAAGCGGCACGCGTGCCATCGCCGCCGCCTCGATGGTGAGCGCGCAGAGGTCCTCCGGCTCCAAATTGTGCACGTGGTTCTTGCCGCAGGCGCGCGCGATGGTCTGCGCCTCGAGCGTCATCACCTTCAGGTAGTTGGCGAGCCGGCGACCGGCGCGGATAGGATCAAGGCGTTGGGCGAGTTCCGGGTCCTGCGTGGTGATACCGGCCGGATCGCGCCCCTCGTGCCAATCGTCGTAGCAGCCGGCGCGCGTGCCGAGCTTGCGGTATTCCTCGTCGAGCGCCGGATCGTTGTCGCCAAGCGCGACCAATGCCGCGGTGCCGATCGACACGGCGTCCGCGCCAAGCGCCAGCGCCTTCGCCACGTCCGCGCCGGAGCGGATGCCGCCGGAGACGACGAGCTGCACCTTCCGGTGCATGCCGAGTTCCTGCAGCGCCTGCACCGCCGGGCGGATGCAGGCGAGTGTCGGCTGGCCGACATGCTCGATGAAGACCTCCTGCGTCGCCGCCGTGCCGCCCTGCATGCCGTCGACGACGACAACGTCGGCGCCGGCCTTCACCGCCAGCGCCACGTCGTAATAGGGGCGCGCGCCGCCGATCTTTACATAGATCGGCTTCTCCCAGTCGGTGATCTCGCGGAGTTCCTGGATCTTGATTTCCATGTCGTCAGGCCCGGTCCAGTCGGGATGGCGGCAGGCCGAGCGCTGGTCGATGCCCTTCGGCAGCGTGCGCATCTCCGCGACCCGATCGGAGATTTTCTGGCCGAGGAGCATGCCGCCGCCGCCCGGCTTGGCGCCCTGCCCGACGACGACCTCGATTGCGTCGGCGGCGCGAAGATCGTCGGGGTTCATTCCGTAGCGCGACGGCAGGTACTGATAGACGAGCTGCTTGGAGTGCCCGCGCTCCTCCTGCGTCATGCCGCCGTCGCCGGTCGTCGTCGACGTGCCGGCGATCGTCGCACCGCGGCCGAGCGCCTCCTTCGCCTGCGCGGAGAGCGAGCCGAAGCTCATGCCGGCGATGGTGATCGGTATCTTGAGCTCGATCGGTTTTTTGGCGAAGCGCGTACCGAGCACGACGTCGGTGCCGCAGCGCTCGCGGTAGCCCTCAAGCGGGTAGCGCGAGATGGAGGCGCCCAGAAAGAGCAGATCGTCGAAGTTGGGCAGCTTCCGCTTCGCCCCGCCTCCACGGATGTCGTAGATGCCGGTGATCGCCGCGCGGCGGATCTCCGACAGCGTGTAGTCGTCGAAGGTCGCCGACGGCCGCGGCGTGGTGGGAGGGTTCGTGTAGGTCATTCGTCGCCGTCAGTAGGCATCGGCATTGTCGATGTTGAAGGTGTAGAGCTTGCGCGCCGAACCATAGCGTCGGAATTCAACCGGCTTCACCCCTTCGACGCCGGCCTTCTGCAGCAGCTCCGCCAGGATCGCCTCGTGCTCGGGGCGCATTTCCTTCTCGACGCAATCGGCGCCGAGGCTCTTCACCGTGCCGCGGACGAAGAGCCGCGCCTCGTAGATGGAATCGCCGAGCGCGTCGCCGGCATCGCCGAGCACGACCAGATTGCCGGACTGCGCCATGAAGGCCGACATGTGGCCGATATTGCCCTTAACAACGATGTCAATGCCCTTCATCGAGATGCCACAGCGCGACGAGGCATTGCCCTCGATGACGAGAAGGCCGCCCCGCCCGGTCGCGCCGGCGTACTGGCTGGCATCGCCGCGTATCACCACCTTGCCGGACATCATGTTCTCGGCAACGCCCGGCCCGGCGCTGCCGTCGACCACGATCGTCGCATCCTTGTTCATGCCGGCGCAGTAATATCCGACGCTGCCCTTGATCTCGACGGAGATCGGCGCGTCGACGCCGACCGCGACCGCATGCCGGCCTTTCGGATTGACCACGAGCCAGTCGACCTCGTTCGTCCCTTCGCGCAGCGCATGCAGCGCGCTGTTCAGCTCGCGGAGAGATGTCTCGGCAAGATCGACCGTCGGCATCAGCGCTCCCAGAAATAGACGGTCGCGGGCTCCGGCTCCCAGACCTTCGCATTCTCGATACCGGGAAGATCGACGAGCGCGCGGTATTCAGACCCGAAGGCGACGTATTGGTCGGTCTCGGCGAGCACTGCCGGCTTGCAGGCGATCGGATCGCGAAGCACGCCGAAGCCGGTCTTCGTACCGACCACGAATGTGTAGAAGCCGTCGAGATCGACAAGGCTCTTCTCCAGTGCCTCACCGAGGTTCATCCCCTGGTTCATGCGCCAGGTGAGGTAGGCAGCGGCGACCTCCGTGTCGTTCTCCGTCTCGAAGCTCATGCCGTCGTGGATCAACTCGCGACGAAGATTGTTGTGGTTCGAAAGCGAGCCGTTGTGAACGAGGCATTCGTCCGGCCCGGTG
Source organism: uncultured Alphaproteobacteria bacterium (assembly GCA_963805325.1). Lineage (GTDB taxonomy): Bacteria > Pseudomonadota > Alphaproteobacteria > Rhizobiales > Afifellaceae > DASWJZ01. Next base: position 201,358 of record CAWDTS010000005.1, on the reverse strand, counting down.
GAGAAGGGATGCGCGCCGAGCGTCGTCACAGCGGACTCCGTCGCCATGCGCGTGTGCCCGACGCCGTGCGTGCCGTGCATGTTCGCAAGGTCGAAGCGGCGCGCGACGTCGACCGGATAGCCGACCTCCTTGTAGATCTCGATGGCATCGCCCGCGCCCATAACGCGAAGACGCGGGTTGAGCTTGCGGATCGCCGCCCGCGCATCTCCGATCCTCTCGATCGGCAGGCGCAGGACCGCATGGGTGTCCCTGATCTCGATTCCGACCTTGGCGCCGATGGCCGTCCCGAGATCCGTATCGAGGTCGGCAAAGTCCTGTCCCGGCTCCGACGACTGCACCGTGATCTTGCCGGTCCCCTCGTCCGCCTCGCTGTAGATGGCAAGGCCCGCGCTGTCGGGCCCGCGGTCGCCGAGCTTCGCCAGCATGTCGGAGAGCATGGCGCCGAGCTTCGGCTCAAGTGCCTTGTCCTTCAGAAAAAGCCCGACGATGCCGCACATGACGATCCCTTTCGAGCGTACCCGCAGCGCCCGGGATTGGGAGCTCTGAGAACCCTAGCCGAGCCCTACGGCGGCCTCAACCGGAAGAATGAAATTTTCCTTGCATGAAAAATGAGCACCGATCAAACTGGGATTTCGGGGCATTTCGGGGCGCTTGCGGAAATCTTGTCCATCGGAACGGCGGGCCTGCGCAAAGGCTTGGCAGGCGCATGACTGTCCACTGGCGTGAGGCGGCATCCGCCGGGCACGCCGCACCGCGACGATGGCTCGCCACCAAAAGTGGCACGAAAGATGCTCCGATCGGAAGCATGCTCCGCCTGGGGCGGGCATTTCGGTTGGGGGGACGCAATGGATACCAACGCGACGAATATGGTGATGATCACCGCTGACGCGGCGAAAGGTCTGGAGTTCTCTTCCATTTCTGAAGACGTTCGTAGCGGAGGGGTTCTTCTTCACCGCTGCGGTTCTGATGATCCTGATCCATGTCGGGTTCCTCGCCTATGAGGGAGGCGTCTCCCGCTCCAAGAACCTCCTGGCGACGATGCTGAAGAACCTGATGACGCTCGCCACGGTCGGGCTCAGCTTCTTCTTTTTCGGCTGGTGGGTATACAACGGCTTCCCGTTGTGGCCGGCCACCGGTCCGCTGCTTGGTCCTTGGACCAATCCCGATGCGATCAGCGAGACGGCGAAGGCCGCCTATCCGCTCGCCGCCGCCTCTTATCCCTGGAGCGATGCGATGTCGCCGACCAAGGGCGACGAGATGACGGGAATCTTCTGGATGGTCTTTGCGCTCTTCGCCATGACCACCTCGTCGATCCTCTCCGGCGCCTGCATCGAGCGCATCCGGCTCGGCGCCTACTACGTCCTTTCGATCCTGCTCGGCAGCTTCCTTTGGGTCGTAGCGGCGGCCTGGGCATGGAATTACTTCGGCTGGATGACGGTGCAATGGGGCGTGCACGATTTCGGTTGCGCCATCGTCGTCCACGCCGTCTCCGGATCGTTCACCCTCGGCGTGCTGCTCAATCTCGGTCCGCGTATCGGCAAGTACGATTCCGCCGGCAAACCGCACCCGATCCTTCCGCACAACATCAGCCTGACTCTGGTCGGCTTGATGCTGATCTTCGTCGGCTTCTACTTCTTCCTCGCCTGCTGCCTCGTCTACCTCCCCGGCTACACGTCGATCGTCAACATCTATGGCGCTCCGTCGACGCTGGCCATGCTTGCTGTCAACACGACGTTGGCGCTCTCCGCCGGACTGATCGGTGCGTATGTTTCGTCGAAGGCCGATCCGTTCTTCACGATCTCGGGCGGTCTGACCGGCATCATAGCGGTGGCATCCGGAATGGATCTCTACCACCCGGCGCTGGTGATCATCATCGCCTTTGCCGCCGCCTGGATCATGCCAAAGGTCGCGCTGTTCATCGAGAAACGCGGAGTCGACGACGCTGTCGGCGCCGTCTCGGTGCACGGCGTCACCGGCATCATCAGCGGCATTCTGCCCGGCATCTTCTGCATCGGCTACATCGCCCAGCCGGGAGAGGCACCGATCAACCTGCTCGGCCAGATCGGCGGCACGCTGATATGTGCGATCGGGCTTGGCTTCATCCCGGGCTACATCGCGAGCTGGCTCCTGAAGAAATTCAACCTGCTGCGAGTCACGCCCGATGTGGAGGTGGACGGCCTCGATCTCCACGATCTCGGGGTGCGCGCCTACCCGGAGCAGGTCTCCGTCGGCGCCAACACGTAATCTCAGGAAGGAGGAATTCCCATGGGATCGCCATTCGCCAGCGCCGACGAATACGTCGCCGCCACCGGCACATTGCACAGCTTCACGGGCCATCCGGCGAGCGTCACCGTCGCACTGGTTATCAGTTTCGTGCTGTGCTGCTACTTCATCTACCGCTCATTCACGATCAATCACTGAACGGCGCGGTCGGGACATCGGAGGACGCCGCGCGACTGCAAGCGCGGCGTCCTCGCCTTGTGGACTCGACCGTAGCCGGACTTGTATGCCTTCCGCGACGCGCGGGCTTCGCCTTTTGGGCGGCGCTCGTTCGGAATCCTGAACCGATCCGGAGCGGCCATTGAAGCGACCGGCCCCGAAGCGGGCGCAAAAGAAACCCCCGGAGCAGAACCCGCACCAACTCGGCGGCGCGAGGGAGCATCTGCTCGAGGTCTCGATTGGGCGCGAGGTGCGCGCGTTCCGCAGTAAGCTCGGCTTCACCGTCGCCGACCTCGCGGCCGCGGCAAAGCTCTCGCCCGGCATGCTGTCGAAGATCGAGAACGGTTTGACCTCGCCCTCGTTGACGACGCTCAAGATGTTGTCAGCCGCGCTCGGCGTGCCGGTAACAGCCTTCTTCCGCCGCTACGAGGAGCGACGTGACGCCGTCTTTGTGCGCGCCGGCGAGGGCCTTGTCATAGAGCGGCGCGGCACGCGCGCCGGGCATCAATACCAGCTGCTCGGCCATACCGGCGGTGTCACCGGCCGCGTCGTGGTCGAGCCCTACCTGATCACGCTGACGGAGGAGTCGGACGTCTTCCCGATCTTTCAGCATTCCGGCCTGGAGTTCATCCATATGCTGGAGGGTGAGGTTGTCTACCGCCACGCCGATCGGCTTTATTCGCTCGTTCCCGGCGACAGCCTTTTCTTCGACGCGGACGCGCCGCACGGGCCGGAGGAATTAAAGCGTCTCCCCATCCGCTTTCTCTCGATCATCTCTTACGCACGTGATGAGAGCTGACGCGGCCCAAACGAGCCGCTTCGCAGCGTGTTCCAAGGGCGCTAGTGCCGGCGCTGCCTAGCGAATGGTGTAGCCGCCGTCGATGGCGATGGCTTGACCCGTCACGAATCCGGAGAGATCGGACGCAAGATAGACGGCGAGTTCGCCCATCTCCTCCAGAGTCCCGGCGCGAGGAATGGGGTGCATCAATTGCTTGCGGCGAAGGGCCGCCGCCGGGTCCGGCTCCTGGCGCGTGACTTCAAGGGAAAGCGGCGTTTCGACGAAGCCCGGGCAGATCGCGTTCACCCGCACGCCCTTGTCCGCGAAGTCCAGCGCCATCGCTTTCACCATGCCGATGACGCCCGCCTTCGCCCCGCAATAGGCCAGGCGCTCGGGCTGTCCGACGAGGCCGAGCATTGACGATATGACGATCACCGACCCTTTGCCCGCCGCGAGGAGTTCGTCACAGGCGTAGCGGACGGTGAGAAAGGCCGGCCGCAGCGTGTGATCCATGATGCGCTGGAATTCCTCGGGCTCCGTGTCGAACACGGAGGTGCGGCCACCCGCGCCGGCGCTGATGACGATCGTGTCGATGCCACCCATGAATTTGCTTGCGGCGGCGGTGACCCGCTTCACGTCCTCGACCGCCGTCGCATCCCCGGCCTCGAAGCCGGCCTTGCCGAAGCCGCTGAGCTTCTCGACGGCTTCGCGCAACACGTGGGCGCGGCGGCCGGAGATGAAGACCGAAGCGCCCTCGCGCACCATCGCCTCCGCACAGGCGAGGCCGATGCCGGTCCCACCGCCGTATATCAGCGCGCGCTTGCCATCGAGACGTCCGACCATCGCACCGCTCACCGGATTTCGTATTTCAGGATCGAAGCGGCCTCGATCGCCTTCCAGTCGAGCCCGATGCCGAGCCCGTCGCCCGGCGGCGCATGCACGAAGCCCTCCCGATCGGTGCGGATCACGTCGTTCGAGCCATACTCGAACGCCGGATAGGGATTTGGCTGCTCGAAGTAGGTGCAGTTCGTGATAGGCGAGCATGACGTGCAGATTGGCGGCCTGCGTCAGCGTGTAGCCCCAGCACTGCACTCTCGACGGTCATCCCATGCGCCTCGGCGAGCGCCATGATCTTGCGGATCGGCGTGATGCCGCCGCAGATCGTCGCGTCGACGCGGAGCGCGCTCCAGCAGTCGAGCTTGATCGCCTGCGCCAGCATCTGGACGTCGAGCCACGTGTTGCCGGCCGCGATGATCGGCACGGTGCCCGCCCGCTTGATCTCGCGGTAGCCGTCAAGGTCGGTGTCGGGGAGCGGCGCCTCGAACCAGCGAAAACCGAGCTCGCCGAGCCGGCGCGCCACGCGGATCGCGCCCTGCAGTTCATAACGCTGCTCGGCGTCCAGCATCAGCGACAGGCCGGTGCCCTCGAAGTGCCTGTGCACCGCCTCGCACATCGGCAGGTCGCGCTCCGGCACGCACCAGCAATGGAACTTGACCGCCTTGAAGCCCTCGGCCTGCCGCTCTCCGACGTAGTCGATGTAGGCCTGGTTATCGGCAAGCAGCGGCGTCGAGGCGTAGGAAAGGATCTTTGTCGCGCGCGCCGCCGAGCAACTGGTAGAGCGGCATGCCCGCCTGCCGCGCGGTCATGTCCCAGAGCGCGATGTCGATCAGCGAATGCGCCTGCGGGACCATCGGCGTGCCGAGGTTGCGCATCCGGTGCCAGAGCGCCTCGCGCTCGCGCCGGATCCTGGCCGATCACCTCGGGCAGCACGGTGCGCAGCGCCTCGCCCGCCGAGCGGTCGAAGTCGTGCGAGGTGATCATCGCGCCCCCGGCGATGCCCTGCAGCCCGCTCGCCGCCGTCAGCCGCAGGACGACGTTGACCATGTACTGGCTCGTCATCCCCTCCGCCCAGGTGTAGCGCTCGACGTCGGGAGCGACGACGAACACCTCGGCGCGTTCGATTCTATTGTCCTTCATTCTCGCTCCCCAGACTTTTCGCGGCTTCGACGATGCTCTCGCCGTGCCAACCGAGATGGCTCAGGAATTCCCGTGTGCGGGCGACCTTCGCCGCCTCGAACACCTGCGTCGGCGCGCCCTCCTCGATGACGCGGCCCTTGTCGAAGACGACGACGCGGTCGGCCACGCGACGCGCGAAGTCCATCTCGTGCGTGACGACGAGCATGGTCATGCCTTCGTCGGCGAGCGTCTTCATCACGCTCAGCACTTCGCCGATCGTCTCCGGATCGAGGGCCGAGGTCGGCTCGTCGAACAGCATCAGGGCCGGCTCCATCGCGAGCGCCCGCGCGATCGCCACGCGCTGCTGCTGGCCGCCGGAGAGCGCGGAAGGATGAACCTCGGCCTTGTCCGCCAGGAGCACCTTGTCGAGCAGCGCTTCGGGCGCGCTTCCTCGGCGGCGGCGGCGTCGAGCTTCAGCACCGTGCGCGGCCCGATCGTGATGTTCCGCAGTACGGTCAGGTGCGGGAACAGCTCGAAGTTCTGGAACACCATGCCCATCCGCCGCCGCACCAGGCGGGCGGCTGTCGGATCGGCGGTTCGGACTTCGCTCCCCTCGAAGAGCACGCGGCCGCCGTCGAGCGGGTCGAGGGCGTTGGCGCAGCGCAGCAGCGTCGACTTGCCCGAGCCGCGAGGGACCGATCAGGCACACCACCTCGCCGCGGATCGATCGAGAGGCTGACGCCGTCGAGCGCGACGATATCGCCGTAGCGCTTCACGACGTTGTCGAAGACGAGGATCGGCTGGCGCTCGCTCATTCGGCCACCTGGTAGCGACGGTGGATCCAGTCGACGAGCTTGGCCTGCGGATAGCCCATCAGCCAGTAGAGCACCGCCATCGCCGTCAGCACTTCGAGGATGCGGTAGGTCTCCGCGCGCAGCTGCAGCGCCACATACGAAAGTTCCGGCACCGAGATGATGGCGACCAGCGAGGTGTCCTTGAACAGCGACACCCAGGTCGAGGCGAGCGCCGGCAGCACGCGCATGACCGCCTGCGGCAAGACGATGCGGGCGAAGACGTCGGTCTTGCGCATGCCGAGCGCGAGGCCGGCATTCCACTGGCCCTGGCGGATCGAGACGATGCCGGAGCGGAAGGTCTCCGAGTTGAAGGCGGAGATGTTGCAGGTCAGTCCCACGATGGCGGTCGCGAATTGCGAAAGCTGCATGTCGAAATAGGCCGGCAGCACGTAATAGACCCAATAGATCTGCAGGATGAGCGGGGTCGCGCGGAAGAACTCCACAAACGCCGTCGCCACGCCGGAGATCGGGCGAATCGGCGAGAGGCGCATCAGTGCGAGCAACAGCCCGCCGGGAATCGCCAGCGCCATCGTGACAAAGGTGAGCCAGATGGTCACCCACGCGCCATGCAGCAGAAGCGGCAGGCTCGTCCACACCACGCTCCAGTCGAATGTCATGACGACCCGAGATGCGCGACGCGCCGGTAGACGCGGTCGACGCCGCGCGCCACCGGATAGCAGAGCAGGAAATAGACGAGCATCGCCGCGGTGTAGAGCTCGAACGGCCGATAGGTCTTGCCGGCGACGATCTGCGTCTGGCGCAGAAGCTCCGGCACGGCGATGACCGAGGCGATGGCGCTGTCCTTGATGGCGATGACGAAGAGCGAGCCGAGCGCCGGCAGCATGCGGATCAGCGCCTGCGGCAGGATGATGGTGCGGATCGCCTCGAAGCGGCTCATGCCGAGCGCGAGTGCCGCCTGCATCTGGCTGCGGCGGACCGAGGTCAGCCCGGCGCGGACCGTCTCGCTCACATAGGCGCCGAGATGGATGCCGAGGCCGGTAATGCCGGCGGTCATGGCGTTGACCGAATGACCCGTCAGCAGCGGGAAGGCGAAGAAGCCCCAGACGAGCACGGCGAGCAGCGGGATGGCCCGCATGGAGTCGACGTAGAAGCCGAGCACGAGGTTCGCGATGCGTCCGCCGTAGGTCCTGAGCCCGCCGACGACGACGCCGATCACGAAGCCGAAGAGCATGGAGAGCACGCTGATGAACAGCGTCATCCCGAGCGCGCGGGCGAGGAACAGCCAGCTGTCGACGATCGGTTGAAGATTGATGTTCAACAGAGCGCGCCTTCCTGCACACCGTCATCCTCGGACGTGCGAAGCGCGATCCGAGTACCGAGATCTCCGCTTCGCATCGCCTGAGGATGACAGAACTGGGAATGCTTCTAAAAGTGCGCCGACTAGCTGCCGCCCTTGAGGATGCTGATCTCCTCGGTGGTGACCTGGTCCTTCATCTAGTCGTAGACGGCCTGCAGCCAGTCGCGGAACACGGTGTCCGCCTTGTCGACGGCGAGGCCGACAGGCGTCGACATCTCGTCGCTCTTCAGGCAGTCGTCGCCCGCCGGCCACGAGGTCAGGCCCGGCACCTGCTTCTCGAGCTGCGGCCAGGCGACGTTGTCGATGGTCGCGAAGTCGGCGCGCTTGGCCATGATCTCCTCGACCGGCGCGTTGGCGCCCGAGCCGGCGACGCCGTGCATCTTCACCTTCGGGAAGCGCGTCGGCGCCCAGGTCTCCGGCGGCGTGCCGGTGAAGTAGGCCATCGTGAGGTCGTCGCGGTTCAGATCGTCGACCGTCTTCACGTCCTTGAGCTTCGGATTGTCGGCGAGGCCGAACATGCAGAGGCTCGACCTCGAATAGACGATGAAGTCCACGACTTCCTGCCGCTTCGGCGTCACCGCGAGCGGAGCGATGGAGATGTCGGCTTCGCCGGTCGCGAGGATCGGCACCTTCGTCTCATGGCTGACCGGCACGATCTCCAGCTTCACGCCGAGGCGCTTGGCGTATTCGTTGGCCAGCATCCACGCCGGGCCGGAGAACTGGTCGCCCGAACCGGTGGTGTTCTCCGGCAGCCATGGAAATTCGCCGATCGCCGCCGCCTTCAGCGAGCCGCGCGCCTTGATGGCGTCGATCTTCGGGCTCTGCCCGGGCGCGGGAACGTCAGTCCCCGCGGCGTGGGCGATTGTGGCGACGGACAGCGAAACGATCGCGGCCAGCGCGACATCCCGGAATTTACTGACAATGGTCATGTCTTGCTCCCTGCTTGGGTCGCCCGGTTCCCGCCCCCCGCGGAAACAGCGGCCGTCGGATCGTCAAACCAATTCGATTTGCTGACCCAAGACTAACTGTATACAATTAGCTCGGAAGCACAAGTGAGCGGTTGAAATGAAAGCAGGTCAAACAGCAGCGGAGGAACTGGCTGCGTCGCCGATGCGGATGCCCCTCCTCGGCCTGCAGCGGGCGCCGAGCCTGGCGGAGCAAGGCGCCGAGGCGATCGTGGCGGGCATCGCTTCGGGCGCGCTTCAGCCCGGACAGCGGCTTGTCGAATCGGACCTCGCACGCACGCTTGAGATGAGCCGCGTGCCCCTTCGCGAGGCGCTGAAGATCCTGGAGACGCAGGGGATCGTCGAAAGCACACCGCACCGCGGCACGTTCATCCCGCCGCTCGACGATGTGCGCATCGACCAGGTGTGCGCAGCGCGTGTCGCTCTGGAGCGGCTTGCCATCCCAGCCGCGGTGAAGAACTACCGCCGGTCGCCCGAGCTTCTGTTGCGGCTCGACCGGATCATCGCGACGATGGAGCGCGCTGCCGAAGAGCTCGCGTGGATGGAAATCAGCCAGGCCGATCTCAACTTCCACCGCGAGATCTGCCGGACTTCGGAGAACGCCATCGTGCTCACGCTCTGGGAGTCGCTGGCGCGGCACGTTCTGATCGTGTTCGGCCACGAGATCCGCGACGAAAAGGACGCGCGGATCCTTGGCTTGCATCACCGGCGCCTGCGCGATCTGATCGCTGAAGGAAAGACCGAAACGCTCCTTCGCGAGATCGAAGGCCATATCCTTCGGCTGCGCAGGCGGGCACCGGCGAAAGGGAGAAGACGAATTGGCAGCTGAACCGCGGGTCTTCATCGTAACCGGCGCGGCGCGCGGGCTTGGTCGGGCGATCTGTGAAATCCTCGTCGCGGATGGCGCGCGCGTCGTTGCAGTCATAAGGAGCAGCAGCGCGGCGGACGAGCTCTCGAAGGCTCTCGGCACATCCGGAGCCGTCGTCGTGCGCGACATCGTGGAGGCCGGCGCGGCGGACTCTGCAATCGACACGGCGCTGCGAAAATTCTCGCGTGTCGATGGGCTGGTCAACAACGCCGGCGTCATCGATCCGATGGCGCTGTTCGCCGAAGCGGACCCTGCGCAATGGGAGCAGGTGCTGACGATCAATCTGGTCGCCGCGTCCCGCTTCATGCGCGCGTTCGTCGTGGCGGCAAGCGGCAACGGCGGGCGTATCGTCAACATCACGAGCGGCGCCGCGCACCGCGCGCTCCGCGGCTGGAGCGCCTACTGCACCAGCAAGGCGGCGCTCGCCATGCTGACGAAGTGCGCGCAGCTCGAATATGGGCCGCAGGGCATCCTGAGCTTCAACCTGATCCCCGGCCTGATCGATACCGACATGCAGGTGAACGTCCGCTCCTCGGGAGTGAACGAGGTCAGCCAGCTTCCGAAGACCGCGCTCCGCCCTGCGAACGAGCCGGCGCGTGCCGCCGCCCATCTTCTCTTGGGCAAGGCCGACGATCTGGCGGGGAACGATGTGGATATCCGCGACGCGGGTTTCCGCTCTCGGGTCGGCCTTCCCTCACTCTGACGGAGCCGGCTTCAGATAGTCGTGCAGGATGCGCCCCGACACGAGCGTAAAGTCGGCGCGCCACCAGAACCCCTCAAGCATCTCGACGACCGGCAGGCGGTAAACCGGCGCCTGCACGTTCGGCCTGAGTTCAACCGTGCAGGGTCCCGACCAGCACTCGTGCACCTTCAACGCTCCGAGGCGCCGCGCCGTCAGTTGACGGAGCGCCGGCGTGCCGTCGATCTGGTCGACGGCCTTCAGGTTGATGTTCTGGGCAAAATCGAAATAGCCGGACATCCGCGAGAGGTCGCCCGCGCGCTGCTTGTAGGCGAGCGTGCCGGTGAGCACGTCGATGCCGTTGCGCGCGATCGTGCCGACCCATGCATCGCCGCGCGCTTCGAGCCGCGGGCTGCCCGATTTCTTCGGTTGGCCGTGCACTTCACGTCCATGCGCGACCCCGCCGTCGGAGGACAGGAAGAGGTAGGGGGAATAGCCGCCGGAATCGCCGGTCGCGGGATAGCGGCACCCCACCATGACGTTGCTCTCGTGATAGGGGCCGAGCCACTCGGTGTCGTGCATTGAATAGATGTGAGCCAGAACGACGTCGGAGGTCGCCTCGAGCGGCGGCGGGAGGATCCGCTCGACCGCCCCGCGCTCGGTCCGCCAGGCGAGCGTGAGGACCTCGGCATTGCGGAAAGTGAAGGGGAACGGCGGCACGAGCGGCGCATCCCACGGCGTCGAGAATCCGCCGGCCACGATGTCGGCGAGCGTCAGCCGGCTCGCCGCCTGGCTTTTCCAGTCAGTCATCGCTCTCGTCCCGCGCTGCCAATCCGGCTATCGTTGTGTCACGCACCGTCTGCATGTGGCGAATCATGGCGGCCTCGCTCTTCGCGCCATCGCGCGCACCCAGCGCCGACACGATGGCGCGGTGGTCCTTGACTGATTGTGCGAGCACCTCCGGCGTCTCGAACGCAACCTTGCGATATTCCATGCCGAGAACGAAGAGCGCTTCCGAGATGCGCTCCAGGAACGGATTGGATATCGCTGTACCGAGTGTGCGATGGAACTGCGTGTCCGAAACCCGGAACGCCACCGGATCGCGCGTAAGTTCAGCCTGGATGGCGACCATCTTGCGCAGGCGCGCAATCGTCGCATCGTCGATCTTGTCCGCCAGAAGGCGTCCGATCGCTCCTTCGATCATGACACGGGATTCGTGCAGGGCCTCGAAGTTCTCCTCGGTCAGCGCAATCAGCATCTGCAACGGCTGCAGGAGCTCGGCCGCTTTCAGTGAGGTAACGAACACGCCGCCGCCCTGCCGCGTTTTTATGACGCCGAGGATCTGCAGCCCACGCAGCGCCTCGCGGACGGAGGGGCGGGAAACTCCCAGCGTCACGGCGAGCTCGCGCTCCGTTGGCAACTGCTGGCCCGGACGCACGCTTCCCGATCGGATGAGCCCGAGCAGGTTGCGCGCGACCTGCTCCGCGACAGAGACGCGCTCGATCGGGGCAATCTCCTCGATGCCAAGCTGGCGCTTTGCTTCGTCCGCGACAGCCATCAGCTGCCTCCGGCCTTCGGCGGCGCGAAAGGCACGCCGTAGTCGGCGATGAATCCGCCATCGACGTAGAGGACATGACCGGTGACGTAGGTGGCGTCGTCGGAGGCGAGGAACCGGATCGCCTTCGCGACTTCGGCGGGCTGGGCGAGACGCCCCTGAGGTGTCCGAGCGATGACTGGCGATAGATCCAGCCGGCCGGCCGCGACGAAGGTCGCGATCAGGTCCGTCTCGACGTAGCCTGGGGCGACGGCATTCACCCGTACGCCGCGGGCCGCCCACTCGACTGCCGCTGTTTTGGTGAGTGACACGATGGCGGCCTTCGACGCGGCGTAGGCAGCGCGCCCCGCCGCCCCGCGCGCCGCCGCCACCGACGCAACGTTGACGATTGCGCCTGCGCCCTCCGCCAGCATGTGCTGGCCCGCGAGTCTGGAGGCAATGAAACGTGCCGTCGAGGTTCACGTCGAGCACCGCTTCCAGCTTTCGAAGGGAAGCGATTCGAGCGCGCCGTGCCGCTGGATGCCGGCGTTGTTGACGAAAGCGTCGAGCCGTCCCCAGCGTCGGAGCGACGCGGCCAACGCCTCGCTCGAACGCGGCGCGGTCCGAGACGTCGAGCGACAGCGCGAGAATGCGGTCCGGATCGGCACGCGGCGCGGCGCTCGGCCTCAGCCAGATCGAGATCGGCAATCGTAACGGACCAGCCTTGCGCCAGAAATTCCTCGGCGGTCGCCCAGCCGATGCCGCGCGCCCCACCGGTGATGAAGGCCAACTTGCTTTCCGTCATGGCGGCGACCTCATTGACGATTGCCGGAAAGCGTAGTGTGCGAGCGCATCGTTGCTCAGCCGGAGCCCCGTGCCGGGGCTTTCCGGAGCCGCAAGGACGCCGTCGCGGATATCGTCGAACGCCGGCTCCTCGATGAGCACGTGCGAGCAATCGAACGGACGGTCGGCGGGAAACACCTCGAGATGATCGGCAGCGTCGTTGGCGAAGACGCAGTGCCGGTGCACCTCCGGATTGACGTGGTTGGAGACGCGGAAGCCTCGCCGCGTCGCCTGTTCCGCGAGCGCCAGCGCGGCGCTGAACCCGCCGATCGTCGTCGCGTCGATGCGCAGCACGTCGATGCAGCCGCCATTCATCAATCCCTCGAGGTCGGCGACCCGCGTCGCCTCGTCGCCGACGCCGACCGGGATGCGGGAATGCTGGCGCAGGAAGGCCATTTCGCTCAGCCTTTCGCGCGGCATCGGATCCTCGATCCAGGCGATGCCGAGCCCCTGCCACGCCTCCGCCGCGGCGATGCCTTGCCGCGCATTCTGCCAGGACCAGGCGAGGTCGCAGGTGAATTCCGCCTCAACCTCGGACCGCACGCCGGCGAGAATCCGCCGCACCGGCTCGGGGTCTCCGTAATGCGCTGCCTCGACCTTCAGGAGGCGATAGCCTTCAGCGTGGCGTGCGACGAGGCGCGCGATGAGGTCGCCCTCGTCCTCGCCGTCGATCAAGTAGCCTTCGACAAGCGCCACTGGAATTTTCGACGTATGCCCGCCGAGCATCCGCCAGACCGGAACGCCGAGCGCCTGCGCCCGGATATCCCAGAGGCAGATGTCGACGAGCGATCGGGCGCGGCCGATCACGCCGTCATGCTCTATCGCGAGCGTCGCCCGCGTAAGGTCGGACAGGCGCTCGCCGAGGTCGATGGCGTCCTTACCGAGCAGTCGCGGCGCCATCAGGTCGGCGATCGCGACGTCGACGGGCGAGCGGCGCGTATGGCCGAGGCAGTCGGCCACCAGCCCACCGCGCGTGGAGATACGGACCGCAGCGTATTCGCGCGAGGAGACGGTGAAATTGCCAAACGACAGAGGCTTCGGCAGCGGAATGCTGCACGCCCATGTCTCGACAGAATTGATGGTCGTATCGGTCGTCATGCAGCTCGCTCGAGCCCAATGTCTTCGTTAGAGCACCCTCTGATGCGAAACGCACCTTGCGACGGGCGCGAATACCTGCTGAGATTGGTCAGGCCATTTATACCCGTACTGGGTCCGCCTGTCGCGTGCAACCTTCAGGGGAGTTGGCCCGCAGTTCGAACAGGAGAATGACATGAGATCAATCTTTGCAGTCGCAGTGATCGCGACGGCGCTCGGAGCGGGCGCCGCCTACGCGCAGGAATTCAAGAATGAAGCCGCACCGCTTTTCGACAATTGCGGCGACCCGTCATACGAGAAGGCCAAGAGCGATGGCATTACGGTCGGCATTTCGCCCTCCCCGCCCTTCACTTCGATCAACCCCGATACGCAGAAGGCCGAGGGCCTTGAAGTCGAGATCGACGAGGCGGCGCTCCATTGGGCCGGAATCGACAACATCAAATACGAGGTGATGCCGTTCGGGCAGCTGATTTCGTCGCTGCAGGCCAAGCGCATCGACATGGTCGCGGCAATCCACGTAACGCCTGATCGGCTGAAGGTAATCTCCTTCACCGGCCCATCTTATTGGTACGGCCCGGGCCTTCTCGTGAAGGCGGGCAACCCCGAAGGCATCAAGTCCTACGACGATCTGAAGGGCAAGCAGATCGGCGCCATCGCCGGATCGGCGGCCGACGAATATCTGCGGACGGTCGGCGCGGACGTTGTGCCGTTCCAGACCGACGCGGAGGAATTCAGCGCCGTCTCCACCGGCCGCAGCGCCGCCATCCTCGAGGACGACACCAAGATCTCCATGTTCCTCGCCGCCAACAAGGACTCGGGCATGGAAATGCTGCACGGCATCAAGGTGCCGGACGAGCTGATCTTCAAGTACGGCTACGGCTACGTGCGCGTGGCGCTCCGCAAGGAGGACTGCTCGCTCCGCTCGGCGATCTCGCAGGGCCTGGCGGAAGTCCGCGGCAACGGAAACGTCTCCGCGCTGCTGAAAAAATATGGCTTCTCCGACGCCAATCTGTTCTTCTTCCCGATCCAGTAATTTGAGAGCGCCGGGAGCCTTCGGGCTCCCGGCATCCCGCCATGAGCCTCCTCGACTTCGACACCGTCGCCGCCTTCTGGCACGTCTTCCTTCGAGGCCTCGGGATCACGGTGTTCCTCACCGCCGTCGTCATGCCGCTTGCCACGCTGCTCGCCATTCCGCTGGCGGTGGCGAGACTTTCGAAGGTTCGGTTCGTCCTTTGGCCGGCGAATCTCTTCGTCGAGTTCATGCGGGCGACGCCGCTCATCCTGCAGCTCATCTACATCTTCTACGTGTTGCCGGCGGCCGGCATCCGCCTGAACGCGTTGACCGCGGCGATCACCGGCCTTTCGCTTCACTACGCGGCGTATCTCAGCGAGGTGTTTCGCGGCGGCATCCAGTCGATCGCCAAAGGTCAGAGCGAGGCCGCCCTCAGCCTCGGCCTGTCGCGCTGGATGACGTTTCGAAAGGTCGTGCTGCCGCAGGCGTTCCGCGTGGTGCTTCCCACGCTCGGCAACTACCTGATCTCGCTTTTCAAGGACACGTCGCTGGCGTCGGTCGTGACCGTGCAGGAGCTGATGTTCAGCGGGCAGATCATCGCCGCGCGCAACTTCCAGTACTTCACCGTCTACACCGTGACGGCGATCCTCTATTTCGCAGTCTGCTACCCCTCGGGGCTGGCCGTCCGCTACCTCGAGGACTACACGCGCCGCGGCTGGGGCAATGACGCGAAGGCGCGGGCATAGCTCACCGCTGCCGGTCAGGGGCATCGCTTCACTAGAGATCCGGAACAGACGAGGCTTTGATGAAGATCGTCGCGCTGCGCTCCGTCGGACTGTTCGGCGAGACGCCGAAGGGAGGCTGGTCGAACGAGATCAAGCCGGACGACGCGGTTCACGCGCTGGTCGCCGTCCACGCCGAGGACGGCACAGTCGGGCTCGGCAGCGTGTTCACCGACGCACGGCTCGTGAAAGCCGGGCTGGAGGTGCTGTCGCCCCTCGTCATCGGCGAAAACGCGCTGGAGCCGATGCGCGTCACCGAGAAGCTGCACCAGAACACGTTCTGGATGGGGATGGGCGGCACGCTGACCCATACGATCAGCGGCATCGACATCGCCCTCTGGGACATTCTCGGCAAGGTCACCGGCCAGCCGGTCGGCCGGCTGCTCGGCGGCTGCTACCGCAAGCGCGTGCGGCCCTACGCTTCGATCCTGATGGAAATGCCCGATCTGATGAAGCAACGCACGGCCGAATTCCGCGCGCGTGGCTTCAAGGCGATCAAGATCGGATGGGGACCCTTCGGACGCCGCGAGGACTTCAAGCTGGATGAAGCAATCGTCAGGGCCGCCCGGCAGGCGGCCGGCGATGATTGCTTCTTGATGGTCGATCCCGGCGGAAGCGACGCTTACTGGCCGAACGGATTGAAGTGGGCGGTGCGGACCGAAGAGATGCTTCGCGACTACGACGTCTATTGGTTCGAGGAAGCGCTCCGTCCGGAGGCGATCGACGACTTCGTGCGCCTCCGCGACCGTAGCGTCATCCCGATCGCGACCGGCGAGTGCCTGACGCGACGCCAGACCTTTCGTCCCTGGTTCGCGCGCGGCGCGATGGACATCGTGCAGCCGGACGCCACCAAGGTCGGCGGCATCAGCGAGCAGATCCAGATCGCCCGCATGGCGAACGAGTTCGGCATCCGCTACATCGGACATGGCTGGAACACGGCCGTCGGATTCGCTGCCGACCTGCAGCTTTCGGCCGCGATCCCGACCGCCGACCTGGTCGAATATATCGGCGGCTCCCCCTACCTCGACGACATCAAGCTCGGCGGATGGACGCTCGACGCCGAGGGGTTCGTGGAAATTCCGGATCTGCCGGGCCTCGGCATCGAGCTTGATCAGGATGCCCTCGGCCGCTTCACGCCAGACCCGCAGCATCTCCTGAAGCTCTGAGCCGCCGCCGCCCGTTTTTCCCTTTCCAAGAAGAGAAGCCATGAAGATCGAGTCCGTCGATTTCTTTTACGTCTCCATGCCCGAGGTCACGACCGAGGCGGACGGCAGCCAGGACGCCCTGGTCGTTCGCGTCGAGGCAGGCGGTTTCATCGGATGGGGCGAATGCGAGGCCTCTCCCCTCGTCTCGATCGCAGCGTTCGTCACACCGATCTCGCACGGCGCCTGCCGGCCGGTTTCGGATTCGGTTCTCGGCGAGACGATCGACGGGCCGGAGGACATCGAGCGGATGGCGGCAAAGGTCGCCTACGACAGCATGGACTTGCTGCAGGCCGCCCACACCTGGTCAGGCATCGAGATGGCGCTCTGGGACCTGCTTGGCAAAGCCCGCGGCGAGCCTGTCTGGCGGCTCATCGGTTACAAGCAGGCCTTTCCGAAGGTTCCCTACGCATCGCAGCTTTTCGGCGATACGCCGCAGGAGACGTTGCAGGGCGGAAAGACCTCCCGCGCCAAGGGCTTTCGCGCGGCGAAGTTCGGCTGGGGTCCCTTCGGCCGCAGCACCGTCAAGGCCGACGAAGAGCACCTCGACGCCGCGCGCGAGGGACTCGGCCCCGATGGGATATTGCTGGTCGATGCCGGTCAGATTTTTGGCGAGGACGTCGAGGCCGCCGCCGCCCGCCTGCCGGCGCTCGAGCGGAATCGCGCCGTCTGGTTCGAAGAGCCGTTCAACGCTGGCGCGCTAAAGGCCTATGCGGAACTCGGAAGCCGCACCACGAAGCTCAGGATTGCGGGAGGAGAGGCGGCGCACAACTTCCACATGGCGCAGCATCTCATCGACTACGGAAAGGTCGGCTACATCCAGATCGACTGCGGTCGGATAGGCGGGATCGGCCCCGCCAAGCGCGCGGCCGACTACGCCACGGAGCACGGCGTGACCTACGTCAACCACACCTTCACGTCGCATCTCGCGCTCAGCGCCTCGCTGCAACCCTTTGCCGGGCTCAGCAGCCACACGATCTGCGAGTATCCGGTCGCTCCGAAGCAGCTTGCGGTCGACCTGACGACCAATCACATCGAGCCGAACGCCGAGGGGGAGATCGTCGTGCCCGATGCACCCGGGCTCGGCGTTGAGATCAGCGATGCGGCGCTCCGGCAGTACAGGGTCGATGTCGAGATCACAGTCGACGGCCAAGTGCTCTTCAAGAGCAAGTAGGAGCCACGCCGGGTGCTCGCGGCGCATGCCGGGTCATCACCCAATCCACGAGGTGAAAGGCCGGCGAAACGCTTTGGCCAAAACGAGCGCCGACTGGTTAGGCGGCAACTCCGATTTCAAGTTTGGATACGCGGCCGGTGGCGGCGCAGAATATGCCCTTTCAGACCGCGCGAGTTTCAAGCTTGATGGGCTCTACTACGATCTCGCCACGATATCGGCGACGGCCAGCGGAACGGGGACTGGCACCACCGGGCTCCCTCTCGCGGTGGCGCCATATGAGGTTAAGACCGACCTGAACGGCATTGCCACGAGGCTCGGCTTCAACTTCAAATTCTAGGCTCGCCGGAGGAGTACCCAGTTCGACCACAAGGAGACTCCGCGTAGCGGACATCCGAATGCCGGCCGCGATTGCGGAAACAGCGGAGCCCAGCGCTCTTCCCAAGAGTGTTGGATTTCAGTTCCTCTCCCTCCGCCAGCTATCCAACCGCCGTGCATTCTCTCGCCTTGCTTCTGGGCCTTTCAAATTAGCGGGTCGATCGGCGGTCTCGGACCGCCCCTCCTCCGAAAGATGCACGCACGGTGCCTTCCCGTGGATCCACGGTGTCTCAAGCGTTGTGGCACGCAACCAGGCGGCCGTCGGCGAACTGACGGAGCGCCGGAGCTTCGGCGACGCATCGGTCTGACGCCAACGGGCACCGTAGAGCATAGGCGCAACCCGTCGATCGCTCGAACTGGCTTGGCGGTTCACCAAGTTCAGTGCCGCCGGTAATGCGCAGGCTGGGGTCCGGCTTCGGCATCGCCGCCATCAGCGCCTGCGTATAGGGGTGCACGGCGCGGTCGAGAATGGCGTCGACTTCGGCGAGTTCCACGATGCGGCCCATGTACATCACCGCCACCCGATCGCTGATCTGACCGATCACGCCGAGGTCGTGCGAGATGAACAGCATCGACAATCGCAAATTTTCCCTGAGATCCATCAACAGGTTCAACACTTGAGCCTGGATCGAAACATCGAGCGCAGACACCGGCTCGTCGGCGATGATGATCGCCGGCACCGGAAGGATTGCGCGCGCAATTCCGACGCGCTGGCGCTGCCCGCCGCTCAGGTCGTGCGGAAAGCGTCGGGCGAAGGACGGGTCGAGCCCGACGGCGGTGAGCGTCTCGGCGACCCGCTCGGCGCGCTCGGCACGGCTGGCAAAGGCGCCGTTGATATCGCCCGCCTCGGCCACGGAATCGCCGACCGAGCGGCGCGGATTGAGAGAGGCGTAGGGATCCTGGAAGACCATGCGGATGCTGAGGCGCATCGTGCGGAGCGCCTGGCCGCGCGCCTTCAGGACATCGTCGCCGTTGAAGACGACCTCCCCCGCATCCGCCTTGGTCAGGCGGACGATGGAGCGCCCGACGGTGGTCTTGCCGCAGCCCGACTCGCCGACGATGCCGAGCACCTCGCCCTCGGCGAGCGACAGAGAGACGCCGTCGACCGCCTGCACCCGCATCTTGCGGCCGGACCGCTTCACGTTGAAGCCGGTGCGCAGGTTCCGCACCTCAAGGATCGCGCGATCGCTCATGTCGCGCCCCCGATGACGGGGAACTTGCAGAGGGCCTGGTGACCCTCGGCGATGGTCACGCGCGGAAGCGGATTGGCGCGACAGATGTCCCGCACCTCCGGGCAACGGGGCGCGAAAGCGCAGCCGGACGGGATGCTGCCGGGCTGCGGCGCCTGGCCGGGGATGGTGGTCAAGCGACGGGCCTTGCGTCCGGGCGCCGGCATGCAGGCCATGAGCCCGCGCGTGTAGGGGTGGGTCGGGTCCCCGAACAGGGTCTCGACCGTGGCGGTCTCCACAAGCCGTCCGGCATACATGACCGCGACGCGGTCGACGAGCTGGGCCACGACGCCGAGATCGTGGGTGATGAAAAGCATGGCCATATCGAGCCGGTCACAAAGCTCGCGCAGCAGGCCGAGAATCTGGAACTGGACCGTGACGTCGAGCGCGGTGGTCGGCTCGTCGGCAATGAGAATATGCGGACGGCATGCGAGCGCGATGGCAATCATCACGCGCTGACGCATCCCGCCCGACAGCTGATGCGGATAGGCTCCCATCTGCAGCGCCGCGTCGGGTATGCGGACCATCTCGAGAAGCTCGCGCGCCCGCTCGCGGGCGGCGGCGCCGGTGAGGCCGTCGTGAACGCGCACGGCTTCGGCGATCTGCTCGTCGATCCGGATCACCGGATTGAGCGACGTCATCGGCTCCTGGAAGATCATCGCGATGTTGCCGTGGCCGGCTTCGACCCGTTGCCAGGGCGCCAAATTCGTGACGTCGACGCCATCGAGCTCGATACGGCCGGAGCGCACCCGCGGCCCCGGATCGGGCAAGAGACCCATGATGGCCAGCGACGTCATGCTCTTGCCGCAGCCGGATTCGCCGACCAGCCCGAGCACTTCGCCTTTGCCGATGCTGAAGGACACGCCGGAGACGATCTCGATGGGGCTCGAATCGGGACCGACAGCGACGGTGAGATCCTTGACGCCGAGCACCGCTCACCTCCTCCGCCGGCTGGCGAACATTTCCTGGAACCGGGGATCGAGACGATCGCGCAGAGCGTCGCCGACGAGGTTCAGGGAGAACGCGGTGAGCACGATCATCAGACCGGGGAAGAAAAGCAGCCAAGGCGCGCGCGTGATGAACGTGCGCGACTCGGCCAGCATGTTGCCCCAGCTTGGAATATCGGGAGGCGCGCCGAGACCCAGGAAATCCAGCGAGGCGGCGCTGAGCTGCGCGAAGGCGAACACGAAGCTTGCCTGCACGAGAAGTGGCGAGATGAGGTTCGGCAGGACGTGCTTGACGACGAGCCACCCCGTTCCGGACCCCATGCTGCGCGCCGCCTCGACGTAAGTCTCGGTGCGCAGGCGCAGCGTCAGGCCGTAGGTGATGCGGGTCGTGGTCGTCAGATAGACCGCGCCGATGGCGATGATGGCGTTGGCGACGCTCTGTCCGAGGACAACGATCAGCCCCAGGGCGAGGAGGAGCGCGGGAAACGACATCAGCACGTCGACCATGCGCATCAGCACGTGGCCGAGGCGCGGGAAGAGCGCAGAGAAGACGCCGATCGGGACGCCGGTAAGAAGCGCGAAGCTGACGACGCCGACCCCGATCAGCAGCGCCATGCGCGAGGAATAGATGACGCGCGAAAGCGTATCGCGGCCGAACTGATCGGTGCCGAACCAATGGACCGCGTTCGGCGGACTGAGGCGAATGATGGGATTAATCGCCAGCGGATCGTAGGGCGACAGCACGGAGGCGAAGATGGCGGCAAGGATCATGGCGACGAGGATCGCCAGTCCGAGCAGCGCGATCGGCCGCCCCAGGAAGGGCGCCAGCCATGACCGAACTCCGGCGCGCGTCATTCCAGCTCCACCCGCGGATCGAGCATCCGGTACGAGAGATCGACGATCAGGTTGATCGCCAGATAGAGCACCACGATGACGAGGATTATCCCTTGGATGACCGGATAGTCGCGCCGCAGGATCGACTGAACGACGAGGCGGCCGATGCCGGGGAGCGCGAAGACGGTTTCCGTCACGACAGCTTCGGAGATCAGCGCCGCGAAGGTGAAGCCGAAGGCGGAGACGACGGCGAGGAGCGCGTTGCGCAGGATATGGCGACGCACGACCTGCCAGGGCCGAATGCCCTTGGCGCGCGCGGTGCGCACGTAGTCTTCGCGCGAAACGTCGAGCATGCTGGCGCGTGTCAGGCGGAGGATCAGCGCCGCGTTCGGGGCTGCGAGCGTCAGGCTTGGCAGAAGGAGGTAGCGCAGATTTGTGATGCCGCCGGACTCGAAGATCGACGGGTAGCCTGAACTGGGCAACCAGCCGAGCCACGCGGCGAAGATCAGGATCAGGTAGAGACCGACCCAGAACGTCGGCACGGACGCCATCAGCATGGCGACGCCGGAAAGGCTCTGGTCGAGCCACGAGCCCTGGCGCATGGCGGCGATCATGCCGATCGGAACGCCGATCAGCACGACCCAGGTCATCGTGATCAAGGCTAGCAGCACGCTGGTCTCGGCGCCGTCGGCGATCACCGACAGGACCGGCGCCTGAAAGAAGATCGACTGCCCGAGATCGCCGGTGAGCGCCTTGCCGGCCCATTGCAGGTATTGCAGCACGATCGGCTGATCGAGGCCGAGCTGATGGCGCACCAGATCGACCTGCTCCGGCGTCGCGGTGTCGCCCAGCAGGACGTAGATCGGATCGCCGGGAACGAGGTGGATGAAGGCGAAGATCAGGACCGACGCCGCGACCAGCGTGACGAATGTCGCACCGGCACGTTTGAGGACAAAGGACCACATGCGGACGGTCGGTCGCCTTCGGATTTACGGCTCGACGAGGTGACCTGGGCGGCACGTGGAGCGCGCCGCCCAGGTCGATGATGCGCGGCGGACGCCGCTACTCGAAGGACAGGCCCCAGAAGCGCGGCCGGTAGTCGGCGCTCTTGGCGAAGCCTTTCACCTTCGGGGAGGCGATGTCGTAGGCAAAGGCGTCGCCAACTTTCATTGCAGGGACCTGCTCGTAGAACAGCGCCTGGATCTTTTCCCAGACGGCCTTGCGGGCCTCGGGCGTGACGCTGACGGAAAGCTCCTCCCGCAGCGCGTTGATCTCCGGCGTGTCCCACCAGCCCGGATATGTAGCGTTCATGAAGGTGAAGAGCGCCGGGTCCGGCTGGAAGCCGTGGTGGGTGACGAAGATGTCCCACTGCTCGGACTGGCCGCGCATCTTCAGAAGCGTCGCCCAGTCGACGACGATCATCTGAACGTTGATGCCGGCCTGCGCGAGCTGCTGGGTGAACACGGTCGCTTCGTCGTAGTGCGCCTGGTAGTTGGTGGAGACCAGGAGCCGGATCGGCGTTCCGTCATAGCCGGCTTCCTTGGCGAGCGCCTTGGCGGCTTCCGGATCGTGCTGGCTGTAGGCCTCGGTTCCGGCGGTCGAATAGAAGAAGTTGCCCTTCGGAAAGACCGAGCCCTGCGCGTCCCACAGGCCTTCCGGACCGAACGCCACCCGGAGCGCCTGCGACTTGTCGAGCGCCATCTGGATGGCGCGGCGGAGCTTGAAGTTGTCCTTCAGGATGCCCTCTTTCGAGTTCATGAAGAACAGGCCGAAGAGCGGCGCCTCGCGGCGCTGGATCACGACCGACGGGTCCTGGCTCAGCGTGTCGTAGAGGTCGCCGGAGATCATCTCGGCGTAGTCGTAGTCGCCGGCCTGCACGCCGCTCACGCGGGTGCCGACGTCGGGCACCGGGATGAAGCGGATCGTGTCGAAATTGGCGATGCGGGCGCCGGCATAGGACGAGGCCGGCTCGCTGCGCGGCTTGTAGCCGTCGAAGCGCTCCAGCTCGACGTAGCGGTTCGGCCGCCATTCCTTGAACTTGTAGGGCCCGGTGCCGATGTAGTCCGCCTGCTCGATGGGCTGGTTGCCGGCCTTGCTTGCGATTTCGGACGGGTAGATGCCGAGCCCGCCGTTCACGTCGGAAATCAGCGTCTTCCAAGCACCGTTCGGTGCGCTGAGTTTCAGCGTGACCTCGTATTTGCCCGTGGCCTCGACCGAAGTGGCGTTCTCCATCAGGAGCTTGCCGCGCGAGCCGAACTCGCCCCAGCGCTTCATGGAGGCGACGACGTCCTCAGCCGTCATCTCCTTGCCGTTGTGGAACATCACGCCCTGGCGCAGCGTGATGATGATGGTCTTGCCGCCGTCCTCGAGCCGGTCGCTGTCGGCGAGCATGGGCTGCGGCACGAAGGACGCGTCGTAGGCGTAGAGAGTCTCGAAGATGTGCTCGCCGATCTCCGAGGCGACGTCGGCGGTGGTCAGCATCACGTCAAGCGGCGGCGGCTCGCCAATCGTCGCCTCGCGGAACACGCCCCCGGCGCTCGCTTGCGACGCCAGGAACAGTGCGCTCGCAACCGCGGCTCCGCGCATGAGAAGTTTCAATCGCATGGTCTTCCTCCCTTTTTGCCCGCCGCCTCCCCTCAGCGCGCCCTGCCAGTGTCCGCTTCTGCGGCGGACTCCTGCTGCGGCTCCTCAAAGGTCGACGTCGGCGCCAAGACACCGGCACCGTGTCGGAAAGTTTCATACGAAACGCGCGGGATATCAAGCGCCAGCTTCAGACGTGTGGGCGAAACGCGGTGATTCCTAGGCTTGCACCTGTCGGCGACGAAGGTTTATTACCAATCCATATTACTCGCCCGCATGTTGGCGGGCGCTCTTCCTCGATCTGAAGGATGGCCGCTCTGGTGGCACGAACAACAAAGCAGAGCCCCGGGGCATCGATCGGCAGGGACGCTTCATCGCGCGAGCACGCGGTCCTCATGGCCGGAGGCAAATCTCCCGACGACATCATCTCCGTCATCAAGCAATCCGGCGCCACGCTTGCGTCCGGCCGAGCAACGCGTGGCGGACATCGTGCTCGCGGACGTGAATTTCGCCGTGCATTCGAGCAACGGAGAGCTTGCGCGTCGGGCCGGCGTCAGCGAACCGACCGTGACGCGCTTCAGCCGCGCCGTCGGCTGCGGAGGCGTGCGCGAACTGAAGGTGAAGCTCGCGCAAAGCATGGTGGTCGGGCGGATCTATCTCGAACCGCCGCCCTATGTCGGCAGCGAGCAGGCGAAGCCAACTCTCTGGCGATCCGTGTTCGAGGAAATCCGCCGGGCCATCACGGCGGTCGAGCAGCAGCTGCGGCAAGAGGACGTCGAGAAGGCCGCCGAGGCCATCGCCGATTGCTCCAAACTGGTGGCACTCGGAGTCGGTGGAGGATCGACCGTCGCCGTCACCGAAGTCACTCACCGCTTCTTCCGGCTCGGAATTTCCGTCAGCAGCTATTCCGATCCACACCTGATGCGCATGATCGCGGCGACGCTTGGAAGGAACGATGTGGTTCTGGCAGTGTCGACAACCGGACGCGCTGCCGAGGTCGTCGATGCCGTGACGATCGCCAAACAATATGGGGCGCTCATTGTTGCGGTCACGAAGCCAAAGAGCCAGCTCGCGGCGCTCGCCGACATCCCCCTCGTCCTTCACGTGCCGGAAGCGCCCAACGCCCTCAAGCCGACGGCGTCGCGCTATGCACTCCTTGCTGCGATCGACCTTCTCGCTGCGTCGACTGCATACCGTAAGCCGCGAGAGGCGCAGGAGCTGATGCGCCGCATCAAATATGCTCTCGTCAATTCGTCGGACGGGAGCGCCGACGAGCCGCTCGGCGACTGAACCACCTGTGACACGTGCCGCCCGGTCTTACCAAGGAACAACGCAAGATGACCTATGATCTGATCCTCAAGGGCGGCCGCGTGATCGACCCGTCGCAGGGCCTCGACGGCGTGGCGGATGTGGCCTTTGCGGACGGAAAAGTCGCGGCGGTGAAGAAAGACATCGCGCTGGGCGACGGAAGCGATGTGCGCGACGTCCGCGGCAAGATCGTCTCGCCGGGCTTCATCGATCTTCACACGCATGTCTATTGGGGCGGCACGTCGCTCGGAGTGGACGCCGGCAGCGTCGCCCATGCGAGCGGCGTCACGACGTTCGTCGATGCCGGCAGCGCCGGCTCCGGAAATTTCGCCGGTTTCCTGAAGCACGTCATCGAACCGAGCGCGCCGCGCATCCTCGCATATCTTCATATCTCGTTCGCCGGCATCTTCGCCTTCTCCAAGCGCATCATGGTCGGGGAGAGCAGCGACCTCAGGCTGATGAGCCCGTCCGACGCCGTCGCGGTGGCCAACGCGAACCGCGACGTGATCATTGGAATCAAGGTGCGCGTGGGCCGCAACGCGAGCGGAGCCTCCGGCGCCGTGCCCCTCGATATCGCCCTGCAGGTCGCGGAAGAGCTGAGCCTGCCGTTGATGGCCCATATCGACGAGCCGCCGCCGAGTTACGAAGACGTTCTGGAGCGTTTGCGTCCGGGCGACGTGCTGACCCACTGCTTCCGCCCCTTCCCAAACACGCCAATAACCGGCCAGGGAGCCGTCAAGCCGGCGGTCCTCGCCGCACGCGCCCGCGGGGTTCTGTTCGACATCGGCCACGGCATGGGGTCGTTCTCCTTCAAGACGGCGCGATCCATGCTTGCCGCCGATTTCGTGCCGGACACGATCTCCTCGGACCTGCATGTTCTGAACCTCGAGGGCCCGGTCTTCGATCAGGCGACGACGCTCTCGAAATTCCTCTGCCTCGGGCTTCCGCTCGTCGACGTCATCCGAGCGACGACGGTGAATGCCGCGACGGCGCTCCGCCGCCCCGATCTCGGCACGCTCCGGCCCGGCGCTATCGGCGATGCCACCGTCTTCACTGTGGACGAAGGGAGCTTCGACTATGTCGAACTCGGTCGGCGAGGTGCTGACGGGTGACAAGCGGATCAAAACCGACGGGGTGGTCCTTGGAGGCAGCTGGTGGAATCCGACGGAGGAGGCATGACGCAAGCCGCCCGAGGGCACCGCACAAGATAATGCGAAGTTACCGGCGATGTCTGCTCCGGGTCTTGGCCGTGTCCGTTTTCATACAGCCCGGGGCGTGAGCTGCCATCAACCTCGAAATCTGCTCAGAGCCGTTGATGATCTTTTGCGGCCCCTCGGAGGCTGCAGGCCGTCAGCGCTTACAAAGGCCGTCTACGAAGATGTCGGCGAGGCGCAGCGCGGTCTTCTGCCAATCGGGCGTATTGTAGATGTTGTAGGTCATGCCCGCGAGCGCACGCAGAAGATCGTCCGGGGTGATATCGGCGCGGATGTCGCCGGTCTGGACGGCGCGATCGAGCAACGAACTTACGGCTTTGCGCAAGCGCTCGAACGAGTAGGTGTAGAGCTCCCCCGGAGGTTGCACCGCAAGCGCCAGGGCCGCCACCATGCCCTTCTTCGTCGCAACGAGCCGGACGTTGGCGTGTAGCCAGCGCCGCAGCGCTTCGACCGGGGCGGCCTCGCGACCGAGTTGTTCGGCGAGTTCGCCGAGCTGATCGACCTCGTGGCGATAGACCGCCTCGAAGAGAGCCTCGCGCGTCGGGAAGTGGCGATAGAGCGTTCCGATGCCGACGCCGGCGCGCCTCGCGACGGCTTCGAGGCTGGCGTCGGGGCCGCCCGCGCTGAACACGTCGGCGGCCGCCCCGAGCAGGAGCTCGCGATTTCGGACCGCGTCGGAACGGGGCTTGCGCGCGGGGGTTTTCTTACGAGCTGGCATGGCGCCTGACTTGCCTCTTGCAAAACGGAGGCATCCTCCGTATAGTATCTTCCTGGATGCCGAAGCATAGACACTTCGGATCCGACCGACGACCCGGCGTCATGCCAACTCGCCGGCGACGCCGCTCCGAACCCCTCTCATAGCCGCCCAGCGGCACCGATTTCTACAACAGCCCTGACTGAACGGAATGGAGTCTCCATGACCTTCTCCATCAGCCTCACCGTCAACGGTGAGCGACGGGACGTCGCGCTCGAAGACCCGCGCGTAACGCTCCTCGATCTTCTGCGCGAGCGCCTCGACATGCCTGGAACCAAGAAGGGCTGCGACCGCGGCCAGTGCGGCGCCTGCACCGTCCTCGTGAACGGAAGGCGGTTGAACTCCTGCCTCGCGCTCGCGGTGAGTCTGGACGGCGCGGAGGTCACGACCATCGAGGGCCTCGCCGAAGGCGACCGCCTTCATCCCGTGCAGGCCGCCTTCATCGCGCATGACGGGTTGCAGTGCGGGTTCTGCACGCCCGGCCAGATCATGAGCGCGGTCGGCCTGATCGGCGAAGGGCAGTCGGGCGACGACCCTGAGCGCATCCGTGAGGGCATGAGCGGCAATATTTGCCGGTGCGGTGCCTACCGAGGCATCACGGAAGCGGTGCTGGAGGCGCAGAAGACCCTTGCGATACGTGACCGGAGGAACGCGGCATGAAGACCTTCGACTATGTGAGGCCGACGACGGTTCCCGAGGCGGTCGCTGCGGCCGCCGAACCCGGCTCCGCCTATCTCGCGGCCGGCACCAATTTGCTCGACCTGATGAAGGGCGGCGCGATGCGGCCCGACCGCCTCGTCGACGTCACGCGGCTTCCCGGGCTCGAAAGCGTCGAGCGGCTGCCCGACGGCGGTGTCCGCATCGGAGCGCTGGTGCGCAACGCCGATCTCGCTCACGACGCTGCGTTCGCGCGCGCCTACCCGGCGGTTGCCGAAGCGCTTCTTTCCGGCGCATCGGCACAGCTTCGCAATGCCGCGACCGTCGGCGGCAATCTCATGCAGAAGACACGCTGCGCCTATTTCTACGACGTTGCGAGCGCCTGCAATCGGCGTGAGCCCGGCTCGGGCTGCGACGCGCTCGGCGGCGAGAACCGCCTTCACGCGGTTCTTGGCTGGAGCGAACATTGCATCGCGACGCATCCGTCCGACTTCTGCGTGCCGCTCGTCGCGCTCGATGCGGTCGTTGAGATCGAGGGCAAAGCGGGGCGCCGCGAGATCGCGCTTGAAGACCTTCACCTTCTACCCGGCGACACGCCACAGCACGAAAACGCGCTCGAACCGGGCGACCTGATCGTTGCGCTGCGCCTACCGGCGCATGCGCGGGCATTTGGCGCGCATGCGCGCTATCTGAAGCTTCGCGAGCGCATGTCCTACGCCTTCGCTGTCGTATCCGCAGCGGCAGCGCTCACCCTCGACGGCGGCAAGATCAGCAGTGCGCGGATCGCGCTCGGCGGCGTCGCGGCGAAGCCGTGGCGGGCGCGCGCGGCTGAAGAAGCGCTCGCCGGCGCGAACGCGGGCGAGACAGCGTTCCAAGAGGCGGCAGACGCCGCGCTGGTCGACGCCAAGCCCTCCGGGGCCAACGCCTTTAAGATTGAGCTCGCGAAACGCATCGTCGTGCGCGCGCTCATGCTTGCCGCGGCGGGAACGCCGGAACGCCTTCCCGCCCTGCCCGCCTCTCCATTTTCCTCCGTCTCTGGAGCGCGCACCCATGCCTGAGATCAATCCCACCCAAGCGTCACCTAACCTGCGCTTCGGCTCGAATGCCGGCCAGCCGCTCACCCGCCGCGACGGTGTCCTCAAGGTCACCGGCCGCGCCACCTTTGCCGCCGACAGCCATCCCGATGGCATGCTCTACGCGGTGTGTGCGGTCAGCACGATCGCACGCGGCCGTGTCACCCATCTCGACGTCGAGGCGGCAAGCGCGCACCCGGGCGTCGTGCAGGTCATCACCCCGGCCAACCGACCGCCGCTGATGCACGATCCGGATGCGAAGACTCGCATGTTCTCGATGCGCGTCGAGGTGCTGCAGAGCGACCGCGTCCGCTACGCCAACCAGCCCATCGCCCTGGTCGTCGCCGAGACGCTCGAAGCAGCGACGGAGGCCGCCGCGCTGCTTGCGCCGCGCTACGAGGTCGAGCCGGCGCGCGTCGGGTTCGATGTCGAGTGCTTCCCGGCGGAGGCAGTCGGCTTCGGCATGCCGGGAAGTGCTGCGCGCGGCGACGTCGAGGCGGGCCTCGCCGCCGCGGTGACGCGCATCGAGGCGACCTACGAGACCGCGGCGCAATACCACAACGCCATGGAGCCGCACGCCATCGTCGCCGCATGGGACGGCGACATGCTGACCCTCGATACGCCGAACCAGGCACCGGTCATGGCGCGCGCCGGCTTCGCCGACTTCTTCGGGATCGATCCGGAGGACGTGCTGATCCGCACGCCCTTCATCGGCGGAGGCTTCGGGTCAAAGGCGATCCAGATCGGACCGTATATCCTCGCCGTGCTGGCGGCGCGCATGCTGAACCGGCCGGTGAAGCTTGTGCTGACGCGCGGCCAGATGTTCGGCCCCGTCGGCCATCGTGCCGCGACGCGGCAGCGTCTCAGGCTCGGCATGCGGGCCGATGGCGGGCTCGCCGCGCTCGACCATCATGCAATCGCCACGACCAGCAGCTTCGACGATTTCATCGAGCCCGCCGCCGCCGCCGCGCGCAACACCTATGCGAGCGCCGCCATCGCCACATCGCATGAGGGGGTGCGCAACGATATCGGTACGCCGGGACCCATGCGCGCACCGGGCGAGGCCTCCGGCTCCGCCGCGCTCGAGGTTGCCATCGACGAGGCTGCGCACGCTTGCGGCATGGACCCGCTCGACTTCCGTCTCAGGAACTACGCCGAGGCCGAGCCGATCAGCGGCAAGCCGTACTCCTCGAAGGCGCTGCGCGAATGCTACGCCCAAGGCGCCAAGGCGTTCGGCTGGTCGAAGCGCCCGCTTGCGTCCGGGCAGGTGCGCGATGCGGACGGCTTCCTTGTCGGCTGGGGCATGGGCACCGCGATCTTCCCGTGCCCGATGTTCGCGGCGGAGGCGCGCGCGACCTTGCGCAGCGATGGAACGGCGCTTGTCGAGACGAGCGCCATCGACATGGGCCAGGGTGCGCTCACCGTGCTCGCCCAGATCGCCGCCGACAGCCTCGGGCTCGACATCGACCAGGTCGAGTTCCGCGCCGGTTCGTCGGACCTGCCGGACGGCGGCGTGGCCGGCGGCTCGGGCCATACTGCGACGGTCGGCTCAGCGATCGACGCGGCCGGCGGCAACGCCATCGCGCGGCTCGCCGAGCTCGCCACGAGCGATCCCGCCTCGCCGCTCTTCGGCGCCGGCAATGTCGGCATCGTGGCGAGGGACGGCAGGCTCCATCGCAAGGACGACGAGAACCGCAGCGAGAGCTACGCCGCGATCCTCGGCCGCGCCGGGCTTGCGGAGGTCGACGGGACCGGCAAGGGCGTGCGCGACCTCGCCGCGGTCGGCGATCGCGCTTTGCAGGCGCATGGCGCGGTCTTCGCCGAGGTGAAGGTCGATCCCGACCTCGGCCAGATCCGCGTCACCCGCCTTGTCGGCGCATTCGCCGCCGGCCGCATCATCAATCCGCGGCTTACACGCAGCCAGCTCTATGGCGGCATGATCTGGGGCGTCTCCTTCGCGCTGCACGAAGGAGCCAACGTCGATCGCCGCAGCGGCCGGGTGATGAATGCCGACTTCGGCGAATACCGCGTGCC
Source organism: uncultured Alphaproteobacteria bacterium (assembly GCA_963805325.1). Classification (GTDB taxonomy): domain Bacteria; phylum Pseudomonadota; class Alphaproteobacteria; order Rhizobiales; family Afifellaceae; genus DASWJZ01. The sequence continues at coordinate 170,854 of CAWDTS010000005.1, read as the reverse complement.
GGTAAACGCCGACGTGCCATCACTCGAAGCGCTGCTCGTTCACGAGGACGATCCATATGTAAACGCTCTGGGCATAAAGGGCGTCGGTGAGATAGGCATCACCGGAACGGTCGGCGCCATCGCAAACGCCGTCTGGCATGCGACGGGCGTAAGGGTTCGCCGGTTTCCCATGAGAATTGAGGACGTCATGAACCCGTTGCCATAAGTGGCAGCGGTTCATTGCGGACCTTGGGTCATAGCCAGCGGTGAAGTTATCGCCATCAAACCCGCGACGCGAAGTTCGCAAACCCCGTCGACGACGCAGCTCGATCAAATCCGCACCGCAACGCCGCCCAAATCTGCAACGCGCCGAACCGCTTCTGTGGTCATTTCGATCTTAGACAACGAGGGTGAAGATTCCCTGCTGTATTGCCGCTAAGCGTTTTTACCGGCTGCAACCCGGTGACGGCGGATAGCTTCATCGTAGCGTTCCTCGATGAAGCGCTTCGCGTGCTCGGCGAGCACGATGTTGTCACTCCAAGTGTTACGCCAGATGCCGGCGACGATCGAGAGGTCCTTGTCCACGACTTTCGAAGAAAACGACTCGAACGTGATGAAGTCGTCGTAGCCAAGCGCGACCAGCGCGTCGAAGATGCGATCGAAGTCGATCGTGCCGGAACCAAGGTAGCCGCGATGGCTTTCGCCCACATGGAAGTAGCCCAGCCGGTCGCCGGCGAGCGCAATGGACTGGGCAGGGTCGGCCTCTTCGATGTTCATGTGGAACGTATCAAGGTGCAGATAGACGTTCTTCACCCCAGTATCACGGATAAAGTCCAAGCCCTGCGCAGCGGTATTCAAAAGGTTGCTTTCGAAGCGATTCACGACCTCCAGGTTGATCGTCACGCCCGCCGCCTCGGCCTTCTCGGCGACCCGCGTGATCACGGCGACGCTAGAGTCCCATCCCTGCTTCGTCGGCTGCGAGTAATACTTGCCATGGGAGGAGAAGAGGATGCCGCCAAGTTTCTGCCCGCCAAGGTCGCGGGTAACCGCGACCGCGTTCTCCAGGATCGTCTCGCCCCGCTTCACAGCGGCCGCATCGTGAGAGCAGATGTCGCTGTCGATCGGCAGCCCCATTGTCACCGCGACACCGAGGCCATAGTGCTCAAGCCGCTTCGATAGCCAGCCAATGTCGAACTTGGTCGGGTCGAGACGCGGGAACTCGATCAGCTTGTAGCCGGAACGATGGCTCTTCTCCATCGCCCCTTCGAGGTCTTCCGTGCCGGATCCGCCAGTCCATACGAAGGCGTGGATCCCGAGCTTCTCCAGCTTAGGCTTCGATCCGTTGTCGCTCATTTCGTTTCCTCCAACGGATAGATGGAGAACATGTCGGGCGGAAGGTCCTGCACCGGGCAGTTGCCGAGTTCATAGATGAAATCGACCCGCCGCTCGGTGTCCAGATAAGCGTGCACGTCCTTGAAGAACCAACCGGTCTGCATGACGCCGATGCCGCGGTCGGCGTAGTCCCTCACCACGTGCTCCATGTCGTCGGTCTCGATCTTTTCCTTGATGTGGTGAAGCCCTTCGCCCTTCTCGTTGATGAACCTGTCGTAGATGGTGGGTCCGTAGACCGGCTGGATGAGCTCCACCTCCATGTCACCGATCCACGAGATCGCGATGCGGAACTTGAACGGCTCTGTCACCGGCTTGCCGTCGACCTTGAGGCCCTTCACCGTCTCGTCGGTAAAGGTATAGACGCGCCATGGCCCGACCTTCAGGCTCTCCATCCAGGCATCCATGCTCTTCTCAAGGTCGCGAGTGACCCAAGCGATCTGGTAGATCTTCCGGTTCTTGTTGTAGGTCTTGAGTTCTTCGTTCGTCATCGTCATGCTGTCTCCTCGGATTAGAGACCGGATTCGATCGCTTCCGCGCGGCCGCTCTTCGCGGAGCGGAGCGCCGCAAGCGCGACAGAGAGCGAAATCACGCCATCCTCGCCGGTCGCTGGCGGCGCGCCTCGCCCCGCAATCGCGTCGTGGAAATGTCGAACCCCGCGGGCGTAGTAATTTTCCTGACTGAGCGGGAGCGGTTCCTCGCCCTTGGCGCTGCGCAGCACGACGGTCCCGCCAGGCGCCTGCGCCATGCAGTCCATGGCGACGACGGAGCCCTCCGTGCCGTGAACCTCGACCGAGGTGCGGACATAGGGCGTCGTGAAGCTCTCGTAGATCTGCGCCATCAGGCCGGAGCGGAATTTCAGGACATGCTGCGCCGCGTCCTCAATGCCTGGCGACGCGAGCCCGCCATTTTGCGTGACGGTCATGATCGTCTCCGGCTCGTCGCCGAGGATGAATTGCAGGATGTCGGAATCGTGGACCGTCAGGTCGAGGATCACGCCAGCGCCCGCCGTCGGGTTCCTCAGGCGCCAGCCATGCAGGTGCTCAGGCAGCGCGCCGCCGTGCAGCACGCGCGCGGCGAGCGGCTTGCCGATCCGCCCCTCGGCGATTGCCTCGCGGCTTGCCCGGTGCGTCGCGGCGTTCCGGAGATGATGGTTGGTCGCCATGACCACGCCGGCCTTGCGGCAGGCGGCGACCATGTCGCGCGCGTCTTCCAGGCTCGTCGCGAGCGGCTTCTCGCATAGCACGTGCTTGCCCGCCGCGGCGGCAGCAATGCATTCGTCCTTGTGGCGCTCGTTTGTCGTTGAAATGTAGACCGCGTCGACTTTAGCGAAGAGGTCGTCGAGGTCCGTTGTGGAATCTGGAATGCGGAACTCATCAGCGTAACGGCGACCGCGCTCCGCGTCGCGGCTCAGGATTGAGGTGATCTCACCGCCGGCCTGCCGGATGGCGTCCACCATCCACTCCCGGCCAATGACGGTCGCGCCGACGAGGCCCCATCGGATTGCTGTCATTTCCAAGCTTTCAGAGTTCGATGACTGAAGAAGGCTCGAACGAGGCGCTCCAGCAGAGGCGGAGCGCCGCTCCGGCTCACTTGTCGTATTCGCTGAGCATCTCGAAGAATTTGAGCTCCGCATCCTTGGTCAGGAACTCCTTGTGCCGGCCGAACCATTCCTTCTGATAAGGCATCTCAAGATGCCGCTGCAGAGCCTCGCGCGTCGTCCAGTTCTCATAGAAATAAAAGACGTTCGGATCGTCGGCGCTGACGTGGAAATGATATTCCACGCAGCCCGGCTCGGAGCGCGACCTGTCGACGAAGCTCGCGAGCAGCTTGACGAGTTCGTCGCGCTTCTCCGGTATGGCATTGAGGGTTGCGGTCAGTGTGCAGCGCGGTGTCGCCATTTCATATCCTCCAGTTGGAACAAAGCGGAATCGGATGGGTCGTCGTTAGGCGGGTATCGTCTTGGGACGAGGAGCGGCGTCGGTCGGTCCTTACCGCCGATATTTGGGCGGCAAAGCGCCGCAGAAGCGCGAATACCCGGACTGCGGCGAGGCAATCGGCCTCGCCGCAGTCCGGGAGGACCTCAGAAGTCGTACTGGTCGATGTTGTCCTTGGTGAACATCAGCGCCTTGCCGTAGACGATCTCTCCGTTCTCGCCGACGGTATATGTGCCGGCCTTGCCTGCCTGGAACGTCGTGCCTGGCGTCAGGTCGAGCTTGCCTGCGAGCTTCATGTGCGTCGCATAGGTCGCGAGATAACCGAGTTCCTTCGGATCCCACAGGGCGAAGCACTTTTCCGAGCCGTCCTCGAGATAGGACTTGATGGCGCTCGGCAATGCGAAGCCGGTTGAATAGACCTGCCCCTGCTTGCCGGCCGCAACGATGGCGCGGGCGCCGGCCGGCGCACTGACCGCCGACGAGGAGATGATCACCTTCAGATTGGGGTACGCCTGCATGAGATTGGTGGCGACGTCGTAGCTTTTGGCGTCGTCATCGTTGGCGTACTGAGTGTCGACTACCTTGAAGACCTTATAGGTCGGGTCGTTCTCGATGTACTCCTTCATGAACTTGATGTGCGCCGTGTGGTTGGGTGCCGTCGGCGACGCAGCGACGAACGCGATCTCCCCGCCCTCCGGCGAATCCATCAGCGCGCAGTCGAGCATGGTCTTCGCTGCCTGCTTGTAGGAAAGCTGGTTGAAAAACATGTCGCGCGCGTCCTCCGCCGCATCGGCGTCGAAAGTAGTCACGACAATGCCCTGCGAGCGCGCCTGCTTCAGGACCGGAGCGACGGCATTCAGGTCGATCGCGGCGAGAATGATTGCGTCGGGCTTCTGCGCGATGAAGTTCTCGATCGTCTGCACCTGAAGCGTCACGTCGGCATGGTCGGCGCCGGCATAGACGAACTCGTCGCCGAGCTCCGCCGCCGCTTCCCGGCCGCCTTCCGCCGCGGCCTCGAAATAGGGGAAGCCGGTCCACTTCGGCGTCATCATCAGCTTGTAGGTATCCTTCGCCTGCGCGCCGGTCGTCGCCGCTAGGCCGAGCGCGAACAGCGCTCCTGCAGCGGTAAGCAGTGTCAAACGAGTTCTCATGACTTCCTCCTTTTGCTGTCCCCTCGGACAGTCCCTTGAAATTGGGGGGCTTGGGCCTGGACGTTCAGGCCGGACCTGTTGAGTTTAGGGCCGATTCGCTTGAGGTCGCACCTCGCTCTCAGGACGGGTTGGCCGCGCGCGGCGAAACGACCCGGTAGGCGTGCGAGACGACCCGCGCGATCACCGGGCGCAGAACGCCCACGATGAGAAGAGCGCCGAACACCACGGTCTGCGTGGGGCCGGCGACATTCGCGAGCCCCATGCCGTTGCGCAGAGTGCCGAGCAGGAAGAGCGCCAGCACGACACCGAGAATGGAACCGCGCCCGCCGTTGATGTCGACGCCGCCGAGCACCACGGCGGTGACGACGAAGAGGATGGAGCCGTCGGCATTGTCGCCGCGCGCCGAGCCATACTGGCCGATCCACACCAGGCTGGCGAGCGCAGCAAGCCCGCCAGCGAGCGCATAGGCCTGTATCTTGACGCGGCTGACGTCAACGCCCGCGACCCAAGCCGCCACCGCGTTGCTGCCCACGGCGTAGGAACGCTTGCCGAACACCGAACGGTGCATCAGGAGCCCGATGGCGACGGCGAGGAGAAGAAAGAGGATGAACGACATCGGCACGACGTTGAAGAGCTTCGCCGTGCCCATCCAGGTATAAGACGCGTCGAACGAGGTATAGCCCATCTCCGTCCCGATGATGAAGGCGAGCCCGCGATAGGCGCCCATCGTGCCGAGCGTGACGGCGAGCGAGGGAAGCCCGAGCCGCGCCACTAAGAGACCGTTCAACACGCCCAGAATTCCGCAGGCGACGATGACGCAGGGAATGGCGAGAAGGATCGGCGCGCCGACGGCGGAAAACTTCGCGAAGAGCACAGCGCCGAAAGCGAGCGTCGAGGCGAGCGAGATGTCGATCTCCGCCTGCACCACGATCACCGCCAGCCCGACAGCCAGGATGCCGGGATAGACGAAGTGCCGCGTGGAATAGAGGATCTGGTCTACGCTCAAATAATAGGGCGAGAGGGTAGCCGACCAGGCGCCGGCGCAGATCGTCAGCACCAGGAGGGTCAGCTCCCACTGCGAAAGACGCCACTTCATGTCGAGTTCCTCGCGACGCGCCGGCGCGTGCCAAGCGAGCGCCGGATCTGCGATCCGATCAGGACGTCGGCCGTCGCCGCCGCGACGATCGCCGAACCCTGGATGAACATTCGCCAGAACTCCGGCACGCGAAGCAGCACGAGGCCGTTGTCGATGGTGGCGAGCACGATCGCACCGAGCGCCGCGCCGATCACAGTGCCGGAGCCGCCGGTGACGCTGACCCCGCCGATCACCGCCGCCGCAAGCGAGGTCAGCTCCCAGCCCGAGGCGAGCACGACCGTCACCGTGCCCACGCGCGCGGCGTAAAGGAAGCCGGCAAGCCCGCACAGGGTCCCAGTGATGACATAGGCGAAGAGCACGATGCGCGCTGTGCGCAGGCCGAAGAAGGCGCTCGCGGTCGGATTGGAGCCCACGGCGTATATGCGCCGACCGATCGGATAAAAGCGCAGGAAGGCCGCCAGGACGAGGACGATCGCGATCGAGACGAGCACCAGCGCCGGCACACCCTCGATCCTGAGATCGACCCATTCGAGCATCCAACGAGGGAGCTTGCTCGACGTAACCTCCTGCCCGTGCGCGTAGATGTATGTAAAGCCGCGGAAGAGCGACATCGTGCCGAGGGTGGCGATCAACGGTGACACGCGGCCATAGGCGACGAGCACACCGTTGATCGCCCCGAGCGCCGCTCCGATCCCTAGTGGGAGGATGACCAGGATCGGACCGACACCTTGGTGTTGGGCGGCGAAGTCGGCCGTGATGTAGGCCGCGAAACCCATGATGGACCCGACGGAAACATCGAGGTTGCGGGTAAACAGCACCACGGCCTGCGCCGAAGCTACGATCGCCAGGATCGCGGCATTGGAAATGATCGCGCTCATATTCTGGACGGTTAGAAAGAGCGGCGAGAGCAATGCGAAGCCCGAGGCGATCAGGATCAGGAAGGCGAGCACACCAGTGACCCGCAGGCGCAGCGCGAGCTGGCCGAGGCTGCGCTGCGGCGGCTCCATCGAAGAAGATGCGGCGGCTTCAGCCGACACGGGCGGGCTCCCCGATGCGGTCGTTGGAGGGCGTGTTGCGTGTGGCGGCCATCATCACCGCCTCCTGATCCGCGGTCGCCGGATCGAGCTCCGCGACAAGCTCTCCATCCGCGATCACCAGGATACGGTCGCTCATCGCAAGCACTTCCGGCAGGTCAGAAGAGATGAGCAGAATCGCGAGGCCGGAATCGGCGAGTTGCGCGATGATGCGATGCACATGCGTCTTCGTGCCGACATCGATTCCATGCGTCGGCTCGTCGAGGATCAGGACGCGCGGCTCTGTGGCGAGCCACTTTGCGAAGGCGACCTTCTGGCGATTGCCGCCGGATAGCAGCGAGACCATCTGCTCGATCCCGGTCGCCTTGACCGAATAGGCGTTCATCGCCTCGTCGGCGATCCGGCGCTGCGAACCGCCGTCGACGAAGCCAAGCCGCGTCAGTCGGCCGGCGATCGGCAACGTGATGTTGTCGACGATCGACGCCGACATGATTAGCCCCTGCCCGTCACGATCTTCCGGAAGGTAGGCGAGCCTCTCCTTCAGCATCTGCTTCGGTGAGCGAGGTACGACCGCCTCACCGTTCAGGAAGACGCGGCCTTCGGTGGGCGGGGTCATGCCGAAGCAGGCCTGCGCGATCTCCGAGCGCCCAGCGCCAACGAGACCCGCCATGCCAACAATCTCTCCGGCCCTCAGCGAGAACGACACGTTTGAGAAGACGCCTTCGAGGCCGAGGTTCTCCACCCGGAACACCTCCTCGCCCGGCGTCTTCGACTTGCGCTTTGCGAAGAGCGTATCGAGCGGCCGGCCCACCATCATCTGCACGATCTCCGCGCGGCTGACCTCCGACATGGGACGTGTGGCGACATGCGCACCGTCGCGCAGCACTGTGACGCGGTCGCAGACCTGCTCCAGTTCCTCCAGGCGGTGCGTGATCAGCATCACCGAAGTGCCCTGCTCGCGCAGCCGGCGCACAATGCGAAAGAGCTTCTCCGCCTCGGCGGGCGTCAGCGCCGAGGTCGGCTCGTCAAGGATGAGCAGCTTGGGGTCCGCCGTGAGCGCGCGGGCGATCTCCACGAACTGCAGCTCGGCGACGGACAGCCCCGCCACCAGCGCGCCCGAATCGATGTCAGCCTCCAGCTGCGCGAGCGCCTCCCGCGCACGCCGGTGCATTGCCTTGCGGTCGACGCTGCCGAGTGATGTGACCGGTTCGTCACCCATCGATATGTTCTCCGCCACATCGAGATGCGGGAAGAGCTTGGGGTCCTGGTAAACGGCGGCGACGCCCGCGCGGCGCGCGGCGATCGGCGTTCCGAAGCGCACGCGCTTGCCGTCGAGCAGAACGTTGCCCTCGTCGGCCTGGATGATGCCGGTGATGATCTTAACGAGCGTCGACTTGCCCGCACCGTTCTCGCCGACGAGCGCGTGCACACTCGCGGCCGCCACGTCGAAGCTCACATCGAGAAGAGCCTTCGAGGGGCCGAAGGACTTCCCGATCCGCTCGACGCGCAGCACGGATGTGTGGGTCGCTGCCGGCACGGGATCAGACCGCCTTCAGCATTCCGCCGTCGACGAAATAGGTGGAGCCTGCGCTGGAGTTCGCCTTGTCGAAGCACAGGAACACGAAGCAGTGGGCGAGTTCCTCAAGGCTTCCGAACCGCTTGATCGGCGCGTGCTCGTCCGCACAGCTCTCTAGGTAGCCCTCACAATCGCCCCCGCCCGCCTCCGCCGGCCCTTCTGTGATAGCCAGCCTGATGCCGATACTGCCGCCGTTGATCACAGCGATCCTGTCGCGGAGACCGATCTCCATCCATTCCTCCCCGGCCCGAGGGAGCCGTTTTGCTTTTCCGCCGGTTCCGCCGGCGGTGTATTCTTCGCAGCGCCTTGTGAAAAGCCAAGCCCAGGACGCAAACTTGTGACTAGCTATTCATGACTAGCTATTCATTCTTGCGCTGCCCCGTCAAGCTGGACGAGGGACGGCTATAGGAAGCCGGCATAGGAATTCCCGCACTGGCCGTTCCGGCCTGTGTCGGCGCAAGAACCTGGAGGTAAGCTCGGATGCCGCGATATGCATCCTCAACCGATGTCGCCCGACTGGCGGGCGTCTCACAATCGGCGGTGTCGCGCACGTACAGGCCCGGGGCCAGCGTCTCCGAAGAAACGCGGCGCAAGGTGCTGGACGCCGCCGAGGAGCTCGGGTATCGCCCGAGCCTAATCCCGCAGATCCTGCTGAACCATCGCTCACACCTCGTAGCGATCGTCGTGGGCGGCCTCTACAACCCCTTTTATTCGATCGTATTGGAGGAGTTCGCGAAAAAGCTTCAGCAGATTGGCAATCAGGTGCTCCTGGTCCATGTCGACAGCGGCCACTCCCTCGACGCGGCGATCCCGCGGCTTGCCAGCTACCGCGTCGACGCGATTGTGAGCGCGCTCGCAGTCCTTTCCGCCGAAACGGCCGCCGAACTGGCGCGCTTCAAAATCCCGGTCGTTTCGTTCAATGCCCGGGTGAAGAACGAATGGGTTTCGTCCATCTCCTGCGACAATCTTGCGGCCGGCGAAGAGATCGCAGACCTCTTCATCGCGCGCGGCGCCCGCACCTTCGGTTACATTACTGGTCCGGCCGGAAGCCCAGCCAACGAGGACCGCTTCGCCGGGTATCGCTCGCAGCTTCTGAAACGCGGCTTTTCCGATATCAAGGTCGCTGTTGCGAACTTCCACTACGAGGCCGGCGTGGAGGCCGCGACGACCTTAATCGCGCAGGGCCACGTGCCGGACGCCATTTTCTGCGCCAACGACCTGATGGCGATGGGCGCCAGCGACGCCATTCGTCGCAACGCGCTCAGGATTCCTGACGACGTGATGATCGCCGGCTTCGACGGCATCGACCCCATGTCCTGGTCGGCCTACGATCTCACCACGTTCGAGCAGGACGCGCCAACCATGGTCGACGAGGCGCTGAAGATCGTCGACGCGACGACAACGACTCACCGCTCGCCCGGGGAGATTAGCGTTGTCATCCCAGCAAAGCTCATCGAGCGGGGCTCCACGCGCCGTCAGGTTTCCGCCTAACCCGCCACAATTTCTGGAACTCCGCGAATGTCCGAACGCGCAGGTGACCTGCTGCCGGTTTGATGGACACGGCGTCAAGCCAACGCGGCCTGCCTTTCGAACTCAATGCCCGGTCTCTCCAGCCTTTGACCACCCGCAGCATGTCGACTTCCCAACCCGTGTAAAAGCCACGCCGCCGCTCGCGCCAACGTGGTGCGCGACCTGAAGCGCATCGACGCGCACCTTGCCGCAACCGCCCTATCCGCTTTTCGAACGCACCGCGCGTTGAAGCCGACGCAGCTCGCCTCATGAACTCTCCGAAGCCGACGAGCTTGCCCACCGGCTCGAACAGCGCCGGTGTCGTCGCCAATATTTCACTGCCGTGCATCAGACCGTCGCCGGCCAGGAAGTCGTTGACGGTGCCCCCCGCCTCGGCAACGAGAACAAGACCCGCTGCCGCGTCCCAGGAATTCAGGTGGCGCTCCCAGTAGCCGTCGAAGCGCCCCGCAGCCGTGTAGGCAAGCCCCAGTGCGCCTGATCCAAGCCGGCAATATTCGCAGCCCGCAGTCAGCAGCGCGTCGATCGCGCGCACGTGCTCCGCCACCGCTTTGCGATAGCTGAAGCCGAGGCAGATGCGCGCCTTCTTCACATCCGTCTCTCCGCTCACCTTCATAGGCACACCGTTCGCGAATGCGCCCTTCCCGCTTTCGGCGAGGAAGAGTTCGTCCTCCGTAGGGTGATAGATCAGGCCGAGGACGGCGCGGCCTTCCACGACGAGCCCGATCGAGATGCACCAGAAGGGTACGCCGGTGACGAAATTCCGCGTGCCGTCGATCGGATCGATGACCCACACGGCGTGCGCGTCGAGATTTCGCGAGCCGCCCTCCTCGCCGAGGAAGCCGTCGTCGGGAAATTCTTTCGACAGCGCATCGATGATGAGCGCTTCGGATTCGCGGTCAGCTTCGCTGACGAGATCCTGCGCCGCCTTCTGGTCGACCAGGAGCCGGTCGCGGCGCGCAAAATGCATGAGCGCCAGTTTTCCAGCTTCGCGAATGGTCGATTCCGCAGCGCTTCGGCGCGGCCCAAGATCATGTTGCGACAAGGAGAAACCCGATTTCCGGTGGAAGGGACGTTTCACACTGGCCGGACGCCGAACTATCCGTCAATATGACAGTTATGTGACATCCGCCAGACGCTGCTAATTCCTTGTCAAGGCGGAGACAATCGGGAGGACGTCCATGCGTTTGAAATCTCTTCTCCTTATCGCCGGCTCGGCAATCCTCGCAGGCTTCGGCGTCTCGCCGGCCTCCGCACAGGGGAACCTCACCGTCTACTGCTCGGTGCAGGAGGAATGGTGCCAGCTGATGGTCAACGAGTTCCAGAAGGCGACCGGCATCAATGTCGCGATGACGCGCAAGAGCTCGGGCGAGACCTATGCGCAGGTCAAGGCCGAGGCTGCCAACCCGCAGGGCGATATCTGGTGGGGCGGCACCGGCGATCCCCACCTGCAGGCTGCGGAGGAGGACCTCACGGTCGCCTACGAATTGCCGATGCTGTCGCATCTCCGCGAATGGGCCGTGAACCAGCACAAGACCGCCGGCGGCAAGACGGTCGGCATCTATCTCGGCGCGCTCGGCTTCGGCTACAATTCCGACCTTCTCAAAGAACGCAAACTGGATGCGCCGGCCTGCTGGGCAGACCTTGCCAAGCCCGAATATGAAGGCGAGATCCAGGTCGCCAACCCGAACTCGTCGGGGACCGCCTACACCTTCCTTGCGACGCTCGTGCAGATCTTCGGCGAGGACAAGGCCTTCGACATGCTCAAGGCGATCGACAAGAACGTCAATCAGTACACGAAGTCCGGCGCGGCGCCGTCGCAGGCGGCGGCGCGCGGCGAGACCACGATCGGTATCTCGTTCCAGCACGATCTGCTGACGCCGGTCGTCACGTCGAACGCGCCGCTCGTCACCGTGTCGCCGTGCGAGGGCACCGGCTTCGAGATCGGCTCCATGAGCATCATCAAGGGCGCTCCGAACATGGATAACGCCAAGAAGTGGTACGACTGGGCGCTCACGCCGGAAGCGCAGATGCTCGGTGCGCAGGCGAACTCCTATCAGCTCCCGTCGAACCAGGACGCGCCGCTGCCGAAGGGCGCGCCCGACATCAAGACGATCAAGCTGATCGACTACGATTTCAAGAAGTTCGGATCGAGCGACGAGCGCTCGCGTCTCCTGTCGAAGTGGGACCAGGAAATCGGCGCGCACTGAGCACCGCCTGAAGAAACGGATCGGCGGGCGAAGGTCCGCCGATCCGCATGTTTTCACGAGGGGTGGGGGAAAAGATGCGCCGTCCGCTCGTCCTCTGGCTAGCGGCCGGCTTGGTCGGCGTTTTGCTCCTGCCTTGGTACGCGGTCGAAGGGACCTTCTGGTCGTTCGCCTGGGTGCCCACCGGCGACCCGCGCAACGCTTCGGCGCTCATCCAGGTACTTTCGCACGGCTGCATCTGGCTCCTCCCCATCGTCCTCGTCTTTCTGCCGCCGCTTTTCATCGTCAACCGGCCGCGCGACGATCAGACGGCTGACAGCCATCCTGATCGGATCGGGCGTCTTCGGCCTTGCCTGGCTCTTCTTCGAAGGCTTCGCCATCGGACTGCACGGCTGGAATTTCGCGTTTCTCGAATCGTTCTTCGGCCCGGTCGACGCGCAGTTGGGTATGGGATACGGCGCGCTGATCGCCGGCACTGCTCTCCTCTACTTCATTGCAGCCGGGCTCGCGGGGCGCGGCATCATGCGCGGCGACGTCTTTGTGGTCTTCGCAATCGCCTTCGTGAGTGCGACCATTGCGCTCTTCATCTTCTTCCCAGTGTCGAAAATCCTGGTATCGGCCACGTTCGACCGGGGTGGCGGCCTTTCGCTCGCAGCCTTCGCCGAAAGGATGACGGCGCGCGATCTCTGGCAGCTCTCCTGCCTCGCCGGCGGTAGGAGCTGCGGGGTGTTCTGGAACAGCCTCGTTCTGGCGATCAGCGTTGGTGTCGCGACCACGCTGCTCGGTTTCGCTTTCGCGCTTCTTGCGCACCGCACCCAGTTCCGCGCCAAGCGTCTCCTGAACGCGCTCGCCATCCTGCCTGTCATCACACCGCCCTTCGTCATCGGGCTTGGCATCATCCTGCTGTTCGGACGAAGCGGCGTCGTGACGACCACGCTCGCCGACCTGTTCGGGGTGCGCCCCGGCCGCTGGATCTACGGTTTCAACGGGCTGGTGCTGGCGCAAGTGCTCTCCTTCACGCCAATCGCCTATCTGGTGATGGCGGGCGTCGTGCAGGGTGTCAGCCCATCGATGGAAGAGGCGGCGCAGACGCTTCGCGCCAGCCCGTGGCGAACCTTCAGCACCGTCACCTGGCCGCTGATAAGGCCGGGCGTCGCGAACGCGTTTCTGATCGGCTTCGTCGAAAGTCTCGCCGATTTCGGCAATCCGCTGGTGCTCGGCGGGAATTTCGACGTGCTTTCGACCGACATCTTCTTCGCGGTCGTCGGCGCGCAGCACGACCCGGGTCGCGCCGCCTCGCTGGCGATCGTGCTTCTTGCAATGACGCTTGCGGCCTTTGTCGTGCAGCAGCGGTGGCTCGGGCAACGCTCCTATGCGACGCTGACCGGCAAGGGCGATTCCGGCCTGCATGCTCGTTTGCCGGATGGCGTCCGACGGCTGGTCTACGCTACGACGATGCCGTGGATGGCATTCACCTTCCTGCTCTACGCACTGATCCTCGTCGGCGGCTTCGTGGAGTCGCTCGGCCTCGACAACACGCCGACCCTGAAGCACTACATCACCGCCTTCGGGGTCGAGCGGACGGACTTCGGGCTGCTCTGGTCTGGACGCGCCTGGCCATCGTTCTTCGCTACGATGTTCCTCGCCGGGGTCGCCGCGCCGCTCACCGCCGCCATGGGGCTCCTGACGGCTTACCTCATCAACCGCCAACGTTTCACCGGTCGCTCCGTTTTCGAGTTCCTGACGATGCTGAGCTTCGCGATTCCCGGCACCGTGATCGGGGTCAGCTACATTCTCGCGTTCAACGTGCCGCCGATCCTTCTTACCGGCACCGGCGTGATCCTCATCGTCTGCTTCGTGTTCCGGAACATGCCGGTCTCGATCCGCGCGGGACTCGCCGCGATGAGCCAGATCGACAAGAGCCTCGACGAATGTTCGCTGACGCTGCGTCATGGCACGTTCGCCACTGTGCGCCGCGTGATCCTGCCGCTGCTCAAGCCTGCGATCGTCGCGGCGCTCGTCTACAGCTTCGTGCGCGCGGTCACCGCCGTCAGCGCGGTCATCTTCCTGGTCACCGCCAGATACAACCTCGCGACCGCCTACATCGTCGGGCGGGTGGAGGTATCGGATTTCGGCGTGGCAATCGCCTATAGCTCGGTGCTGATCGTCTCGATGATGCTGGTCATCCTGCTGATCCAGTTCGGCGTCGGGCAGCGCCGGCTCGGTCGGCGTCCGGTGGCGCGGACTTCGGAGAACCTTGCATGACGATTGCCGCCCATTCCGCCCCGGTCGAGCTGCGCTCGGTCAGCAAGCGCTACGGCGCGGTGACTGCCGTCGATTCCGTGTCCTTCACGATCGAAGCCGGGAACCTCGTTACGCTGCTAGGCCCGTCCGGATGCGGCAAGACCACGACGCTCCGCATGATCGCCGGCCTCGAAGTGCCGAGCGAAGGCACGATCCTGATCGGCAACGAGGACGTGACGCGGCTGCCGCCTTCGGCGCGCGACGTCTCCATGGTGTTCCAGTCCTACGCGCTCTTCCCGCACATGACGGTGATGGAGAACGTCTCCTACGGTCTCGCCGGCCAGCCGAAGGCGGAGCAGCGCGAGAAAGCCGAGGAAGGGCTGCGGCTCGTCGGCCTCGAGGGCTACGAGAAGCGGCTCCCATCGGAGCTTTCCGGCGGTCAGCAGCAGCGCGTCGCCTGCGCGCGCGCTCTCGTGCTTGAGCCGCGCGTCCTTCTCTTCGACGAGCCGCTCTCCAATCTCGACGCGAAACTCCGGCGCCGCATGCGCGACGACATCCGCGAGTTGCAGCAGAACCTTGGTCTCACCTCCGTCTACGTGACGCACGACCAGGAGGAAGCCCTCGCAGTCTCCGACAGGATCATCGTCATGAACCGCGGAGCGATCGCGCAGGAAGGCGCTCCGGCCGACCTTTACGAGCGGCCCGCCGACGCGTTCGTTGCCGACTTCATCGGCGGCGCCAACCTCGTCGATTGCGAGGTCACGGGCCGCGACGGCGATTCCGCGCTCGTGCAAGTCGGGCCGTTGCGCCTGTCGGTGCGGAGCGGCCACAAAGTGGGCGCGGCAAAGCTCGTCGTCCGCCCCGCTTCCGTCGAGCTGCATGCGACCGCCGTGCCCGATTCTCTCCCCGCCGAAATCCGCAAGGCCACCTATCTCGGCTCGCACTGGGACTACTCGCTCGTCACGGAAATCGGCGATCTCTTCGTCACGCAGGAGGCCGGAACGAACCATCGACCGGGCGAGCACATCCATCTCGGCTTCAAGCCGGACCGCCTCGCGCTCGTCTGACGCGCGCTCTCGACATCCACTTTAGATCAGGAGGAAGGCCGCGCCGACTCCGACTCACTCCCATCTTGTCAGGAGCGGAGAAGGTAGCGCGGCGACAACAAGGTCCGACCGGGACGACGTCCACGCGACGGCTTCGCACGCAACAGCTCTTTCGTTGACCTCAGCTACGCTGCCGCCGGGTCGACAGGGCGCCCTGCAGTCTTGCCTCCCCTGGCCGGCGGACGACACGGACCTTCCCGCTGCCTCCACCACCACAGAAGAACTGGTCGCCGCCGTCAGACTCGAGTCCCGACACGCCCGCTCCGGCGGGCATTTCGACCCTCTCCAGAACCTTTCCGGTTTGTGGATCGATCCGCCGCACGTCGCTCTCGTCGCCTTCCCAGGTGCCGTGCCAGAGTTCTCCATCGACCCAGGTGACGCCGGTGACGAAGCGATTTGCCGCGATAGTGCGCAGGACCTGGCCCGTCTCGGGATCGATCTGATGAATCTTCCTCTCCCGGTATTGCCCGACCCAGAGCGATCCCTCTGCCCACGCGAGCCCGGAATCACCGCCGCCGCCGGGGGCCGGGATCGTAGCCAGCACGCATAGGCCTGCAGCCGCCAACGGTGTCATGGGGCGTGCTGCTGAAGGAAGCCCAGAACGTCAACACGGTCGCAACCGCGCCATGGCTTCTCGCGCCCGGCTTCGTGGTGGTGATCGCCGTGCTCTCGCTCAATTTCCTCGGCGACGGCCTGCGTGATGCGGCCGATCCGTATAGCTCAATCTGAGGACCGAGGGGCCATGTCCGATATCCTTCTTGAGGTCCGCAACCTGCAGGCCCATTTCTTCACCCGAGAGGGAGTGATCAAGGCCGTCGACGGGCTCGACCTGACGCTGCATCGCAACCGGACCGAATGCATCGTCGGAGAGAGCGGGTCCGGCAAGTCGATCGCTTCCTACGCGATCATGCGGATACTGAAGCGGCCCGGTCGCATCGTCGGCGGCGAGATCATCTATCACTACGCCGACGGCCGCACCGTGGACCTCGCCAAGCTGCGCCCCGATTGCAAGGAGATGCGGGCGATCCGCGGCCGTCATATCTCGATGATCTTCCAAGAGCCGATGACCTCGATGTCGCCGGTGCATACGATCGGCAATCAGATAAGCGAAACGATCCGGCTGCATGAGGGCGCATCGAAGCGCGAGGCTCGAGACCGCACCGTGGAGCTTCTTGAAAAAGTCGGCATCCCCGATCCCGGCGCACGCTTCCACACCTACCCCTTCCAGATGTCGGGCGGGATGCGGCAACGGGCAATGATCGCAATGGCGCTGTCCTGCAAGCCGGCTCTCCTGATCGCCGACGAACCGACGACGGCGCTTGACGTCACTACTCAGGCCAACGTGCTTGACCTGACGAAGGATCTGCAACGCGAATACGGTGTTTCGATCATGCTCATCACCCATGATCTCGGCGTCGTCGCAGAGACCGCCGATAATGTGACTGTCATGTATCTGGGCCGCACCATGGAGCAGGCCGACGTCTTCGATCTGTTCCGTAGTCCGCAGCATCCCTACACCCGGGCCCTGCTGGATTCAGTTACCCGCCTCGACCTGCCACGGCGGGCCCACCTCCCTCAGATCGAGGGCATGGTGCCGAATCCATTGAATCGGCCGCACGGGTGTCCGTTCCAGACGCGCTGCAAGGACCGCATGACCGGGGTCTGCGACAAAGAGGTGCCCGATCTCTTAGAGCTGGGAGACGATCGGCGAGCCCGATGCTTCCGTCACGTTCCCGACCATGCCCGCCTTTGGCGCGAGGCGATTCCGGAGACGGCCGCATGAGCGTTCCATCGCCAGCCAGCAACCGGCTTAACCCGTCGCGCGGCCGGCTTTGCCTCGACGTTCGCGACCTCAAGGTTCATTTCGTCGCCGGCGGCGGGCCACGGCGCAAGCAGCTTGGCATCGTCCGTGCCGTCAATGGCGTAAGCTTTACAGTGGCGGAAGGAGAGACGGTGGGCCTGGTCGGTGAATCCGGCTGCGGGAAATCGACGCTCGGCCGCACCATTCAGCGAGTCTACAAGCGAACGCGGGAGCCATCAATTACCGCCCGCGCGGCAGCGATGAATGGATCGACCTTGCAGGCGCCGACAACGCCACGTTGAGACGCTACCGATTGGATTCGAGGTTGATCTTCCAGGATCCCTTCACGTCGCTCAACCCGCGTCAGAGCGTACTCGCCGCCATTGGCCAGCCTCTGTTTGCCAATGGCGTCAACAAGTCGGAGGCCGTGGACCGGGTCGCCGCGATCATGCGTAAGGTAGGGCTCAGGCCGGAATACATGTCGCGCTATCCACATGCCTTCTCCGGCGGCGAGCGGCAGCGGATCGTCATCGCCCGCGCCCTAGTCGTGCGACCGCACATCGTGGTCGCGGACGAGGCGGTGTCAGCGCTTGACGTCTCGGTGCGGGCGCAGACTCTCAACCTGTTGCAGGATCTGCAGGACGAGCTCAGTCTGACCTATCTTTTCGTCAGCCACGATCTGTCTGTCGTGAAGCTGGTGTCTGACTATGTCGCCGTGATGTATGCTGGTCGTCTGGTGGAGTTCTGCAGCTCCGACGAGCTGTTCCACGGCCCCAGACATCCCTATAGCGCCGCGCTGATGGCCGCGATTCCGGTCCCCTCACCGGAGCGGCGTGACCGCACCCGGCATCGCCTCACCGGCGAGGTGCCTGATCCTGCAAGGCAGCCCAAGGGGTGCCTTTTCAACCCGCGCTGCGCCTTCGCTGCTGATCTGTGCCGCCGCGACGAACCGGAAATGCGGACGCTCCCTGGAGGTCGCACCGTGGCTTGCCATCACAGCGAGTCTATCGACCTTGAAGGAATCGCCGCTTGATCTCACCACTTTCCACTCAGATATTTAGATGGACAATAGTCAGGTGTTGGAATGATAGACGTCATTGACGGCAGCGAGAGAAGATCGGGAGCCGACCCATTCGCGCCCGATGAGCGCTATCGGATCGGCACCAACTATTCCCGACTCGGCGAAGCGATGCGCCAGGCAATATTCGACGGCGAGTTCGCACCGGGCATGAGGCTGAAGGTGCAGGATTTGGCGCGCCGCTATATGATCAGCACCAATCCCATCCGCGAGGCACTGCAACAGCTTCAAGGCGAGGGGCTGGTTGAGATCGTGCCCAATCGCGGCGCCATGGTGCGTGTCATCACGCGCCAGCTCGTGTCCAACATCTTCGATATCCGCGAGGCGATCGACGGGATGCTCGCCGGTCGCGCTGCCCTCGTAGCGCAGCCGAAGCACATCGAGCATCTGAATCGCATCAACGCCGAGCTGCGGGAATCGCGGAGAACCGTTGAGACCGAGCGCACTGCATCGCTGAGCAGCGGCTTTCACGAATATTTCGGTGAGATCGCCGGCAATCTGCCGGCGTTGAAGGTGCGACGCAACCACTCGAATATCTTCCGCTCGATTCGGATGCGCTATGGCTTCGCCGCTGGCCGCGAGGACGCGGTTGTGCGCGGGCATGAGGCGATCATCAACGCGCTTGCCGCAGGTGATGCCGAAGCCGCCGAACAAGCTGCTCGCTATCACGCCCGCAAATCCAGGGACGACATTTTGGACCGTGTTACCGATCTTGCCGAGTGACGGGCACGGTATCGGCGAAGGCGTTTGCGAACGATCGTTGCGGCATAGCTTTTCCGCGCCGTATCGCCGGCCAGCCGCTCCTCGCCGTTTGTGCCGCGCGTTTTCAGGAGGTGCGGCACAGCGGGCGATCGAGGCCGCTCTGACGTACGCCGCAGGGAGCGGCTCGAAGGTCGCGGCGGCGGTCTGCGATCCCGGCGGCGCGCTGATTGCATTCGGGCGCCTCGACGGTACGCCGGCGCCCGGTCGGCGATTTTGCAATCGATAAAGGCCGACACGGCCGCCACTTGAGCGCCGAACCCCTTCATCATCACCTCCCCCCGCTCTTGGGCGCAACCGACGGATGGGGTGCCAACTTCCATTGCGCTCGGAGCGGCCGGGTGGAGGGACTGTCAGAACAGTCTCTTTGAGCCTAAATGTAATCGTTTTCCTCCACTGATCGCTGGAATCCGCGTAGGAAGAAGATCGAGGAGACGACTGGAATGCCCACAATTCGTGATGTCGCGCGAGACGCGGGCGTTTCCGTCGCCACCGTATCTCACGTGATCAATGATTCGCGCAACGTGTCGCCCTCGACGCGAAAACGCGTGCTCGCAGCGATTGAAAAGCTTCGCTACCGGAGAGACGGTGTGGCGCGGAGCCTCCGGCGCAACAAGACCGGCACCCTCGGCGTAATGATCTCCGACATCACTAACCCCTATTTCTCGGATCTCTTCCGCGGCATCGAGGATACCGTTTACGGCTTTCGCGAAAAGCAGAACTTCATCTTGTGCAATACGGAGGAAGATCCCGCCAAGGAGCGGATGTACCTCGATGTGCTGTTGGAGAAGCGCGTTGACGGGCTCATCGTCGCCCCGGCTGGCGGAAACAGCGACTATTTCGCCGAGCTCGCGGCGAGCGGGCTGCCTTTCGTCTTCGTCGATCGGACGCTGCCCGGCGTCCCTTGCGATTGCGTCGTCGTCAACAACCGTAAATCCTCGCGGAAGATTGTCTCACACCTGATCGGGCTTGGGCATCGTCGGATCGTTCTTGCCCAAGCGCTCTTGAAAGCGGATTCGATCGAGGACCGGATCGAAGGCTTCCACGAGGCCCATATGGCTGCCGGGCTCAAATTTGATCCGAAGGACATCGTCGAAAGCCGCTCCGATATCGACGCGGCGACACATGCCGGCCTCCAACTGCTTGACCGCGGACCCCTCCCCGACGCGATTTACACGACCAACAACTTCATGACCGTCGGCATCATGCGCGCCATCGCACAGCGGAACCTGGATTGCCCACGCGATATCGCAATAGCAGGATTCGACGACTTCCCCTGGGCCACGGCCTTCCATCCGCGACTGACCGTCATTGCGCAGCCCGCCTACACGATCGGGCGCGAAGCGACCGGGCTCCTCTTTGACCGGATGACCAAGCGGCGGGCGGGCGCGCCGGTCAAGCTCGTGCTCAACGCCGAGCTTCTGCTGCGCGAATCGTGCGGCCGGATGATCCGCGACGCTGAGAAGGTCACTGTGGCAACGGGCTGATTTCCGGATTCTCGAACCACGACTGTCGGGCCTGCCAAGCACATAACCGGACTCTTGCAGAATGGCTTGACGGCCAAGGACTGCAGGAGTTAAACGTTTACGTATCTGCGAAGAAGAGCCTGCATTGGCCGCTAGTGGAGAGGGAGGACATGCCCGGTAAGCTTAGCTGGGGCGTTCTTGGCGCGTCGGGCATCGCTCTGAAGGCGGTGGTCCCGGCTATTCAGGCCTCGACCAATGGACGCGTCGTGGCGCTCGCGAGCCGCCGCAGACAGCCGGACGAGCTGACAAAAAGCCTGGGCATCGATCGCGTTCACGAGAGCTACGACGAGCTCCTCGCCGACTCGGAGGTCCGCGCCGTCTACATCCCGTTGCCGAACTCGATGCACAAGGAATGGGTGATCCGCGCGGCCGAGGCGGGCAAGGCCATCCTTTGCGAAAAGCCGATGGCGCTGGATGCGGCCGACGCGCAGGAGATGGCCGAAGTCTGCAAGCAGCGCGGCGTGCCTCTGATGGAAGCGTTCATGTACCGCTTTCATCCGCAGACCAAGCGGGCGCTGGAGCTTCTGCACCAGGGTGCGATCGGCGAATTGTGTGAAGTTCGGGCGCATCTCTCCGTCCGGCTCCTGGATCTGCTCGACCCAGGCGACATCCGCTTCAACCCCGCGCTCGGCGGCGGAACCCTGCTCGACATGGGCTGCTACACCGTCGACGTTGCGCGACGGTTCTTCGGCGAGACACCGCATCGGGTCCGCGCCTGGTCGGAGATAGACCCGAAGTTTGGCGTAGACATCAATATGGCGGCGATCCTGGAGTTCTCTGGCGGGCGCGTGGCCCTCCCAAGCAGCAACTTCCTCGCCGGCGCGCAGGGCGCCTACCTGATCGTCGGCAGCAAGGGCATGATCGAAGTGCCGCGCGGCATCATCCCCGGCCTTGGCTCTCGCGTGCCGGAAGGGCTCGTGATCGTCGTCGATGAAGATGGGCGACGGCGGGAAGAGAATTTCGCGGCTGTCGATCACTACCGCCTGATGGCCGAAGCCTTTGCGGAGGCAGTGCTCGCGGGCTCCCCCGTGCCGTTCTCGCCGGCCGACTCGGTGGAGAACATGCGCGTCCTCGACGCCATCACCCGGGCCTCCCGCTCAGGATCAGTCGAAGATGTCTGAGCCCCTCCCCCATCTCCGATCGCGAGGCCTTTGAAGCCATGTGTGTCGCCTGCATGCGGATCGCGCTGGCCAACACCGGCCCCCTGCAATTGGAGCCGGACTGGCCGCGGATCGAACCGGCCCGACAGGCGTATCCTGTCCCCGAAACACCGAAGAGAGCCCCGGACAATACCGCGCGGAAGGCCGCATCGCGGCCCAGACGTAATCGGTTTCGTCTTGCCAGCCCTGGAGACTTGTCATGAGAGGCGTCCTCCTTCCCGGCGACAAGCGTGTTCTGGTGGAGACTTTTCCGGATCCGACCCCGGGCGTCGGCGAGGTGGTCGTCCGCGTCAAGGCTTCGGCGATCTGCCGCAGCGACCTCAGCCTCTATTACGGCAACGCCGTCGTGGGCGGCGACCGCGCGGGCAAGTTCATCACCGGCCACGAGCCGGCGGGCGTCGTTGAGGCCGTCGGAGACGGTGTGAGCTTCGTCAAGCCCGGCGACCGCGTGGCGATCCACCTTGCGATCGGCTGCGGTCACTGCGCCGCCTGCCGCGCCGGCAATTTCCACATGTGCAATCGGTGGGAATGCCTCGGCTTCACCATGGACGGCGGCAATGCCGAGTTCCTGCGTGTTCCCGAGCGGAACTGCATGCTCATTCCCGACGCTATGTCCTTTACGGCGGCCTGCGTTTCGACCGACGCCTTCGGGACGCTCTACAGCGCCGTGAAGAAGCTCGGCGTGAACGGCAACACGACGCTGGCGATCTTCGGCCTCGGCCCGATGGGGAGCGCCGGCACCCTTGCGGCAAAGGCGCTCGGCGCGCGGGTGATCGCAATCGACCCGCTGGAAACGCGGCGTGTTTTCGCCAAGGAGATGGGCGCCGATCTGACGCTGACCGCCGATGCCAATATCGTCCAGACGCTGCGCGACGCGACGGTACGGAATCGGCGTCGATGCCGCGATCGACTGCTCGGGCAACGGCGCCGCGCAAAATGCGGCGCTCGACGCGACCCGCGGCTTCGGCCGTGTCGCCTTCATCGGCGAAGCGCGCGAGACGACGATCCGCCCGAGCGAACAGTTTCTGCGCAAGCAGCTGACGCTGATCGGTTCCTGGTACTTCGGCATCTCCGAATATGACGAGATCGTCCGCTGCATCATGAACAACAACGTTCCGCTCGAGAAGCTCGTTACCCACACCTTCGATCTCTCCGAAGCGCCCGAAGCGTTTCGGATGTTCGACGCGCGCGAGACCGAAAAAGCGGTCTTCCTGATGTCCTAGAGTGGAAATCCCGCCATGCCGCTCAAATACGCGTTCAACACCTGGGTCTACGGCAGCTTTCCGGTCTGGGTCCCCTCCTATCCGCTCGAGGAAGTGATCCGGCGGCTCGCCCGCATCGGCTACGACGGCATCGAGATCGGCTGCGCCGCGCCGCACGCGTGGCCGGCGCATCTCTCGCAGGCGCGCCGTCGCCAGCTCCGCGACATCATGAACAGCGAAGGGCTGACCGCGGTCAGCCTGCTGCCGGCACCGGGCGGCGGACCCGGCTTCAACGCCGCCTCCCCGCTACCGGAAGAGAGGCAGACGACGCTCGAACACTACAAGGAAGTGGTCGACCTCGCCGCCGACCTCGGCGCCCCGCTCGTGCTCTATATCGCGGGCTGGCTGGTCTACGGCACGACGCGCGAGGAAGGCTGGAAGCGGAGCCGCGACTGTCTCTCGCGGATTGCCGAACACGCGGCGACGCGTGGCATCACCATCGCTGTCGAGCCGACCTCCGCGGACAGCAACCTGATCGAGACCGCCGACGACGCGCTTGAGCTGATGCGGGCGACCGGCCAGCCGAACGTGAAGGTGATGTTCGACACCTATCACGCCCGTTACCGCAACGAAGTCCCCTCCGACTACGTCTACGCGATGGCGCCGCATCTCGCGCACATCCACTTCGCCGACACGGATCGCCTGCCGCCCGGCGAGGGCGAGACCAACTGGCGAAGCGTGATGCAGGCGGTCCTCGACATCGAATATTCGGGACACCTGACCATGGAGATCGGGTTCAACACGCGTCGCGCCGATCCCGACCGCTACGCCCAAAGCGCACTTTCGTATCTCAAAGCGCTTGAAAGCGAGTTGCAAACGAAAGCCTGAAGAAACCCAACCCGGGAGGAATGGAAAATGACCGACTGGACTAAGAAGATCCTTGTAAGTCGCCGGACCGTTCTGAAGTCGAGCGCCGCCACCGCGGGAGCTCTTGGTGCATCGTCGATCCTCGGCATGCCGTATATCGCGCGTGCCGCAGAATCGAAGCCGGACAAGATCAACATGCTCTACGCGACGGTGGAGGCTGACTCCGACGCCGTGAAGACGCTCCTGCCGCAGTTCAAGTCCGACAACGGCGTCGAGATCGTCATGGATACGATGCCCTACAACGCGCTGCAGCAGAAGGTCTTCGCCGAGCTCGCATCGAAGAGCTCCTACTACGACATCGTCATCGTCGATGCGCCGTGGATGCCGGCGATCATCGAAAGCGTCAGCCCGATCACCGACCTGATGCTCGACACGAGCATCACCAACGCATCGGATTTCGCCGTCGACGACTTCATCCCGAAGGCGTTCTACGACACCGCTGTTTTCCAACCCGGCAACGCCGCCGTTCACTGGCCGAACGAGGGCGATGTCGATCCAAAGGGGATCAAAGATGCCGGCTTCGAGGTCTACGGCATGCCCATTCAGGCAAACGCGCTCACCATGTCCTACCGCAAGGACATGTTCGAGGACGCCGACAACAAGGCGGCCTTCCAGGCGAAATACAACAAACCGCTAGCCGTACCCGACACGTGGGACGACTTCGTCGACGTGGCCTCGTTCTTCACCAATCCAGGCAAGCGCATCTGGGGCACCACCCTGATGGCCGGCGCCGGAGACTACGCGACCGACGACTTCAAGACGATGTTGGCGAGCTTCGGCGGCGACGGCCACATGATCAACGACAAGTTCGAGCCGGTATTCGCGGGCCCCGAGGGCGTGGCCGCGCTCGGTTTCTATGCCGACCTCATCAACAAGTACAAGGTTACGCCTCCCGGCACGACGTCAGCCACCTGGGACACGGTCGCCACCGAGTTCGAGACCGGCCTTGCCGCAATGAGCATGAACTACCACACCGAGACGCTGAACGATAACGTCAAGGGGTCGATGGACTACTCCATGGTTCCGCGGAAGGTTCAGTACGGCCCTCACTTCGGGGCCATGATGCTCTCGGTCAACGCCTTCTCCAACAACAAGGAATGGGCCTATCGCGCCATCAAGTTCCTGACCGGCAGGGATTCGCAGTCCGCGATGCTGCCGCTGCAGCTTCACCCGACCCGGCGCTCGGCCTACGCGCTTGCGGAGAAGGATCCGAGCTACGCTGAGAAGTTCGGCAACTTCTATCCGGTGCTCGGCAAGTCGCTTGAGAACGCTGTCGGTCGGCCGCGTCTGAAGAACTACTCGGACGTCGACCGGACGATCTGGGTCGCGGTGAACGACGTCGCCCGCGGCGCGGCCGAGCCCAAGGCAGCGCTCGAAGCCGCCGCCGCCAAGGTGAAGCAGCAGCTCGCCGACGCCGGATACACGAACTGAGATGACTGCCGCTGCCGACCCGGGCCAAGTCTCGTCATCTCGGGATCAGGCCAGCCGCAGTATCAACATCATGGGCTGGGGCCTCGTCGCCCCAGCCCTCGTGGTGCTTCTGACGATGAGCGTCGCACCGGCCGCCTATCTCCTGCTCTTCAGCCTGAGGCGCGAGGATCTGCTCGGATCGACGACGGTCTTCGTCGGCCTGGCGAACTACGTGCGGGTGCTGAGCGATCCGGAGATCTGGTGGGATGCCGGAGCGACCTTGCTCTACGTGGTCATCGCGGTCAGTGTGGAACTGGCCCTCGGTATGATCTTCGCGCTGCTTCTGAGCCGCAAGATGCGCGAAGGCAATCTGCTCACCGCCCTCTTCATCCTTCCCCTCGGCGTGGCACCGGTCGTCTCCGCGCTGGTGTTCAGGGAACTGCTCAACCCGGTCTACGGCTGGATAGATTACTATCTGCAGGCGCTGCACCTGATGGGGGAGAATCCCGTAGACTGGCTGAGCGTGCCCTTCACGGCCTGGGTCTCGATCATCGCGCTCGACACTTGGCAGTGGACGCCGTTCGTGGCGCTGATCCTTCTCGCCGGGCTGCAGGGCATTCCACAGGAGCCGAGAGAAGCCGCGATCGTCGACGGGGCAGGACCGATTCTCCTCTTCTGGCACGTGACGCTGCCGCTCCTTCGCCCCTTCGTCGCGATCGCCCTCGTCCTTCGTGCCATCGAGGCGTTCAAGACTTTCGCCAACGTCTACGTGCTGACGAGCGGCGGCCCCGGAACGAGTACCGAGCTTTTGACGCTCGATATGTATCGGATCGCGCTTCAGAACTTCGACGTCGGTGCCGCCTCCGCTCTCGGGATCTGCTTCCTGCTCGCCCTCTCGATGGTGATGTCCGGCCTCCTCCGCGTCATCGCCCGCAATACCGACATCCTCGAGAATTGACGCCCATGCGGATCATCGGCCCGATTCTCGCGCGCATCGTCCTCTGGGCGATATTGCTTCTGATGCTTTTCCCGATCGCCTGGATGGTGCTGACCTCGATCAAGCCCGGCTCGATGGGAGAGATCCTGCCTCCCGTCTGGGTATTTACGCCGACGCTTGAGAACTACGCCGCAGTGCTGAGCGGGCAGACCTATACCTCGCAGAATTTCGGAATCCTCCTGATCCACAGCGCGATCGTCACCATCGCATCGACCTTCCTGGCGCTCCTTGTCGGCATTCCCGCCGCCTACGGCCTCGCCCGCATTCCCTTCAAGGGCCGCCGCGGCGCGGCCATGTGGATCCTCTCCACCATCATGTTTCCGCCGGCGGTCGCGGTCGTTCCGGTGTTCATTCTCGCCGCGCGTCTTGGGCTGACCGACACCTATCCGGTACTGGTCGTGCCCTACGCGGCGTTCAGCCTCCCGATGGTGATCTGGATGCTGCGGAGCACCGTCAAGCAGGTCCCCTACGAGATCGAGGAGGCCGCGATGATGGATGGCCTGTCGCAGCTTGGCGTGTTGCGCGTGATCGTGATGCCGCTGCTCATGCCCGGCATCGTCGCCGCCGCTCTTCTTTGCGCAATACTGTCGTGGAACGAGTTCCTGTTCGCGCTGACCTTGACGCGCGCCAATATTCAGACCGCGCCGGTCGGGCTGAACGAATTCACCAGCATGTATGGCACGCAATGGGGCGAGCTGACGGCAGCCGCCACCGCGACCGTCGCGCCGATCCTGATCATGACCCTTATCCTGCGCCGCCGTCTCGTCGAGGGGCTCACCTTCGGCGCAGTGAAATAGTCGACGCGAAACCTAACTCGGCGGAGCAGCTGTCACCATGGCGAAGAGCGACTTGGCGGAACCACAACTCGCACGCGGAATGCGGTTGATCGGCCACAGCGACATGGGCGGCCGGAGCGACGGCATCCAGATCATGATCCATCGCGGCTACGCCTATGTCGGGCACATCTTCTCGCGCGGCTTTTCGATCGTCGACGTGCGCGATCCCCGCGCGCCGAAGCCGGTCGGGTATGTAGCCGCTCCGCCTAACACCTGGAACGTCCACCTGCAGGTCGCCGACGACCTCCTTTTGGTCATCAACGGCAAAGACGTCTTTGCCGATCCGGCCTTCGCCGACGAGCGGAGCTACTATCAGGCAGCCGCCGGCACGGCGCTCGGCACCGCCTCGGCCGATAGCAAGCGCGACTGGACCGGCGGCCTCGCCGTCTATGAGCTGTCAGACCCGGCGAATCCGCGCCGGATCGGCTTCATGCCGGTCGACGGGAGCATTCACCGCATTTGGTACGTCGGCGGCCGCTGGGCCTACGTCTCGGCCCTCATCGAAGGCTTCGACGATTTCATATTCCTGACAGTCGACATGGCCGACCCGGCCAACCCGAAGTCCGTCGGACGCTTCTGGCTTCCCGGCATGAACCGCGCGGCAGGGGAGAAGCCGACCTGGGCCGCGAACAAGAAATACGGCCTCCACCACGCGATCGTGGACGGTGACATCGCCTATGGCTCCTGGCGCGACGCCGGGCTCGTGGTGATGGACGTGGCCGACCGCGCCGATCCCAAGCTGATCGTGCACCGCAACTGGTCGCCGCCCTTTGGCGGAGGCACGCACAATGCCCTGCCGCTTCCGGGGCGCGACCTTCTGATCGTTCTCGACGAGGCGGTCCTCGACCATCAGGAAGACGGGCTGAAGGTGGTGTGGGTGTTCGACATACGCGAGCCGTCCAATCCGATTTCGATCGCAACCTTCCCCACGCCGGCGGACGCCGACTACGCGGCCATCGGCGGGCATTTCGGCCCGCATAATCTGCATGAGAACAGGCCCGGCAGCTTCGTCAGCGACGAGATCGTCTTCACGACGTATCAGAACGCCGGCGTGCGGGTTTTCGACATCCGCAATCCCTTCCAGCCGCAGGAGGTCGCGGCGCTGGTCCCGCCGGCGCCGACCACCATGATCGATCCGCGGCCCAACCGAAGCCGCGTCATCCAGAGCGCCGACCTCTTCGTCACCGCCGAGGGCCTCGTCTTCGTCACCGACTACAACGCCGGACTCTATGTGATGGAGTATCTCGGCTGACCGACAGCGAACGCGCGACGCGTAAACAAGCGAGGATGGCATGAAGCTCTTTGGCGCATACAACGTCGTGGTGGTCGGCGCGGGAGCGGCCGGGACCGTCGCGGCAATCCGCGCGGCGCGCGAAGGGGCGAACACCCTGCTCCTCGAGGGCAGCAACGTGCTCGGTGGGCTGGTGACCGGCGGCCGGCTCACCAAGCCAACGGGTCTCATCAACGCGGGGATCTTCCAGGAGATGATCGAGCGCTGCGCCGTGCTGAAAGGCGCCGATGCGAGCGTGCGGGAATCCTATTGGGGGAAATATACCGGCGCCTTCGACGCGGAAACCATGCAGCGCGTGATCATCGAGTTCGTCGAGACCGCGGGCGTCGAGGTTCTGCTGCGGGCTCAGGTGACGGATGTCGTGAAGGACGGCAGCCGCTTGGCGGGGCTCATCATCATGACCAAGTCCGGGCAGCAGCTCGTCCTCGCTGACGTCTTCATCGACGCCTCCGGCGACGGCGACGTCGCCGCGCTCGCGGGCGCCGACGTGATGGTCGGCCGGCCGAGCGACGGGCTGACCCAGCCGATCACGTCCTATTTCCGGCTCCTGAATGTCGACGTGCCAGCGCTGATCGCCGATGCGGAAGCAAACCGCGACGACCTCTGGGAGCTCGTGGCGCCGGCCGGAGGCAAGCGCAACGAAGACTACGTGATGTCGGTCCTCGTCACCGGCTTCCAGCAGCGCATCAAGAAAGCCGAGAGCGAAGGCTTCAAATGGATCGTGCCGAAGGATCACATCACCATGAAGACCGGTCTGATCCCCGGGGAAATCAGCGTCAATGTCACGCGTTTCCACGGCAGCGGTCTCGACGAGCGCGTTCTGTCGCGGGCGGAAATCGAGATCCGCAAGCAGGCCTATTGCGCCTTCGAATTTCTGCAACGCTACGTGAAGGGTTTCGAGAACGCGATCTTCCTGGAGGTCGCGCCGAAGCTCGGCATCCGGGAAACGCGGCGCGTCCGCGGACGTTACGTTTTGACGGAGGCCGACGTACGAGGTCAGGCGCGCTTTGCCGATGCGATCGGGCTCTGCAATTCGCCGGTCGACGTGCACGAACCTGGCGGTAACCGCGCGATCATGGATAATGTTGGAGAAGGCTACGGCATACCGTTCCGCTGCCTGCTGCCAGAGGGAGTGGACGGCCTGCTCGTCGCGGGACGATGCATCTCGGTCGACGAAGTGGCGTTTGGATCAACGCGAAACGTGCCGGCTTGTGCCATGACTGGCGAAGCCGCGGCGATCGCTGGCGCGCGCGCCGCTAAAAGCGCTTTGCTCCCGGCGGATGTCGAGATCGCTGCCGTGCAAGATCGGCTCTCGTCTCTCGGAGTGAGCCTCGGCACGCCCGCCGGGTAGTCTTGGGACAGCGCTCTGCTGCCCATCGAGGCAGTGATGTTGAAGGCCTGGATGACGGGACGCGCCCCCTACCCGTCAATTCGGCCCAGACACAACCCGCATGACGGCGTATTGGAGAAGACCGCTTGATTGCGGCCTTGTCCGTTGCCTGATGATCGAGCCTTGCCGACTCTTCGAGGGCGATCGCTAGCAGGCGGCCTTCGCGTAGGCGTCGCGCACCGCCTTCCCGTCGGTGCGATGCTGATAATAGTTCAGTTCTTCCTGCCAGCCGCTCTGCCAGGGCCCATCGGCAGCGCAGAACCAGCCGTTGCGAAACTTCGGGAAATTGTTGGTGTCGACGACCAGCGGCGCACCGATCCCTCGCCTTCGCGATTCGGCGGAGTTCCAGTCCTTGAAGCAGCCGGCGATGATGTACGTCCCGCATCCCTGCGCCGCGGCAGTCTCCGACGAGGAGACGATGGCACTCGACGCGGCTACCGTCAGAAGCGCGGCGGCGGTGAAAATCTTGTGCATTCTTCTCTTTCCTTCTCGTCAACAGTTTCTCGCAGGCCTGCTTCCGCTCATCGGCAAGCGGCTTGGCAAGTCGCTGCTCCGTATTTGCCCTCGCACCCCGCCTGCAGCCCAAACCGAGCAACTCCCGAAGTCTTCATTGTTCTGTCCTTGTCTTGGCTGGGGGCCGCCGCGATCGCAGCCCATCGATGCTAGTTGCAGCTCTTGACGTAGGGCTGAAATTCTCGGGGAACGACTGAGCTCCAGGCATCAGCATCGCTCTTCGATAGCGGGCCGATAGCGGCGATCCAGAAACCGTTCCTGAAGTTGCGACATTCGTTGGAGTTCTTCACGGCCCAGCCGCTCGGGAGCTCGCTGACACGCTCCGCGGCGCCGGCGAAATCGCCGAAGGCGCCGGCGATCGCGTACCAGTCATCGGTCGACGCTCGTGGTGCAGCGGGCCGCGGCGCTACGGTCCGCGGCGCCGCTGCCGCTTGGCGGGTGAAGAGCAGCTCGTCATCGCGGTAGCGCGTGACCTTGCAATTCGCGTTGCGAACTGGCGCCTTTCCACTCAGCAGTATCGAGTTGGGACGCACCGCTCCCTCGACGTCGTAGGTGATCTCGCCGCAGCCAGCGCTGAACAGGCGCGACTGCCCGGAGATGCTGCCGATCGATGAAACCCGACCCTCGAACAGACGTGTGCCCCCGCTGACCGGCAGTCCAGAGCGTGGCCTAAGGTAGGTGATGACGAGGTCGCTATCGCAGATCTGCACTTCCATGAGCGAGCCGTTGTGGTCGTATTCTTCGATTTCGCAGTTGCTCGCTGAGGCCTGGGACATCAAGGCGGCAAGGCCCAGGGTGCTCGCAGTCACCAGAATTCGCAGCATAGGACCTCCGCTTGCGAATTCGCGCCAGCAACGGCGACGCTCAGCCCCGCCGACGCCGTCGCCGGAAAGGCAAACACGTCTAGTGATGCCGGCCGTCCGAGAAACAGCCCTCGGGTGCCTTTTAGACCCAGGCAGATCCCCATCTGTGTTGCTCTCCCAGTCGCAAGTTTTAGAAATTCTATATTGATAATATAATCCAATAGATTACGGAATAATTCCGGAATCCGTTCGATAATTCTACTTTACTTTCTGGCTCATTAAATCATAGTCCTCCGGAGCCACAAGATAATAATTTGGACTCGTGCAATAAACCGCTGCGCGGGCCGGCTCATGCTGTCCGACCTTGGGAGTTAACTTGATGTCCTTTCAGTGGATACGAACCATTTTCGTTGCGTGCATCGCGAGCTTGATCGCGCTGCCAGCAGCATCCCAGCAGGTCTACGGCACGAAGGACGCCCAATACGTCACCAGCTCGCGCAACGATTTCGTCCTGCGCTACATCGCCTGCCTTGAGCTCGTAGCGTCGACGTTGCCCAGCAGCATGAGCATCGAGAGCAAGCTCAAGAGAGGCGAGACCGACTGCGCGAACGCGGCCGCGCTCCTGCCGAATTCGTCGAGCGAGCCCGATGCTGCAGGCGTACGCGCGATGATCCTGGAGTGCGGCTTTCGCCCCGGCGACGCCAGTCCCGATGCCGATTGCGGTGTCGCGGGGAGCCCCGCGAACCCCTTCGCGGCGAACGGCCCGGCGCTCACCAGGCCCGCGGTGGCGGACGACGTCACCCTGACGCCAAGGGTCATCGAACTTGGAAAGTGGATCGAGGGCATTGCCTACGATGGTGCTTCGCTGTGGGCGGCCGAGAGCGGGCAGCGGACAATCGCCAAGGTCGACTTGGCGATCGGCAACCTGGTCAAGCGGTTCAACGTGGGTCGTCTGCCGATCGCGATCGCCACGACCGGCGGCGATGACGTCTTCACCCTCGTTGCAACCGACAAGCTCATCGTGAAGCACGACAAGCGCGGCCGGAAATCGACATTCGCAAAGCTCGGCGATTGCCCGAGCGCGATGGTCCCGTCTGGCGCCGATCTGTTCGTCCTCGGCGAGATCAACTGCACCTCGGATGGTAGCCGCGTCGTTCGTGTCGACTCCGCCGGCGCGCAGACCAAGTCGTCCGATCTCGGCGAATGGGCGCAGGCGATGACTGCCGTGGGGTCCGAGCTTTGGGTTGGTCATGCGCGCGGCGCGGCGATCAGCATCCTCGACCGCCAAACCCTGCGGGTGAGCAAGCAGGCGATCCCGGGTGTGGAAGTCTGGGCGCTCGCCGCCAATTCCAAGGCCGTGTTTGCCGGTGGGCGCCACGAGAATACCGACAGCGACGGAAGTGTCGTGATGCTCGACGCGCGATCACGGCGGGAGATATCGCGCTTTTCTGTGACGGAGCTGGTCGCCGCGATGGTGGCCGACGAGACGCATTTGGCGGTCGTTGGGGGCAAGGGCACGATCTGGCTGTTCTCGGCGCGCGATATGACGCTGCTGCGCACGATTCACCTTTCGACGGGCGAATTCCAGGCGCGCAGCGCGATTCTTGCCAATGGCGACCTGCTCATTTCAGCCAGCACGTACCGCGGTGAGAACGGTGCAGTCTTCGTGCTGGAGGATTATCTGCCACCGGCGGGCGTCGTCGCGACCACGCAGCCCGTCCGTCCGACCTTCAATATACAGCGTCCGACGTTTAACGCCCAACCGAACCGCCCCACGTTCAACACGCGGAGGCCGACGTTCAACGCCCGGCCAAGCGGCTCCACGACATTCAACGCACAGCCGAACCGCCCGGCGTTCGGTGGTCAGCCAAACAGACCACGCGGGATCGTGCAGCCCGGTCGACCTGCCGTCGCCGCGGGGACGGGATTCCCCGTGCAGGCGGGGTCATTTGGCGGCCGGGTGCGTAGCGGTCCAGGCATCGCTTTTTCCTCGCCCGGCTCCGTCGCGGATGGGGAACCTATTGTCCTGATCGAGAAAACGGGTGTGTTGCTGGACGGATTTCCCTGGTTCCGGATCGCCTACGAGAACGGCAAGAGCGGCTACCAGTGGGGCGGCATCATCTGCTCGGTCCGCGTGGCGCTGCAGGGGACAAGCGGAATCTGCCCGCTCAATTCAGCCGCCACGTTGGCGGCCACGGCGTCCCCCGGCTTGGCAGGGCGTAGGCCACAATTCGGCAACAATAATTCGATCGGCCGTCCGAACCGTCCCCAGTTCGGTAGCAACAATTCCGGCCGCGGCGGTGCCAGCAACTTCGGGCGACGCCCAGGCGGCGCCAACGCGAACGATGTGGTGATCGGTTTCTTCGATCTGCTCGGGAAGGTCATTGATAACAACGGCAACAAAGGCGCCGCGACAAACAACAACACGACACGCGGCAACACCAACGCCACTCCGGGCCGCAGTAACAACAGCCCGGGTGTGAGCGCCGTAAATCCGAACCTTTTCCTGGACACGATCAATGTTGCCGTCGGCGGCAGCGTGACCAAATCCCGGAGCCTCAACCCCGGCCAGCTGGCGGTCTACACGCTAAGCGCCAAGCGCGGGCAGGTCTTGCGCGTTGAAGCCGTCTCGCCCGCCCGGAACGCAGTTTTTGCGATATTCATCGGCCGCGCCGTCTCGGGCGGCGCCACCCTTCAGGGCGCGGGAGAGAACGACAACGCGACGCTGTTCGACGGTCAAGCGGAGGTCACCGGCGAGTATCAAATCGTCGTCGGGTCGACCTCCGGTCAGACCTCGTATCAGCTCATCGTCGGGCTCAGAGATTTCGTGCCCGGCGTGGCGCAGCCCGGAGGAACGCGCGGCACCGGCACGGGCCTCCCGAACCCGATTGCAGGCGGCACACTCGGCGGCGGCACAAGGACAGCGACGAACCGGCACCGGCCAGCCGAACCCAGTTGCGGGCGGCACGCTTGGCAGCGGCACAACGACAGCCGCCGGAACCGGCACCGGCCAGCCGAACCCAGTCGGCGGCGGCACGGGAACCGCTAGCGGAGCGGGAACAACTCCGCAGAACCAGCTTGCGGTTGGTACATTCGAGAGCAGCACCGGGGGACCGTCCGGCAACATCGAGCTGAGCGGCAACGCCCTCACATGGACGGAGTTTTGTGCGCCGGCTGTCAGCCTGACACCGGACTGGGCGAATTCCCGGCTTTTGACCAACACCAACCCGCAGGCAGAGTTCGCGCTGACCATGCAAAATGGGGAGGTCACCGGCTTCGTCTTCGGTCCGAACACCTATACGAAGGCAGCCGGGATCATCATGCCCGGATGCGCCGCGCCGCCTGTCGTTGCAAACCCGCAAGGGGGCACCAGCGGCCAGCCGGGTGCGACGCCGGCGGATTGGATGAACAATCCGACGGACGCTCGCGCGAAGAACGACTACAGCGCGATCACGGGCGCCGGGCTGGACGACTGCACCGCCGCGAACGCTGATGCGACCTCGCCCTCGTTCAACAACGAGAAAGCGTTCTTCGACTGCGCCGACGCCAAGGTCGCCGCTCTTGCGGCAGCCGGCGGGCAGCCGACGGCACAGCCCGGTGCGACTGCGGCTGTGGATTGGACACTCGATCCAAAGGATCCGCGCGCGGCCAACGACTACACCGCGATCCAGAACGCCGGGTTGGACGAATGCGTCACCGCGAACGTTGATGCGACCTCGCCCTCGTTCAACAACGAAAAGGCTGTTCTTCGACTGCGCCGACGCCAAGGTCGCCGCGCTCGCGGCAGCGGGTGGCCAGACCGCCGCAGCCGTGGATTGGACGCTCGAATCCTACCGATCCCCGCGCGGCCAACGACTACTCCTCGGTCCAGAACGCCGGGTTGGACGAATGCGTCACCGCGAATGCAAATGCTACAGCGTCGACCTTCAACAATGAGAAGGCATTCTTCGATTGCGCCGACGCGAAGGTCGCCGCGCTTGCGGCAGCCGGCGGACAGCCGGCGGCACAGCCTGGCGCGACTGCGGCCGCGGATTGGACCCAGAACCCGACCGACCAGCGCGCAAGCAACGACTACAGCGGCATCGCGAATGCCGGCTGGGACGATTGCGTTGCTGCCAACGCCGATGCGAGCTCTCCGTCGTTCAACAACGAGACGGCGTTCTTCGACTGCGCTGACGCGAAGGTCGCCGCGCTTGCGGCAGCCGGCGGACAGCCGGCGGCACAGCCTGGCGCGACTGCGGCCGCGGATTGGACCCAGAGCCCAACCGACCAGCGCGCGAACAACGACTACAGCGGCATCGCAAATGCCGGCTGGGACGATTGCGTTGCTGCCAACGCCGATGCGAGCTCTCCGTCGTTCAACAACGAGACGGCGTTCTTCGATTGCGCCGACGCGAAGGTCGCCGCGCTTGCGGCAGCCGGCGGGCAGCCGGCGGCACAGCCCGGTGCGACTGCGGCCGCGGATTGGACCCAGAGCCCGACCGACCAGCGCGCGAGCAATGACTACAGCGGCATCGCAAATGCCGGCTGGGACGATTGCGTCGCAGCCAACGCCGACGCGACCTCGCCGTCGTTCAACAACGAGACGGCGTTCTTCGACTGCGCCGACGCGAAGGTTGCCGCGCTCGCGGCGGCTGGCGGGCAGCCGGATGCGGCAAATGCCGGCGGGCAAGACGCCGGCTCCTACGATCCGAACACCGATCCCGCTTACAGCTCGCTCCCCGCGGACGTGCTGGTGACCTGTAACAGGGACACCAGCTGTCTGGACGCGGCGGTGTCGCAGGCCAGCAGCGCTAACGCTCAGGCGGCCGATCCACGCGCCGCGAACGACTACAGCGCACTGCCGATGGGCTACCTCAGCACCTGCGCCCAGGACTACGGCGAAGGTAGCTCGCCTTACTATGACTGCCTGGACGCCGCGGTTCAGCAGGAAGCTGCGAATGCGCAGCAGGCTCCTGCCGCGGACCCACGTGCAGCGAATGACTATAGCGCGCTGCCGATGGGCTATCTCAGCACCTGCGCCCAGGACTACGGCGAGGGCAGCTCGCCCTACTACGACTGTCTGGACGCCGCGGTTCAGCAGGAGGCTGCGAATGCGCAGCAGGCTCCTGCCGCGGACCCACGTGCAGCGAATGACTATAGCGCGCTGCCGATGGGCTATCTCAGCACCTGCGCCCAGGACTACGGCGAGGGCAGCTCGCCCTACTACGACTGTCTGGACGCCGCGGTTCAGCAGGAGGCTGTGAATGCGCAGCAGCCGCCGGCCACGGACCAGACAACTGGGCAGGAACCCGGTTCTGACCGGGCCACAGTGCTCTATCAGGAAGCCCACGACTACTGCGTCGGTCAGTTGCAGCTAGCGGATGGCAGCCAGGAATATACGGATTGCTACTACGCCTACCCCAACTGATTCTTCCGGCTGGAATTGTGCGTTACCGGCGCCGCTCGGCGGATTGAAGACGCGGCCGTAAAGTTTGACGGCCGACAGGGAAGTTCGGTCAGGAATCTCGTAACAGGGATCAAATGTTCCCCGCTACGGCGCGAAGCGGACAAGTCAGGCCAGAAATTATTCGGGATTCGGTATTGTCCTACTGTTAGCAAACTCGGGCTTGAAGGGGTATGAGCACGAAGCAGACATTCGAATCAGAGGGAGATCTCCTTTGGCCAAGGCAAAAAGCAGCAAGCCCGCGACGAAAAAGACAGTAGGGAAAAAGACAGTAGGAAAGCCGCCGACCCAGACCGTCCGCCCCGTCAAAGGCGCTCTCACAAAATCGGCGCTTATCGAGCTTGTCGCTACGGAGAACGACATCCCGCGCGTCACCGCCAAGGGGGTCCTCACCTCCCTTGAGAACGCTCTCCTGGGGTCGGTTCATCCGCGTGGCGTCGGCGAGTTTACTTGGCCAGGACTGTTGAAGGTGGCTCTCCGAAAAGTGCCCGCCCGAAAGGCAGGAACGCTGGTCCGCAATCCCTCCACAGGTGAAATGACCCCGGGAGCGGCCAAGCCGGCGAGCGTGCGGGTCAAGATCCGGGCTTTGTCAAAGCTGAAAGCTGCAGCCACATCTTGATCGCCCTCGACGGTTCTCTGCCGAGACCAGCATCGATCTTCCTCTGATGGCGACCTCCCGTTCTGACGGCCTCTAAGCAGATCGCTTCCGACGGGCCTTAGAGCTTCGAGAGGCGACACCAGCGCCAAGGCAAACGATCGCGTTCCCGAATCTTGCATTCAGGTGCCGATCGGGACGCGGGGGGCTTTTCTCGAGGAAGAACCGACCGTAGGGCTTCGCCACCATCTCAGGTGTGCCCTGAAAGTGCGTATCGGCGCACTTCAGGGCGCACTGACCCTCAGAAGTTGGCCGCGACAGGATCGATGAAGGCTGCCGAGATCTGGCAGCCTGGCAGGACGCGCGAAGGGCAACGCCTCCCGGACGCGCGCGAGCGAGACGAACTTGGTCTCGACCAGGAGTCCGCGCGCGGCGGCCGCGAGGTCCACCTCGGCCGGGATCGGTCTTGACGGGGATCGGGGAGTCGGGCTTTATTAGATCGATCTAAATTCTGGGAGGATGGTCCGGGAATAACCGCTGGAAAACAGGCGGCATCTATCGGATCGATCCAAAGAACTGTGCAGCAGCGTAAGACGCTCAAGGATATCGCCAAGCACGCAGGCGTATCGCCTGCAACGGTTTCGCTCGTTCTCAGGAACAGCCCGCTCGTGGCGCCGGAGACCCGGAAGCGCATCCAGGGCTCTATCGAAGCGCTCGGATATGTTTACGACCGCGCCGCCGCCAACATGCGAACGCGAGCAACCGAAACGATCGGGCTCGTCGTCTGCGAGATAACCAATCCCTTCTATGCCGAGCTCACCGCCGGCATCGATGACACGCTCGATAGGGCGGGATGGGTCGCCTTCCTCGCCAACACGGCCGAATCGCCGCAGCGTCAGGACCGGTTCATCGCGCGCATGCGCGAGCATCGCGTCGACGGTATCCTGCTCGCGCCGGCGGAAGGCACCGACCCGTCGTTGCTCGACATGCTGCGCAGTCAGGGCCTGCCCGTCGTGACGATGCTTCGGCGCCTCGACGCGCGTAACAACGATCAGGTCAGCGCGGACTTCCGTCTGGGCATGACGCTCGCCGCGGAACATCTGATTCGCCTCGGACACAAGCATATTGCCTTCGTGGGCGGCGGGCGAAGCGCCTCGCCATCGCGCGACCGGGCGAGCGCGTACCGAGAAACCCTCGCTCGCTACGGGCTGACGCCGGGTCCGATCGTCAACTGCCTTGCCGACCCGTGAAGAGGGCGCCAAAGCGGTTGCCAAGCTCCTGCAGGGTAAGCGCTCCGATCCGACCGCCGTGCTCTGCTACAACGACATCTGCGCCTTCGGCGTGATCCTCGGCCTCGCCGATCGCAATCTCGTCGCGGGACGCGATTGCGCCGTGATCGGTTTCGACAACGTCAGCGAAGCGGCGCTCTGCCGCCCGGCTCTCACCACCATCGCGATCGACGCGCGCCGCATCGGCGAGGAGGCCGCCTCTTTGCTGCTGCGGCGGGTCAAGTCGCCGAAAGGTGCGCCGGAAAGCATCATTCTTCCACCGAGGCTCATCGTTCGTTCGAGCTGCGGAGGAACGCCGACACATCACTGACAACCAATCAGGCGAGAACCCGCCGCCCTGTTCGACGACAAGCGGGTCAAAAAAGGAGGAAGACTGATGAAAAAACGGACTTTAGCGAGGGCGCTCCTGTCCTCCGCCGGCTTGGCGTTCGCGGCGCTGATCGGCACCGCGCACGCCGATGCCGTCTCCGACGCCAAGGCGGCCGCTGAAAAGTACGCAGGTCCGCAGACCACCTGGGAAGGCCCAACATCGGCGCCGAAGCCCGATGCGGGCAAGAAAGTCGTGTTCCTGTCGGGCGACGAGCAGAACGACATCTCCCATCTCTACGGCGTCTACATCAAGGAAGCCGGCGAGAAGCTCGGCTGGGATGTGACCATCATCGACGGCAAGGGTAGCCCGACTTCATGGCTTGCCGGCATGAACCAGGCGATCGCGCTCAAGCCCGATGGCATTGCGCTCTTCGCCGACGGCGCCAGCCTGCAGGATCCGATAAAGGCGGGCGTGGCGCAGGGAATCAAGTTCGTCGGCCTGCACGCAGCCGGAACGCCCGGGCCGCAGCCTGACCTCAACCTCTTCGTCAACATCCAGGAGGACCCGGTCGAGATCGGCAAGGCCGAGGCCGACTGGGTCATCGCCGATTCGAACGGCAAGGCCAACGTCGTGATCCTGACTCACAACGAGTACGCCATCGCCGAAGTGAAATCGATGGCGACCAAGGCGGAGATTGAGAAGTGCGGCGGCTGCAAGGTCGTCGATTACGTGAACTCGCCGGCCTCGGAAGCGGCGCAGCGCCAGCCGCAGCTCACGACCAGCTGGGTGCAGCGTTTCGGGCTTCCGCTCTATGCGACATCGGTTGGCGATAACGATTGGGACTTTGCGGTCCCGGTCCTGAGAAGTGGCGGCGTTGCCCCGGACCAGGTGAAGCTGGTCGGAGCCGACGGCAACCGCTCGGCCTACGACCGCATCCGCAAGGGCGGCCAGTACCAGACGGTGACGGTCTCAGAGCCGATCGAGCTGCAGGCCTATCAGGCGATCGACGAGCTGAACCGCGCCTTTCACGATGCGCCTCCGTCGGGCTTCGTGCAGCCGCCTTTCCTGGTCACCAAGGACAACATCCACTCCGAGGGCGGAGACCAGAACACCTTCATTCCCTCGAACGACTACAAGAAGCACTACCTCGAAATCTGGGGCGTGATGTAGTTTGCCATAGGCTGGGGCCGGCTCCTCGCCGGCCTCAGCCAACAAGGACGCGGCCACGATCAAGGCGGGCGCCGATGAGGGAGCGCGAAGGAACGCGGGGCGACGCTTCGGTCGAGCGGCCGCTCCTCGCCATGTCCGGACTGACCAAGCGGTTCACCGGAACGTTGGCGCTCGACCGCGTCGACTTCGATGTCCGCCGCGGCGAAGTCCATGCCCTGCTCGGTCAAAACGGGGCGGGAAAGTCCACGCTCATCAAGATTTCTGGCGAACGTCTACACTGCCGACGCCGGTGAAATCCGCTTTGCCGACCGGCCGGTCGACCTCTCCACCGACAAGCTTCCGATCGCTTTCATTCATCAGGACCTCGGCCTCGTCGAATGGATGACGGTGGCAGAGAACGTCGCGCTGCTCAGGGGCTACCCGCGCTCGCGCTTCGGGCTCATTTCCTGGCGCGAGGTACGCAAGGCTGCCGCAGACGCGCTTTCGATCATGGGCAGCGACCTCGATCCGCAGGCGCCAGTCACCTCGCTTCCCGCCGCCGAGCGCTCGCTCGTCGCCATCGGGCGCGCGCTCGCCGTGAAGGCCGACATCCTCGTCCTCGACGAGCCGACCGCCGCCCTCCCCGATGCCGACGTCGAGCGCCTGCTCGAAACGCTACGACGGTTGCGCGAAAGCGGCATCGGCATCGTCTACGTCACCCACCGTCTCGACGAGGTGTTTCGCATCGCCGATCGCATCACGGTGCTTCGCGACGGGCGGCGCGTCGCCACAGTCGATTCCGACGCCACCTCGCCCGGCGACCTGGTCGAGATGATCGTCGGCCGCTCGATGAGCGACGCCTTCGTCAGACCGGAGCCGCCGACGGAGAACGTGGTGCTTGAGGTCGATGGCGCGGTGTCCGGCCACGTCGGGCCGGTGTCGTTCACGGTCGCCGCCGGCGAAACGCTCGGGCTGGTCGGCCTGCGCGGCGCCGGCCATCACACGATCGGCCGCGCCATATTCGGCCAGGTGCCGCTTGAATTGGGCCACGTCTTTCTCGACGGGAAGCGCATCGATGCGTCCGACCCCGCCGACGCCATGCGCAACGAGATCGGCTTCGTCTCAAGCCGCCGCGCGGAGGAAAGCATCGCAGCGAACATGGCGGTGCGCGAGAACATCTACATGAACCCGGCCGCCACCGGAAAAGGCGTGACGGAGATCGTCAGCCGGCGCGGCGAGCGCGCCAACGCACGCGCCGCGCTGAAGCGCTTCTCCATCAAGGCGGAGGACACGGAACAGGCGGTCGCGACACTCTCCGGCGGCAACCAGCAGAAGGTCGTGGTGGCGCGCTGGATGGAGGCGAAGGTGCGTCTGCTCGTGCTTGAGGAGCCGACGATCGGTGTCGACGTGAGCTCGAAGGCGGAAATCTATCATTTGCTCAAGCTCTCGCTGCAGAAAGGGATGGCCGTGCTTCTGATCTCGTCCGACTTCGAGGAGGTGGGGCGCATCTGCCATCGCGCGCTCGTGTTCAGCCGCGGGCAGGTGGTGGCGGAGATTCCGCGAAGCGGCTTGACCATCGGCAACCTGACGGCAAGCGCCTCCGGCGGCGATTCCGTGGCGCATGCGGGAGCTGGCTCGTGAGCGAAACCGCTTCACCGCGCACCTTCGGCTCGGCAGTCACCAAGGGGATCTCGGTGTGGGGTCTCCTGGTCCTGCTCGTGCTGCTGATCATCGTCTTCTCGCTGCTCAAGCCAGATACATTCCTCACCTACTTCAACATCCGCTCGATTCTCTCCAACAAGTCGGTGCAGGCGATGGTCGCGCTGTCCGTCTTCATCCCGATGGCGGCAAACCAGTTCGACCTCTCAGCGGGCTTCAATGTCGGCATCAGCCAGGTGCTCGCCATCGGCCTGCAGGCGCAGGGCCTGCCGTGGTGGGCGGCGGCGCTCGCCGTGGTGCTGCTCGGCGCAGTCGTCGGACTCATCAACGGCCTGCTTGTGACGCGGATCAAAATCGATTCCTTCATCGCCACGCTCGGTACCGGCACGGTGCTTTACGGCCTCAACGCTTGGTACACGGGCGGCCAGCAGGTGCTCGGAGATCTTCCTCCTGAGTTCCTGGCGATCTCCGGCAATATCGGCATCGTCCCGGCGCCGGCGGTCTACGTGCTCGTCATCAGCCTGGTGCTGTGGCTGGTGTTCGAGTACCTGCCGCTTGGCCGCTATCTCTATGTGCTCGGCGCCAGCCCCCGCGCGGCGGAGCTGAACGGCATCTCGGCGAAGCGCTACATCACGCTCGGCTTCATCGCCGCCGGCACGCTCGCCGCCTTTGCCGGCGTCGTGCTGCAATCGCAATTGCAGGTCGGGCCAAAGCTCGGTCGGGCAGGAATATCTCCTCCCGGCTTTCACCGCGGCGCTGCTCGGCGCGACCTCGATCCGTCCGGGTCGCGTCAACGTATGGGGCACGGTGCTTGCTGTCGCGGTGCTCGCCGTGACGGTTGCGGGACTCAACCAGCTCGGCGCGCCGTTCTTCGTCGAGCCGCTGTTCAACGGCTCGATGCTGATCCTCGCCGTCGGCCTGGCGGTGCAAGCGGCGCAGCGCCGCACGAAACGCGGAACCGAGGCCGACCGCGCCGCTTCGGCCGCGGCTACGGCGCCGGCCGGCGAATAAGAGAGGAGCTCCGGAGATGGGCAAATACGACGACCTGCCGGAAAACGCCGCGGCGAGCCCGGCGCTCAGCCCCGAGTGGTTCAAGTCGCGCTGGGGCCCCGACGATCAGAAGGGCAACGGCAATTTGATGACGCCGGCCAAGACGCTTCAGGCGTTGAAGCTGGTGAAGACCGGCGACGTGATCAGCCTCGGCATGCCCTACGACACCAAGATGCCGATCGCGCCGGGCCGCGCCTATGCGCTCAGGATGCCGGGCGGGCCGACCGGCGGCCCGTACGGCGAGAAGAGCCGCACGATCTGGAACGACGAGTTCATCGCGACCGAGATCGGCCAGATCGGAACGCAGATGGATGCGCTCGGGCACCTCGGCTCGATGTGCGGCTTCCGCGGCGACAAGACCAAGATGCTCTTCTACAACGGCAACAAGCTTTCCGACATGTGGTCGCCCTACGGTCTGCAGAAGCTCGGCATGGAGAATGCGCCGGTCTTCATCACGCGCGGCGTGCTCTTCGATGTGCAGGGTTTGAAGGGACGCGTGCTTGACGTCGGCGAGCCTATCACCCTCGCCGACCTGAAAGCTTGTCTCAAGCGGCAGGGGGTCCCCGAGAATTCCTTCACGCCCGGCGACGCGGCGTTCGTTCGCACCGGCCACGGCTCGCGCTGGTACACCGAGACTTCCACCTTCTACGATGGCGCACCTGGGATCGTGCTCGAGTGCGCGAAATGGTTCGCCAGCCTGGACGTCGTCGTCGTCGGCGCCGACAATTTTGCCGTGGAGGTCGTTCCGCCGGTCGATCCGGACGTCTTCCATCCGTGCCACCAGCATCTGATCATGGAGAACGGCATCTACCTCCACGAGGGCATGACGTTCGAAGGCCTCATCGAGCGTAACGTGTTCGAGTTCGCCTACGTCTTCGCGCCGCTCAAGATCGTTGGAGCGACAGGATCGCCGGGCAATCCGATCGCGGTTATCTGAACTGCCGGAGCGGGCCTTCCAGCCCAGGCTGACGGGCCCGCGCGCCCGTGTCGGCAGTTGGGGCGGGTGGCGAGATTGCGGCCAGCGCTCTATTCCCTGATCTCAGAGTCGGACCAGCGTTCGCACTCTCAGGATATGGAGCGACCATGCAGCTAGGCATCATCGGACTCGGACGGATGGGCGCCAACATCGCGCGACGGCTCATGCGCGGCGGCCACGAATGCGTCGTCTTCGACATCAGGCCGCAGTCGGTGTCGGCGCTTGTCCACGAAGGCGCCGTTGGGGCGGTGTCGATCGCCGATCTCTTCGCCAAGCTTGAGCCGCCGCGCGCCGTGTGGATGATGCTGCCGGCGGCCATCGTCGACGACACCATCGCTGACGTGTCGGGCCACCTCGCGGCGGACGACGTGCTGATCGACGGCGGCAATTCCTACTACCGCGACGACATTGTCCGCGCGAAGGCGCTTCTGCAAAAGCGCATCCACTACGTCGATGTCGGCACGAGCGGCGGCGTCTATGGCCTGGAGCGCGGGTTCTGCCAGATGATCGGCGGGGAAGATGTGCCGGTCAGGCGGCTCGATCCGATCTTCGCCACGCTCGCGCCGTCGATCGATTCGGCGGCGCGCATTCCCGGACGCGAGAAGCGCGCCACGACGGCCGAACACGGCTACCTGCATTGCGGGCCGAGCGGCGCCGGCCATTTCGTCAAAATGATCCACAACGGCATCGAATACGGCCTGATGGCCTCCTATGCGGAAGGCCTCAACATCCTGCGCCACGCCAATGTCGGCGCGAAGACCCAAGCGGCCGACGCGGAGACCGCGCCGCTCTCCGATCCGGAGGCCTACCGCTACGATCTCGATGTCGCGGAGATCTCCGAGATGTGGCGGCGCGGCAGCGTCATCTCCTCCTGGCTTCTCGACCTGACGGCGGAGGCGCTGCTGAACGACCCCGATCTCTCGGCGTTCAAAGGGCGGGTTTCCGATTCGGGCGAAGGGCGCTGGACGGTGAAGGCGGCAATCGACGAAGGCGTGCCAGTGCCGGTGCTAAGCACCGCGCTCTTCGAGCGCTTCTCTTCGCGCGGGGCCGCCGACTTCGCGGACAAGATGCTTTCAGCGATGCGTGGCGAGTTCGGCGGCCATGTCGAGAAGCCATCGGACAAATAACCTGACGGAGCGCCACGCCCCGCGCGTCCTGATGCGGGCCAGGACAACGCGCAGCGACCAATCGCGGAAAAGCCGGTACTCACTGACGCGCGCTGCAATGACGCGGGACGCGGCTGGTTCGATCTTTGCATCGGATTGCGGGGCGATCCAATATGGCTGAGCCTAGGCAGGCGAGCCCGCACCGATGCGCGGCTTACCCGGAACAGGAGTGTGGATGGGCGAGAATCCCTGGAGCTTCTTCAGGACCTTCAGCCAGGAGCGCATCGTGCTCGCTATCGGCGTCCTTGTCTTCGCCGCCGCGGCGTTCGCGCTCCCCGGATTTCTGACCGCCGCAAACCTGATCTCCATCGTTCGCTCGATCGCCGTGCTCGGCATTC
The DNA here is from genome assembly GCA_963805325.1 of uncultured Alphaproteobacteria bacterium. Classification (GTDB taxonomy): domain Bacteria; phylum Pseudomonadota; class Alphaproteobacteria; order Rhizobiales; family Afifellaceae; genus DASWJZ01. The sequence continues at coordinate 125,937 of CAWDTS010000005.1, read as the reverse complement.
TTGCTCTCGGGATGGCGGTGGTCATCGTCGGGCGCGGCATCGATCTGTCGATGGTGGCGGTCATGGCCATGTCGGTCGCCTGGTACCTGCAACTCCTTGGCGGCGGGATGGCTGACCAGGCGGCGCTGGCGCTGGTGCTCGGCGGCGTGCTCGCGATCGGCCTCTTGAACGGCTTCCTCGTCGCCTACGCCGAGGTGCCCGCGATTTTTGTCACGCTCGCCTCCGGCTCCTTCGTGTTCGGCTATGTCCGCTCGCAGTTGATCCCCTCGGATGCAGTGCCGGTGCCCGAAGGCCACTGGGTCGAGATCATGGGCGGCCTGCGCTTCGTCGGCGTGCCGGTCGAAGTCTTCCTGTTCGCGGCGCTGGCGGCAGGCGTGTTCCTGTTCCTGCGCTTCACCAAATGGGGCCGTTACGTCTATTACGCCGGCGACAATCCGGTGGCGGCGCGCAATATCGGCATCCCCGTGCGGCCTATGCTCGTGCTGCGCTACGTGCTGTCGGCGCTCACCGCCTTCGCCGCAGGGTTGCTGACGGCGGCAAGCCTGCACTCGATCAACACCCGCGTCGTCAACTCCACCCTGCTCTACGATATCGTGCTGGTGGCGGTGATCGGCGGCATCGGCCTCTCCGGCGGCAAGGGCGGCGTTCGTAACGTCCTGGTCGGCGCAGCGCTGATCGGGATCCTGCTGAACGTCATGACGATCCTCGACATTTCGGTGCTCTACCAGAACCTTATCAAGTCCACTATTCTGCTCTTCGCGATCATCGTCGACGGCCTGCTCAATCCGCGCGATGAACAGACTGCTCAACAAGGAGACATCTGAGCTCCAAACCGCCAACCGAAACACGCTGGTACAAGGGGAAAGGACAGGAAGATGAGGCTGATGAAAACCCTTCTGGCGGCTGCGCTTGTAGCGTCGGCCGCGACTTTTGCCGCGCTTCCCGCCTCCGCCGACATGATGGATCCGGCGCCGGCGACCTACTCCAAGGCGCTCTCCGGCAAGCGCGTCCTGATGGTGCCGATGGCGATGGGCTTCGACCTCGCCCAGGGCTGGGCCGCGATCCTGCAACGCGAGGTCACCGCCTTCGGCGGCACCTTCGAGACGCGCGACCCAAACTGGAGCGTCGAGGCGGGCGCGCAGGCGCTGACCGAAGCCATCTCCTCCGACCCGAAGCCTGACGTGCTGGTCGTGATGTCGCCCGACCTCAACTCCTATTCAAAGATCATGAAGAAGGCGCAGGAGGCGGGCATCTACGTGCTCCTGATCGACAACCCCGCCAACTTCAAGGCCGACGCCTATCTCGGCGGCGACTGGACTGAACTCGGCCGGCTCGAGGCGGAGGCCGCGGTGAAAGGCTGCGGTGATAACTCCTCGAAGAAGATCGGGCTGGTCCAGGGTGACGAGACCAACGCAACCAGCCTCTTCCAGTACGACGGGATCATGGACGTGCTGTCCAAGCACCCCGACTTCGAAGTCGTGGCCAAGCCCGACTCGAACTGGGACGCGACGACTTCGCGCAACGTGACGACCACCATGCTCCAGCAGCACCCGGAAGTCTGCGCCATCATCGACTTCTGGGACGGTGACGCGACGGGTGCCGCGGCGGCGATCCGCGATGCCGGCCTGCAGGACAAGGTCTTCCTGGTCACGACCGGCGGCGGCGAGAAGACAGCCGACTGCGAAGCGATCGCAAACGGCACATACGGCGCCGTGGTCACGACAGAGCTGGTGACGGAAAGCACCAACATGACGACGATGATCAAGTATCTGCTGCAGAGCGGTCAGCCGCCCGGCACGTCGTCCGCGTATGTCTATACGCTGCTCCACGCGACGACCAAGGATGACATGCGCCCCGACAGCTGTTGGGATCTGAAAGCGCTGCAGGCCATGGCCGGGACCAACTGAGCCGCGCTGCCTCGCACTCGAACCGGGACGGCCGGGGATTCTCCGGCCGTCTCTTGCCCCTTGACCCGATGGATGCGCGATGACCTTCCGCGAGCGGCTGCAGGCCTCGCGCTACAATCTTATTCCAGATCACATTATCGGGGAGGTCCTGACCAAGCGCTGGACCGACAACGCCATCCCCTTCATCGCCCTTGTCGTGACCGTGGCCACCTTCGGCAGCGTCATACCGGGCTTCTTCAAACTCTACTCCCTGCAGGAATCGACTCGCCAGCTGGGCGAATTCAGCCTCGTCGTGACCGGCCTGACGGTGGTGATGCTCGGCGGCGGGATCGACCTGTCCGTCGGTTCGATCTTCGCCTTGTCGGCGTTTGCCGCGGTCTCGACGTTCTTCATTCTTGAGCAGCCGGTCTGGCTGGCGCTCGCCGTTTCGCTCGCCACCGGGCTCATCTTCGGTGCGATCAACGGCTACCTGATCGGCTTCCTGCGGCTCAGGGCGTTCATCACGACGCTGGTGACGTTCATCATCGGCCGCGCCGGCTACGAGATCCTCGTCGTCACCTTCGGGTCGAAGGTCCAGCTTTCGATGGTCTCCTCGGATGTCTGGGACTTCATCGGCGACGGTACGTTTCTCGGCGTCTCCGTCGCGGTTCTGGCGGCGATCGTCCTGGCGATCGTGACTCACATCGCCCTCACCCGCTCGCGCCCCGGCTGGCATGTGCAGGCGGTCGGAGGCTCCCGGCGTTCCGCCCATAACGCGGGGATACGGGTGCGGCAGACCGTGTTCCTCACCTATGTCTTCTCAGGTCTCTGTTCCGCCGCGGCCGGCTTCCTGATCGCCACACGGCTCTCCGGTGCGGGACCGGGCACCGGGCAAGGACTGGAAATCCTCGCGCTCACGGCTGCCGTCGTAGGCGGCAACAGCCTGGGGGGCGGACGTGGATCGGTCGCCAAGGGGGTGATGGGCGCCGTCATCGTCCTGGTGATGACCAACGGCCTGATCCGCCTCGGCTACGGAACCGGCACGAACCAGATGGTGCTCGGCATCCTTCTCGCCGTCGCCGTCACCATCGACATCCGCTGGCTCAAGAACCGCCACAAGGTGCTGAACGAGGTCTATGTCGCGCCGGTCTATCTGCGCATGGGCGAGACGCAGTCGGCGGCACCTGGCTCCGGCACGCCCTACGAGCTCAACAACCGCCTGTCGGAAGCCGATTCCATCGGCCTCGGCGAGCTGGAAGGGCCGGAGGACGTCATCCTCGACCGCGAGGACCACCTCTATTGCGGGACACGGCATGGCGAGATCGTGCGGTTCTTCGCGCCCGACTACAGCCGCTCCGAGGTCTTCGCGCATGTCGGCGGGTTCCCGCTCGGGCTTGCCTTCGACCGCGACGGCAATCTCCTCTCCTGCGTGGGCGCGATGGGGCTTTATTCGATCTCGCCGGAGCGCGAGGTGAAGAAGCTCTCCGCCGAAACGCGGCGCTCCTTCACCTCGATCGTGGATGACGCACGGCTGCGCGATCCGAACGATCTCGACATCGCGCCGGACGGCAAGGTTTATTTCACCGACTCCACGAAGCGCTACGACGCGCACGACTGGGCGCTCAACTCGATCGAGAACCGGCCGACCGGGCGGCTCCTCGTCTATGACCCGAAAGACGGCAGCACGCGCACGCTGCTCGACGGCTACCGATACACCAACGGCGTCTGCATGGCGCACGACAACAAGTCGCTGTTCTTCTGCGAAAGCTGGGCCTGCCGCATTCATCGCTATTGGCTGGAGGGGCCGAAGGCGGGCACCGCCGAATGCGTGATCCGCGACATGCCCGGCTATCCGGACAATGTGAACCGCGCCTCAGACGGCACTTATTGGATGGCCTGGCTCGGCATGCGCACGCCGTCCTTCGATCTCTCGCTGCGCCACCCCGGCATGCGCAAGCGCATGGCGCGGCGGCTGCCACAGGACGAGTGGCTGTTTCCGAACATCAACACGGGCGGAGTCGTGAAATTCAACGATCGCGGCGAGATCGTCACGACGCTCGGGGACCTCTCGGGTTTGGCGCATCCGATGGTGACCTCGATGCGCGAGCACAAGGGCACGCTTTATATCGGCGGCATCCTGAACAACCGCATCGGCCGCTACCGGATCGACGGAGCCGATCCGACCTGGACGTCGAACGATGCCTATTGGGGACCCGCCCGATGATCCTCGATCCGATCCTCGACTTCTTCCGCGGGCGGGCGATCACCATTCCGCCGCTCGACGGCGCCTTTCGCGCCGACACGGCGCTGGATGATGCTTCGGTCTTCGCCGAATTGCCCAATGCCGACAATCTCTGCATTTCGGGCGGGCAGTTGCTCGCCACGAGCGGGACCGGCATCTACGTCCTTGCCGAAGGCGAAGCGCCGGAGCTTGCGGAGACCTACCCAGCGGCGATCACCGCGCTCGCAGCCGCCTCCGGCGGAACGCTCGCCGTAGCGCTCGACGACGGCTCACTCACCGAGGGCGGCAAGCCTGCTGGGCTGCCGAACGGCGTCGGTTGCATCACCGCTCTCGCTTACGCCGAGGACGGCGCGCTGTGGCTTGCCAACGGCTCAGACAGGCATCCCGCCTCGGGATGGGTGGCCGACCTCATGGAGAAGAATGCTGCGGGCTCGGTCTGGCGGCGTGAGCGGGGCGGCGCTTTCACTCAAGTCGCCTCCGGCCTGGCGTGGCCTTATGGGCTTTTGCCCGATTCCGAAGGTGCGATCGTCAGCGAAAGCTGGCAGCGACGCCTCGTGCGGGTCGGCAGCGGCAAGGTTGAGCCTGTACCTCCGCGAGCTTCCCGGCTACCCCGCCCGCCTCTCGCCCGCCGCCGATGGCGGAGCATGGCTCGCGATCTTCGCTCCGTGCAACCGGCTCATCGAGCTGGTGCTGCAGGAGACGCATTACCGCACCGACATGATGGCGGGAGTGCCGCGCGAATTCTGGATCGCGCCGGCGCTCTCCTCCGGCCGGAGCTTCCTCGAGCCGCTGCAATGCGGCGGCATCCGCACCATGGGCGTGCACAAGGCCTGGGCGCCGAGCAGGTCATACGGCCTCGTCGTACGGCTTGGCCCTGACCACACACCGCTTACGAGCATGCACAGCCGCGCCGACGGCCACCGGCACGGCACGACATGCGCCATCGAGGTCGACGGGCGGCTTCTGGTCGCCTCGAAGGGCGGGGACGCTGTCCTCGCTCCGGAGCGCACCGGATGAACACGATCGTGCGCATGGAGAAGATCACCAAGACCTATCGCAGCGTGCCGGCGGTGAAGGACCTGGATTTCGACCTGCGCGAGGGCGAAATCCACGCGCTTGTGGGCGAGAACGGCGCGGGCAAATCGACCCTGACCAAGATCATGGCGGGGGCGGTCGAGCCGACGTCCGGCCGGATGATCTATCAGGGTCGCGAGACGCACTTCGCCACGCCGCACGAGGCGCTGCAGGCCGGCATTGCCATGGTGTTCCAGGAGACGAGCCTCGTCCCCTCGATGACCGTCGCCCAGAATCTCTATCTTGGCTCGGAGAGTTTTCTGAACCGTCTGCGCGGCACCTACATCTCGGCTCAACAATTCCTTCAGTCGCTGAACTTCCCCGTTGACCCGGCCGCCATGGTGGAGGCGCTCGGCGCCGCGAAACGCCAGATGGTCGAAATCGCCCGCGCCGTTCATCACGAAGCCCGCGTGATCATCTTCGACGAGCCCACCGCGTCCCTGACGCCGGAGGAAAAACGTCACTTCTTCGCGCTTCTCCGCCGCCTCAAAGCCCGCGGCGTATCGGTCGTCTTCATCAGCCATGCTCTCGAAGAGGCGCTCCTGATTTCCGACCGCATCACCATCCTGCGCGACGGCGAATTGGTGGTGACCGGGGACACATCCGAATTCGACCGCGACAAGATCATCACGGCGATGGTCGGACGCACGCTGTCGGGCAAGCTCTACCGCAAACGCGACGCGGACCATCTTCGCAAGCCCGGTCGCAAAGTCCTGTCGGTGCAGGACATCTCCATGGGCCGGGCGGTGCGAAATACCTCCTTCTCGGTGTTCGAGGGGCAGGTGACCGGCGTGTTCGGGCTGATCGGCTCAGGCCGCACCGAAACGTTCAAGATCGTCGCCGGCATCTACAAGCGCGATTTCCTGCGCGGCGGCGCGATCGCCCTCGATGATCGGCCGGTGCGCTACATGACTCCGACCGAGGCGGTCAAAGACGGTATCGCCTACGTCACCGAGGATCGGAAATCCGAGGGCACTTTCGAAATGATGTCGATCGGCGAAAATCTCTTTGGCGGGCTTCTCGCCGCGGGACGCGAACAGGGCCTCGTCATTCGCGCCCGCTCCATACGCGAGCTCGCGGAGGAATGGCGGGACCGGCTGAATATCAAGACGATCAACGCCGACGCCCGCGTCGTGGAACTGTCGGGCGGCAACCAGCAGAAAGTGGTGATCGGCAAGGGGCTGGTCCAGAGGCCGCGCATCGTCATCTTCGATGAGCCGACGCGCGGCGTGGACGTGGCCGCGATCGCCGAAATCCACCAGATCATCAACGGCCTCGCCGATCAGGGTCTCGCGGTGGTGATGATCTCGTCCTACCTGCCGGAGATCATGAATCTGTCCGACCGCATCCTTGTCTGCCGCCAGGGGCGGATCGTCGAAGAATTGTCACCGGCCGAGGCGACCGAAGAAAAGATCATGTACGCCGCGGTGCATTAGCCGACGGGAAATCGAGGGAGAGGAACATGGCGACCGTGAAGCTCTTGAGCGACGCCGAGGCCGACGCGATCCCCGCCGTGAAGGCCGTGTTTGACGACATCCGCGCAACGCGCAAGTCCGATTTCGTCAACAACTTCTGGCGCGGTCTGGCGAATGACCCGGTCACGCTGAAGCGGACCTGGGAAGGCCTGAAAGCGGTGATGACCGGGCAGACAGCCCTCTCTCCCGTTGTCCAGGAGATGATCTACATCGCCGTCTCGACCGCCAACGCCTGCACCTATTGCGTCCATTCCCACACAGCGGCGGCGCGCGCCAAGGGCATGACCGACGCCGAGCACGCCGAGCTCCTGGCGATCATCGGGCTCGCGGCGCAGACGAACCATCTGGTGACGGCCATGCAGCTGCCGGTCGACGAGGCTTTTCTCGTGGAGTAAGTGACGGCGCGCGTCGACGCTAGATTTCGCGCTTCGCATTCTCCGAGACGACGTAGCGCTCGGCCGACTTTGCCGCCACGAGGTCCTGGCTGGCGGCGTCGAAGCTCTTGAAGTGCGGCGTCTTGATATGATGCGCGAACGCGTCGGCATCGGCATAGATCTCGTAAAGCAGCACCCGGTCCGGGTCATCGCAGGTCAGCACGTCGAAGCGGTAGCAACCCGGCTCGTCGCGCACCGACGCGGCGGCGTTCTCCCGGATCAGGCCGAGGAACGCCTCCCGGGCGCCGCTCTTCAGCGTAAAGGACACGACGAGGGCAAATCTGTTCATGCGTTCTCCTGCGGGACTTCTTTGATTGCGGCTCGAATGGCCTGCGGCGCTAGGCGAACCGGATCTCGGCGATCGCATAAGGCTTGAGGGTCAAGCCTGCGGCGCTGACCTTGACGCGCGGCGCTGACTTCCGCCAGTCGGAATCGGCGCATGCGACCTCGAAGGTCGTCTCGTCGAGCATCAGCGCCTGACCGCTATCTGGCACGCCCTCGATGCGGATATCGTGCTCGCTACCTGTCAGATTTACGAGCCGAAGATCGAAGCTGCCGTCGTTGGCGACAGCGAGCGCCTGGACGGCGCGCGGATCGCTGCTGGTCACCGCATGCAGAGCGCCCGCAAGCGCGGTGTGCCCGGCAAGCACATGATAATGCGGATAGACCTTCGCGCCGGCATCGTCGAACCATGGCTGTGCATAGGGCTGCTTCCCATAGACGATGCTCGACGGGCCGCTGACGGCGGCGAGCGTCACCGCATCGACTCCGCCGGCTGCCGCTCGCGCCAGATACCCCGCATACCAGGCCGCGCCGATCAGCCCGCGCTCGCGCGGATCGACGGCGTTCATCGCCTGGCGAATGTTCTTCGGGTTCGGCGCCGGGGCGGCGCCGTAGGGATTGGCGCGCATCGAGACGGAAGTCGGAAAGACCCAGTAGGGCTTGCCGCCGCCGAAGGCCCTGACGGAGCGGAAGATCGAGGGCGTCGCCTCAAGCGTCTCGGTCATGGAGACATCGTCGCCGGCATGCACGATCGGGAGCCCGGTGTGACAGATGAAATCGATGAGGTCGGCCGGCGGGCGCTTCCGGTTGAGCTCGGTGAAGTAAGAGAACATGCCGCCGCCGACCGGCACGCCGGGAAACACCGCACGGGCGGCCGCGAACAGCTCCGCCCAGCCCGGCGCCTTCGGGAAGATCGAGCCGGGAAGCGTGCTCTTCAAATCCGTGGCCGGCGAGACGGCGACGCGGGAGAACCGCACTCCGCCCTCCCCCGCCGCCGCCCCGATCGCCGCCATGTCGCGTTGCATGATCTTGAGATCGTCCGTCGGCTTGCCGTCGGAGCCCACGCAGGGGACGACGGCTTCAAGCACGAGCTCCGCGCCGGTCGCTTTCCCGAGCTCGGCGAAACGACGCATCACCTTCGCGTCGTCGCCATTCCGGGCGTCGAAATGGCAGACAAGGAACGCCGGCCGTGCCTTCCTGACGAGCTCGGCATGGCCGATCGCGGCGTCGGTGCTTTCTGCCGGCGCGGCAAATCCGAGGCGCGGAATCTCGTGGCCGGCTGCAGCGCCGACCTTCACCACAACGGCCGTATCCGCGGCCGAGCCGCGCGCCGGCGCTGACAGCGCGCCTTCGACCTTCAGGGTCACGCGCTGCGAAAGCGTCTCGCCGGCCTTGATCGTATAGGGCCACGGCAGCGCCAGCGGGCGCACGTAGGTCTTGTAGGAGGCGTCCATCCAGTTGCGATGGTCCTCCATCTCGAATGTGTCGCCCTCCATGCGGCAGACGACCTTGGCGCCGGGGGCGATCTCATGGGTGAGCGCGCGGATATCGAGGAAGGGGCAGGCCGGATCGACGAGATCGGGAAACGTCGAATTCTCGACGCGGCCGTCCGTGTGCTCGACGGCGAGCGGCGCGCCGACAACCCCCTCGAGCGGATGCAGAACGACGAAGCCGGTGCGGTTGGTGACGAAATCGTTCCTGGCCTTCGCCTCCGCGGAGAACGTCAACGAGCCGTCGGCGCGTCCCTCGATGCGCGCCGTGTAATCCAGAGCCTGGCTGTCGTCCTTGCAGACGGCATCGTAGGTGACGGTGAACCTGTCATCGCCGCGCTCGATCTTGAGGTTCGAGATTTCCGGGCCGTATGTGCCCCAATTGCGGTCACGCGACAGGAAGGCGATGGCGCGGAGCGCTTCCTTTCCGCCGATCTTGATGTAGCGAAGATTGCCCGCGTCGAGCTGCGCCTCGAGCGCGCCGCACGAGAGCGCTGTCATTTCGCCGCCCGGTTCCTCGGTGCCGAAAAGCTTCACCTGGCGAGACGGTTTCATCACGGGATCCTCGCAAGATCTAATTGGGTCAAGCGGGCCGGAGCACCTTGTCGGTGCGCGGGTCGATGAAGATCGCCCGCGGCATGTCGACCAGAAGCTCGACATTGGTGCCCGGTCTCTCGACGGCGTGAGAGGGAAGCTCGACGGTCGCCTCCGCCCCGCCGAGCTTGAACTGCGCGAATGTGCGCGTTCCAGTGGGCTGAACGAGATCGATCGTCGCCGTCAGCCGCGCCTGGCCGGGACGAAGCGTCGCTCCGTCGAGCCGTGTCATGTGCTCCGGCCGGACGCCGAAGATCAGCTCCTTCGTCCCGAGCGTGTCGAGGAATTCGGACTGGGCGTTGGGCACCGGCAACGACCTGCCGTCGCTGAAGGTAATGCGGCCCGATTTCTGATCCCGTGCGTAGCGGCAGGGGATGAAATTCATCCGCGGCGAGCCGAGGAAGCCGGCGACGAAGCGAGTTTCCGGGCGCTCGAACAGGTCGAGCGGCGAGCCCTGCTGCTCGATCACCCCGTCGCGCATCAGCACGATGCGGTCGGCGAGCGTCATCGCCTCGACCTGATCGTGCGTGACGTAGATCATCGTGGTCGCGATCTCCTGATGCAGGCGCTTGATCTCCACGCGCATCTCGTCGCGAAGCTGGGCGTCGAGATTGGAAAGCGGCTCATCGAAGAGGAAGAGCTTCGGGTTGCGGACGATCGCGCGGCCGATGGCGACGCGCTGCCGCTGCCCGCCGGAGAGATGCCTCGGATAGCGATCGAGAAGGCTGGTGATGCCGAGCAGCTTTGCGGCGCTATCGACGCGTGAAGCGATCTCGCTTTTCGAGAACTTGCGCGCCTTCAGGCCGAAGCCAATGTTCTTTCCCGCCGTCATGTGCGGATAAAGCGCGTAATCCTGAAACACCATCGCAACGTCGCGGTCGCGCGGGCGCATGTCGTTCACCATCTCGCCGCCGATCTCGATCGTGCCTTCCTGCGCATCCTCGAGGCCGGCGATGGTGCGAAGCAGCGTGCTCTTGCCGCAGCCCGACGGACCGACGAGCACGGTGAACTGCTTGTCCGGAATCTCAAGGCTCACGCCGCGCACGGCATGAATGCCGCCGGCGTAGCGCTTGTGCAGTCCGGTGATTTTTACATCTGCCATTGCGGCCTACCCCCAAAGCCGAACCGAGCGCGCGTCAGTCCCGTCATCCGCGTATCGCTCCCAACGTCAGTCCGCGCACGAGATGTTTCTGCACCAGTATGCCGAGCACGATCGAGGGGACAAGCGAGACGATGGCGAGCGCGCTCGCCTCGCCATATTGCGCGCCCTGGAAGCTCAGGAACGCGCGGAAGATCGTCGGCAACGTGAAGGCGTTGCGGCTGGTCAGAACGAGCGCGAAGAAGAACTCGGTCCAGCAGGCGATGAAGGTGAAGATCGCCGCCGCGACGATGCCCGGCGCGGCGAGCGGAATGGCGACGGTCATCATCGCCCGCCAGCGGGTGCATCCGTCGACGAGCGCCGCCTCCTCCAGCGAGCGCGGCATCTGGCGGAAATACGCAAACATCATCCACACCGTCACCGGCAGGGTGAACACGGTATAGGCGAGGATCAATCCGAAATGCGTGTCCTGCAGACCGAGCAGCCGATAGTTCAGGAAGAGCGGCAGGATGATCGCGATGGGCGGAAGGAAGCGCTGCGAGAGAACCCAGAACGACAGGTGCTGGCCGCCTGTGTTGAAGCGCGCCAGGCTGTAGGCCATCAGCGTTCCGACGACGCACGAGGCGACTGTCGCGGAGACGGAGATAATGAGGCTGTTGATGAGCCCATCGAGCCCGCGATAGGCAAAGAGCGCCGCCGTGTAGTGCACGAAGGTCGGCTCGGCCGGGAACCAGACCGGCGGCACCGCCAGATAATCGTCGCTCGGCTTGATGGAGGTGATGAACACCCAGTAGAGCGGCCCGAGCACGAATGCCAGGAAGACACCGAGCACGACAATGCGGACGATGGGGATGCGCCGTCGCCGGGTGGAGCGGGAAGCCATGGTCACCTCGCCTCCGGCTTCAGGAGCCGCCGCACCAGGAACACGATCACGATCAGCGTCAGGACCAGGAATATCCACGCGCCGGCGGTCGCGCGCGACAGATGGAACTGCGTGAACCCGACGATGTAGAGATAGAACGACGTAGAGTAGGTCTGCGTGCCGGGGCCGCCGCCGGTCATCATGAAGATCGTATCGAACAGCCGGATCGCGTCGAGCAGCCGGAAGGTGACCGCGAGCAGCATCATCGGCGCGATGTGGGGCACGGTGATGTGCCAGAAGGTCTGCCACGGACCGACGCCGTCGAGCTCCGCAGCCTCGTAGACGTGTGGCGGAATGGATGTGAGCCCGGCAAGAAGGATCACGAACATGAACGGCGTCCATTGCCAGACGTCGGCAAGCACGAGTGCGACGAAATTGTACGGGAACTGCGTCAGCCAGTTGATCGTGACCTCGTGTCCGAGGATGAGGCCGAGCAGATAATTGGTCGGGCCGAACGGCCGATGCAGCAACAACGACCAGGCCTGCCCGACGATGACCGGGCTGACGAAGAGCGGCACGATGATGATGGAGATGACGAGGCCCCTGCCCCTGAAGGTGTTCGCCATCGCCATGGCGACGGCAAGCCCGAGCAGGAATTCGACCGTCACGTTGGCGAAGCTCAGGACGACGGTCACCCAGATCGAATAGCGGGCCACCGGATCGAAGATGACCTGCTTGAAATTCTTCAGGCCGACGAAGGCGTGACCGGGAATCTGGAAGTCGTAGTTGACGAAGAGAACCCAGATCGAAAAGAGCAGCGGGTAGATCGATATCGCGAGGATCAGCAGCGCGGCGGGCGTGACGAGCAGCCACTTGAAACGCCAATCGCTGCGACTCGCCGAAGGCAACCGCCGACGGTGAACGCCGGGAATATTATTGCCGATGGCGGCGTCGGCCATGTCGTTCCGGCCCCTCGTAGAAGGCGTCTCAGCGTTGGCACCTTCCGCTGCCGGGGATGAGAACCCGGCAGCGGAAGATCGGGAGGCCGCCGCAGATGAAACAGCGACCTCCCCCGGGGATAGGCTAGAGCTTGACCGCCATGCCCAACGCTTCGACGGTATTTTCGACCGTGGCGCCGGGCAGCTTCAGGAACTCCAAGTAGAAGGCCTTCTGCGAGTCCGCGCCAAGATTGTCGGTCGTCATGTCCCACTCCGCGGCGGCCGTTTTCAGGGCCTCCATCGGGTCGGTGCCCGCCCACACCGATGTGCACATGCGGTCGAGCGACAGCTGGTAATCCTGGGCCCCAGGGATGATCGGGTCCAGCAGGCCGACATTGGCCGAGTTGTTGAGGTTCTTCAGATATTCGGGAGCACTCGGGAAAAGCTCGCCGTAGAGTTCCGACTTGAAGTGCGAGATCCGGTACGGGTCGCGCAAGGCGTAGGGCAGCATGCAGCGCGCCAGCGATACGGGCGGTGAACAGGACCACTGCATGTAGAGATACGCTGCCTCGAGATTCGCGGAATCCGCGGCGAGCCCCTTGTTGAAGCCGAAGGCATGCTCGGGGTGTCCGCCGGGCACGATAGCGTAGCCGACCTTTCCGGCGATCGAGGATTGCGGGATGAAGCTGATCGCCTTGTCGCTCTGCGAATATCCCGCGCTCATGCGACCGGTCGGCGGCCAGGAGTAGATCATGGCGACCTTGCCCTGCAGCCAGGCCACCCACAGCGACACTGCGTCCAGCTCTTCGTTGCCCGGGATGGAGGCGGCGTTCGCAGCCTTCATGTTATTGAGCGTCTTGACGCCCGCATCCGAAGCGATGGCCGCTTTCATGTTCTCGTCAAAGAACTTGCCGCCGTTCGAACGGAACTGCTGCATGAAGTCGAACTGGTTGCCGGGCGAGGCGGCCTTGCGGAAGTGCCCGGCGCCGTAGACGTTGGGCGCCATGTTGTCGGTGATGAACTGCGCGACCTGGATGTAATCTTCCCAGCTCTTCGGCACTTCGAGCTTCTTGCTGAACTTCGCCTGATAGGCCTCGTTCAGCTTCGGGTCCTCGAAGATGTCCTTGCGGTAGTAGAGGGCGAACATGTCGCCGTCATCGAAGAAGCCCCAGGTCTTTCCCTTGTAGGTGGGCAGCGCCTTGTAGAGCGGATGATAATCGTCGAGGTCCGCCATGTTCATGTACTTGGCGATGTAATCGTCGAGCGGTGCGATCACCCCGCCGTCGGCAAGCGCCGGCGTCCACTGCGGCTGCAAATCGAGGACGTCGTAGGCGCCGGACCCGGCGATGTGCTCGGCGACCGGCTTCGAGTACATGTCAGGCGAGGGAAGTTCGACGACCGTCGTCTTGATGCCGGTGAGCTGTTCCCATAGCGGTCCGGAGAAGTTGCGCGGGTCGAGGGCCTGCAGACCCGCCTCGTAGGTCAGGTTGAGCGTCACGCCGCTGAATTGCTTTGCGGCTTCGGCGGCGCGAAAGGCCGAACCGTCGGTCGGGCCTTCCGTCGAGGCTTTCAGCGCGAGCGCTTGCGCCTTGCCAAGCGGCGTCGTCGGATCGGCAAGCTCGGCCTGCGCCTGCGCAAGCGCTGAGCTTATGAAGGGCGAAAGTGCCGTGCCCGAGAGCGCGAGCATGCCGGTCGCCTGTCCGAATTTCTTGATGAAGTCGCGGCGAGTCGGTTCGCCTCTCAGCCAGGCATCGACTTCTGCGGCGAGGCCTGCTTCGAAATCACGTCGTTCGCGTTCGTTCATTGCTCGTCCTCCCATTTTCACACGCCCGTTGATTTTTATCGTGAGCCGCGAGGCGCGGCCCCTTCCGGCGTGTGCTCTTTGCTAGAGTTTCATCCCTCTTTACGCGGCGAAGCGCTTGCCGAGATCGGCGAGACGGCGCTTCCACGTCGCGTTTTTCAGAACTTCCTTGTTGACCACGCCGCGCGGCTCGCGGCCGTGCATGATTTCAAAAACTGCGGCAATGTCGGCGGCGCCGTTTCCGGCAAAGCACTCGTCGGTCCAACAGAGCGAGTGCGGGGTGACGATCACGTTTTCAAGCTTGAAGATAGGCTCGTCCGCGGGCGCCGGCTCAACCTCGAAGACATCAATCCCCGCGCCCGCGATCGTGCCGTCGACGAGCGCCTTGTGGAGCGCCTTCTGATCGACGACGGGACCGCGGGCGGTGTTGATGAGGAAAGCCGTGGGCTTCATCATCTTCAGCCGCTCGGCATTGACGAAGTGCCGCGTCGCGTCGGAGAGCGGCATGCTCACCGACAGAAAATCGGCCTGCTTGAAGAGCTCCTCCACCGAGACGAGCTCGACGCCGAGTTCGCGCGCCGCTGACGCACTGACGTAGGGGTCGTGCGCGATGAAGCGCATGCCGAACGGCGCCGCCACGCGGAAGACTTCTGCGCCGATGTTGCCCATGCCGAGCTGGCCGAGCGTCTTGCCGATCAGGCCGTTGCCCATGAAGTCGACGCGCTTCGCCCAGCCGGGCGGTCCCTGGCGGCAGAGCCGGTCCTTGATCAGGAGGTGCTGTGAGAGCGCCAGGACATAGGTCACCACGGCCACCGCAACAGGTCGGCGGATACCGTCGGGCGTGATGATCGCCGCGACGCCGTGCTCGTTACAGGCCGCGACGTCGACGTTGTCGTAGCCGACGCCGAAGCGAGCGACGGCTGCAAGCCGCTCGCCGCTCGGGAACGAGACTTTGTCCATGCGCGGAGAAAGCAGGATCAGCGCATCGCAATCCTCAAGCCCCTTCGCGGGCATGACGTTGTCGACCGGGTCGACCCAGCGCACCTCGACCTTCGGATTCTGCATGATGGGCGTCAGGTCGAAGCTCGGGAATGTCAGGCTGCCGTCGGCCTTGCGGAAATCCCCCGAGAGGGCAATGCGGAACTGGTCCATGATCCGGTCCTAGCGCGCCTTTGCGGCCTTTTTGGCCGACCCGGCCTTCGGCGCATTCGCCCCGGCCTTGCCCTTGCAGCCTTTCCGCAGGCCATCGACACCAGCCGTCAAGGCCGCCTGGAACGTCCAGACGTCGCCGGAGTAGCAGATGAAATCGAAGCCCTGCCCGAAGAGGTCGACGCCGGAGGCGACGTCTGGGACCAGGCGGCCGTAGGCCTTGTTGTGCTTACGGCAGGCCGCGTAGGTGCTGCGGATCGCGTCCTTGAACTTCGGGTGGCCGAACTGGCCCGGAATGCCGAGCGAGCACGACAGGTCGAAATGTCCGACCCAGAGGCAATCGACGCCGTCGATCGCCGCGATCGCCTCCGCGTTCTCCACGCCTGCCGCCGTCTCGATCTGCGCGAAGAGCGTGGAGCGGGCGTTCGCCGCAGCGAGCTTCTCCATCACGGAGCCGCCCGTGTAGTGGTCGTGCGCGACGCCGAGCGCCACGCCGCGTCTTCCTTCGGGCGTGTATTTCATGCAGTCGAGGATGGCGCGCGCTTCTGCCGCGTCGTTCACCATCGGCACCATGATGCCTTCGGCGCCCATGTCGAGCGCGCGTGCGATGTGGTGATATTCCTTCGACGGCACGCGCACGATCGCCGGCACGGACGCCGCTTCAAAGAAGCGCAGCGCCGTCTTAATCGTCTCGTTGTGAAAGCCCGAATGCTCGGTGTCGAAAAGGACGAAGTCGCAGCCGGCGTTCTTCAGGAGATAGCCGATGCCGGGCGTCACGAACTCGACGATGAAATGGCCGACTTTGACCGTGCGCTCGCGCGCCATCTGCTTGAGACCGGCAGCGGCCATAAGCATCCTCCCTCCCGCATCCCAGTTAGCCGGGATTTTGAAGACTCATTATACCAGATCAGGGCGTGCATCAAGAATGCCGGGGCGATCTTCGCGCTCTTCCGGGATCGGCGGTCAGCTCGCGGCGCGATAGTTCTCGGTGCGGTAGAGCTCGTTCGCGCGGGTCAGGTGATCGGCCATGGTTCTGGCCGCGCCGTCCGGCGTTCCAGCGGCAATGGCTTCGAGAATTTGCGCGTGCTCGTGGAGCGTGAGCTTCTCAAGACCCGGAACGCTGACCGCGCCGCGGTAGGTGGCGGCAAGCCATTTGAAGATCGCCTCGCTCAGCGCTGTGAAGATTGGGTTGCCGCCGATCGCAGCGATCTCACGATGGAAATCTCCGTCGCACGCCACGAACTTCTCCAGGTCGTTCTGTGCGTCGGTCTGAGATTGCAGCAGACGTCTCAATCTGACGATATCGCTGGCGGAATGCTTGCGCGCGGCGATCCGTGCCATCTCCATCTCGAACACGAGACGGGCTTCCTTGAGTTGCTCGAGGCTCGCCGGCGAATTCGCAAGAAACATTCGCATGCTCTCGCCGACCTGATCCACCATTCTGGTGACCGAGGGCGCGGCGACGCGGGCGCGGCGCCCGTGATGGATCTCAAGCAGGCTCATGCGTTGCAGGCTCTGGAGCGCTTCCCGGATTGCGGGCCGCCCCACGCCGTAAAGCGACATCAGCTCCCGCTCCGAAGGGAGTGGATCGCCGGGCGCAAGCTCGCCCCGCTTGATGCGCTCAAGAAGCCGCTCGCGGATTTCGTCGGAGCGCTTCTGCCGGCTCGAACTCATGATACCAGTAGGATGCGCCACATTGGACTTTAACACAATGCCGAGCGCGGCCCTCAACCCGGCACGTTGCGGATCAGAACGTCCTGAAGCCGCGCCTGCTCCCGGCCGCGCGGGCGAAGGTCAAGGCCGGAGAGCAGGTCGACCAGATGGCTCACCATCAGATCGGCGGCGCGCCTGGCGTCACCCTTGCCAATCGCCTCGGCGAGCGCCGCATGCGCATGGCGTTCGCAGATGGCGTCGGGCCGCCGCCAGTAGAGCGCGATGATGAGCGAAGAGCGGGAGACCAGCTCCCGCACGAAGCCGGCCAGAATCGGCTGGCTCGCGATCTCCGCTATCGCCAGATGGAAGGCGCCTGAGAGCGCGATGGCGCGGCCCGCGTTGCCGACTGCGAGCGCTGCGTTTTCATCGCGGATGTGCCGCTTCAAAAGCGCTGCGTCCTTCGCCGTCGCAAGCCCGGCGGCGAGCGAGGCAAGGCGCGGCTCGATCACCGAGCGCGCCTCAAAAACCTGGCGCGCCTCCTCCGCCGTCGGCTCCGCGACATGTGCGCCGCGGTTCGGCTCGATCGTCACGACGCGCTCGTGCGCGAGCGCCTGCAAGGCGGAGCGGACGATGGTGCGGCTCACGCCGTAGATCGCACCGAGCTCGTCTTCCGGCAGCCGCGCGCCGGGCGGAAGCCGATGGTCGAGAATCGCGGCGAGCAGTGCTTCGTGAATACGCGCCGCCTTCGGGCTCTTGAGCGAAGACGCGCCCGGCGCGCGGCGCGAACCGGGCGGCGGCGCAAGCGCCGCAGGATCTCCGACAAATTCCCCCATCGCGTTCCCCTGCAAGACGCCTAAGGCAAATCCCGGTCGGCGCCGAATTGTATACGATTTGGGCGATGATTGTGTGCAGATGCACAACATCTGAGCCGCCCCAAATAGAAGCGCGGGGCTCCGCTCCCTGAATCTCCACCCATTTCGCATTCCTCCGCGCAAATCCTGCGCCACCAGCGCTTGGCATGCGCCTTGCCTGTTGCAGGAGCGAAGCCAGGAGCACGCCATGGGACGGGCAGCGACACTTGAGCTTGCGGGCGTGACGAAGCGTTATGGCACGACCGTCGCTGTCGACAACATCTCGCTGAAAATCGCCGCGGGCACCTATTGCTGTCTGCTCGGGCCGTCCGGCTGCGGGAAAAGCTCGACGCTGCGCATGATCGCCGGGCACGAGAGCATCTCTGTCGGCGACATCCTGCTTGGCGAGGCGAACGTCACCGACCTGCCGCCGGCGAAGCGCGGCACGGCGATGATGTTCCAGTCCTACGCACTCTTCCCGCATCTCGATCTCGTCGAGAACGTCGCCTTCAGTCTGAAGATGAAAGGCGTGGCGAAGGCCGAGCGGGGCGAGAAGGCGCTTGAGATGCTGCGCCTCATGCATATGGAGCCCTACGCGTCGCGTAGGCCGGCGCAGCTTTCAGGCGGACAGCAGCAGCGCGTGGCGCTCGCCCGCGCACTCATAACGGACCCCGAAGTGCTGCTCCTCGACGAGCCGCTCTCTGCGCTCGATCCGTTCCTGAAGATCAAGATGCGCGCGGAGCTGAAGCGCCTGCAGACCGATCTCGGCATCAGCTTCGTGCATGTGACGCACAGCCAGGAAGAGGCGATGGCGCTCGCCGATCTGATCGTCGTCATGGACGACGGCAAGATCGAGCAGGCGGCAAGCCCGCGCGAAGTCTTCGAGCATCCGGCCACGGCCTTCGTCGCCCGCTTCATGGGCATGCACAACGTCATTTCGGGCCGCGTCGCGTCGGTGACCGACGGGCTTGTGAACCTTGCGGCTTCGGGCGGCGGCGCATTCGCCGTCTCCGCCGCCGGCGTCGGCCGGCTTGCTGCCGACCAGCCGATCGACATCGCCATCCGCACCGATCGTGTCGGCATCGGCGAGAGCGACGATCCAAGGCTTCGGATTCACCGGGCTCGTCTCGACGGTCGAGTTTCTCGGCCCGTCGGTGAAGCTCGTCGTCACCGGCCCGGGCATCGAGGAGTTCACGGTTCTCCTCGACGAAGAGGCCTTTCTGCGGCGCCCGGTCGCCGTCGGAAACGCCGTGCCGCTGAACTGGGACGCGCAGGGCGCCATCGCGCTCGGCCGTCCGAACTGAAATCTCAGAAAAGGGGAACAGGGAAATGACGAACGGCAAGAAATCGACCGGCATCTCGCGCCGCAAGCTCCTGAAGACGGGCGCCGCTGCGGTCGGCGTCGCGGCGGGCTCCGGTATCGTCACCGGCTTTCCGACCGTCTGGGCGCAGACGCCGATCACGCTCCGCCAGTTCGGCACCGGCGTGTCGAACCTCAACGACATCGCCGACAAGTGCAAGGCGGACCTCGGCATCACGCTCGAGATGACGGCGATGGATTCCGACGCCGCGGCGCAGCGCGCCGTGACGCAGCCCGACAGCTACGACATCGCCGACATCGAATACTGGATTTTGAAGAAGGTCTATCCGGCCGGCGTGCTGCAGCCGATGGATGTGAGCAAGCTCACCTACTACGACAGCATCGTTCCGCTCTTCAAGAACGGCAAGCTGAAGCCCGACAGCGTCATCGCTCAAGGCACCGCGCCGCACACCGTCGGCTACGTCGAAACGCCCGACGCCAAGACCTTCGCTCCGAGTGAAACCGGCTGGTTCACGATGGTGCCCACCATTTACAATGCCGATACGCTTGGCATCCGCCCCGACCTTGTCGGCCGCGAAATCACGACCTGGGCCGACATCATGGACCCGGCCTTCAAGGGCAAGACCGCAATCCTGAACATCCCCTCGATCGGCATCATGGACGCCGCGATGATCATGGAGGCGATGGGCAACATCAAATACGTCGACAAGGGCAACATGACGACGGACGAAATCGACAAGACGATCGATTTCCTCATCAAGACCAAGCAGGCGGGGCAGTTCCGCGCCTTCTGGAAGAGCTTCGACGAAAGCGTCAACCTGATGGCGTCGGGCGAGGTGGTCATCCAGTCGATGTGGTCGCCGGCCGTCGCCGCCGTCCGCTCGAAGGGCATTCCCTGCAAGTACCAGCCGCTCAAGGAAGGCTACCGCTCGTGGGGCGGCGGCCTCGGGCTCGCCTCGCACCTCACCGGGCCGACGCTCGACGCGGCCTACGAGTACATCAACTGGTACACGTCGGGCTGGGTCGGCGGCTACCTGAACAGGCAGGGCTATTATTCGGCGAACATGACCACGGCGAAGAAGTTCATGTCCGACGACGAGTGGGGCTACTGGATCGAGGGCAAGCCCGCACAGGGCGACATCCTCGCGCCCGACGGCAAGGTCATGGAGAAAGCGGGCGCGGTGCGCGACGGCGGCTCCTTCGAAGAGCGCATGGGCCATGTCGCCTGCTGGAACTCGGTCATGGACGAGGACCGCTACATGGTGAAACGCTGGAACGAGTTCATCGCCGCGTGACCAGCGCTTCCGATACAGCCGCGGTCGGATTTTCGACCGCGGCATCGGCTGAAAAGAAGAGGCGCGGCCTGCGCTTCGGCGTGGGGCGCCTTGCGCCCTATCTGCAGGCTGCGCCGCTTGCCGTCGTGCTCGGCCTTTTCCTCGCGGTGCCGATCCTGACGATCATCGTCGTCAGCTTCTGGGACTATGATTTTGCGCGGCTTTATCCCGATTTCATCACCACCAATTATTCCGACGTTCTCGGCTCATGGGTCACCTGGAAGACCTACCTGAATACGATCAAATACGCCGCCATCGTGTGGGCGATCACCCTCTTCATCGGCTTCTGGGTCGCCTATTTCCTCGCCTTCCATATCCGCACGACGGTGATGCAGATGGTGCTCTTCCTCGTCTGCACCGTGCCGTTTCTGACCTCCAACATCATCCGCATGATCTCCTGGATTCCGGTGCTCGGGCGGAACGGCCTGATCAATTCGGCGCTGGTCGGCGCCGGCATCGTCCACCAGCCCGTCGAGTGGCTGCTCTATTCGGACTTCGCCGTGGTCTGGGCCATGGTGCACCTCTACACCCTCTTCATGGTGACGCCGATCTTCAACACGCTGATGCGCATCGATCGCGCGCTGGTCGAAGCGGCGCGCGACGCCGGCGCGAGCGGTCCGCAGATCATCTGGAACGTCATCGTGCCGTTGGCGAAGCCCGGCATGGCGATCGGCACGATCTTCGTCGTCACGCTGGTGATGGCCGACTTCTCCACCGTGCAGGTCATGTCCGGCGGCCAGAGCGCGTCGGTGGCGCTGATGATGAAGAACCAGATGTCGCTGCTTCAGTATCCGGCAGCCGCCGCCAATGCCGTCGTGCTTCTTGCCGTTGTCCTCGCGATGGTCGCCGGCATCCTGCGCGTCGTCGACATCCGCAAGGAGCTTTGAGGGGCTCCGAAGATGGACCGGGAAAAGCGCGGACCTGGCTTCTACGTGCTGGCGGCGTTCTTCGCGCTCTTCGTGATCTTTCTCTACGGGCCGCTCTCCACCATCGTCATCCTTTCCTTCCAGGGGCCGAACGGCGGGTTGACCTTCCCCATGAACGGCATGTCGGTGCATTGGTTCGCCAACCTCTTCCAGAAGCAGGCGGTGGGCGATTTCGGCGGCTCGTTCTCGCGCTCGCTGCGGCTCGGCCTGATGGTCATGGTCGGCACGACGGTGATCGCGCTGCTTGCCGGGCTCGCCTTCCGCCGCCGCTTTGTCGGCGCGACGCGCGCTTTTCTATCTGACCGTATCCAGCCTCGTCGTGCCGTCGATCCTGGTCAGCCTCGGGATCGGCGTCTCGTTCCAGCAGGCGGGCTTGAGGCCCGCATGGTACTCATCCGCGCTCGGGGCGCATCTGACCTGGACGCTGCCCTTCGGCGTGCTCATCATGTTCGCCGTCTTCAACCGCTTCTCGCCCGCCTACGAGGAGGCGGCGCGCGATCTCGGCGCATCGCCGTGGCAGACCTTCCGCTACGTCGTGCTGCCGATGATCCTGCCGATGCTGATCGGCGTCGCGCTCTTCGGCTTCACGCTCTCCTATGACGAGTTCGCCCGCACGATGATGACGGCCGGCACCTACAACACGCTGCCGCTCGAAATCTACGCGATGACGACCAACGTCACGACGCCGGTGCTTTATGCGCTCGGCACGGTGACGACGGCGTTCTCCTTCGCGATCATCATCGGCGCGCTCGTCACGATCACGCTGATCAACCGCCGCCGAGCCCGCCATCTCGCTTCCTGATGCGCATCCGGCTCGTCAACCCGAACACCACTGCGACGATGACGGAGACCGCGGCGCGCGCCGCGCGCTCCGTCGCCGCGTCCGGCACGCTCATCGAGCCGGCGACCTCGGCGACGGGCCCGGAATTGGTGGAGGGCTATTACGACGAAGCGCTCGCGGTGCCCGGGCTGCTCGTCGAGATCGCCCGCGCTGAAGCGGAGGGCGCTGACGCGGCGATCATCGCCTGCTTCGACGACACCGGGCTCGACGCCGCACGTTCGCTCGCCAAAATCCCGGTCGTGGGGCTCTGCGAAGCGGGTGTCGCGACCGCCGCCTTCATCGCGCCGCGCTTCGCGATCGTCACCACGCTGCCGCGATCCGTCGTTCCGATCGAGGCGCTTGTGGCGCGCTACGGCATGGCCGGCCGCTGCCGTGTGCACGCAGCCGACGTGCCGGTGCTGGCGCTTGAGGATCCGAAATCGGGCGCGGTCGACTTGTTGCGCGCGGCCATCGCCGAGGCGCTCGCCGACCCGCAGGTCGGCGCGATCGTGCTTGGCTGCGCGGGAATGGCGGAGCTGGCGCGAAGCCTTTCGGAGAGCTTCGGCGTGCCGGTGATCGATCCGGTAGGGGCGGCGGTGAAGCAATGCGAGGCGCTGGTCGGCCTCGGACTCCAGACGACGAAGCGGGGCGCCTATGCGCCGCCGCTTCCGAAGCGCTACAAGGGAGTGCAGACAAGCTTCGCCCCGGCGGTATGAATTCGAAGATATCTATCCGCACGCTCGATCCGGCCGGCGTCGCGCTTGCGATCGACTGGGCTGCCGCGGAAGGATGGAACCCCGGCCTCGGCGACGCCGAGCCGTTTCGCAGCGTCGACCCGGATGGGTTTCTTGGGCTCTTCGTCGACGGCGCGATGGCGGCCTCGATCTCCGCGGTCGCCTACGACGAGGACTTCGCCTTCATCGGCTTCTACATCTGCCGCAAGGACCTGCGCGGCCACGGTTACGGCAAGCGGCTCTGGGATGCGGCGCTTGGGCGACTTGGGACACGCACGGTCGGACTCGACGGCGTCGTTGCGCAGCAGGCGAACTATACCAAGAGCGGCTTTGTGCTTGCCCACCGCAACATCCGCTATAGCGGCAACCCTTCGCCTGCCGAGCCGCGTTCGGCCGCGATCGTCGAGATCGGCGACGATGCGCCTGAGAGCCTTTCCGATCTGATCGTCGCCTACGATCGCCCGCTCTTTCCCGGCCGCCGAGATGAGTTTGTACGGCAATGGATCGCCGGCGCTTCGGTGGAGCGGCGGACGGTCGCCTTTGTCCAAGGACAAATCGTGCGCGGCTACGGCACGATCCGGCGCTGCCGCGAGGGCTACAAGATCGGGCCGCTTTTCGCCGATGACGCTGAGATTGCCGAGAGTATCTTCGCCGCCCTCGCCGCTCCCGCTCGCGGCCCGGTGATCCTCGACGTGCCGGAGCCGAACGCAGCAGCGCGCCGCCTCGCGGAAGGATTCGGCATGGCCCCGAGCTTCGAGACGGCGCGCATGTATCGCGGGGCCGCCCGGGCGCTCTCCCTTCAGCGGATCTTCGGCATCACGAGCTTCGAGCTCGGCTGACCGCTAGCTCGCCCCTATCGCGCGCGTGGACGGCTTGCTTAGTATGGCCGACACGCCAGACTGGCGTCGGCATTGAAGCGATCGTCATGGAGCTAGGAGGATCATCCGTTCTCGTGACCGGCGCGGCGTCGGGGCTCGGCGCGGCGACGGCGAAGCGTCTGGCAGCGCTCGGAGCACGGGTCGCGGTGCTCGACCGCGATCCGGCCAAGGGCCGGGAGATCGCCGCGGAGACCGGAGGCATCTTCTGCGAATGCGACGTCGCGGATGCAAAGAGCGCGGAGACCGCCATCGCCAAGGCGGCGGAATCGCACGGGCCGGCGCGGATTCTGGTGAGCTGTGCCGGGATCGGCGGCGCAGCGCGCATCGTCGGGCGCGAAGGGCCGATGCCGCTCGACGACTTCGAGAAAATCGTGCGCGTGAACCTGATCGGCACGTTCAACATGATGCGGCTGGCCGCCGCCGCGATGACACGGCTCGAACCGCTGGCGACCGGCGAGCGCGGCGTGATCGTCTCGACCGCCTCGGTCGCCGCCTACGAGGGGCAGATCGGGCAGGCGGCCTACAGCGCTTCGAAGGGCGGCATCGTATCGCTCACCCTCCCCGCCGCACGCGAGCTTGCGCGCTTTGGAATCCGAGTGCTCGCGATCGCGCCAGGGCTTTTCGCAACGCCGCTCCTTCAGGAACTGCCGGAGGAAGCGCAGGCGGGGCTCGCCGCGTCGATCCCGTTTCCGAGCCGTCTCGGCGCACCGGATGAATTCGCGGAGCTTGTCGCGACGATGATCGGCAATCCGTATCTGAACGGCGAGACGGTGCGGCTCGACGGCGCGTTGCGCATGCAGCCGAAATGAGGCGCTACTCTGTCAGCGCGATCACAGCCTGTGAGTCCTTGTAGAGCTCTTCGACGCTTGCTGCCCGATGGCGGAGCACGGCGCGCTGGTTGAGCGAGCCCTTGTCGGTAACCTCTCCGAGGTCGATCGAGGGCGGCTCCGCCATAAGGAGAAGCCGCTCGACCCGCGTCGATGAGCCGGTGCCGGCGCGGCCAAGCAACTTGAGCTTCTGGGCGAATTCGGCGCGCACGCGCGTATGCGCAAGCACGTCGTCGACGGGCGCGTCGTTCGCAAGGCCGGCGAGCGCGCGGCACATCGCGATGTCGGGGAAGACCAACGCGCCGATATGGTCGCGGTCGAGGCCGGTGATCACGACGTCGCGGACGATCTCGCCGAAATGGTCAATGAAGCGAGCGCGGAGCGCACCGACCGAGACCCAGGTGCCGGTATTGAGCTTGAAATTCTCGGCGATCCGCCCGTCGAAATAGAAGCCTTTCGAAGCATCGTTCGGGTCGGCGAAGCGGAATGCATCGCCGAGCTTGTAGAAGCCCTCCTCGTCAAACGCGGCTGCGCTCAAATCCGGATCGCGCCAGTAGCCGGGGGTGACGTTCGGCCCCTTGAGCCGCGCTTCCAATTTCTCCTCGGAAGGCACGAGCTTCAGCGTTATCCCGCGCGCCGGTAGCCCGATGTTCCCGGCGATGCGGTTGTCGGTGGTGCACATCAGCGAGAAGGGCGCGGTCTCCGTCGCGCCCAATCCCGTTGTGAGGATCACGCGCTCGCCGGTCTCCTTCACCGCCAGCTGCTCCAACGCGCTCCAGGTGTGCTGCGCCACGCTGGCGCCGGCATACATCATCATGTTCAGGCGGCTGAAGAAGCGACGGCGAAGCGCCGCGTCGGCATCGAGGTGGGGAATCAGCTCCTCGTAGCCTTTCGGCACATTGAAGTACCATGTCGGCGCGACGTCGTGGAGATTGCGCGCGGTTCTGCCGATCAAATCCGGCGTCGGCCGGCCGTCGTCGATATAGAAGGTGCCGCCGTTGTAGAGCACCATGTTGAAGACCTTGTTGCCGCCGGCCGTGTGGTTCCACGGCGCCCAGTCGAGCACCACCGGCGGCTCATCCTGGAGGAAAGCGAAGCAGTCGCGCACCATCGCCTGGTTGGCGCAGAGCATGAGCTGCGTGTTGATCACGCCCTTGGGCGAGCCCGTCGACCCTGACGTGAAGAGGATTTTCGCGACCGTATCCGGCCCGACTCTGCCATGCGCTTCGTCGACGGCCGCGCTCGCTTCCGTTGCGACCAGATCGGCGAAGGTCGCATTCCCCCGGCCCTCAATCGGCCTGCGGGTCGTCACCACCGGCACGCCGGCGGGCACGGCTGCGGCAATCGCCGTCTCGAACGGCGCGCCGTCGGCGGCGAAGACGAGCCCCGGCGTCAAGGCGGCGACGATGTCCCTGAGCTTGGAGAAATCCGAAGAGACCAGCGAATAGGCCGGCGAGATCGGCGTATAGGGGATGCCGACGTACTGCGCGGCGAGACCGAGCAGCGCGTGCTCGATGTCGTTGCCGGAAAGAATCGCGATCGGCCGGTCGGGCGAAAGCCCGAAGCCGAGCAGCGCCGAACCGATGCGCCGCACGCGGTCGAGCGCCTCGGCGTAGGTCAGCGTGCGCCACTCGCCGTTTTCGTCGCGAGCGGCGAGATAAATGCGATCCGGCGTTGCGATCGCGAAGTGCACGAGACGATCGGTGAGGCGATCGGGATAGGCGCCCAGTTCCCCGCGCTGGCGCACGAGCAGGCTGCCGTCCGGACGCGCCTCGGTCTCGAGCTTCGGCTCCCAGAAGCGCACTTTGCGCAAGGGCGCCGCATCGATCTCGTGGAGACTTCTCGTCGCGATGCTGCCCACGGCGCGAATCCTCCATCCGCAGCTTGAGCGTTTTCGCTTCTGGCGCGCCTCGTTAGCACGCCGGCTGCTTCCGCCAAACGATCTTGACACGGGCTCCGCCATTTCGTCCACTTGGAAACAAAATGAGCTTGCCGGGAGGAACGTTGCCGCGTGGGCGATCCGCTTGTCACCTATGCGCTTGAGGGCGAGGTCGCGCTGATCGGGCTGAACCGCCCGGCGAAGCGAAACGCCATCTCCGATGCCGTCATCGAAGCTCTTGCGGCGGCCGTTTTGCGCGCCGGCAAAGAGGCGAAGGCCGCCGTGCTGCACGGCGCGGGCGCGCATTTCTCCGCCGGCCTCGACATCGCCGAGCACGCCGAGAAATCGCCCATCGAGGGCATCCACGGCTCGCGCCGCTGGCATGCGGTCTTCGACACGATCCAACGAGGCGCGATCCCCTTCGTTGCCGCGCTTCACGGCGCGGTCGTCGGCGGCGGTCTGGAGCTTGCCGCCTCGACGCATATCCGGGTCGCGGATCGCACTGCCTTCTTCGCGCTGCCGGAAGGGCAGCGGGGCATCTTCGTCGGCGGTTCCGGCTCGGTCAGGATCGCGCGGCTGATGACCATCGCGCGCATGACGGACCTGATGCTGACGGGCCGCGTCCTCAGTGCCGAAGAAGGCGAGCGCTTCAATCTCATCCAGTATCTGGTCGAGCCGGGCTTCGCGCTCGACAAAGCCAAGGCGCTCGCGCGGATCGCCGCCGGCAACGCGCCGCTCTCGAACTACGCGATCATCAACGCCCTCCCCCGCATCCAGGACATGGCGCAGGACGACGGCCTCTTCGTAGAGTCGATCGTGGCGTCGTTCACCGCGACGAGCCCCGAAGCGGCGGAGAGGCTCAAGGCCTTTATCGAGAAGCGCGCCGCGCCGCTGGCGGTCGCTGGCAAGAGCGAGTGATCGACGTGGAGCGCCGCGCAGAATCCGCGCTTCTTGACGGACCCGCTTTCGAAGGCGGCACAGCGGACGTTGCTGAACCGCCCGTCGACTTCGGTCCTCTGGCGGAGGTCGCGGGCTTCATGCTGAGGCTCGCGCAGCTGCAGGTCTTCGAGGCTTTCTTCGCCGATTTCGCGGGCCGCGACATCCGGCCGGGGCAGATCGGCATCCTCATCGCGATCGGCGAGAACCCCGGAATCCGACAGGGCGCGCTCGCTCGGGCGCTGCGGATCAAGCGGTCGAACATGGCGAAGATCGTTCGGCTTCTCGTCAGCGAAGGGCTGATCCGGCGCAGTGTGCCGTCAAACGACCGGCGTTCGGTCGAATTGTCTTTGACTCCCGCCGCGCGGACTTTCGTCGCGCGCGCGCTTCCCGACATCCATGCGAGCGACCAGCGCGCGACCGCGAATCTCACCGGCAGCGAGCGGGCGGCGCTGATGCGCCTCCTGCGCAAGATGACAGGCGCTCAACCGGCGGAGGCCGAGGCATGACGATCGATCTCGACGCGGTCGTCGCCATCGACGTGCACACGCACGCCGAAGAGCCCTGCGGGACGCACGCCGACGACGGTTACGACGATTTCCAGGCGACGATGGCGGCCTATTTCAAGTCGCCGCATCCGCACCCGCCGACCGTCCCTGAGACGGCCGCCTATTACCGCGAGCGCAAGATCGCCGCGGTGATCTTTCCGGTCGACGCGGAGCGCGAGACCGGCTTCCGCCGCTACAAGAACGAGGAAATGGCAGCGCTCGCCGCGGAGAATTCCGACATCCTCATCCCGTTCGCGTCGATCGATCCGGCGAAGGGCAAGGCCGGCGCGCGCGAGGCGCGGCGGCTGATCGCAGATTTCGGCATTCGCGGGTTCAAGTTCCACCCGACCATGCAGGGCTTCTACCCGAACGACCGCGACGCCTATGTGCTCTACGAGGCGATCGCGGAAGCCGGCCTGCCGGCGCTCTTCCATACCGGCCAGACCGCGGTTGGCTCGGGGATGCGCGGCGGCAATGGCATGCGCCTCAAATACTCGAACCCGATCTATCTCGACGACGTGGCGGCCGACTTTCCCGACATGCCGATCATCCTCGCTCACCCGTCATTCCCGTGGCAGGAAGAAGCTCTCGCGGTCGCGCAGCACAAGCCGAGCGTCTACATCGACCTGTCCGGCTGGTCGCCGAAATATTTCCCGCCGATCCTGGTCAAATATGCAAACACCATCCTGAGGCACAAAGTGCTTTTCGGCTCCGACTGGCCGGCGATCACCCCGGACAGGTGGCTGAAGGATTTTTCCGGACTCGACATCAAGCCTGAGGTCCGGCCACTGATCTTGAAAGAGAATGCCGCGAAACTGTTGGGACTGAATCAAGGGAGGAACTGACATGAGCCGCAAGTCGCAAACGCCGTCTTCGGGCACCGGCCCGCGCGTCACGCGCCGCACCTTTACCGCGGGCGTCGGCGCGCTCGCTTTGACCGTCGGCGCGGCGCCGTTCAACATCGTGCGTGCGCAGGGAAATGCGCTCAAGGTCGGCGTGATCCTGCCGCGCTCCGGCTACCTCGCCGGCATCGGGCAGGACTGCCAGCGCGGCGTCGACATCGCCGGCGGCATCCTCAAGGATCTCGGCTACCCGGATCTTGAGATCATGAACGGCGACACCGAATCGAGCGTCGACACCGCCCGCTCGCGCGCCGAGCAGCTTATCGGCGACGGTGCGCAGCTCCTTGTCGGCGCCTTCGATTCCGGACAGAGCTCGGCCATCGCTCAGGTGGCCGAGCAGAAGGGCATCCCCTTCGTCATCAACATCGCCGCGGCGCCCGACATCACCGAGCAGGGCTACAAGTTCGTCTTCCGCAATTTCCCGATCGCTCCGCGCATCCTGGGCGACGCCTTCGGCAATCAGCTCGAGCTTTTCTCGATCACCGGCGCGTCACCGAAGTCGGCCGTGTTCCTGCATGTCAACGACACGTTCGGCACAGCGATGGCCGGCGGCATCGGCAAGGTGGCGCCGAAGTTCGACCTTCCCTACAAGATCGTCGACACGATCGCCTACGACCCGGCGACCAAGGACCTCTCTGTCGAGGTAGCCAAGGCCAAGGCAACGGGCGCCGAAGTGCTCTTGGTCGTGAGCCGCCTGAACGACGCCATCCTGATGACGCGCGAACTGATCAAGCAGCGCTGGACGCCGACGGCGATCTTCAGCATGGGCCCCGGCTGGTATGAGGACCAGTACCTTAAGACACTCGGCAAGCTCTCCGACGGGCCGATCAGCTTCGCACCCTGGTACGACCCGAACAAGAAGCTGACGCCGGTGCTCGCTGACGCACTCGCCAAGGCCTACCCGGACGTCAACATGAACACCAACCACGTGTTCACGTTCGAGGCGCTGCTCACCGCCGCCGACGCTTACAAGCGCGCCGGATCCGCTGATCCGACGGCACTGGCAGATGCGCTGCGCGCCACCAACATCACCGACAACGTCGCCATCGGCGGCGGCATCCAGTTCAACGAGAAGGGCCACAACGACAAGGTCGGCGACGGCGCCATCCAGAACCGCGGCGGCAAGCATGTCACCGTCGCGCCGAAGGCGGCGGCCAACGCGGAGCCGGAGTGGCCGTTGAAGCCCTATAACGAGCGTGGCTGAGGCGCCGGTTGAAGAAGCCGCTCGATCTTGGGCGCCATTCTCGGGCGAGCGCAGCGAGACCCGAGAACCTGGAAGCTATGTGCCGCGGGTCCTCGGGTCGCGCGTTCCGCGCGCCCGAGGATGACATCTTCGGCGTAATGCGCTGAAAGAGTGCACATGCCGCTCGAAGTCTATCTGAACGTCGCGGTCAGCGGGATCCTGACCGGCCTCGTCTACGGGCTGATGGCGCTCGGCCTCTCGGTCATCTTCGGCGTGGTGCGGGTCGTGAACTTCGCCCACGGCGAGATGATGACGGTCGCGATGTACATCGCCGTCGTGCTCTTCTCCTCGCTCGGCCTCGACCCGATCGTCATGCTGGTGCCGATCGCGGCGGTCATGTTCGCGCTCGGCTACGCATTGCAGAAGGGCGTGATCAACGCCTTCGTGACGCGGCCTGAGACCACACAATTCCTGCTCATGATCGCGATCGCCATCGTCCTGGTGAACGTGCTCCTCATCGTCTTCGGCCCCGACGCGCGCGGCGTCCAGACGAGCTATTCCTATGACAGCTACGCGATCGGACCGCTGATCGTCGATGCGACCAAGGCCTACGCCGCTGCGGCGTCGATCATGGTCGCCGCCGCGCTCTTCGCCTTCTTCCGCTTTACGCGCACCGGAACGGCGATCCGCGCCTGCGCCGACAATCACACCGGCGCGCTCGTCGTCGGCCTCGACGTGCGCCACCTCTATGCGTTGACATTCGGGCTCGGCACAGCCTGCGTCGGAGCCGCGGGCGTGATGCTGGTGCTCCTCGTCGACGTAACGCCGGCGCTTGGCCCCGCCTATACGCTCCTCGCCTTCGTCATCGTCATCACCGGGGGGCTCGGCTCGATGGCGGGGGCGCTTCTCGGCGGCGTGCTCATCGGCCTAACGGAAGCGATGGCGGGCCTTCTTTTCACGCCGTCGGCGAAGAGCATGTTCGGCTTCGCCATCCTGGTGCTCGTGCTCCTGTTCCGGCCGCAGGGCATCCTCGGCAGGAGGGCGCAATGAGGACTCTGATCGAGGGCCTGTCGCCGCGAAGCCTCCTGCTTCTCGCCGCCCTCCTCGCGGTGCTCGCGGCGCTGCCGTTCTTTGCCGGCGACTACCTGATTACCGTCCTCATCCTGATCCTCTATTTCGCCTATGTCGGGCAGGCGTGGAACGTGATGATGGGCTTCGCCGGCCAGCTCTCGCTCGGCCATGCGCTCTATGTCGGGCTTGCCGGCTATCTCGCGGCGTTCCTCTTCAAGGATTACGGCGTCGGGCCGTGGATTGGCCTCATTGCCGCGATCCCGCTCACCATGGCGGCCGGCGCCATCATCGGCTTTCTTGCGCTACGCTTCGGCGTAACGGGCGTCTATTTCGCCATCCTCACGATCGCCTTCGCGGAGTTCGCCCGGATCGGCTTCGACCACCTGACGATCGTCAACGGATCGGGCGGGCTCTTTCTGCCGGTCACGCAATCCGGCCACGGCGATCTCTGGCTGCTGCGCGGCCCGCCCACGATGTTCTACTACGTGATCCTGGCGGCGACGGTCGTCGCGCTTGTCTTGAGCCGGCTGCTTCTCAAGAGCCGCATCGGCTATTTCTGGCTAGCGATCCGCGAGGACGAGCTGGCGGCGCGCGCCACCGGCATCGATACATTCCGCTACAAGATGGCGTCGGTGGTGATCTCGGCAGGAATGACGGCCTTCGCCGGCGTCTTCTACGCCTTCTATTACAACAACCTCTTTCCGGAGCAGGTGTTCAACATCTCGCGCTCGGTCGAGCTGATCGTCGGCCCGATCATCGGCGGCATCGGGACGCTGTTCGGTCCGATCGTCGGCGCTTTCCTTTTGACCGGCTTGTCGGAGGCGCTGACCGCCCTCCTTGCCGCGCTCGGCCTCGACCTGCCCGGCGCGCGGCAGGTCCTCTACGGCATCTGTCTCCTGTTCGTCATCATCGCACTTCCGGGCGGCGTCTGGCCGTGGCTTGCGCGCAGGCTCGGGCTTTCGGGAGACCGCTCATGACGCTGCTCTCGATCCAGGGCGTCTCCAAGCATTTCCGCGGCCTGACCGCCGTCGACCGGGTCGATCTCGAAGTGGCGGCGGGAGAGATCTGCGGCGTGATCGGGCCGAACGGCGCCGGCAAGACGACGCTTTTCAACATGATCGCGGGCGTGCTCGCGCCGGACACGGGGTCGATCACCTTCGCCGGCGCGCGCATCGACGGCCTGTCCGCCGACGCGGTCTGCCGCATCGGCATCGGGCGGACGTTCCAGATCGTACGGCCGTTCCCGGGGCTCTCCGTCGAAGACAACGTCATCGTCGGCGGGCTGCTGCGCCGTTCCAAGGTGGTGGAGGCGCGCGCCCACGCGTACGACCTCCTGCGCCGACTCGATCTTTACGACAAGCGCAACCAACCGGCGGCGTCGCTGACCCTCCCCGACCGCAAACGGCTTGAAGTGGCGCGTGCGCTCGCGACCGATCCGAAGCTCCTGCTTCTCGACGAAGTAATGGCGGGCCTTCGACCGACCGAGACGGACCGCATGGTCTCCGTGCTGCGCGATCTCAACCGCGACACCGGCATGACCATCGTGCTCATCGAGCACGTGATGCGCGCGGTGATGGCGCTCGCCGGCCACATCCTCGTGCTGCACCACGGCGCGGCGATTGCCCAGGGCACGCCGGCGCGCGTCGTGCGCGATCCGGCCGTGGTGGAATCTTATCTCGGCACGGAGTCGATCGTATGATTCTCCGCATCGAGAACCTCGATCTCTACTACGGCGACGCGCAGGCCCTCGACGGTGTATCGCTCGACGTCGAGGAAGGCGCGATCGTCGCGATCGTTGGCGCCAACGGGGCCGGCAAGACCTCGCTGATCCGTACCATCGCCGGGATGCTGAAGCCGGCCGCGGGAAGCATCAGGTATCGCGACGCCGACATCGCAGGCTGGCCAAGTCATCGCGTCTGCGATCTCGGCATCGGCCAGGTCGCAGAGGGGCGGCAGGTCTTCCCGAATCTCTCGGTCGCCGAGAATCTCGCCATGGGCGCCATGCTGCCGCGCGCCCGGGCCAAGCGGGAGAGGAACCTGGAGCACGTCTTCACGATGTTCCCGCGTCTCGCGGAGCGGCGGCATCAGTCGGCCGGCACGCTGTCCGGCGGCGAGCAGCAGATGCTGGCGATCGGCCGCTGCCTGATGGGCGCGCCCGATCTGATCATGTTCGACGAGCCGTCGCTGGGACTCGCGCCGCTCGCGGTTCAGCACGTGCTGCAGACAGTGCGCGACCTGAACGGCGAAGGCCTCACCTGCCTCCTCGTCGAGCAGAACGTCGCGAGTTCGCTCAGGCTCGCGAGCCAGGCCTACGTGATGGAGAACGGGCGGATCACGCTCGCCGGGCCGGGCGAGGCGCTGCTTGCCGACGACCGCGTGCGCAAAGCCTATCTCGGCGCCTAACCGCGCTTGGCTCGCGCGGTACGCGCACGACGCCGCGGCGCGCTCTTCGCCGGCGCCAGAACCTTCAGCATCTCTGCAAGGATCAGGTCGCGGCCCTTCTCGCCGAGCTTCGCCGAGGCCTTCTTCGCGCTTGCCGTGTACCAGCTCCGGGACGAGACGCGCTTCGTTTCGACCGCCTCGGGGCAGAGCGCGAGCATCAGCGACGTCTCGCCCTCGCCCGCATGGTCGAAGGGATAAGTCCCGATCATCTCCGCGGTGAGCAGCGGATGAATCCTGATCCAGTTGAAGGGATCCTCGCCGCCCGATTGCTTCGCGTAGTAGTCGGCCATGCTCTTGTCGCCCCACCACCCCTCGCCGCGCTCCGCTTCGATATGCGCGAAGATCGCCTGGCGCGCGCCGAACTTGAAGGCGAGATCGGTCGGCATGCCGGCGGCGAAGTTCTCCGTCTGGTGATGGATGAAGGCATGGACGTTGCGGAAGCCGATCCGCAAGAGCGCGGCGAACATCGTCTGCGCGAACGGGAAAAGTACGTCGCCCCCGACATGCAGCGAGCCGTTTCCTTCCGGCGGCTCCACCGCGTAGCTCGCGGCTCCGTAGTAGAACGGCGGCAGGATCACCACGTCGATCTTCGTTTCGACGATCTCCAGCATCTTGACCACCGCCAGCGTGTCCATGCCGACGGCCATGTGCTCGCCATGATATTCGAGCACGCCGAGCGGCAGGACGACTGGCGTGCGCTCCTTGATGGCCTTCCGGATCTGGTGCGGGAGCATCATCTCGTAGCGCATGCCTGTTCTCCTCCGGTGGTTTTCTGGTGTATGGGAATCCCAACAACTTGGGGGGAAACAAGCATGCTGAAGGGCATCGATCCAATACTGAATGCCGACGTTCTCTACGCGCTCCGCGCGATGGGGCATGGCGACGACCTGATCATCGCCGACACCAATTTTCCCTCCGATTCCGTGGCGCGGCAGACGGTGCTCGGCAAGCTTCTCCGGCTCGACTGCGACGCCGGACGCGCGGCGAAAGCCATCCTTTCCGTCCTGCCGCTCGATTCCTTCGTCGAGCATGCGGCGCTTCGCATGGAGATCGTGGGCAAGCCGAACGAAGTACCGCCGGTGCAGGCGGAGGTGCAGAAAGAGATCGACGCGGCCGAAGGCAAGTCGATGCCGATGGGCTCGATCGAGCGCTTCGCTTTCTACGATCTCTCGAAGAAGTCCTATTGCGTGATCCAGACCGGCGAGCGCCGCTTCTACGGCTGCTTCGTCTTCAAGAAGGGCGTGATCCCGCCTGACGCGGTCTGACGCAGGTCGGCCATGGCAAAGAAGCACAAGGTCGCCATTCTCGGCGTGTTCGTCGCCGACTTGGCGTTCCGCGCCGGCCGCATGCCGACGATGGGCGAGACCATCATCGGCTCCGGCTTCAAGATGGGTCCGGGCGGCAAGGGCTCGAACCAGTCGGTCGCCGCGGCGCGCGTCGGCGCCGACGTGACCTTCATCTCAAAGCTCGGGAAGGACGCATTCGGGGCGATCGCGCTTTCGACATGGCGCGAGGAAGGCATCACGCCGAAGGTCATCGAAGTCGCCGACCAGCCGACCGGCGCTGCCTATATCTTCGTCGACGAAGTAAGCGGCGAGAACGCCATCATCGTCGTTCCCGGCGCGGCGGGATCGATCAGCCCGGCCGAAGTCGACGCTGCGGCCGACGCGATCCGGAGCGCCGCGGTCTTCGTCACGCAGCTCGAGCAGCCTGTCGAATCCG
This sequence comes from uncultured Alphaproteobacteria bacterium, assembly GCA_963805325.1. Taxonomy (GTDB): domain Bacteria; phylum Pseudomonadota; class Alphaproteobacteria; order Rhizobiales; family Afifellaceae; genus DASWJZ01. The sequence goes on along the minus strand of CAWDTS010000005.1, from coordinate 90,584 downwards.
CGATGCGCGGGCTTAAGATCGCCAAGACGGCGGGCGTCGTCACGATCTTCAATCCGGCGCCGGCGGTTGCCGTCGACGATGCGATCTTTCCGCTCTGCGACTATGTCACGCCCAACGAAAGCGAAGCCGCGCTTCTGACCGGACTGCCGGTCACGACCATCGAAGAGGCAAGGAAGGCCGGCGATTTCCTCCTCGCCAAAGGCGTCGGCGCGGCGCTGATCACGCTCGGCGAGGCCGGCGCCCTGCTCCATAGCAAGGCCGGCTCGACCCTCGTTCCCGCCTTCAAGGCCGGGCCGGTGACTGAGACGACCGGCGCGGGCGATGCCTTCAACGGCGGTTTCGCGACCGCAATCGCCCGCGGCGCCGAGCCGCTGGAGGCCGTGCGCTTCGGCTGCGCGGTCGCCGGCATTTCGGTCACGCGCGCCGGCACCGCGCCGTCAATGCCGCGTCTCGCCGAGGTGGAAGCGCTTCTCGCACGAGGACAGCGGATTCGTTGACTCGTACGAACGCGGCGGCATAGTTGTATGAAATCATGCGCCGAAAAGAGCGCATCCGCTACGGCAGGTTGACGGGAGGAGACGGGAGAAAACGCGCATCCGCTCGATGCAGTCCGAGCCAATCCCGAATTCCTGTGCCGGTTGTGCAAAACGACAAGCGATCGATATCCGATCGCCGAACGGGAGGGAATGTCAGTGAAAGTTCATGTCTACGAACGGCTCATGGCCATGCAGGCGAACCGCCGCAAAGTCCTGAAGGGCGCCGCGAGCGCCGGCGCCATTGCTGCCGCCGGCTCGACTGGGGTTCTCGGCACGCTGTCGAGCGCCTTTGCGCAGGACGATCTCCGCGCGGCGATTCTGAAGATTCCGGGCGTCGGCGCGGGTTCGCCGACGGATGCCGACTGGCAGAAGGTCGGCGAGATGTGCCTCGGCGCGACCAAGGCCAACGTGAAAGAGGGCGAGTTCGCCGGCGTCGAGTTGACCTTCATGGGGCTCAACAACCAGAATCTGCACAACTTCCTGTTCCGCGGTTTCCTGAAGCCGTGGGAAGCCTATACGGGCGCCAAGATCAACTGGATCGACCTCGCGCAGGCCGATTACAATCCGCGTCTGCAACAGTCGATCGCCACCGGCACCGTCGATTTCGACATCATCGAGATGGGCGCGCCGTTTGAGGGCGACACCGCCGGCAAGGGCCTGCTCGACGAGATGCCCGACTGGGTGAAGAAGCAGATCGACGTCGACGACTACGTGAACTACCTGAAGCCCCCGGTCGGCACCTGGGACGGCAAGACCTACCGCATCAACATCGACGGCGACTGCCACACCTTCGCCTACCGCAAGGACTATTTCGGCGACGGCTCGATCAGCGGCATGGCCGACGCGCCGACCAAGTGGGCGCAGGTCGACGACATCACGAAGAAGGTCAAGGGCCAGAAGGATCCGCTGACCGGGCTCGACGCCTTCGGCTTCCTCGACCCGCTGAAGGGCTGGGGCGGCTTCGGCTTCTACTTCCTGGAAGATCGCGCCACGGCCTACGTCAAGCATCCGGGCAACCCGGCCTGGCTGTTCGACCCGGACACCATGAAGCCCTACGTCAACAACCCGGGCTGGGTGCAGGCGATCCAGGACGTGATGGACCTGATCGCGGCCGACGCCTATCCGCCCGACCAGATCAACGCCGATCCGGGCACCACCGCCTTCCAGCAGTTCCTGGCCGGCACCGGCTCGATGATCTGCTGGTGGGGCGACGTCGGCTCGAACGCCAAGACCTCCGATTCCTCGGTCGTCGGCGACGTCGTCGGCTTCTCCATCAACCCCGGCGCCGACAAGGTCTACAACGTCAAGACCAACGCCTGGGAAGAGACGGAAAACTTCGCGCCCAACATGGCCTATCTCGGCTGGGGCATCTACGTCACCAACCGCGTTTCCGGCGATGAGAAGAAGCGCAAGGCGGCCTGGTCGGCGGCGGCGCATCTCGGCGGCAAGGACCTGTCGCTCTGGACGACCGCCTATCCCTCGGGCTTCCAGCCCTACCGCAACTCCCATTTCAACTACGACGAATGGGCGGCCGCGGGCTACGACAAGGACTTCATCGCCGACTATCTCGGCTCGCAGGGTGACAGCTACAACCACCCGAACGCCGCGATCGAGCCGCGCATCCCCGGCATCTTCCAGTACTACTCGGTCGCCGAGGACGAGCTCGCGAAGGGCTTTGCCGGCCAGTACAAATCGGCGCAGGAGACGGCGGACGCCATCGCGGCAGCCTGGGAGAAGATCACCGACCAGATCGGCCGTGAGAGCCAGATCAAGCTCTACAAGGCGTCGCTGGGCATGTGACCGGCTTCGCCATCGGATAAGGAGACGGCTGGCGGCGCCCCTGCGCCGCCAGCCGATCTCTTCGCCGGAACAGCTTCACTCGGCCGGTCGCGGCGATAAAGTAAGCAGCATGACCCCTACCACACCGATGCAGACCGACCGCCTGTTCACGGTCGTGTCGGATCACATGTCCGCCGGCCGGAAGGCCGCCGGCCGGGCGATCCTGCTCCTCGCGTCGCTATTTCTCGCTGCGGTGCTGGCGGCACAGGTTCTTGACGCATACGGCGTCGTGGCGATCGGGTTCACGACCTGGCGGCCGCTTCTCTATGCCTATCTGATCTGGGCGCTGGCGCTCGGCGCGAGCCAGGTGATCGTCCGCGGCGAGCGCGGACAACGCACCCTGTTCGTGCTTCCGGCCGTGCTCTTCACGGTGTCGATGGTGGTCTTCCCGCTGCTCTTCGGCATCAACATCGCGTTCACCGACTGGAACCTCTCCTCGCTGACCGGCCGGCACTTCAACGGCCTCGACAACGTGCGGCACATGTGGCGCGACCCCTTCTACTGGAACGCGCTCGGCAACATGGTGCTCTACGTGGCGGCAGTGCTGGTCGAATACGGGATCGCCTTCGGCCTGGCCCTGCTTCTGAACTCCGAGATTCGTGGCCGCAAATTCTTCCGGGTGGCCTTCCTACTGCCCTTGATGCTGAGCCCGGTGGCGGTGAGCTGGATGGTCGGCAAGTCGATGATGGAAATCCGCTTCGGCCCGCTTGCCCGGCTCGCGCGCGAGCTCGGCTGGAGCTCGCCCGCTTTCTTCACGTCACCCGGCATGGCGAAGTTCTCCATCATGGTGATGGACGCCTGGACCTTCATTCCGTTCATGATGATCATGCTTCTCGCCGGCCTGCAGGCACTGCCGAAGGACATTTTGGAAGCGGCGAAGATCGACGGCGCCACCGGCTGGCAAGCCTTCCGGCGGGTGATCTTCCCGCTCATGCTGCCGGTCTCGATCACCGCCGTCGTCATCCGCATCATCTTCAAGCTGAAGATCGCCGACATCATCATCAACGTCACCTCGGGCGGACCGGGCGGCGCCACCGATTCCGTCACCAGCTTCATCTACCGCGAATACCGCGACCGCTCGAATGTCGGCTATGGCACGCTGCTCGCCATGGTCTATCTGGTGATCATCGTGATCGCCGTGACGGTGTTCCTGAGCGCTCTCAATCGCCGCGTACGGGACGTGAATTGATGTCCGGGCGGATCGCATCGGGGGCCGGAGCATGAGCACGTCGAGCGTCGCCATGTCGAAGCCCGGGGCCGGCGCCGCATCGCGGTCCGACGCACGGCCCGCCCTGCGCCTCTCCTACGTCGTCCGGCGCATGCTGATCTACGCGGTGCTGATCTTCTGGGCGATCGTCTGCATATTTCCGATCTACTGGACGATCACGACCTCGTTCAAGATGGCGCCCGACGTGATGCAGGGCCATCTCGTGCCTTGGCTGGACTTCAGGCCGAGCTGGCTCGGCCTCCGCTCGCTCGGCCTGTCGCCCGACACGATCTTCAGCGTCTCGACAGTGCGCGAAGAGTTCCTGAAGCGCTTCACGAACAGCACCATCACGTCGCTCAGCGCTTCCGTCCTGGCGGTCATTCTCGGGTCGCTCGCCGCCTACGGGTTGAGTTGCTTTTCCTATCGCTTCCTGTGGATGCGCAACAACGACATTTCCTTCTTCTTCCTGTCGCAGCTGATTCTGCCGCCGGTCGTGCTCGCGATGCCGTTCCTCGTCCTCTACAAGGAGCTGGCGCTGCTCGACACGCGGATCGGCATCATCCTGATCTACACGCTGATGGTGATGCCGATCGTGATCTGGATCATGCGCGACCAGTTCAGCGCGATTCCGATCGAACTGGAGGAAGCGGCCCTCGTCGACGGCCTTTCCGTCTGGGGCGCCTTCCTGCGCATTGTGCTGCCGCTTGCGCTCCCCGGCATGGTCGCGGCGTTGATCCTGTCGCTGGTGCTCTGCTGGAACGAGTACTTTTTCGCTGCTCTGCTGACCAGCACAGACGCCAAGACGCTGCCCGTCATGGTGGCCAGTCAGACCGGCTCGCAGGGCATTGCCTGGTGGTCGATGGCGGCGCTGTCCACGGCGGCGATTGCGCCGCTCGTGATCGTAGGCGTGGCGCTTGAGCGCTACATCATCAAGGGAATGACGGCTGGCGCCGTGAAGTAGATGGCTCAGCTCCCGGGCGGAACCGAAAGCTCGGCCATCAGGTCCTTGGTCTGCTCATAGAGCGCACGGAAGATGTCGTATTGCCGGCGATAGACGGGTGCGCGCTCGGCGCGCGGCGAGAGGGTGCTCGCGACCGGATTCCATTTTGCGATGTCGGCTTCCTTGGCATCGCCGATCGCCATCGCCGCGAGGAAGGCGTCGCCGTAGGAGGCGCCGATCGTGCGCTCCCGCAGGATCTGTTCGACTTCGGATATGTCGGAGGTCGCCTGCGCCCAGACGGAACTCTTCGTCCCGCCCCCGACGCTGTAGATCAATTCCGGCGGATGGCCGATCTCCCGATAGGTGTCGATGATGTGTGTGGTGCCGCAGGCGATTCCTTCGAGCAGCGCGCGATAGATGTCGCCGCGCGTATGCGTGAGGTTCAGTCCGAACACCACGCCCTTGGCATTCGGATCGTGGATCGGGGTCCGCTCGCCGGAGAAATAGGGCAGGAAGACGAGCCCGTTTGCGCCGGGTGGTGATTTCTCTGCCTCCTGCATCAGCGCCGGCATGGCGCTTGCGACCTCCAGCTCGCGGCCGAACTGGTCGCGGAACCAGTGCGTCAATGTTCCGCTGGTCGCGAGCCCGGACATTGAGGCATGCCGGCCTTCGAAGAGCCACGGCGCGTACCAGAGGCGAGCATCGCGCACGCGGCTCGCCGTCAGCATGATGATGAAAATGGTCGACCCGTACATGAGCATCATGTCGCCGGGCTTGGCGACGCCGACGCTCATCGCTTCGGCCGCCGCGTCGACGCTGCCGATGATGACGGGCGTGCCTTCCGCGAGACCCGTTGCTTCGGCCGCGCGCTTCGTGACGGTGCCTGCGATGTCCGTGGTCCAACCGACTTTCGGCAACCGCTCAAGCTCGATGATGTCGTCGGAGAGCTCCGAGCTCCATCCCAGCTCGTCGACCAGATAAAGCGGCGCGAAATTGGCGGCCGTGTAGTGGTCGATGGTGACGGCGCCGGTGAGCTGTTCGACAAGAAAGGAAGTCGAGGTCAGGATCGAGCGCGTCTTTTTGAAGATCTCCGGGCGGTTGCGCTTCAGCCACAGGATTTTCGGACCGATGGCCTGCGAGGTCAGCGCGTTGCCGCAGCGATCGAGGAGCACGCTCTCGCCGATCGCTCCGCGTCAGGTCGGCGATCTCCTTGGCGGCGCGGCCGTCCACGCCATAGAGTACCGCGTTCATGAGCGGCTCGCCTTCCGCGCCGACCGGCAGCATGCAGGGGCCGATCGCGCTACAGCCGATCGCCTTGATCGAATCCGGGGCGACGCGCGTGTCGGCCAGAAGCTTGCGGCTGATGAAGGTGAAATCGTCCCACCAGTCCTCGCGCGCGCGATGCTCCGCCCATCCCGGCTGCGGCACGATCATCCTGTGCGGCGTTGCGGCGCTCGCCACGATCCGACCGGTCTCGTCAACGAGCACGCCCTTCGACTCGAAGGTTCCGATGTCGATGCCGAGATAGTGCCTCATTGGATGAAGTCGTCGCGATCGAGGCTGAATTTCGGATCGATACGGGAGAGCGCCGCGACGAGAAGCGTCGTCAACGCCTCGAGATCGCCGAGGTCGCAGACCTCGTTGGAGGAATGGCTGTAGCGCATCGGAAATCCGACATCGATGGAAGCAACCCCCTCGCCGACGAGCTGCACATAGGAGGCATCGGTCAGCGCGCCGATGTGGGCGCTTCGTTGCAGCGGCAGCTTCTCCGCCTTCGCCGCCGCTTCGAAGAGCGCCACCAGCGCGGGATGCGGAATGACGCCGTTCAGCGTCCCGCGGCCGTGGAAGGAATACATGCTCATCGCCGGCCCGCCCCCGAGGCGCACGTCGCCGCGCGCAGTCATGTCGGGCGTGTCGGTCGCGAGGATGAGGTCGAGCTGGATCGCGATATCGGGGAGGACCGCCTGTGCTGCGGGGAGCGCGCCACGGAGGTTGAACTCCTCCTGCACCGAGAAGACGAAGTGGATCGTCGGCCGGTTGCGCACGGCTTTCACCGCGCGCGCCACCTCCACCATCACGGCGCAGGCGGCGCGATCGTCGACTGAGGTTCCGGCGATGCGGTCGCCGGCGAGTTGTTCGACTCGCGGCCGGTAGACGACTCGGGGTGCCGACATCGATGCCCGCGGCGCGCACGGCGTCGCTGCTGTCGAAGCCTGCGTCGATGTAAAGCTCCGGATAGGGAAGCACGCGATACTTCTCCTCCGGCGTTGTGGCGTGATGGCTCTTGTTGGCGATGATTCCGGGAACATCCCTCCCCTCGCCCACGCAGAAAAGCACCGCCTGCGAGGCAAGCGCTTTTTCTGGCACGCCGCCAAGCCGCTCGATCCGCACCAGCCCGTCGCGCTCGATCTTGCGCACCACGAAGCCAAGCTGATCCATGTGGGCGAAGAGCATTACGCTCGGCGCACCCTTTGTCCCTTCGAGCGTCGCGATGAGATTGCCAAGACGGTCGCTGCGCGACGCGATACCGAGCTCGGAGAGCGCGCCCGCCAGATAGCGGCGCACGCGCCCCTCGTAGCCGCTCAGGCCCGGAAGAAGCATCAGATCTTCGAGGAGCGTCCGCAGGCGTTGCCTCACGGGCGAAGTCGGGCTCGATTTCCGTGGCATTTGGTCGGCGTTCCGCCCTGTTCTTTGGGCGCACACTAACGAAACGCGGCGCAAGGTTCTATGGTCGCGCCGAGCCCTGCGCGGCGACGCCGGTCGCGCTCTCGATTTCGATCGTCTCCGGATGCGCGAAGACCTCGAAGCCGTCGTCGCGAGCGACGGCGACCAGCGTGATTCCGGCCGCTTCCGCCATACGGACCGCGAGCGCCGTCGGCGCGGAGACGGCGACGAGAATCGGTGCGCCGAGGACCGAGGCCTTCTGCACCATTTCGACTGACACGCGGCTTGTCAGGACGAGAACGCAATCGGCGGTCTCGACGCCCGCGCGGAAGGTGGCGCCGACCAGCTTGTCGAGCGCATTGTGACGGCCGACATCCTCGCGCACGAAAAGCAGCCCCGTGCCCGGCCGCCAGAGGCCGGCCGCGTGGACGGCGCGCGTCTCGCGGTTGAGCGGCTGCGCGGCGGAGAGCGCCTTCATCGCCGTCACGATCGCCGCGGGGTCGATCCGCAGGCCGCCGACGACCTGGGCCGGCGCGCGCATCGCTTCCGAAAGGCTGTCGATGCCGCAAAGCCCGCAGCCGGTCGGCCCTGCGAAATGGCGGCGACGGGCGGCAAGCACCTCGCCGCGTCCCTTCTCCAGCCACATGCGCAGCTCGACGCCTCTCTCCTCCGGCAGAATCTCAAGCGATCTTATGTCGCCGAGCGCGGCAGCGATCCCCTCCGTCAGGCTGAAGCCGATGGCGAAATCTTCGAGGTCGGCGGGAGTCGTCATCATCACCGCCTGCGTCGACCCGTCATAGGTCAAGGCGACGGCCGTCTCTTCAGGAACGGCGCGGGCGCCCGCGGCCGGGATGCCGGAGCGGTAGGCGATGCTCTTCAGCCGGTGGAGCGGCTTTGGCATCTCACCCGGCGGCTCGTTCGCATCACGCTCCGACGTCATCCGGCGGCCGCTTCGCGGCGAAGCGCCTCAAGCACCTGCGGGTGCAACCCCGCCCCGCCGGTCGCGGCGTAGTCGGAGAGTTCGGTGCGCATGCGTTTCGTCCAGAAAGCGCGCAGATGCTCCTGCACACCGGCGATCGCCTTCTCCTCCGGGTAGGGCCGGAAGAAATCCGTGATCTGGTTCGCCATGCGGACGAGCTTGTCGCGCTTCTCGCTCACGCCGGGCCTCCGCTCACTCTGCCGCGTCGAGATGCGCTTCGACGCGGCGCATCGTCCGCGCCTCCTCCTCGAAATGCTCCTGCCAGGCGGAGGGCCCGTTAGTGCGGCGCACCTGCACCGCCGTCACCTTGTATTCGGGGCAGTTCGTCGCCCAGTCGGAGAAGTCGGTCGTGACGACGTTCGCGCCGGAGATCGGGTGATGGAAGGTCGTGTAGACGACGCCCGGCTGCATCCTCTCGCTGACCACCGCGCGCAGCGATATCTCGCCCGAGCGGCTCTGGATCGCGACGAGGTCGCCGGTGCGGACGCCACGGTTCTCCGCGTCGAAAGGATGGATCTCCAGCACATCCTCGTCGTGCCAGGCGACGTTCGCGGTGCGGCGCGTCTGCGCCCCGACATTGTACTGGGTGAGAATCCGGCCGGTGGTCAGGATCAGCGGGAAGCGCACGCCGGTCCGCTCCTCGGTCGGCACGAATTCCGTCAGCATGAACTTGCCCTTGCCGCGCACGAACTTGCCGACGTGCATGACCGGCGTGCCTTCCGGCGCGTTGTCGTTGCACGGCCATTGGATCGAGCCGAGGCGATCGATCTTGTCAAAGGAGACGCCGGCGAAGGTCGGCGTCAGCCGCGCGATCTCGTCCATGATCTCGGAGGGGTGCGCATAGCTCATCGCGTAGCCGAGCGCGTTCGACAGCGCCATCGTCGCTTCCCAGTCGGCCAAGCCGGCAAGCGGCGGGATCACCTTACGCACGCGGCTGATGCGGCGTTCGGCGTTGGTGAAGGTGCCGTCCTTCTCCAGGAACGAGGAGCCAGGCAGGAAGACGTGCGCGTATTTCGCCGTCTCGTTCAGGAAGATGTCGTGTACGACGACGCATTCCATCGCTGCGAGCCCGGCGGTCACGTGCTGCGTATCGGGATCGGACTGTGCGATGTCCTCGCCCTGGATGTAGATGCCCTTGAAGTTCCCGTCGACGGCTTCGTCGAGCATGTTCGGGATGCGGAGGCCCGGCTCGTTCGAGAGGCTGAGACCCCAGAGCGCCTCGAAACTCTGGCGGACGGCGTCGTCGGCGACGTGACGGTAACCGGGGAACTCGTGTGGGAAGGAGCCCATGTCGCAGGCGCCCTGCACGTTGTTCTGGCCGCGCAGCGGATTCACGCCGACGCCGACCTTGCCGATGTTGCCAGTCGCCATGGCGAGGTTCGCCATGCCCATGACCATGGTCGAGCCCTGGCTGTGCTCGGTGACCCCGAGGCCGTAATAGATCGCGGCATTGCCGCCCGTCGCGTAAAGCCGCGCCGCGGCGCGCACCTCCGCCGCCGGAACGCCGGTAATCTTTTCAAGCGCTTCCGGAGAATTCCTCTCTTCCGCGATGAAGCGGGCCCAGTCGTCGAAATCCTCAGGCTCGCAGCGCTCGCGCACGTAGCCCTCGTCGACCAGCCCTTCGGTGACGACGACATGCGCGATCGCGTTGATGACGGCGACGTTGGTGCCCGGCAGAAGCTGCAGATGGTGGTCGGCCCTGACGTGCGGCGTCTCCACGAGGTCGATCTTGCGCGGGTCGATGACGATGAGCCGCGCGCCTTCGCGGAGCCGCTTCTTCATGCGCGACGCGAAGACCGGATGCGCATCGGTCGGATTGGCTCCGATGACGACGATGACGTCGGCCTTTTCCACCGAGATGAAATCCTGCGTGCCGGCCGACGTGCCGAAGGTCGACTTGAGGCCGTAGCCGGTCGGCGAGTGGCAGACGCGCGCGCACGTATCGACGTTGTTGTTGTTGAAGGCGGCGCGCACCAGCTTCTGCACCAGGTAGGTCTCCTCGTTGGTGCAGCGCGATGAGGTGATGCCGCCGATCGCCTCGCGGCCGTATTTCGCCTGGATGCGCCGGAATTCGGAGGCGGTGTGGGCGATCGCCTCCTCCCACGTGACCTCGCGCCAGGGGTCGGTGGTCTTGGCGCGGATCATCGGCTTGGTGATGCGGTCCTTGTGGGTCGCGTAGCCCCAGGCGAAGCGGCCCTTCACGCAGGAATGGCCCTCGTTCGCCTTGCCGTCCTTGTAGGGCACCATGCGGACGACCGTGTCGCCGCGCATCTCCGCCTTGAACGAGCAGCCGACGCCGCAATAGGCGCAGGTCGTCACCACCGAATGCTCCGGCTGGCCGATCTCGATCAGCGATTTCTCGGAAAGCGTCGCGGTCGGGCAGGCCTGCACGCAGGCGCCGCAGGAGACGCAGTCGGAAGCTAGGAAGCCATCGTCAATCCCGGCAGCCACCTTCGATTCGAAGCCGCGGCCTTCGATGGTCAGCGCGAACGTCCCCTGCACTTCCTCGCAGGCGCGCACGCAGCGCGAGCAGACGATGCATTTGGACGGATCGAAGGTGAAATACGGGTTCAACTCGTCCTTCGGATGCCAATCGGCGTTGGGCTTGCCGTTCGACTTGGCGAAGACATGGTTGGCGCCGTCATAGCCAAAGCGGACTTCGCGAAGGCCGACCGCACCTGCCATGTCCTGCAATTCGCAGTCGCCGTTCGCCGCGCAGGTCAGGCAGTCGAGCGGGTGGTCGGAGATGTAGAGCTCCATCACGCCGCGGCGGATGCGGGCGAGCCGTTCCGTCTGCGTATTCACTGCCATGCCCGGCGCGACCGGCGTGGTGCAGGAGGCGGGCGTCCCGGCGCGGCCTTCGATCTCCACCAGGCAGAGTCGGCAGGAGCCGAAAGCGTCGAGCATGTCGGTCGAGCACAGCTTTGGGATCTGCGTGCCAACTTCCATGGCGGCGCGCATGATCGAGGTGCCTTCGGGCACCGTGACCGGAATGCCGTCCACCGTCAGCGTTACGAGCGTCTCCGATTTCGAGCGCTTGGTGCCGAAGTCGATCTCCTGGACGAGCGACATCGTCTCTCTCCTATTCCGCAGCCTGCCTGCGCCGATGCGCGCCGCCGCTGAAATCCTCGGGGTAATGGTGAAGCGCGCTCAGGACCGGAAACGGGGTGAATCCGCCAAGCGCGCAGAGCGAGCCGAACCGCATCGTCTCGCAAAGCTCTTCGACGAGCACGAGGTTCGCTTCGACATTCTCTCCGGCGACGATCCTGTCGATAACCTCAACGCCTCTTGTCGAGCCGATGCGGCACGGCGTGCACTTGCCGCAGGATTCGATGGCGCAGAATTCGAGCGCAAAGCGCGCCTGCTCCGCCATGTCCACCGTGTCGTCGAAGACGACGATGCCGCCGTGGCCGATCAGCCCGTCCTTCGCGGTGAAGGCCTCGTAGTCGAACGGCGTGTCGAAGAGCGAGGGCGGAAAATAGGCGCCGAGCGGCCCGCCGACCTGCACCGCGCGCACCGGTCGGCCGCATGCGGTGCCGCCGCCGATGTCGTTCACCAGTTCGCCGAGCGTGACGCCGAACGCAGTTTCGAAGAGACCGCCGTGCTTGACGTTGCCGGCTATCTGGATCGGCATCGTGCCGCGCGAACGGCCCATGCCGTAGTCGCGATATGCTCTCCGCGCCTTCCGCCAGGATGAAAGGCACGGCGGCGAAAGAGAGCACGTTGTTGATGATGGTCGGCTTGCCGAAGAGGCCCTTGTGCGCGGGAAGCGGCGGCTTGGCGCGCACCTGCCCGCGCTTTCCTTCCAGGCTGTCGAGAAGCGCCGTCTCCTCGCCGCAGACATAGGCGCCCGCGCCCATCCGGACTTCGATGTCGAACGCCTTGCCGGACCCGCCGACATTCGGCCCAAGCAAGCCGGCGCGTCGCGCGGCCACGATCGCCGCGTTCATGGCGATCTCGGCATGCGGATATTCGGAGCGGAGATAGACGAAGCCCTTGGTCGCGCCGATCGGCGAGGCCGGCAATCGTCATGCCCTCGATCAACAGGAAGGGGTCGCCCTCCATGATCATGCGGTCGGCGAAAGTGCCGCTGTCGCCCTCATCCGCGTTGCAGACGACGTATTTCTGCGCACCGGACGCTTTCAGCGCCGTCTCCCATTTGATGCCGGTCGGGAAGCCGGCACCGCCACGTCCGCGCAGCCCAGACGCCTTCACCGTTTCGACGATTTCAGCAGGCTGCATCGTGGCCGCGCGCTCCAAGCCCTTGTACCCGCCGTGGGCGCGGAAATCTTCGAGCGATCGTGGATCGACAACACCGCAGCGCGCGAATGTGAGGCGCGTCTGCCGTTTCAGGAACGGAATCTCTTCGGTCGGCCCGAGGAAGCGCACGCCGGGCTCTCCTTCGAGGAAGCCTGAATCGGAAAGCCCCTTCACATCCTCCGGCGCGACCGGCCCATAGGCGACGCGGCCCCCGGATGTCTCGACTTCGACCAGCGGCTCCAGCCAATAGAGCCCGCGCGAGCCGTTGCGCACAATGTCGACTTCAACACCCTTCTCGGCGGCTAAGCGCTCGATCTCTTCGGCGACGCGATCCGCGCCCACCGCGACCGCGCCGGCGTCGCGCGGAACGTAGACGCGGACGCTCATCGATTGACCTCCGCGGCTATCGTGCTCCGCCTTCTCGCGATCAATGCGGCCGACGACGCGGCCGTCGACCATCGCGGAGGGAGCAGTCGCGCAGAGGCCGAGGCAATAGACGGCCTCCAGCGTCACGCGGCCGTCGGGCGAGGTTTCGCCGAAATCGATGCCGAGCCGCTTCGTGAGCTGCTCCGCGATTTCGCGCCCGCCCATTGATTGGCAGGCCTCAGCGCGGCAGAGCTTCACCACGTGCCGCCCCGCCGGCTCGCGGCGGTAGTCGTGATAGAAGGTGACGATGCCGTAAATCTCTGCGCGCGAGATGTTGAGTGCCGCGGCGACGACCGGCAAAGCAGTGTCCGGCACATAGCCCAGCGCCTCCTGGATCTTGTGCAGGATCGGAAGCGCCGCGCCATCGACGCCGCGGTGAGCATCGATGATCTCGCGAACGAGTGCGTCGTGGCTATCGCCCGACATTTGGACGTCCTTGATCGTAGAAACCGATCAAAAGCACGAGAACCGGCAAGAAATCAATAAAGCTGACCGGTCGATCGATAGGATATTTCTATCGATCGACCGGTCTTAGGCCGGGAATGACGCGACCTTCCTCGCCTCGGCGACTAGCGCCAGCGCGAGCGGGGTCATCGGCTCGCGATGCGGCACGACAAGACCGACGGTGTGGGTGGCGTCCGGCTCCACGATCGGGATGGCACGCACGCGATCGGTCAGGCCAAGCGTCGAGGCGAGCTTCTCCGGCATGACGCTGGCCCAGCGCCCGGTCCGAACATGCGAATAGAGCACGATCATGGAATTCGACTCGAGCGTCGTCTGCGGACGCGCGCCGGCGGCGACGAGCAGCGCATCGATGATACGGCGGTTCTGCATGTCGGGTGTCAGCAGGCAAAGCGGGACGGTGCCGACCTCCGCCCAGGTCACGCTTTTTCGGTCGCCGAACGGACCTTCGACGGAGGTCACCAGGCGATACCGCTCCAAATAGATCGGAACGGAATTGACGCGCCCGAGCGGCTCATTGTCGAGATAGGTGATGCCGGCGTCGATCTCGAGGTTCTCGAGCATCGCCAGAATCTCGATCGAGTTCCGCGAGAGGATGGTGAAGGTGACGTTCGGGTGCCTCTCGCGATAGGGCGTCGTCACATCGGCGACGATGGCGAGCGCGGTCGGAATGGCGGCGATGCGCAGATGTCCCGAAAGCCCGTGCTTCAGCGATTCGATCTCCTGCCGGAGCGCGCGGCTGTCGCCGACAATACGGCGTGCCCAGTCGAGCACGCGCTCGCCTTCAGGCGTGAAGGAGTGGAAGCGCGAGCCGCGCTGCACGAGGAGCACGCCGAGCGAATCTTCCAGGCTCTTGATTCCCGCGGAGAGCGTCGGCTGGGAGACGCCGCAGGTCTCCGCCGCCCGCCCGAAATGCTGCTCCTTGGCGAGCGCCAGCAGGAATTCGAGCTTGTCGATCATGCTTCGAGCCTACAACAGTTCGGCCCGCCCGAGGTGTGGTAACAAAAAGCGCTCTGCGGCGGGCGGCTTCGCCGAAATGCTGATTGACGCCGATCAATGGCATGGGGCGGCCGAACGCTAGGTTCTGGAAAAGACATCAAGGAACGAAAACATGTCCTCTCTTCCCACCGAATTCCGCCAGATCCGCCTGGAGCTCGCCCGCGAGCCGGGCCACCCGGAAGGCAGCAACGCGACGGGCTACGATCTCCTGGCGCCGCTCGACGAGGATCGGCGGCTGATGGCCGACATCTGGCGGAAGCACAAGGAAGAGTGCCGCGTCCATCGCTTCCGCGAGGGCGAGGACGATATGGTGGGGCGGCTTGCCCGCAAGCCCGGCGGAGCCTGGTATTTCGACTACGATCAGGACACGACGCGCGACGACGAGAATGCCTACCATCTCGGCAGCGAGCAGTTCCTGCTCAACGAATACATCTCGATCCGCGACGAGCATGGTCACATGCACACCTACCGCGTCGTATCCGTCCGGCGGGCGTGATCTGACCCTGCGCGGCCTCTTTCGCTGCTCCCCCAGACGAGCTTGAAAAGCTCCATCACGAGAAGCAGCGACAGCGAGATCGGCACGAGCGCCAGCCAAAGCTCGACCGAGATCGGGTGCATCTCCAGGACATCGCGGAGGCCGGGGACGAAGGCCGCGCCGATCTGGACGGCCTGGGCGCCGACGACAGAGACGATCACCGGCCAATTGTTCGAGAACGGGATGCGGAAGGCGGAGCGCGTCTCGGAGCGGCAGTTGAAGACCTGAACGTTTTCGAAGAGGACGAGCAGGAAGAGGAGCGCGTTTCGCGCGTCATACTCGCTCCAGCCCTGAGAGAGCGCCCAGACGAAGAAAGCGAAGCTTGCGCCCCCCATCGCCAAGCCGGAGACTGTGCTTTCCGCGATCATCAGCCGGTCGAAGATCGGCTCGTTCACCGGACGCGGCCCGCGTCGCAGCAATCCCGCCTCGCGCCCTTCGAAGGCCAGCGCCACGTCCTGCCCGCCGTTCGTCACGAGATTCAGCCAGAGAAGCTGCACGGCGCTAAGCGGCAGCGGCTGCGCCGTCAGTGTCGCCAACAGGAAGATCACGACCTCCGCGGCGCCGGTCGAGACGAGCAGGTAGATGACCTTGCGGATGTTGGCGTAAGCCGCGCGCCCTTCCTGGATGCCTGCGACGACGGAGGCGAAATTGTCGTCGGCGATGACGAGGTCCGCAGCGTCGCGCGCCACGTCGGTGCCGCTCTTGCCCATGGCGACGCCGAGATCGGCACGGCGCAAGGCCGGGGCGTCGTTCACGCCGTCACCGGTCATCGCGACGATGTGACCGGCCGCCTTCAGCGCCTCGACGATATCCACCTTCTGCGTCGGCTCGACGCGCGCAAAGACCTTTGCCTCGGCAAGCCGGGCGCGAAGCTCTTCGGGCGCGGCGGTCAGCGCCACGATCTCGCGCCCCGTGGTGACTTCGCTCATGTCCTCCGCCAGCCCAAGCTCGCGCGCGATCGCAAGCGCCGTCACCGGATGGTCGCCTGTCACCATGCGGACCGAGACGCCGGCCTGCCGGCACGCGGAGACAGCCTCGCGCGCCTCCGGCCGCAAGGGATCAATGAATCCGACGAGTGCGAGAAGCGTGAGGCCGCCGAGCTCCGCCTCGATGTCGGAGGTCGCGAAAGGCCCTTCATCCTTCACCGCCTTCGTGGCGACAGCGACCACACGAAGCCCATCCTCGGCCATGCGCTCCGCTGCGAGATGCGCTTCCGCGCCGCCGTTTTCGCAAAGCGGCAGAATCACTTCCGGCGCGCCTTTCGCATGGAGCTTGATGTTCCCCGGGTGAGAGTTGAGCGTGGCGGCGAAGCGACGTTCCGCCGCAAAGGGGATTTCACCGATGCGCTCCGACTCGGCGCGGATCGCCGGAAGCCGAAGCCCCGCCTTCACGGCGAGCACGAGGAGCGCCACGTCGAGCGTGTCACCGCTTCGACCCGAATCCCCATCGGCGGGCTCGTAGGTCGCGTCGTTGCAGAGCGTCGCCGACATGGCCGCCTCGCGGACCGCCGGCAGTGCGTCTGCGCCGTCTTCTTGCGTCTCGAAACGGAAGTCGCCGTGCGCGTCATACCCCTCGCCACCGACCTGCACGGCGCCGAATGTGGGAAGCCAGAGGCGTTTGGCGGTCAGTGCGTTTGCGGTCAGCGTGCCGGTCTTGTCGCTCGCCACCACGGTGCAGGAGCCAAGCCCTTCGACAGCCGGCAAATGGCGTACGATGACGTTGCGCCGCGCCATGCGCCGCGTCGCGATGGAGAGCGCGACTGTCACGGCGACCGGCAGGCCCTCCGGAATGGCGGCAACGGCAAGCGCGACGGCCACGAAGAAGGTCTGGCGCAGCGAGTTCCCGGCGTAGAGCTGGCCGGCGACGATTAGCGCCATCATCGCGATCACGATCAGCCCGAGCTTGCGGCTGAAGCGCTCAAGCCGCTGCGTCAGCGGCGGGGGCGGCGCGGCCTTGGCAAGCTCGCGCGCGATGCGCCCGATCTCGGTCTCGAAGCCCGTCGCGACCACCACGGCCTCGGAGCGCCCGGTCAGCATGTTGGTGCTGGCATGCAGCATCGTCGAGCGGTCGGCGACGGACGCCTCCGGCGCGAGCTCCTGCCGGGCGGATTTGTCGACCGCGTAGGATTCGCCGGTCAGCGCGGATTCGTCCGCCCGCGCATCGAATGCCTGCAGCAGGCGCATGTCGGCGGGCACGCGGTCGCCGGCCTCGATCAGCACGACATCGCCCGGTACGAGGCCGGCACTCTCGATCAGCCTGACCGCGCCGTCGCGAAGAACACGGCTCGTGGCCTTGATGGAGGAGCGGAGCGCCGCGGTGTTGATCTCCGCGCGCCATTCTTGGCTGCCACCGATCGCCGAGTTCAGAACGAGGACGGCGCCGATGAACCAGGCGTCGGAGAACTCGCCGAGCGCAATCGATACCGCCGCCGCGGCAAGCAACAGATAAACGAGCGGGCTCTTGAGCTGGCCTATGAAGATACCGAGGATCGTGCGGCGCGGCGGCTCCGGCAGCGCGTTCGGGCCGAAGCGGATCAGCCGGCTTTGCGCTTCCGCCGCGGAGAGCCCGGACGCGGTGGTCGCGAGACGCTCGGTGGCGGCTTCCGCCGACAGCGCATGCCAAGGCGCCCGGCCGTTCGCCGGTTCAGTCGGAACTTTGACGCCAACCGCCTGAGGCAACGAACGATCGGCAGGGCCTGGCCTTTCGGCTGGGCCGTCGAGCGTCATCGTGCTGTCCCGTCAGTTGGCGAGCAGAAGCGGAAACGGAATTTCCCTCAGCATGCCGCGCGAAACGCCGCCGAGGATGCGCTCGCGAATGCGCGAATGCCCGTAGCAGCCCATCACCGTCAAGTCGGCGGCGAAATCCAGCGCGTGGGCCTTGAGCTCCTCCCGAACGCTGCCTCGCGTGGCGCGAACCACCGTCGTCTCCACGCGCACGCCGTGCCGGGAGAGCGTCGCCGCGATATCGTCGCCGGGCGTAAATTGACGCACCGGGTCTTCTAGGAGACCCTGGACGGAGACGATGAGAACCGCCTCTGCGCCGACGAGGATCGGCAACGCGTCGAACGCGGCGCGCGCTGCCTCACGGCCGCCGTCCCAGGCGATGAGCACGCGGTTGCCGAGCTTACGGAACGACCAACCAACGGGAAGCCCGATCACCGGGCGACCGGAATTGAAAACGACCTCCTCAAGCTGATGCCGGCCGATCGAGGCCTCGCTCGGAAGCTGCGGGCAGAGGATCAGGTCGGCGGCGCGCGACATCGCGCCGGCGTGCGGCGATACAAGGTTGTCGGGCGACTTCTCGGCGCGCCATTCGAAAGCGATTCCGGCCTTCTTGGCGACCCCGACGAAAGCGGCTTCCGCCGCTTTCCGCTCGTCGTCGGCGGCGGCCATCTGCGCCTCGATGAAGGAGGCGAGCGCCATGTCGGTGGCCAGTCCGTAGGTTATCGCAAGCGGCGCGACGTGAAGCCCGACCAGACGGGCCTTGTCGGCAAGCGGAAGCGCTTGAAATGCCGCGACCGCACCCTCGGCGGCGGCGGCAGCAGGAACGACGGCGTAAACCGTTCTTACCCCGGTCATCGCAATCTCCGTTGCTTCGATTTGGATTCAGGCAGCGAGGCTGTCGTTCATCAGGTCGAGCGCAGCGCGGTCGCGGAACACGATCCGCCGCGAAGCAGGGATCGCAATCAGGCCGTCGCGCTCAAGCTGTGTCAGCGTTCGCGACACGGTCTCAATGGTGAGACCCAGATAGTCGGCGATGTCCTGGCGCGACATCGGAAGCTCGATCTCGCCCGTGTGCGACAGGCGCGCGGCCATCTCCAGCAGAAATGCGGCGATCCGCTCCTGCGCGTTCTTGCGGCCGAGAAGCAGCATATGGTTCTGCGCCCGGTGCAGATGAGTCATCGTCTGCGTCCACATCTCGGTAACGATCGCGCAATCACGCGACGCCTCGGCGAGGAACGTGTTCCGTTTCACGACGAGAATCTGGGAGTCGCCGATCGCCTCCGCCGAGAAGGCGTGCGCCGCCTCCATCTCCAAACCAAAAATCTCACCCGGCAGGTAGAAAGCCCCGATCTGGCGGCGGCCGTCGCTCAGGAGCTTCGAGATGCGCACCGCCCCGCTCACCACCTTGTAGAAATAGTCCGCCGGCTCGTCCTCGCCGAAAATCTCCGCGTTCCGGCTGAAGCTCATGCAGCTTCCGATCATCTCGAGCAGATCACAGATCGACCCGCGCCGCACTGCACCGCTCGCGGCCGGAAAAGGGACGACCTTCGCGTTCGCTCTTTCGCCTCGCCAGTGCAGCATGACAAATCCTCCGTTTGGATGCCTTTCGGGATAAATCGTGTATCTGCCGAGGAAAATTCGGGTATTTACCCTACGTAGAATTACGGAGACCGAAGCGGCGTGATGAAGGACGGTGCGGCGCTTTCCGAAGCGGCCGCAAACACATAGCGAGCGTATGGCCAAGACGATCAGTGCCAGCGAAGGCGGCATCCCCTCACCTCGGCCAGCAAACCTTCCGCGCAGGGGCGGAGCTTTCGGCTACGCGCTGGCCGCCGTTGCCGTTTTCGTGGCGCTGGCGTTGCACCTCCTCCTGGGGTCGGCGCTCGACGCCGACTCACTCCTCCTGTTCTTCATTGCAGCCGTGCTCGTGGCGAGCACCTTTGGCGGACTCGGCCCGAGCCTCCTTGCAACAGCATTCGGGACGGTCATCGCAGCGGTCTTTCTGGTCGCCTTCAGCCGCGGCAGCGTGCCGAATCTCATCGCCTTCGCGGTGATCGGCACAGCGATTGCGGGCTGCGGCGAATGGCTGCATCGCGTACGCGTCGACGCAGCGCGGGCCACCGCCGATGCAAGCTCACGCGAAGCGCACCTTGCCTCAATCCTCGACACAATCCGCGACGCTATGGTCGTGATCGACGAGGCCGGCACGATGCAGTCGTTCTCAAGCGCGGCGGAGCGGCTTTTCGGCTATACTGCGGCGGAGGCGATCGGCAAGAATGTGAAGATGCTCATGCCGGCGCCCTATCGCGAAAGTCACGACGGATACCTGGGCCGCTACCTGACCACCGGCGAGCGACGCATCATCGGAATCGGCCGCGTGGTGGTCGGCGAGCGCAAAGACGGCTCCACCTTCCCGATGGAGCTTGCGGTCGGTGAGATGCGCTCCGGCGAAAGGCGTTTCTTCACCGGCTTCATCCGCGATCTTTCCGAACGCCAGCAGACGGAAGCGCGACTGCAGGAGCTGCAGTCGGAGCTGGTCCATATCTCTCGCCTCACGGCGATGGGCGAGATGGCTTCGGCGCTCGCGCATGAGCTGAACCAGCCGCTTTCCGCCATCGCCAACTATCTGAAGGGCTCGCACCGGCTCATCGCCGGCCGCACCGATCCGGAGACCGCGCGGGTGCGTGAGGCGCTCGACAAGGCGGCGGACCAGGCGCTTCGCGCCGGCGAGATCATCCGGCGCCTGCGCGATTTCGTGGCGCGCGGCGAGACCGAGATGAAGGAGGAGAGCCTGACCAAGCTCGTCGAGGAGGCGAGCGCGCTGGCGCTGGTCGGTGCAAAGCAGCACGATATCCGCGTCCGCTTCGATCTCGACCCGCGCGCCGATCGTGTCTTCGCCGACAAGATTCAGGTGCAGCAGGTGTTCCTCAACCTCATGCGCAACGCCATCGAGGCAATGGCGGAGGCTGGCTCGCCGCGGCGCGACCTTCTCCTGCGCTCAACGCGCGGCGAGGAAGGAATGGTGGAGGCCAGCGTCACGGATACAGGCCCCGGCATCGCCGACGAAGTCTCCGTCAAGCTCTTCCAACCCTTCGTCACCACGAAGCGGCAGGGCATGGGTGTCGGGCTTTCGATATCGCGTACCATCATCGAGGGGCACGGCGGGAGGCTATGGGTAGAGTCCAATCCCGGAGGCGGCACGGTCTTTCGCCTGACGCTTCGAGCCGCGGAGGAGGCCGCTCACGATGCCGAGTGACGGCAAGGTCTGCGTCATCGACGACGATGACGCGGTCAGGGATTCGCTGAGCTTCCTCCTCGAAATCGGCTGGAATTCCGGCGCGCGTGTTCGAGTCCGCTGCAGCTTTCCTTGCCGCTCCGCCGGCCGAGGAGCCGGGCTGCATCGTGACCGACGTGCGCATGCCCGGCATGACCGGCACCGACCTCCTGCGGCGGCTGAAGGAGACCGGCCGCCGCACGCCGGTGATCGTCATCACGGGGCACGGCGACATCGCGCTCGCCGTTGAGGCGATGAAGCTCGGGGCCGCGGATTTCATCGAAAAGCCGTTCTCCGACGAGGTGTTCGTGGCGGCCGTCCGTGCGGCCCTGCGCGAGCGTGCCACAAGCGAGGAGCTCGACGCTGAGCGCGCCGCAGTCGCCGAACGGCTGGCGACGCTTTCGGCGCGCGAGCGGCAGGTTCTGGAGGGCTTGGTGAGCGGCAATCCGAACAAGACCATCGCCCACGATCTCGGCATCAGCCCGCGCACCGTCGAGGTCTATCGGGCGAACCTCATGACCAAGATGCACGCGGCCAGCCTTTCCGACCTTGTCCGCATGGCGCTCCTTGCGGAGGGCCTGGCGCACTGAGCCTTCTTCTGCGCCACCCGGGTTGAGTTACATCAAAGCGGCGGCCCGGCGGCCTCTCCAGACTGCGTCGAATGGGAATTTCCGCCGAGGTGCGCATGCCGGTCGACGGTTCCGATGGCGTGAAGCCGACGGTGGTCGTCGTCGACAACGACGCCGCGGTGCTTGGCGCGCTCAAGTTCGCGCTGGAGCTTGAAGGCTACGCCGTCACGCCATTTCGCAGCGCGGCCGAGGTGCTCGCCGAGAAACACCTGCCAGCGTCCGGTTGCCTTGTCGTCGATTTCAACCTGTCCGGCATGAACGGTCTCGATCTCGTTGCTGCGCTGCGCAAGCGCGCCGTCGCCCTCCCCGCGATCCTAATCACGGGAAGCGCAACGCCTGAGGTGCGGCGACGCGCGGCGGCGGCCAGCATGCCGATCGTGGAGAAGCCGCTTTTCGGCAACGCACTCCTGAACGCTATCCACGCGACGATCGTTTAGCCCTTTGCGGGTCAGAAATGCTCACCCGCGCGGAACGGGCCGTAGCGGGTGGAAGCGGAGACAAGGTAGGCCGTCGACCAGCCGATCAGAAGCAGACCGCTCGCGCCTTCGAGCGCGCCGAAAAGACGCCATTGCGGCGTAAGCACAATGTCGCCGTAGCCGAGCGTGGAGAAGGTCACGGCGGAAAAGTAGAGCGCATCGGCAAAATTCGGCAGGGTCCCGAGAGCCAGGTAAGCGCCGGCCCACGTCCAGATTTCCACCGTATGAATCAGGAAGAGCCCGAAGACGGCAGCCACCATCGCGATGGTCTTGCCGAGTCCGTGCCGATGGAGACGCCCCCAGCGCACGATGTGCGGCATGGCGTTGCTGAGCAGCACAAGGCCGAAGGTATGGGTGAAGACGGTGATCGAGATCACCACCGTCCCAGTGCTGAGATCCTTGAACATCATCATGGCCGCCGCCGGCTGCGGATCATTTCGGCTGGAGCGACTGAAGGTAGGCGATAATGGCGTCGATCTCGTCGGGCTCGAACGCGAATTCCGGCATCTCCGGGTGGCCGGTCAGAATGCCCTCGGCAAGCGCCTCCTCGAGATCGCTCACCGGATAGCGCGCGCCGAGCGTGCGAAACGGCGGGGCCGCGGCGAGCGGGCTTGCGCCCTCCGCGCCGGTCGCATGACAGCGGCTGCAGTTCGCATCGAGGATCGCCTTGCCGCGTTCAAGCTCGCCCGCTGCGAAGGCGCTTGTCGTCAACGCAGCGAAAAGCAGAACGGCGATCAGCCGGAAGTGCGGCATTTCAGTCCTCGAATCATGCCGGCAGCCCAATTCTAGCGCGAAGTGCGCGCTTCCCGTCGCCGTTCGCCTTGATCTTTCTCAACCGCCGGGATTTGGTCTCGCCATGGCTGAAATCCTCTTCGAAGGCGTGACGAAGCGCTATCCGGGCGGCCACACCGCCGTGCACGACCTCGATCTCGCAATCGCCGAGGGCGAGTTCCTGGTTCTCGTCGGTCCTTCGGGGTGCGGCAAGTCGACGGCGCTCAGGATGGTTGCAGGGTCTTGAGGACATCTCGGCGGGCCGCATCCTGATCGGAGGCGAAGTGGCGAACGACCTGTCGCCGCGCGAGCGCAACATCGCAATGATCTTCCAGAGCTACGCGCTCTACCCGCACCTGACGGTCGCGGAGAACATCGGCTTCGGGCTGCGCGTCCGCGGCGTCGCGAAGCCGGAGATTGCGAGGAAGGTGAATGCCGTCGCCGAGGCGCTTGAGCTCGAGACGCTGCTCGCGCGAAAGCCGCAGCAGCTTTCCGGCGGGCAGAGGCAGCGCGTCGCCATGGGCCGCGCGATCGTGCGCGAGCCTGCCGCCTTCCTGATGGACGAGCCGCTCTCCAACCTCGACGCGCGGCTTCGCGTGCAGATGCGCGGCGAAATCGCGCGCATCCAGAAGATCGCCGACGTCACGACGATCTACGTCACCCACGACCAGGTCGAGGCGATGACGATGGGCGACCGCGTCGCGGTCATGAACCACGGTGAGCTGCAACAACTTGGGGCCCCGCGATCGCTCTACCACGACCCGGCGAACCTCTTCGTCGCGAGCTTCATCGGCTCGCCGGCGATGAATTTTCTCGAAGCGCGCCTCACGACGAGCATCGAGGGCGCGGCGCTGGTCCTTGGCCCGTACCGAATGCCGCTCTCAAAGGCGCATCTCGAGCGGCGACCGGCGCTTCTGCGCTATCGCGAGAAAACGATGATCGCTGGCTTTCGACCGGAGGCGCTGAGTTGCCTCCCCGTCGGCACGTCGGATGGGCTTCCCGGCAGCGTCTCCTTCGTCGAGGATCTCGGCGCGACGCTGCTCGTGCACCTCGACGTCGACGCACCTCCGCCGCATCTCGGGTCCGGCCAAGTGGCGGAGGCCGAAGAAGAAGCGCTCAAAAGGCAGCGAAGCCGAGCCCGCGTGCGCGCGGTCGTCGACGGGCGCGCGCCGGTCAAATCCGGGGACCGCCTGGCGATCGAGATCGACGCAGAGCGCCTGCACCTCTTCGATCCGAAGACGGGCACGGCGATCGGGGCCTAGCGCCGCTTACGAAACTCCTTTCGTAAGCCCCTGCACAAAATAGCGGTTCAGCGCCAGCGCGATCAGCACGATCGGAATGGTCGAGAAATGCGCGAGCGCGCCGAGCGTGCCCCAGGTGATGTCCTTGGTGCCGTAAGCGGCGAGCAGCGCAACCGAGATCGGCTTCGTCTCCGCGCGTGTCAGGAAGCTGCCGAAGAGGAAGTCGTTCCAGGCGAACATCACGCAGAGAAGCGCGCTGGCGACGATGCCCGGCACGACGAGCGGCAGCGCCACGCGGAAGAAGCTGCCGAAGAGCGTGCAGCCGTCGGTCAGCGCCGCCTCCTCCATCTCCTTCGGCAGCGACCGGAAATAGGCGAACATCATCCAGACGACGAAGGCGGCGTTCAGCGTCGTGTTGATGAGGATCACGGCCCACCACGTTCCGAGAAGGTGGATATCGCGCATCATCAGATAGAACGGAATGAGCGTCGCCACCGGCGGCACCGTGCGGACGCCCAAGAAGAAGTAGGCGACCCAAACGGCACGGCGGCTCTTGGAGCGCGCCAGCGCATAGCCGGCCGGAACGCCGATCAGAAGCGAGAGCGCGACGGAACCGAGCGAGATGATGAGGCTCGACTGCAGCAGACTGAAAAGATCGAAATAGCGGAAGACGCCGCGAAAGTGGTCGAGCGTCGGGGTGAAGGCGACCGTCGGCGGGAAGCTGAAGATATCGCGCGTCGGCTTGTAGGCGGTCGTGATGAGCCAGGCGACCGGCACCAGAAAAACGCCGATGATCGCGACGAGCGCCACCCGCTCCGCCGCGACGACCCCGGCTGAAGGGCGGCGGCTCATTGAACAAGCTCGTTGGCGCGGCGGTCGGCGCGCCGAATCAGAAGCACGAACGCCACCGAGAAGACAGCGATGCAGGCGATCATCATATTCGAGATCGCGGAGGCGAAGCCGATATTGAAAAACTGCAGGCCCTGCTTCACCGCGTAGAACATCATGACGTCGGTGGCGTCGGCCGGCCCGCCGTTGGTGGTGGAGAACACGATGTCGAAGACGCGGAAGGCGTCCATCGTGCGCAACACGAGCGCGAGGAAGACGGCGGGGAGGAGCATCGGGAAGACGACGATGCGAAAGCGCTGCATCGGCGTGGCGCCGTCCGCTTCCGCCGCTTCGAGCACGTCGGTCGGCAGCGATTTCAGGCCGGCGAGCAGGATCAGCGCCATGAACGGCGTCCATTGCCAGGCGTCGACGACGACAAGCGTGCCGAGCGCGGTCGAAGGATCGCCGAAGAAGCCGCGCGTGGGCGATATCCCCCAATGCGCCAGGTAGTAACCGAGCATGCCGTAGTCCGGGGCAAGGAGCGCGCGAAAGACGAGCCCGACAACGATCGGCGTCACCGTGACGGGAATGAGCAGAAGCGCCAGGCAGGCGCGCTGAAACACGCCGTCGCGCCATAGGAGAAGCGCAAGCGCCAGTCCAAGCAGGAACTCCAGCGTCACCGCCGACACCGTGAAGATCACGGTGGTCACGATCGAATTCCGAGCTGCGTCGTTGGCCCAAAGCTCGCGGTAGTTTCCGAGCCCGACGAAGGTGCGCGCCGCCGGGCGAAGCAGGCTGTAGTCGTAGAAGCTGTAGGCGAAGCCCTGGGCGAGCGGCCAGACGGCGACCACAAGCACATAGAGGACCGCCGGCGCACCGAACATCAGCAGGAAGAGCTGGCGGCGGCGCCTGAAGGAGAGCACGTGGCGAACGGGCACGGCCGGCAGATCAGCAGTCAATAGGCCGCTCCCATGTCGTCATGCCCGGGCTTGATCCGGGCATCCATTCCGTCGCGCTTATGCATCCTCCAACGTCACAGAATGGATTGCCGGGTCAAGCCCGGCAATGACGACAGTTTCTGAAAAAGCTACCGCCAACTCCTCGTTGGCGGCAGGGAGATTATTACAGCCGCTAGAACAGCTTCGCGGCTTCCGCCTGCGCGTCGTCGAGCGCCTTCTCCGGCTCGACATCGCCGACAAGAACCGCGTTCACCGCCGTCCCGAGGATGTCCTGGATCTGCGGATATTGCGGGATGCGCGGACGGTAGTCGCCGTCGCCGTTCTTGAACGTCTCGTCGATGACCGGCAGGAAGGGGAACTTGGCGAGAAGATCGGCGTCGTGCGTCTCGCTGATCCGAAGATAGCTGCTCGCGCCGCGCATGTTCATCTCCTTGTGGACCGCCGGGCTGGTGATCCACTTGATGAACGCCCACGCCGCTTCCTGCTGCTTCGGGTCGATGTCGGCGTTGATCGCAAGGCCCCAGCCGCCAACGCCGTATTTCTTCGGCAGGCCCTCGCCGGGGGGCGCCAGCTCGATGCCGTACTTTCCGACCACCTTCGACTGCGACGGGTCGCCGTAACCGGCGGCGCCGACCGACCAGGTCTGCATGTTGGCGACGAGCCCCTGGCGGAAGCTCTCCTCGCGCCCGCCCCAATCGTAGTCGGCGGCGCCGGGAGGTGCGTCCTCGTCGAACAGTTCCTTGTAGACTTCGAGGCTCTTCACATTGGCGTCGGAGTTCAGCACCGGCTTGCCGGCGCTATCGACGATCGAGCCGCCCATCTGCGCATTGTACCTGCATCCAGTCCTGCGCGACGGCGGGGCCCTTCTGGCCGTTTGCCACGAAGCCGTAGACCGGCTTCGACTTGTCGGTGAGCTTCTTGGCGTCGGCGACGAGCTCCTCCATCGTCTTCGGCGGCTGAAGCCCCGCCGCCTCATAAAGATCGGTGCGGTAGGCGAGGACGTTGGCGTAGCCGGCGAATGGGAAGGCCACCTGCTTGCCACCGTAATTGCCGAGCGCGTTCATGAGGATCGGATAGATGTCGTCGACGTTGATCTCGGCCGCGTCGCGCTTGATCAGGTCGGACAGTTCCACTGTCCAGCCGGTCCCGGCGAACTGGCCGGCCCAGACGATGTCCGTCGTGGCGATGTCATAGCCCTTGGTGTGGCCGATGTAGTCGGCCGTGATCTTCGTCAGCAGCTCCGGATAGGAGAGGATATCGACCTTCACCGTGGCGCCGGTCTCTTCGGTGAACTGCGGCGCGAGGTCGGCCATCACCGCCGCGAACTGATCGTTCTGCGAGGCGACGTTCAGCGTGACTCCGGCATAAGGCTTGTCCTGCGCCAGGCCGGGCGATCCAAAAAGCGTCGAGGCCGCGGTCGCGGCGATCGCGACATTCATTCGCCATCCCATATGAACCTCCACTGTCAGGCATCGAAGGACACCGAGCGTCGCGTCGCGCTCGCGAAACTCCAGCTTAGGCCAGCCTCCGCTCGGCTGTCCATCGGAGCGCGCGGCGGGTAATGTCCCGGCCGGTTCAACCGTCCGCGGTAGAACCGCCGGCCGGCCATCGGGGCCGCGTGCGGCGAGGAGCCAGATTTTATGCAGCTTGCCAATTACCTGTTCTTCGCGACCGGCTGTGAGCAGGCGCTGGAGTTCTACGCAGCCTGTGGCCTCGGCGAGATCGCCGAAATGACGCGCTTTGGCGACGGCGGCATGCCGGTTCACAACGAGGCCATGCGCGGCAAGATCATGCATTCGCGATTCGAGGGACCGGGTGTGTTGTTCTTCGCCTCAGACAACGACGACGCGGAACCCATGCGCGGCTCGGCGCACATTCTCTGGATGGACGACCGCGAGCAGACCACGAAGCTCTTCGGCCGTCTGGCCGAGGGCGGCACGGTCACCACGCCGCTCGGCATACAACCGTGGGGCGACTATTACGGGAAGCTGACCGACAAGTTCGGTGTGCAATGGATGCTCGATTTGCCGCGTCTGAATGGCGCGTGATCGTTTCTGTCTTCAAGATGGGAATTGCGCTATCGGTAGCCATCGCCTGTCGTGAAGGACAGGAGGAACGTCAAGAATCTCGTGCCCCAGTCGAGCGCAGCCACCGCAAAGAGCGATCTTGAGAGACTGCTCGCCGCGTCGCGCGAGTTCAGCGTCGAATTCCATCCTTTCATGGCGAGCCACCTGCCGATGATGCTGGTGGCGCTGAACCGGCTCGGGGCGAGCGACGAGCGGCTCGCTGAGTGGTTCGCGATCTATCGTGACGTGAGCAAGCTCGTGCCCACGCCGCCGGTCATGCGGCCGATCGAGCGGGCGCGCTGGACAGCGGCGCTCGGCGACCGCAGCCGCGAGGGCGACTACCGCGCCTTCTTCTCGCAGGAGGTGGCGCGGCTCGGGATCAACGGCGCCTGCGCGACGTATCTGCCAACGCTTGTGCCGGGCATCGCCGCGAGCGCTCTCCACGCCTTCATGCGGCTCGCCTATGGCTTCATGCGCGACGACAAGGCGGAGGTCGGCGTGGCGCTCGGCTATTGGGCGGCGACCTATCTCCCGCTCTGCCCGGCGACCGGCGCCGAGCCCACGACCGACAATCCGGCCGAGGTCCTGGTGCGGATGAAGCCGGTCGAGGCGTTCCACCATGTCGAGGTGGAGATCGACCTTCTCTGGCATTTCATGGGCGCAATGGCGAAGAAGCCGGAGTTTGCCGGTGTCGTGGACGAGCTCCGGATCGGACCCGAGACGCACGACAAGATCGCCGCCGCGTCGCTCGTGCTCTACGCGGCGACGATGGATTTCTGCGCACTCCACGCACTGACCGGGACGCACTGGCTCAGGATTCTGAGGCCCGCGCTTCCCGATCCGGACCTTGCACTCCGCTATTTCTGGCAGGCGATCGCGTCGCTCTATCCGAAGATCGGCTTCACCGATCTCCCGAGCGCGGAGGCGCTCGACGCTTGGCGGCGGATACCCACCCCCGACTGGCCGGAGATCAAGGCGGCGGCGGTCAATTGCGACGACGAGCACGACATCAGCCTCGCCTTCTCCGCGCACGAGGAATGGAGGCTCTACGGCGACCCGCTCTACAAGCTCGTCGCCGCGCGGCGCGTGCGGCTCATTGCATGAAGTCCCGGGCGTGACGGCGACGGTTCTCGAAGACGCGCGGCTCCCGGACGGGCGCCGCGCGGATATCGTGATCGAAGACGGCTGCATCGCGCGGATTGGCGAGCCCGGCACAGCGCGGGCGGACGGCGCGGAGACGCATTCGCGCTCGACGGCGCTCTGGTCCTCCCCGGTCTCGTCGAGGGCCACATCCATCTCGACAAGACGCTGCTCGGCCTCCCCTTCATTCCGCACCGGCGGGGCGAGACGGTCGCAGAGAGGTATCGCGGCGGAGAAAGCGCTGCGGCGTGAGCTGGCCCATCCGGTTGAGGATCGTGCGATGCGGCTGATCGAGCAGATCGTCGCATACGGGACGGTGGCGCTCCGCACGCATGTCGACATCGACAATGAGGTGACGCTCGACGGGCTGCAGGCGCTTCTCAAGGTGCGCGAAAAGGTGCGCGATCTTCTCGACATCCAGATCGTTGCCTTCCCGCAAAGCGGTGTGATGATCGAGCCGGGCGTCGCCGAGCTTCTCGACGCGGCTATTTCCGAGGGTGCCGATCTCGTCGGCGGGCTCGATCCCTACGGCATCGACAACGACGTGAAGGGCCAGATCGACGCGATCTTCGGCGTGGCGGAGAAGCACGGCGTCGGCCTCGACATCCATCTCCACGATTTCGGCCCCGTCGGATGCCGCGAGATCCGCGCGGTCGCGGCGCGGACCGAGGCCGCCGGGCTTCAGGGCAAGGTCGCCATCAGCCACGCTTTCGCGCTCGGCTCCGTCGACGACGAAGAGCTCGGCAAGACGGCGGAGGCGCTTGCGAAAGCGGACGTCGCGATCATGACGAACCAGCCTGGGTCCGCCCCGATGCCGCCCGTGAAGAGCCTCCGTGCGGCGGGCGTCACGGTTTTCGCCGGCTCCGACAACATCCGCGATGCCTGGTCGCCCTACGGCAACGGCGACATGCTGGAGCGCGCGGCGGTGATCGGCTACCGGCAGGATTTCCGCGCCGATGAAGACCTTGCGCTGGCGCTCGACCTTGCAACGCACGCGGCGGCGAAAGTGCTCGGGCTTGAGAACTACGGGCTCCACGAAGGCGCGATCGCCGATCTCATCGCGGTCCCTGCGGCGTCCGTTCCCGAGGCGGTCGTCTCGCACCCGCCGCGGGTGCTGGTGATGAAGCGCGGGCGGATCGTCGCGCGGGAGGGGAGGTTGGCGGAGAGCGCCTAACTTCCCTCATGCTGAGGTGCGAGCGGAGCGAGCCTCGAAGCACGCAGTGCCCTCGTCCCAGCGCCTTCTTGAGCTTCCTTCGAGGCAATGCCGGCTCTACCGGCATTGCACCTCAGGATGAGGGGTTGGTTTGGCGGCGCTTCCCTCTCCCGACCACTAGCTTCCCGGCACGATGCCTTTCGGCAGCGCGAGGCAATGCGAAGCGATGGCGCCTGAGGTGGTGATCCAGATGTCGTCGCGCTTTTCCGCGATGTGCGCCAGAGCGCGCCGCAAGTGCTTCAAGCGATGCGGCTGGCCAACCAGATACGCGTGGAGCGCGATGCCGAAGACGAGCGGCGCGGTCTGCGCCTGCTCCAGCATCTCGTCGAAAGTGTCGACGATCATGTCGGCGAATTCCTCCGCGCCGACCTTGCGCGCGACGATCGCCGGGATGTCGTTCACCTCCTGCGGATAGGGCACCGCCAGAATGCGACCGCCGTTGCGCGCGCGAAGGAAGATGGCTGATCGTCCATGCACCAGTCGAGCACGTAGGTGTAGCCCGCCTCGGCAAGCAGATCCGGCGTGACCGCGCTTTCCGATATCCAGGGGCCGAGCCAACCGCCGGGCGATTTCCCCTCCTCTTTCGCGATGCGCGCCGTCGCCTCTTCGATCAGCGCGCGCTCGCCTGCCTCGTCGAGCGCGCTTTGCCGCTCCGAGTTGGTGCGGCCGTGGCCGACGATCTCGTCGCCGCGCTTACGGAACGCCGCGACAAGCTCCGGCGCATGGTCGTAGAGCGCGGTGTTGACGAGCACCGACGCCGGCCAGTTCGGTGCGTCTCGAAAAGCTCGATGAGCCGCCAGGCGCCGACGCGGTTGCCATAGTCGCGCCACGCGTAGTTCAAGACGTCTGGCTGCGCGGACGGCGCAAGCTCCGCGCCGAGCCCTTCCCCGAAGGCAAAATGCTCGAGGTTTAACCCGAGATAGACGGCAAGCCGCTTGCCGTTCGGCCAGTCGTATGTCCGGCGGCCGACGATCGGCGAGTAGTCGTAGCGGTCGTGACTCTTCATTCCGCTGGCGCTCAATCCATCCTGACGCCGCCGGTGACGTTGATCCCCTGGCCGGTCATGAAGCCGGAGGCGTCGGAGGCGAGGAAGAGCACGACCTTCGCCACGTCCTCCGGCTCCTCGATGCGGCCGAGCGGCGTCAGCGACACGTATTCGGCGCGGACCGCCTCCGGCGTCATGCCGCGAAGCTCGCTCTCCCAGACGATCTCGCGTTCCTGCATCGAGGTCTTCACGAAGCCTGGGCAGACGGCGTTCACGCGGATGCCGTGCTCCGCCATCTCGCGCGCCAGCGCCTGCGTCCAGCCGAGCACGGCGAATTTCGACGCCGAATAGTGCGCAAGAAGCGGCGCGCCGACCTTCCCCGCGAGCGACGCAGTGTTGACGATGACGCCTTTCTTCTGCGTCGAGAGGAAATGCCGGCAGGCGATCTGGTTCGCCAGGAACACGCCGCGCGCGTTCACGTCCATGTTGAAGTCCCAGTCGTCGTCGGTCAGGTCGAGTGCACGGCGCATGGTGGAGACGCCGGCGTTGGCGACGAGGATGTCGAGGCCGTCCAGGCCGTCGATCCCGGCCTTCAGCGCCTTTTCGACCGAGGAGCGGTGGCGGACGTCGATCTCGACGGCGAGCGCCCCGCTGCCGACCTCCTCGGCCAATTCCGAAGCGGCGGCGAGATCGAGGTCAGCGACCGCCACGCGGACGCCTCCCGCCGCCAGCGCCCGCACGATCGCCGCGCCGATCCCCTTGGCGCCACCCGTCACCAGCGCACGCCTGCCCTCAAGACTGAATATGCTCATCGGCCCCCTGCCCCCGCGGCTTTCGTCAGCGTCCTTGCAAACGGCTCTCTCCGCAGCCAAGAGTCACGCAGGCCGCCGGCGATCAAGCCGCTTGGACTCGGCCTCCACGGGAGCCTGCATGATATTCGATTTCTTCGGTACATCGTCAGAAGGTCGTCATCGCCATGGCGCATATCGGCGCGCTTCCCGGCACGCCGCTCTACGACGTCAGACGGCGGCATGGCGAAGCTCGTCGATGGCGTCGCCGCCGATATCGAGAAGCTGCAGGCCGGCGGCGTCGATGCGATCATGTTCGGCAACGAGAACGACCGCCCTTACCGCTTCACGGCAACGCAGGCGGGCATCGCGGCGATGACCGCAATCGTCACGGCGGCGAAGCCGATGCTGAAAGTGCCGTTCGGCGTGAATTATCTCTGGGACGCTTCGGCCTCGGTCGCCATCGCCTGCGCGACCGGAGCGCAGTTCGCGCGCGAGATCATGACCGGGCTCTTCGCCTCCGACATGGGGCTCTGGCAGCCGAACGCCGCGGACGCGCTGACGCTCCGCCGCAATCTCGGCCGTCCGGACCTGAAGATCCTCTTCAACGTCAACGCCGAGTTCGCGACGTCGCTCGATACGCGCCCGATCGAGCTTCGCGCCAAGAGCGCCGCCTTCTCCTCGCTTGCCGACGCGATCCTCGTCTCCGGGCCGCTGACCGGACAATCGGCCGAAATATCGGACCTGAAGAAGGTACGCGCCGCCGTGCCCTCCGACATTCCCGTCCTCGCGAATACCGGCGTCAACATCGACAATGTCGCCGACACCTTCGCGATCGCCGAAGGTTGCGTGATCGGCACGCATTTCAAGATCGACGGCAACACCTGGAACCCGGTCGACGGCGCGCGGGTGAAGCGCTTCATGGACAAAGTCGCGACGCTCCGCTGAGCGATGGCGAATACCTCCGACGCGCTGGTCATCGGTCTCGACATCGGAACGACGTCGACGATCGGCATCCTTGTCGAGCTGCCGGACAGGATCGCCGCAACCGCTTCGCGCCCGACGACACTCTCTTCGCCGCATCCCGGCTGGGCAGAGGAAGACCCGCAAGAATGGTGGGCGAATTCCTGCGCGGTTCTGCGCGAGCTGACCCCGCAACTGGAGCCGCAGAAACTTGCGGGGCTCTGCGTCACTGGAATGGTGCCGGCTTTCGTCGCGCTCGATGACAGGGGCGCGATCCTGCGACCGAGCATTCAGCAAAGCGACGGGCGAAGCGCGGCGGAAGTCGCGGAGCTTGCAGCGGAGGTCGAAGAGTCGGCGTTCCTGAAGCGCGCCGGCAACGGCATCAACCAGCAGCTTATCGCCGCGAAGTCGCGCTGGCTGGAGAAGCACGAGCCCGAGATGTTCGCGAAGATCGCGACGGTCTTCGGCTCCTACGACTTCATCAACTGGAAGCTCACCGGCGTTCGCGGCGTCGAGCAGAACTGGGCGCTCGAAGCCGGGCTGATCGACCTCGCCGACAATCAAATCGCAGATGATCTCGTTGCGCTGACGCATCTTCCACGATCCGCGATTCCGCCGGTGCACGCACCGCAGGATATGCTCGGGCGGGTGACCGCGGAGGCAGCCGCTGCGACAGGGCTTCCGCAAGGCCTGCCGGTCTTCGGCGGCGCCGCGGACCACATCGCATCGGCGCTCGCGGCGGGCATCGTCGAGCCGGGCGACGTGCTCCTGAAGTTCGGCGGCGCCGGCGACATCATCATGGCGGCGGACGCCGCGCGGCCTGACCCGCAGCTCTTCCTCGACTATCACATCGTCCCAAAGCTCTTTGCGCCGAACGGCTGCATGGCGGCGTCGGGCTCGGCGCTGAACTGGCTCGCCGCGCTGCTTGCCCCTGACGTCAGCTGCAAGCCACACGCGAAGCTCGACGCGCTCGCCGCTTCCGTACCAGCGGGGAGCGGAGGCGTCACCGCGCTCCCATATTTCCTGGGAGAGAAGACGCCGCTTCACGACCCCTTCGCGCGCGGCACCTTCACCGGCCTCAGCCTCGGGCACGGCGCGGGGCATCTCTGGCGCGCGATGCTGGAAGCGATCGCCTACGGCTTCCGCCACCACGTCGAGGTCTTTGCGGAGATCGGCCATGCGCCGAAGCGCTTCTTCGCCTCCGACGGCGGCTCGCAAAGCCTAGTCTGGATGCAGATCATCGCCGACGTGCTGCAAGCCCCGGTGACGGTGCTCGAGGCCGCGCACGGCTCGTCGGTCGGCGCGGCGTGGGTGGCGGCGATGGCGTCGGGCGCAGCAGACGACTGGCGCGATGTGGCAAAGCTCTCACGCCGCGGCGCGACGATCACGCCCGACCCCGCGAACGTCGCGATCTACGAAAACGGCTACGCGGAGTTCCGAGCGCTCTACGAGACTCTTAAGCCCCTCTTCAGGAAACGCGCGGGGTAAGAGCAGCCGCGACGGGATGGATTGCCAGGTTGACGACAAGCGTGGAGTTTATTCCAATCCGGCCCTGCGGCGCGCGACCAGCGACAGCGACGACCAGTCCTTCTCGCCATCGCCGTGACCGATCGCGTCGACCAGATTGTCACGCACGACACTGGCAAAGGGGAGCGGCACGCCCGCCGCCTCCCCGGCCGCGAGCGCCAGGCGCACGTCCTTCAGCCCGAGCACGGTCTTGAAGAGCGCCGGCTCGAAGTTGCGGTCGAGGATGAGCTGCCCATAGCTCTTGTAGGCGGGCGCGGCGAAAAGCGTGCCGGTCAGGATGTCGAAGAGGTCCTTCGCCTGAACGCCGTTACGCTCGCCGAGCGCGAAGGCTTCGGAGAGGGTCTCGATCGCGCAGGCCAGTGTGAAGTTGCAGGCGAGCTTAGTCGCGTTCGCGGCCTCGGGTTTCTCTCCAACGTTCTAGGTCTTCTGGCCCATCGCGGCGAAAAGCGGCTCCACGCGCGCCACCGACGCGGCGTCGCCGGCCGCGAGGATGTTGAGCTTGCCAGCAGCGGCGGCGTCCGGCCGGCCGAGCACGGGCGCTGCGACATAGGCGACGCCGTGCTTCTTGTGCGCGGTGGCGAGCTCCTTGCCGAGATCGAGCGAGATCGTCGCCATGACGATGTGGATGAGGCCCTTCGGCGCGCGTTCGAGAAGGTCCGTGTCGAGGATCACCGAGCGGACCGCTTCGTCGTTCGCGAGCATGGTGACGACGGCGTCGCCGGCGAATGCCTCGGCCGGCGTTTTGGCCTGCGTCGCACCTTTCTTCGCCAGCTCTTCGGCCGGGCCGGACGAGCGGTTCCATGCGCGCACGCCGTGCCCGGCGGCGAGCAGGCGCTCCGCCATGGCCGAGCCCATGCCGCCAATACCAATGAACCCGACTTCCATCTTGCAGACCTCTCCGGAAATTGCCGCAGCGGCCGACTGGCCCTGGACATCGTAGCATGAAGGAACCGGCCGGCCCGACCGCCGATCCGCGTCAGGTCTTGTGGCACAGAAAAGTCTGCTATGTTCCAGCTTGGAGGAACGCGGACGCGCAGCCGGACTGCCGGCCGGCGCGGGGAATTGACGATGGGCAGCGAGCTCAAGAGACGCGATTACAGCCTCGTCGGCAGCGAATCGAAGCGCGCCGTGGAGCGCGGGCTTGCCACGGCGATCTGGTACGCCTGCCCTATCCCGCGCAAACGCCTGAAGGAGCTGATGCAGCGCTCGGACGGGCCGGCGATCCGCGACACGCTGATCTGGTTCGCGGCCTTCGCCGTCACCGGGGGCCTTGGCTACCTGACCTGGGGCACATGGTGGGCGGTGCCGTGCTTCGCCGCCTACGGCGTGCTCTATGGCTCATCCTCCGATTCGCGCTGGCACGAATGCGGCCACGGCACCGCCTTCAAGACGCGCTGGATGAACGACGTCATCTACCAGATCGCTTCGTTCATGGTGCTGCGCGAGCCGACGCCGTGGCGCTGGAGCCACGCGCGCCACCACACCGACACGATCATCGTCGGCCGCGATCCGGAGATCGCGGTACCGCGGCCGCCGGACATTCCCGGCATCCTCATGAGCCTTCTCATCCTGAAGAGCGGGCCGAAGGAGATCGGCCGCGTCTTCATGCACTGCTTCGGAAACCTGCATCCGGAGGAGAAGGTGTACATCCCGGAGTCCGAATACCCGAAGGTGTTCAGGACGGCGCGCATCTGGGTCGAGATCTGGGCGGCGGTGGTCGTCGCCTGCTTCTGGACCGGGTCGATCCTACCGGCGATGTATGTCGGCATCCTGCCTTCGGTCTATGGCGGATGGCTCTATCTCGTCTTCGGGCTGACGCAGCATGCCGGGCTCGCTGAAGACGTGCTCGACCATCGCCTGAACGCGCGCACGGTCAAGATGAACCCGGTGCTGCGATTCCTTTACTGGAACATGAACTATCACGTCGAGCACCACATGTTTCCGATGGTGCCATATCACGCACTGCCCAAGCTCCACGAGGAGATGAAGGCCTATTCGCCGCCGCCCTATCGCGGCCTTCTCGATGCCTATCGCGAGATCATTCCGACGCTGCTTCGGCAAGTGAAGGACCCGGCCTATCATGTGGTCCGCAAGCTTCCCGATGGCGCACCGCCCTTCGAGCCGGCCGCGCCGAAAGCGAACCTTGCGGCGGCGTAGGCCTATTCGCGGAGGCTTCAATTGAGCGCGGAGGACTGGATCGTCGCCTGCAAGACCGACGACATCCTCAAAGAGGACGTGACGGAGTTCGCGCATGACGGTCATGTCTTCGCCATCTACCGCAGCCCCGAGGACGAATACTTCGCCAGCGACGGAAGCTGCACGCATGAGGCGTTTCCGCTCGCCGACGGCTTCGTGATGGGCGACATCATCGAGTGCGCGAAACACAACGGGCGTTTCAACTACAAAACCGGCAAGGCACTCGGCGCGCCGGCCTGCGTCGATCTCAGGACCTATCCGGTGAAGATCGAGGACGGAACCGTCTTCATCAAGCTACGCTGACTGCCCGGCGGGTGGAATGGGCCGCTGGAAGGCGCCGAAATCCGCCCAAAATTGCGCAGCCCGGAGGACGAAATTCGGGTTAGGCTTTCCTTCGTCGGGGGTGGGACGAACTCAAATGGCGGCACCGGCATTTCGGCGCACTGATTTCTTGATGGTGCTCGCCTATGCGACGGACTTGGCCACCGGCCAGTCGCGGGATTTTGCGCTCAGGTCCTGCGTGCTGGCGATGCGGCTCGCCGACGCCGCGGGCCTCGACCGGCACGAGCGCCGCAATGTCTACCACCAGGCCCTGCTCCGCTACATCGGATGCAATGCGGACACACACCTCTTGGCGTCGGCGTTTGGCGACGAGATTGCGCTTCGCCAGGATCTTGCCCGCATTGACATGGGGAGCCATTCGGAGATCGTCGAAGTCTTCACCCGCGCCTTCGCACGCCTATTCGCGGGCGCGCCGCCGGACGAGCTCGCACAGGCCGTGCAAACGGGCCTTGCCGAAGCGTTGCAGGTGAGCGTTCCCATTCTGGCCGGCCATTGCGAGGTCGCGCAAAGGATCGCGGAGCGGATCGGTCTTTCAGACGAAACCCGCGAAAATCTCGGTCAGCTCTACGAGCGCTGGGATGGGCACGGGCTGCCGCGGGGCCTGAAGGGCGACGCCGTGAAGCTGCCAGTCCGGCTTGTGACTTTGGCGCAGGACGTCATCGCGCTGACCGAGGCCCATGGCCCCGAGACCATGGCCGCGGTGATCGCCAAGCGCCGCGGCGGCGCCTATGAGTTTGAGCTGGCCGACCTTTTCCTTGCGGACCCCGAACGGTATCTCGCGGGACTCGATCAGCCGGCCGACCGCGAGACGATCCTGGCGCTCGAACCTCGTCCGCATGCGGTGCTCGACGAGGAGGCGTGCGAGGAGGCCTATCTGGCTATCGCCGACATGGTCGACATGCGGATGCCCTTCACGTTCGGGCATTCGCGCGCCGTTGCGGCGCTTGCCGACGCGGCGGGCAAACAGATGGGCCTTCCGGCTTCCGACATCCGCGATATCCGCTGGGCCGCCTACACGCATGACATCGGCGAGTTGGCTGTGCCGGTCTCTACGTGGATGCGCGCCGGCGCGTTGACGGCGCGCGAAACCGACGCCGCGCACCTTCATCCCTATCACGGAGAGCGCGCGCTCTTTTCTCTCGGAGACGAAGGCAAAGCGGTCGCGGGCCTGGTTCTTCGCCATCACGAGCGCCTCGATGGAAGCGGCTATCACCGCTACGCACGCGCCAGCGACCTGTCGCCCGCCGCGCGCATCCTTGCCGCGGCGGAGGCCTTCCAGACGGCGCGCGAGGCGCGACCGCATCGTCAGGCCCTCAGCGACGCGGCAGCGGCAGCGAAGCTCCGCGCGCTGGTCAAAGAGGGGAAGCTCTGCGCGGAGGCCACGGAGGCGGTTCTTACCGCCGCGGGTCAATCGTCCCGCCGCGCGGCTGGCGAGCGGATCGCGGGGCTCACTCCGCGCGAGATCGAGGTGCTGCGGCTGATCGCGGCCGGACATACGGCGAAGGAAGCGGCCCGCCGGCTCGATATCTCGCCCAAGACCGCCGACAACCACATCCAGAACCTCTACTCCA
Organism: uncultured Alphaproteobacteria bacterium; assembly: GCA_963805325.1. Lineage (GTDB taxonomy): Bacteria > Pseudomonadota > Alphaproteobacteria > Rhizobiales > Afifellaceae > DASWJZ01. The sequence goes on along the minus strand of CAWDTS010000005.1, from coordinate 52,045 downwards.
AGATCGGCGTCGCAACCCGCGCCGGGGCGGCACTCTTCGCGCTGGAGCGCGGCCTCATGCAGTCTGCTTCCCCCGCATAGGGAATTAACCCCATGTCAGCCCGCGCCGTCGCGGGCAATCTGCGAACGTGAGCCGGGCCACTTTGCGCGCCGGACTTCGGGCACGACCAAATAACTCTTTGATTTCCCGAAGAGAATGGAGATCGCAGATGAAATATGTAGTCAGCTGGAACGAACGCCCGCAGGGCTCGCCCATGGAGTACGAGAACGCCCAGAAGCGCATCCTGGACGTCTTTACGCAGTGGACGGCGCCCGACAATTTCAAGATCGAGATGTTCGTCGTGCGCGTCGGCGACTGGGGCGGCTACATGCTCCTCGACTGCGACGATCCGCTTGAGGTCCACAAGCTCTGCTCGATGCTCCCGGCCTTCACCTTCGAGGCGCGGCCGGTGGTGCCGGTGATGGACGCGGTCAGGGTCGAGCTCGAAGTGATGGCCTGGCGCGACGGGTTGCCGCGCAAATAACGCAGCGGGCAAAGGGTCCGGTTCGCACATGGCGAACCGGACGGGCGCTTACCAGCAGGTGTAGCCGCCGTCGGCGAGCACGATCGAGCCGGTCATCAGGCTCGCGGCGTCGGAAGCGAGGAAGTGCACGACGGAGGCGATCTCCTCCGGCTGGCCGACGCGGCCCATCGGCGTCATTTCCAGCCAGACCTTGTACATCTCCGGGCTCTCGTTGATGCCGAACGAGGTGAGCGGCGTCTCGATATAGGTTGGCGCAACGGCGTTCACCCGCACGCCGCGCTTTGCCCATTCGGCGGCGAGCGACCTCGTCAGGTGATGAACCGCAGCCTTCGAGGCGTTGTAAAACGCCTGCGGCTGCGGCTTGTTGACGATGTACCCGGACATCGAGCCGATATTCACGATCGAGCCCGAGCCGTGCTTCAGCATCTGGCGGCCGAAGGCGCGGCAGCACCAGAACAGGCCGTCGACATTGACGTCCATGTGGAAGCGCCAGTGGTCGTCGCTGGTGTCCTCGGCGCGGACATCGCTTCTCGCCACGCCGGCATTGTTGACCAGGATATCGACGCGGCCGTGATCCTTCAGGATCTTGTCCGCCATCGCGTCGACATCCTTCGACTTCGTCACGTCGAGCGTGGCCGCATAGGCCTTGATCCCGATACCGCGGAGATCGGCGGTCGTCGTCTCGGCCCGGTCGGCGGCCATGTCGGCGACGATGACGACTGCGCCGGCCTCGCCAAGCGCGCGGGCGCAGGCGGCGCCTATTCCCTGCCCCGCGCCGGTCACGACCGCGACGCGACCGTCCAGCTTCAGTTTCTCAAGATACATTCTTGCCCTCGATCCCGTTAGCCAACCGCCTGTCCCTTGGCGTCGAAGCGATGAATATGCTCAGACCTCGGGGTCAACCAGATGCGCGTACCGACAGACAGCGGATACTCGCCGGAGACCCGTACGGTGAGGCGGCCAACTCCGTTGACGGAAACATAAGCGAAGGTATCGGAGCCGAGATGCTCGGCAATCTCGACCGTACCCTCCCACGTCCCCTTTTCGCCCGAGACTTCGAGGTGTTCGGGGCGGACGCCAATCGTGGGGGCGCCGAGCTTCGCCGCGGCGGCACCCGCGATGAGATTCATCTTCGGCGAGCCGATGAATCCGGCGACGAAAAGGTTGGCCGGAGTCTCATAAAGCTCGAGCGGGCTGCCGACCTGCTCGATGCGGCCGGCGTTCAGCACGACGATCTTGTTGGCCATGGTCATCGCCTCGACCTGATCGTGCGTCACATAGACCATGGTCGTGGCGAGCGTGTTGTGAAGCTCCGAGATCTCCAGCCGCATCTGGCCGCGCAGCGCCGCATCGAGATTGGACAGCGGCTCGTCGAAGAGAAACGCCTTCGGTTCGCGCACGATGGCGCGGCCGATGGCGACGCGCTGGCGCTGCCCGCCGGAGAGCTGGCCGGGCCGCCGGTCGAGATAGTTGGTCAGGTTCAGCGTCGCGGCCGCCTTCTGCACCTTGGCCTCGATCACGTCCTTCTCCTGCCCAGCCATCTTCAGCGGGAAGGCGATGTTGCCGCGAACGGTCATGTGCGGATAGAGCGCGTAGGACTGGAAGACCATGGACAGCCCGCGCTTGGCCGGCGGCTCCCTGGCAACGTCGACGCCGTCGATCTCGATGGCGCCGCCGCTGACGTCCTCGAGCCCGGCGATCAGACGGAGCAGCGTGGACTTGCCGCAGCCGGAGGGGCCGACGAAGACGACGAACTCGCCGTCGTTGATCTCCAGATCGACGCCGGGGATGACCTCGACCTCGCCGAAGATCTTGCGGACGTTCTTGAGAACGATGCGGCCCATCACCAGGCTCCCGAGTTGGCTGAGATCATTTCACGGCACCGAAGGTGAGGCCGCGCACCAGCTGCTTCTGGCTGAACCAGCCGAGCAGCAGGATGGGCGCGATGGCGAGGGTGGAGGCCGCCGACAGCTTCGCCCAGAACAGGCCCTCAGGGGCTGAAAAGGAGGCGATGAAGGCGGTGAGCGGAGCGGCTTTGGCCGCTGTCAGGTTCAGTGTCCAGAACGCCTCGTTCCAGGCGAGGATGATGTTCAGGAGCATGGTCGATGCGATGCCGGGAACCGCCATCGGCAAGAGCACATAGACGATCTCCTTCCACAAGCACCGCGCCGTCCATGCGCGCCGCCTCAAGGATGTCGACCGGGATCTCCTTGAAGTAGGTGTAGAGCATCCAGATCACGATCGGCAGGTCGATCAGCGCCAGGACCACCGTGAGACCGCTCAGACTGTCGAGCAGGCCAAGGTTCTTGAAGATCAGGTAGATCGGCACGAGCACGCCGACCGCCGGCATCATCTTGGTGGACAGCATCCACATCAGGATGTCCTTCGTCCGCTTGGTCGGAGAGAACGCCATCGACCAGGCGCCCGGCACCGCGACGAGAAGGGCTAGCACCGTCGAGCCGACAGCGATGACGACCGAGTTGTAGAAGTGCCCGAAATAATCGGAGCGTGACTGGACCTCGAAGTAGTTCTCCAGCGTCCAGTGCGGCGGCAGGAACGCCGGCGGAAAGAGGATGGCGTCGCCCTCGGTCTTGAAGGAGGTCAGGATCGTCCAAAGGATGGGGAAGAAGATCAGCAGCGCCACGACCCAGGCGAAGATCGTGGAGATCCATTTCCTTTGCGGTGTGGCGGCGCGGGCCATGGCTGTCTCCTCTAGGCGTCCAGGTTCTTGCCGACGATGCGGACCAGGAAAATCGCGACGATGTTGGCGAGGATGACCGCGATCACGCCGCCCGCCGAAGCGCCGCCGACGTCGTAGTCGAGCAGCGCCTGGTGATAGACCAGGTAGGTGATGTTGGTTGAGGCGTAGCCGGGGCCGCCGCTGGTCGTGACGAGGATTTCCGCGAACACCGAGAGCAGGAAGATCGTCTCGATCAGAATGACGACGGTTATGGCGCGCGCCAGGTGCGGCAGCACGATGTAGAAGAACAGGCTGATGACGTTGGCCCCGTCCATCTCGGCCGCTTCCTTGCGCTCCGCGTCGAGCGACTGCAGCGCCGTCAGCAGGATCAGCGTCGCAAACGGCAGCCACTCCCACGACACGATGACGATGACGGAGAACAGCGGATAGCTTTCAAGCCATGGGATCGGCGCAATGCCGAAGCGCGTGGTGATCCAGGCGAAGATGCCGTAATTCGGATCGAGCAGCATGTTCTTCCACACCAGCGCGGCGACCGTCGGCATGATGAAGAAGGGCGAAATGACGAGGATGCGGACGATCCCCTGGCCGTAGATCCCCTGATCGAGCAGCATTCCCAGGAATATCCCGCCGATCACCGTGATCGCGAGCACCGAGACGGTGAGGATCAGCGTGTTGCCGAACGCCTGGAAGAACGATGGGTCGGTGAGGAAGTAGTAGTAGTTGGACCAGCCGGCGAAGCCGCTGTTGATGGGATTGAGGAGATTGTAGAATTGGAACGAGTACCAAAGGGTCAGCGCCAGCGGTACGATCATCCAGATGAACAGGGCCACCACCGAGGGCGCCAGCATCGCGCGCGCCAAGTTGCGGGTGTTTGCGGTCGCCATGTCTCTCCCCTCCTCCGCGGGCGCGCCTCTGGCGGACGCTGCTCGCTATCTGCCGGTCACCGCTCCGGGTATTCCCGATCGCGCGGCTGCGGCGTCATTCATGCAACGGAACTACGTGCGTTCGTGCGTTCCGTCGGATTTCGGGGCTGTCCGGTCGACACAAGGACGATCCGGGCAGCCCCTTGGCTCTTGGGAGGAAACCTACTTGATGTAGCCGGCCTTAGTCATCGTGCGGGTCGCCACATCCTGCGCCTGCTTCAGCGCGTCGTCGACGCTCGACTGCCCGGCGAGCGCCGCCGAAAAGATCTGGCCAACCGTGTCGCCGAGACCCTGAAACTCGGGGATCGCGACGAACTGCACGCCGGTATAGGGCACGGGCTTGACAGTCGGATGCTGAGGGTCAGCCGCGTTGATCGAGGCCAGCGTCATCGCCGCGAACGGCGCCGCGCTCGTGTACTCCGGGTTGTTGTAGAGCGACGTGCGCGTCCCCGGAGGCACGTTGGCCCAGCCTTCCTTGCTGGCGACGAGTTCAGCATAGTGCTTGCTGGTCGCCCACGAGATGAACTTCTCGGCGGCATCGACCTTCTGCGAGCCGGCGGGAACTGCAAGCGACCATGCCCACAGCCAGTTGCCGCGCTTGCCGAGGCCGTTGTCGGGCGCGAGCGCGAAACCGACCTTGTCGGCGACCGTCGAATTCTTCGGATCGGTCACGAAAGAACCGGCGACCGTCGCGTCGATCCACATGCCGCACTTGCCCTGCTGGAACAGGGTCAGGTTCTCGTTGAAGCCGTTGGAGGAGGAGCCGGAAGGACCATCGGCCTTCATCAGGTCGACATAGAACTGCAGCGTGTTCTTCCATTCCGGCTGGTCGAACTGCGGTTGCCACTTCTCGTCGAACCAGCGAGCGCCGAACGAGTTAGACATCGCCGTCAGGAAGGCCATGTTCTCGCCCCAGCCGGCCTTGCCGCGCAGGCAGACGCCGTTGATGCCGTTGGCGCGGTCGGTCATCTTGTCCGCCGCGTCCCTGATGAAATCCCAAGTCGGGGCGTCGGGCATCTTCAGCCCGGCCTTCTCCATCAGGTCGGTGCGGTACATGACGTAGCTCGACTCGCCGTAGAACGGCGCGGCGTAGAGCTTGCCGTCGACCGACAGGCCGCCGCGGATGGCCGGCAGGAGATCTTCCACGTCATAGTCGGCGCCGAGGTTGTCGAGCGCGACAAGCCAACCCTGCTTTGCCCAGATCGGCACCTCGTAGGTGCCGATCGTCAGCACGTCATATTGGCCGCCCTTGGTCGCGATGTCGGTCGTCACTTTTTGGCGGAGAACGTTCTCCTCCAGCGTCACCCAGTTGAGCTTGATGTCCGGGTTCATCGCGGTGAAGTCGTCCGTCAGCTTCTGCATGCGGATCATGTCGCCGTTATTGACGGTCGCGATGGTGAGCTCGGTCTGAGCCGAGGCCGAAGCCGTCAAGGCAGCGATTGCGCAGGCGCTGAGGAGGGCACGAAAGGCCATCGTCATGAGTTCCTCCCTATGCGGTCATGTGGGCATTTGCCCTTATCGCAGGCAAATGCTCGCAAGAAGGCTCGCGACTGTCAATTGAATCTTGTGCTGCAGCGCGTCACGCGCGCTCGGGGAGGAGCTGCTCCGCTGTCCACTCGTCGGTGATAAGCCCCGACAGCCATTTGCCTTTCAGCGCAGCGGCAATCGCCTTGACCTTGGCCTCGCCCATGGAGACGCCGATCGTAAGCCGCCGCGCGGGCTGATCCAGCCTCACGCTCGCGACCCGGTCGTTCGTGAGTCCCTCGATCAGACGGCCTTCCGCGTCGAACGCCCATCCGACGATTTCACCGACGGCGCCGGCCTTGTTCAAGATCCGCAACTCCTTGTCGGTGATGAAGCGATCCTGGAGCAACGGCGGATGCTCTCCGAGATCGCCGACGCCGACATAGGTCACGTCGGCGCTTGTCGCGAGACTCATCACGTGCCGGACCGACGGCTGCTCGAAGAAGAGATCGCGCTCATGCGCGGTCGAGGCGATGACGGGAAGCGGCATCGGATAGTGCGGCGCCTGAACCGCGTCGGCGAAGCGCACGATCACATCGTAGAAGGACGCGGAACCGTCGGCGGCGATGTTGCCGACCAGCGAGACGATCTTGTGGTGCGGGCAATCGAGCGGCGGAAGCTGCTCGACCGCTGCACGCAGCGAGCGGCCGCTACCGATCGCGACGACGATCGGATGCAGCGACTTCAGCCGCTGCTCCATGTCGGCGGCCGCCGCCTCGGCGATGCCGACGCTGACCGAATGCCCCCCCGGGTCGCTCGGCACCACCTCGCAAAGCGTCAGCCCGAATTTCTGCTTGAGCCGCGTCGCAAGCTCCATGCAGTGCGCGATCGGATGGTCGAGGCGAACCTTGATCAACCGCTCGGACACCGCCATCGAGACGAGCCGCTGCGCGGTCTGGCGCGATACGCCGAGCTTCTGGGCAACTTCGTCCTGCGTGTTGCCGGCGACGTAATAGAGCCAGCCGGCGCGCGCCGCATCGTCGAGGCGCTCGCTCGCGATCTCGGGCTTGCCGCCCTTCTTCCGCGGATGATGGTATTTTTCCTGCACGCCTTCAGCCTAGTCTCAGCGAAGCGCCGCCGCCATGGTCTCCATGCTGGCGAATGCCGGGATGTCGGAATCTTGGTTTATCGCGGCGGTACGATCCTCGAAATGGCTGCCACCGACGAAGCGCCAAACCGCCATCCCGGCGGTTTGCGCTGCGAGAACGCCGACATCGCTGTCCTCGATGACGAGACAGCGGCCCGCATCCGCCCCGAGCGCACGCGCCGCATGGAGAAAGAGATCGGGCGCCGGCTTGCCATGCGCGACCATGGATGCGGAAAAGATCCTGCCCGCGAAAGACGACAGAAGACCCGTCACCTCAAGCGATACGGTGGCGCGCTCCATGCTGCTGCTCGTCGCCACGCACGAGGGCACCGTCAATCCGGCAAGAAGCTCCTTCACGCCGGGCATCGGAGAAAGCTCGCGGCGAAAGGCCGTGAACAGACGCTCAAGGAAATCGTCTTCAAAGCCCGCGTCGAGGTCGTGGCCGATCTGCCGCCGGTAGTCGTCCTTCACCATCGACATCGCGCGCCCGAGATAGGTCCTGCGCACGTAGCCGATGTCGACGTCGAGTCCGTGCGCGGCGAGCGCGTTGCGCAGCGTGTGCGTGCTGATCACCTCGCTGTCGATCAGCACGCCGTCGCAATCGAAGATGATCAGATCGTACACGCTCTCTCCCGTTTCCCCTGTCTCCGGCATGTCGACGATCAAGCAAAGCGTGCGCGCTCGGCCGATGTCGCGGGGAAGCGGCTGACTATCCTGATCGTGCCGCGAAGACCAGTGCTCGCCTCACCAGGCGTAGCGGAAGCCGGCACGAACGGCCGATCCGAGGTAGTCCTCGCCGAACTGCACATGGCCGCGGGCGAAAGCCGACCAGCTCGTAGTCCGGCTGACGGCGTTCAGGCCGAGCGCAACCTCACCGAAGGTGGAGCCTGCGTCCTGTGCGACTGTCAGGTCGCCGACGCTCGGCGGGCTGATCGTCGCCTTGTTGTCTCCCTGGAACTCGCGCCAGACGGACATCGTCACATCCGGCACCAGAGCCAGTGTGCGCGTCTCATAGGCGAAGCCGGTCCGCGCGCCGAGACGGCCGCGCAGACTCTCCGCTGTGTCAAAGGCGACCGTGCCGCCGAAGATGTCGAGGTCGTCGATGCGGCTTCTAACGCCGGCGAGCATGACCTGCGGCTCGATGAAGTAGCCGCCGCCCAGCGCGACCTGATACCCGGAGTCGATGCGTACGCCCAGATTGACCAGATTGGTCTTGCCGTTGCCGCCAAGGTTGTTGCCGTAGACATCGACGCCAAGGAAATCCGCCTTGAAGAGCGTGTCGAAGTAGAAACCTTCATTCAGGTAGGTCGCATAGGCGCCGAGAATCGGCCCCTTGAGAGCCCATCGCGTCCCTCCGTTGAAGTTGACGTCGGTGTCGATGTAGCCGCCCATCAGGCCAAGCAGCGCCGTGTCGTTCGTGCCGAGCACGTTGTCCCAGCCGCCGTCGACTCCGCTGACGAGACCGCTGAGCGACAGGTCGTAGCCGCGGTCGAAGCTGTAATTGCGGCCTTGCGCGGTGAAGCTTTGCGTGCCGCCGTCGCGGCTGACCCATGCTCCCTGCCCCTTGGCCCAGACGCCGGGCTTCACCTTGCACTCGGAGCCGGCCGTGTCGCCGGCGCGGCGGGCGTCCTGCATGGCGAGACAGATCCTGAGGTCCGCCTGACGGTCGAGCCAAACGGTGGCGGAGGAGTTGTGCCAGATGTCCTGCGCCGCGGTCAGCGCCATCGGCATTTCGAAGGCGCCGGGTCCAAACCCGACCGTCACAAGCTCGTGCTGGTCAAAGCTCGCCGGGCTCGTATCGAGAAACAGGTCCCAGGTGAAGAAGCCGGCGGTGAGCGGCTTGTCCAGGTCGAAGTCGCTTTCGCTGGTTGCGCCCGTCACCTTCACGACCGGGATGCCGACGAAGTTCGGCGAGGGGTCGGGATTGGTGTTGTGCACGAGCACGGTCGTGTGGCCCGACGCGTCGCCGTTGATCAGAAGCGTGTCGGAAGTCCCTGCCGCGCCACCGGCGAGGTAGGCATCGACTGCAAGGGAGGAGCTCCCCTGCCCCACGAATGAAGCACCGCTGGCGAACGTCGAACAATCCGTGCCGTTGATGACGAGACAGTCGCCGGCTTGTCCGTCAGAGAGGCTGATAAGCCCGGGCCCGCCGCTCAGGCTGCCGTTGACGAGGCTTTCCAAGCCGACGAACCCAACCGTCTCGAGGGTTCCGGCATCGGTCGCGGCCCTGATCGTGCCGGCGTTCGTCAGCCGGTCAGTACCGGCACCGAAGTCGGAGGTCATGCGTGCGTCGAACAATCCCGTGTCACGGATGTCGAACGTGTCAGATTGGCCGGTCAATTCTACGAAGCCGCGGATCGTCCCGGAATTGTCGATCGCTGTCGCCGCCCCCTCCACATGGATGGCGCGGTCGTTGCCGGCGGAGATCGAGCCGCCGGACGCCACGTTTATCGATGACCCCGTGCCGGAGTTCAGGAACACGCCGAAGCTGCCGCCGGAGACCGCTCCGCCCACGCCGATGTCGGCGCGGCTGGCGACGGCGGCGCCCAGTATCCCGTATTCGCCGCCGCTCGTTTGGCCGTTGGCATTGATCTTCAGATCCGCCCCGGTCCCGAGCGTCAGGCCGAAGATGCCAAAGCCCTTGGCATTCGCCTTCCCGTCAGTGGTGATCGACAAAGCACTGCCGTTCTTCACGGTGAGCCCGAACACCGCGAAATCCCCGGCATTCACATCGCCACGCGTCGTGATCGACAGGTTGCTCGACGCGCCGAGCGTCTGGCCGAAAACACCGATCATGCCGGCGTTCACATTTCCGGACGATATATTGATGCTGCTGTTATCGCCTAGGGTCGTCGCGAAAATCCCGATCTGCCCGAACGACGAGTTGGTGACTATAAGCGTGCCGTTGCCGTTGCCGACGCCATTATCGGTGCCGTTATTGCCGCTGCCGTTGCTGTTGCCGGCTCCACTCGTAGAGTTGCCATTGCCGTTCTGATTGCCGTTGAACGCCCCGGTGTCGCCGTTGCCGTTGCCGAGGCCGTTGTTGTCACCGGTGTTGCCGTTGCCGTTCCAATTCCCGTTGAAGGCGCCGGTGTTGTTGTTGCCGTTGTTCAATCCGTTGCCGGCGCCGGTATTGTCGTTGCCGTTGAAGTTTCCGTTAAACGAGCCGGTGTTCGCGTTGCCGCTGGAGGCGTCGAAGTTGTTGAGTCCGTTGAAAGCCCCGACATTCCCGGTTCCGCCGTTGAAGGCGCCGTTCGCGTCGATGTTCGGAAGGCCGTAGGTTATCTGCGTGGCGGTGCCAGGCGTTCCGGCATCGATGGTGCCGGTGGAGTTGATCGTGATCGGACTGCCGGTGCCGAAGGTCAGGGCTGTAATCCCTGTCTCTCCGGCAATGATCGGGGCGCGATTGTCGATCACGATGGAGGACGTGCCGTCTCCGGTGATCGTCTCTATCCCGTCCCCGCCCGCGTTGAGGGCTCCCGAGTTCAGAAGGTCGATGGTGCTGCCGATCCCGCTGGTCGTAATGTGGATCGCATCACCCGTGGTGACGATGTCCGCCGCGTTGGCGCCCGAATAGGGGGAAGTCAGCGTCTCGTTGATTTGCGCGAGCACGGGCGAAGCGCAGGCCATGGCCCAGAAGGCCAGACTCGCGACTACCACAAAAGGCGCACGCTGCATGAACGCGCGACGGAACTCCACACGCCTGTACATACGATCTCATCGGCCCTGGGGGAGAAGAATAGGCACCCGACCGGCCGTGGGCCAGCGCGGCATGTCCTGTCAGGGCGGATTCCAGGCGATGTGGCGGCTCGGCGACACCGCCTTCCCCAGCCGAGGCGCGGCGTCTGGCGCGCGCTTAATCACAATTGCGGCGTAATTGCGCAACATTGCGCCATAATTTCTTTTTCGATCCCTTGGGCTGACTCCCTGCGCTTTTCCTGGCCTTTTGGAAGTGCCGACCGGGCTAAGTGCGCACGCCCGGTAACTACGTAGTGTACAACTCTTGTTCAATGCCCCACAAATATGTAACGTGTCGTTAGTACCTCGGACGTGGCGGACGGAGGTGTACGAGACAAGACGAGCGGTAGTTTAGGCCAGGACGACGAGCACTGGGGGGCCGGGCTTAGGGGCTGGTAAATGAGTACCTCTCTTGCGACGGCTGCCGTCGCTTTTCCGATTGATGATACCTCGGCAAATCTGTCCGTCGGGGCACGCAAGATTTTGCGAAGTCCACACAGGATTCTGCTGGTTGATCCGAGTCCGATCAGCCGCGAATGCCTCGCCTATACGTTGCAGTCGCGGGTCAAGGATCTCGTCATCGAGGGGGTCGCGCGATGCGGCGACGCCTCAATGCAGGATCCGGACGCGGTTCTCATTGACATCAAGGGCGCAACCGCCGGCGAGCACGAGGCCTCCAAAGAAATCGCGGCAATCCGAAACCGTTACGGGCACGCGCGGATTCTCGTCCTGTCGAACTTGATTGACGCCTCAGCCGCGGTCACCTCGATACGCAACGGGGCCGATGGCTACGTGCCAACGTCCCTTTCCCTCGACATCCTGGTCGCCGCGCTCGGCCTCGTGCTTGCCGGTGGCATCTTTATCCCGACGGAGCTCATCGCTCCTTACGCGTTTTCACAGTCGACTTCGCAGTCGGCACCCAAGCCGACCGCTCCCGACCTTCAGATGGTGCCGAACGACCGTTCGTTTACGACCCGAGAGCTGCAGGTCGTGACGCGGCTTCGGGAGGGCAAGCCGAACAAGATCATCGCGCACGAGCTCGATATTTCGGTCAGCACGGTGAAGGTGCATATTCGAAACGTCATGAAGAAGCTTCACGCCACCAACCGGACGCAGGTCTGTACTGCTCACGGTGCCGGAGAACCGAGTCCCGGCCTCCTAGCCGCCGGCTAGGCGCCGGCGGCCCCTACTGCGGCGCGCTCACAGCATCGAAATCGGCAGCCGTTGTCGCCAAATGACCGGGTGTCGGATTTTCGCCCGGACGACGGACAACGAACGCCTCGCCCATTTCCCAAATCCTCTCGAACTCAGCCTCACCCATTGAGCGCGTCCCCTGTGCCGGATCGGCCAAAAGCACGGAGCCGCCCCGGCGTCCGCGAAAGACAACGAAGTGGTTGAGCGTACCGTCGTGAAGCTTGACGATCGACGGGCCGAGGCCGGCCAGTTCTTCGATCGTCAGATTGCCGTAGCCCACGGCCTCGTAGCCGCGCGACTCGGCGTAGTGCTTCAAGTCGAGGAGCGAGAAACCATGCCGCGCCTCGACATATTCCGGACTCACATGTTCGAAAAGCGCGCGGACGATCTCAGCGTCGCTCACCGGATCGTCGAACTGGTACGTGAGGATTGTCGCAAGCGCCGCAGGACCGCAGCTCAGCTCGGTCGTCTGTTCGACGACCCGGTCCTGCGAAGCAGGAAGTGGGTTCCCGGCGGCGCGGGCGCCGTGGGTCGCTGAGGAGCAACACACGAAGAGCGCCACGAGCGCGGTCGCGGCCTTTGTGCGAAATCGCGCCAATTCCAAGCTCCAAACAGAACGCGTCAGGGCCGCTCGGCTTGATAGGCGCCGATCGCATTCGGTGACACTAGACCGAAAGGCTTAAACCTCCGGCCTCAGGCGGAGGGCTTCGCCGCGGCGAGGCGATGCAGGGATCCAAATTGCGACGACGCAGCACGTAAGCCCATCTACCCCTAATAGACAGCTTATCAACTTGGCCCCCCGGATCGCAAAGTCACCACTGCTACGCCGACGGCGATCGGGCCTGCGGGCCCCCGCTGGATTTGGCTGGACTTGTGGGACGGCACAGCAAATAACCTCCGGAGGATGCAATGAAGACTCTTCTTGTTTCTGTCGCTGCTCTGGCCATGATCGCGTCGGCCACGGCTGCCTTCGCGAATGGCAACGGCAACGGCAATGGCAACGGCAACGTTGGCAGCTATAACGGCAACGACAACGGCAACGCCAATGTCGGCAGCGGCAACGGCAACGACAACGGCAACGGCAACTTCGGTTCCGGCAACGGCAACGACAACGGCAACGCCAACCTGGGTTCCGGCAACGGCAACGACAACGGCAACGGCAACCTGGGCTCCGGGAACGGCAATGGCAACGGCAACGCCAATGTCGGCTACGGAAACGGCAACGGGAACGGCAACGCCAATGTCGGCTACGGAAACGGCAACGGGAACGGCAACTGGAACTACGGGTCGCACAACGGAAACGGCAACGGCAACCATAACGGCCTGTGGTGGAACCCGAGCAGCGATAACGGCAACGGGAACGGGAACCACAATATCGGCTCTCACAACGGGAACCATAACGGCAATTTCGACCAGAACAGCTATGGCTACATTCCGTTTTGGTAGAATTGACGCCTAGGTTCGCCGACCGCATAGTAGTGTAAGCGTACGAGCCGCCCTCCGATCATCCGATCGGAGGGCGGTTTCGTTTTGGCTCACAAATTCACGCGCACGCAGGCCAGGGACGTATCGGCTGCTTCAGCGAGAGCCGCTGTGCCCACCATCCGACGACAGTCAACTTCGCCGACGCATATCGCTTCGGCCTCTAAGCCTTTGGGTGATTCCCCTTTTGGGCAACTTCATTCCGGGTGGCGAAACGGGACACAATTGCGTCGAAAAGCCGAGCCGACGAGGCGCGACGTGCAGTGCGCGTCAAGGCTGCAACACGCCGTGGCGGCGACTTTATCATCGAGTAGCGGGAGTAACGCCATGAACAGGATTCTCTTGTCGACGCTCTTGTCGACGGCCGCCGTGGTTGCGCTGACGATCACCAGCCAAGCTCAACCGATCCAACTTCCGGACCAGGCCCTTGATCTGATCGTCGCAGGAAGCGGCAGCGGAAACGGAAACGGCAACGGCAACGTCGGCTCCAACAACGGTAACGGCAACGGCAACGGCAACGTCGGTTCCGACGACGGAAACGGAAACGGAAACGGAAACGTCGGTTCCGACAACGGAAACGGCAACGGCAACGGCAACGTCGGTTCCGACGACGGAAACGGAAACGGAAACGGAAACGTCGGCTCCGGCAACGGAAACGCCAACGGCAACGGCAACGTCGGCTCGGCCAACGGCAACGGAAACGGCAACGCCAACGTCGGCTCGGGCAACGGAAACGGAAACGGCAACGCCAACGTCGGCTCGGCCAACGGCAACGGCAACGGCAATTTCAACCACGGCTCCTGGAACGGCAACGGCAACGGGAATTTCAACTGGGGCTCGTGGAACGGCAACAACAACGGCAATTGGAACTGGGGCTCGTTCAACGGCAACAACAACGGCAATTTCAACATCGGCTCCCACAACGGCAACAATAACGGCAATGGCAACAAGAACGGGTGGAACTACCACCCGCACCCGAAGCCGCCGCCCCATTATGATCCGCCTCCCGGCGACACGACTTGGGGATCGACAACGACGTCATCGGCCTTTGCGCTGACGACGTCCCCTCGTCCGCCTGGCTGCCAGGGTACGGCTCATACACCCAAACAGCCGTGGTGCGAGGCGAACTAGCCGGACTACACCCTTTGGCCGACTTACGTTTGCGGCCGACGTTCCGCACAGTTCGCGCAAGCTAAACAAGAAGCCACCGCTCGCCTGACCGCAAAGCATCTGGCGAGCGGATTGTGACGGCTAGACACGGCCTGATGACGGGCCTCGCGCAGTCACCGAATAGGAGGGGAACAGCCATGCGACGCATCCTGATTTCGGCGGCGACTATCACGCTCTTTTGTGCAAGTGCAGGCGCGGGTCAGGCGACTCCGCACCAGCTGACGGATGCACAACTCGCTTCAATCTTCGCCGGCAGCGGCAGCGGGAACGGCAACGGAAGCGGCAACGTCGGCAACGACAACGGCAACGGAAACGGAAACGCCAACGTCGGTAACGACAATGGCAACGGGAACGGCAGCGGCAATGTCGGGTCCGGCAACGGAAACGACAACGGCAACGGCAATCTCGGCGACGACAACGGAAACGGAAACGGCGTCGGTAACGTCGGCAACGACAATGGCAACGGAAACGGCAATGCCAACGTCGGTGCTGGCAACGGAAACGGCAACGGCAACGGCAACGTCGGCTCCGACAACGGAAACGGAAACGGAAACGCGAACCTCGGCGGTGGAAACGGGAACGGAAACGGAAACGGAAACATCGGCGGAAATCACAACGGCAACTACAACGGCAACCTCAATATCGGTTTCGGCAACGGGAACGGAAACGGGAACGGCCAGAAGGGCCACTGGATGTGGGCCGGGAACCAAAAGATCTATGTGCCGAACAATCTCAACGGAAACGGGAACGGGAACGGGAACCACGGCTCCGGCAACGGCAACGCCAATGGCAACGGCGCGCCTGATGCGCACGGCAACATTGGCGCCTTCAACGGCGGCTACGGAAACATCGGCTCGTTCAACGGCATAGGCAATTCAGCCGGTGGCAACGGCAACGGCAACGTCGGCGCCTTCAATGGCAACTTCAATAGCGGCTACGGAAACGGGAACGGGAACGTCGGCGCCTACAATGGCAGCTTCAACGGCGGCAACCACAACGGAAACGGCAATATCGGCTCCGAGAACGGAAACCGGAACGGAAACTGGAACTACAACTACCTCCTCGACAAGCCTTAGCCGAGCACCGGAGGCGTTGAAAAACGATGAGGAATGGCATGCCCGCAGTTATCGCAGCAGCCATTCCTCTTCTCGTTTTGGGTGTCGGCGGGATTGCGGGTTCTCTCACTGATACTTTTGCCTCGCACGGCGCGGCCGTGAAAGCGGACTGTCCGATCATCGGCGGCAACGCTTACGGCGACTGGGCGAGGAAATTTGGCAGCGGTGGCGGCAACGGTAACGGCAACGGCAACGGCAATTGGGGAAACAACAACGGCAACGGCAATTCGGGCAGCTTCAACGGGAATGGGAACCTCGGCGACAACCATGGCAACCACGTCCCCGGCGACTGCAGCGGCAACGGCCCTTTGCCTTGGTGGCTCCCTGCACCTGGCGCTTCCAGAACTAGTAACTCGTAGCGTAACGGGCTTGCCCGTTTCATCCCCGCGGCGATCGAGGCTGTCGTGCTGAGCTTCACGGGCGGGCGTGTGCGTATGACGAAAGCAAGCGAATCGGACCAGGATCGCGAAGGGTCGGGCGGCTCCGCGGCCGATTTGCCCGCGGCAGGTTCGCGCGCAGGAGCCGAAGCGCGGGTGTCGCACATGGCGTCGGGCTCGGCTCCCGTCTTGCGCTCCGTGAGCGCCCCACCGGCCTCCAGGAAGATCGAGGGGTCAGAACCCTTCCAGGCGCCAAGAACGAGCGCCGTGGGGAAGCTCGAACCACTCCCGGCGACGGAAGCGTTGTCGGTCCTGCTGGTGGACGAGCGCACGCTCGACTCGCGAATGCCTCGCTCACCATCTGCAGCAGCGCGCGCCATATTGCACCCTGCGGACAGCCTCGAGCAGCGCGGATGCGAAAGCTCTGATGGCCGGCAGTTCGCCGGTCGTGCTCATTAACGTCAGGGGCGCCAGCATGCTTGAACCCGACGTGCGTGAGCTGATCGCGAGCCTCACGGCGGCGGCCGAGGCACCGCTCCTCCCGATATGCGGCCGCGCGGGGCCGAGCGAAGTGATGAGCGCCATTCAACTCGGCACGCGCGGGCTTTTCCCCGATTCACTCGGCATGCAGCTCCTGATCGGTGCAATTCACCTCGTTCAGGCGGGTGGGATATTTGTCGAGCCCGATCTCCTGCAAAGCCGAGCGTCGTTGTTGGCCGACCAAAAGACCCTGATGCTTTAGCCGATGGTCGGCTTGTCTGCGTCGATGCGAAATTCGCTCACCGGCCGCATTGTCGGCGCTGCGACACCTGCAAACGTCTTGCGGTCGGTGCAACGCGAGGAACTCGAAATGCTCAGGCCACTGTTCGCGCTCTTCTTCGTTGTCGCCAGCATGGCGCCCCTGACCGCTCCTGCCTATGCCGATTGCGCGCCCTTCGGTTGCCGGGGTGGGGATCCCTACTGCGTCTATCGGATCTTCGGCCCGCACGGCAAAAAGGCCGACTTCCGCGTGAACGACGGGGTGCAAGGCTGCTGGTGCTCGGTGGAGCGCGGCGACGAGTTTTGCGTCACGTCGGACGGCAAGCGCCCCGCCGCCAATTGCGAGCGCCGGCCGGTCAACGACATCAGCCCGACCTGCCGCCAATAGAGGGCGGTCAGCCGACGCCTCGCGGCTCGGCCGCCGAGCCACCGCGCCGCTCGCGATCGATTTGCGGGAGGACGACCATCTGATTTATGGTCGCGCGGGGACAAGGGTCGTCCCGGGAAGGGAACGTCATGTACATCGCCGGCCAGGAAGAGATCGACGCCGTTACGAAGGTCATCCGCGACCACGCGCTGTTTCGCTATGGGGTCGGCGGTGAGTGCGATCGGTTCGAAGCGCGCTATGCAAAATATCTTGGCGTCAAGCACTTCGCGCTCGGCGCAAGCGGCTCGCAGGCGCTTGCCGCGGCGATGGCGGCCATCGGGCTCGGCCCAGGCGACGAAGTCCTGATCCCGGCCCACACCTACATGGCGACGGCAACCGCGGTTCTTTCCGTTGGCGCGATTCCCGTCATCGTCGACGTCGACGAAAGCGTCACCATCGACCCGCAGGCGGTCGAGGATGCGATCGGCCCGCGCACCAAGGCCGTCGTGCCGGTGCACATGTGGGGCGCCGCTTGCGACATGAACGCCATCATGGAGATCGCCGAGCGCCGCGGCCTGATCGTCATCGAAGACTCCTGCCAAGGCGTCGGCGGCGGCTACGAGGGCCGCAAGTTCGGCTCGATCGGCCACATCGGGGCGTTCAGCTTCAATTACTACAAGAACATGACCTCCGGCGAAGGCGGTGGCGTGTCGGTGAACGACGACCGGCTGGCGGAGCGTGTGCGGTGCTCGATCGACCCCTGTCATTTCTACTGGCACGGCCGCAACGACGCCGACAAACCGTTCTCTTCGAACGGCGCTCGCGCCTCGGAGCTGATGGGCGCCATGCTGAACGTTCAGCTCGACCGCCTCGACGGCATGATCTCGGCGATGCGCGCGGAGAAGAAGACGATCCTCGCCGGCACGACCTCGCTCGACAATCTCGGTCTTCGCCGCGCGCCGATGAACAGCCCCGACCACGATTGCGCGACGCAGGTCATGTACTCGTTCCCCTCGGCGGAAGCGGCGGCACAGTTCACCAAGATCTGCCCGAGCGTCGTCGTGGGCAAGACCGGCCGCCACACCTACACGGAATGGGACCAGGTGCTGATGGGCGCCGGCGCCGCGCATCCGGCGATGAACCCCTATTTGATGCCGGCCAACGCGGAGTGCCGCAAGGCCTATTCAAAGGACATGTGCGCGCGGTCGCTGGATATCCTCAACCGCACGGTGATGGTCGCGACGCATCCGGAGCACAGCGACAAGGAGATCGCCGACATCGTGCATAATATCGGCGTCGCCGCGCGCGTCGTGCTCGGTGGGTTGTCTGCCGACCAGGCGGATCTACGCGCCGCAAAGCCCGTCGATGCACAGAAATTCGACCTTAAGGTCGACGCGTAGCGCCGCGTCGGCCTATCGCGCAGCCGGTCGCATCGCCGGCTGCGAGGGGACTATGCGCGCAAGCTCCTCCTCAAGGTCCTCCAGCTCCGTGCCGCCGGCCATCATCGTGGTGACCTCGTCGCGCGTCACCTCGCTCTTGGCGAAGAAGCCCATCGAGCGGCCGCGGTTGAGGAGCATGAAATCGGTCGCCCACCGGATAGGCGTGCTGCACGTTGTGCGTGATCAGGATCACCGCAAGGCCGTCGGCGCGCGCCTGCGCGACGTAACGCAACACGAGCGACGCCTGCTTGACGCCGAGCGCTGAGGTCGGCTCGTCGAGGATCAGCACGCGGGCCCCAAAATAAATGGCACGGGCGATGGCCAGGCACTGCCGCTCGCCACCGGAAAGCGTGCCCACCGCCTGATGCGGGTCGCGGATGTGAATTCCGACCTTCTGCATTTCCTCGCTGGTCACGGCGTTCGCGGCGCGCCGGTCGAAGCGCTGCCAGGGCCCCCAGCCGCGCACCGGCTCGCGGCCCATGAAGAAGTTCCGCATGATCGACATCAGCGGAACGGTAGCGAGGTCCTGATAGACGGTGGCGATGCCGAGATCGAGCGCTTCGCGCGGGCTCGAAAAGCGCATCGGCCGGCCGTCGAAGAACACCTCGCCGGAATCGGGCGGGTGGACGCCGGACAGGATCTTGATCAGCGTCGACTTGCCGGCGCCGTTGTCGCCGAGAAGGCAGCAGACCTCGCCGCTTCTCACCTCAAGCGAAATGTCCTGAAGCGCGATCACCGACCCAAAGCTCTTGGAGACGTTGCGAAGCTCGACGATCGGTTGCTCATGAGCTCATCGCGCCTCGGTCACCTTGCGCCGGATGTAGTTGTTGAAGAGCACGGCGATCAGAACCATCGCGCCGAGGAAGACCTTGAACCAGTCGGTATCGACGCCGGTATAGAAGATGCCCATTTGGACGAAGCCGAAGATCAGCGCGCCGAAGGCGGCGCCGATCGCAGAGCCGTATCCGCCGCTCAGGAGACAGCCGCCGATGACTGCGGCGATGATCGCCTCGAACTCCTTCTGCGTTCCGCGCAGCGTGTCGGCCGACCCGACAGAGAGCACCTGGATTGTGGCGAAGAGCGTGGCCGCGAGCGCAGTCAGGATGAAGAGGATCACTTTCACGCGCGACACCGGCACGCCGATGTTGCGGGCGGCATTGGCGTCGCCGCCGACGGAAAAGATCCAATTGCCGAATCGCGTGTTGAGAAGCACCCAGGTTGCAAGCGTTGTCAGACCGATCCACCAGAGCACCGAAGCCGGGACGCCCGGAATATCGGGAAGCCCGTCGGGGCGGAGCCCGATCACACCGATCGCGCCGAGCCAGCGGGCCACACCGCCGAAGGCGTATCCGGCAAAGAGCTGGACGATCCAGGTGTCTTTGAGACCGTCGGTTATGTAGGGGATCTGCGTCCTGCCGGTGATACCGCGGGTGACGGCAAGCGTCAGTCCGCGAAGGATGAACAGGAAGGCGAGCGTGACGATGAAGGACGGCAGCTTGGTGCGGATCAGAAGAAGCCCGTTCACGTAGCCGATCAGGATCGCGAAGGCGAAGGCGATCAGCACCGAGATCGCCAGTGGCAGGTGGAACTCGGTGACGCCGAGCCCGATCACGACACCGGCAAAGCCGACGGTCGAACCGATCGAAAGGTCGAACTCGCCGCCGATCATCAGCAGCGCCACGGGCGTGGCGAGAATGCCGAGCTCGGCGGAAACCTGCAGCACGTTGATAATGCCGCGCGAGGTGAAGAGGCCGGAATCGCCGGCGAAGACGGCGAAGGCAAGGATGACGAGGAAGGTGCCGGCGAGAGCGCCGAATTCCGGCCGCCGCAGCAGGCTGTTCAACCGCGAGGCTGGTCGCAGTCTCTCGTCAAGCGCGATCGCCAAGGTCGTCTCCCGTATGCGGAAGCGGAGCCGGGGCCGGCCGGTGCGGCCGACCCCATGCGCCTGTTCTAGCGGATGCCCTGCTTGCTCAGCGCCAGGACATGCTGCCCCTGCCCCTTCATGATGAACGCCGGGCCGGTCATGACGTTGTCGGTCGGCAGGGTCCCGTACATCGCCTTCATGGTGAAGAAGACGACCGGGAGATAGCCCATCAGATATTGCTGGCTGTCGATGGCGAAAAGCATGTCGCCCTTGTCGACGGCCTCGAGCGCGACCGGCGACAGGTCGAAGGTGCCCATCTTGATCTTGCCGATCATGCCGTTGTCGCGCAGGCGCTGCAAAATCGGATCGGCGACGCTCGGCCCGAGCGCGAGGACGCCGTCGGTGTCGGGATGCGCCGTGATGAAGGCTTCGACGCGGCCGGCCAACTCGGTCGGGTCCATGGTCACCGCCACGATCTCCATCTTGCCGTCTGTCTTGGCGAGACCGTCCTTAAAGCCGTTGCAGCGGTCGTCGAGGGAGACGTTGCCGACCTCCTGATTGACGCAGACAGCCGACTTCACGCCGTTCTGGCCCATGATCTCGCCAGCGCGCAGGCCGTTGTCATATTCGGAGCCGCCACCGACCCACAGGTCGAGACCCCAGTCCTTCACCTGGTCGATGCCGGTGTCGACCACGCCGACCGGGATGCCGGCCGCCTTGGCGTTCATGATGGAATCCTTGAGCGCCGTGGTGTCAGGAATTGAGACCACGATCGCGTCGGGCTTCTGCGCCACCGCGGCGTCGATCAACCGCGCCATCTGGACCATGTCGAAGGTATCGGGGGAGTGATAGTCAACCTGGCTCCCCATGACCTTCTGGCCGGCCTCGACCCCGTTCTTGACTACCGACCAATAGACGTCGGCTGCCTGGCCGTGTGTGACGAAGATGATGTGAACGTCCTTGGCGTCCTTGATCTGCGCCGAGGCGGCGGTCGTGAAGAGCGCCGCCGCCGCGACGCCGAGCGCGACCGCGCCGGCGCGAAGGAAGGCATATGTTCCTTGCATATTCATGAGACCCCTCTCCCTCCCGGCCTGACGCGATTTTCGCACCCTGGCATGCCGGCCTGCCGCGGTGCCACACAAGACCCGGGTCCGAGACAGGGGAACCGGAGCCAATCCGTATTTCTAGACCGCCAAAGGGGCGGCGGGCGAGTCTGCTTTAGTTGCAGAATAGGGACCGCGGCGAAGGCCGTCGCGCAGCCCGCGCATGCCGATCAGCTCGATGCCGCCGGACATGAGCCGATCGCGGATCCCGGAACTGCGGAAAAGCGCGTATTCCTCGGTGCGGATGTCTGCGGGCTGGGGCTCGATCGATGCGATCTCTCCCGGCGCGTTGAAATGCAGGGCCAGATAATTGAGGCCGGGCCCGATACGTCCGAGGAGCGCGTCGTAGTCGCTCTCCACTGAAGCCCCGCGCTGCCAGGGCGTCTCAAGAACGCGATCGAAGACCGGGAGCCCCTCGGCGTCGGCGGCGTCGATGGCCGCGTCGACAGCCGGCCCCTTCTGCATCGATCCGTAGGCGGCGTCCTGGCGCACCAGAAGCACCGGCACGCGCTCCTCGCGGCCGAGCCGCGTGTAGATGTCGATGAACTGCGGGCAAACGACGGTGAACATGTGCGAGTCGAGATGCGTGATGTCGATGCCTGCGTTCCTGGCGGCCTCGACCTGCGCGCGGAGCTCGGCCTCGACGGCGTCGGGATGCGCGTTCGCGCGCGCTTCGCGCGCCGTCGGCCAGAAGTAGCCGTCGGGATCGACGAGCCCGGACGCCTGCGACGCGCCGGTCAGGGGTCGCCAGCGATAGGGTTTGAACTCCGAGGTCAGGACAAGATGCACGCCGATGTCGAGGCCCGGATCGCGCGCCTGCATCTCGGCGAGCTCCGGAAACCACGGGCACGGGACCATAACGGCACCGGCCGTGCAGATGCCGAGCCTGGACAGCTCGGCGAAGGCGAGGTTCGCGCCATGGTTCATGCCCACGTCGTCCTGATGGACGACGACCCGAATCTGCGACTCCATACGCCCCCCGGAGATCGACCGAACGGCTCACTCTACAGACGGCGACCTTTCTGTCGATACGGGCGAACGCGTTTCATGCAGCAGGTGTCTCGCGGCCTGCTATTCCCACCCACGGTAGCGATAGACCAGGGTGCCGACGATCTCCTTCACCGCCGTCGACGTGCGCGCGAGCTCCTCGGCATCGGGGAGCAGCGCGAACGGTCCGCCAAAATCCCGGGCGCTGACGTCGGTCGCCGCGGGCGTCACTTCGAGGCCGACATTGCGAAAGGCGGCGAGCGCGCGGGGCATGTGCATTCCCGACGTTACCAAGAGCCCGTGGTCCAGCCGTTCCCGGAGAAGATCCGAGCGGCGTTCAAGGCATTCTCGCGCGTGTTCCGGCTCTCCCCGTCAAGCACCAGGTCGGCGCGCGGCACGCCGAGCTCGAACAGAAGGTCGGCCGCCAACACTGCTTCGGGTTTCAGAATCGGCGACCAGGAGAGATTGCCGCCCGACACGACAATGCGCGACGCCTTGCCGGCGCGGTAGAGCCGCCACGCCTCGAGCAGGCGGTCTCCCGCGTCGGAAAGATCGGGGACGACGCGCGGCGGCAGAGGCTGCGCGAGATATCCGCCGAGCAGGACGATCGCGTCCGCACGCGGCAGGTCGTCGACCGGCCGTGGCGGATACTGCCCTTCAAGCTGCGCGGCGATCCAATGGGAGAAGAGCGGCGTCGAGGCGGTCCATAGGCCGACGATCATAATCGCGAGCGCCGCTCGCGCGAGATTCCGCCAGCGCGTGAATGTAAGCACCAGCGCGACGAGGCCGAGGGCGAGCGCCGCCCCGAGGGGCAGGACGAAAATCGTGAACAGCTTGTCCAGGAAGAGGCTCAACCTTCGTCACCTTCGTCAGACCCTAGAATGTGGAGGTGCGAGCCAATTGCGAGGCCGAAGACTTATCGCCGAGTACCCGGACGGCGGCAAAGCGCTTGTGCTCGAAGCGACGAGCGAGGGCGACGGCCGAGCGCGCGGCGCCGCCCTCGCCGCCAGGCGGCCACTCGATACTAAGACCGCCCAGCTGCATCACGCATGCCACATTGTTCAACCATGACTCGTGTTAAGCGCCCGTTAAGCCTAACGCGGATGAAGGGCGCTTCCTGCTGATGGAAGAGTTTGGAGTTGTTGTCGCCGCGGCAAGGCCAACGCCCGACGGAGCCCAATTGTGGGAGTTTCTGTGGATAAACACCGACGATACGGCCGATAAGAGGCTTCAGCTTCGATTCCACAACCGTGCAGGACTAAAGAATATCCATCCAGCATCGGGGGGTGTGGAGATGGGCCTTTTCCGCGGCTTCGTCAGCGCGATACCGATTTCTATTGTCCTCTGGCTGTTGCTGGCCCTCGGCTTCGTGCTCATCTTTGGCGTTGGCGTGTGATTGCGAGACTCGCTGAAGCGGGTTGGCCTGAATACGAGTTTTCCTCCTGACCTACTTGGTCGACATGGCCCGTTTGGAGGCTGAAGCGACAGCGATCATCGATTTTCAGATCTAGTTCTGACGCTCACGCACCTCGACAACAGCCATTTCCGGCAAGTGGGCGAGCATCGTCAGCCCGTTTGCATCGGCCTGCCGCTTGCGCCTTTCCAGCTCTACGGCGATCATCTCAGCGGCGACCTTTTGTCCTTTGGCCCCGCTTGGACTGTGCATGTTCCCGCGAGGGGGCCTCGAAGCGCTCGTGCAAACGCTGTTGGATATGAGCTCGGAGCGAGTGTTGACGAGATCTTGCAGGCAGGGTGTCAACCTTATCGCGAGGGGGCCATTGCTGACCTGAGTTTCTTGGTTCCGAGCGCGTTAGCGACGCCGGACGAGAGCCCGCTGGCGAGCCGGAGCGTCGCGACCTGGAGAGCGGCGTGTCGGAGAGCGGCGCGTCGATTACCGACGCATCGAACAATCTGTACCCGGAACTTGTTGAAATCGCCCGTTCAGCGACAGAAGCAGCCGGCGCTGCGACGAAATCTGCTCGCGTCGCAACCAACTCGGCCCGTGCGGCTAATGATGAGGCGTGGGCTCATGCGGAGCTTGCTCGCACGGCAAATAGAACCGCGACGTTCGCGTTGATGATTGCTACTGTGGCAGGCGGTGCGACGGCAGCGCTCGCAATCGCTCTTCTCGCGGTGGTGCTGCTCGCTAAGTGACACGGCGCTCACGAAACGCCACGTTCGGACGGTTTGACAATCAGCGCGACGCGACCACTCGTTGCCAACAGCCCTCTGCGTCGTCCGGCCACGCTTGGATTTTCCATGCGACCGCCCGAGCTAAGCTTTCCGATCTTGCCGGCGGAGGGCAGGCCTCTTTCAACACCAATTTTTGAAAGAGAAAGGGCGCGACCGCGACAAACCGGCATGAGCGGCCGCCTTTCAGTTCATCATTTGACTCGCTTCGCTGTTTCGGGGGAAGTGCCAAGGCTACCCTGAGCAGGCGGTGCGAAAGGTCCGTCAAGACACTCCAATTGCGCACTTGGCGAATGTCTGCTCCTCGCCCTCGCTATCTGTCGCGCACCTCGCTCGGCTTTCACCCCTCGATAACCACGCAGCGGAATTTCAAGGCGCGGCTCGAGGCACTCAAGCGCAAAGTGCTCGAAGGGTTGTTTATTCTTAAAACCTGCTGCGACTAAATACTGTCTATGCAGCGGAATAATCCGAAGATTGAGGACGTTCTCGACCTGTCCGGCCCGCATATCGTGGACCCAGGGCCGGAGTTCTGAGTCGAGCACTTCGTCGGCTGAATCCGGTCCGGTGCGGGAGCTTCAGCGCTCGCTTGAACAGCGCCTGCGACAGCCGGAGCTCGCGCCTGCCGTCGCAGAGCCGGCGGGCGAAGAAGATGTCGCCCCGCGAGAGACGCCGGTAGCAAACGCGAAGATTACCGGCAAGGTAATCAAGGCGGCGGTCGGCCTCGCCATTCTCGCGGCATTTGTGTGGATGCCGCTCCGCACGCTTCTGCAGGCATCGAGTGTCGAGGCGATCGTCAATTCGCGCATCGTCACCGTAAGGGCGCCGATCGAAGGCAACGTGGTGGCGAGCGCCGACGGATCTGGCGAGCACCGGCGTCCTCGGCGCGAACCAGGAATTGCTGCGCATCATTAATGTGCGCGCCGATCGGACACGCCTTGACGGTCTCGACGACCGGCTGGCGCTGCTCCAGATCCAACGCACGGCGCTGCAGGCAAAAATCACCTCGACGCGCCAAGCCCATGACGGGCTGGTGCGCGACCTCGTCCGGTTCACGCTCGGGCGCACGAAACAGCTAGAGGCGCGCGCCGCGCAGTTTGAGAGCGAGGTTGCGGCGGCGAAGGCGCGCACCGCGGTGGCTGTGGCAGCGGCCGGGCGCGCGCTTGCGCTCGGGCGTAAGGACGCCGTCTCGGCGGCGGAGGTCCAACGCCTCACACAGGAGCAGACGATCGCAGAACAGACTGAGATCAGCACTGAACGCGCGCTCGACGCCACCAATGCCGAGCTCAACTCGGCGCGCGATGGTACCTTTCTCGGCGACGGGGCCAACGACCGCCCAAGTTCCGCACAGCGCAGTGACGAGCTTCGGCAGCGCCTGAACGAGCTTACCGCCGATCTTGCCGCTGCCGATGCTGAGATCGCGCTGGTTGAGCGCGATGTTGTCGACGAAACGGCGCGCTATCGAAGCTTTGCGGATGTTGCCATGTCGCTGCCGGTAGCCGGGCGTATCTGGGAAGTCATGACCGCGCCCGGTGAGCACGTCAGGGCTGGACAGGATCTCCTCAAGATTCTCGACTGTTCCGGTGCGGTGGTCACCGCGAACGTGACGGAGGCGGTGTATAATCGGCTTAGCGTCGGTACCCCGGCGCGCTTCCGCCCGACCGATGGCGGTGGCGATTTGCGCGGCGTCGTGACCAACCTCACTGGCCTCGCAGACGCTCCCGCGAACCTCGCCATAGTCCCTTCGGCGTTGAGCCGCGAAGCCTACCGGGTGACGGTAAGGGTGCCGGAACTCGCGTCCGGTAATAGCTGTGCGGTCGGTCGCACAGGCCGCGTCATCTTCGACAAGGCGCCCGCAGGCGCGGGATGACCCCAGAATTCGCGGAAGCATTGGCGCCCGGCTTCGTCGCTCTCGGCGCGAGCGCTGCGCTGACGCCTTGGTTGCGGCGCGATCGGAATGCGCCACGCGCTTTCATGGTGAGCGTCACGCTGGCGCTCATGGCGCGGTATTTCCTCTGGCGCGCGACCAGCACGCTGCCCGAACCGGGCCTGACCTTCGATTTCGCGCTTGGCGTGATCTTCTTGGCTGCCGAAGCTTCGTTGCTCGCCGCGGCCGCGCTATCGCTCTTCTTTCTTAGCCGCACGCGCGAGCGCACGTCCGAGGTGGAAGCCGGCGCTGCCTGGCTCGACAGTCGCCCTGCGCCGCTCGTCGATGTCTTCATTTGCACCTACAACGAAGAGGAAGCGATCCTCGAGCGGACCATCATCGGCGCGACGGGACTCGACTACCCGAACGCGCGCGTCTGGGTGCTGGACGACGGCCGCCGGCCCTGGCTGGAAGACCTCGCGGGGCGCCTCGGGTGCGGCTACCTGACTCGCCCGAACAATCTTCATGCAAAGGCCGGCAACATCAACCACGCGCTGGCGCACGTTCGGGACTTGCCCGATCCGCCGGAGTTCATATCGATTCTCGACGCCGATTTCGTGCCGATGCCGAGTTTCCTGTCACGTGCCTTGTGCCTCTTCCGCGATGACAGCGTCGGAATCGTGCAGACGCCGCAGCACTTCATCAATCCGGATCCGATCCAGACGAACCTCGCGGCCGCGCATGTATGGCCGGACGAGCAGCGATTCTTCTTTGATGTCGTGCTCGCTTCCAAGGACGCCTGGGGCGCGGCCTTCTGCTGCGGCACGTCTTCGGTGATCCGATTCGCGCCGCTCGTCGCGATCGGCGGATTCCCGACGGATTCCGTCACCGAAGACTACCTCCTGACGCTGCGGCTGAAGGAGGCCGGCTTCACCACCTCCTACCTGAACGAAGCGCTGACCCTCGGCCTCGCACCGGAAGGGTTGAAGGAATACATCACGCAGCGCGCCCGCTGGTGCCTTGGATTCATGCAGATCGTGCGCGGCCGCTCCGGCCCGTTTTCCCGCTCCTCCAAGCTCGACTTCTTCGATCGCCTTTCGTTGATCGACAGCTTGCTTGGATGGGTCGCGGTCTATTCGGCGAAATTCCTCGGGCTCCTCGTGCCGAGTATCTATCTCCTTTTCGGCGTCAAGGCGGTGGACGCCAGCCTCGCGGATTTCATTGCCTATTACCTGCCCTTCTTCGCCTGGCATGCGGTGACGATGAACTGGATCTCCGGCGGCCGCGCGCTCCTGATCATGTCGGACGTGGCGCAGTTCGTCGCCGCGCCGGCTGTCCTGAAAGCAGTGTTCACCGGCCTCATGAAGCCGCAAGGTCACAAGTTCAAAGTGACGGCGAAAGGTGGCGACCGTAGCCGCCGATTCGTCGAATGGCCGCTGCTGAGGATATACGCCGGGCTCCTTGCTTTGACATTCGTCGGCATCGCCAACGCGTTTGTGTTCAACGTTAGTGGCGATACGGCGGTTTTCGGAGATCTGGCACTTGCATGGAGCTGGTACAACGCGGTCGTCTTGATCATCGTCTGTTTTGTCTGCGTTGAGCAACCGCGGCGCCGCAAGGCGGAACGCTTCGCCGCCGACGAGCCGATGGTGATGGAGGCGGACGGGGCCAGCAGCATCTTCCGGCTTGCCGATATATCGATCTCCGGAGCGAGGCTTCTTGGTCGCCCACCGACCCCGCTCGGCGGACACGTTCGCTGCAGCCTGAAAGGGCGCTCAGTTGGCGCGAGCGTGATCCGTGTGCTGCCCGACAGTTTTGCCGTAGAGTTCGACGAAGCGTTCGACGCTCGTATCGCGATGATCCGTCACTTCTACTCGGGGAACTACGTGAAGGCGATCAAGGAGGTGGCGCCGGCAAATGTCGGCCGTGCCATCGCCGCGCGTCTGCTGGGCTGACTCTGGGCTCGGGACAACCGCATCCCGATTAGCCCAAAGTTGGGCAATGTGGGTCAATCCAATATCCCGACCATGAAAAGAAGGCGACGATCCCGAAGGTCCGCCGCCTCTAACCAAGACAGCCCTTTGCCGGGGGGGTCTGGTGGACGTCTTGGTAGTAAGCAACCATACCACAGCCAGTTCATGGGGGACAATACTGGCCAGCGTTAAGTCCACATCGCCCACTAGGCGGATTAAGTCGTGCCGTTCGCATTATCTATGCTCGCTCAGAGAGCCGGTGCGAACGGCCGCAGTTCAATTCTCGCCGGATCTCCGGCAAAGATTTCTGCCGGGGGAGATGTCAGCTAGGAAACCATCGCTTCTATGCGGCCGTCCGGCACTCCTTAATCCGTTTCCCCCAAGCACCAAAACCGGAATTTCAGCTTAGTGGGTGAGCTCCCCCGCCCTAGAGCGCGTCGGGCAGAGATAGCGCGGCAACGGCTGCCGATCAGGCACGGTCACTTCGCCGGGGTGTCCCCGCTGCTATTGATTTCTCCCGAACGCGGCGTCAAGACAACGGTAACGCGCAGGCCCGGCCGCAACAGAAGGTCCGGGTTTGGGAAGACGGCAGAGATGGAGATGCGCTGCGTCTCCCTGTCGAACTCATAACCGCCCGCAGTAATTTTGCCTTCATGCGGGTATTCGTCTCCGTTCGGCAAAACGAGGCTCAGTATCACGTCGGCTTTCGCGGCCTCGCCGGTTGGGAGATATGAGCGCCGCGCGGCGTAGATTGCGAACGGGATCTTGCCTGTGACTTTGATCGGATCGAGTTGGGTCACCGTCGCCAGTCGACTCGCCTCCCGCGCCGCCGCCTTTGTGATGTAAGCGCCCTCGTTGGTATAGGGCTCGCTGATCACCCCGTCGAACGGCGCGTAGAGCGAGTAGTCCCAAATCGTGGTCTCCCTCATGTCGACCTGCGCACGTGCGGCATCTGCGTTTGCTTTGGCAATGTCGCGCTGCGCCTCGGCCGTCTGAAGGTCAGCCTCGGACCTAACAGCCCGTTCGCGCAGCATACGTGAGCGATCCAGATCCGCCTCGGCGAGTTGAAGCTGTGCTTCAGCTCTATCAAGTCCGGCACGGTCAATCTTCAACTGTAACTCTTCATCAATCGTCAGAAACTCAAACAGTAAATCGCCCTTTTTTACGTAATCTCCTGCCTGGAAGTGGATTGTCTTCAGAAGTCCATCAAAGCGCGGCGAGATGTCCGCGGCGCGCAGCGGCTCCACCGTGCCTTCGATCTGAATTGCACCCTTCGCCCCGCTGTCGGGGGACTCCTGTGCGAACGATATCTGGCCGGGTCCCAGAACGCAGGTCGCAACGATCACCATCAGCGCAAACCGGCGTCTGTGCTTGAAAGGAAGCGTCATGACGACCTCCAGATACCTGCGTTGCTGTCACCCGCGACAACCGGAGAAGCAATTCATTTAAGATACCGTGCCCAGTCTCATCCTCGCTCTCAGTAAGAAGGCGCAGGATATGCGCGTTTTGCTGTGTGATCCACTCCCTATTGCTGACGCGAAAGAGCCGCGCCGCGGTGAAAACACGGTCGACCGCCTCCCCGATGTTCCATGTTGTCGCCCGACCCGTTTTTCTATTGCCTCGGCCGCTTCCGCTGGCCGCGTCGCAACGCGCCGCTCGCGTCGTGGACGAATTTGACTTTAGGTCGGACCGGGAAGATCGGTTCCCTTAATTTCTTGATGGCGTTCAGCGCCTGTTTGCGCGGAGCATTTGGCTTCCAAACGAAATACGTGCGACCGATTCTTAGCACCGGGACCTTCCGATGCATCTCTTCGCGGCGCAAATGAGCTCTCGGTTTGACCTTTAGCGTGCCAAAATAGAGAGGCAGGCGAAGCCAGGACATGTCTTACCCCGCACACATAGGACCAATCGAACGCATCCTACACGTGTAGCCGAGTAGCTTGGCCAAACGATGACGTCGGCCTCGTCCGAACTGCTCGTAATTTGTGCAGCCCCCCGCTCCGACGGATGCAAGGCGCGCTGGTTCGAGGAGAACCCAGGTTGAGGGAAATTACCTTCATGCCGACGCTCGGTTCACGAATTCACCCAGGTAGACGGGAAGCATCTGCCGCCAGGTCGTCCAGTCGTGATCGTATTCGGCGCCCCACACATCGACCCGGTTGGGGACGGCCTTTGCGCCGAGCGCGTCCGCCATCCGCCAGGATTCTTCGGCATTCTCCCATCGGCCCTGGCCGTAGGCGAAGATGAAGAAGCGGCTTTTCAGCCGCTCCAGAAACGAACTCGGACCAAGATTGGGGAGGAAGCAGAGGGGTGCGGAATGTAATAGTCCTCGTTACCGGCAAAGCCGAACAGCCGCTCCAGATCGTAAGTTCCGCTCATACCGATGGCGCCGGAGAACAAATCGGGATAGCGACACACCGCGGCGACGGCGTTGAATGCGCCGATCGACGCTCCAGCGACAACAACCTCGATCGCCTCGCTGGCACAATCGAAACGGATCGCAGGCACGGCTTCGGCCGCGACATACTCGCCGAATTGCTTCTGAAGCCAGCAGCGATATTCGACTGAGCCGGTCTTGGCGGCCAGCACGCGCCCGGCGATGCTGTCGCAGGAATAGATCTTGATCCGGCCGGCCTCGAGCAGCGGGCCGAGCGCCGCGATCAACTGCATGCGCTCGACTTCCTCCGCATCGCCGCCGGCGGTCGGAAACAGGAGCACGGGCTGACCCCAATGACCCCAGCGAACGAAGCTGACGTTCTGCTCCAGGCGCGGCGAGTACCAGCTAGAAGCCGTCTTCATCGCCCCTTGCGCCTTCCCGGTCGCGCCACAGCTGCACGCGGCTCCAGAACAGCTCGGTGAATTCCTCGACTTCGTGTGGGGGGAAAAGAGCAGTCACTTTCTGACGGATAGCGTCGCGCATCGTGTCGGACCCGAAGAACTCAAACGCCAGTTCGTCCAGATGCCCAAGATGGCTTCGACAAAAGTCCCGGAACCGCCCGGTGTCGAAGCGTTCGGAGGCGATAGCCGCATAGGCGCTCAGCCGTTCCCGTGGCCCAATGTCCCTGTCGGCAACCGCGTTGAACGGGGACCAGTCCATATTCCGCCGCATCGGCCGATCTGTGACCGCGCAGAAGATCGACCAGCGGAGATTGGCCTTGATCAGCCAAGGAAAGTGATAGTGCAGCGACGTGACCTGGCTGTCGGGGCAGGCATTGGCGAAATCGATCGGATGCCAGATGCCGTTCCGCCTCAGCGACTCGCATGAATTGAAATCCCAGCCGAAAAACGCGTTTATCGTCAGTGTCATGTCATCGAGGACCGACTGGTCTTCGGGATCGAGGAAGTCGATATCCATCCGGTAGCGGTCATGCAGCGACGCTGACGGATCGTAGTTCACCATTCGCGTCTGCGGCCCAAGGCCGACGCACCGGACGAAACGGTCGTGGGGAAGGATGGCGGCCTGGAGATTCATGATTTCCGTTCCGCTGGCGTCGTAGGCCTTCTGGAACTCGTCCAGGCTGGCAATCTTGCTGACTCCCTTCCAGCCGCCGCCGTGATAAGGCTTCATGAAGAACGGGTAGCCGATCCTGTTGCCGATATCCTCCAGCGAAAACATCCTGGCGTACTGGCGCAGAGTTGCCTCGAGATCATCCGACAGGTCGTAGGCCTTCGGGGGCAGCATCCAGGTATCCGGCACCGGAAGCCCGAGCCGCATCATTGCCGCGTAGGAGGTATGCTTTTCGTTCGACTGCAGCGACCAGGGATTGTTGTAGACGTAGAGATCGTTGAGCAAATCGCCTTCTTGATCCACTCCCGGCTGGTCGATTCCAGTGCGTGAGCCGATCGATCACCACGTCGTACTTGACCGGCTGACGCAGGTTGAAGGGCTCGATCGTTACGCGTTCGCATTCGAGCCGCGTGCGGCAGCCGTCGATATCGATCTCCAGATCGAGATCGTTGAGCAGCCGCTCGTAGCAGATTGGCCAGCAGATATCGGCGCCCAGGGACAGACCGATACGGGCCGTTCTTTCGCTCATCCCGATTTCCCCGATTTCGCTGATCGGGAAGCCCGTCGGTTACCGTCAGCCTTGATCGTGATAGTCGCTGGAATTGAGTACCCAGCGCAATCCTTCGCGAAGCTGATCGCGCCAGTTGTGCCAGTGATGGCCGTCCCACGCGCTCCTGAACAGGACTTCGACACCGCGCTCCTGCAGGAAGGTCGCGAGGGCCCGATTTTGGTCGGCCAACCCCTCCAGTTCGCCGGTGGAAATGAAGGCGCGGGTGCGGGGCAGCGCCGGCGCACGCTGCAGGGCGCGCACGAGCCGCGCTACGGTGTGGAAGACGGGATGCGGTCGCGATTCAAGCTTCCGGTCATCGAAAATGAACGACCCGGATTTCAGGACCAGTCCACCAAAACACCCGGGATAACGGAACGCCGTGGCGAGCGAAGCGACGGCTCCAAGGCTGGCGCCGAGCAAGACGCGGTCCTCGGCCCGCGTCGATATCGTGTATTCGTTCGAGATCGCCGGCAGAAGTTCCTTCACGATATAACGCGAATGGCGGCGGCCTCCGGCGTATTCGCCTAAGCGGTCGCGCGTCTGAACCAGTGCCGCGACAAGTGGTGGGATGTCTCCGGCGACGATGAGATTATCGAGCGAAACGCCGAGGTCGGCGAAGGTCATGTAGTCGTTGCCGTCGTGGATGACGACGAGCGGAAGCGGCTTTCCGGCTTCGACGCCAGCGGGAACATAGACCAGTTCCTGGCGGGTCTCCCCAAACGCTGCGCTTGCGACCCGGAGGGTTTCGACGCGGCCACCCGGCGCCCCCTTCGGGAGGCTCCAGTCCGGCCGGACGTAGCCGAAGGTGCGGCAAACGGAGTTCTCGCCAAACGGGTCTTGGGCCCGTGCCGGATTTAGAGGGTCGACTAACACCTCCTCGACATCGCCCTTTCTGACCGACAGCTTGTATTCGAACCGCCCGTTGTCCTCGACCGGAAGCCGAAGGAGCCAAAGAGCGGTTCCAGGGACGGGGGCGAACGGTTCGCGGTCACCACTGCCACCGATCCAGCGAACAAGATCGACCTGGTCTGCGTCGCCGACCCACGCGAACGTTGCCCATCCCGGCTCGGTCAGGGGAAATTCGTGGCTCGCCGCAAATGCCGCGATACGCGCTGCCGACAGTTTGCCCTTTGCCAAGAGCGCAATCACAGCCGGGTGCTGCCGTGGGCCTGATTAGGGGCGCGTTCGTGGTGATTTGTGGGATTGATTCAGCCGCCAGACGGCACCTATGTCTTCTGCGCGCCCGACGCGCTCGGGCCCCATCAAATAGGCCGCGCGATGGCCGGCTTCAATCGACCTCGATGGCGTCCCTCCTATACGTCAGGCGACGGGATCTATTTGTTTCGATCAGCCAGTCGACGACCACGAGCTGCTCTTCCTGCTCGCTCGCGCTAGCGGCCGGCGCTTCCCTGTTGACCCGTGGCTGATGGTCCGCCCTTGTCCCCGTCGCGCAATTACCTCGCCGTGATTGACCTCGGGCAACTGACAGGAGCAAAACTGACGTCGGGGTCTGGCGCTTCTGCGACATGCTCTATCGCGCCCGCGTTGTCCGAAATGCCGTTGGAATCAGACATGATGGTCACGACAACTTATGATTTCACGGCCTTCTGTAATGGGCCCGGCGTCAAGTCTCCCCGATAACCGTCACGCCGCCGAGCTCACGCTTCTGTCCGTAGTCGGCGCCGAGGCCGCCACATCATGCTGTCAGAGGGAACGGCGAGCCTATCTAGATACGCGTGGTTCGTCGGATGACGACCACTGGCCGTGAAACGGCTTCACCGGTTCCACCGTCCCGGCGACGGGACTTCGGGCAGCAGGGTCTCCGTTCGACCCGCTTGCGTCTCGTATTCCCCCTTGATCAAGCCTGAGCGGCAATCAGCTTCGCCTCTCGCCACCGGTAAGTGGTGCCGTCGACCCACATGCGGTGCAGGATTACTCCGATCTTGCGCGCCAAGGCGACCTTCGCCCGCTTGGAACCTCGCCGCTTGGCGACGTCCATTCCCCAGCGTTTGAGTTTTGAGAACCGCGTGATCCGCGACAGCAGAACATTGGCGGCTTCATAAAGTGCCGTGCGCACCATCTCATCGCCGGCACGCGTGATCCCGCCAGTGATATCTTTTTCGCCCGACTGGTACTTCTTCGGCGTCAGCCCGAACAGGGCTCCTACCGCCTTCGACTTCGTGATGCGGCGCGGATCGTCCACCGCCGATTTGAAGGTAATTGCCACCAGCGGACCAACGCCCGGCACTGTCATCAGCTTCCGGCAAACCGCGTCTTCACGAACAATCGCGAGCACTGCCTTGTGAAGCTTCTCATACTCCGCCTTCAAAGTTGCCCGCGCCGAAAGCATCGCCCCGGCGACGCGCTCCAACGTGGCCTGACCCCTAACTAATTCCCCAATCCGCACTTCAAACTCCTTGCGCGTCACCTGACCTACCTTCAGGCCGAAGCCGCGCAGGATTCCCCGAATGCTCAGTTCCACGTCGATCAGTCTCCCGAGAAGCTGCTTGCGCGCAACCAGCAGCGCCCGCATCTCCTGCGATCGTATCGATTTGGCGTGCACCGGCCGGAACCATCCCATCCGCAGCAGCTGGGCAAGCCCGCGCGCATCCTTGCGGTCCGTCTTCACCGTCATCGCCGACAATGCCGCCTTCACATGCCGCGTCTCCAGCAGAACGGTTTCAAACCCGGCCTGCGTCAGCCCGGCGTGCAGCCACTGCGACAGCGGCCCCGCCTCAAGCCCGATCCGCTGCACCGGAAAGCCAAGCCTCTCGAAGAAAGAAACAAGCGCTTCGGGCTCGCTTGCGACCTTCGCCTCCTTCAAGATCTTCCCCTTCGCGTCCACAACGCACACGCTCGAGAGTTCCAAGGACACGTCAATTCCCGCATAATGTTCCATGGCTGTCCTCCATCTCCAGATGCTTGGGGCCAACTCACGTCAGGACCCCGTTCCATCATCTATCGGGGGACAGCCACCTTCACCGCCTGCTCGCGGCAGGGCCCATTACGCGGCATAGGGCAGCGCCGAGGACGGCACCCATTCGCTAGTCTATTGCGGCACGAGGAGCCGCCTCGGCACGCGCGGCTGACGCGGGACGTTCTCGATCGACGGCGTCCTGACGCACTGGAAGGCGTTCGCGCCGGTCTGCTGCTGCTTGGTCCCCTCCGGGCAGACGCACTGGCCGCGGCGCACGCGCCCGCCTTCGCAGGTGATTTCAGGCTGCTGCGGCGCGACGCAGCGGTAGGCGTTGTCGCCGAGTCTGCTGCCGCTCGGTGCCTCGCGGGCACTGACACTGGCCGCGCGCGCACGCGCCCGCCCTCGCAAGTGATTTCCGGCGGCTGCGGCGTGACGCAGCGGTAGGCGTTGTCGCCGGTCTGCTGACGCTCGGTGCCGTCCGGGCACTGGCACTGGCCACGCCGCACGCGCCCACCTTCGCAGATGATTTGCGGCGGCGGCGGGGTGACGCAGCGATAGGCGTTGTCGCCGGTCTTGCGGCGCTCGGTGCCGTCCGGGCACCGGCACTCGCCACGCCGCACGCGCCCGCCTTCGCAGATGATTTGCGGCGGCGGCGGGGTGACGCAGCGATAGGCGTTGTCGCCGGTCTTGCTGGCGCTCGGTGCCGTCCGGGCACCGGCACTCGCCGCGCCGCACGCGCCCACCTTCGCAGATGATTTGCGGCGGCGGCGGGGTGACGCAGCGATAGGCATTGTCGCCGGTCTTGCGGCGCTCGGTGCCGTCCGGGCACTGGCACTCGCCGCGCCGCACGCGCCCGCCGTCGCAGATGATTTCGGGCGGTGGCGGGGTGACGCACTTGTAGGCGTTGTCGCCGGTCTGCTGGCGCTCCGCGCCCTCAGGGCAGAAGCACTGGCCGCCGCGCACGATGCCTTCGATGCAAACCAGAGGCGGCTTGACGCAGGCGAAAGCGTTGTCGCCTCTCGACTGCTGGACCGTGCCGTCCGGACAAACGCACTTGCCGTCGACGACCTCGCCGCCGGTGCAAGTCGGCGGGGCCGGCTGCTCGGGCTGTGCGATGAAGATGGTGCTGACGTGCCGGTCGTCCTGCGGGTTGGAGTCCTTCACGCGCGCGTCGGGCCAGACCATCTCCTTGCGGTGGATGATGCGCCGCTCGGCGAAGTCCGCCGGGATGTCGATCATGACCTTCAGCGACGCCGAGGCGCCCGGCGCAAGCGTCAGCTGATCGGCGTTGCACTCGTAGGTGCCCTCGCCGGTCGACGTTGCAGGCGAGCCCGTCGGTCATCGACTTGACGCTGTCGACGTGGACCGCGGGAATCGAGCGTGCCGCGCAGGCCCGCCGCGCCCTTGAAGAGACGCCCGCCACGATTGTCGATGCTGACGTCGAGCGTGCAGATCGCGCCCTTCTCGCAAACCGTGCGCGCCGAACGGCGCGAGGTCCGCCGCGAGCACTGGCGTGATGACGCAAGCCGGCCCGTCAGTCGCCGCGTTGTCGTCGCCGGTGTAGGCGGAGCCGGCGATGATGAAGGGATTGGTCCAGTCGAGCGTGGCGCAGTTCGTGACGGTATCGCCCGACCACTGGATCGGGAAGCCGGACGCCGAGGTGGTAGGTGGCCGTCGTCGCCGGCGCCAACGGGAAGGCGGCTGATCCCGCAGGTCATCGTGCCGGGCGCGAACGCGACGCAGCTCCAGACGCCGGAGGACGTCTCCACCATGGATCCCGCCGGCAGCGTGTCCTTGACCGCGATGATGCCGTTGAAGGGACGCGGGCCGCCGTTGGTCACGCTGATCGCATAGTCGCAGAGGCCGCCCTCGTAGCACTCCACCGGACCGGTCTTCTCGACCTTGAGATCGAAGCCGGCGTCGACATTGGTGTCGATGCATACGCTGTCGGAGATGTCGATCGGCGGCGCCGGGTTGTCGTTAGCCGGCAGGCCGCCCGTGCTCCAGGGAAGGTCGGCGCAATTCTGCACGGTCGTCGCGCCCCCGGGGATCGGGCTCGGCAGCTTGATCTTCAACGTCATGCCGTAGGTGTCGCCGGGATGCATGAGAATCGGGCCGACGATCGCGCAATTCACGTCGGGAGGTGCGGCGAGGCAGATCCACGGCGCGCCCTGAGGTGAAGCTCACGAAGCTGGCGCCGGCCGGCATCTTGTCGTGCAGAGCCATGCCGCCGAGCGTAATCGTCCGGGCCGTTGTTGGTGACGATGATGTCGTAGCTGCAGTCGCCGCCGGTGTCGCAATGTGCCGGGCCGGCCTTGTTGACCGAGAGGTCGAAATAGCCGGCGAGCGGCAGGACGTTGACGCTGGTGCAGTCGTGGTCTGCGTGGACATCCGGCGCCCCATCGTCGGCGCCCATGTGGCTCCAATCGATGTCGGCGCAGTTTTCGATGGATGTGCCGGCGATTCCGGTCGGAAGCTTCACCACGATGACGAAGACCTGAAGGCCGCCGACGCCCATCGTCACGCCGGCGCGCTGGCAGTTGATGGCTCCGGCGAGCCCCACGCAGTCCGGCCC
This sequence comes from uncultured Alphaproteobacteria bacterium, assembly GCA_963805325.1. Lineage (GTDB taxonomy): Bacteria > Pseudomonadota > Alphaproteobacteria > Rhizobiales > Afifellaceae > DASWJZ01. The sequence continues at coordinate 14,115 of CAWDTS010000005.1, read as the reverse complement.
GGCGACGAAGGTGACGCCCGGTGGCAGCACATCGTGCACCGCCACCGTTCCGTTGAACGTGCCCGGCCCGTAATTGGTGACCTTGATCGCAAAGAAGCAGTCGGCGCCCTCGACGCAATTCGGGGGCACCGGTCCGTCCTTCGAGATTCCGAGGTCGAAGCCCGGCGTGACCGGCGTGTCGAGGCAGGCGAAGTCGTTGCTGTCGCCGGGACCATCGTCGGTGCCCATCTCGAACCAGTCGATGCCGACGCAATTGTGCGCGACGCCGCCGACGACAGGGGTCGGCAGTCTGGATATCGAGATGCAGCGTCGCCACGGCGCCGACCGGAAGCGACGCGAAGCCGATCGTGACGCAGCTCACGACCGGCGCGGCGACGTCGCAGTGCCAGCCCGGCGACGCCGTCGACAGCGTGGCGCCGTCCGGCATGGTGTCGGTCAGCGCGAGCGGCCCGATATAAGGGACGGCGCCGAGGTTCGTGATCGTCAGCGTATAGTGGCAGTCGACGCCTTCCTGGCAGGTCGCCGGCCCGGTCTTTGCGACGCCGAGATCGGTGTCGATGAAGATCGGCGGCGGATCCCACCAGCCGTCGTCCGGCGGGTACGGCGCCGGGTCCCAGCCGGGATCGTAGGGCGGCTCGAAGTCGGGCGGCGCGCCGCCGCCTCCTCCGCCGCCTTCGGCAAGGAACGCCTCGTCGAAGTGGACGGGACCGGGCTGGTAGACTTCGACGTCGCCGATCCTGCTTGCGTCGTTGCGCGCAAGATCGCCGTCGGCGTCGACCATGTAGGACGCGTCCGGGCCGGCGGCCGGGTAGGCGGGTCCCGGCGACGGATAGGGCTTTGAGGCAGCCTCCGGCTCGACATCCTCGAAGGTGTCCGCCGCGCCGCCTTGCAGCCCGTCGACCTCCGAGGAATCGCTGTGATCCTTGGCGCTCGGATCGAAGCAGGGCCCGGCGGGCGAGCAGAGGCCGTCGCCGGTCATCCAGACGAACGCAGTCCGCCTTGTCCGGGTCGATCAGCCAGGCATCGTCGTAGCCCACGCCGAACGACACGCCGCCGGAGGCGTTGGCGCGCTCGTAGGGCGGGCCGTCGTCCTTGCGGTCGTAGTCGCCGACGTCGTAGCGGCCGACCGGCTGCCAACTGCCGTCATCGCCAAGCTCGTAGCGCAGCACCCGCGCTTCGTGCGGGTAGGCGAAGGCGTTCTTCGCTCGCGAGGCCGAGATTGCGCACCCCGCCACGCTCGGCGAGAAGCATGACGGCCTGATCGCCCTCCGCCGGGAACGCGATATCGGTGACCGGATTGCTGAGCCCGGCGCGCGCGATCGCTTCCGGCGTGCGGAAGAAATCCGGCAGGAAGAACTCGCGGCGGACGTCCGACGGATCGAAATCGCCGTTCTCGTCGATGCGGATGGACCAGACCGAATTCTTCTGGTCGTCGCCCGCGCTGGCGTAGTCCGGATTGCCGAATCCCTGCGATCCCCAGACGGAATAGTAGAGACGGATTTCGCCGTTATCCGGATCCTGGCGCACGCCGACGCCGAAGACACGGCGGCGGAAATCGGCAAAATTCCAGCAGGACGGCGTGCGCGAGAAATCGCCGCTCGGACAGTCGGAAATGCGCGCCGTCGATGTCGGGTCGAACGCGACCGGCGGCAGCGACATCTGCTTGTCGCTGGCGACATCATGGAAAGACTGACGCCCCGTCACGCCGTGGTCGTAGTGGCCGAGATCGAAGCCGTCCTTGGCGCGCAGCCGATGGATCATGCCGGTTTCGAGATCGGTGACGAAAAGCTGATCGTTCACGCCGTCGTAGGCGATGTTGCCGAGGCCGGCGGCGGAGTTGGCGCGGCCGTCGAGCACGATGTCGGCGAGGATCGCCGGCTTGAAGTCGTTCTTGCCGTCGAGGACGTAGATCGTGCCGGGGCCGCCGCCATCTGCGCCCCACATGCCGGGCATCCACTCGAGATTGTCTGGCGTGCGGTGCAGGCCGAAGGCCGACGTGGCCGCGAGGAAGATCGTCGGCGGATTGCCGCCGCCGAGGGCGATCCCGAACACCTGGCCAACCTCACCGGCGGTCACCGTCAGCCCCTGCGGTGGCTCGATTCGCGCGCCGACGGGTGCGTCACCGGGCGCGCGGAGATCGACGACGCTGCCGACGACGCCGTCTTTGTCGATGACGGCTACGCCGTCGACGGTCGTGGTTCCTGAAAAGCGGGTGAGGAACGCCTCGCCGGGCTCTAGCCCATCCTGCGCCTTAGCATCCGTCGCAAGCGGCAGGCCAACGAACACCGCCGCCGCTAAGGCGACGCCAGCAAGTCGGCACAGCGACCGAATGCCCATGTCTGACGCGGGCCTCAAGAGGGGCCGTCCCCCTTCGCGCAAATTCTACGATAGCAGCGCCCGCGGCGCGCGCAAGCGGGGCGTCGCAAGGCGGCGTGCCCCAGCGGAACTCCTCGCGATTCCAGAGGCGGCCCTCGCTGCCATCGTCTTCGCTTGGACCGTATGAGTCCCCAACCTAGACTTCGGGCGCCGATGCTACGGCTGAGCTTTTGGATTGCTTTTGCAATTATCGTAATCTCCGCGCTCTCTCTCCGCGACCGATCTCGGTACGACGATGCTGAGTTCCTCGACTGGGTCGCGGACCTTGTCGGAATTGCAGCAGGGCTTTTGGTTTTCGCGTTACTCGTCTCGACCGGGCTTCGAAAGCACGAAAACGGGTCTCGCGCGTTAGGCAGCGCTAATCGGGGCCTTGCAGTTTGGAGACTGCGCCAATTCACGGCGCAAAAACTTAGGTCTGGATATCGTGCACGGGCGCCGTTCTGTCCGCAATCCTGCCACTCTTTTCCGCCACGCCGAAAGCAACGGAATAAGCTCGCGTTAGTCGGGCCAATGGGCGAATTTGAGACTCAACTGCGAGGTAGAGGTCGCGCTGTTGCGATCGTCGACGCGGGGATGGGCGCAGGCGAGTGATCGACCTACATTGTCACCTCCTTCCTTGTATCGATGATGGCTCGAAGAGCCTGACAACTCGCTGGAAATGGCGCGAATTGCCGTCGGCGACGGAATCGGCGTCACCGTTTGCACGCCGCATATCTCACCCGGCGTCTACAACAATACCGGCCCGCAAATTCGAGCGGCCGTCGCAGAACTTCAGGCAGCGCTTGATAAAGCAGAATCCCGCTCGTCCTCGCGGCCGGCGCAGACGTGCATCTCGACTCCAAATCTGCTGGAGGGTCTGAAAAGCGGAGCGATACTCAGCCTCGGCACCTCCCGCTACTTTCTGCTTGGAGCCGCCGCAGGGAGTGCTACCCCCGCGTTTTGGGGAGTATCTCTTCGAGCTTCTCTCTGCTGGCCTTGTTCCGATCATCACGCATCCGGAGCGTTCGCGCTGGATCGAATCACAGTATCGAGCGATTGCAGCGCTGGTCCGCTCGGGTGTTTGGATACAGCTCACGGCGAACTCCATCCTCGGCAAATTCGGGTCGGGGGCGCGGCACTGGTCCATGCGCCTGTTGGATGACGGCCTGGTCCATATCGTTGCCTCTGATGCGCACGACACCGGGCGGCGGCCAGCCCGACTTGCGGAAGCGGTCCGAGGCCGTGGAGCAAGAGCTCGGCCGAACCAGGAAGCAATGAACATGGTGGCGACACGGCCGGCAGGCATTCTGAGAAACGTCGAACCCTGGCGGACTTGCCGCGCCGCAGGCCGCGAAAAGCTGGCACAAAGACATATGAAGAAGCCCTTCGTGCGGCAGGAAGTTGGCCTGATGTCGACTGGGGCTCCATGGTAGCTCTATGCTCGTTCCCGTCTCGCTTGCTCTTAGTGGCGCTGCTCTGCGGCATGCACCGCAGCGGTTCAGGACGTAGCGCGGGCACCGTCTCGGCGCAGGCGGCGAGCAGCACCGGCTCCCTCCCCCCTCCCGAGTACTTGCGGCCGTGCCAAATGCCGCGCAGGTCGATACCGCATCGGACCTGTTGGACCTCCTCGACATTTCGGTCTTCCAGGTCCCCGACCTCAGCAAGACCGTGAAAGTCAATGCGAGCGGCGAAATCAGCATGCCGCTGATCGGGGCGGTTCAGGCCGGGGCAAGACCGTCGCCGAGCTCGAAAAGGAAATCAAGAAGCAAGCTCGAAGCGAAGTACCTGCAGTCGGCGCAGGTCAGCGTCTTCGTCAAGGAGGCGAACAGCCAGCAGGTAACAGTCGACGGGGCCGTAGAAAAACCCGGCATGGTGACGCTAAAGGGCCAGACGACGCTGCTCCAAACAATCGCAATGTCAGGCGGGCTTGCGCGAGGGGCCGATCCGCGCGGCATCGTCGTGTTCCGAACCGTGGGTCAGAAGAAAATGGCCGCGAAATTCGATCTGAAGGCGATCCGGGCCGGCAACGCCGAGGATCCGGTTCTTTATGGCGGCGATATCGTCGTGGTGGATACCTCCGCATTCGGAACGCGCTTGGCGGGATCAAGAGATGCGCTTCCGGTGTTCGGGCTTGTTCAGCGCCGTTTCGGCACTATGAGTGCGCAGACGAGGCTCTGGCAAAGCGTCGCAGGCGGACGCGATGAACGAACATCCCGATCGGAGCAGCTGGGACGGCACCCCGCAGGAGACGGATGCCCGCCGCTCGTCGCGCAACGGCGAACCGAGACCTTTGGCAGCCGCCGCCAGGCTACCTCGAGGAAGACTCCGGCTACGGGCAGGAGAGACCGGGAACTTCGTTCACGACCTGCAGCGCTACTTCTGGATCCTTGTTTCGGCATCGCTGGGTCGTGCTTGGGACGGCCTTCGTCTTTCGTCTGCATCGGGCTTCTCGTCACGTTCCTGCTCCACGCCGATCTACCAGGCGAGCGCGACGATCCAAATCGATCGCGAGCCGGCAAAGATCTGAATGTCTGAGACCGTGCAGGCGGACGTCGGAAGCGACGCCGCCTTCTACGCGACGCAATACGAGATCCTGAAGAGCCGGTCGCTCGCCGAGCAGATCGTCTCGAGCTTCAGCGTCGACGAGCTGCAGCAATTCACGGGGCAGAGGGCGCTCGCGCCTTGGAGAAGCTCTCGCAGCAACTCATCGGATGCCTGCGACCCGCCGCGAATCAGATGGTGCGGCCGAAGGGGAGCAGACCGGCCGACGATGTCGATGTCCCGCCCTTCAGAAAGCGCGGCCCACAAGCTGCTCGGCGGACTTTCGGTTCAGCCGGTCGGAACCTCACATGTCGTGCGGCTGAGCTTCGAATCTCCCAACCCGGCATGGGCGCAGCGAATTGCGAACGCCGTTGCGAACACGCTTCGTCTCGCTGACACTCCAGCGTCGCTACGATGCTTCCTCCTATGCGCGGAACTTCCTCGAAGATCGGCTGAAGGAACTGAAGGTCAAGCTCGAGGATTCCGAGGCCCAGCTCGTCGCCTATGCGCAGCAGCAGAAGATCGTGAACGTCGACGAGAAGAAGAGCCTGGTCGTCGCCAGATCTCGAAGCCCTCAACGCGCCAACTGTGCCGACGACGCAGCCGCGAGCGGCTCAAGGCCGAGCAACTGCTGAAGCAGGCGGAAGCAACCGACGGGCTTTCGCTGCCGCAGATTCTTGAGCGACGACTCCATCCGGAAGATGCGCGAGCAGCGCGCCGAACTCGCTGGCGCAATACCAGGACCAGCTCAGCTTCTTCAAGCCGGCCTATCCGGAGATGGCGAAGCTCAAGGCCCAGATCGACGAGATCGACCGGCAGATCAAGGCGCCGTCGACGTCGTCAAAGAGTCGCTTCGCGCCGACTACGAAGCCGCGAAATCACAGGAAGACAGCCTTCAGCGAAGAGCTCAATGACGCTAAAGAACGAAGCGCTCGACCTCGAAAGCCGCGGCATCCAATACCGCATTCTTCAGCGCGAGGTCGACACGAACCGGCAGCTCTATGATGGCCTGCTGCAGCGGTTCAAGGAGGTCGGCGTCGCCGGCGCGGTCGGCACCAACAATGTCTCCATCGTCGACACGGCCGAGCGGCCCGGCGTCCCGGTGAGGCCGAGGCTTTCCAAGAACCTGGCGCTGGCCTTGGCGTTCGGGCTCTTCTGCGGCGGGCTTGCGCGCCTTCGGCATCGAGTTCCTCGACGACACGTTCAAGGTGCCGGAGGACATCGAGACCAATCTCGGTCTTCCCGTGCTCGGCATCATCCCGATTTCAGAGAACGACGGCGACTTTCGCTGAGGCGCTTCAGCGATCACGCGGTCGTCGCTGTCGGAAGCCTATCGATCGCTTCGAACAGCTCTGCAGTTCTCAACGGCCGACGGCGCGCCGAAGACGCTGCTCGTCACGAGCGCGCGCCCGGGCGAGGGAAAATCCACCACCGCGCTTGCCTTGGCAAAGAATTTCGCGCAGCTCGGGCTAAAGGTGCTCTTGATCGACGCCGACCTCCGCAATCCTTCGCTGCATTCGTCGCTCGAACGTCTCGCCCGAGGCCGGGCTTTCCAACTATCTGACCGGCAATACCTTGCCGCCTGGCGCCTTTCAGCGGACGGAGCAGGAGGGACTGACGCTCATGGCATGCGGGCAGGCTGCCGCCGAACCCGGCGGAACTCTTGGCGGGCCCGAAGATGGCGTCACTCCTTGCCGTCGCGAGCGAGAAGTTTGACTTGGTCATTATCGACGGCCCGCCGGTCATGGGAATTGCCGACGCACCGCTTCTGGCGAGCATTGCAAGCGGGACTTTGCTTGTGTCGAAGCCGGTCAGACGCGGCGAGGGATCACCAGGGCGGCGCTGAAGCGGCTGCATTTCGCGCGGGCGCAGATGGTCGGCGCGCTTCTCAGCAAGTTCAACGCCCGCGACGTCGGTCACACCTACGGTTACGGCTACGGATACGGCTATGGCGGACACGGACTACTACGGCTACGGGTCGGAAACCGTTCCGCAGCTTGAGGATTCGGAGAAAACTGAGGCGGCCGAGGCAGAGGAAGACCGCCCAAGCGGCAAGGCGCGGCGTGACCCGATGCTGCGGGGCGCGCGCGCGCTCGATCTTGCACTGGAGCTGACGCGACATCCGACGCTCGCCGTAGCAATGCGCGAGCAGTCGTTGCCGTCCGACACTCTCGTTGTCATTCGCATAGCGGCCGGATGCAGCGACACAGTGCAGGAGGCGATGCGCTCGACCGGTGCGCCGGCTGAGACGCTGAAGGAGGCTGCCGTTCTCTATCTGCAAAAGGTTCTGTTGGCGCCAGACAGCGACTGCTATCGCGTACTCGGAGTTCAGCCGGATGCCCCGCGCGAGCAAGATGCGCGAGCATATGCGGTGGCTGATGAAGTGGCTGCATCCCGACCGCAATCCCAGATGAATGGGAAAGCGTATTCGCCGAACGGGTCTTGAAAGCGTGGAGGGAAGCAGGGAGCAGCCCTCAGGCGAAGCGGCAAAACGAAGGGGCGACTTCACGTGAAATGCAAGATCGCCGCCGCTTGCGACGTGTCCGTCAGCGTTGGGTGGCTCTTCCTCTCCCGCCTCGAACGGAACGGCGCGCTGGCAGCTCGTCGTCGTCGTGATTCTTGCTCGGAGGGCTCGGGGTGGCGCTCTTAGCAGCGCCAATGCCCGCTTTCGTCGCAAGACAGTTCACGCCCGAAACGGCGGAGGCAATTGCCCCACAACGATAAGCGAATGACGACGTTCAATCGCGCTCAGTATTTGCTGACGGGCGAACTAGAGAAATGTTTCTGCCCCTCGGCTAGGCATTGGCGCTGGCTCCGGCCGATACCGAATCGCAACCGTCGCGCCACCCGCATCCCAGACGCGCCGGCTCGGAGGCAAGCACCACGCAAACCGAGCAGGTAGCCTCGCGTGCGATTTCTGGCTTAAGCGGGTGAAACGTGCTCGTCGCGTAGCAGAGCTGTTCGTCCCGTGGAGGTGACGATCGGCTATGCGCGAGCAAAAGCCTCGGCAACGGGCGGGAGCTATAGAATCGTGACGCTATGAGCTGATCGCAACACCCAGCGGCCCGCGGGATGTTGCGATCAAGGGGAGGCTTAGGCGATCAATCGTCTTGCCAGTGGTCGTCCGATTGCCAATGGTCGTCCGACCAGTCGTCACGTGAAATCGGGCGATGGCAGTAAACGACCTTCTTGATCACGTAGGTGATTTTAATGCGCTTGTGGTGGTCGCGGCCCCAAGAGACCCAAGTAATCTTTGGAACCTTGACGTACACGACCTTGCAGATGTGACGGGGCGGCGGGCCGTGGTGATTTGACCCGTGAGAGCCGTACCCGTTAAAGCCGTAATCGTTGTGACTCGAGTTCGTCGCCTGGCTCGAGACGCTCGTGGCAAGGACGAACAGGGCCGCCGTCAGTGTGGTTATGATCGCGCGCATCACAGACCTCCGCCGAGTCGCTATCGCAAACTAACAGAACTCGAGCGGCGGCGAAAGGCGCGCGAATAAAAACACACATCTAATTGCAGTTCGGCAACAACCGCACATTGTGCACCTTAGCCCGTCGTTAGCCCCTGAAACGAATGAAGGCTCTCAGGACAGGCGAGCCTTCACAGTGGCAGCGACTTCCGTCATAGATGACTCGCACTCAAGCCTCGGTTCGTAGGCCACGCGGGAATGGGTCGTTCTCACGCCGAGCTCGATAAGGACGCTGCGATGCGGCAGCAGCGCCCGCGCCGCTCAAAAACGCGGCCTCGCGCGCCCGGAGCGGCTCGTTGGTCATTCCAAATTTCGCCCGAGCTCTACCGTCGACCGGTCCCGAAGCTTGCAATTGCTCGCCGCAATCCTTTGGGTGGGGTGGCGAATAATCGCCGGCACGGCTGCGGATAATCTTGCCGACACCGATCCGGAGGCCGCGCTCGGATGGTCGCCCAATCATTCCGCTGGCTTACTCAACCTCGCCGACGAGGCGGTCAACGCTTCCGCAAGCGAGGTTCAGGATACATCGCAGGCCGCCGCACCCGACACGTCGGAAGTCACTGTCTCTGCGGCGACAGAAATCGCAAATCCGGATCTGGTCGCCGACCTAGCAAAGCGCGCGCTTCGCGCTGACCCGCTCGAAGCGAATTCCTTGCGACTTCTCGCGCTTGTTGCGGACGCCAAAGGCAGATCAACGAACCAGTTGCGGATGAGCGCCGTCTTATGGGTGCCGTAGTTATCCATGATGATGTGGGCTTCCAGTTCAGCGGGCACATTGACCTCGATCAGATCCAGGAACTGGCGGAATTCGGAGGAGCGGTGGCGACGGTGGAGTTGGCCGATCACGCGGCTGGTCTTCAATTCCAGCGCCGCAAACAACGAGGTGGTCCCGTGACGCTTGTAGTCATGGGTGCGCCGCTCGGCTTGGCCAGGGCGCATCGGCAGGAGCGGTTGGGTACGGTCCAGCGCCTGAATCTGGCTCTTCCGTCCACGCAGAAGACCAGAGCGTGATCGGGCGGGTTCAGGTATAGCCCCACCACGTCGCGCACTTTCTCGATGAGCAGAGGGTCGGGTGATCGTCTGAAGGTCTCCGTGCGATGAGGCTGCAAACCGAAGGCGCGCCAAATCCGGCTGATCGTCATGCGGCTGAACCCGCTGGCTTGGGCCAGGTTACGGGTGCTCCAATGCGTCTTGTCCGCGGGGCGTGCTTTCCAAGGTCCGAATCACTACTTTCTCCACCTCGGCATCGGTGACTTTGCGGGGCGCTCCGGGTCCGGGCTCGTCATAAAGCCCTTCCAGTCGCTTCTTCGAAAGCGGAACGCGACTTGTTCACCATGCCCACCGAGCAGCGCACTTGCTTGGCCACCACCGTGTTGGCAAGGCCCCGGGCGGAAGCCAAGATCACCCGAGCGCGCCGCGCCAGCACCGGCTGGCTGCGGGCTCGATGGGCCAACGATTGAAGTCGCTCCTGTTCATCGGCTGTCAAAACCAAGGGCCGTTTCGGCGTCCGGTTCGCATCTAAGCCTCCTAATCCCTTAGATACCGGCAGCCGTTATTTAGTTCACATATTTCTGGGACAGGAGACTAGAGTAGGCGAGGTTACGGCTTCGACGCCGAGGTTTGTGTTTCATGCTGTGGTGCCACCGCTGTCAACGTCCTGTGTACGTACCGAGCCCCCGTGTGGCCGCCTCTCGATGGATCTGCCCCGTCACGGCAATCCCAAATGGAAACGACCCGGCCGGAAAGGGTGATCCGGGGATGGGCGTCAACACCCCGGTTGACGCATTGATCGTATACCCCGAGACGTTGCCGCCTCCGTTTACTACATAGGCGAACTTCCCTAGGGATCCACCGCAGCCGAGGCCGGTCCCAACCCCGCAGCGAAGGGTGATCCGGCGATGGGCTTGAGCGCCCCAGTAGCGGTGTTGATCATATATCCCGAAACGCTTTGGCCATGTACATTCGCCACATAGGGAAACTTGCCTGCACTCATCGCCACCGATTGCGGCTGTGACCCGGTGGCGAAGGGTGATCCGGGCATCGGCTGAGCGCCCCGGTTGCGGCGTTCATCGCGTACCCGGAAACAGTGTTGTCAACACCGTTCACCACGTAGACGAACTTGCCGGTGGGGTCCACCGCCACGGATGAGGGACCGCCTCCCGCGCCAGGGGCGACCCGGGTATAGGCGTGAGCGCCCCGCTTCTAGCGTTAATCGTATATCCTGATACGGTCCTGCCCGTGTCGTTCGCGACGTAGGCGAACCTGCCTGTAGGGTCCACGGCCAATGAAAATGGTAAGGTTCCGGTGGCAAAGGGCGATTCGGGCATAGGTAGTAGCTCGCCGGTGTTGGCCTTGATCGTATACCCCGAAACCGTGTTGTCGTTATCACTATCATTCACCACATATGCGAACCTGCTGCTTGGGTCAACTGTCGCGGAATACGGATATATTCCTGCGGCGAACGGCGATTCGGGGATCAACGTGAGCCGACCACTACTGGCGTCGATCGTGTAGGCGGTAATGTCGTTGGAGTTCGCATTCGCGACATAAGCGAACTTCCCCGACGGATCCGTCGCTACGGAATCTGGAAAGCTTCCAGCGGGAACGGCGACTCGGGGACGGCAGTGAGCCCTCCACTGCTGGCGTTGATTACGTAACCCGAAACCGTGTTGCTAAGGGGATTCGACACATAGGCAAAAGTCGGAGTGTACTTAATCGGTGAACTTCCCGAAACAAAGGCATGCCCATGGGCGCTTGGCGCGCCCGGGCTTTCCCGCGAGCAATTAGGGTTAGCGCCCCCGTGCCGGACTGGATCATGTACGTCCAGAGATCATTTGAACCGGGATTCACTACGTAGACGAACTTGCCCAGCTCTCGAGTTGAACTGAAACGAGGGTGGGTGCCGGCCGCAAAGGGCGCGCCCACAACCTCGGCGAGAAGCCCCCGTGACGGAGTCAATGGTGTAAGCTGAGACGTTGTTCGAACCATAGTTGGCCACATAAGCGAAATGGTCCGTGACATCGACGTTCACCGAGTAGGGATTGCTACCCGCCGTAAATGGCGATCCGCCAATCATCGCCAGTTCCCCGGTGCTAGCGTCGAGCGCATAGGCAGAGATGTCGTTTGATCCGTAGTTCGTTACATAAAGAAATCTTCCACTGGGATCCACTCGTGCTGCACGGGGATCGCGGCCGGCCGGAAAGGGCGAGCTAGGCAGAGGCGCCAGTGCGCCCGCGGCGGGATTAATGCGGTAGCCGGAGACGTTGCCCCCCGCCCTGTTGGTTACGTAGACGTACTTCGCGGAAGGCTCAACTGCGACAAAGTACGGCCCCGCACCCGCGGCGAAGGGTGATCCGGACACCGGGATTAGAGCCCCGGAAGTGGTGTTGATTATGTAAGCCGAAACATTGTTCGAGCCCACGTTGGCGACAAAGAGGAGCTTACCATCCACGCTCACCCTCACTGAAGCGGGACCGGTTCCAGCCTTGAATGGGGAACCGGCGATCGCAGTCAGTGCCCCCATGCTGGCGTTGATTCGATAAGCCGAAATATTGTTGGATTTGTAATTGGAGACATAGAGAAAATTGCCCCTGACTGTCACGTCGCCAGGACCTGTGCCGGTCAAGACATAGCCATTGTCACGCAGTTGGCCCGTGCTGGCGTTGACGGTATAGATTGACAGCGTGTTATCGTTGAAATTGGGCACGTAGGCGAAGCGAGGCACGCTCCCAAAACAGAGCGTACTGAAGCAGATGATAGCGGTCGTAGCAATGCTCAGAAACTGAAGTTTTGATTTCATAAATCACCTCTTTGAAAAGATGAGTGCTTCAGACTCTCTTGAGAGACTTCAGTGATTACAGCCCCGCGCAAGAGCAGCATTCACAACGAGCTGTACGTCGGTGACGACTACGCGGCCGTCTCCGTCTATGTCGCCTGTCGCCGGTAGGATGCCCAGGGTCTGGTTGACCAAGAGCTGTACATCAAGGACGTTGACCTTTCCGTCGCCGTTTATGTCGCAGGACGCAACGCCGATACCTGAGAGGGTCACAGGCTGAGGGCTGCCCACAGCATTATCGCTTATCAGCAGCGTCGCCGTGCGTGGTCCCGTTGCCCCCGGAGTGAAGGTCACTCCGATGTTGCAAGTTCCGCCCGGCGCCACAAGCGAGCAGTTGCTTGTCGGCACAAAATCTGCAGGGTTAGCGCCTGTAACGGAAACCCCCGACACTTGCAGCGAGGCGCCGCCCGTATTGCGCAGGCTAATTGGTTGCGGTGCGCTCGCCGAACCAGCGACTTGCTTGGGAAAGGTCAAGCTCGCTGGAGAAGGGCTAGCAACAGGAGGAGGGGGAGGGCCTCCGTTACGTGAAAGCAAGGCAGACTGGGGGCTGCCCAAACCATCATCGTAAACCAACAACGTCGCAGTAAGTGCTCCTTGTTGCTTCGGGGTGAATGTCACGGTGATATTGCAAGTTTTCCCCGCCGCCACGAGCGAGCAATTCTGCGGCGACGGGGCAAACTCTGTGGTGTCTGTCGTTGTGACCCTCGACACGTGTAGCGTGCCCTGGGTGACCACCACAATTGTCTGTGCGCTCGCCAAACCGACCGCTACCGTGCCAAAAGTCAAGCTCGATGGGGAAAGAGTGACGCTGCCAGAGATCCCTGTGCCCTGAAGGTTTTCGTAAGGGTTCGTTTGACAACCAAAATTGCCACACTGGGTTACATTCAGTACCCCAGTTCGTATACCCAGGAGGGTCGGGGTAAAGGTGTTACGCTGATGAAACAAGTCTGTCCCGCGGGAGCGGAGCATCCCTGCGCTTTAAAATCACCGGATGGATTCGCGGTGGCTTGCAAAGAACTGTTCGTGAAATTTGTGACCGGCACCAAATGGGGCGGCGTGCTGGTAGTACCGATGATCTGGTTGCCAAAATCGCACAGTAGACCGCTACATGTCTGGGCGTAGAGAGCGGCAGAAGAGTTAACGGTCAACACCGGTTACGGCGATCATCGCTCCCAGCAAGAAGCGGCGCAGTGTCCGCACCCAAGGCCTGGACGCTCGTCGATAGCCCAACGCCCGCAACCTGTCGGAAATGAGCGGGATCCGCGCTGACTTGCAAGTCAAATACAATTGGAACATTGTGGACCTCCGTGCACGAAACTTCGACGTGTGCGCTTGTCAGGCGTGCTGTGAGGTTTATTGACTCGGCAAATGTGCTTACTTTCCTTCCTTGGTACTCACCCGTGGCGCCACTTATTGACCTCGACACCATCATCAAGGCAGTGACACGATGACAATCTAGCTACTCACTTGTCAGTGATGGGGCTCACTCGCGCGCGTGATCGTCATCACAAAGACGGTCAAGCTAAGTTAGGAGTCATGCAGGTGAATGCTACAGGCCTCGTGGCTTCGCGAGCTTGATTCCACTGAGCAGTATCGCGCTGAGCCAACCCGGGGCCGTGCCAGATCGACTTTTCGATGCCGCCCATCCCTTCAAGAACCGTGAGGGCAACTGCCTGAAGTGCTCTTACGGAGACGCAACATCTGAGCTATCGAGAGGCTCCCGCAGGAGAGAGCTGCTTTCCGTTAGTTAGGTTTTTGCTCCCGGCCTCTCCGAGGGGAGAGGTTGCCCGAGCAAGGAGAGTTCTTCCGCGCAAAAAGATCCGAAGACGTGTACCTAAGCCACCCGAGCAGGGATCAGCCAGCGTGCCGCGGAATCAATAAGCCGCAGACTTTGAAAAGCATAAAGTCTGC
>CAWDTS010000004.1:0-452616 GCA_963805325.1 uncultured Alphaproteobacteria bacterium | reverse complement strand
CAGCCATAGGCGGGGAGCCTCATCCAGCCTGCCTTCACCTGCGCGTCGCCGAGCAGATCGGTGCCCTTTGGAATATTCGGCACGTCTGCCGGCTCGCCCAGCGTGTTGAGGATGAACAGCAGGCGGCGGTCCTTGCTCTCGCGGATGGTCGCTTCGACGCCGGCCGGCATGTCGGCGATGAGCGGCACGATACCGGCGGGTGCTAGCACCTGATCGGCCACCACCTCGACCAGAGGATCGCTGAGGTAGGTGCCGAGATAGATCACATTGCCCTTGCCGACTTTGCGCGAAGTCATCGCGGCTTGGCCCTCGGCGAAGCGGCTGGCCCAGCGGCCGATAACCTCCGCGCCGGGCGCGACGCTAAGCAGCTCATAGAGATGCGCTGCCGTCACTTGCGCATTCCCGATCTTGAGTTCGTATGTGCGGCTGGCCGAGGTCGCCGGCAACCTCTTGCGCGCTGCGCAAGGACGGCCGGCGATCTCAAAGAGGCCATCGCCGCCGATCGACGTCAAAAGTCCGAACTCCTCGACTCTGACGCCCGCCAGTTCCGAGAGCGCCTTTCCAGGCGCGGGATCGCGAATGACATGGCTACTTGCGTTTCGCGAACCCGTGCGGCCACCCACGATCACGGTGCCGCCTGCCTTTGCGAAAGCCTCGATCCGCGTTGTCCAGTCATCGGTCCACTTGAGCCAATGCGGAATATAGAGCGCCTTGAGCTTTGAGAGATCATCTTCGGGATGAATGAAGCCGCAGGCGATGCCATTTCGGTAGCAATGGCGATGGAGTAGCAGCGCGTCATCCTGCGGGCTTGGCAAACCCATGGGGTAGGAGCGGTGCATTTCCTGATTGTCAAAGTCCGATCCGGCGATACCGAGATCCATCCGCACATGCGTACCCAGAATTTTGTCCTTGAGCCCGGCGACTTCCGTCGCAAACTGCCGGGCCTCGTCGTAGCGACGACGCGGAATATCGTCGTGATCGATGATCCCCATCCAGTAGATCTCGGCGCCGAAGTGCGCCGGCCGCCAGCGGAAGAACATGAGTCCATCCGCCCCGCGAGCCACCGAGGAATAGGCCATGCGACGCATCTCGCCCGGTTCAGGCGTGATCGTCGAAAAGTGAGGTTGCGCGCCAAGACCCGACTGCTGCTCGGGGACGATGAAATTTCCCGTGAAGCCGCGGCAGAGATCGAGGTGCAACGCCTGCGCCTCGGCAACGCCGCCCAGCCGATGCATTTCATCATGGAGATGCGGGTAGATGTCGAAGCCGAGAAAGTCGAGGTCGGCCGAGAAGTCGCCGCGGAAGTCGATGTCGTCGAGACGCCCCAGATTGTGGAAGACGAACCAGGCGGGATTCGTCGCACGGATGATCTCAACCTGATCGCGCTGGAATCGCGCTGTCACATGGGCGAGGAACCGGTGGTAGTCGACAAAGTGCGAAGGGCCGACAGCCGCCGGCGCATGGTCGAGTGGGAGCACAACCTGATCGAAATCATCGTAGGCAGTCGCCCAGAAGTTCCCGCCCCACCCATCGTTCAGCGCATCGATGGTCTTGTACCTGTCGCGCAGGAAGGCCTGGAATTCACTGAGCGTTATAGGACCGTAGGATAGCGAGCCCGATGTGTTGAACTCGTTGTCGGTCTGCCAGCCCACGACGTACGGGTTGTCCCTATAGTGCTCGGCCAGCGCCCGGGTGATGCGCTTTGAATGCGCTCGGAACGCAGGGCTCGCCAGGTTGGCGTGCTGGCGCGAGCCATGGCTCATCGCGCGGCCATTTGGATCGACGCGGAGGACCTCGGGATAAGCCGCTGTCAGCCAGCGCGGCGGTGTCGCCGTCGGCGTGCACATGATGGTCTTTACACCGGCTCTGCCGAGCACCTGGATCGCGCGGTCGAACAGATCGAAGTCGAACGTCCCCTCGCGTGGCTCGAAAATGTGCCACGCAAATTCGCCAAGACGCGTCGTGTTGAACCCCGCTGCCGCCATGCGCTCGGCATCGCGCTGCCAATAGCTCTCATCGACATGCTCGGGATAATGCGGGGCGCCGACGAGGAAAGTGTCGGTCGCGATCGGCCGCCAGACAGAGAGCGGCGCGGATTTCGAGGCAGTCGTCATAGTCGGAAAACTCCAGGCGATAGTCTACTTGATGGCGCCGGCGGTGAGGCCACCCTGCCAGAACCGCTGCAGCAGCAGGAACACCACGATGACCGGGATGATGCTGACCAGCGCGCCGGTGATGACGATCGAGAACAGCACCTGTCCACCGCCACCGCCCTGCTGCGCGAGCTGATACCAGGTCGCAAGGCCCACCGTGATCGGCTGATACTCCTGCGAGCGCAGCACGATGAGCGGCAGGAAGTAATTGTTCCAAGTTCCGACGAACGAAAGCAGCGCGACCGTCACCATGCCCGGCGCCACCAAACGGAGCACAATGGCGCGGAAGATCAGCAGCTCCCCCGCCCCATCGACGCGCGCCGCATCAAGCAGTTCGTCGTCGACGCCCTGCTCGATATAGACGCGCATCAGATAGACGCCGATCGGCGAGATCATCGAAGGCAGGATCACGCCCAGCGGATTGTCGCTGAGACCCGAAAGCGCCAACAGCAGGAAGATCGGCACGACCAGGGCGGTCTGCGGAACAAACACCGCGCCCAGCACGAGCCCAAAGATCAGATTTCGCCCGACGAATTTGAACTTGGCGAACGCATAGCCTGCCGCGGTCGCAAAGATCGCGGCACCGAGCCCGGCGGCGGTCGAATAGAGCAGGCTATTAAACATCCAGCGCATGAAGAGGCCGTTGTCGCGTGCCAGCAGGTCGCTTAGATTCTGCCAGAGATTGAACTCGGTGCCGAAACCGAAGCCGAACGTGGAGAACAGGTCGCCATTCGTCTTCGTTGCCGATAGGACCAGGTAGACCAGCGGCGCGAAGCTGTAGACGAGGAACACTGACAGCAGCAGTGTGAGGATGATCCGCGAGCGCCGCCGCTCGCCCGGCCGGCGCCTGGCAGCCTCGAAGGTGGCGATGTCGGTGGTCGCCGTCATCATTGCTCCGGCCGACGGCGGTTAGTGATCAGGGTGAAGATGTAGGAGGCACCGGCGATCACAATGCCAAGCAGGAACGAGACGGCGGCCGCATAGCCATACTGCTGGTTCTGAGTCGCCAGCGAATAGGCATAGAGGTTCGGCGTGTAGCTCGAATTGATGGTGTTTCTGGCGAGCGCGCGCATCAAGAACGGCTCATTGAAAAGCTGCAGTGTGCCGTTGATCGAAAAGATGATGGTGAGCAGGATCGCCGGCCACAGCAGCGGCAGCTGGATCAGCCGAGCAAATTGCCAGGGCGAGGCACCATCGATTTGCGAAGCCTCGGCGAGGTCCGACGGGATCGCCTTCAGCGCGGCGTAGTAGATCACCATATTGTAGCCGACGTATTCCCACGTCACGATATTGGCCAATGAGAAGATCATCGCGCCCGGCGACAGGAAGTCAGGCGGCGGCAGGTTGAACGCCTTGGCCATCTGCGTGAACGGGCCGAATGAGGGGCCATAGAGATAACCCCAGATGATCGCGGCGATTACGCTCGGCACGGCGTAGGGGAGGAAGAAGCCGAGCCGGAAAACGCCCTTGGCATAGATCTGGCCACGATCGAGCACGATGGCGAACAACAGCGCCAGGCCCAGCATAATCGGCACCTGCACGATGCCGAACAGAACGAGGTTCCACACGCCGCCCCAGAATTTGGCGTCGCCCGAGACCTTGATGTAGCTGGCTGCACCCGCGAATTGCCGTCCGCCCACCAGCGTGTCGCGGAAGAGGCTCATGTAGAACGCATAGACCAGCGGTGCGACGATGAAGGCGATAAACAGCAGCATGAAGGGCGCGAGGAAAAGATAGGGCGCGAGCTTTCGTGACGTAAAACCGCCCGATCGCGCTGGGCGCGTCGCTGCGACGGGCGAATTCGACATTGTCATGGTCCCCCGTCCGTCTGGCGAAAATGAAAAGGAACGGGCGCGCCCAAGTCAAGCGCGCCCGCTATCGCCTGGGAGAAGTTAGGCGACGCTGAAGCCTTGGTCCTTCGCGTAGGTGACCACGGCGTCCTGGATGCGGTCGAACGCATCCGACAGCGTGCCGTTGCTGTTGAGCGAGGCGCCGAATTCATCGGCCATCGACTGGTAGAGGAAGCTCTGGAACGGGCTCCACTCAAACGGCGCCACGGCATTCGCCGATTTGGCGAACACTTCGTTCACCGCCTGACCGCCGTAAAAATCAAACTTGTGGCCCGCCCATTCCGGGCTCGACAGCAGCGCCTTGGTGCAGGGGAAGAAGAATTGCTTGGTGGTGTAGAGCTTTGTGGCTTCGGGATCTGTGCACAGCCAGATCGCGACTTCGGCGGCCTCGGGCAGATGCTGGGTCGCTTTCATCACGGCCAGCGTCGAGCCGCCCCAAGCGCCGGTCGCGAACTTGCTCGGGTCCCATTGCGGCAGATCGGCGGCACGCCACTGGCCCGCGCTGGTCTTGGCGAACGAGGTCAGGAACACCGGACCCCAGCCGGCAGTGATCCAGGTGGCATAGCGGCCCGAGTCGAGGCTGGCGTACCAATCATTGTTGAACCCAGGCTTGGTCTCGACGACACCCGCGGTAATAAGGTCCTGCCAATAGGCGGCGAAGTCCTTGGAAATCTTGTCGTTGATGTTGATCACGAGCTTGTCGCCATCGCGGCTGACCGGCTTCCAGCCCATTTGCCACAGAAGACCATTGACCCAGTCGGTATTGGCTCCGAACGGCGCGTCGGCGATGAACACATTCGGATCGGCCGCATGGAGCTTTTTGGCGGTGTCGGCGAACTCGGCCCAGGTGGTGGGCGGCGTGATCCCATGCTTGTCGAAGACGTCCTTGCGATAGAGCATCGCCATCGGACCGGTATCCTGCGGCATGGCGTTGACCACATCGCCCTTGCCGAGCTGGCTCCACGTGCCTTCTGGGAACTCCGCCTTGTGCGGGTTTGCCCACTGGCCGATGTCGGCGAAGGCGTCGAGCTGGCGGAAGCTCTCGAGGTGCTGGAATTCGATTTGCACGACGTCGGGCAGGCCGCTGCCCCCCTGCAGGCCCGCACGGACCGCCTGATATTCCGGGTCGCCCTGGCCGGCATTCACGAGTTCGATCTGGATGCCCGGATGTGCGGCGTTGAACATGTCGACCTCAAGCTGGAGATCCGGCACCCACGACCACAGCACCACCTTGACGGGATCGGCGGCGCGAACTGCCGCCGGCAGGGCCGCTACCGCAACGCTCGCACCGGCAACCTTCAAGAAGTCACGACGCTGCATCGTCCGCCCAAGCGGATTGAAAATCTTCGTCATTGAAGTCCTCCCACGAAAGATACGCTCCCACGCGATGCAGGGCGTATTTTTTTCTTTCAGTTAGAAACTTAATGCTGAGATTTAGTCGCTGTCAACGCGATCGATTGATCTTTAGGGGCCATCACGAGGCTGTCGGCGGGGTTGAGGGTCGTCGCATCGAGCACCAGGCGCACCGCTCCAAGTACGATGTCGCGGTGCCCCAGCGCGCCTATCACGAGGCTCGGCGGGTCGTACACATTGCCCTTGAGGCGGTGCCGCAGCACATCGAGCACCAGATCACCGCCGCCGACGACCCGTCCCGCCAGTACGATGATTTCGGGGTTCATCAAGGCAGCGACACTGCCCACCGCCATCGTGGCATAGTCGAGCAGTTCGGTCACGACAGGCGCGATTTTGCCCGCCTGCCGGTCGGTGACGGCAGCCAGAGTGAGCTTCCCCGCCGCATACTGCGTGTTGGCCTCTTCGAGCATCTTGGTCGCCTGTTCGGGGATGCCGAAAAAACGCAGCGATTGCTTGTCGCCCAGATGTTCGAACGGCCGCCCGGTGAAGAGGGGGTCATCGAGATACCAGCTCAGCTCGCCCGCCGCATGCGAGTGCCCGCCATAGAGCTTGCCGTCGATGACGACGCCCGCGCCGGCGCCGGGCCCGATCGAGAGGCTCACGACGCTGTCGGCGCCACGCCCGGCCCCGAATCCCCATTCGCCCACGGCGGCGAGGTTGCGTCCGTTCTCGACAAAGACCGGCACGTCGAATTTCTCGCTCAGCAATTGGCGAAGTGGAAAGTCGCGCCATCCAAGGCCGAGAGTGAGCACCACTTCGCCAACGGGCTGCTTGACGATAGAGGGAACACCGATGCCGATGCCACGAATTGTTTGGCCAGCCGGACGTGGAGCGCCCATTAGCCGTTCGACAAGGGAGGTGATCTTTTGAAGATTGCGTTCACCATCGTCGTCGGCGGTTTCATGCATCTCAGTCTGCACGACGCCTTCCAGGTTTGCGACCGCGCCGTAGAATTCACCCTTTCCCGCTTCAATGCCGATAATTGCGTGCGATGCGCCGCGGAACTTGATGCGTGCCCGAGGACGTCCCCGGACACTAGCCTCGTCAAACCCGTCATATGCCACCAGATCCTCGGCAATCAGATCTTCGATCACTCGCATCACGGTCGGAATGCTGATGTTCAGTCGCTTGGCGAGGCTCGAAGGTGATGCCACTCCTTCCGTGCGGATCGCGTCGACCACGGCCGATCAATTCAATCGGCGCAGAAGTCTGGACGTCGTGGGCCGGCGCTTCATATACGGACCAGTGTGCGAGGGCCGGCTGCCCGGCAACGAGCGACGGCATAGACCAGAGCAGAGATAAAGTCCGCCCTTTTCTGAAGACGCTTAACGCTGAGCGGCGAAGGCAAATGCGGTAGCCGGTCGATGATCGCCGCGAGATGGCGCCGGGCTCCCAAGCCCTCCGGACGACTGCGGACAGTACGCGACATGATCGACGACCGCAATTGGCGCAAAGCAGTCACTTCCGAGTGGCGGCTTTTGACTAAAAGGCGGCCTTGGGCCGCATAGTGGCCGTCGTCCCGAGAGCGTGCGGAAACCTGGACTAGTCGCGACGCATCTGGCCCCTGGATGCTGGATTGCGCCAGGCGCCGGTTTTTCAAAGACAGCTTTGAAGTCAGCCCCGGAAATCCAACCTTGCCAGTTGGCGGTTGGATCGATTCCAACGCGCCCAACGAAAACCCGATGGCGCGGACATCAACTTTTCATCCGCTTGGGGTCCTTTCAGACAGTATCATGATACCATGGCAGCTGGCGTCCCGCCATCGCTCGGCATGGGACAATCCGCTCTTTGAGGCGCCCGCAGAGCAAAGCGTCTACGTATTCTGAATAGCCTGTTTCTCGCAGTCGCCAGAATGGACGGCAACTCGCGATACGCGGCGGTGAGCCACCTGGGTATCACGTCACGTTTCATGAGCAGCACGTCGCGATCGCACTCGATCAGCCGAAGCTGCCAAGCCGCCGGGGCAACGCTCGTTCGAGGTCGCCGGACTCACCCAGCACGCCGCGGCCCATGTCGGACGGGATTTGGACGGGCAGGCCGCCAAGTCGTTGCAATGTTTGTCCAATAGCTCCAGCACTTCATAGGCGCGGCGGCTATTATAGGTCATCGATATTTCAGCGTTTTTGCCGTACCTTAACTACCGGGGTCGCGTAGAAGATCGCCTTTTGTGCGCCGCGCCCGGAGCCCGGCATCTTTGCGTAGAAAGGATGTCCGGCCGCAACAGCTCCTCAGGAGCTGAAAGCACGTCGCGATTGCTCGTATGCACTCGTCGAGGAATCCTGAAATGGGCGAGCTCAGTCACGAAGATGAGGTCCATCGGCTCCGGCGATCAATGAGCGATCTGCTCGGTCTTGTTGCGCTGCCTTCTGTATGGACCGGTTACAGTCGCTCTCAGGTCGTGGAGAGCGTTCTTGAAGTCTTGCTCGGAATGCTGCGCCTCGATTTCGTATACCTGAAAACCGGCAGCAGACTCGAGCCTCGATCCGAGACAGCGCGGTTTGCCTCAGGGTTTGCAACGACGTTAGAGGCCAGCGAGCTCAGCGCACTGCTAGCCAACTCGCTTGGAAACGCGGCATCCGGGTGGCCGTCCTCGGCCAAATTTGCACTCGGCGACAATGACGTTTTGCTCGCCTGCGTTCCGATGGGATTGCAGGGTGAAATCGGGACCATCGTTGCCGGCGCTCGACGCCAAGACTTCGCAAACGACGTTGAGCGCCTACTGCTCGGTGTCGCGGCAAATCAAGCGGCCATGGCGATCCAACAGCTATCAGCGCTGGATGGTCAGAAGCGCCTCGCAAGTGACCTTGATGCGCTCGTCGAGCGCCGAACTGCCGAGCTGGCGAAGATCAATGATACGCTGAAGTTGGAGGTGTTGGAACGGCAGCGCACTGAGCATGCTCTCCGGTCGAGCGAGCAAGAACTCCGCGACACGCTCGACAATATACCGACCCTCGTGCTGCTGCTTACCCCCTCCGGCCGAATCGAGCTGACCAATCAAGAGATCCGGAAGTTCACCAACCGAACTGCAGCCCAGCTGGAAACCCTGGGCTTTCGTGACCTACTCCATCCCGACGATGTTCCGAAAGCTATCGAACGCTTCGAGCGTGGTCTCGCTTCCGAAGAGCCTTTCGATATCGCTCTGCGCATTCGGGCGCACGACGGCGTTCATCGATGGTTCGAGGGTGCTTATCGGCCACTGAGGAATTCGGATGGGCGCGTTGCGAGATGGTGTGTGTCATTCACCGACGTCGATGCCAGGCAGCGCGTCGAAGATGCTCTGCGCGAGGCAGAACTTGCCTGGCGCTCAGCGATAGACGGTCTGCCGGCCCTGGTTGCTACTCTGTCGCCGAACGGCACTATCGAGGCGGTCAATGAGCAGATCGTTCGCTATACCGGTGACGAGGTCGAAAGACTGGTGGGCGTCGGGGCCGACGCAATCGTTCATCCCGACGACCGGGAACGTGTCGCGGAACTTTACAGCAACTTGATCGCCGCAGGCTTGCCCTACGAGATCGAGCTTCGGTTGCGGCGTCACGACGGAATACACAGGTGGTTCGCAAATAGGGGAACCCCAGCTCGAGACGCCTCCGGCAATATCGTTCGATGGTACATCCTTTTCGTCGACATTGACGAGAAGAGGCGATCGGATCAAGCGCTACGCGAAAGCGAAGAGCGCGCCCGGTCAATCGTAGACAGCATACCCGCAGGTATCGTCACTCTGGAGCCAACCGGAGAGGTAACTGGCGCCAACCGGCAATTGCTCGATTATCTGGGCCAGTCACTGGAGGTGATCAAGCAGTGGGATACCAACGACCTCATCCATCCTGACGACGCAGCCGATCTCACGGAAGCCTTTCGAGCTATGATAGCCGCCGGCGAGCCGGTTGGCTTCAAGGTGCGGTTGCGGCGACACGACGGCGCCTATCGTTGGTTCGAGGTTCGCAATCTGCCGTTGCGGGACAAAGATGGGCAGATTGTTCGCTGGTATGCCGTTCTGACTGATGTCGATGATCGCGAGCGCGCTGAAAATGCGGTAGCTAGCAGCGAGCGCGAGCTGCGCCTCATGCTGGATAGTCTCGCGTCGGGCATCATTGCGGTCTCGCCAATCGAAGGGATAGTCGCCGCCAACCAGCAGCTGCTGGGTTACCTCGGCCGCTCGCTCGATGATCTCAAGCATTGGATGACCACCGATATGGTTCATCCGGATCAGTTCGAGAGCACGCTGACCTACTTTCGCACCTTTATGGCCTTGGGGCGCTATAGCGAGCATGAAACCCGGATACGTCGCTTCGATGGAACATTTCGGTGGTTCGTCGTCCGGAACAACCCATTGCTCGACGCCGACGGACAGGTCGTCCGTTGGTATGGCTTGCTGACAGACATCGATGACCGGAAACGCGCCGAGGAGGCGTTGCGGGAAAGCGAAGCGCAGCTCAGGCTGGTGGTAAACACCATCCCCGCTCTTGTGGCGCTTTTTGCGCCCGACGGCACTGCTGAAGAAATCAACGAGCAGTTCCTCGAATACCTCGGAGAGACGATGGACGAGTTTTCAGACTGGCCGAATAACGGAACTGTCCACCCCGACGATGTAAGACACTACGCCGAGGTGCTGTCTCAATCGTTTGACCTCGGCCAACCGATCAACACAGAGGCGCGGCTGAGGCGGTTTGACGGCGAATACCGATGGTTTCAGGTACGTGGTCTTCCGTCACGCAACGCCGACGGGCGCATCGTCCGCTGGTACTGCCTGATGTCGGACATCGACGATCGCAAAAGAGCCGAAGAGGCTGTCGCCGCCAGCGAGCGTGACCTTAAGACGACGGTCGACAGCATACCGGCAATGGCGTGGTCAGCTCGCGCTGATGGCTTCTGCGACTACTTCAATCAGATCTATCTCGAATACACCGGGCGACGACTCGAGGAGATGCAAGGCTGGGCGTGGTCCGTGGTGGTACAC
Organism: uncultured Alphaproteobacteria bacterium; assembly: GCA_963805325.1. Lineage (GTDB taxonomy): Bacteria > Pseudomonadota > Alphaproteobacteria > Rhizobiales > Afifellaceae > DASWJZ01. The sequence goes on along the minus strand of CAWDTS010000004.1, from coordinate 442,243 downwards.
CCCCACGATCTCGCAAACCTGGTTTCGGAATGGAGGCTCGCACTCGAAACGAACACTGCTCGATCAATCGAAGCGCGACTGCAGCGAGCCGACGGCCAGTACAGATGGTTCATTCTGCGCGCCAACCCGCTGCTCGACGAGGATGGCAACGTGCTGAAGTGGTACGGGCTCAATACGGATATCGAGGACCGCAAGCGCGCGGAGGACGAGTTGTCGCGGAGTGAAGCGTCACTCGCGCACTCCCAACGTCTGAGTTCCATGGGGAGTTTCGCGTGGATTCTTGCTACGTATGAGTTCACGCATTTCTCGACCGAACTCTATCGGATCTTTGAGATCGAAGAGGACGTGCCAATTACGGTCGAGCAGATCGCGGCAAGAGTGCACCCCGACGACGTTCCGCTTCTGACCGCGAAGCTCGAGCTAGCCCGGGCAGGTATTGTCGACCATAATTACGACATCCGCCTGCGGATGCCTGACGGTCGTGTAAAATACTTGCGCACCGAGTCTCGCGCCGCAACGCAGCCCGACGGACAGAAGATCTTCGTCGGCACGATGCAGGACATAACGCAGCGGCGAGTTGCAGAGGAAGCGGTAAATGAGCTCAGGGCCGAGCTCGCGCATGTTTCGAGGGTCAGCATGCTCGGAGCGATGACAGCCTCGATCGCTCATGAGGTCAACCAGCCGCTATCAGGTATCATAACCAACGCGAGCACTGGCCTTCGAATGCTTGCATCCGATCCGCCCGACATCCAAGGCGCGCGTGAGACCGCACGACGAACGATCCGCGATGGCAACCGCGCGGCCGAGGTCGTCAGCAGGTTGCGCGCATTGTTCAGCAAGAAGAGCGAAGCTGCGGAGGTCATCGACCTTAATGAGGCCGCGCGTGATCTGATTGCTTTGGCAGAAGCCGAATTGCGACGGAGCCGAACGGAACTCCAGGTCGATCTTGCCGCGGAGCTTCCCGAAATCATGGGAGACCGCGTGCAACTCCAGCAGGTGGTTCTGAACCTCCTGCTCAACGCCGCGGATGCGGTGAGCAGCATAGAGGACCGTCCTAGACGCGTGACACTCAGAACACGAGAGGATGAAGACGGCAATGTGAGATTGACAGTGCAGGACACCGGCGTGGGTATTGACCCTGCAAACATGGAAAAGCTCTTCGACGCGTTCTATACGACGAAACCGAGCGGAATGGGTATCGGACTGTCGATTAGTCGATCTATCATCGAGCATCATCACGGACACATATGGGCTGAGCCAAATATCAAAGCAGGGACAACGTTTTCGTTCGCCATCCCCCCCGCGCGCTCAATCTCCGCATCGGACCAACCTAGTCGTTGAGAGGAGACCAAGCCGCCATCGTATCTTCAGCCGCATCGACAACGACGGCGGCCACATCACCTGGCCGCGACAGCATTGCCAAGTGGCCAACGGGCAGCTCCGTCGTCGTCGCCTTGATGCGCTTCGCCCAAGTCCGCTGATACGCAGGATCGATCATTCGGTCTTGTTCAGCAACAACGTACCAAGAAGGCTTCTCTTCCCAGGCGGTACGGTAGACTTTTTCATCGAATGCACGCGACGCTACAGGCCCTTGCGTAACCGCTAGCAGGGCAATTTCCTGGTCAGTGAGGTCATGGGCGAAATCTTCAGCAATGGCCCTTGCGGAGAGCGAAACAAAACCTTCGTCGTCGACAATCATCTTCTGTCGCCACGGCGCCGACGGCACATCCTCGACGAGCTCGCTAACCGAGTGTCCGGCCTCGGGCGCAAGCGCCGAAACGTAGATCAGCGCCTTGACGTTACGGTTGCAGCCGGCATCGGAAATCACCGCGCCCGCCCAAGAATGTCCGACCAAGACAACGGGCCCCCTTGCGCGGATGATCGCGCGCCGCGTCGCATCAACGTCATGCAGGAGCGAAGTCAGCGGAAGCTGGACCGAGGCCACACTCATCCCTCTATCTTGCAGAATCGGGATGACCTTGCGCCAACACGATCCGTCCAGGAATGCTCCGTGGACGAGGATGACGGTGAGGGACCTGGGTGTGCGGTTGTCCGGCATAGCGGCTCACCTAGTAGCGATTGCAGACGCACGGCCGGCTGGTGTTCGGCATTCCGCCAAGCCCGCACGTGGCGCGGCGGCGCGATTTGCCGCCGCGCTGACGTCTTGGCGGACGAGGCGAGCAGATTCTTTTACGGAAGCGCTCTGTTTTGGGTGTTTCTGCTGAAGGTTATGTCTGAGTATCGACGGTGAAACGAACTGCACCGCGGAAGCGGCTCGCGCATGACGACAATGTCGCCACGCAAACGCGCGAGCGCGGCGTCCGCGCGATCGACGGTTCGACACTGCTTCCTGCGCTCGAAGCAGGCGACTTGGCGACCGCGTTCCAGACCCTCCCCATCGACGACCGCGATGACGGCCAAATGTCGTCCCAACCCGGAACCCATATCAACGACCGCATCATTCGTGGAAAAACTCGTCGCTTCCGGCGCGACGATCTTCCGCTGCGTCTCGCGAATTCCTGGACCGCGCCTTTGGGGGGCCGTGTGCGATGGGGGTTGCCGTCGGTGTAGTCATGTTTGCTCTTGAGCTCGTGCTGCCCTTTAGACGCTAGATCGGAGAGTCGAATCTGGCGAAAGCATTAAGAGCGACGGGGGGCCTCGTCGCGTTGTGAGGCCCCCTCTTGGGCACTAGACGACGGTCAGCCGGTCATCGACGTGCGTAACGCCGGGCGCTGACCAGGCCATGTCTTCGGCCAGACCACGCTCGTACCAGGAGTCGACGCTCCCGCTGAGGGTAACTTTACCCCCGTCGGCCGCAATATTGACGGCGCCGGCATCGATTTGCGCGTTACGTTCAAACGCCGCTTTGATCTTGGAACGCACGTCCGACACCTGAACTTGCGGTTTGATCTTGATTTCGTTGATGACGCCGAGCACACCGCGAAGCTTGCGAATATCCGCTGCCGCCGCGCTTCTCTGAAAGTGCCAGTCGACGATGCCGGAAAGAGTAACCCACCCCTTCTCAACCTTGACGGTGACGCTATCGTTTGGAACTTCGATGTCCCACCTGAGCGCCGAGAGCGCGGACTTGGCGATATCCTCGTCATTCGGCTTATCGAATGCGTAGCGAACTTCCAGCTCCTCGGCGACAGCCTTGACACCGGTCACACGACCGGCTGCTTTCTCTGCCGCCAATTTTTCTGCGTAGGTGCCGACGTGGCCGGCAAGCGTTACGACACCACTGTTCGCCGTAACGCCAATATGAGCTGCATTGAGGCTTGGCTCCCACTCGAGCTCGTCGATCACCGACTGTTGCAGGCTTTGGTCACTCATTGATATCTTCCTTTCCTTACCAAGAGTAGCGGGCACTGGCGCCGTCTGCCGCCCGCACACTGGGCGGTAACTCATGGAGCTCGGGCTGCATGTCACGAATGCCGCGCGCCTTGGCGAAATTGGCGACCTCTGTACCTTTCGAAGAGATCAGCATCGATGACCGGGCATCGGTGGCTCGCGTGGTCCGTTCAGTTTGTTGGCACGTAGCAGAAACGATGGGCGTGCCCCCTCATCGCTTCCTAGCGCTACGGCTGGAACGCGCCGAGACACCACTGACTCTTGGCGTGACGTCGCTCACCGGCATTGCTCTCGCCGCCTGCTTCTCATCCCATTCGGATTTCACGCGCGCCTTCTGAAGCGTTACCGGCATCGCGCCGGCTAAGTGCCGGCGCCAAGCGCGCTAGCTGCTGCTGCACATTCGCACCTGGTCGACGACCGATTTCGCCAAGGCGCGCAGCGATCGTGAAATACCGCCGCATCGACCCGTGAAATCCTCGGTGCGCAATCGGAACGGGGTGCGGACCAAGCCACCCTCAATCCCAACGGTGGTGTCGGGCATGAGCCGGTCAGACTCGCATCTTCCATGGAGGACGGAACAAATGAACCAGTCAGGAGCTGCGGCAACTCGCATCGCACCACTGAAGGTCCGGACGGACCTTCCGTCCAATGCCGTGCGGGACGTCACGGGAGCGCTGAATATCCTGCTGGCCGATGTGTTCGCCCTCTATGTCAAGACCAAGAGCTTCCATTGGCACGCATCTGGACCTCATTTCCGCGACTACCATCTCTTATTCGACGAGCAGGCGGCGCAGCTCTTTGCCCTGACTGACCCGATCGCGGAGCGGGTGCGCAAACTTGGCGGCACAACGCTGCGCTCGCTCGGCCAGATCCATGGCCTGCAGCGCGTCCTCGACAATGATGCCGACTTTGTTGCGCCCGAAGACATGCTGGCGGAGCTGCGCGACGACAATGTCGAGCTCGCGGCACGGATGCGCGAGACCCACGATCTGTGCGGCGGGCTGCGGGACGTCGCCACCACAAGCCTCCTCGAGAGCTGGATCGACGAGGCCGAGCGCCGCGCCTGGTTTCTTTTCGAGGCCAGCCGCCGCTGACCGTTGGCCCATATCAGCAGCACCTGATCCCGCAATATAGGCAGGAAAGAGAGGTCGCATGGCCCGGCAATCGGATAGAGAGAGCACCGTCGCCCGTCGCGACTTCCTGAAATTCGTCGGTGTGGCTGGGGCGGCGACCGCCCTCCCCGCCGAAACGTCCGCAGCGGAGATGCCAGCCGCATCGACGGCGTCGCCGAGTGGAGGGGCCCGTCCGCCGCTATCGGTGGGGTACGTCTTCTTTAACTCGAACGAGGCCACCTTCGTCGAAGCGGCAGTCGATACGCTCATCCCGTCGGACACCGTCGGACCGGGTGCCTTGGAGCTGGGGGTCGCCACCTTCATTGACCGACAATTGGCCGGCTCTTTCGGCAAGGGCCACCGCCTCTATCTGGAAGAGCCGTTGGCCGACGGTACGCCGCAGCAAGGCTATCAGCTGTCGCTGACGCCGTCAGAGCTGATGAAGGCCGGTATCGTAGACGTCGATGCCTACGCGCTGCGCACGCATAAGAATCTCTTTGCGGGCCTCACGCTCTCCGGACGCGCGGCCGTCCTCCATGACGTCGAATTCGGCGAGGCAGACCTCGCAACCGTGCCAAACGCCACCTTCTTCAACCTCCTTCTGCAGCTCACTGTCGAGGGTTACTTCGCCGACCCGATCTATGGCGGCAACAAGGACAAGGCGAGCTGGAAGATGATCGGCTTCCCGGGCGCTGGGGTGGTCTTCACCGATCTCATCGCCCCATACCGAAACCGGAAAAATGATGTCGAGCCGGTCGAGATCCAAGACCTGTTCTGAACGAGCCACGCCGGCGGCCACGAGGTTGAGCAGGCGCGAGACGCCAATACGGTCGGTGCGGCAAGTTGCGTTCATCTACGGTCTCTGGCCCATACCGGGCAGCTGGCAAATCCTCCGCGCGCCCGATAGCACTCGAGCGACGCCCGGCTACTTCTTGGGCGGATTGATGGTGTGACGTGATCAACCCTGGGGCGGGGGGCTTACGCGTCCTTAGCCATACGTGAAGTCCGGCTTGCTTTGCCCGACTTCAATCATATAGCCGTCAGGATCCCGCATGTAGCAGCGCGTCTCGCCGTACTTTTTTTTCGGTTCCGTGATGAACTCCGCCCCCCGACTTCGCCATAATTCGTAGCATGCATGAATATCCGCGACGCGGATGTTCATGAAGCTGCTGACCGAATCGGGATCAGCTGGAACGCTGAGTGTGACCGTCGGTTTGTCCGGCGTCGGACCGCCTCCGACATTGGCGATGAGCCACGTATTCGCAATCTGGATGTACCCTGGTGCGCCTTTGTTGTCGCCCCTGCTCAGAATGCGACCTCCGAAGACCCGCTCGTAAAATTGGACCGATCTTTCGATGTCGGCGACGGTGAGGAAGTGCGCAATGGAAATCCCGTCATCCGGAGGCATCCGATAAGTCTTCCGCTCAACTTTCTCTTGGCTCATAGACGACTCCTCGCGCCGTGCGGCGACACCGCCGCGGTCGAATTAGGCTTGTTGGGGCAGTGCAGATCCCGAGTCGCGGTACATCATTGAATTCCGGGGCCGTTTCGATGTGGCGGCCCCAAATAGGGGAAGTCAGCGAGCAGATCGTTGTGAGCCCCTATTCCGTCCGTCGTCACCTTCCCGTTCGTAAGGACAGAGAGGAAGTGATCAAGGACATCGTCGGTCAGCGTCCGCCCATTGTCTGGATATGACGCCGGGCGTGAGTGATCAAAGCGCATGATATCCGGCAGAAGCGTCCTCGCCACTCGCCGTGCTTCCGCAGGCGCGTAACCGCCCGAATGCTCCAAGGAGTGTGCAAATGCGGCGACAAAGCGCTCGTCATCCACCGGCTCTCCGGCGAGGTAGGCATCTCTTGCGTCACCGGGAAGAAAGACGCCCTGCGAAGGCCGCGCCCCGCGTTCCGCTTGAACCCAGCTGCCACTGGCGCCATCCAGGGTGCGCATCCAGATACCAACCTCGTTGGCTCCCAACTGCGAGTTCGGCACCTCCAGAACGATGCTGCATACGTCTTTATCTGTGAAGAAATCGCGGGTGAATTGGAAGTTGTTCAGCGCACCTTCCGGGTCGAAAAAGAAGGGATCGCTTCGCCAGCCGGCGAAGAGTCGGTAGCCGCCGGCTTCGGTTACCCGAGCCTCGTGGCCAAGTGAAACCGGCGCGCCTTCGACTATGACCCATCCCCCGTCACTCGTGCCAGCGGCCAGCGCGCCTTCAGCGCAGCGCAGCGTCGCGGTCTGCGACCCTTCCGTGAACGGGGAGAAACGCAGACGGTACGCGATTTCCGCGATCGCATCCCCGTTGGTGTCGATCTTGAACTCGTACAACGCATCGGCTGCAAAGGGCTCGAACATGGTCGGCCCGCGCGGGTCGAAGCTGACCGAGGGATGCACGTTCAGGATCAGGACCGACTTGCGCGTATCGCCCGGCTTCGGGAAGGCGTAGAGGTCGGTCAAGTCGAGCCTCGCATCGCCGTGCGGAAAGCCAAACTGTGGCCCCGAATAGTGATGAGACATGGTTTGGTTCTCCATTTCGCGGATACGCAGACCCGTGCTGCCGACCCTTGCGGCGCGACAACGCAGATCAGTGCATCCATCGAACGCCCCCGACGCCCGCGATGTGCAGCAGCAAGAGGCCCGCTGAGTTTCTTCCAAGACCTGTCAGCCGAGGCGACTTGGACCGTCACTTCGGACGTCGCATCGATGCGGACCAGAAGAGACTTATGCTTGCCGCAGAGACGTGGCTATCGCACTAAGGTGTCGCCCATGCCTTGATGTTCCAATTTGATATGGAGTTGATCGCGAGTTCGACGCCGGGGCTCCTGGGCCAGCGCATGGACGGTTGCCGCACGTATCGAAGTGCGGCTCTCGGCTGGTCCCCGGCGAGAGCTCTAGATTACGCCGCAACCCGAGGGGGTTGAGCGGGCTCGATCCAGATGTGTTGTTGATACCATCGTACAATAAACTCATACCCACCAGAACTCAATACCCACCGAAAGATGATCTGGTGGTCGGCGGCTCTGCAGAGACGTGTTGGGTGCGGCGGTGAGAGTGTAGCGTCAGACACGGATAGGGCCGATACGAGAGGCGCGGCACCAGCGTGACACCGCAGATTTGGCGATGTCGCGGCTCTTGCCGCCGGCATCACAAAGGAAGCGGCGCCGCCCTATCAACGACCGCAGTGGCGGGCGGGAAGTGGGGTCACTGGTTCTGCCGCAGAGGTAACCTCAATGGCGCGACTGCTTTCGGTCAACGTTGGTTTGCCGCGTGACATGAACTGGCACGGGAAGGTCGTTCGATCCGCCGTGTGGAAGCAGCCCGTGGACGGCTCGCGCATGGTTCGTCGCTTGAATGTCGACGGCGATGGCCAGGGAGATCTGGCGGGGCACGGCGGGGAACAAAGAGCCGTGTTCGTCTATCAGATCGAATCGTATCGCTTCTGGCAGGACCGGCTTGGACGAAATGACTTCGACTACGGGCAATTCGGCGAGAACTTCACCGTCGAAGGTCTGCCTGATGCGGAAGTTTGCGTAGGAGATCGCTACCGGATCGGACACGCGCTCTTCGAGGTCACGCAGCCTCGCGTCACCTGCTACCGCGTCGGCATTCGCATGAACGAACCGCGGATGGCGGCGCTGTTGGTATTGCACGACAGGCCGGGCTTTTATTTCCGCGTGATCGAAGAAGGCGAGATCAAGGCCGGCGATGAGATCGTACAGGTCTCCACTGGTCCGGAGCGCATGACCGTGTCTCAGATCAATGCCCTGCTCTACAAGCCCGGCCACGCAAGGGAAGAGCTCGAGCGCGCCCTTCGCATTCCCGCCTTGAGCCCGGGCTGGCAAGGTTCGTTCGAGGCGCTGCTCAACCAACCCGAAGCCGGCTCGCGGCAGGTCGGCAATCCGGGCCTTGAGGCAGACCCCGGTCCCCCTCCGGCATGGAGCGGTTTCAGGCAGATGCGGGTTGTGCGCAAGGAGCCCGAAAGCGCGACCGTGACATCGGTGACGCTCACACCTGTCGACGGGCGGCCCCTCGGGGGAGCATTGCCCGGCCAATTCGTCCTCTTGCGGTTGAGACCCGAAGCTGACGGCCGCGCAATGCTGCGCACCTACTCTCTGTCGAGTGCGCCTGACGATTTGAGTTACCGGGTGAGCATCAAACGTCAGTCGCAAAGCCGGGCGGGAATGTATGTCCAATCCCGCTTGCAGATCGGTGACATCATCGACATCGGTGCGCCGCGCGGGCATTTCACGTTGACGCCGGGCGGCGGCCCCGTCGTTCTGCTGAGTGCCGGCATCGGAGCCACTCCCGTTCTCGCCATGCTCCACGCGCTTGCTACCGCGAAATCAACACGTGAAGTCTGGTGGATCTATGGCGCGCGGGACGGCAGCGACCATCCGTTCAAAGAGGAGGTCCGAACGCTCCTCGCAGGCTTGCCACGAGGTCACAGCTACGTCCGCTATTCCTCGCCTCGGACCGCTGATAGGCCGGCGATCGATTTCGATGCGGTCGGGCGGTTGAACGCCAACTTGATCGTTGATCTGGGCGTGCCGCGCGACGCCGACTTCTACCTCTGTGGCCCGGCGACGTTCATGAGCGATCTCATCGCTGGTCTTGAGAAGCTTGGCGTTAGCTCCAACCGCTTTCACAGCGAGGCATTCGGGCCCGGCCCTTCGGTTACGCCCGGCATAACCGGAACAACGGCCCGCCTCCCGCATATGCCCAAGGCACCGGAAGGTGCCGGCCCCCTCGTCTCGTTCGGCCGCAGCAATATTGCCGTCCGCTGGAGCTCGACATATGCGAGTCTGCTTGAGCTCGCGGAGGCATGCGATGTTCCCGTTCGCTGGTCCTGCCGTTCTGGCGTGTGCCATACCTGCGCAACGGGACTGATCGACGGCGAAATCGACTACGATCCCACTCCGCTGGACCTTCCCGAAGAAGGGAGTGCGCTTATCTGCTGCAGCCGGCCGAAGTGCGACGTTTCTCTCGACCTTTGACGGCGGCGAGCGGCGCCCGCGCTTTGCTCGATTGCGGTCAACGACCGTCACCGTCGCGCTGATCCATCTTATCGGCAAATCAGCGCCCGGCTCGCCGGACAGGGCGGTGCCGTCGCGGCTATGCTGCTGCCTCCAGGCGTTTCTGCAAGGCCGCCTCGCCAATGGCAATGTCTTCGTCGGCTGTACCACCGCTCACGCATATGCCCGCGTACACCTGGCCGTCCTCATTCAGTGGGACGCCGCCCCCTATCGGGCGTGGACGTCGACGATATAGACTGCCACCGGCATCTTGGCCTTCGTCGCCCCCGCCTCCACGCTCTCGGCCAGCTTCTTGGCTGTCGTATGAAGATCGATGGGAATCATCCTGCTGCAGGGCTCTTCCCCTCGTTGGACGGACCTAAGCCGCCGAGTTCGCCGAGGTGGAAGCCGAGCCGGTCTTCCACGTCGCCCGGACTCTGGAACCCGCGCTCGGTCAAGGCCTTGATGCCGTTCTGAGCCGCAGGCCGCCCTAGAGAGGCGATACATGCGTCCCATCCGGCGCCGAGCTCGACGTCAGGCGGCAGGCTGGCGTTCACTAGACGCTTGGTCTGGGTGATCGCCCATTTGTCGAACCCGGAGATGCGGGTCGCGAGCGCATCTACGTAAGCGTCGAGCTCGGCGTCGGGCAACGCGCGGTTGATATAGCCGTAGGTCTCGGCCTGGTCGGCGGGAATATCCTCCGAGCTCAGCAGCACCTCCATCGCTCGGTTGCGACCTATGAGGTGAGGCAGCCTAGCCATCGGGCCGCCGCCGGCAACCATGCCCACACCAACTTCCCACTGGGAGATGACCGTCTTCTCCCTGCTGGCGAAGGCCATGTCGCAGGCGAGCAGTATCTCGCTGCCGTTACCGGTTGCGCGGCCGCGGATGAGCGCGATCGACACGACCGGCGCCCGGGTCAGGCGGACAAGGAAATCCGGCCAGGGCGGTAGGCCCGTGGGACCGGGCGGCATCGAGGTCAGATCCTTGAGGCGCGCCATGAAGTCCGAGTGATTGAGAAAGAAGCCCACGACAGCGCTGTCGAAGACGACGACCCTCAGTTCGTCGTCGGCTTCGATCCAGTCGATCAGATCCTGGAACTCACGGACCATCGTCGGGCCCATGACATTCAGAGGAGGATTGTCGATGCTGACGCGCCAGTACGTTGGCGAGCTGCGCGTCACCCGGATCTGCGGGGTCGTGCTCTTGGCGTCCACTGGTGCCTCCTTCGGCAGAGAGATATGGGACGCCGCAAAACTGCCGCCACGGCCCCAGGCTCTCCAGTAGACGATGGTATCGGCGACACCAAAGTATGGGACACAACGGGCGTGGGTCCCCGACCAATATGGTCCTTCCGGCGTCATTTCCTGCCCTGCGGAAGGTCGTAGCGAGTTTTGCGGTAGCATCGCTTTTCGGCGTCGGAGGCTCAGCACGATGCATTCGACATGACCGAGGCGAGCAACGTAGACGTCGGCCCGTTCATGAGCGGCTCGATCATCGACAGCCAAGAAGGCAGCTTCTCGGCAAAGCGTCTCCGACGACACCTTGGGACAATAGATGAGCAGGGCTGGTTCTGTTCAAATGTTGCAACCAAGCGCGGAGTTCGTCTGATGTCCAAGTTTGGCGCGTTCGCCGCGCAGCGATGCGTTTTGACCGGAAAGAGCGAGGGTTTGCCATGTCCTTAGCCGCCAATGTTCCGTCATCGGCGCCGCGCCGACACCAGCCCGGCGAGGAGCGCTTCCTGACCATCCGGACGGAAGACCTGGTGTGGAAGCCGTCGGCTGCCTATCCGCCGACCGTCCGCATTGCGGAGCTGGTAGGTGATCCGACACTGCCAAGCCCCTACGCGATCCGGGTCAGGCTGCCAGCCGGAACTCGCATGCCGCCGCACCGTCACCCGGAGGACCGCCTCTACACCGTTATTTCCGGCGTTTTCTATATCGGCCGCGGCGAGGTGTTCGACGAGAACAAGCTCGAGGCCTTTGCGCCAGGCAGCCTGGTCGTGCTTCCCGGCGGTCAGGCGCATTTCCACTGGGCCAAGTCGGGTGACTATGTGACCCAGGTGATCGCGATCGGTCCGTTGGGTATCGATTATGTGGATCCCATGGATGATCCGCGGGCGGGAACGTGAGCGTCGCGATCGCCGAGGCGACCGCCGCATGCGCTCCTTGACCACCGTCGTACGCCGACAGCCTCAGACGTAGCGCGGGATCGGGCCGCGTTGCGGCGTCGTGTCGTCGCCGAGGTCGATGAAGATCTCGTCGATATAGCACCAGCCCCAGCCCTCCGGCGGATCGTAGCCCTCGATCACCGGATGAGCGGTGGCATGGAAGTGCTTGGTCGCATGTCGGTTGGGAGAGTCATCGCAGCATCCGACATGCCCGCAGACGCGGCAGATTCTGAGATGCACCCACTTAGAGCCACTCTTCAAACACTCCTCGCAGCCGAGCGCGCTCGGCGTCACCCTGCGAAGAAGCTCGGCGTGCTCGCACTCTCCCGCCATCCTCAGTCTCTCGACGCTAGAGAAAACGTGCCATCGGGCGTCTTGGTGCACTGGAACGTCACCGGACCAGTCCGATGCTATCGATCGTTGCGAGACTCGAATTCCGGCACCGGCACGCGTCGTCTGTCGTCGTCGAATCGATCGCCGACGCCGATATAGATGACATATCCGATGATAGCCCGGGGCTGCGTTCCGCCGCGATCTTGCCGTTCGGCTGGAATGGATCTCGCCGGGCGTCGGAAAGGGTCGAGAAACCGGCCCCGCCTGGCATGATCTGGCCCCGCTGTCACGCGGGCTGCCTAAGCGTAGCCGCGTCCACCGGCATCTTCCGCAGCCTCCTTCCCGTTGCTGCGAAGATCGCATTCGCGATCGCCGGAACGATTGCCGAGGTTCCCGGCTCTCCCATTCCTCCCGGCGGCTCATCGCTCTCTACGATATGCACCTCGATGGACGGGGCCTCGTCGATTCGCAGCATCTGGTAGGTGTCGAAGTTCCCCTGCTCGACGCGCCCGTCCCGGATCGTGATCTCACCGTAGAGCGCCGCTGTGGTGCCAAAGATAACCGCGCCTTCCACCTGCGCCCGAACCGTGTCCGGATTGACCACGGTGCCGCAGTCGAGCGCGCAGACGACGCGCCGAACGCGGACATCGCCTTGCTTCGAGACCTCCACCTCGGCAACTTGAGCCATGTACGTTCCGAACACCCATTGCAGGGAGACGCCTCGACCCGCTCCCGCAGGCAGCCGTTCGCCCCAATTCGCCTTTTGCGCAGCAAGTTCGAGCACAGCCTTGGCGCGGGGCGACTTGTCGAGAAGAGCGAGCCGGTAGGCGACCCCGTCCTTTCCGGCTGCCGCAGCCAGTTCGTCGACGAAGCTCTCCGTCACAAAGACATTGTGCGACGGCCCAACGCTGCGCCAGAAGGCCGTCGGGATGCCGGGCGGTTCCACCTGCAGATACTCGACGTGCATGTTCGGCAGTGAGTAGACGAGGTTAATCGCGCCTTCTGTCGAGTCGGGGTCAAGCCCGCCATTGAAAGCCTGTGGAAGCCAGCGCGCAATGACGGATGATCCCGCGTAGCGATGGTCCCACGCAACGGGCATCCCCGCCTTGTCGAGACCGGCCGAGATTCGATCGAACCAATAGGGCCGGTACATGTCGTGCTGGATATCCTCTTCTCTCGTCCAGACGACCTTTACAGGTCCGTCCACATGCCTGGCGATCTCGACGGCGCGGATCACGCCATCGACGTCAAGCCGACGGCCGAAGCCGCCGCCGATCAGATGGTTGTGCACCGTCACTTGATCCAGCGGCAGGCCCGTGACCTTCGCGGCGCCCGCCTGGGCGCGTGCCAGAGCCTGCGTGCCGACCCAGATTTCGCAGCCGTCCTCGCGAACATGGACCGTGCAGTTCATCGGTTCCATCGCGGCATGGGCGAGAAATGGCACCTCGTAGGTGGCCTCGACCCTGCTGGCCGCGGTCTTCATTGCCTCGGCAACGTCACCGACATTCTGGGCGACCGGTCCCGGATTCAATGTCGCTTTTTCGAGCGCTCCAACGACAACGCTCGTGTCGAGCCCCGCGTTAGGTCCCTCGTCCCATTCGATCGTCAGCGCGGCGAGCCCTTTGAGGGCGGCACCCATATGATCCGCCACGACGGCGACGGCGTCGTCGAGCTGCACCACCTGCCGCACGCCATTCACCGCCATTGTGTCAGCGTCATCGACGCGCTTCACTCGGCCGCCGAAGACCGGACATTGTGCAAGGGTCGCAATCTTCACGCCTTCTGGACGAGCGTCGATGCCGAACATTGCCGTGCCATTGACTTTCGCCGGCGTGTCCAGTCGCTTGGCTGATGTACCAATTAGCGTGAAGTCCGACCGCTCTTTGAGCACGACGTTTTCCGGCAGCGGAATCAGAGCGGCGTCTGCGGCAAGGTCGCCATACTTCTCTGTTCGCCCGCTTGCCGGGTGCTGCACGGCGCCCTCCGACGCGCGACACGAGGCGGGATTCACATCCCAGCGCTTCGCCGCCGCTGCCACAAGCATCGTCCTTGCCGCCGCGCCGGCCTCGCGCAACGGCTGCCAAGCCGCACGGATCGCCGTCGAACCGCCGGTTGCCTGGACGCCCGCGAGCAGCGGATTGCCGTAGAGTTTCTCATTCGGAGGCGCGTGCTCCACTCGGATTTGGTCGAGGCCGACCTCGAGCTCTTCCGCGATCAGCATAGAGATTGACGTGTAGGTCCCTTGCCCCATCTCGACATAGGGCATTGTCAGCACGATTTGTCCGTCACTCTGAATGCGTACAAAGGCGTTGGGGACGAAGTCGCGGCTCGCCCCGGCGGCAGCGATGTCGCTGCCAAAGGGCAAGGAGAGCCCGAGCAGCAAACCGCCGCCGACGGCTACACCCGCTTGCAGGAAGACGCGCCGCGAGAGCTCGCCCGAATGTCGGCCTTCATCGAGGGATGGTGAAGAGAAGCGGTCGGGTATCATCGTCAGCCTCCGCTCACGGCCGACCGCGCGGCCGCCTTGATGGCCTCTCGGATGCGGACATAGGTGCCGCAACGGCAGATGTTTCCGGACATTGCGTCATCGATGTCGGAGTCCGTCGGGTGCGGGTTGTCGGCCAACAGCGCTGCAGCGGACATGATCTGACCCGACTGGCAGTAGCCGCACTGAACCACCTCCAGGTCGAGCCACGCCTTCTGAATTCGCGTCGCCAAATTCGGTCGCCCCGATCGCCTCGATCGTCGTGACGGCGGCGCCGCCGACACTGTCGATGGAGGTGATGCAGGATCGGGTCGGAACGCCGTCGACGTGCACAGTGCAGGCACCGCAGAGACCGGCGCCGCAGCCGAACTTGGTTCCGGTCATTCCAAGCACGTCTCGCAACACCCAGAGCAGCGGCGTATCGCCGTCGGCGTCGACCGCGTGGGTTGTTCCATTGATGTTGATATTGAATCCCATGGTGTCGACATCCCGATAGCAGCGCCCAATGGAGATGCGGGCCTTGCGCCAGGAGCTGCTCGTTTCAGCGCTACCCGCGTAAAGGGGAGATCGCACAGGGAGGGAGCTGACCCAATCAGACGATGGTATCGCCGACACTCTGGTATTAGCCGGGAGGCTCACCGGCCAAGCTGGCCGACGCGATATCCCGGCCGCCTTTCAACATCACCCGCCACGTGCCGACCGCGCTCCATTAGCGTCACAAAAGGGAGCACGACTGAGGCGCACCGGCATGGACTGTGTGTGTAATCGTGCACCGACCCAAAGGTATCGCCGATACCATCGTCCAATCGATTGTCGTGTGCTGTCGGGCGACATGTGCGTTGTTATATCGCCATGGGGCCGTTGTGGCGGCCGGTGTTACCTGGAGATCGTCACAATGATCTATGCCCGCATCAAGTCCCCGGATTGGAGCAAGAGATGACACAAGAAAATTCACCCGCTCTATCTCGTCGGCAGACTTTGATTGCCGGGACTACTTTTGCGTTCGCTGGGGCCGCACCGGCCTTTGCCACGGAAACATCCGGCTCGAACCAGATCAAAGGAACGCGTTCCATGACCGAGGCATTCGTCAAGACCCAGGACGGCGTCGAAATCTACTACAAGGATTGGGGTCCCAAGGACGCACAGCCGATCGTTTTCCATCACGGCTGGCCGCTATCGGCGGACGACTGGGACGCCCAAATGATGTTCTTCGTCGGCGAGGGCTTTCGCGTCATCGCCCATGACCGCCGCGGCCACGGGCGCTCCTCCCAGGTCAGCGACGGTCACGATATGGACCACTACGCCGCCGACGCTTCGGCTGTCTATGAGCACCTCGACCTTAAAAGTGCCGTTCATGTTGGACATTCGACCGGCGGCGGTGAGCTCGCCCGGTATGTGGCCAGATATGGTGAGCCGCAGAACCGTGTCGCCAAGGCCGTTCTGGTCAGCGCTATTCCGCCACTGATGGTGAAGACCGAGTCCAATCCGGGCGGCACGCCGATCGAAGTGTTAGACGGCTACCGCGCTGCTCTCGCAGCCAACCGCGCCCAGTTCTATCTCGATGTCGCCTCCGGCCCATTCTACGGTTTCAACCGCCCGAATGCCAAAGTGTACCAAGGTGCTATCCAGAATTGGTGGAGGCAGGGGATGATGGGCGGAGCCAAGGCCCATTACGACGGCATCAAGGCTTTCTCGGAGACCGACCAGACGAGCGACCTGCAGGCGATGACAGTGCCCACCCTCATCATGCAGGGCTCCGACGATCAGATCCTGCCGTACAAGGATGCGGCGCTCCTTCAGATCAAGCTGGTTGAGAACGGCACGCTCAAGATCTACGACGGTTATCCGCACGGCATGCTGACGACCCATGCGGATGTGATCAATCCCGACCTTCTCGCGTTTATCAAAGACTAACTCCACACGTCGCTCGACAGGGCCGTGTTCAGTTGAGGTACATCCTATGGGTCCGCCGGAAGTGCGGCGTTGAGCGCGCCGAGCAGTGCGGAATCGCTGAACGGTTTGAACAGACAATCCACTGCTCCCTCCGATAGCAGGCGGGAACGGTCGACCTCATCACGATGCGCGGTAATGAAGACCACGGGAATCCTGTACCCGCGGCTTGTCAATTCGTGCTTCAGGTTCGGGCCTGACATGCCTGGCATCGCAATGTCGAGGATAAGGCACTCTATCTCGTCGATACGGTCGGACTCCAGAAACGCTGCTGGCGAGGAGAACGCTTGCGCCCTGAAGCCGAGCTCTTTGAGCAGGTCAGGCAGCGACTCGCGGACTGAACTCGTCGTCGTCAACGACCGCCACAAGGGGGCGAGGTGCTTTCATCAAGATATCCGCTACGTTCCAAGCCGCACGCAGAGTCGATCAAATCCCCTCAGTCGATCATTGATGTCTATCAAATCGTCACCTCTCCTCGTGCCGGCGGCCCGTTCGTCAGGCGCCGCCCGAAGCAGCCACCTCCCATCGCATCAATTGCGCGACAGTGTTGGGAGCAGGACCGCGTCGCCGTAAGCCTGACGGCCGCAGCACGATCCTGCCTGGTCGATACGCGGAGAACAATACTAAGGTATCATGGACGCTTGGCGGCTCCGCGACGCATGCTTTGCGCTGGGCGACCGTCACGAAAGAATCGACCGTGGAGGCAACCTCCGCCATCGATGTATCGACCGCACCATCGCCCTCCAGGCGAAAGAGGTCGCCTGCCATGAGGAGCACTACTCCTATCCCATTTGCGGGCTCTGAGCTCGCGGAGACCCGGCACGTCTGCGCTTTCTTTAATAGCGAGGATGAGAAGTATCGCGTGCTGCTTCCCTTCATCAAGGACGGATTCGCCTGTGGTCACAAGGCCGTCCACGTGGTCAATCCAGATCAACGCGAAGACCACCTGCGGCGGCTGGCCGAGACTGGCATCGACACGGTTGGAGCCATCCAGAGCGGCCAGTTCGAGCTGCGCGCCAACACCGACGCATATCTCTGCGACGGCCATTTTGATCAGGACCGCATGCTCGATGAGTTCGAGCGACTGGCGACCGGAAACGCCGCGGACGGTTATCCGTTGAGCCGCATCGTCTGTCAGATGGATTGGGCCGCCGACGACCGGTCGGTTATTGATGATCTTGTGGAATTCGAAACGCGGGTAAACGGCGTATGGCGGCGCCACGACGACGCGGTGATCTGCGTCTACGATCTCGCGAAGTTCGGCGGAGACACGGTGATCGACATCATGAGGACCCATCCGATGGTCATCGTCGGCGGCGTCCTCCACCAGAACCCGTTCTTTATGCCTCCGAGTGAGTTCCTTCGCGAATTGCGCGCACGAAGAGCGGGGCAGTGAGCATCCCCCTGAAGCTCGGCGGGGAGGGGCGCGCGGATCAAACCGCGGAAACCAAGTACCTTCAGCGCTGCATGAACGACATGGTGAGCCTGCTTGCGCTCCCGGCAATGTGGAGCGGTAGTGAGCCCGCGCAGATTTTTTCCACCCTATTGGACGCTCTGCTGGCGATGCTCGGCTTGGATTTTGCCTATGCCCGATTCGGGGTGTCTGACGGTCAGCCCGCGCCGGCGATAGTTCGGGTCGCTCAGGGCGCTCGCCTGTCAGTGAGCGATGTCAGCGCGGCCGTGAAAGAATTGATCGGCGATAGCTCGCAGGGAACGCCTTCGCCGGCGCGGCGGTCCGTAGGGGCACAAGACGTGTCGATTGTTTCGCTACGGCTGGGCCTGCAGAACGATTCTGGTGTGCTGGTTGCCGCATCGTCGCGTCGCGACTTCCCAGCGCAGAGCGAAGCGCTCCTTCTCCGCGCCGCGGCAAACGAGGCAGCCATCGCCCTTCATGAGGCGCGTCTTCTAAGCGCGCAGAGGGAAATCGCCACCAATCTCGAACGGCGCGTCGCGCAGAGGACGAACGAGCTGGCGGACGCCAACAAAACCCTGCAGCGGGAGATCGTAGAGCGCCGGCGCGCGGAAGAAGCGCTGCGCGAAAACGAGCTACGTGCGCGCTCTGTCATCGACGGCATCCCCGGCCTGGTGGCCATTATCGGGTCAGACGGGGACATTGAGACAATCAATCGACAGATCCTGGAATACACCGGCCAATCGCTTGAAGACCTCAGGGACTGGGGCACCAACGGCACGATTCACCCCGATGACATGCCGCATGTCGCCGAAATCTTTGCAAGCTCGATTTCGGCGGGCATTCCTTATGTCATCGAACAGCGGCTGAGGCGCCATGACGGAACCTATCGCTGGTTCGATCACCGTGGCATTCCAATTCGGGACGGGTCCGGCCGTGTCACGTGCTTTTACGTACTCCTGACGGATGTCGACGACCGGAAGCGCGCCGAACAGGCGCTGCAGGCGAGCGAAGTCAGGCTGCGCGAAATCATCAACACGCTCCCTGCGACGGCTTGGTCGACCCGGCCGGACGGATATTGCGATTTCCTCAGCCGTCGCTGGCTGGACTACGCGGGCATGACGGCGAGCGAGGCGGAGGGATGGGGCTGGGCGACAGTCATTCATCCGGACGATGCGAGCGGCCTGGCCGAGATCTGGCGAGAGTCGCTCGTTTCCGGCACGCCGGTCCAAACGGAGGCGCGCATGCGCCGGTCCGACGGCGTCTATCGCTGGTTCCTATTCCTCGCCAACCCGCTGCGCGACGAGGGTGGGAACATAATCAAGTGGTACGGGACAAACGTCGACATCGAAGACCGAAAGCGCGCGGAGACCAATCTCGCGGACGAGAAGCACGTCTTGGAGATGATGGCCTCCGGTTGTTCGCTCAAGGAAGTGCTCAGCGCGCTGTGCAAGATGATCGAAGAGGCCGCCCCCGACTGTCTCTGCGATGTCCACCCGATCGATTGGAGTGGCCCGTCATTCGAATATGCCGTCGCCCCCTCTCTTCCGGCCAGCTATACGACTCCGGTTGCGGGGGTGCCTGTCAGCCCTGAACTTCTCCCCTGTGGGGCAGCCGCCCACGAGAACATCCAAGTAATCGCCGAGGATCTCGAGTCGGACGTCCGCTGGCGCAAATCCTATGTTCGCGACCATGCTCTGAAGCACGGTGTGAGGTCGGTCTGGAGCACGCCGATATGCACCAGAGAAGGACACGTTCTCGGGACGTTTTGCATCTACCAGCGCCAACCAGCGAGGCCTTCGCCGCACCACCAAAGCCTGATCGCGCACGCCACGCATCTGGCGAGCATTGCAATCGAGCGCAACCGGATCGAGACGGCGCTCAGGCGAAGCGAGACTCTCCTGGCCGAAGGCGAAAGACTGAGCTCGACGGGCGCATTTGCATGGCGCCTCGAAATGGAAGAGCTCGCTTTTTCGGAGGGGCTCCGCCGAATCTTCGAGTTCGATCCGAATGCGGTCGTCACTCTTGAACAGATTCGCGATCGCACTCATCCGGAGGACCGCCAACATATGGCGGAACAGATGACCCGTATTCGATCTGGTGGCGGTGACCTCGACTACGAGGTTCGACTTCAAATGCCTGACGGCAGGGTCAAACACGTCCGCACTATTGGTCAGGTCATCCGTCACCAGGATGGTCGACCGGAATGCCTGGCATCGGTCCAGGATATCACGGAGTATCGCTTTGCGGAGGAGGCGCTGGACAGGGCCCGATCCGAGTTGGCTCACGTTGCGAGGGCCACAAGCCTCAGCACGCTGGCAGCCTCAATCGCGCACGAAGTCAACCAGCCGCTCGCTGGCATCGTCACAAACGCGAATACGTGTGTGCGTATGCTCTCCGCCGATCCGCCCAACGTCGTCGGCGCGCTAGAGACCGCGCGGCGCACCATCCGCGACGGGAACCGCGCCTCTGACGTCATCACGCGTCTGCGCGCCCTGTTCAGCAAGAAGACACCAACGACGGAGATGGTGGACCTGAACGAGGCAGCGCGCGAAGTGATTGCCCTCACCTGGAGCGAGCTTCAGAGAAATCGCGTCGTCCTGCAGAGCGACCTTGCAAGCGACCTGCCACCGGTCGCCGGCGACCGGGTCCAACTTCAGCAGGTGATCCTGAATCTTATCCTGAATGCATCCGACGCGATGAAGATGATTGAAGACCGACCCAGGCAGATCGTCGTGAGGACCGAAAATGACGAGAACGGGGACGTTCGCCTCAGAGTGAAGGACACTGGCGTCGGCATCGATCCGACCTCCATAAACACGCTATTCGACGCTTTCTACACAACAAAGATCGGTGGAATGGGAATTGGGCTCTCTGTCAGCCGCTCGATCGTCGAGCATCACCAGGGACGCATATGGGCGACCCGGAACGACGGCCCAGGCGCAACATTCGCTTTTTCTATCCCTTGTGACGCCGGACAGATTCCGGGGTTTGCGGAGGCACCCGAGGCGGCCAACCGACGAGCAGTGGAAAACGCATAATGAGCTCGCGCCCCCTCGTTACAATTGTTGATGACGACGAGTTTGTGCGCGAGTCGCTACCGGACTTGCTCAGGGAGCTTCGTTTCTCGGTACAGGCGTTCGCGTCCGCTGAAGAATTTCTGGCCTCGGACCATGTCAGCAAGACGAGGTGCCTCATCTTGGACATCGCCATGCCGGGCATGTCGGGTCCTGATCTCAAAAATGAGCTGACGCGGCGCGGACTGGATATTCCCGTCGTTTTCATCACCGCGCTTCGAGACGAGACGGTCCGTCCTCGGCTACTCGCGCAAGGCGCGGTGGATTGTCTGTTCAAGCCATTCAGCGAAACAGCGTTGCTGGGTGCGCTCAACGCTGCCCTCCCCGCGGCGAATGGTGAGCCGCCGTAATTTTGCCTCTGACCTAAAGGAGGATGGGCATGAGGCTTTTGATTGCCACGGACCGCGCGTCGGAGTGGTCTACGATGTCGCCTACAGATCCGATCGTCTACATCGTCGATGACGATTTGTCCGTTCGAGAAGCCCTGGAAGCGCTCCTTCGCAACGAAGGATGGGACGTCGAGACCTTCTCCTCCGCCCAAGGGTTTCTTGCGCATCCGCGCGATCTGGCCCCCAGCTGCCTGATCCTCGACGTGAATCTGCCGGACCTCAGCGGGCTCGATCTTCAGACCCGCCTGGCCACCCAGCGCATGGAGATACCGATAATCTTCATCACCGGGTATGGCGACGTGCCGATGTCGGTTCGCGCCATGAAGGGGGGGGCCGCCGAGTTCCTGATCAAGCCGTTCGGCGACGACGTCCTCCTGGGTGCCATCAAGGAGGCCATCGCCCGCAGCCGCGCCGGCCTGGATCAAGAGGCGGAGGTCCGCGACCTGCGCGATCGCTACGCCTCCCTCAGCCGCCGAGAGCGTCAGGTGATGGCGCTTGTCGTCACGGGCCTGTTGAACAAGCAGGTCGGGTTCGAGCTCGGCATCAGCGAGATCACCGTGAAGGCCCATCGCGGGCAGGTGATGCGCAAGATGATGGCCCGCTCGCTTGTTGAGCTCGTGGCGATGAACGCCAAGGTCGGACCGGCCATGAGAAACGGCGGATAGGCGCCTCCGGCTCCGCCGATGCTGGTCGATACCAACGTATCGTCGATACCAACGTCCAATAGAGAGCGCCCGAAGCGTGTGGCGTGATCCCACCCGGCCCTGCCGGCGAATGCGACCGAGGCCCGGTCCAAGGAGGTTGGTCATGTCCCCTCAACTGCCCGCGCCGAATCGGCGCGACTTTCTCGCCACTTCGGCTACCGCACTGCTTGCTGCCTCATCGGGAGGTGGCATTCTCGCCTCGGCCGAACCAGCAGCGGCGTCCGAGGAGATCCGCCCCTTCACCGTCACCTTCCCGCAGGATGATGTCGCCGAGCTTCGCCGGCGCGTCGCGGCAACGCGATGGCCAGATCCGGAAACGGTCGCCGACGACACGCAGGGTGTGCGGCTCGCGACGATGCAGAAGCTCGCACAGTACTGGGCAACCGACTACGACTGGAGCCGCTGCGAAGCGCAGTTGAAAGCCCTGCCCCACTTCGTCACCGAAATCGACGGCCTCGACATCCACTTCGTCCACGTGCGTTCCAAGCACGAAAACGCCTTGCCGATGATCGTGACGCATGGATGGCCCGGCTCGATCATCGAGCAAATGAAGATCATCGAGCCGCTGACCGATCCGACCGCCCAGGGCGGCAGCGCGGCAGACGCCTTCCATCTCGTGATCCCGTCTCTGCCGGGCTACGGCTTCTCCGGCAAGCCGACGAAGCCCGGATGGAATCCGGTCACAATCGCTAAGGCCTGGGCGACGCTCATGAAGCGTCTCGGCTACTCGAGCTACGTGGCGCAGGGCGGCGACTGGGGCAATGCCATTTCGGAGGTGATGGCCCTGCAGCAGCCGCCGGGATTGCTCGGCATTCACACCAACATGGCGGCCACAGTTCCAGCCGATGTCTCGAAGGCGCTGTCCGCAGGCGGACCGCCGCCCGCCGGCCTGTCGCCCGAGGAAAAGCATGCCTGGGATCAGCTCGATGATTTCTACAAGAACGGCCTCGGCTATGCCATCGAGATGAACAACCGCCCGCAGACGCTTTACGGGCTCGTCGACTCGCCGGTCGGCCTCGCGGCGTGGATGCTCGACCACGACATTCGCAGCTACCGGATGATCGCCCGCGTCTTCGACGGACAGACGGAGGGTCTCTCCCGCGACGACGTCCTCGACAACATCACGCTCTACTGGCTGACGAACACCGCGATCTCCTCGGCGCAGCTCTACTGGGACACGGCGCATAATCTGCCGGCAGGCGGCTTCTTCGACGTGCGGGGCGTCACGCTTCCGGTCGGCGTCAGTGCCTTTGCCGAGGAGATCTACCAGGCGCCGAGGAGCTGGGCGGAAAAGGCGTATCCGCAGCTCGCCCACTACGGCAACCATCCCAAAGGCACGCACTTCGCAGCGTGGGAGCAGCCCGAGCTCTTCGTGTCCGACGTGCGCGCGACCTTCAAATCGCTGCGCAAGCCCGCCTGACGCCAAACGGCGCACCGACGAAGAACGGACTCCAAATGAACGAGCCCGAGTTCATGGCCGAGATTGATCTGCGTCGCCGCCGGTTCTTCGGTGGCGCCGCGATGACAATCGCAGCCGCTCAGCTTGGATTGATGACCACGGCGGCGGCGGCCCAACAGGAGAAGCCGATGTCTGCTGCGAGCGTGGGACCGGGCGCGTCGTTCGGTCCTCTGAAGCAGATCGATGCCGGCGTGCTCAGCGTCGGCTACGCCGACCTCGGTCCGGCGGATGCGCCGGCGGTCATTCTCTTGCATGGCTGGCCGTACGACATCCATACCTACGCCGAAGCAGCTCCGCTCGTCGCGGCGCACGGGTATCGCGTGATCGTGCCCTATCTCCGCGGCTACGGTCCGACGCGTTTCCTTTCAGCTGACGCGGTTCGGAACGGTCAGCAATCGGCGGTCGCCGTCGACGCAATCGCGCTGATGGACGCACTCGGCATCGAGCGCGCTGTCGTCGGCGGCTGCGACTGGGGCGCCCGCTCGGCGAACATCGTCGCGGCACTTTGGCCCGAGCGCTGCGAGGCGATGGTCTCCGTCAGCGGCTATCTCATCGGCAGTCAGAAAGCCGGGGCGATGCCGCTGCCGCCGAAGGCAGAGCTGCAATGGTGGTACCAGGTACTACTTCGCGACGGAGCGTGGCCGCGCCGGCTATGCAAAATACACGCGCGACTTCGCGCGGCTCATCTGGCAGCTCGCCTCACCGCAATGGACGTTCGACGACGGCATCTTCGAGCGGAGCGCAGCCTCACTAGACAATCCAGATCACGTCGATATCGTCGTTCATAATTACCGCTGGCGGCTCGGGCTGGCGGAGGGTGAAGCGCGCTACGACGCTCTCGAAGCCCGCCTCGCGCAGGCACCAGTCATCAGCGTGCCCACGATTACGCTGGAGGGCGACGCCAACGGCGCGCCGCACCCGGAGCCTGACGCGTACGCAAAGAAGTTCACGGGCAAATACGAGCACCGGATCATCAGCGGCGGCATCGGTCATAACCTTCCGCAGGAGGCACCGCGCGCCTTTGCCCAGGCCGTGATCGACGTTGCGGGCAGCTGATTGCAATGAGCGATACCCAGACTCCGCTTGGCTCCGAGTTCGATTTCGGGACGACGGCAGCCGAGGTTGTCGCGGGGCTCGACCTGACCGGCCGGGTCGCGATCGTAACGGGCGGTGCATCGGGTATCGGCCTGGAGACGACTCGTGCCTTCGTCTCTGCGGGAGCTGAAGTCATTGTCGGCGCTCGCCACCCGGCGCGCGCGTCGGAGGGCCTTGGGTCTCTCCGCGGCGTTGAGGTGGCTCCACTCGATTTGATCGACCCGGCGTCGATCGACTCCTTTGCCGAACGGTTCTTGGGCTCGCGCCGTCATCTGCACATTCTGGTGAACAACGCCGGCATAATGGCGAGCCCTCTCGCGCGGGATGCGCGGGGTTACGAGTTCTCAGTTTGCGACGAACCATCTTGGTCATTTCCAACTTGCGATCCGTCTCTGGCCAGCCTTGCTGGAGGCGCAAGGGGCTCGCGTAGTCGCGCTTTCCTCACGCGGCCACCGATTCGCAGGCGTCGACTTTGACGATCCGAATTTTGAACGACGTCCTTACGATCGGTGGGTCGCCTACGGCCAGTCGAAGACTGCCAACGCGCTTTTCGCGGTTTGGCTCGACGCACTCGGTGCCGACCATGGCGTACGCGCATTTTCTGTGCATCCGGGGCGGATCGTCGCGACCGGGTTGAGTTCGCAGCCTTTCGCCGGAAGAGATCGCGGCGATTCCTGTCGCGGACGCGAACGGGCGGCCATTCACAGATCCGGCGGACTATATCAAGAGCTCCGAGCAAGGTGCGGCGACGACTGTGTGGTGCGCGACCAGCCATCAGCTCGACGGACGCGGAGGGCTCTATTGTGAAGACTGCGACGTCGCCCCGGTCGTGCCGGCCGACAGCCAGGGCCTTGGAGTCCGCCCTTACGCGATCGATCGGGAGCTTGCCGAACGCCTTTGGGGGCTGAGCGAACGACTGACCAGGTCCCGACTGGCGCGGAGCGACACCTCATCCTGCGCAGCAAGCCGCGATCAGAAAACAGCATCTATGTCTCATTGAGGGCAACGAGCATGAAGGCGATTCCCGTCATATTAACCGGAGCCACCGTGGTGGCAGCAGTGATCGGCTACGCGGCGGATGGCCAAATCAATGGTCGCTCAAGCATAAGCGCCGAGGCGGCGGAAACCGAGACTGTTGTCGATCCAGCCGGGACTCTTCATGTCCCGGGAGACTATCGCGCGACCTACGAGTTCCTCGGCAGTTGGGCTGTTGCAGCTGACAATGGCTCAGGCTCGCGGCAGCTCCATATCGTCTACGCATCACCGGGAACCGTCGCCGCGTATCGCAAGGAGGGGCATTTCCC
The DNA here is from genome assembly GCA_963805325.1 of uncultured Alphaproteobacteria bacterium. Classification (GTDB taxonomy): domain Bacteria; phylum Pseudomonadota; class Alphaproteobacteria; order Rhizobiales; family Afifellaceae; genus DASWJZ01. The sequence continues at coordinate 416,394 of CAWDTS010000004.1, read as the reverse complement.
CGACGGAGCGGTGCTGGTGAAAGAGGTCTACCAGGCGAGCACGGAGGACATGACAACCGGCACCGTCAGCCACGCTGATATTCTGAAAGGCTGGTTCGTCATGGTGCGCGACAGCACCGGGCGGCACGCCGACAACAAGCTCTGGGGAGACGGCTGGGGCTGGTCCTGGTTTGAAGCATCCGAACCGGTCAAGACTATGTCGACAGACTACGCCGCCGATTGCCAAAGCTGTCACATTCCAGCGCAAGCCTCAGAGATGGTGTACGTTGCTGGCTACCCTTCACTCAGGCGCTAGCCCACGGATCCATGCAGGTCACGACCGCAATCTTCGGTCGCGGATGCGCCCCAAGCTTTGGATCATATGTGCGAGCGTACTGCTCATTCGCTTTCAGCGCCTTGTCGATGAGACTCGTAATGTCCTCCGTGCCTATGAACCGGTTCAACTCGAATCAGCGACGAGCGCCCGATCCCGTCGTCCGATCGCACGGTGTCTCTGTGCGGTATGTTGCAGATGATGCGCGAGTTGTGTGAAGCCAGCACTGCCCTGAGGTGCCCACCCAAACACGGTTAGGGTGCGGGCTGACATCTGCTTTCGCCAATTTGCCGGTGATCGCTTCGCGGCTGCAGCAATATCGACATCGATGCGCGCTTATTTGCCTGTGCTTGCGGCGGGCTCAAGGGCCAATTGGTTTCGGCACGCACCTCGCAGTGCGGGACTCCCCGCCACGCGGCGGCGTGCCTTGCCATGCCCGCGAGCGCAAGGCTGACCCTTCGGTAGTGTCTCAGTTTGAAATCTAACCCTCGCCCGTCGAACGGCCAGCCACCCGGCTGACATCAGGCGGAATCCTTGGGCCGTTGTTGTTGCCATAGATCAGTGAGGGACAGGCCCTTGCGGCCCCAATTGTCGGTGTCGACCTCATCGATCACGACAAAGACGTATTCGGGATTTCGGCCAAGTTCTTCGACCAGAACGTCCGTCATGCGACGGATCACGGCCTTCTTCTGGTCGACGGACGCAACGCCCTTGGCAATCTCAACTCTGACAATGGGCAATGCCCGCCTCCATGCTTCCCGCCAAGCATATAGGAGCGATGAGCCGGGAGCGACACCCGCGTCAAGGGTCGCGGATTTCAAACTGAGACACTACCGACCCTTCGGCAAGCGCGCGGTGCGATCCCTACGATGGTATTGCCTACACCTTTGTCCAATAGCTTGGCCGCGGCCGCGGACGCACAAACACGCGTGCTCTGATCGGATGCGGCGTCTAAGGGCGTCCGTCCTAGGGAAAGGAGCTGCTCGCCATTCGGAAATTCTCGCCTTTCGAATGGCAGCCGAGACCTCGCGGTGGTGGTTTGGAATGTTCGACGAATGCACATCTCACGCTCACGGTCGTACCGAACTGCAGAGCGGAAGAAGCAACGGACCTGTCGCGGAGGCAGCGATGGTCGCGACGGCGCTTGCGGCGCACGACAGGCAGAGTTCGCGCTTGAAACAGCGCTCTTCGCCAGGCTGCAGCGCGGTCATTAGTGAACTCGTCAGCGCGGTTCATGCACCGAGATGCGGCTCTGAATGTGCCGATAGGCTTTTTCGGGCGCACGTTCTTCGTGCACTCGCATTTTGCCTCGTTGGCCCCCAAGACGGCCTCTTTCTTCACGAAGGCAACAAGGGGGGGTTGGCGCTTTGGCAGCTCGAGCGCGCTACCGGAATCATGGAAGCACGTATCGGTCAGCGCGTCTCCTTTCGTGCCGTCGCTCGGGAATGCGGCCTAACGGCCAGTCACTTCGCGCGGGCTTTCAGAGTGAGCACCGGAGTTGCGCCGAGCCGATGGCTTTTGGACCGTCGCATTGCGATGTCGAAGACTCTGCTGTCAACGACACCCAGGAAGCTGTCCGAGATAGCACTCGACTGCGGCTTCACGGACCAAAGCCATTTCACGCGGGTATTTGGTCGGCGGGTAGGCGTCAGTCCCGGACGCTGGCGAGCGACTCTTGCGTCGGAACGCCTCCTGGCAAGGGCGTCGGAGCGGCTGCCCATCTCCGCTCGAAGCATCGGAGATGCGTGGTGATGGGCAGCACGCCGCGGGCCGCGCAAGGGAGAGAGTTTGAGAAGAGCATCGCGCGCAGTCTTGGGCTATCGCGGGAGCCGCCATCGATCACGCGGCCATTCGGCGCCAGCCGGGTCACGGTCACCCGGTTCGCATCCGAGAAATCGGCGCGGCACCAACTAAAGACGCAGACACGAGAGCAGGCTTTTGTCGCGTCGCTGCATCTGCGAACGGTCCGCCGACGGATTGCATGGATTGATGGGACGCGGGCGGACGACATCGTCCTTCCGGCTGACACGACTTGCCTCTACGACCTGAAGTCAGACATATCGGTCGACGTGGACGGCCCGCTTGATGTCGTGCAGTTCCATATTCCACGCGCCGCCCTCGACTACTTGGCGCGCGAGAACAACGTGCCGCGAATGACAGGGTTGAATGTACAACAGGGAGCACCGGTCGCCGATCAAACGATCAAGAGCCTTGGTCGCTGTCTAGTGCCTGCTCTCGAAGATACGGAGCGGGCCATGCCCTTATTTATCGACGAGCTGGTCCTGGCACTCCAGTTCCATTTGATGCGGGCGTATGGGGACGCATCGGACGCTGGATCGCTGGGCGGTCTCGCTCCTTGGCAGCGTCGTCGCGCCACCGAAATGATGGGCTCGGATCTGTCGAAGGTCGTTCAGCTTGATGATGTTGCCCACGCGTGTCGCCTTTCCCTAAGTCATTTCAGCCGTTCGTTTCGCCAGTCGACTGGTATGCCACCGCACAAGTGGCTGCTTGAACGGCGAGTGAGAGCGGCCAAGGAGATGATGCTGAATGGCGACCGCTCGTTGGCAGAGATTGCGACGGATTGCGGCTTCACGGACCAGAGCCACCTGACGCGAGTGTTCACCAGTCACACCGGCACCAGCCCCGCCGCCTGGCGCAGGAATGTTTCGACGTTGGACATTCGGGGCATGATCGTGACCGACTAAGCTTACGCAAATAGAAGCGGCGCACTCCGCCAAAAAGACTTTGAAAATTCGCAACAAGGAAACGGTCACTCGACCCGGCACCAAGTTTTGAGATATCGAGAAATCTCTTTGGCGCCTAAGACAATTGATCCAACAGAGCCTTGGCTTGTTTCATTCTTGATGCGGAAAAGCCTTCGGTGAAACGGTTGTATACCGGAGAAAGCACCGCATGTGCCTCCGACTCTCGGTGTTGAATTTGCATAAGTTTCGCGAGACTTGTCGCCGAGGACAGTTCCCAATAGACGGCCTGTTGCTTGTGTGCCTGGCTCATCGACTGGCGATACAAATCCTCCATCAATGCAAGCTCATCGGTTCCGCGTCGCGCGAGCAGTTCGCCCTTGACCCTCAGAAGTTCCGGCACGAACCACTGGTAACCCGTCTCCTCCGCAAGACGCGACGTCTCGTTAATCTCGCCCAGACCGTTATTGACGCTGCCAGCCGCACCCAACGCAGCGGCGAGTTCCTTCCGAAAGAACGGATAGTATATAAGGTAGGTCGCTTCGCGCATTTCAGCGAGGCCGGCACGAAGCAGATCGACCCCGAGTTCGGGTTCTCCGCGTCTTGCCGCGAGCGCACCCCTGACGCAGAGGCCGGCGGCGTAATAGGGACGCAGGGCATGCTTGTAGGCGTGATCTACAAGCTCCTCACCGTATTCGTTCGCCAAATCCAACTCATCCAGGCTCAGAAAGAGGAAGCCGGCCGCCCATGCCAAGGCGACACATAGCACGGTCGGCTGGTTTGTGCCTCGCGCCTCTCCGATCGCACGCTCGGCTGCCCGTGTTGCGGCATCCAATCGACCCAAGGACAGCAAATTGACCATGTTGTGCCCCATGGCCGAGGTACGCAAGTCCGCGCCAAATCGGACCATGTCTGGCCCCCGTCGTTCCACGGGATAGTTGTCGATCGCCCATTGCAGTCGCTCGCAAGCTTCGGTGTGCTGCGCCAAATAGGTTTGCGGTATGCCGACCAGCCAAGCGGCAGTCGTCTGAGATTGCAGATCACGAACTCGAGCCACGACCTCATAGTTGCGGGCGAAAACGAACGCGTCGTTCAGGGCCATCGAGCGCGACGCGAACAGCCAAAGTCCGTAGGTGGCACGTTGCTGATAGTCGAAATCTTCGAATGCCTGCGCCAATGCAAGCGCCCGTACCAAAGCGTCGCGAGCGCCCGCGCCCATTCCCCGAGTATAGATCATGGCGAAGCCTAGACTGCACTGCAGGACCATTTCGGTACGGGTGCCGGTGGCGTCGCCAAGATGGGTCAGCGCCTTGCCGGTCCATTCGCAACATTCGGCGACCAGCGATACGGCTACCCAGAAATCGGCTGCGGCAGCTGCAAGTGCGCCCCCCAGAACAATGTCGCCCCCGGTCGAGAACGCCCAGTTCAACGCTGCCCGAAGATTGTCAATTTCTCGGCGATAGCGGCTGAGGTCGTCGATAGCGGTCTGCAGCAAACTCGCGACCGCGAAAGGAGCGAATAGCCCCAGATAGAATTCTGCGTGACGCCGCTCGACCTGTCCGTATTCGGCGCTATCGGCGAGTTTCTCCAGCGCGTAGACGCGGACCGTCTCGAGCAGGCGCCAGCGCCGAGCGGCTTCCGATCCATCTAGTGTCACCAGTGACTTTGAAACCAGACTTGATATGCCGACGACGACACTTGATTCTGTCTCGCTCAGGACCGCCGCTGCAGCTTCGAGCGTGAACCCCGCCGGGAAGATCGCTAGATGTCGCAGGAAACGCCGTTCCGCCGCGGACAACAGGTCAAAACTCCAGTCAAGCGTCGCCCGTAGCGTCTGGTGCCGCGGGAGGGCCGTGCGTCGCCCGCCTGTGAGCAATGCGAAGCGATCGTCCAGACGCCCCGCGACTTGTTGGATGCCAAGCGTCGCCGCGCGGGCCGAAGCAAACTCGATAGCGAGGGGAATGCCGTCAAGCCGCCGGCAAATTGCGGCAATCACCGCAAGCTTATCTCCCTGCGATTGGAAGTCGGCCCGCAGTGAGCGCGTCCTCGCAATGAAAAGCCGCACGGCGCTGTGCTCAAGGACGTCATCCGACGCCTCCAAATGCGGCGCCGGTACCGCCAGCGGGGGGACGCGATAAACAAATTCGCCTTCGATGGAAAGCACCTCTTGGCTGGTCGCAAGCACTGTCATGTGTGGGCATACCTGGACGAGCGCTTCCACCATTCTCGCCGCAGCGTCTATGACGTGCTCGCAATTATCGAGAACGAGGAGGAGCTTCTTGGTTCCGATCGCTCGAGCGACCGAGGCCGCCGACATTTCATCGCCGCGCAATTGCAGGTTAAGAACGTAGGCGACGGCGGATGGCACCCGATCGGCCTCCGACAGTGAGACAAGCTCGACCAGCAAGACATCGCCCTCGAGCGTCGGGAATAACCTCCGGGCCACCTCGGAAGCCAATACGGTCTTCCCGATCCCGCCTGGCCCTGTCAGGGTCACCACCCGGTAGGCGGAAAGCAAGTCACACAATTGCCGGACAGCTGTCTCTCGACCGATGAGCGCCGACGCCGCCACTGGAACGTTGGTCAGAAATGGACGGGCGGCGGTCCGGACCGCCCAAGGCACTTGTGTCTCTGCTGACGTGCTCTCCTGTTGGATTGTCCAGTCGCCTAGCAGCCGATAGCCACGACCTGCTACCGTCTTGAGCATGGCGCGATCCTGCCCCAGCGCCCTGCGGATCGCAGAAATATGCACTTGAATCGTATTGTCCTCGACGATTGCGCCCGGCCACACACGCCTCATCAGGTCGTCCTTGGTCACCAGTTCGCCGGCTGCGCTCACCAGCGTCTCGACGATCTCGAACGCACGATCACCAATCGGGATCTTCACTCCGCGGACCCGCAACTCACGTCTAACGAGGTCGATCTCCCGCCCGCTGGACTCAAACACACGTGGTTCGCACTGCGGCACGGAGAACCTCCGGTTCCAGTCCAACAGGTCTTAATCTACAGTCCTCGCACAGCAAAAGGTTCGGGGCCGAGTGACGCACCCGACAGGGCCACGCGGCCGGTCGGCAGCTTGCGGTCGGGCCGATTCATGCTTTTCAGAATTATTCAGTTCTGCGTCAGGACTCTCGATCCCGTGCACGGCAAGCTTTCGACGAAGATGGCAGGGCGTGATCCCACAGGTCGTGAGAAATAGCCTTTGTGAGGCCCGGCTGGAACGGCCCGAGTTCATCTCCGACAGCCCGAGGAGATTCCCAATGGTGGCGATGATCTTGAGCGCGAGAGACCTGGACATGAGAAGCTCTGAATCTGCAACTTCATCGGTGATGTCGCGCCACACACCAATCGTGTTCGTCGTCAGCGACGACTCGGTACGCGATCGGCTCGAATGGCAAATTAACAGTTCAGGATGGCAAGTGGAGACGTTCGCGACGGCGGAGCGATTTCTGTCTCGGCCGCCGGTGTCCAGTCCGAACTGCCTTGTGCTCGATGTCACTCTCCCGGGCCTTAAAAGTATCGATTTTCAGGATCGCGTCGCAGCTTACCATGTCGATATGCCGATCGTTCTCACAAGTGGGAATGGCAACGTGTTGATGCTGGTCCAGGCGACGAGGGCGGGCGGCGTCGAGTTGGTGCCGCGGCCCCTCGGCGACAATAGCCTTTTGAGCACCATACGGCTTGGTTTAGAGCGTAGCGAAACGGCAAGGCGCAGCGAAGCGGAGCTACGAGCGCTTGGAGAGCGCTACGCAACTTTGAGCCGCCGGGAAGTGGAGGTCATGGCGCTGGTCGTGACTGGCCTGCTGAACAAACAGGTTGGGTTCGAGCTCGGCATCAGCGAGATCACCGTGAAAGCACACCGGGGTCGGGTGATGCAGAAGATGAACGCAAAGACCCTCGTCGACTTGGTCAACATCGCCGCCAAGCTCGGTATCCCCGCTCGAGACCCGTCGTCGATTCACCTCTCCCCTTTGCGTTGAAGGAGCAACCTCACTCGGCCGAGGACAATAGTCTCTCGTGTTGTATCGTCGGTCGATAGATATGCAGGTTGCGGGCATAGAGACGCATGTGATTCGCCCCGATCGAAGTGGTCCGCCCTGATGAATGCGTTTTTGGCAGCAAGGAGGACGGACCGGATGCCAAGGAAGAGATGCAAGCCCGAAGAGACCGTCGCGAAGAAGCGTCCGATCGATGTTCTGACACCGCAAGGTTAAGGCGCAGCCGACACCATCCGCTCGATCGGCGTGAGCGTGAACAAGGTTACCGTGCGCTCACGGCGAGAATCTCCTCACCAAACTTGGCGTGCGCGCGAATCTCATCGTGGCCTGGCTGCAACACGGCCTGCTGGCCGCAGCGTGCAGAGCCATCCACAACATCAAAAACGGGCAAAAAAAAATTATTCCGGAATTTCGCGGGATCGCGCGCGTCCCCACACAAGCGGTCCGGGAGACATTCACTCCAAGGATTTGCCCCCCCTCCCCCCAAACGGACTTTCGCTGACAGCGATTTGCTATCCTGTTAGTCTGTTGATATTGTTAGATAATTGTCTTGCGAAGGGATCGCCAGCGAGGCTAGAATCTTCCTGTCCTGGGAGGAAAATCTGGCTGACTGGACCCGCATCGAATGGACCGATTCCACCTTCAATCCGTGGATCGGCTGTACCAACGTTTCGCCCGCCTGCGACCACTGCTACGCTGAGGCGATGAATGCCTACCGCGGCTGGACCGAATGGGGACCTCGCGGCAAGCGCCGGCGGACGTCGCCAGCAAACTGGAGGAAACCGCGGCGTTGGAATGACGACGCAAGACGCTTTCAGGCAAAACACGGCAGGCGCCAGCGGGTGTTCTGCGCCTCCCTGGCCGATGTCTTCGACAACCGCGTTCCGGCCGAATGGAGAACCGACCTCTTCGCCCTCATCCACGAGACGCCTCAGCTGGACTGGCAACTTCTGACTAAGCGGCCTCAGAACATCGCCAGGATGATGCCGAAGGACTGGGGCAGTGGAGGTTGGCCGAACGTCTGGCTCGGTGTGACGGCAGAGGACCAGAAGCGCTTCGACCAGCGCTGGCCGCATCTGGTAGCCATCCCGGCGGTGGTACGCTTTGTCTCCTACGAACCGGCGCTTGGCGCCGTGCTCCTCCGCGATGGCGGCGACTGCCAACCCGACTGGATCATCTCCGGCGGCGAGAGCGGACCCGGGGCGCGGGTGAGCCCAGTCTCGTTCTTCCAGGCCATGCGTGACCAGTGCGCGGCGCACGGCATCGCGTTCTTTCATAAGCAATACGGCGCCTATCGTTCCAATCCGCTGGTGCTGAAGGGAGGGTGCTCGCCACAAGAGGCCGAGCACTCTGACCCTCCGTCGAATGGCAAAGGCGGCGCCCTGCTCGATGGGCGGCTTTGGCGCGAATTTCCTAAATGCGGTGACCGCTGACTGTCGTTGACTCCGTCGCGCCAGCCACATCAGCCCGTGGATTATCGCCTAGTGATTCAGGTGCGCCTCCGTCACTAAGGGAGATGAAGCGTCGAACTGATTCGAGAAGAAAGCAAGCCACCGAGAACACATGCCGCGTAGTCGCGAGACACCCCGGGTTTCAGAGCCTAAGCCTTCGTCAGAGGATTGGGCGTTTGCAGTTTTTGCCCCCGACGAAATTCAAGCTTTAGCGGCGGCTGGCGATATTGATATTTCTCCTGGTCAAGCCTTAGGGCTTGATACCGCGGCGCTTTCGTGGCTCCGGCCGGATGATGATGATGCGTTTCGCCGATCAGATGTCGAAACCATTCGCCAAGTCGCACGGCTAACGAACGATTTGGAGGACGCGCTCGGGTCGCGCAGACGTTTCTTCAGCGAATTGCACTACACATGCTTATTGGGCGGGGAAAAGTGCGATTTTCTCCCGGAAGACTATGACCACCTTGTCCGGCTGCTAGCGCGGTTCGCGAGACAAGTGAGCCTCTTTGAACGTGTCATCCGAGTCCCGCGTGGGCGACCATCTTCCGGCGAGCCTCTAATGCGTGCGCTTGAGCTGCTCCTGCGAATTCTATAAATCGGCAAACGGGCGCCTCGCATTGCCGTCCAACGAAGACCCTCCGGAAGTCGCAGAAGGGAAGCCGTTGCTCCGCTTTGTTCGGCTCTTCGTTCGCACGCTGAGAAGGAAAACAGAGGAGAACCCCTCGTCTTTCGGCAGCGGCGAGGAGCGCGAAAGTGCCCTGAAGCTTCTCATGCTCGCTGACGGCAAATCTACATCCGGCCTCGTCCGCGTGCTGAGAATTTCCCTGCGGGAACTTCGTCAGACTGATGGCGAGGATAAGGGAGAGAATTCTGCCCTCGGGATAGCGGGTTTTTCTCTCCCGTCCCGTCTCGCTCGAATCATGTGACCCGTCCCCGAAAGACCGGGACGACACATGGCCACCAAGATAACTCTCCTAAGCAAATGGCTGCTAGTCGGAGCCGTCATGGCGGATCCCCGCTTGTCGCCTACTGACGCCGCCGTTCTTTTTACGCTCCTCGACTTTTTGAACTGCAAAACGGGCCGCTGTGACCCCAATGTATGGACCGGCTGCTGATCGCAAGTGAGCGTGTGCGTGGATTGCGGAAGTCGCTGATATGTATCCGGCCTGTGTGCTCGGCTCGCGGGCCGTGGCCTTGATGGGAATACGCACGCGCCTTTGGCCTCATTAGCGGACAGGTTGGCAGGCAACCCTTTGGGTCATCAGGCTCAGGGCGCGTCTATCGATCCGTTCCATGCAGTGTCTCAATCGCGAACTCGGTTGAGGATCATCGGCTCTCAGATAGCCGAGACCTCGTGAAGGTGTGCATCGAAGGCTTTCCCGGTGCTCAGCACGCTCCAGGCGATCCGGGCGAGCTTGTTGGCGAGGGCTGTGGCGAGCTTGTTGCGATGCATGCGAGGCGCCGCGTTTTGCAGCCACGTTCCGAAGCTGAACTTCTCCCAGTTCTGCGGTCGCATCAGGATGACGTTCGCGGCCTGGATGAACAGGGTGCGCAGATATCGACTGCCGCGCTTCGAGATTCTGCCCAGGATCGAGCGTCCGCCAGTGCTGTATTGCCGGGGGACCAAGCCGAGCCAGGCTCCGAAGTCACGGCCGCGGTCGAAGGCTTCGCCGCTTCCGATGGCAGCCACCACGGCGGTCGAGATCAACGGACCGACGCCGGGGATGCTCATCAGGCGAATGCAGTTGGCCTCCTGCTCGCTGATCTCCGCGATCTCTCGGCTGACCGTCTCGATGCGCTCGTCCAACCATAGCCAGTCTTCGTAGAGGCCAACGATGAGATCGCTCATCCGAGGCGAAAGCTCTTCCTCGCGGTTCTTCAGAATTGCAAACAGCGAGTTGCGCAGGGATCGAGAGCCCGTCCTGACAGCAATGCCCTGTTCGATGAGGAAGGCCCGGATCTGGTTGATCGTCGCCGTCCGGCGGGAAACGAGGCGCGACCGCACGCGATGGCAAGCCTGCAGGTCGAGCTGATCCTGGGTCTTCTCTCGCACGGTTCGCAGGTTCGGGCGCAACGCCGCTTCGGCGATCGCCTCGGCGTCGTTGAAGTCGTTCTTCTGCCCCTTCACGAACGGCTTGACGTAGATCGCCGGGATGATCCTGGGCTCGTGGCCGATCTGGCGCAGGGCGCGGCTGACGAAGTGGGCACTGAGGCAGGCTTCCATGCCAACCACGCACGGCGGCAGCTTGCTGAACGTCTCGGCGAGCGCCAGACGCTTGATCTTGCGGCGGAAGGCGATCTTACCGTCGCCGCCGAAGCCGACGACGTGGAAGACTTCCTTGCCGATATCGATCCCGATCGAGCTAAGGGGGGTGTGGTGGCGTCCATGGGCTGCTTCTCCGGTTGATGCGAAGCAGTCTACGCAGACTGCTTCGGGGGAAGCAGCCGGTCCATCCCATTAGCTGAGACGGTCGCGGCTCGCATCCGGCGAAAGCGTGGCGCTGTCTCCGCATCGATCACAAGATTGGTCAAGGCAGGATGGATAACACGTCGCCGTCGTCGAAGCTCCTCGGTCTACAGCTTCCACTTCGAGCGGATGACTGCTCGGCGCTCGACCCGGACCGATGGCGGTCGCGGCACTTCGGGGCCGAGGCTCGCCTACTCTGCTGAGATTTTACAAAAACCGATTTCCACAAAGCGCATATCGTCACCGCCGGACGCGCTGCTCATCGCACTGGTTAAGGCCCTTGCGGTAAAGGCGGCCCGCGAGGATCATGCGAAAGTGGCTGACGCCGCGGCTGGTGGGAACCTCAAGGAGTAAGGGCCAATGCGAGCGGCCATCTACGCCAGATTCTCCACGGAACTCCAGCACGAGCGCTCGATCGACGACCAGGTCGCGCTCTGCGAGACGTTTGCTTTGCAAAACGGATTTCAGGTCGTGCAGGTGTTTTCCGATCGCGCCCGGTCCGGGGCCAGCGTCTTTGGGCGCGATGGCCTCCTGAATGTCCTAGAGGCGGCACGCGAAAGGAGCTTTGATGTCCTAGTCGTCGAGAGCCTCGATCGCTTATCGCGCGATCAGGAGGATCTGGCGGGTATTTGGAAGCGTCTCAACTTTGCTGGCGTGAAAATTCTGACCGTACACGAGGGCTGCGCGGATGCGGTCCGAATCGGTGTCGGCGGCTTGGTCGGCGCACTTTTTCTTCAGGACCTCGGGAACAAGGTCCGGCGCGGCCTAGCCGGGCGGGTGCGCGAAGGTCGGTACTGCTGGCGGCCGCGCCTACGGATACCGGGCAGTCCCCGGTGAGCCAGGCGAGATGATGGTCGTCGACGAGGAGGCGGAGATCATCCGTCGAATCTACGCCGAGTACGCGGCCGGTGCGACGCCGCGCGCGATCGCAGTCGGGTTGAACCGAAATAAGATTCCGCCGCCGCGCAGCTGCTTCTGGAATGCCTCCACTCTGAATGGCAGCCGCGAGCGCGGTAATGGCATCCTCGCGAGCGAGCTCTATGGGGGCACGATCGTCTGGAACCGGGTCCGAATGGTGAAGAACCCCGACACCGGCAGGCGCATTTCTCGGCCAAATCCGCCCGAGAAGTGGCAGCGACAGGCGGCGCCTCGGCTTGCCATCGTCCCGCCGGATCTCTTTGCCGCCGTTCAGGCGAGAAGGGCGGCGCTCGTCCGATCGCGGCCGGAGACTGTGAAGAAACCGCGCCACCTCCTCTCGGGTCTTCTGAAGTGCAGTGCCTGTGGTGGCGGCATGTCCGTCATCGGACGACAGCGCGGGAAGCTTCGGATCGGGTGCTCACGGCGAAAGGAGTCGGGAACCTGCGACAATGGCCTGTACGTTCGATCTGACCACAATCGAGCGGATGGTGCTCGACGGCCTGAAGACCCACCTCACCGATCCAGTGCTCATTGCGACCTATGTAGAGACATACAACGAGGAGCGCCGACGTCTCGCTGCCGGCCACGCTCGCGAACACCTGAAGGCGCAGCGGCGCCTGGCGCAGATAGAAAGGGAGATTGCGCGGGCCGTCGATTGGATCGTGACCGGCTCGGCCGACAAGGGAACACTCGGTCCTAAGCTCAAGGCTATGGAAGCCGAGAAGCGCGACTTGAGCGAACGCCTTGCCGAGCCCTTGGAAGGAGAAGTCGTCGCTCTTCACCCCGGTGCGATCGCGCACTACCGAACACAGGTGGAGGACCTCCACACGGCGCTAGCGGCCGGCGACCTTACCGGCAGTGGTGCCGTCGATGCATTCCGCGCGCTAGTCTCCACCGTCATAGTTGGCGCCAAAGCGGAAGGCCTTCAGATCGAGCTTCGAGGTCGCCTCGCCGAGCTCACCGGAGCGCCGGCATTTCCGGAGGGTGTCGTATGGGGGAACAGTGGTAGCGGAGGAGGGACTCGAACCCCCGACACGCGGATTATGATTCCGCTGCTCTAACCAACTGAGCTACTCCGCCCCATGGGCCCGGCATAGTCGCGGGCATATACGTTTGGCGCGCCGGAGGGTCAAGACGGCGCGCCGACGAGGCGCCGGCCGGCCCCGTTTCGGGTGTTTGTTCTTGCCCCTCGCTTCTCGTAAGATCGCGTCGCCGGCCGGCTCTGGCAGGCACTCTCGGCGGAACAGGAATGACCGGAAAAGACGTCAAGACGATAGCCGTTCACCTCCCGACTGCGGGGCTGGTGGACCAGCTTCTGAACGTGGCGGCCCCTCTCGCCGCCGCACACGGTGCGACCTTGGTCGGCATCCACGTGATCCCCGCCGTCGTCGTCTATGCGGATGCCACGGTCTCCATGTCGACGGAGTTCATCGTCGCCCAGCAGGAGGCGTTTCAGGAGGACGCGAAGGCCGTCGAGGCGGCCTTCCGTGGCCACGCCGAGCGCGCCGGCGTCGCCTATGAATGGAGCGCCGGCGACACCGGCGAGGAGCCGACCATGCGCGCCGCCGCGACGCTTGCCAACGTCGCCGACCTCGTTGTCGCCGCGCAATACCAGGATTCAATTCCTGCCGCCTCCGGCTACACGCCGGATGAGCTGGTGCTCGGCACCGGCCGCCCCGTGCTCATCGTACCGAGCGCCGGCGAATTCCCCGTCATAGGCAACCGTATGCTGGTCGCCTGGAACGGCTCGCGCGAGGCCACGCGCGCGGCGTTCGACGGCATCGCGCTGCTACGGCCGGATTCCGAGGTGCATGTTCTTGCGGTCGACAGTCCGCGCGGCGATTCCACCTTGCAGCGTCTCGCACGAACGTTGGCGCGCCACGGCATCAAGCCGCAGACCTTCTCCACGTCGAAGAGCGACGGGCGCTCGGTCGCCGAAGAGATCCTGAAACATGCCGGTGAGTTCGGAGCCGATCTCCTGGCGCTCGGATGCTACGGCCACTCGCGTCTTCGCGAGACCGTGTTCGGCGGCGCCACCACGCATATCCTGCGCACGATGACGCTGCCGGTTCTCATGGCGCACTGAGCCTGCCCGCGCCGCTTAGATGCGTCCCATCAGCAAGAGCACGACGACGATGATGAGGATCAGCCCAACGCCGCCGGACGGGCCGTATCCCCAGTTGCGGCTGTAGCCCCAACTCGGGATTGCGCCGATCAGGATGAGAATGAGGATAATGATAAGAATGGTGCCAAGCATTGCAGGTTCTCCTGCGGTCGCCGACCGCGTGTTCGCCCCCTCGGCCGATCGACGATTGGCGGCGTCGGGTATCTGATCAACGCCGGCGAAATGAAGTCGGTTCCCCACCGGCTTCGTGCAACCTGCGCGGCACACAACAAGACTATTGAATTTCAGGAGCGATCATGAAGCCGGAAGTGCTGGTCAACGGAACGCAGATGCCGCGTGTCATGGAGGCGCTTGAGCGCGACTACACGCTCTACAAGCTGCACGAGGCAAAGGATCCGGATGCGCTCCTGAAAGAGATCGCGCCGCGCATTCGCGCCATCGCGACCGGCGGCCATCACGGTGCGGACGCGGCTCTGATCGACGCCCTGCCCAAACTTGAGATCATCAGCTCGGTCGGCGTCGGTACCGACGCGATCGACGTCGCGCATGCGAAGAAGCGCGGAGTCACCGTCTGCAACACGCCGGGCGTGCTCGACGACGAAGTCGCCAATCTCACGATCGCCCTCCTCCTGGCCGTGACGCGCAAGCTCGTCGTCTACGACCGCTATGTTCGCGAAGGCCGCTGGGTCAAGGACGGCCTCCCGCCGCTGACGCGCTCGATCGCCGGAAGCAAGGTCGGCATGCTCGGCATGGGACGCATCGGTCAGACGATCGCCGAGAAGCTGAAGGTCTTTCACTGCGAGGTCGCCTATCATACGCGCAACGCCGTTGCCCGCCCTCCCCTATCGCCACTACCCCGACCTTGTGACGCTTGCCGCGGAGTTTGACGTTCTGATCGTCATCGTGCCTGGCGGGCGCTCAACCGAGAAGCTCGTCGACCGCCGCGTCCTCGATGCGCTCGGACCGGAGGGCATCCTGATCAACATCGCGCGCGGCTCCGTCGTCGACGAGCCGGCGCTGGTCGCAGCGCTTCAGGAGGGTCGGCTCGGCGGCGCCGGGCTCGATGTCTTCGCCGACGAGCCGAATGTGCCGCCGGCCCTCTTTGCCATGGAGAATGTCGTGCTTCAGCCGCACCAGGGAAGCGCTACGATCGAGACGCGGCGCGCCATGGCCGACCTGATGCTCGGCAACCTCGCCGCCTTCTTCGCAGGCAAGACGCTGTTGAGCCCGCTCCCCTGAATCGTGCTGGAAACGGGTTAGTCGTCGCCCTTTTTGCGACGGCCGAAGAAGAACCCGAGCAGCAGCGCAAGCCCCGCGATGATGAGCGCGGGATTGGCGAGCGGCGTCGATCCAACCGCCTGCTGCAGTCTCGCCATGTTCTCCTCGACGCCACCGGCCTGTGGCGTCGGCGCGCGCCGTGGCGGAGCGGCGCTCCCCTTCCCTTTCGCCACCAGGAAGAGGATGAGCGCGACCAAGATCAGAACGCCGCCGATGATCGCGGCGGACGCAATCGGGTTCAGGAGCTGCGAAAGATAAAGATGCCCCGCCACGAGCAGAAAGCAGAAGCCGATCAGGAAGACGACGACGCCGGCGAGCCCGATGACGCCCTGCGTCATAAGCCGGCGCACCCGCTGCTTCAGCTCGGAAAGCGCGAGCGCGAACCCGAGGGAGCTTGCCAGCTTCAGCATCGGCCCAGGGGCCCGTTCCATTCGGATTGAATCGGGCACGATTGAACCAGCAACGAGGCTCCGTCTATTTGCTTGAGCATGATCTCTTCCGAATACCGGTTCTTACTTTTCGGGATCACGCTCTAGCGGCGCGACATCAGGCCGATGAGGAACCCAAGGCCAAGCGCTACCAGCACTGCAGAGAAGGGATTGCGTTCAATATGCCCCTCAAGCGCCTCGCCGTAGGCGCGTGCACCGTCGATCGCCGCCTCCGCCTGATCCATGCCCTGTTGCTTGTAGTGCTCCGCCGTTCGCTCGGCCTTCGCGCGCCCTTGGCGAACGCCCGTCTTGACGAGATCCGACAGCGTCGCGCTGATCGATGCGATATCGCCTTTCAGCGTCTCGATCTGGGCCTCAAGCGATTCCGCCTCGCTCGCTGCGGAACGTGTCCCCTGCCTTGCAGTGGTCGTCGAGTCGTTCGCCATGTATGCCTCTCCTGTTTCCGGTCTCAGCGCTTGCGGTTTGCCGGATAACGACCGGAAGATGCCGAAGTTCCCTTGAAGTTGTGTTGCAGCATATCAAAAGGGCCGGCGAGCAATATTGCCGAAGCGTTTACGCTGCTTCGGCGTGCGCGGCTCCGCTTCCATGCGCCTCGATCGTTCCGCCGCCGAGGACGCGCGCCTCCGCCCCGTCCGCGTCGTAGAGGACGCAGGCCTGTCCGGGCGCGACGCCAAGCTCATCCACGGAGAGCTCCACGACGGGCCGCCCATCCTGGAGACGAACGAGCGCCGCCGCCGGCGGCCGCGCCGAGCGCACACGCGCAAAGACCGGCTGCCCCGTTTCGCCAAGCGCACCCTCGCCGAGCCAATTGAAGTTGCGCAGCGCGATCCTGCGCGTTGCCAGCGCTTCGCGCGGGCCGACGACGACGCGCGCATTTTCCGCATCGAGCCGCACCACGAAAAGCGCCTCGCCCGCGGCAATGCCGAGTCCGCGCCGCTGGCCGACCGTGTAGCGGATCACGCCGTCGTGGCGGCCGAGCACGCGCCCGTCGAGATGCACGATCTCGCCTGGCCTGACGGCGCCGGGCTTCAGCTTCTCCACCACGTCGGAATAGCGGCCCTGCGGAACGAAGCAGATGTCCTGGCTGTCGTGCTTGTCGGCGACCTTGAGCCCCGCCTCGCGCGCAATCGCACGCGTCTCATCCTTGCTGAGATCGCCGAGAGGGAACCGAAGGAAATCGAGCTGCGGCTGCGTCGTTGCAAACAGGAAATAGCTCTGGTCGCGGTCGAGGTCGCGCGGGCGGAAAAGCGACCGCCGCCCGTGAACCACGCGCGAGCGCACATAGTGCCCCGTCGCCATCGCGGCGGCGCCAAGCTCACGCGCGGTATTGAAGAGGTCGGCGAACTTGACCGTCTGGTTGCAGGATACGCAAGGGATCGGCGTCTCGCCGATCGCATAACTTTCGACGAACGGCTCGATCACCGCCTCGCGGAAACGCGCCTCATAGTCGAGCACGTAATGCGGGATGCCGAGGCGCGCGGCGACGTCGCGCGCGTCGTGGATGTCCTGGCCGGCGCAGCAGGAGCCGGAGCGATGCGTCGCCGCGCCGTGGTCGTAAAGCTGCAGCGTTACGCCAACGACATCGTATCCAGCGCTGCGGACGAGCGCCGCCACGACGGAGGAATCGACCCCGCCCGACATGGCGACCAGTACGCGCGCCTTCTCCCGCGGTCCGGGGATATCGAGATCAATGTCCAGCATCAGGCCTGCTCCGGCGACCGGAAAGTAGGCGCAGAAGACCCTGCCAGCAAGGGCCATCCGTTGCCAAATCCTAAAGGAATTCAAGGCTGTCGCTTAGCCGAATTTTAAGGGGAAGCAACGTAGAAGCGAGGCGAAATCAGTAGTGCGTAAGAGTTATCTTCATGGCCGAACACATCCGTCCGCGCGTGAAATACGTGATCGGACCCGACGGCAGCCCGCTGACCATCGCTGACCTTCCGTCGACGAATACCAAACGCTGGGTCATCCGCCGTAAGGCGGAGGTTGTGGCCGCGGTGCGCGGCGGTCTGCTCAGCCTCGAGGAGGCCTGTGAGCGATATACGCTGACAGTCGAGGAGTTCCTTTCCTGGCAGATGTCGATCGACCAGCACGGTCTGGCCGGACTGCGCACGACCAAGATCCAGAAATATCGCAACTAGCGATCCGCGGGCCGACGCGGGGACGCCCCGCGTCCGTTGCGCCGGCGCGAACACTCTTTCCCCCGCTTTCCCGCCCAAGTAAGGCTGTCGCCGGCAAAGAAGGCCGAGCGACGGAATGACCACCGGGACCCACGAATTCGACGACGACCCGCGCAACGCCGGGATTCTGGTCTCCGTCAACGGAGAGCTGAAGCCGCGCGCAGAGGCGGTCGTCTCCGTCTGCGGCGAGCCCGGCGCCGGCAAGCTCACGGAAAGGCTGCGCGCTCTTTACCTCGATCTGATCGCTCGTTCGCTGACGCCGATCAAAAAGGGCGCCGCGTGACGATCGATCCGCGCGCGATCCGTC
Organism: uncultured Alphaproteobacteria bacterium; assembly: GCA_963805325.1. Lineage (GTDB taxonomy): Bacteria > Pseudomonadota > Alphaproteobacteria > Rhizobiales > Afifellaceae > DASWJZ01. Next base: position 398,209 of record CAWDTS010000004.1, on the reverse strand, counting down.
TCGAAACGAGCGGCGACCGCGGCCGCTACGTCTACGCCTTCGAGGACGGCTCCGAGGCCGAGCTGCTCTTCTTCGAGCGCACGCCCGGACCCATCACCATCAATCACACCGAGACGCCGGTCGCGCATCGAGGGCAAGGCGTGGCGGCGGTGCTCCTTGCCCGCGCCATCGACGACTTCCGCGCCGCCGGCAGGAAGGTCGTCCCGGCCTGCCCCTACGCCCACCGGAAGTTCAAGGAGCACCCCGAATGGGCCGACGTGCTTCACCGGAAATGAGGCCGACATGAGCGAAGATCCGAGCCAGGAGATCGAGCGCGAGGACACAAGGAGCGGCGGTGTCTATCGGCTGAAGATCGGTGACGCCGTCGCCGAGATGACGTTCTCACGGGCGAGCGACGCGCTCATCATCATCGACCACACCGAGGTGCCTGAGGCGCTCCGCGGGCAGCACGCCGGGAACCGCCTGCTTGAGCGCGCCATCGCCGAGGCGCGCGAGAAGGGTGCGAAGATCTTTCCGCTCTGTCCCTTCGCCGCGGCGCAGTTCCGCCGCCATCCGGAGTATCGCGACGTGCTCTCGACATGACCGAGCAGGCGATGGTCCTGTGCGCATTGCCACGTGGCCGGGGCCACGCACCAGCGCTCGATGACCCGCTTCTCCAGCGGCCCGAAGCCGAGGCGATGCTTATCTAGGAAAGGCCCGCGGCGCACGCTCTCGGCTAGAGCCCGCGCCGCGTCGATCTCAAAGAATTCGGAAGGCTCAGCTTGCGGCGCGCGTAGCGTGACGCCCGGTGTCCTGCGTGGACTCGCGCTCCAGCTTTTCCTCCTCGCGCTCAACTTCGGCCAACGCCAGGTCGAGCGCCGCCTTTGCCGTATCGAGCTGCCCGCCAAGTTCGGCGACGGAGGCTTCGAGGTTGGCACGCCGCTGCTTGGCGGCGCGGGCGAAAGTCGAATAGGCGAAGTGCTTCTCGTCGTCGATGCCGGTTCGTCGGTGCTCGGCGGCGATCTCCAGATCGAGGTCGGAGATCATCCGTCCGAACTCCTCGATCATCGTCTCGATCTGGCCGACCTGCCTCCGACGCTCTTCGGCCTGAAAGCGCAACATGCGCACTGCAGAATCTCGCGACTTCATACGCAATACTCCCCCAAAGCCCCGAGGTCCGCCTCACTTTCGGCGATCCCTGTTCGACCCTTGGCTTCTGCCCGCAGGCGGTAACGTTTCATTTACGGGTCGCATTAATCATGGAGGAGATGATTTAAAGCAGGGTAAACCGCACCGTTCGCGCTGATCGATGCCTGTTGCATCGCTGCCGCGCCCACAGCGCGAATTCCCTTAGTCAAAGATGTTGAATGGAGTAAGGGGCCGGGGTCGGCTCGGATTTGAGAATGGATTTAAGAGTTTATCAAGGAAACTTCATAGTGTGCGCTTGCCGCGACCAAACAGAATCTGTTAACCATTCCACGATAGCGTGTGCGTCGGATTTGATCTGGCTCGCGGCAGCGTGGCTTGAGAGTGGCGGTGTCCGCAATAAAGAGCTGACAAGGGGATTGGGATGCGGGTCCTTCTGATCGAAGACGACAGCGCCACTGCGCAATCGATCGAGCTGATGTTGAAGTCTGAAAACTTCAACGTTTACATCACCGATCTTGGCGAGGAGGGTGTCGATCTCGGCAAGCTCTACGACTATGACATCATACTTCTCGATCTGAACCTGCCCGACATGTCGGGTTACGACGTGCTGAAGACGTTGCGCGTCGCCAAGGTGAAGACGCCGATCCTGATCCTTTCGGGTCTCGGCGGCATCGAGGACAAGGTGCGCGGTCTCGGCTTCGGCGCCGACGACTACATGACCAAGCCCTTCCACAAGGATGAGCTGGTGGCGCGCATCAACGCCATCGTGCGCCGCTCCAAGGGTCACGCCCAGTCGGTGATCCAGACGGGCGATCTCCGCGTCAATCTCGACACCAAGACCGTCGAGGTGAACGGCAGCCGCGTCCACCTGACCGGCAAGGAATACCAGATGCTGGAGCTGCTTTCGCTCCGCAAGGGCACGACGCTCACCAAGGAAATGTTCCTGAACCACCTCTACGGCGGCATGGACGAGCCGGAGCTGAAGATCATCGACGTCTTCATTTGCAAGCTCAGGAAGAAGCTCGCCGCGGCGACCGACGGCAAGAACTACATTGAGACGGTGTGGGGCCGCGGCTACGTGCTGCGCGAGCCCGACGAAGAAGAACTCCGCGAGAGCGCCTGAGCGGCGATCCGCGCAACTCCCGCCATCGAAAAAAGGCCGGCCCATTGGGCCGGCCTTTTTCTTTGGTCCGCCGCGTGATGGACCTTCTAAAGCAGCCCGGCCTCGGCGAACGGCTTGATGAAGCTCTCGCGATCGAACGGCTTCATCATGTGGACGTCGGCGCCGCTCCGCATGGCGCGGGCGACGTTGTCCGGGTCGTTCTCCGAGGTCAGATACATGACCGTCGGCTGCGCGCCGCCCGGCAGCGCACGGAGCTTGGTCAGGAACTTCATGACGTCGCCGTCCGGCATCTGCCAGTCGACCACGACGCAGTCCGGCATGTCGTTGCGGCACACGTCGATCGCTTCGGCGCGCGTCCCGGCTTCGCTTGCGCGAAAGTCCGATTCCTCAAGGATCCGGCGCGCGACTTTCCGGATCGAGCTTGAGTCATCAACGATGAGACAATGCTTCATAGGTATTCACCCGCTTGACGCCTGGCCGCCGCTTCTGTTGGCGGCTCTCTTGAGCGAACGTTAGGCGAAAGCGGGTTACCTCGCGGTCAAGGAGCGTGCTTAAGAGTCCTCGCCCCGCATAGGGCAAAGCCGAACGACGGCGTTAGCGGCTCGGCAAGATTTTTTTGGCGGACCTGCGGTCAGGACCTCAGGCGACCGGCCTCGCGGCGAGAACCACGCGGTTCTCCTCCTGCGTTGCGGTGATGCCCATCTTCGCCTCTTTGGCGAGAAGCGCGGCATAGAGCGGCTGCACGGCATGCGCATCGAGCGGGTTCGGCATCGCCCCCTCCGCGATCACCTCTTTCACCCCGGCGGGGAGCTTCGCGCGGTCGCCCTCGGCCACCACCCGCATGACGGTCTCGCCGCCTTCGCGCTCGGCCGTGACGGTGATCGTGCCGCCGCGGGCGACCGAGTTCAGCGCGATGGTCAGGAGGTTCAGGAGGAGCTTTGCCTCCGATTTAGGCAGCAGCCCGGCCTTCACCTGCCAGTCGAGCGCCGGCTTTTCCCGCTCCATGAAGGCGGAGGCGACGCGGCCGGCGTCGACCATGTCGAGCTCCGAGCCAGCCCCGCCGGAGGCGCCGAATGCGAGCCTTGCGAACTGCAATTTGGCGCTCGCCTGCCGCGCGCTCTTCTGCACCAGATCCTGCGCGAACTCGCGCATGGATTTGTCCTTTTCTTCCTCCAGGACTTCCAGCCCGTTCACGATCGCCCCGACGGGGGAGATGATGTCGTGGCAGACGCGGCTCGCAATGAGCGCAGCAAGCTCAAGCGGATCGATCTTGTCGGTCATGCGGATGGCGCCGTTCGTTCCATGGAGGGATGTCGAGATGGCGGGCGCAGACTTACGCGAAAAGCACCCTCGTTGAAGGCTTACAGGCCGCCCCGGCTGCTGCCAAGCGCCGTTCGCCGCGACCCGCGACCTTAACCCGACATTTACCCTGGCGCGCGAACTGTAGGCGGCCCGGGATCGCGCGCTCCGGGCTTTCGAACATCCGCCGAGGCGAGGACAGTCCATGGCCCTTTTCCGCTCGTTTTCCAGGCTTTTCGCCGCCGCCCTCATGCTTTCAGCGACGCTCGGCCCCGCTTTTTCCGCCGCGCCTGCGAACGAGACCTATTCGGCGCAGGAGATCGTCGACGCCGGGCACCGGTTCTTCGGCGAGGTGTCCGGCGGCCTGGCCGCACTGGTCGAGAAGGCTGTTTCCCACTACGGCCTGCCCAACGGCTACATCATCGGCCAGGAAGGCGGCGGCGCGATTATCGGCGGCGTGCGCTATGGGGACGGCTTCCTCTACACGAAGATCGAAGGCCGGCGGCAGGTCTATTGGCAGGGCCCGTCGGTCGGCTGGGACTTCGGCGGCGACGGCAACCGCACCATGATGCTCGTCTACGACCTCCCGAATTCCCTGGCCATCTACCGCCGCTATGGTGGGGTCGACGGCTCGGCCTATCTGGTCGCCGGACTCGGGATGACGGTGCTCGCCAACGCCGACACGCCGAATGCCACGGTCTACGTGGTTCCGATCAGAACCGGCGTCGGCGCCCGACTCGGCATCAACATCGGCTACCTGAAGTTCACGCCGCGGCCCACCTGGAACCCCTTCTGATGCGCCTTTGGGCGCACCCGGCGTGCCTGATTCGTCACACCCCACAAGGATTTGACGCCATCCGGCAGGAATTTTCGGGGACACCGCGCGTCCTTCTGTTACCAGCCGATATTCCCGCCTATACTGCCCGAAGGGTGGCGTAGCGGAGCCGTCAATGATCCAGTCGGCTATGATCTTCGCCCTCGGCTTCTTCGTAAGCGGGCTGGCGTGGCTCGCTTTTTCGGTCGCGCTCGTCCGTCGAACGCGGCGTCTGACCGAGCGGCGGTTGCTAGCCGGAATCGCCATGCGACGGGCCGAGTTCGAGAGCGAGCGCGATGAGCTGCGCGCGCGCCATGCCGTGCAGATGCACCGGCTGGAGCGCGAGGTGAGCCATGTCCTCGACATGGCGACCTCCTATCGTCTGGAAGCCGACCTGAAAGAGCGCGATTTGATGAACGCGCAGGCCGAGCTCGTCGCCGACGCAGAGGATTTCCACGATATCGAGCGCCGTCTTGGGTCCGAGCGCGACCTCGTTCAGGATCTGGAGCGGCGGCATGCCGAGGCCGGCGCCGCCCTTCGCTCCGCCCAGCATGCCCTGAAGCTCGAGACGAAACGGCGCGCCAACGCCGAGGAGGCGCTCGACGAGGCATCTGTCCTTGCCGACCAGCGCCGTCTCGCCGTCGTCACGCTCCGTGCAGAGAACGATACACTCCGTGCCCGGCTGGGCGAGGAACCCGGTTCGCCGGTACCCTTCGAGGTGGAGGGAGCGCGGCTGCCGCGCGCCTATGCCGATCGCGACATCGAGCACTTTGGGGGCGAGGACGAGCTGGCCGCCGACGTACCGGAGACACAACATCGCGGAAGCGTTGTGCCGCTCCCGACCCGGCCGAAGCACGTCGTCAGCGAATTGCCCGAACAGTCCGAGGCCGTCGTCATCGAGGCGACGCGCGATCTGCAGCGGCTCGCGGGCCAGGAGAGCGATGAGCCGGAGGAGGCAGCCGCCGAGGAGCCGGTCGAGGCGACGCATTTGCCGGCCGCGACCGCGCCTGCCCCATCCAATATCGGCGAGCTCGTCGCGCTGCGTATGCTGCCGGAAAGCGGCAAGCCGAAACCAGATGAAGCGGGCGCCAGCAACGCCGAGAACCGCTTCTTTGAAGCGCTCGCCGAGATCCGGGCGCTGAAGCGCTCCGCCGGTCAGGCCGGCGAGTAACCGCCCCCCTGAGCGGTCTCAGGGATCCATCCATCGCTGCCTGAGCTTCTCGCCGACCAAGCAGTCGATTTGCCGTTCCGGCTGATCGAACTGCGGCCGGTCGAACTGCGCCGGGATGATCTTCGGCGTGGCCCCTGCGATCTCAAGCACGAGCTTGCGCCGGATCGCCTCCTCGATCTGCTGGATGTCCTTCACGGTGACCAGAAAGGCGCCGGGCCCGCCGATCACGCAGTCCTGGTAGTAGAGGTCGAGGTTCGGGATCGAATAACCGCTGAAAGGGTCGGCATGGAGCATGATCGGCAGGCCGTTGACGGTGATCCCGCGGTCGAGCACCGCCTGCCGAGCTTCCAGCACCGGATAGCCCATGTTGTTCGGCCCGTCGCCCGAGACGTCGATCACCTGCCGCGTGCTGCGAAATCCGTTCCCCTCGAAAAGCCCCGCTGAGAAGCGGAGCGCGCCCGATATCGACGTGCCGTGCAGATAGGAAAGCGGCACCGAGGCAATCCTGTCGGCGAGCACCTTGGCCGAATCCGCCCCGTCGACGACGGTCCAGGGCGCGATGATCTGCTGCGAATTGGGTCCGGCCCATTCGGCGTAGGTGACGGCGATCCGCCCGAGGAAGCCCTCGCGGATCGCCTCCAGAACGTCCGGATGCTGGACCGCGGCGATATAGCCCTGCTTTTGAAGCTCCTGCTCGGCAGCATCCATGGAGCGCGAGACATCAACCGCGAGCACCAGCTCAAGATCCACGTCCATGTCTTCGGCGGCCGCCGTCCCGATCTGAAGGGCGAGACAGGCGGCGCCGGCAAAGAGCAGCCTTCGGACCCGCATCCTCTTGGCCTCCGCGGCTTGAGCCGGCGGTATTTTGGACCGGGAATTGCAGGTTGCCGAGAGGCGCATGGCCCCCGCCATACAAACCGGCGTGATAGCGCGCCCCGGAAGCCTCAGGCGTCGAGCCGCACCGGGTTGCTCCAGGCCCAGCGGCCGGCCGCATCTCCGACGACGAAGCGGAACCAGTCGCCGGCGAAGCGCTCGAGCGAGAGCTCGGCGCGCGTCAGCTGCCGTCCGTGGACGTCGACGCCGCGCGAGCCGCGCCCGACCGCCGCGACGGCGATCGCCGGGGAACATTCCACGTGCAGCGCTCCACCGACGATTTCCGCCGAATGAATCTCCGGGCCCTGGCTGGAATAGAAGTCGCCCCGCTTCAGCGCCGCAAGCAGCGCGCTCGGCTCGTTCTCTCGCGCCTTCACCATCACCCAGCCGCCGCAGGCGTCGGAAAAACGGAAATGCGCATCGTCAGTGGCTATTGCCAGGATGTCGCGCCCCTCGTTCAGAAGCTGGTCGAGGAGCGCCGTCCCGTCACCGCGTCGGCTCTCCATCGCGCAGCCGTTGTTGTAGACCTCGACAGCATGCGCCATCGGCAAGGCGCGGCCATCCTCGATCCGCAGACCGGACCATTGCGGATGCGCGATCGCGACGAACGCGCCAGCTTCGGCCGCGCGCTGTGCGAGCGCAACGCCGGTCTCCGTCTCGCCGGTCGGCGGAAAGTCGTCGGGCAGCCCGACGCAGAGAATATGCCAGGCCTCGCCGTGCGAATTCGCCGGCGCATGCACCTCGGCTCCGAGGATGGTGGTGAAGCGATTGCTACGAAATGGCCGCGTGTCGACGATCGGGAAGTTGTAGCGCGGCAGGAAATGGTCGGTCAGCGCCAGAAAGTCATAGCCGGCGTCCCGGTAATGCGCGGCAACCGCCTCGGGCGCGAGCTTCCCGTCGGAGCGGGTGGAATGCGTATGGAGATTGCCGCGAAAGAAACGGCCGGGCTTTTGAAAAACGCTGAGGTCCATGGGGCTGCCGCTAGGAGAGTTTCGGGCGACCGCCTTTTAGCCGACTTGCATGACGGGTGCATGCCAAATCCCGCGCTGTTTGCCGCGATCGCTGCGCCGCCGTGCCTCTACCGATAGATCAGCGTCGGAAGCCACATCGAAAGCTCCGGAATAAACGTGAGGAGCATCAGAACGAAGACGAGCGGAATTAGGAACGGCGCCGTCGCGACGACGCAGCGCTCGAACGGCACGTTGGCGACCTTGGAAAGCACATAGAGCACCATTCCGACCGGCGGCGTCAGAAGGCCGATCATCAGGTTCAGGATCAGGATGATGCCGAAATGCACCGGATCGAGCCCGATCTTGACGGCGATCGGCAGGAGCACCGGCACCAGGATGGTGATCGCCGCGATCGTCTCCATGAAGCAGCCGATGACGAGCACCATCACCGTGATCAGGAGAAGCACAATGACGCGGTTGTCGGTGAAGGCGAAGAGCAGATTGGCGAAGTGCAGCGCCACCTGATTGGCGGTCAGGATCCAGGCGAAGACCGCCGACGCGGCGACGATCAGCATGATCGCGGCGGTCGTCTCGACCGTATCCATCGAGACGCGAAGCACGTCCCGCCAGCCGAGCGTGCGGTAAACGATGAGACCGAGGAAGAGCGAGTAGACGACGGCCCCGATCGCCGCCTCCGTCGGCGTGAACATCCCCGACACGATGCCGCCGACGATGATGACGGGCGTGAAGAGCGGCAGCGCCGCGTCGAGGAGCGCGCGAAAGAATCGCCGGAACTCGAAGCGCGTGTCGCGCGGATAGTTGCGCCGGCGTGCGTAGAACGCGACCATGACCATCAGCATCGCCGCCATCAGCAGGCCGGGGATGAGCCCCGCCGCGAAAAGCTGGCCGATCGAAGCGTTGCCGATCACCCCGTAGATCACGAGTGGCAGAGACGGCGGGATGATCGGGCCGATGGTGGAGGACGCCGCCGTGATGCCGACGGAGAAATCCGTGTCGTAGCCGGCGTCGCGCATCGCCTTGATCTCGATGTTGCCGAGCCCGCCCGCATCCGCCACCGCAGCGCCCGACATCCCCGCGAAGATTACGCTCGCGCCGACGTTCACGTGGCCGAGCCCGCCATGCATCCAGCCGACGGTGGCGCGGGCAAAATTGAAGATGCGGGTGGTGATGCCGGCGGTGTTCATCAAGTGGCCGGCGAGGATGAAGAACGGCACGGCGATCAGCGGGAACGAGTTGATGCCGTTGACCATGTTGGCGAGCACGATCATCGGCGGCATGCCGTTGGTCGCGACGAAAGCGAGTGACGCAAGAGCCAGCGCCACGGCAACCGGAACGCCGATGATCATCAAGGCGAACAAGAGCGCAATCATCAGGAAGATCGACATTCAGGACGCCTCGGGCTTCAGTCCATCGTTAGATGTCGGTCGAACTCGGCCGCGATCTCTTCCGGCTTCGCCCGGATCTTTCGCCAGAGCCGGAGCGCCGAATAGACCGTCATGACCGCGAGGGAAGCTACGCAGATGCTGTAGATCCAGGCCTTCGGGACCGGCAGCGAGATCATCTGCTGCCGCGTCTTCTGGGTCAGCGTGATTCCGATCCAGGTGAGCGTGCCGAAGAAGCCGAACGTTATGAACTCGGCGATGACGGCCAGTACCTTGCCGTAGAGCGGCGGCACTGCCCTCAGCACGAATTCAAGCATGATGTGCGTGCCACGACGCACGACGCTGACCGAGCCGAGAAAACAGACGAGGATGAGGAGATAGCGCGCTACCTCCTCGGTCCAGGCCAGTGAATTGTTCAGCACATAGCGCGTGAAGAACTGCAAAAAGACGACGATGGCGAGCACCCAGAAGACGAGGATGCCCGGCGCATCGATCCAGCCGATGTCGGAGATCGACACCTGCTTGTCTTCGAGATGAATCGCGACGGGCGCGCTCTCGTCGCGCCCGTCGCTACCGCCCCCCTGTGCCATGGCTCGCCGCCGATGCCGAAATCGTCCCGGTCTAGTTGGGCGCGAGCGCCTGCATCCGCTCGTACATCTCCTTGGTGTAGGGGACCTTCGATTCGTCGGTCACCACCGGCATCACGGCTGCCTGGAACGCGGCCTTGTCGACTTCGTTCACCTGGATGCCCTGGTCGCGGAACCACTGGATCAGGTCCGTCTCGGACTGATGGATCTCGTCCGCGCACTGCGCCGCCGCTTCCTTCATCACCGTCTCCACGATCGCGGCGTCGTCGCCCATGCGGGCCATCGCGGTGTTCGACACGATGATGATGAGCGAGTTGCCGATGTGGCCGGTGAGGTTGATGTCCTTCTGCACCTCGTAGAATTTCTTGAACTTGATGGTCGGAAGCGGGTTCTCCTCCGCGTCCACCACGCCCTGCTGCAAGGCGAGATAGACCTCGGAGAAGGCCATTGGCGTCGGATTGGCGCCGACGGCGTTCGGGAACATCACCATGACCGGGGAGTCCGGAACGCGGATCTTGAGGCCCTTCATGTCTTCAGGCTTGGTGATCGGGAAGTTCGACGTGACGTGCCGGTAGCCGTACCAGGTGATCGCCATCACCGTGTGGCCGGTCGCTTCCTTGTAGCCTTCCGACAGCTCCTTGAAGAGATCGCTGTCGCGATACGCCTTCCAGTGGTCGTAGTTCTTCAGCATGAACGGATAGTCGGAGATGGCGATCGGGCCGTAGTCGCGCTCCGCGAAACTCGGGCCGGTGTAGATGATGTCCACCGAGCCGATCGTGAGACCCTCGTTGATGTCGGACTCCTTGCCGAGCGAGGAGGCGGGGAAGACCTGGATGTCGACCCGGCCGTCGGTCTTTTCCCGGATCTGGTCGGCCGCCCACGTCGCCCATTTGTGGTAGGCCGAATTGGTCTCGTAGACGTGCGCCCACTTGTAAGTGTCGGCCATCGCGCCCCCGAACCCGGCCAAGGCCGCGCCGAAAGCAATCGTCGAGGCGATTACTAATCTCCTGAAATTCATGGCTTTCCTCCCGGTTAGTCGCGCCGGATTCCCGGTCCCGTGGCACAGCCAAATGAGCGCCCGGTCGTCTTTGACTCAACTAATATATCTAGTATATCAGAAACGATCAACAAGAACGGCCGCGCGAATGCATGAAGGAACGCAAGGCGGCGAGCGTCGGGAGAAAGCAATCTACCGCAAGGCGCTTTTCCTCCGCGCTCACCGCGCTTAGGCCATGACAAAGTCCGCAGTCCGGAGAGCCCGCCGCATGACCGAAGGCCCTTCCCGGCAAACGCCGAAGGAAGAACCGCACGCACGCAGGCGGCGCGCGCCGAACGCACGTCCGGCCGTCTTTGCGCACGCCAACGGATCGGGAAACACGCGCGCCGACATCATCCGCCAGCGGCTGCGGCAGGACATCGTGTCGATGCGGCTCGTCCCGGGCACGCCGATCGTCGAGAAGGAGATCGCCAAGGAGCATGGCGTGAGCCGCACGCCGGTACGCGAGGCCGTGCTGCGGCTTGCGGAGGAGCGGCTGATCGAGGTCGCGCCGAAATCCGGAACCTACGTCGCGCGCATTCCACTCTCAGCGCTGCCGGAGGCGCTTGTGGTCAGGCGCGCGCTCGAAGGCGTGACAGTGCGCGCTGCGACGCGCTTCGCGACGGCGAGCCAGCTCACCGGGCTGCGCGCCGCCATCCAGCGCCAGCAGGAGACGGCGGCTGACGGCGACCGTGAGGCTTTTCACGCCGCGGACGAGGACTTTCATGCCCAGATCGCAGCCGCTGGCCGCTATCGCGGCATCTGGGACCTCGTGCAGCACGTGAAGGTGCACGTCGACCGTTACCGGCGCCTGACGCTTCCGCAAGAGGGCCGCATGGAGCGGGTGATCGCGGAACACATCGCGATCCTCGACGCCATCGAGACCGGCGACGCGGAGGTCGCCGTCGCCCGCATGGAGGGGCACCTGAACAAGCTCCGCTCCGAGATCGCCGAATTCCGCGACATGCGGCCCGAATACTTCATCCACGATATCGAACTCGATGAAGAGCTGCTCAGATGAGCGCGATCGCAGTCCGACAGGCCTGCGGCCCGACCGAGGCACGACAGCTCGACACGGACGGGTTGCGCGCAGAATTTCCTGATCGACGATCTGTTCTCGCCCGGCCGCGTGGCGATGACCTACAGCCATTTTGACCGCACGGTCGTGGGCGGCGCCGTTCCCCTGGAAGAAGCTCTGGCGCTTGCCTCGTCGAAACCGATCGGCTCCGACCCATTCCTCGCGCGGCGCGAGATGGGGATCATCAATATCGGCGGCGAAGGCGTGATCGACACCGATGGGGTCACCTACACGATTGCGCCGCGCGACTGCCTTTACGTCGCCATGGGCACGACCGCGGTTTCGTTCCGAAGCAGCGACCCCGGCGATCCCGCAAAATTCTACTTCATCAGCCTGCCGGCGCACGCGCGTCACGCAACGCGGAAGATTGCCGCGGCGGAGGCGAAGAAGGTGGCGCTCGGGGACCCGGCAAAGGCGAACGTCCGCACCATCAACCAGTATATCCACCCCGACATCTGCCGCTCCTGCCAGCTCGTGATGGGGCTGACACAGCTCGAGTCCGGCAGCGTCTGGAACACCATGCCGTGCCACACGCACGATCGGCGCTCGGAGGTATATCTCTATTTCTCGCTGCAGCCTTCGGCGCGCGTCTTCCATTTCATGGGCGAGCCGCAGGAGACGCGCCACCTCGTCGTCGCCAACGAGCAGGCGGTGATCTCAGCAGGCTGGTCGATCCACTCCGGCGCCGGCACCAGCGCCTATTCGTTCATCTGGGCGATGGGCGGCGACAACCAGGATTTCGGCGACATGGACATGGTCGCGATGGAAACGCTTCGGTAGCGCATTCCATGCCGCAGCCACTCATCGCCGCCGCCGACACGGCGGCCGAGATCAAACAAAACCTGAGAGTGACGCCGTCTCCGGCTGCTCCGGCCGGCCGGCCGGCAGCAGGCGCGGCTCGCCGGTTTCGTCGACGCAGACGAATGTGAACTCCGCCTCCGTCACCTTGGTGCGCATGCCGTGGCCGGCGCGAAGCACCCAGACTTCGATATGGTAGGTGAGCGAGGTGCGCCCGACGCGTACGAGCGCCGCATAGCAGCAGACCGTATCGCCGACTTTGACTGGCTGATGAAAGGACATGTCGGTGACGGCTACGGTCACGACCCGACAGCTTGCATGACTTGCCGCGGCCATGGCGCCGGACGAATCCATCAGCGACATGATCCAGCCGCCGAAGACGTCGCCGGAGGGGTTGGTGTCGGCCGGCATCGCAAGCACGCGCGATGCGAGCTCGCCGCGGGGGACCGACCAGGATTCAGCTTCTTCGCTCGTGTAGGGCCACATGGAGCTCTCCAAAGGGTTTGAGCCGTTACGCCCCCACTATCCCTCGGAGATTAAGGCGCTATGTGCAGCGCACAAACCCGGATGCTGCAACGCAGCACACCGAACGACGCATGCCTCGCGGTTCGTCCCCGAGAGCCGGAGACGGCAATTCCCCCAGGAACGGTGCGGCTATTAACCCTTTGTCGTGACAGCAGGCTCGCGATACGGCACGCTGGCGTCATGACAGGAATGCCGGGCAAATGTCCGTGAAGAAGACCCAAACCCGAACGCAGAAGATCACGGCGGCGCTGGCCGACGACATCGTTCACGGCCGCGTCGAGCCGGGTGAGCCGCTCGACGAGGTGCGGCTTGCGGCCGCCTTCGGCGTGTCGCGCACGCCGATCCGCGAAGCGATCCGCCAACTGGAGGCGATCGGCCTTGCCGAGGCGCGGCCGCATCGCGGCGCCGTCGCCGCACGCATCTCGGCGGAGCGGCTCGACGAGATGTTCAACGTCATGGGTGAGCTTGAGGCGCTCTGCGCCCGCCGCTGCGCACTCTTCATGACGCCGCAGGAGCGGCGCGAATTGGAGGACGTCCAGGCGGAAGGCGCGCGCCTGACCTCAGCAGGCTCGATCTCCGATTATGCCGAGCACAACAACCGCTTCCACGACGCCATCTACAAGGGCGCGCACAACGGCTTCCTCGCCGAGCTGACGCTGTCCGTCCGGCAGCGCGTCGCCCCGTTCCGCAAAGCGCAGTTCGAAGGCCTCGGACGCCTCATCAAGTCGCATGAGGAACATGGCCGCGTCATCGACGCGATCCTGCGCGGCGACGCGGAGACTGCGGCGGCGGAGATGCTTCGCCACATCGTCGTGGTGCGCGACGCGGTCGACGATGTGGTTGCGGCTCCGGCGCGGAGGAATGCGCCGGCATTGGATCAGGCGAGCGCGGCCGAGCGCACCGACGCGCTCTCCAGGTAGGCGCGCCAACCGCCGAACTTCGAGATATCCGGCGCAGCGCGAACCGCCTCGGCTTCGATCAGAAAGCCTTTGACCGAGCTTCCGTCATCGAGCTTGAGCGTGCCGATCGAGAGCGGCGACGGAACGTCGGCGACGAAGCGGCCGAACCCTTCCGGCGAAAGCGTCCACACCTCCGCCTCGATGGCGTTTCCCTCCCCCGGCCGGCATCGGTGAAGTCCGGGCTTCGGAGGACTCGTCTCGAGCGCATAGAGGCGATAATCCGGTGCCGTCCGCACGACGCGCGAGAAGACCCCGCCGAGTGCGGTGAGCTGACCGTTGAGCGGCATGCCGGAGAGGTGCGCGCCGACGACGACGATCTCGATGCCGCTCGCCGCGACGGTCCCCTGGAGACGGCCCGCATTCATGCCGCCAGCCGGTCGCGCCAAGCGTCTTTGTTGTCGCCGCATGAAGATCGCTCGCGATTCCTGCGAGGCGCCCGTCCGTCCCGCAACGGCCGATCAACGTCACGCCGTTCGGAAGCCCGTCGGATCGCGATCCGGCGGGAACGGCGATGGCGGCAAGATCGAGCAGGTTGACGAAGTTCGTATAGGTGCCGAGGCGCGAGTTCGCGCCGATCGGATCGGCCTCGACGTCCGCCAGCGTGCACGGCGCCGGGATCGAGGGCACGCAGAGAAGATCGACGGAAGCCAGGACCGGCTCGATCTTCCGCGTCAGCCCCTTCAGCTTGTAGATGCCTTCGAAGGCTGCCGCGGCGGTAAGCGACGTTGCCCCGCCGATGATCCCGCGCGTCACCGGATGCAGGCTCTCGGGGCGATCCTCGATCATCTCGCGGATCGCCGCATAGCGTTCCGCCACCCACGCGCCCTCATAAAGCAGCGCCGCCACCGCGAAGAAATCGGCGAAGGGCAAGGGCACGATCGTCGCGCCGAGCGCCTTCAGATGGTCCAGCGCCTCGGCAAAGCCGCGCTCCGCCGTCGGCGTCGCCGAAGATGCGATCCTCTTCCGCCGGCACGCCGACGCGGAAGGATGGCGGCCGCGGCTGATAGACCGGCGTCGGCAACGGGCGCGAGAAGGGGTCCGCCGCGTCGTAGTGCGCGATTGCGGAAAGCACGCTCCACGAATCCTCCACGCTCAGCGCCATCACGGACACGCAGTCGAGCGTGCGGCAGGCGGGCACGACGCCCCGATTGGAGACGAGGCCGACGCTCGGCTTCAGGCCGACGATGTTGTTGAGCGCCGCCGGCACGCGGCCGGAGCCGGCCGTGTCCGTGCCGAGCGCCGCCGCGACAAGCCCGCGCGCCACGGCGACCGCCGAGCCGGAACTCGATCCGCCCGGCACGAGCGCCGCGTCGCAGGCGTTCTTCGGCACCGGATAGGGCGTGCGCACGCCGACGAGCCCGGTCGCGAACTGGTCGAGATTGGTCTTGCCGACGATCAGCGCCCCTGCCGCGCGCAGCCGCGCCACCGCCTCCGCATCCTCGCTCGGGCATGTAGGAATAGTCCGGGCACGCCGCCGTCGTGGGCAGGCCGGCAACGTCGATGTTGTCCTTCACGGCGACCGGCACGCCGAAGAGCGGCTTTGCCTCCGGATCGAATGCGCCGAGCGCATCCGCCTCCGCCTTCAGCATTTCCCCGGAGGCGATGGAGATGAAGATCCCCGGATCGTCGGCGAGCGCGATCCGCCTCAGGACTTCCGCCGCGACCGCCGCAGGAGAGACGCCGCCGCGATACGCGGCATGCAGATGAGAAATCGTGAAGGGCAGGCTTTCAATCACCGTCATCCGACGTTCCGCTTCCCTTATCTTCTTCTTCGAAAATCTCGACCGGCCGTTCCCATTGAATCAGGACCACGCATCCGTCCTCCGACCAGACCGAATGCGTCGTGCCAGCCGGGTTGAACACGACATCGCCCGAGCGATAGCAGCCGCGCTCGTCGCTCTGCGAGCCCTCGAGCACGACCACGGTCTCAAGGCCATGATGAAGGTGCATCGGCACCGATGCGCCCGGCCGGTAGCGGAGCACAGCGACGCTCGCCTCCTCTGCCCCGCCCTCGACCAGCGTGCACATCTCGACCCCGGCGCGAAACGGCGCGAACGGCAGGTCGCGCCAGCCGCCGTTGAGCAGCTTCGACACTGATTTCGCGTCAGCCACGGAGCGCCTCGACGACCTGGTCCGTCGTGGCCGTCCACCCGACGATCCCGCCCTGCGCACGGATCATCGCGAGCGTCGCCGCCTTGAACTCCGGAAAATAGCTCTCCGTCGCGTCCTCGGCGAGCAGGCACTCGAAGCCGCGGTCGTTCGCCTCGCGCATCGTCGTCTGCACGCAGACCTCGGTCGTGACGCCCGCGAAGACCAGGCTCTTCGTGCCGAGCCTGGCAAGAACGTCGGCGAGCGGCGTGTGATAGAAGCTCCCCTTCCCCGGCTTCTCGATCACCGTCTCGCCGTTCACTGGCGCGAGCTCCTTGATGATGTCGGCGCCCGGCTCGCCGGCGATCAGCACGCGGCCCATCGGGCCGGGATCGCCGATCCTGAGCGTCGGCGCGCCGCGCTCGCGCTTCGCCGGCGGACAATCGGAAAGGTCCGCGCGGTGGCATTCCTTGGTGTGGATCACCGGGACACCCGCGGCGCGGAAGCCTTCGATCAATCGCCCGACCGTCGGCACGATCGCCTGCAAGAGACCGACATTGTTGCCGAGGCTCGCGCCGAAGCCTCCCGGCTCGATGAAGTCGCGCTGCATGTCGATGACGATCAGCGCCGTCGTCTTGCGGTCGAAGCGATAGGGGAACGGCTCGGCGGCGATCTCTGACATCAATGGTGCCCCGCCATGTGGCGTCCGATTTCCCCGACATCGGCGCGCTCGCCGGGCGTCTCGTAGACGATTCTGCCCTCCGACATCACCAGGATGCGGTCGGAGAGCTCCAGGATCTCGTCAAGATCCTCGCTGATCAGAAGGACGGCGGCGCCGCCGTTCCGCGCCGCGACGATGCGCGAGCGGATTTCCGCGACGGCCGAGAAGTCGAGGCCGAAACAGGGATTTGCAACGACGAGAAGCTCGACGTCGCCGGTCAGCTCGCGCGCCAGCACCGCACGCTGCACGTTGCCGCCCGACAAGGTCGCGATCGGCGATTCCGACGACGCGGTCTTCACCTGGAACCGCTGGATGAGCGTTCGCGCGTTGGCGCGGATTGCCTTCATCTTCAGCCAGAAGGACGGCTTTTCGCCACCGTTCAGATCGAACGTCCGGAACGCGAGGTTCTCCGACACCGCCATGCGCGGCGCGCAGGCGTTCTTGAGCGGCTCTTCGGGAATGAAGCGAACATGATGCGACTGCGTTTCGGCGCGCGTCGCGTTGTAGGGGACGCCGTCGATCGACACTTCGCCCAATTCCGCCGGCCGCTGGCCGGCGAGCACTTCGGCAAACTCCTTCTGCCCGTTGCCCGACACGCCCGCGATGCCGACGATCTCACGGCTGCGGACGACGAGGTCGTCGATCGAGATCGCCTTCATGCCGGACTGATTCTTGGCCTGCAGGCTGCGGACTTCGAGCACCCGCACGTCGTCTTTCGCCACACCTTCGCGCGACGTGACCTGCGCCACTGTGCGCGAGCCGATCATCATCGCCGCCATGTCATCGCGCGAAAGCGCCGCCGCCTTGCCGGCGCCGGCGAGCCTGCCGCGGCGAAGCACGCTGACATCCTCGGCAAAGGCCTCCACCTCACGGAACTTGTGGGTGATCATGAAGACGGTGATCTCGCCGCGATCGGCCATCGCCTTCAAGAGGCCGAGCACTTCTTCCGCCTCGCCCGGCGTCAACACCGACGTCGGCTCGTCGAGGATCAGAAAGCGGCTCTTCAGATAAATCTGCTTCAGGATCTCAAGCTTCTGCTTCTGCCCGGCGGCAAGCTCCGAGATCGGGCGGTCGAGCGGGATGCGGAACGGCATCGTGTCGAGGAAGGCCTCGAGCGCCTTCTTCTCGCGCCGCCAGTCGATCACCGCCGGCACGTGGCTGCGCGACAGCACCAAATTCTCCGCCGCCGTCAGCGACGGGATCAGCGTGAAGTGCTGATAGACCATGCCGAGGCCGTGCTCGTGCGCATCGCGCGGATTGGAGATCGCCAGCTCGCGATCGTCGACGAGCACAGCACCGTCGGTCGGCGTGTAGAAACCCATCATGCATTTGACGAGTGTCGACTTGCCCGCGCCGTTCTCGCCGAGAAGCGCGTGAAAGGTCCCGGCGCGCACCTTGATCGAGACATCCTCCAGCGCCGTGAAGCTGCCGAAGCGCTTGGTCATTCCCACGGTCTCGACGGAGATCGCCGCCGTGCGCGTCGCGGGCATTGGCACGGCCGCCGGCGGCGTCGCGACGCTCGATGCCATCGCCATTGCGCGTTCGATCACGGCAGCCGCTCCAGAAGCGCCGCGGAGGTCGCCACCGCGCCAAAAACACCGCCTTGCATCTTCACCATCTTCAGCGCCGCGAGATGATTGCCGTAATCGGTCGCGCCGCAGCAGTCTTCGAGAACCAGGCACTCGAAGCCGCGGTCGTTCGCCTCGCGCATCGTGGTGGAGACGCAGACATCGGTCGTGATGCCGGTCAGGACGATGTTGCGGATACCGCGCTGATTGAGGATCAGCTCAAGATCGGTGGCGCAGAACGAGCCCTTGCCAGGCTTGTCGATGATCGGCTCGCCCGGAAGCGGATAAAGCTCCTCGATGATGTCCCAGCCCGGCTCGCCGCGCACCAGGATGCGCCCGCACGGGCCGGCGTCCCCGATCCCCGCGCCGATCCGCTGCGAGCGCCAGCGCTTGTTGGCGGGAAGATCGGCAAGATCGGGGCGGTGCCCTTCGCGCGTATGGATCACGTGGTAGCCGCCTTTGCGGAAGGCCGCGAGCACCTTCTTGATCGGCTCGATCGGCGCGCGGGTCAGCGACAGGTCGTAGCCCATCGAATCGACGTAGCCGCCCTTGCCGCAGAAATCCGTCTGCATGTCGATGATGATGAGCGTGGTGTTCTCCGGCCTGAGATCGCCGTCGAAGGGCCACGGATAGGGATCGGCGTCGATCGTCGTGCCGATCGTCTCCGACACGGCTTCCAGCTTCGGGCTGACGGCTGGCATGGCTTTCCCCTTATTTCGTGATGGAGAGCTCGGACGGCGCGCCGGCAAGCGAACGGCTCGGCGACGAGGTCGCGATCATGATGAGAAGCGTGAGCACGTAGGGCGCGGCATAGAAGAGATAATAGCCCTGCGTAACGCCGACCGATTGCAGCGCCGGGCCCAATGCGCCCGCACCGCCGAAGAGAAGCGCTGCGCCGAAGCACGCGAGCGGATTCCAGCGCGCGAAGATGACGAGCGCCACCGCCATGAGCCCCTGCCCCGACGAGATGCGTTCGTTCCAGCTTCCCGGATAATAGAGCGAGAGATAGGCGCCGCCGATACCTGCAAGCACGCCGCCTGCCGCGGTTGCGAGCAACCGCACCCAGTCGACGTTGTAACCCATGGCGCGCGCGGCGTCGGCGCTGTCGCCCACGGTCCGCACGACGAGTCCGACCTTGGTGTTGCGGAAGCCCCACCATAAGAGCACCGCCAGGATGGCACCGATCAGGAAGAGGACGTTGACCTTGAGCGCCGCCTCCACCTGCGGAATGTCCGACCACGCGCCAAAAGGGATGGCTGGAAGGTGCGGGGCGACCGGCTGGACGTAGGGCTTGCCGAAAAAGAAGGCGAGACCGGTGCCGAACAGCATCAGCGCAATGCCGACCGCGATGTCATTGACGCGCGGGAACTTGCAGATCCAGCCGTGAAAGGCGCCGAACAGCGCTCCGGAGAGCCCGCCTGCGAGCACGCCGATCCACGCCGACGACGTCTCGTAGGCGATCGCGTAGCCAGACATCGCACCGAACACGAGCGTGCCTTCGAGCCCGAGATTGATGCGCCCGCTCTTCTCGGTGATGCATTCGCCGAGACTGACGAAGAGGAAGGGCGTGGAGACGCGGATGGCGCCACCGACAACGGCGAGCGGCACGCCCCATAGCCCGACGCCGGTGTCGCCCATCAGCGCACGCCTCCCTTGTTCGAGGCCCACATTTCCGGCTGGAAGATGCGGAGCCTGCCGTAGACGGTCTCCGAGAGAAGCACGACGACGAAGAGCAGCCCCTCAAGCACCAGCACCGTTGCGTCGGGCAGACCCATGCGGCGCTGGATCAGGCCATTCGACGCTTCGACGCCGCCGAGCAGGATGGCAAAGGGAATGATTGCGAGCGGATTCTGCCGCGCCAGGAACGCGATCAGAATACCCGTATAGCCGTAGCCCGCGGCAAGCGAGGCATTGGCGTTTCCCTGGATCGCCGCCACCTCGAACATTCCGGCAAGGCCTGCAAAGGCGCCGCCGAGCGCCGTGAAGCCGATGACGAGGCGCTGCACCGGCAGGCCCTGCAGCAACGCGGCGCGGATGTTTCCCCCAGCGATCCGGGCGGAAAATCCCCACGTGGTCTTTTCGATCAGCACCCAGGCGAAGATGCAGCCGACGACGCCCGCCGCGAACCCCCAGTGCACATCCATTCCTGGCATGTTGCCGATGCGGAAGGCAGCATCGATCGGCGCCGTGGAAGGCTTGTTCAGGCTCGCGGGGTCGCGAAGCGGTCCCTCCACGATCTGGTTCATGAGGGCGATGGCGATGTAGGCCATCAACAGGCTGGAGATCGTCTCGTTGACGCCGCGATATTGCCTGAGCGCACCGATGGCGCCGATCCAGATGCCGCCGGCAAGCATCGCGGCGATGGCCATCAGCGGGATCACGATGAAGGCCGAAGCGAATGTCAGCGGCGGCGCAATCGCCGCGGCGGCAAGTCCGCCGAGCACGATCGCGCCCTCGCCTCCGATGATGACGAGCCCGAGTCGCGCCGGAAGCGCCACGCAAAGGCCGGCGAGAAGCAGCGGCGAAGCGCGTTGCAGCGAGTTCTGGATCGAGAACCAAGTCCCGAATCCGCCCTTGTACATCAGCGCGTAGAGCTGAAGCGGCGACTTTCCGACCACGAGAATGAAGAGTCCGAAGAGGACGAGGCCGAGGAGCACCGCCGCGACCGGAATGACGAATCCTTCCGACCGCCGCGCGAGCCATTCGAGCGGCGGAACGCTCTCCGCCGACGGTTGCATGTCAGCAGCAGCCGCCGCGTGGTCGATCTGAGCCACGACGAGTTCCTGCCCCGCGCCTGTCAGGACGTGGAGCCGAGCACGCCTTCGACCAGGTAGTTCATGCCTTCGAGCTCGATCGCGGTCTCGACATAGGCGGTACCGGCCGGAACGACTTCGTTGCCCGCATTGTCCTTGAGCGGGCCTTTGATGACCGAATAGCCGCCCTTCATGATGTCGGCGAGAACGGCGTCGGCATTCTTGCGTGCTTCGTCGCTGACCACCGGACCATAGGGGCTCATCTTGACGAAGCCTTCCGCGATGCCGCCGCGCACGAAGTTCGGCAACGGCTCGCCGGCCATCATCTTCGTCACGAACATCTTGTAGACTTCCGCCCAGTTCCACTCCGCGCCGGTCAAATAGAGGTCGGGCGCGAGCGGGCTCTGGTTGGCGTGGTAGCCACACACATAGGCGCCGCGCCCGGCCGCCGTCTGCACCGTCACCTTCGGTCCATCGACGTGGCAGGTGACCACGTCGATGCCTTGATCGATGAGCGCGTTCGTCGCCTCGGCTTCCTTCACCGCGAGAGACCACTCGCCGGTGAAGATCACCTGCGTGGTGATCGTCGGGTCGACGCTTCTTGCGCCAAGCGTGAAGGAATTTATGTTGAGCAGCACCTGCGGAATGGGTTTCGCCGCGACGAAGCCGATCTTTTTCGACTTCGACGTGTGGCCGGCGACGATACCGTTCAGATACTGGCCCATGCCGATGTAGCCGAAATAGGAACCGGTGTTCATCGGGTTCTTGTCTGTCCACAGCCCGCCGCAGTGGCGGAACTGGATGTCGGGATATTTCGCGGCCATCGCCAGCATGTGCGGATCGAAATAGCCGAACGACGTGGGGAAGATGAGCGTGGCGCCGTCGAGGTTGATCATCGACTCCATGGTCTTCTGGACGTCGACGGTCTCCGGCACGTTCTCCTCTTCGACGATGGTCAGGCCGTCGATGCCCTTCAGCGCCGCCGCGCCTTCGGCATGCGCCTGGTTGTAGCCGTAGTCGTCCTTCGGCCCGACATAGATGAAGCCGGCGGTCAGTTCGGCCGCGAAGGCGCGGCTGATCGGCTGTCCGAATGCGCTAAGCGCTGCACCGGCGGCGCCGGCCTTAAGAAGATCGCGACGGGAGAGATGGAGAAGGCGCGGCATCAAATGCTCCTTTTCTGGACAAGTCGCAGACTGCGGGCGGCATGATTCCGCAGGAACCCCGCCGTTAACGAAATTGCATGCAATCAGGATGCCAAGTCTGCTCTCCGCCGACAGAAGATTTTTATTTCAAGATAAAACAGCTGGTTAGGCAGATGGCGCCCGTTCTAGTCAGGCCCGCCGGATTCGCCTGAGAGTCCCAGCCGCGCAGCAGAGTGCACAGATATCAGGCATGCCCGGCGAGATCCCCGTGCCGCCAACTTGACCCATATCTCGATTGCAGCCCAACCTGCGGTGCCGCAATGGTGCGCTGCTGCACCAAGCTCACGGGGCGTTTCTGATGGCCGCCAATCGCTGGCGTCGGTTTGCCGATTGGGACGAGCGGCCGCTTCGGCTCGACAAGTTCGCCGTCGAGGATGCCGAAAACGGCTTCGCGGCGTTCAACAGCCCGTGGGATCCGAGTCCCGGCATTGCGATTGAAGGCGGCCGCATCGTCGGCCTGGACGGTGTCGCTGCCGCCGACTTCGACATGATCGACTATTTCATCGCGCGCTATCACATCGACCCCGAGGTCGCGCCAGAGGCGATGGCGATCCCCTCGCCCGAGATCGCGCGCATGCTCGTCGACATGAACGTGCCGCGCACCGATCTCGTGCGCCTCGCGCACGGCATGACGCCGGCGAAGCTCGCCGAGGTTGTCGCCGAACTGAACGCGCTGGAGATCGCCTTCGCCTATTCGAAAATGCGGGCGCGCAAGACGCCCGGCAATCAGGCGCACGTGACGAACGCCAAGGACGATCCGCTGCAGCTTGCCGCCGACGCGGCGATCGCGGTGGCGCTCGGCTTCGACGAGATCGAGACGACGATGCGCGTCTCGCGCAACGCCTGGTCGAACGCGCTTGCCTGCTGCGTCGGCGCCGCGGTTGGGCGCGCCGGGACGCTCTTCCAATGCTCAAGCGAAGAGGCCGAAGAGCTCCAGATCGGCATGGCCGGCTTCTCGTCCTACGCGGAGACCGTCTCCGTCTATGGCACGGAGCGCACCTTCATCGACGGCGACGACACACCGTGGTCGAAAGCGTTCCTCGCCTCCGCCTATGCCTCGCGCGGCATCAAGATGCGCTGCACGTCCGGAGCGGGCTCCGAGCTCCTCATGGGCTTCCATGAATCGAAGTCGCTGCTTTATCTCGAAGCACGCTGCCTCTGCCTGCAGCGCGGCATGGGCGTGCAGGGCACGCAGAACGGCGGCATCGACGGCGCGCCGCTGACGGCGACCATTCCCGGCGGCGTGCGCGAGCTGATGGCGGAGAACCTGCTTGCCGTCTGGCTCGACCTCGAATGCGCAAGCGGCAACGACGCGCGCTCCACCGAGTTGGAGATCCGCGTCGGCGCAAAAATCCTGCCCTACCTGATCGCCGGCTCGGACCTGATCTGCTCCGGCTTCGGCTCGATCCTGAAATACGACAATTCCTTCAACCCGTCGCTTCTGAACGGCGAGGAGCTTGAGGATTTCCTCGTGCTTCAACGCGACTTCGAGGCCGATGGCGGGCTGACGCCGATCCTTGAAGACAAAGCGCTCGATCTAAGGCGGCGCGCGCTCGATGCGCTCTCCGCGGTGTTCGAGGAACTCGATCTCGGCCAGCCCACCGCCGCGATGAAGGCGAGCGTGCTCACCGCCTCCGGGTCGGACGAGACGGAAAGCTATTTTCCGCGCGGTGTAGCGCTCATCTCCGAAGCGATCCGCGCCAACGGCATCGACGTCGTCGACGTCATCAAGGCGCTGGCAAAGCGCGGCTTCCGCGAGGAGGCGGAGAACCTGCTCTGGCTCGTGAAGCTCAGAATCTCCGGCGACTATCTGCAGACCTCCGCAGTCATCCGCGACGGCCACGTCATAAGCGCCGTCAACGATCCGAACGATTATCTCGGACCCGGCACCGGCTACCGGCTCACCGAAGCGCGGCGCAAGGAGGTGAATGCAATCCGCGACGTGCTCGACCGCGAAACCGTTCTTTCGCAGGAGGACGAGTTCGCACGCTACGCCGCCTCCGACATCGCCTTCAAGACGATGGGCGCGGCGGCGATCGGCACGTCGCCCGTCGAGGTCGTGGTCGGCGTCTCTCCCGCCTTCGGCGTCAAGCTCTATCGCACGCTCGGCGGAATTCCCCTTTCCGATCTCCTGAAAGCGCTCGTCGAAGGCATCGAAAGCGGCGGCGGCAAAGCGCGCCTCGTGCGCATGCGGCACACGGCGGACACATCGTTTCTCGGCCTCTCCGCAGCGCGCCTTGCCGGGTCCGGCGTCGGTATCGGCATCCAGGCGAAGGGGACGGCGGTCGTCCATCAGCGCGATCGCCTGCCGCACAACAATCTCGAGCTTTTCTCCAACGCGCCGATCACGACCATTGAGCACTATCGCGGGCTCGGGCGGAACGCCGCTTCCTATGCGCGCGGCGAGATGCCCGAGCCCGTCGTGGTGCCGACGCACGGCGAGGCGATGGGCTCGCGCTATCATGCGCGCGTCGCACTTCTCTATGCGATCGAGACGTCGCTCATCGTCGAAGGCGAGTTGCCGGAAGAGATCGAGGTCAGCTATTCGGGAGCGCCGGAATGGGCGAGCGCAAGCTAGGCGTCGCCGACTACCCGCTCGCCGAGAAACGCCCGGAGCTGATCGAAGGGCGGCGCGGCAAGCGGCTCGGCGACATCACGCTCGACAAGCTGCTCGCCGGCGAAATCGCGCTTGAGGATCTGCGCATCACGCCCGATGCGCTCACTATGCAGGCTGAGATCGCACGCGCCGCCGGACGGCCCATGCTCGCGGCGAATTTCGAGCGCGCGGCGGAGCTTGTCGACGTCCCGCAGGATTTCATCATGGCCGTCTACGAGCTGCTTCGCCCGGGTCGCGCCAAGAACAAGACGCCGCTCCTCGAAGCAGCGCGAAAATTGCGTAACGACTACAAGGCGGAGCGCATGGCGCGCTTCGTGGAGGAAGCCGCGGAAATTTACGAGCGGCGCGGCCTCTTCACCTATCGGTTCTGAGCGCCCTCCATAGGAAGCAGGTGTCTCTCGTCTGACCCTCCGAGGCTCGGCGCTGCGCGCCTCACACCTCAGGACGAGGGCTGATCGGCGTCCCCCAACATTGGCGACGTGTCTCCCCATCCCACCCTCATCCTGAGGTGCGAGCGAAGCGAGCCTCGAAGGGGCTGACGATTAGCAATCACGCTTGCGGAGGGCGTCCGGGGATGACAGGGCGGGCGCAGCGGTGAAGGATAGCGGCCGCAACATCCGAGACGTCCCCATGAGCTGGAAGACCGCCTACCGTTCGATCTACTACGTCGATGCGCCCGAGCCGCCCGACATGGTGCTGAAGCCGGAGGAGACCGCGCTTCTCGTCATCGACGTTCAGAACACGTACGTGAAGCGTCCGGACCGTGCAGCTCTCTCGCCCAAGGAGCAGGCGCACTACGACCTCTGGACGCCGTTCCACGAGCGGCTCGAGACGCTCCTGATCCCGAACACGCGCGACCTTTTGACCCGCTTCCGCGAGAACGGTATCGCATGCCTCTTCGCGCGGATCGCGAGCCAGACGCGCCACGGGCGAGAGCGGTCGCTCAGCCACCGCAAACCCGGATGGAACGACCTGCTCCTCCCGCGCCAGGACTGGGACTCGCAGATCGTCGACGATCTTGCGCCGGTCGGCGAGGAGATCGTCGTCGAGAAGATGACCGACAGCGCGCTGACCGGCAGCAACCTGCGTCTGCTTCTCCACAATCTCGGAATCCGCAACGTCGTGTGCTGCGGCGTGTTCACCGATCAGTGCGTCTCTTCAACCGTCAGGAGCCTTGCCGACGAGAGCTACAACGTGATCGTCGTGGAGGATTGCTGCGCGGCCGGGTCCGACGAGCTGCATCACAAGGAGCTGGAGATCATCAACATGATCTACTGCCAGGTCATGTCGTCGGCCGAGCTGACGGCGATCCTGGGACTCAACTGAAGGTCCGGCCTCTGGTCGCACGGCACACGCACAGGCTGCGAAGTGGCGCGTGGCGCAAAGATCATGTCGTCTGTCGCTATTTTCGTGCGCCGCCCGCCATGCATCACTTCTGGCAAGGATTTTGCTCCTCCGAGCGAGAAGCGGAAATGCGGCGCAACGTCAGCAGAGGCGGGAGATGACAATGGCAGGCAGGGGATCACGCGACGCAATTTCATGGAGCAGCTCGACCGCCATGGCGGCGGCTTTCGCGACGGGCGCCTTCGGAACGGCCAGAACCGCGCTTCGCGGCGCGCGAGAAGGAACTGAATATCCTCTGCTGGGAGGGCTACAATTCCGCCCAGGTGCTCGACCCCTTCCGTGAAATGAAGGGCGCCACGGTCAAGGCGGAATCGCTCACCAACGATCCGACGATGATCAACCGGCTCCGCGCTGGCGAGATCAACGTCTGGGATCTGATCAACGTCAACAATCCCGTGGGCGCGCAAGATCATGTATCCGGAAGGGCCTCATCAAGCCGCTCGACCGCGCGGCGATGGAGCCCTACTTCGAGAAGATGCTGCCGATGTTCGCGCCGCCCTATCACTGGGCGATGAGCGACGACGGCAAGGAACTGCTCGGCATGTGCCAGCGCTTCGGCCCCTACTCCTTCGTCGTCAACACCGACAAGGTCAGCCGCGCCACGGCCGAGGACCAGGGCTGGGATCTCTGGAACGATCCGGCCAACGACGGAAAATACGGCATCCTTGAATTGGACGACTGGAACGTCTTCGACATCTGCCTGATCTCCGGCTTCGATCCGTTCCGCGAGCACACGGAAGACGAGGTCGCGAAGTTCGGCGAGACCGCAAAGCGCGTGTTCAAGGGCGCGAAGCTCGTCGGCGACATCGCCACCATGAACCAGGCTTTCGTTGCCGGCGAGATCGACTTCCACCTGACCGGCGGCACCTACAGCGCCTCGCCCGCGCGCGCCGACGGCTTCAAGAACATCCGCGGCATCACACCGAAGAAAGGGCCGATGGCAGGCGGCAAGGGCGGCGTGTCGTGGATCGAAGTCACCTCAACCGTCAACAATCCGCAGGAATCGCCGTTGGCGGTGGAGTTCCTGAAATACGTCCAGGACCCGAAGGTTGCGCACGTCGTCGCTTTTGCCGAGGGCACGTTCAACCCGGTTGCGCAGATGGCCAATCCTGAGTGCCTCAGCCTCTTCACGCCGGACGAGCTCGACGCCATCCAGTGGGACAGCCTCGACGAGGAGATGGCGGCCTCGATCGAGTACGACATCGTGCCCGATTACGACAAGCTGCTCGACATCATGACCGCCGCCAAGCGCGAGGCTTCCGGCGGGTGACTGACCCCTTCTTGGGTCGTAACGTTCGAAGGCCCTTGTGCGCAGGCACGAGGGCCTTCTAATTCCACACTGAACGGAAGAACTGCAGTTCGGCATCGATGACGGAACGCGCGGATATTCTTGTCCTCCGGGGGCTGACGAAGACCTTCGGAAATTTCAATGCCGTTGACGGAATTGACCTCGACGTGGCGGAGGGCGAGTTCGTCACCATCGTCGGACCGTCCGGGTCGGGCAAGACGACGCTGCTTCGCATGCTGGCGGGGCTTGAGACGCCGAGCTCGGGCGAAATCCGTATCCGTGGGGTGACGGTGAATGATGTGCCGGCCAACCAGCGCCCGACCTGCCTCGTCTTCCAGTCGCTGGCGCTCTTCCCGCACCGGTCCGTCGGCGAGAACATCGGCTTTCCCTTGAAGATCAAGGGCGTCGCCGCGGCGGCACGCAAAGCCCGCGCGCTTGAGCTGATGCGGCTCCTGCGCCTGCCGGAGGGCTACTTCGACAAGAACGTCATGCAGTGTTCCGGCGGCGAGCGGCAGCGCGTGGCGCTCGCCCGCGCCCTCGCCTACGACCCGGAAATTCTGTTCTTCGACGAGCCGCTTTCCGCGATCGACTACAAGCTCAGGAAGACGCTCGAGAAAGAGCTGAAGGACATCCACCGCGAGACGCACAAGACCTTCATCTACATCACCCACAGCCTCGAAGAGGCGATGGTGATGAGCGACCGCATCGGCGTCATGCGCGCCGGCAAGCTGGTGCAGGTCGGCACGCCGAACGAGATCTACACCGCGCCGGAGACGAAGTTCGTCTCCGAGTTCATGGGCGACGTGAACATTTTGCGCGTGAAGGTCGCCTCCGACGGAAGCCTCACGGCGACCGATCTCAATGCCACCTTCCGCGGGCCGAAGCCGGCGAACGGCATGACGGCGGGGCACCTCGTCATCCGCCCCGAGTTCCTGCGCTTCCTCAATTCGCCGAGCGAGGCGGAAAACAGCGTCGAGGGCCGCCTCTACAACGAATACGCGCTCGGCTCGCGCATCCAGTACCAGGTACGCGTCGGCGAACAGGTCTTCATCATCGAGAAGCTCCGCCAGCAGGCCTATTCCGGAAAGCTCGACGACATCGTGCGGATCGGCTGGGACTCCGGCGATTCCATTCTCGTGAGCGACTGATGGCCGCCGCATCAGTGCGCACCCGGCATCCTCCGACCTCCCTCATACTGAGGTGCGAGCGGAGCTCGCCTCGAAGCACGCAGAGCGGTGGTCCGCGCGGCTCATCGCCCCTTCGAGGCGGCCCCTTCGGGGCCGCACCTCAGGATGAGGTCGAGGGTGTGACGAGCGTGAGGTCGTTGCGGTGAACGGCGCACGACTGGGTCCCGGCGGGCGGGCGGCGCTGCCTTTCATAGCGCTCTTTCTGATCGGCTTCGTGGCGCCGCTGATCACGGTCGTCGCGTTCAGCTTCATGCCGGAGCGGACCTTCTCCATCTGGCAGCAGCCGACGCTTCAGAACTACCGGACGATCATCGAGAGCTCCAACTACATCTCCTTTCTCTGGTCGCTCGGACTTGCCACACTGACGGTCATCGTTCTCGCCTTGATCTGCTACCCGGTCGCCTACGGGCTGAACCGCGTGTTCGGCCGCTGGTCGATGGCGGTGACGCTGGTCTTCGTCATCCCGCTTTTCGTGTCGGAGAACGTGCGCCTCTATGGCTGGGTGCTCTTCCTGATCAAGAACGGTGTGCTTCTCGGCAGCATGAAGACGCTCTTCGGCTACGAGCCGGAAAGCATCCTGTTCACGCTGCCGGCGATCATCCTCGGCATGGTCTATACCTACCTGCCCTACATGCTCTTCCCGATGTCGCTCGGTGTCGCGATGGTGCCGAACGAGGTGCGCGAAGCGGCCTTCGACCTTGGCTCCAGCCGCTGGCAGGTGTTTCGCGAGATCGAGCTGCCGCTTTCGATGCCGGGCATCGTCATCGGCTTCCTGCTCACCTTCGTGCTCGCCGTCGGCTCTATCGTCGAGGCCAAGGTGCTCGGCGGCCAGAAGGTGATTCCGATCACGCACGATATCGAGATCGCGTTCACCTATGCGCAGAACTGGCCGCTCGGAGCGGCGCTTGCCGTGCTCCTGATGCTGGTCGTCGGAATTCTCGTGCTTCTCGTCTTGCGCCGCTTTGATCTCGATACCGTCCTTGGCCGGAGAAAGGCCACATGAACGGCACCAACCAGCGCCTCTGGCATGTGCTCATCATCGCCTGGACGGTGGCGGTCGGGGTGTTCCTTTATCTGCCGAGCGCCGCCATCACCTTGGCGTCGCTTACCGACAGCCGCTATTTCCTCTTCCCGATCCCGCGCTGGGGCTTCACCTGGTGGAAGAAGACATTTGCCGCGACCGAGACCTGGCAGATCCTCAATGCGTCGATCTCGATCGCGCTCTGCGTTACGGCGATCTCCGTCGTGATCGCCTTCTTCGGCGCGCTGGCCTTTGCGCGCTACGACTGGCGCGGCCGCTCCTTCTATCAAAAGCTCGTTCTGCTGCCGATCTTCTTCCCGCAATCGGTGCTCGGTCTCGCGCTGCTCCTGTGGTTCAGCGCGCTCGGCCTTCCGCTCTCCTGGAAGTCGGCGGTCTTTGCGCATCTCGTCTGGGTGGTGCCGGTGGTGACGCTGGTCATCTCCATCCAGGTCTACAGCTTCGATCCGGCGCTCGAGGAGGCGGCCTTCGATCTCGGCGCAAGCCGCTGGCAGGTACTGCGCGAGATCACGCTGCCGGTGCTCTTCCCCGGCATCTTCTCGGGCTGCCTTTTTGCCTTCCTGCTGTCCTGGGGCAACTTCCCGCTATCGCTCTACACCGACGGCGCCGACACGACGGTGCCGGAATTCCTCTATGCCAAGATGGTGGCCGGCTACACGCCCGGCGTTCCGGTTCTCGGCACGGTCGCGACAATCGGCGCCATCATCGTGCTTCTCGGCGGCTATGCGCTGGTGGCGCTCGTGGTGCGCACGCGCTCGCGCTCCGCGCGCGACGCCGAAGCCTGAGGCGGCAAGATTTGGGGGGAGGCTGACATGCTGACATCGGTGAAGGGCAAATCCGTCGTCGTCACCGGCGCGAGCAAGGGGATCGGCAAGGGGATCGCGCGGGTCTTCGCCAAAAATGGCGCGAAGGTCGTGGTGGTCGCCCGCAATGCCGCTCAGGCCAGGAAGGCTGCGAAGGAGCTCGGCGAATCCGCGTCCGCCATCGCAGCCGACGTGACGAAGCTCGAAGACCTCGAGAAGATGGCGAAGGCGGCGGCGCGCAAGAACGGCGGCATCGATATCCTCTGCGCCAACGCCGGCATCTTTCCGCAGGCGAAGATCGAGGACATGACGCCGGAGCAATGGGACGAGGTTGTCGGCACCAACCTCAAGGGCACGTTCCTCGCGATAAAGGCATGCCTCCCCTATCTTAAGAAGTCAGGCGCCGGCCGCATCGTCATCACATCCTCGATCACCGGTCCGATCACCGGCTTCCCCGGCTGGACGCACTACGGCGCATCGAAATCCGGCCAGCTCGGGTTTCTAAAGACCGCGGCCATCGAACTCGCGAAATACGGGATCACCGTCAACGCGGTGCTTCCCGGCAACATCGTGACGGAAGGGCTGGAAGGGCTCGGCGAGGATTACCTGAAGACCATGGCCGCCTCGATTCCCTTGAAGCGCCTCGGCTCGGTCGAGGACATCGGCTACGCCGCGCTCTTCCTCGCCTCAAAGGAGGCGGGCTACATCACCGGCCAGACGATCGTCGTCGACGGCGGCCAGATTCTGCCGGAATCGCTGGAGGCGCTGAACGCCTGAATCGGAGGGAACCTTCTCCCAAGCTTGGGAGAAGGTGTCCGCGAAGCGGACGGATGAGGGTTGAGGTCAATGCCGACCCGAATTCTCGGAAGGCCAGCCGCATCGCCCTTTCCGTCGAACTGAGCCCTCATCCGCCGTTTGGCAAGCCAAACGGCACCTTCTCCCGGTCTCGGGAGAAGGTCAGCGGCGGAAACACCTCCTCCTTCTCACCCAAACTTCGTCAGGTACTCTTCGCAAAGCGGTGCGGTCGTTTCCGTGTAGGAGACGCCCATCGACTTCGCGAGATCGGTCTCCGAATGCGAGCCGATCCAGGCGACGAGGAGCATGCGGCGGAGCATGACGAAGGTCTGCATCTCCGCCTCGTCCCGCGCGGAGAGCGGCAGCACCTTGCGATAGCCGGCGATCCACGACCGAAGCAGATCCGGCACGTGCGGCTCGTGCTCGAAGAAGGAAACGGCGGTCGCCGCGTCGTAGAGATGCCAGGAGAAACCGCAATCGTCGAAGTCGATGACCTTCACCGTGTCGCCGTCGACCAGGAGATTGGCGAGCCGCATGTCGCAGTGGATCAAGCCGAAGCGCTCCGGCGCCTTGCCGAATTTTTCCAGTCTTAGTCCGATCAGGTCGACAGCGCGGCCGAAAAGCGCCGCCTTGGCCTTGTCAACGCCCATGCCATCGGCCCAGCGCCCCCAATGCGGTCGCTCGCCGAGGCTCGTTTCGAAATCCCAGGTGAGGCGCTCGAAGTTTTCCGGCCGCGCCCAGCGCTCCGAGTGCTTGTGCATGCGCGCCGTCACCTCGCCGAGGACAGCGAACTTCTCGACCAGATGCTCCGTCTCCGACGGCTCCCGCCCCGCCTCCCAGTCGAAAAGCACGACGTGGCGCGGCCGGGCCATCGCCGGGTGCCCCACAACCTGGATCAGGCTACCGTCCGCGCCGGGCACGGGAATTGGCGTGACCACCACGCCGTCGCGCCGCAACGCCTGCAGCCACGCCAGCTCCGAGGCGATGGCGTTCTTCGAATGATAACCCTCGCGATGGACGCGAAGCGCGTAGTCGCGGCCGTTGACGGCTCGGACCTTGTAGGTCGCGTTCTCCGAGACGTTGACGAGCTTCGGCGGCTCGGCGGCCTTGATGCCGTATCGGGCAAGCGCGGCCTGCGCCAGTTCGCCCAGACATTCGAGCTGGCGCACGTGAGGAAGATCGTCGAACTGCATTCGCCCCGCCCGTGAAGCTTGCTATCGTCGTTCCTGAACTTGTCACATCCGCCCAGTGGGACAAGGGGGCTCGGGCAAAGGGGGGCAAAGTGATCCTCAAGGACAGGGTGGCGATCGTGACCGGCGCGGGCTCCGGTATCGGCCGGGCCGGCGCCGAGATCATGGCGCGCGAAGGGGCGCGACTCGTCATCGCGGATCGGGACACCGCGGCTGGCGAAGAGACGGTGCGCCGCATCGCCGCAAAGGGCGGAACTGCGATCGCGGTCGCGACCGACGTTGGCGACACGGAAGCGATCGAGCGGCTGGTGGCGCGCGCCGTCGCGGAATTCGGCCGCATCGACATCCTGCACAGCCACGCCGGCATTCAGGTGGAAGGCTCGCTGGAAGACGTCGATCCGCCCGGGATGGACCGCTCCTGGTCTATCAATGTCCGCGCACATTTCACGCTCGCGCGCCTCGTCATGCCGCACATGCGCGAGCAAGGCGGCGGCTCGATCATCGTGACGTCGTCGAATTCCGGCGTCTTCTACGATCCCGGCATGATCGCCTACGCCACATCGAAGCACGCGGCAGTCGCCATGGTGAAGCAGATCGCCATCGACTACGGGAAGCATAATGTGCGCGTGAACGCGCTTTGCCCCGGCTGGGTCGATACGGCGTTCAACGATCCGTTCACGCGCCAGATGGGCGGGCGCCAGGCGCTCCTCGACTACGTGGCGAAGAAGATTCCGCTCGGCCGCTTCGCGAGCGTCGATGAGATCGCCGAGGCAATTCTGTTCCTGGCCTCCGACCGCTCGGCCTTCATGACCGGGCACGCGCTGGTGATCGACGGGGGCGAGTGTATCGCTTGACGTCCGGACGCTTGCTGAGCGCCTCGTCGATTCCAGCGACAAGCATGTCGGCCTGCTCGACGGAGAGGCAGAGCGGCGGGCGAATCTTCAATACGTTGCCGTGCGGGCCCGCGGCGCCGATCAAAATCCGCTTCTCGCGTAGGAAACCGATGACATGGCGGGCGGTCGCCGCGTCGGGCGTCCACGCATCACGGTCGGAAACGAACTCCACGCCGAGATAGAGTCCGGCGCCGCGCACCTCGCCGAGCGGCTCGTGGCGCGCAGAAAGCGCTTTCAAATTCTTCACGAGATGCCCGCCGACCTTGCCGGCATTGGCGATCAGCTTCTCGCCTCCAAGTACGTCGAGGACCGCCATGCCCGCAGCGGCGGCGACCGGGCTGCCCCCGAACGTGTTGAAGTAGCCGACGCGCTTGGTGAAAGCCGAGAAGAGCTCCGGGCTCGCTGCGACCGCGCCGATCGGATAGCCGTTCCCCATTGGCTTTCCCATGGTGACCATGTCGGGCGCGATGCGGTGGCGCTGAAAGCCCCACATGTGCTTGCCGGTCCGCCCGAAGCCCGGCTGCACTTCGTCGGCAATGACGAGCCCTCCGGCCTTTCTCGCCGCCTTGACCGCCGGTGCGAGCAGGCCCGGCGGATCGGCATAGACGCCGTCGCTTGAAAAGATGCTGTCGAAGACGAGCGCCGCGAAGCGGATGCCTTTCGCTTCGAGGTCGGCGATCGCGGCGCGCACGTCGGCCGCGAAGCGCGCCGCCGCGCCTTCTCCGAGGCGCGCGTCGGGTGGCGGAACGGCGCGCACATGCGGCGCGAGCAGACGGCCGGGAGCCGAGGATGGCGAAATGTCGACGACCGCGGAGGAGTTGCCATGATAGGCGTTCGCCGTGACGACAAGGCCTTCGCCGCCCGTCGCGGCGCGCGCCACCTGCAGCGCCAGATCGTTGCTCTCGCTGCCGGTGCAGGTGAACGCGATATTGGTCATCGTACCGGGGAGCGTGGCGAGCAGGCGCTCCGCGTAGCTCAGCACCGTGTCGTGCAGATAGCGCGTGTGGATGTTGAGGAGCGCCGCCTGCCTGGCGATCGCCTCCACCACGTGCGGATGGCAATGCCCGACGGAGGGGACGTTGTTGTAGAGGTCGAGATACGCCCTCCCCTCCGCATCGTACATCCAGGCGCCTTCCGCCCGCACGATGTGCAGCGGGTGGTCATAGAAGAGCATCGAGATCGGCCCGAAAGTCCGGACGCGGCGCTCAAGGAGCGCGCCGACCGAAATCTCCAAGTCGCTTCGCGCGCCGCTGGTCAAAGGCGTTGAGCGCCAGGATCGCCTTGCCCGACGGCGGGCGGGCCGGCGACTTGCGCGCCTTGCGGTTGCGGGATTTCGTGTCCGACACCGGGTCCACCCTCAGGTCTTTGCAGGCGATCCGCCAGCGCAGCGTCGTTCCTTTGCCCGGCCATTTCAATGCCGCGACGCGTCCTTCTCCGGGCGGACACTGGAGAACGAGGAACGGCTGCTGCGGTGGGCGGAGGCGTCGCTGGCGCTCCCTAGGGGACTCGAACCCCTGTTTCTGCCGTGAGAGGGCAGCGTCCTAGACCGCTAGACGAAGGGAGCGGCGCGCGGGGCGCATATAAGCGCCGCCCGGCGCGCCGCGCAAGCATCAGATCGAGGCTTTCGGCGGGTCCGCGACGCCGGAGGCGCGTTGCCGCGAAGCCCGTGTCAGATGTCGATCTTCTCGGATTTCTGCGAGAGGCTCTCGGTGAACTTCAGCTGGTTCCGCGCCTCCCGCCAGACGGCGTAGATCGCGCCGCCGCACATGGCCGCGGCGACGACGATCGCCAGGCCCGGCCAGTAGGCGGAAAGAAGATAGGCCAGGAACAGGCCGGAAATCAGAAAGCCAAGCTCGCTGATCGACTGCTTGACGGCGATCTGGCCGGCAAGCATCTGCCCCCGCCACGACGCTTCGTTGGAAAGATCCGGTGCGTCCATTTCCAGCCCTCATCTCGTAAGCGGCATGCCGCGAACCTGAAGACGCCGTCACGCCGGTATGGGCGGCGCAACGGCGGAAGCGGGACCATAGGTGGAGACGCGTAAACGCAAACGCACCGCGCGACGGCAATTTGGACGTTCGTTGAAAACCTGCTGGTAAGCGGCGTTAACGGAGCGTTTGCCTGCGGCGCAGCGGCGAGCAGCGCGGCCTTCGCCCCCGGCGCCTCACTCCGGGACGACCGAATACCGGCCGAGCACCGCCCCGCTGGCGAGATCGACAAGGAGCAGAGACGTCGTGCCGTCCGGCGCCGCGACCGTCAGCAAAGCGCGGTCGCCGTTGAGCGCCGTCGCTACGATCCGGTCGCCGGGCGGAATGGCGATCCGCCCCTCGATCGGCGCGGCGGACGAAAGGTGGTTCGCCCTGCCCGCGGTGCCCTGGTTCAGCTTGTAGACAATGGCCCCGAACACCGCGATAAACCCGAGCACCATGATCCCGCCGGACACGAAGAGCAGGCGCACGAGCTTCTTGCGAAGCCGCGCCGCCGCCGGGTCGAGCGGCGCCAGATCCTCGGTGTCGTCGTAGGAGGTCATGGGCGATCTGATAGAGAAGCGGACGTTCCGGGTCGAGCCCGAGGCGGCGGGCGAGAGGCTCGACCACTTCCTTGCTAGGCAGGCGGGCGGGCTTTCCCGCAGTCGGCTCAAGGCCCTGATCAAGGCGGGAAAAGTCGAAATCGGCGGCGGGGCCTGCGTCGACCCGAACATCCGCGTTCCCGCCGACGCCGAAATTACCGTCACGCTACCGCCGCCCGAAGACGCAAAACCCGGCCCCGAGACCATTCCGCTCAACATCCTCTGCGAGGATTCCGACATCATCGTCATCGACAAGCCGGCCGGCCTCGTCGTCCATCCGGGTGCCGGCAACGCATCCGGCACGCTCGTCAACGCGCTGATCGCGCATTGCGGCGACAGCCTGTCGGGGATCGGCGGGGTCAAGCGGCCGGGGATCGTGCACCGGCTCGACAAGGACACGTCCGGTGTCCTGGTCGTCGCCAAGAACGACGTCGCGCATCGCGAACTTTCGGCGCAGTTCGCCGATCATGGGCGCGAGGGTTCGCTGCTTCGCGAATACGACGCGCTTGTCTGGGGAGTGCCGAAACCCCATATCGGCGTGGTCGATGCCCCCCTTATTCGTGATCCCAAGAACCGCCTGAAGCAGGCGGTGGCGCGTAATGGCGGCCGCCGTGCAGTGACGCACTACGCCGTCAAAGAGCGTTTCGGAGCCACCGCCGCCCTCGTTTCCTGCCGACTGGAAACCGGCAGAACCCACCAAATTCGCGTGCACCTGGCGCATATCAGCCATCCACTTGTCGGCGATGCCGTCTACGGCGCAAGCTTCAAGACCAAGGCACAGGCCCTGCCGGAGGATTTCCAAGCCGGAATCAAGGGCTTCCGGCGTCAGGCCCTGCACGCGCGAATGCTGCGCTTCCGACACCCGCGCACCGGAGCGCTCATTAAATTTGAGACAGATTGGCCAACAGATTTGACTGATCTGGTAGAACTGTTCCGAAAACACGTCGTTTAGCGGAAGAGCCGTTCTTTTCGCAGCCGCAAAAGCGGCGTGATAATGTGCGCGAACTCTCGAGAGGGCTTGCCGGCGGGCCGAGTGGACGCCGACCGAGCCTGGAAGGATGGAAGAGACATGGCCAAAGGCAACATACCGGTCTTCCAGTCGGGGGACGGAGGCCTGACGCGCTACCTGGAAGAGATCCGGCGGTTCCCGATGCTGGAGCCGCAGGAGGAGTACATGCTGGCGAAGCGCTACCTCGAGCACGAGGATCGCGACGCCGCGCACAGGCTCGTCACCAGCCATCTGAGGCTCGTCGCCAAAATCGCCATGGGCTATCGCGGCTACGGCCTGCCGATCGGCGAGGTGATCTCCGAAGGCAATGTCGGGCTGATGCAGGCGGTGAAGCGCTTCGATCCGGAGCGCGGCTTCCGCCTCGCGACCTATGCCATGTGGTGGATCAAGGCCGCCATCCAGGAATACATCCTGCGCTCCTGGAGCCTCGTGAAGATGGGGACGACCGCAAATCAGAAGCGGCTGTTCTTCAACCTGCGCAAGGTCAAGAGTCAGATCCAGGCGCTCGACGAGGGCGATCTTCGCCCCGACCAGGTGGCGCAGATCGCCAAGAAGCTGAACGTCAGCGAGGAAGAGGTCGTCTCGATGAACCGCCGGCTTTCCGGCGACGCATCCCTGAACGCACCGATCCGCGCCGGCGAAGGCGAAGCGAGCGGCGAATGGATGGACTGGCTCGCCGACGACAGCAGCTCGCCGGAGGAGACGCTCGCCGAGCACGACGAGCTCGACCAGCGCCGTGCCATGCTCGGCGACGCCTTGAATGTGCTCGACGACCGCGAGCGGCGCATCTTCGAGGCGCGCCGCCTCTCGGACGACCCGCTCACGCTCGAGGAGCTGTCGAGCGAGTTCGACGTCTCGCGCGAGCGCGTCCGTCAGCTTGAGGTGCGCGCCTTCGAGAAGGTGCAGAAGGCGATGCTGAAGGCCACGAAGGACCGCGACCGTGGAGCCGCGGCGCTGATGGCGCCCGCGTAGGTCTCAGACGCCGGCCGGCGTTGACGCCGGTCGGCGCAGCCTCGCGAGCGCCGCCCGTCGATCACCACGAGACCGAGGCCGATCAGCGTCATGCCGGCGGCCTTGGCGAGTGTGAAGGGCTCGCTGAGCAGCGCCCAGGCGAGAAAGACTCCACCCACCGGGATGAGCAGCGTGACGAGCATGGTGTTCGTGCCGCCGGCGCGTGCGATCAGCGCGTAGAAGATGACATAGGCGAGTGCCGTCGAAAGAAGCGCCAGCCCGACGACCGATGCGATCGCGGCGAGGCCCGGAAGCGGAAGCGCGAACGGCTGGTCGTAGAGAAGAGCAATCGGCAGAAGCACGAGCGTCGACGCCGACAGCTGGCAGGTTGCCGACACGATCGGGTCGATGCGGCGGAAGCGCCGCCCATAAACCGCCGACAAACCGTAGCTGAAGGTCGCGGCAAGCATCGCCGCAACCGCGATGAAGTCCCCGCCAAGGCCGATCATGGCGTCGACATCGGTCATCGCCGCGACGCCGGCAAGGCCGAGCAGGATGCCGGCGAGCTTCGCCGGTGTGATCTTCTCGTCGCGCGTTGCGAGATGCGCCACGATGAGCGTGAAGATCGGTGTCGTTGCGTTCAGGATCGAGGCCGAGCCGGCGCCGAGCCGCGCCGTCGCGAACACGATCAGCACGAAGGGGAAGACGTTGTTCAGAAGCCCCATCACGAGATAGCTCGCGAGCACGGCGATCCGCGTCGGATAGGCGCGCCTGCCGGCGATCACGACGACGTTCAGGAGAAGCGCCGCCAGCCCGACCCGCAGCAGCACAAGGGTCAGGATCGGGATCTCCTGCGCCCCCACCTTGATGAAGATGAAGGACACGCTCCAAAGGAGCGCGAGAGCTACGAGCAAGGCCCAGCTTCGGGCGTCGAGACGCGGCGCGGTGTTGGTCATCGACGTGCCCTAGCCGCCGCGCGAGGCGGCCGCCACCCGGTTCATGCGCGAGCCGCCGGCCGCCGACCCGCGAGCGCGACGCCGCCGATGATCAGCACCGCTCCGACCACGTGATAGAGCGCCAGCCGCTCGCCCAGGAAGGCGACAGCAAGCACGACGCCGAAAAGCGGCACCAGGTGGAAGAACGGGCCGGCCCGGTTCGCGCCGATCAGCTCAACGCCGCGGTTGAAGCAGAGATAGGAGAGGATCGACGGAAAGATCGCGACATAGGCGATCGCCGCGAAGTCGCCCGCGCCGAAGGCGACGAAGCGCGCCCCGGAGGCGTATTCGATGGCCGTCAGAGGAAGGAGCAGCGCCGCACCGATCCCCATCGTCGCGGCGACGAGCGAGATCGGCGCGATTGCCGGCCGCTTGCGCAGCAGCGTCGAGTAGAGCGCATAGACCCCGATCGCCACGACGACGATGAGATCACCGATGTTGAGCGACATCCCGATCAGCCGGGCCGGCTCGCCCTGGCACACGATCGTGGCAACGCCGGCGAGCGATACAAAGATGCCCGCAACCTGAGAGCGACTGAGCGGATCGCGGAACAGCGCCCAGCTCAGAAGCCCGATGAGGAGCGGCGCGCTCGACTGCATCAACGTCGCGTTGATGGCCGTCGTGTGCTTCAGGCTCCAATAGAGCATGGTGTTGAAGGCGGAGATGCCGGTCAGCGAGAGGACGAGCACGACGCCGAGCTTACGCCGGATGGCCGGAAGATCGTCGCGAAGCCTTGGCCAAGCGAAGGGCAGAACGATGAGAAAGGCAGCCGTCCAGCGCATCTGCGCCAGCGCCACCGGCGGCACCTGCCCGACGACTGCTCGGCCGACGACGGCGTTTCCCGCCCAGAAGAGCGATGTGAGGGTCAGGAGCAGGTAAGGCTGATCGCGAAGCCGCGGCAGCTTGAACATCGCGCGGGCCGAGGGTTTTAGGCGGCGATCTGGATTTTCCGGAAGAGCCGATACGAAGCAGGGATGCGGCGTGTCACGATGGCGTCCAATTCGCCATCACGGTCTCGAAAACCTTGTCGCCGGGTATGCCCTTCTCGAAGGTCAAGAGAGCCCGCGTCTGATCGCTGAACAGAATTGGAATGTCGAACCACGAGCCCTCCCTGAGGAGCTGCACGTTGCGGGTCACCTCGTCCCCTTCGTTGGAGAGCGCGATCCAGAAAAGCTCGTTGGTGACCGGAACGGCGGCGCCTGCCAGCGGTTGGCCGCGCGCCTGTTCCGTCTGCTTCAAGACCAGCGCCGGCACGCGCTGGACTGGGCTGTCGGACAACGCGCCGTAGAACTGCACCTCCACCAGGTGGCTCGCCGGAAGGGCCGTGTCGTAGTTCTTGTAGATGGTGACGGTGACCGTGACCTTGCGCTCCGGGATCTTGAGCGTCGCCTGGATCGCCGGACGGCCATCCTTTGTGATCTCCGCCCAGGTCGCCGAGCCCTCGTTCGCCTGACCCGGCTGCCCCTCGGAGCCCTGGAAGTAATAGATCGCCCGCTGCTCGACGAGGCTCGTGTCCGGAGAAGCGGTGCCGCTCCCAAGACCCGACAGGTCCTCAAGCGGAAGTCCTCCCTCGGCGGACGCCACCGCGCCTGCCGGTGGGGCGGTCGCGGGCGCCGGGACGGTCGTGTCCGGCTCCATGGGCGGACTCGCCAGCGGCGTTTCCGATCCGTTGGTCAGCCGATCCGGCCGCTTCTCCGGTTCTGTCGAATCGGGCTCGGCCGGCGCTGCCACGGCGACCGGCGCCGGTTCGGTCGGCGCAGCAGCCGGAGTGGCGGCAGCCACCGTCTCCTTGGAGCCGCCGAAGAGACTGTCGCGCTCGGCATAGAGGAAGGCGCCCGCCCCGATGACCACCAGAAGGACGACGACCGCTCCGATAAGCAATGGCAGACGCGAGCTGCCATGCTCTTCCTCGTCTTCGAAATCGTCTTCGTCCTCGTCGTAGCCCGAACCGGCCGGCGTGGCGCCGAAGTCCGCCGGCTGCGGCTTCCGGCTCTCCGTCATCGGTGGCGGCGGCGGCGTGTAAAGGAAGTCTTCCTTCGCCGCCAGGGTCTCGCCGTAGTCCTGCACCGGGGCCGAGGGAGCGAACTCCGCCTCAAGACGCGTCACCGCGTCCTCGAGCTCCTGATGCTGAAGTTCGATCTCTCGCGTCGAAAGCGGCGGATCGACAGCCGTCAGCTGCCGCGCCAAGGCGGCGCGGGCGCGCTGGTAGACGGCCTCTCGCATTTCGGGGCTCGGATCGGCTAGCCCGGAAATTGACCGCTTTAGGATCGACGCATAGTCCGGCATTGTGATGACTTTACTTATCGCAAGAACTCCGAAAAAGGGGGTTAATCCTGAAACGGGTCGCGGACAAGGATGGTATCCTCACGCTCGGGGCTGGTCGAAAGTAAGGCAACCGGGGCCCGGACGAGCTCCTCGATGTAGCGGACATACTTGACGGCCTGCGCCGGAAGAGCCGCCCAGGAGCGGGCTCCGGCGGTCGATTCCTGCCAGCCCTCCATCTCCTCGTAGATCGGTTCGACCCGCGCCTGATCGCCCTGCCCGGCCGGCAGATAGTCGATCCTGCGGCCATCGAGCCGGTAGCCTACGGCGATACGGATGGTCTCAAGCCCGTCGAGCACGTCGAGCTTGGTGAGCGCGAAACCGTCAATTCCCGATATTTTGGCGACCTGCCGGACGAGCGTCGCGTCGAACCAGCCGCAGCGGCGTTTGCGTCCGGTTACCGTGCCGAACTCCTTTCCGACCCGTCCGAGGCGCTCGCCCATCTCACCCTTATCCTCGGTTGGAAACGGCCCCTCGCCGACCCGCGTCGTGTAGGCCTTGGTGATGCCGAGCACATAATCGCCCGATCGCGCGCCGAGCCCGGAGCCGGTCGCCGCCTGCCCAGCGACGATGTTCGAGGAGGTGACGTAGGGATAGGTGCCATGGTCGACATCGAGGAGCACGCCCTGCGCGCCCTCGAACAGGATACGCTTGCCGTCGCGCCGCGCGGCGTCGAGACGCCGCCAAGCCGAGCCGACGAAAGGGAGGATCTTCGGCGCGATCGCCTGAAGCTCCGCCAGCAGCGCGTCGGCGTCGACCTCCTCCGCGCCGTTGCCGCGCCGCAACGCATTGTGATGGGCAAGCAGGCGATCAAGCTTCGCAGGCAGGCTTGTCGGCTCGGCGAGATCAACGACGCGGATGGCGCGCCGTCCGACCTTGTCTTCGTAGGCGGGGCCGATGCCGCGTCGCGTCGTGCCGAGCGCGTGCGTGCTATTGGACGATTCTCTTGTCACGTCGAGTTCGCGATGCACCGGCAGGATCAATGCGGCGTTCTCCGCGATGACGAGGCTCTCCGGCGTAATCGAGACGCCTTGACCTTTCAGCTTCTCGACCTCCTCTACGAAGGCCCAGGGATCGACGACGACCCCGTTGCCGATGACCGAAAGCTTACCCGGCCGCACGACGCCGGAGGGGAGCAGGCTCAGCTTGAAGGTCACGCCGTCGATGACGAGCGTGTGGCCGGCATTGTGACCGCCCTGAAAGCGCACCACGACATCCGCCCGCGCCGACAGCCAATCGACGATCTTTCCTTTTCCCTCGTCGCCCCACTGCGAGCCGACGACAACGACATTCGCCATTCCGACAAGATCCCGACAAAAGAGCGCCCCGGCAAACTGCCGGGGCGTGCTTTCCTATAGTCCCTTTGGGCCGATGGTTCGACCCAAAATCGGCGCAATATGTGCCCGCTTCAGAAGGCCAGCGGCTTCACCTGTTGGACGTGCTCAAGCCGGTTGATCTCGGCCATCACATCGGCCGGCACCTGCTGGTCGACGGAGACGAGCGCGATGGCATTGCCGCCCGGCGCATCGCGGCCGAACTGCATCCGCGCGATGTTGATGCCGTTGTCGCCGAGCACAGTGCCGAGGTGGCCGATGAAGCCGGGTTTGTCGAAGTTGGTGATGTAGAGCATGTGCTCGGAGAGTTCGGCCTCCATGTTGATGCCTTTGATCTGGATGATGCGCGGCTTGCCGTCGGAGAAGACGGTGCCGGCGACCGAGCGCTCCTGCCGCTCCGTCACCACGGTGAAGCGGACATAGCCTTCGTAGGCGCCCGACTGCCCGCGCCGCGTCTCCTGCACGCGGATGCCGCGCTCCTTCGCATAGGCAGGCGCGGAGATCATGTTCACGGTCTGAAGCTGCGGCTGCAGGAAGCCGGCGAGCGCGGCGGCGGTCAGCGCGCGGATGTTCATGTCCGCCACGGTGCCCTCATATTCGATCCGCACTTCCTTGATGCCGGTTTCCGTCAGCTGGCCGGCGAAGGAGCCGAGTTGCTCCGCGAGCCGCACGAATGGCGTCAGCCGCGGCGCCTCCTCGGCGCTGATCGACGGCATGTTGATGGCATTGGTGACCGCGCCGGTGGTCAGATAGTCCGCCATCTGCTCGGCGATCTGCACGGCGACATTCTCCTGCGCCTCGGTGGTGGCGGCGCCGAGATGCGGCGTGCACACCACATTCGGCGCGCCGAAGAGCACGTTCTCCTTTGCCGGCTCCTCGACGAAGACGTCGATCGCGGCGCCCGCGACCTTGCCGCTGTCGAGCGCGGCGCGAAGCGCAGTCTCCTCGACCAGCCCGCCGCGGGCGCAGTTCACGATCCTGACGCCCTCCTTCATCTTCGCGATCGCCACGCCATCGACGATGTTGCGGGTCTTGTCGGTGAGCGGCGTGTGCAGCGTGATGAAGTCGGAGCGATGGAAGAGCGGCTCCAGTTCCACCTTCTCCACGCCAAGCTCGGCCGCCCGCTCCTCGGAGAGGAAGGGATCGTAGACGATCACCTTCATCGCGAGCCCGAGTGCTCGGCGCGCCACCACCGAGCCGATATTACCGCAGCCGATGATGCCGAGCGTCTTTCCCGTGATCTCGACGCCCATGAAGCGAGACTTCTCCCACTTGCCGGCTTGCGTCGACTGATCCGCCGCAGGGATTTGCCGGGCGCAGGCCATGAGCATCGCGATCGCGTGCTCCGCCGTCGTGATGGAATTGCCGAAGGGCGTGTTCATCACGATGATGCCGGCGGCGGTGGCGGCGGGGATGTCGACATTGTCGACCCCGATGCCGGCCCGGCCGATGACGCGCAGCCGGCCGTTCGCCGCGGCGATCACCTTCGGCGTGACCTTGGTGGCGGAGCGGATCGCCAGCCCGTCGAACTCGCCGATCATCGCGGCGAGCTTTTCCTTGTCAGGCCCGAGCTTGGGCTGGAACTCGACCGTCACGCCGCGATCGCGGAAGACGTTGACGGCGGCGTCTGAAAGAGCGTCGGAAATGAGAACGCGCGGGCTCATCGGGAAGACCCCTTGATTCTTGAAGATGTTGGAAGAGGCAGGCGGGCGAAAACGCCCGCCGCGCGGAATCAGGCCGCTTTGCGCAGGCCGGCTTTCGCTTCCGCGA
Source organism: uncultured Alphaproteobacteria bacterium (assembly GCA_963805325.1). GTDB lineage: Bacteria > Pseudomonadota > Alphaproteobacteria > Rhizobiales > Afifellaceae > DASWJZ01. The sequence goes on along the minus strand of CAWDTS010000004.1, from coordinate 353,967 downwards.
ACGCCCAGTCGAGCCACGGCAGCAGCGCCTCGAGATTCGCTCGCTCGACCGTTCCGCCGCACCAGATGCGGAGCCCGGGCGGCGCGTCGCGATAGGACGCGATGTCGTAGGCAACCCCCTCCGCATCGAGGCGGTCCGACAGCGCCTTTGCGAAGGCTGCCTGTGCGCCGGCATCAAGCGACGTCACGTCAGGATCGACGACCACGAGACACACGGAGGTATTCGAGCGCGTTGCCGGATCGCCGGCGAGGAAATCGATCCACTCGGTCCGTTCAACCCAGTCGGAGAGGACTTTCGTGTTGGCGTCTGCGCGCGCGACAAGCGCTTCGATGCCGCCGATGGAATCGGCCCAGGCGAGCGCGTCGAGATAGTCTTCGAGACAGAGCAGCGACGGCGTGTTGATGGTCTCCCCGGCGAACAGCCCTTCCGTGAGCTTGCCGCCCGACGTCATCCGGAAGATCTTCGGCATTGGCCAAGCCGGCTGGTAGCTCTCCAGACGCGCAATCGCCCGCGGCGAAAGAACCAGCATGCCGTGCTGCGCCTCGCCGCCGAGCACCTTTTGCCAGGAGAAGGTGACGACATCGAGCTTGTCGAAGGGAAGCGGCTGCGCAAAGGCGGCGCTGGTGGCGTCGCAGATCGTGAGCCCGGCGCGGCTGCCCTTGATCCAGCCGCCGTCAGGCACGCGCACGCCGGACGTGGTGCCGTTCCACGTGAAGACCACATCGCGGCTGAAATCGACATCCGCAAGGTCGGGCAGCTCGCCGTAGGCCGCCTTCTTCACGCTGATGTCCGTGAGCTTCAGCTGCTTCACGACGTCGGTCACCCAGCCAAGCCCAAAGCTCTCCCACGCGAGCAACTCGACGCCGCGCGCGCCGAGCAGCGACCAGAGCGCCATTTCCATCGCGCCAGTGTCGGAGGCCGGAACAATCGCGATGCGGTAGTCGGCCGGGACTCCCAGCAGACGGCGCGTCTCGTCGATGGCGCGCTTCAGGCGCGCCTTTGCCGGTTTCGAACGATGCGCTCGCCCGACCAGCGCCGTCTTCAGGATTTCTGGGGACCAGCCGGGCCGCTTCGCGGTGGGGCCGGTTGAGAAGCAAGGATTTGCCGGCCGCACGGCCGGTTTGTCGAGGTTCGTCATTTGCAGCTACCCTTCCAGATAGGCGCCCCTCGTTGGGGAGGGGTGTCCCACTGGCGGGGCTAGCCGACGCCCATTGCCAAGTCAATCATCCGCCGTGTCACGTGTGCGTTCACGGCCATAAGAAAAAGGGCGCGGCCTTTTGAGCCGCGCCCCCAAAGGAGCAGCACGTTCCGACGATCACCAGAAGGCGTAGCGAAAGCCGAGCCGCACGTCGTGCGAGGTGATGTCCTTGAACTTCATCGGGTTGTTGACGTTGTTCGTGCCGTCGGAGGCGATGAGGTCGCCGGAAGCGCCGTCGCCAAGATCGAGGTAGCGGTAGGCCACTTCAAGCGTCAGCGCATCGGTGACTTCGAAGCCAACACCGGCGTAGAGCGCCCACGCCAGGTTCCACTGATCATGCGTGCCGCCGTAAGCGACCGCCGGGAATCCGCCGACGCCGATGCCGATGTCGGTGAAGTCGGCAATCTTGACGTTCGCCGCGCCGACGCCGGCACCGATGAAGGGCGAAATGCCGTGCCAGGTGCCGAGGTCGAGGTAGCCGTTGAAGAGCGCCAGCCATTCCGACTTCTTGGCAGTGTAGCTGTCGGGCAGCGTCGGCGGGCCGCCAGCCGGGAGATAGATGTCGAGGCCGTTGAACTCCGACTTCGACCGGTACTCGCCGGTGATGTCGAAGCGAATCCAGCTGTTCCAGCGATAGCCGATACCAAGATCGAGGAACGGCGCCCCCGTGAAGTCGCGGGCGACCCCGTCAACCGAAGCCGCCGTGTCGTAGAGCGCGTTGTAGAGGCTGTCGACCCGCTGGTTCGAGTAGCCGATATCGCCGCGAAGGTACCAGCCCTTCAACACGACCGCCGGAACGGGTTCGGGCATGTCGGCCGCCTTGGCCGTCGGTATGGCGGTCACGGCTCCCGCGCAGACGACAAGCGCTAGTTTGCTCAGGTTGAACATTCCACGTCCTCTCGCAATTGCGGCGCGCTGGATGCGGAGCACGACCGCCGTTACGAAAAACGTGGTAAACAAGAATGCTTAAGAAGCGTTTAATGGTGAATCAAAAGCAAAGCCTGAGTTTAAAATGGTCATGACTTGAGAAGCTCAAGAACGCGGTGAACCCCCGGCTTTGCGGCAATTCGGATTCGCCCCGTCAACGGTTCCACCTAATTCCGTTAAACTTTCGGTAAGACTTGTAACCTTGCGGCATCTGGCGGCAGCACGCGCCGTTAAGCACTTCAGGCAGCGCAGCCCCCGCACTTCAGCGATATTGCTCAGCGCCGCTTCGACACGGCCAATGTTGCCACCTCACGCATGGCGTAGACGATCGGCTTGACTGTATAGCGCGGAAGGAATCGCGTCTTGCGGTTGGCTATGCCGTCAGCCGGGCCGGAGCCCCTTCCAGCGCGGCGACGACGTCGTCCACGACCGCTTCGACGAGGTCGATGTTGTCGCCCTCGCCCATGACGCGGATGACCGGCTCGGTGCCGGAGGGACGAATGACCAGGCGACCGCCCTTGAGCTTTGCTTCCGCGTCGGAGATCGCCCGCTTCACCTGGTCGTTCTCAAGCGGCTGACCGCCTTTGTAGCGGAAGTTCTTCATGATCTGCGGCACCGGGTCGAAGCGATGGCAGACTTCGCTCGCCGGGCGGCCGTCGCGCTGGATGACGGCAAGCACCTGCAGCGCCGCGATCAGCCCGTCACCGGTCGTGGTGAAGTCGGAGAGGATGATGTGCCCCGACTGCTCGCCGCCGACATTGAACCCGCCATCGCGCATCGCCTCGCCGACATGGCGATCGCCGACCGGAGTGCGCACAAGCGCCAGGTCGAGGCTGCGGAGATATCGCTCAAGGCCGAGATTCGACATCACCGTGGCCACGATGCCCGGCTTTGAGAGCCGCCCGTCCTCACGCCAGGAATTGGCGACCACTGCCATCAGCTGATCGCCGTCGATGACACGGCCACGCTCATCGATCAGGACGACGCGGTCGGCGTCGCCGTCGAGCGCAATGCCGAGATCGGCGCGCATCTCACGCACCTTGTCGACCACCGCCTTAGGCGCCGTCGATCCAACGTCGCGATTGATGTTCAAACCATCCGGGTCGACGCCGAGCGGGATGACCTCTGCGCCGAGCTCCCACAGCGCTTCCGGGGCGACCCGATAGGCGGCGCCATTGGCGCAGTCGATCACGATTCTCAGCCCCTGCAGCGACAGCGTGCGCGGCAGCGTGAGCTTGGCGAACTCGATGTAGCGGTCCTGCACGCCGTCGATACGATGCGCGCGACCGATCTTCTCCGAGCTTGCCAGTTGATTCTTGATGTCGGCGTCGATCAGCGCCTCGATCTCCGATTCCAGTGCGTCGGAAAGCTTGAAGCCGTTCGCGCCGAAGAGCTTGATGCCGTTGTCGTCGTAAGGATTATGCGAGGCGGAGATCATGACGCCGAGATCGCAGCGCATGGAGCGCGTCAGCATGGCGATCGCGGGTGTCGGAATCGGGCCGGTGACGAGCACGTCCATGCCGACGGAAGCGAAGCCGGACACGAGCGCGTTCTCGATCATGTAGCCGGAGAGCCGCGTGTCCTTGCCGATGATGACGCGGTGGCGATGTTCGCCGTTCCTGAACACGATGCCGGCGGCCATCCCGACTCGCATCGCAAGCTCCGGCGTAATCACGCCGTTGGCTCTTCCCCGAATGCCGTCGGTTCCGAAGTAGCGCTTGCCCAAGTTCGCTCCCCACCTCGTCGAATCACGGGCGATGGGTGTTGTTCTCTGTTACGCCCGCCACCGCCGCACGGCAACTAAGCCGCAGAATAGCGGCGCGGATGCGGCCCGCGCCTCAATTATTATGACCTATGGTTTCAGGCGCCAGCCGGCGCGCTGCAGGCGGCCTCAAGCCTGCGGCTGCGGCTCAAGCCCGGTGTCGCCGCCCTTGTCGGGCTTCGGCTTGCTGGCGCCCGTTGCCGGCACCGCGGAGCCGCGCGGCGGATGGCTGTCCTCGCTCGGATCCTCGCGCACCGGACGTTTGCCGTTCATGAGATCCTTGATCTCCTCGCCGGAGAGCGTCTCGAACTCAAGCAGGCCCTGCGCCAGGATCTCGAGTTCGCCGCGGCGCTCCGTAAGAATGCTGCGCGCCTCCGCGTAGCCTTCGTCGACAAGGCGGCGGACCTCGTGGTCAATCTTGCGCGCCGTCTCTTCCGAGACGTTCTGATGGCGCGCCACGGAATGGCCAAGGAAGACCTCCTCCTGGTTCTCGCCGAGCGCAACGCGACCGACCGCGTCGGAAAAGCCCCAGCGCGTCACCATCGCGCGCGCCAGCTTGGTCGCCTGCTCGATGTCGGAGGCCGCGCCCGAAGTGACCTTCTTGTCGCCGAACACGATCTCTTCCGCCACGCGCCCGCCCATCAATATGGCAAGCCGGGAGGTCATCTGCTCAAGCGACATCGAAAGTTGATCGCGCTCCGGCAACTGCATGACCATGCCGAGCGCACGCCCGCGCGGAATGATCGTCGCCTTGTGCACCGGATCGGTCGACGGCACGTGCAGCGCAACGATAGCGTGGCCACCCTCGTGATAGGCGGTGAGCCGCTTCTCATCTTCGGTCATGACGAGCGTGCGCCGCTCGGCGCCCATCATCACCTTGTCCTTGGCGTCCTCGAACTCGTGTGCGGTGACGAGCCGCTTGCCGCGCCGCGCCGCAAGCAGCGCAGCCTCGTTGACGAGATTTATCAAATCGGCGCCGGAGAAGCCGGGCGTGCCGCGCGCAATCGTCTTCAGATTGACGCCGGGGGCGAGCGGCACCTTCCTGACATGCACCTTCAGGATCTTCTCGCGGCCGATGACGTCCGGATTCGGCACGACGATCTGCCGGTCGAAGCGACCTGGGCGGAGCAGCGCCGGATCGAGCACGTCCGGCCGGTTGGTCGCGGCGATCAGGATGATGCCTTCGTTCGCCTCGAAGCCGTCCATCTCGACGAGCAGCTGGTTCAGCGTCTGCTCGCGCTCATCGTTGCCGCCGCCGAGACCCGCGCCGCGATGCCTGCCGACGGCGTCGATTTCGTCGATGAAGATGATGCACGGCGCGTTCTTCTTCGCCTGCTCGAACATGTCGCGCACGCGGCTCGCGCCGACGCCGACGAACATCTCGACGAAGTCGGAGCCGGAGATGGTGAAGAAGGGAACGTTGGCTTCGCCGGCGATGGCGCGCGCCAGCAGCGTCTTGCCGGTGCCAGGAGGGCCAACGAGAAGCACGCCGCGCGGGATACGTCCGCCGAGCCGCTGGAATTTCTGGGGGTCCCGCAGGAACTCCACGATCTCTTCGAGATCCTCCTTCGCCTCATCGACACCGGCGACGTCGTCGAAGGTGACGCGGCCATGCGCCTCCGTCAGCAGCTTCGCCTTGGATTTGCCGAAGCCCATGGCGCGGCCGCCGGCGCCCTGCATCTGGCGCATGAAGAAGATCCACACGGCGATCAGCAGGAACATCGGGAACCAGGAGATGAGGACCGAGAGGAACGACATCTTCTGGTCGTCGGCGCGCGCCTGAATGGAGACGTTGCGGTCCTCGAGTAGCGTCACGTAGTCGGCGTTCTGCGGAGCGACGGTGCGGAATTGCGAGCCGTCCTCGTATTTGCCGGTGATCTCCTGACCGGAGATGACGACGCTTTTCACCCGTCCGTCATTGGTGTCCGTGCGAAACTGCGAATAGTTGATTTCCTGCGCGCTGGTCTGGCCGGTGGGATTCTGGAACAAATTGAAAAGCGCGACCAGCAAAAGCAGGATCACGGCCCACAGCGCGAAATTCCGGAAATTCTGGTTCATTCGGTCGATCCCCGGGGGCGGGCCAACTCGAAGGCCGCCAACCTTCGTAGCCTAAATAGGTTCTAGCATCGTTGATGCCAAGAAGAACCGCCGCAAGGCGATCCTGCAATCGAAACCGGTCGAAATGGTGTTCATTGTGGTCGAGCCGGCTTTTCGCCCGGAATCCCAAGCTGTCGGCCCACAATGCAGGCGACGGCCAAGGTCTTGAGCGGTGCTCCCCGGTCAACCGGATATACGGTCGGGGGGACGGCGACAAGCGTTCCATTTCGGTACAGCCCGGGAAGCGCCTGGACGGCGCCGCGCTCTGCCGCCTGGACACCGAGCCGGCGCTCCGAGCGCCCGAGTGCCCCGACGCTGAGGGCGCCCCTGAGGCACGGTACCTCGACCTCGAAGCGGCGATCCCAGACAAGCGTCGCGCCGGCCGGCGCAGCGGCATCCTGAAGGCCCTTCCGGCCCCATTCGCGCCGCGCCGTCAGCCTGTCGCCGGCAAGCGATACGACAACGCCGGAAAGCGTGCGCTTGAGCTTCCCCGAAGGTCCGGCCGAAAGGACCGCCGCGCGGAGCGCCTCGACCGCGTCAAGCCGCGGCGTGTAGTCGGCGCCCCCGACGACCTTCAGGATCAGAGCGATCGCCCGAAGCACAACTTCCTCCGGCACGTCGGCAAGCGCGCTCGCGTCCCCGCTGACGACGCCGAGCGGATCGGCCGCGAAGTGGTCCCTGAGGAGCGCCGTCGCGTAATGGTCGAGAGCTGCGGCGGCACGGCCCAGTCGCCCGGCTGTTTCCGCCAGGCGCTTCGGCGTCAGCCCGATCTTCCGCAGTTCCGGCATTGACGCGCGCACGCGCACGCGGTCGAAGCGAACGTCCTCGTTGCTTGGATCGTCCACGATCGGGAGTCCGCCTGCTGTGGCGACATCGCGCAGCAAGGAGCGCGGCACGGAGAGAAGCGGACGCGCAAGTCGGATACCTAGAGATTCCCCCTCCTCCGCCATCGCCGCAAGACCATAGACACCAGAGCCGCGCGCCAACCTGAGAAGAAACGTCTCGGCCTGATCGTCCTGATGATGCGCGGTGACGATCGTATCGAAGCCCGCCTCGATCGCCGCGTCGACAAGCAGGGAATAGCGCGCGCGCCGCGCCCAATCCTGAAGGTTGCCGCCCTCCGATCGCTCAGGTGCCGTCATGATCCGCCAGGGAAGACCGAGCCGCGCGGCATTCTCCGCGACGCGCCGCGTCTCCTCCGCCGCCTCGGGTCGAAGCCCATGGTCGACGGTGACGACAAGCACGGGCGGCCGCTTCTCCCAGCGCGCGACAAGCAGCATCATCGCGGTCGAATCGGCCCCGCCGGAAACGGCGAGCACCAGTCCGCGTCGTCCGGAAAGTTTCCGGAAGAGATGCTCCGGCTGCAGCGCGCTAGCCGGGACAGCCGGCTCGTTTCTTTTCGTCACGAACGCGGCTCATCACCGATTCGGTGGCCTGCGGATAGCGGCGGCCGAGCTCGGTGAAAGTGGCACAGGCGGCCGGCTTCTCGCCGAGCGCCGACAGGGAGACGCCAAGTTTCAGGAGAGCATCCGGCCCCTTGGTGCTGTCCGGCGCAGTCTTGTAGACGGAGAGGAAAGCATTCGCGGCGTCGCGATATTCGCCCTGTTGCAGATGGCTCTCGCCCAACCAGAACTCTGCATCCGCCGCCTGTGGATCGTTCGGGAAGCTCGCGAGCCAAGTCTTGAAGCTTTCTTCGGCGAGACCGTAGTCGCCGGTCAGGATGTAGCCGTAGGCGAGGTCGTATTCGTCACGGGCGGAGCCGGAAAGCGCGGTGGTGCGAGGAGGCGTCATCGGCGCGACCATCGCCGTGTCGGTGGTCGGTTCTGCCGGTGCAACGGGCGCCGGCTCCATGCCCGGAGGTGCAAGAAGCTGTGCACCGGTACCGCCGGCGAGCGTGGAAAGATCGACGGGCGCACCTGCGCCAGCGTTGTTGGGCGCGTTGGCAGCGACTGGAGGTTGCCCATAATCTTGTGGGGCCATCGGCGGGAGATTCGCGTCCGCCGGCGCAGCGCCGCCGGGCGCCGGATTAAGCGCCCCCGTCTGCTCAGGGCCAGCAGGGAGCGGCGGCAGACCGACTTGCCCGCGCAGCTGATTGACCTGGTAGGAGAGCTGCTCGTTCTGGCCGGTCAGCTCACGGACGCGCTGCTCAAGCTGCTGAATATAAAGCAGCATCTCGCCTTCCTGCTGCGTCTGCGCAGCAGCGGGCGCAATCAGCAGAAACGTGGCGAGAAGCGTGAAAATTGCGCGCGGCATAGACCGAAGCTCCGGGCGTTCGCATCCTCTTACACCCGCACGACCAATTCGGCCAAACTTCGGCTGATTGGTGAAAATGGAAAGGCCCGCGGCATAACGCGGGCCTTTCCTTGCGTAGCGTTGCAGATCGGTCAGCCGCCGTTCAGCGCCGTGACGGCACGACGGTTCTGCGACCAGCAGGAAATGTCGTCGCAGACTGCAACTGGCCGCTCCTTGCCATAAGAGACAGTGTGAATGCGGTTTGCCGCGATGCCGCGGGCGATCATGTAGTCGCGAACCCCGTTCGCACGCCGGGCGCCGAGCGCGAGATTGTATTCGCGCGTGCCGCGCTCGTCGGCGTGGCCTTCGATGGTGAAGGCATACTGCGAATACTGCGAGAGCCATTGCACCTGGCGGTCGAGCGTCGCCTGCGACTGCGCCGTCAGGGCGGACGAATCCGTCTCGAAGAAGACGCGGTCACCGACTGATACTTGGAATTCCTGCGGGCTTCCCGGCGTCGGCGCTCCGGCCACGCCGGATTCGATCGCCGTCTTCTGATTTGCGCAGCCACCGACAATAAGCCCGATCGCGAGCATCGACAGCGCCAGTATTCGTCCGGCGGACAGGCTTAACGGCATTTGCTGAAGCTCCATGCGTAAAGGCTTAGGGTTGAGGTAACCATCCGACGGTTAAGCTGCGGTCAAGGCTTACGGTTAACGGAGTATGGCGACTAGCTGAGAAGCGGCGACCATGCCGGGTCGGACGCGAAGCTCGGCGTCGGTACGATCTGCTCGTTATAGCCGGTGATGTCGACCGACCAGAGCTGTGGCCCCCCATCGCCCTGGTTGTCGCGGAAGAACATCAGTACGCGTCCGTTCGGCGCCCAGGTCGGGCCCTCGTTGTGGAAGCCGGCTGTCAGGATGCGCTCGCCGGAACCGTCGGGCTTCATGACGCCGATCTTGAACGAGCCCTCTTCCTGCTTCGTGAAGGCGACCAGGTCGCCGCGCGGCGACCACACCGGCGTTCCATAACGGCCGGTCCCGAAGCTGATGCGCTGCGCCGGTCCGCCGTCCGCGCTCATCACGTAGATCTGCTGCTGGCCGCCGCGATCGGATTCAAACGCGATCTGCGTGCCGGTCGGCGAATAGCAGGGCGCGGTGTCGATCGACGGCGAGTCAGTCAGTCGGGTCAGCTGCCGCGTCCTGAGATCGAGGCGATAGATGTTGGCGTTGCCGCCCTGCTCGAGCGACAACACCACCTGCTGGCCGTCCGGCGAGAAGCGCGGGCTGAATGCCATGTTGGGAAAATTCCCGATCAGCTCGCGCTGCCCCGTCTCGATGTTCAACACGTAGACGTGCCAATTGTCGCCGGTGAGAGAGGCGTAGGCGAGTTCCTGCCGCGAGGGCGAGAAACGCGGCGTGACCACCAGCTCTTCGCCGTCCGTTAGATAGCGCACGTTGGCGCCATCCTGATCCATGATCGCGAGACGCTTGACACGCTGCGCCTTGCTGCCCGTCTCGTCGACGAAAGCGATGCGGCTGTCGAAATAGCCCTTCTCGCCGGTCAGCCGCTCGTAGACGGAATCGGCGATGATGTGAGCGAGCCGCCGCCAGTTGTCCGGGGAAGCGAAGAACTGCTTTCCCACCAGGTACTGGCCGGAGACCACGTCCCACAGCCGGTATTCGGCCATGATCCGCCCGTCGCCTGTCGTAGCGACGCTCCCCGAGACGAGCGCCTGCGCGTTGAGCGGACGCCAGTTGGCGAAGTTCGGCGTGATCGTCGGCGGCACGACCGGCTCGATGAAAGCCGACGGATCGACAGGCGCGAAGAGCCCCGAGCGCTTGAGATCGGCGGTCACGACCTGCGCGACGTTCTGGCTCATCTCGTCGACGCTGCCCGCCGCTCCGACGAATGCCGGGATCGCGATCGGCATCGGGCGCGGCGTGCCCTGCGTGATGTCCACGCGCAACTGTGCGAATGCGCTGTGCCCGGCGGCACCCGCCATCGCGATGACAACTGCCGCCAGAAGCAGCGTCAGGCGAAAATGACCCGGCGATAACGGCCGTTCAAACCTCATCAGGCAAATTCCCCCTATCCGCCCAGCATTTCCCGCGGGTCGAAGACAAAATCGATCTCCTTCCACAGGGCATATTTTTCGGGCCGCAGTATGTCGCCGAAAGGTGCACATTGCACGACGGCCCGCACTGCGGATTCCGCGGCGACCTGCGCAATCGGATTGAGCGCCTGCTCAATCCGCACCAGTTCCGGCTGCGCCGCAAGGTTTCCGTCCGGGAGAAGCCTGATGCGCACCTCCACCACAAGCCCGCCAGCCTCGCGCACGGCGACCGGCGGATTCCAGCAGCGATAAAGGCGCGCTTTCAAGGCCGCAATCTCGCTCTGCGTCATTGCCGCCTCGGCGTGGCCGTCGATCGAGCCGAGCGTTTGCGGCTCTGTCGCCGGTTCCGGGTCGCCTCCGCCCCGCGGCTCCTGCTTGTTGAGAAGAGCGGCGATGTCGTCGGCGTTGAACGACTCTTTCGGCGCCTCTTTCTCCGCCAGCTTGGGCTCGGGTTTCGGCTCGGGCTTCGGCTCGACGATCTTTTTCGGCGGATTGGGGCGCGGACGCGGGACGTTCGGATTGACGACAGGCGCCGGCGGCGGCTCGGGAACTGCCTCAGCCGACTTGTCCGGTTCCGGTGCGGGCACCGGCAACGCCGCGAGCTGCTCAGGCTTCGGAGGCGTCACCGGCTCCGGCTCGGGCGGCGGAGGGGGTGGCGTCGGCTGCGGCGGCGCCTCGACCACCTTTTCAGCCGGCTTTTCGGCCGGCTTCGGCGCGGGAACCTCGGCCTTCACCTCCGGCTTCGGCTGCGGCTTCTCCTCCGGCAGCTTGCGCGAGGACTTCTCGCCCTTCAGAAGGTCAGTGGTCTCGTCGACGGAGATGAGATCGACCGGCAGCGCCTCGATCTTCTCAAACTCCAGCGGTTGCGTGCCGAGGACGATGAACCCCAACCCGAGTATGACTGCGTGGCCGACGATTGAGGTGGTGAGCCCAACCCGCATCGCTCAGTTGCCCAACTCCTCGAGCGCTTTCGTCTCGAGCGCCACGTGACGGGAACCGGCCTTCTTGATGCGGTCGAGAACCTGCGCAACGGTGCCGTAGCCGGCGTCCTTGTTGGCGCGCAGGATGATCCGTTGCTCCGGATCGATCTTGAGGATCGCCTCGATCTTGGGCATCAGGTCGTCGAGGCTGACCTCGGCTTCCTGCAACATGATCTTGCCGTCCGCACCGATCGTGACAGAAATCGGCTTCACATCGTTGCCGAGCGTCTCCCCTTGCGTGCGCGGCAGGTCGACGGGGATGCCGACGGTCAAAAGCGGCGCCGCCACCATGAACACGATCAGAAGCACGAGCATCACGTCCACGAACGGCGTGACGTTGATCTCCGACATCGGAAGATGACGGCGGCGCGCCTTGTGGCGACGGCCGCTCGGTACGGCGGATGCAGGTACGACGCCCATCAGGCCACGTTCCGCTCATCGATCTGCCGCGAGAGGATCGCAGCGAACTCGTCGGAGAAGCCTTCCATGCGCGTCGCAAGCCGCGACACCTGCGCTGAGAACTTGTTGTAGAAGACGACGGCGGGAATGGCGGCAAGCAGACCGAGCGCTGTGGCAAGCAGCGCTTCCGCGATGCCCGGCGCCACAACCGCGAGGCTCGTATTGTTCGAGGCCGCGATCGCCTGGAACGACGACATGATCCCCCACACCGTCCCGAACAGGCCGATGAAGGGGCCTGCCGATCCGACGGTCGCGAGCACCAGGAGGCGGCGCTCCAAACGGTCGACCTCGCGCGCCAGCGTCACGTCCATCACGCGGTCGATGCGCCCGCCTAGTCCCTGCAGCGAGCGCACGCCGGATTCGTAAGTGCGCTTCCATTCGCGCATGGCGGCGACAAAGAGCGCGGCGACACCGTGCACTTCCTGGCCCGAAGCCTGCTGATAAAGCTGCTCCAGCGACTGCCCCGACCAGAACACCGACTCGAAGTCGTCCATCTGCTTGCGGGTGCGGGAATAAAGCAGCTGCTTGTCGACGATGATCGCCCAGCACCAGACCGATGCGACGAGCAGGCCGAGGACGACCAGCTTGACCACGATGTGCGCCTGCAGGAACAGGGCAAACAGCGAGAAACCGCCCGCCGGACCGGCCAACGCGGTCTGCACCAAATCAGGATTCATGAAAGAGACCGCCCAGTTCCGATCTCAGCGGCTTGTGGCCGCCGAATGTGTCCAAAGCGCGACTTGGCATAGTCTTACCACGCCTTCGATAATGCAGCACTTTAGGGGCACGGCTCGGCGCCGATCAGGCGACGTTGCGGCAATAATCGAAGCAATATCAAGGTTTTGCCGAGAAACCGCCGAGCGCCGCGCGAATCGCTGGAGGCAACCTTGCGGCGCGGCCGTTCGCGCCGATCAACGCGACCGTGACCCGCGCCTGGATCAGCGGCTCCGCTTTAAGGAGCACCTCCTGCGCAAGGACAATTCGCGCGCCGCGCGTTTGCAACGGCGTCGTGCGCACGGTCAGCACGTCGTCGATGCCGGCCGGCTTTAGGAAATCGATCTCCATGTGACGGACGGCGAAAGCGAGGCCGTCGCGCGCGAGCGCGTTGTGATGAATGCCGAGCAGACGGAGATAATCGGAGCGGCCGCGTTCCATGAAGTGGAGGTAGCGCGCATGATAGACGCGCCCGGAAAAATCGGTGTCTTCGAAGTAGACGCGCTGCAGGAGCTCGTGTCCGCCTTCGGTCAGCCGTCCCGCAATTCCCGCAGCGTTGTCGTCATGCATGCCGCCATTAGCCGTCGCGGAGCTTCCGCTGCAAACGAAAACCGCCCGGCCTCGCTAGCGAGACCGGGCGGCGCAAGGCCTGTCGATCGGGGGGCGTGATCTTGGGCCAAGCTCTGCCGATGTTATCAGCTCCGGGGCTGCGTCTCGGGCGTGGAGCCACCCTCGCCGCGGCGGCGCTCGGTCATGAACTGGTCGAACTCAGCGCGGTCCTTGGACATGCGCAGGCGATCGAGGAACGAGCGGAACTCCTTCTGCTCCTCTTCGAGACGCCGCAGCGTCTCCGACTTGTACTCATCGAAAGCGGCGTTGCCGCTCGACGGCGAGTGACCCCACCAACCGGAGCTATCCATGCGGCCCTTCATGCGCTCCATCTTCTCCTGCATCCGCTGCATCTTGTTGTCCCAGCGGGCCGAGCCGCGTGCATGACATCCCATCCGACCGCTCCATAGAGTGTAAGCCAAGGTGGCCAGACCGAGCGGCCACCAGATGATGAAACCGAGAACCATCACCGCGATCCACGCGGGCGTCCCGATGTCATCGAGCTTTGTTGCGATACCCGCAGCGCTCATTGATCTGGACCTCGTGTGTGAATGTTAATAACATTTACATAGGCGGGTCTTTTGGCATCGTCAAGAGAGATCGGCCCGCCGCAGTTCGAAAAAAGAGCGCCGACCCGACGGCCGCTAAACGCCCGGCATCCCGAGACCGCGGAGATAGATCAGCACGCCGGCCTCAAGCAACTCCTCCGCTGACATCGGCAGCTTGCGCCGCCCCTCATCGCCGCGTGCGAAGAGTGAAGCGATGCCGTGCGAGAGCGCCCAGACGTGGAAGCTCACCATCGACGCCGGCGGTCTTCCCTTCGCTGGCAGCGTCGCGATCAGCGCTTCGGCGGCTGTGCGCAACACCGCATAGCCGCGCTCCGACGCCTCGCGAAGCTCTGGATTGCCAGCGAGCGACAACCCGGATTCGAACATCGCCGAGTAATAGGAAGGCTCCGCCCGTGCGAAGGCGAGATAGGCGCGGCCTACGCGCTCGAACGCTTCCTGTTTCTCCGGGCGGCCGCCGTCCCAGGCTTTCTCCAGGGCGACGGCAAACATGTCGAAGCCGCGCATCGCGATATCGGAGAGAAGCTCGTCGCGATCGCGGAAATGCCGGTAAGGCGCCGCCGGGCTGACACCGGCAGAGCGGGCAGCCTCGGCGAAGGTGAAGCCGGTCGGCCCTTTCTGGGCGATCAGCTCAAGCGCCGCCTGGATCAGCGCTTCCCGGAGGTTGCCGTGATGATAGCCGCGCCCCCGTCCTTCGCCGCGCTCTTTCCAGCTCATGTGAAGGGTCTTTACATCACCGCCGTCGATTCGGCGAGCAGAAAGCCCTCATGCCATTCGCTTGTAAAGACGCGCAATCTCTAGCGCTTCAGCCCGAGATCGAGGGTGAGACTGGCGTCGTCCACCTCGTCCTCACGTTCTGTCGCGTTCTCCGGGTTCTTCAGCGGATCCTTGCCTTCGTCGTTGGTGACGGCGAAGCCTTTGCGCGCGCGCTCGCGCTCCTTCAGGACCTCTTTCGCTTTTTCCTTCTCGGTCTTCATCGCGTCCTCCATCTCAGGGAGGAGAAACGAGAAGCCACCAGCGCGTGTTCCAGATTCAAAGGTCCTTGTCGTCACCGAAGAGACCCGCCTGCGCGCCGTTCGCCGCCGCCGGCGCGGGAAGACCCAGGTGCCCGAAGGCTTTCAGCGTCAGCAGCCGCCCGCGCGGGGTGCGCTGCACGAAACCCTGCTGGATCAGATAGGGTTCGACGATGTCCTCGATCGCATCGCGCGGCTCCGACAGCGCCGCCGAGATCGTCTCGATCCCAACCGGCCCGCCGGAAAAGTTCTCCGCGACCATGGTCAGGTAGCGCCGGTCGAGCGTGTCGAGTCCATGCGCGTCGACCTCAAGCGCGAGCAGCGCGCGATCGGCGATCTCGCTGGTAATCTGCTTGGCGCCCCCGACCACGGCGAAATCGTGCACGCGCCGCAGCAGGCGCCCGGCGACACGCGGCGTGCCCCGCGCCCGTCGCGCAATCTCGCGCGCGCCGTCGTCGGACACCGGCGCACCCAGAATGCGCGCGCCGCGCCGCACGATCTGCTCAAGCTCCGCGTCAGTGTAGAACTCGAGCCGGATCGGAATCCCGAAGCGATCGCGCAGCGGCGTCGTCAGAAGCCCTATGCGCGTCGTTGCGCCGATCAGCGTGAAACGCGAGAGGTCGATGCGGACCGAGCGCGCCGCCGGTCCCTCGCCGATGATGAGGTCGAGTTGATACTCCTCCATCGCCGGATAGAGGATCTCTTCGACAGCCGGCGACAGGCGATGAATCTCGTCGATGAAGAGAACGTCGCGGTCTTCGAGATTGGTGAGTAGCGCCGCAAGGTCGCCGGCCTTAGCGATCACCGGGCCGGAGGTAGCGCGGAAATTGACGCCAAGCTCGCGCGCGACGATCTGCGCCAGCGTCGTCTTGCCGAGGCCCGGCGGGCCAACGAAGAGCACATGATCGAGCGCCTCGCCGCGCTGCTTCGCCGCCTCGACGAAAACCTTGAGATTGGCGCGGATCTTCTGCTGGCCGATGAAGTCGGCGAGCTTCTGCGGCCGGAGCGAGACATCGTCGTCTTCGCCGCGCGGCTCGGCAGCGACGAGGCGGCTCATGCGGCGCGCTTCTGAAGCGGCAGGGTAAGAGCCCAGCACACGAGCGACGCCGCAACGCATATCGCAAGCCACAGCAGCATCCCGGCCTGTCCGCCGCCGCGAAGGATTGCGGTACCCGGTATGTCGACGTGCACGAACCGACGAAGCAGGACGAAGACGATGAAGACGGCGACCGGCGCCGCGATCGCGGTTCCGACCGGCGCGCGCCCCCGCCGATAGGCGACGGTCGCGACGACGACTCCGGTCACGAAGGCGAGTGCGCCCGCAAAGACGTAGGCAAGAAGAAGGCTGAACGGCATCGTGCCGAGCACGGAGCTGAAGGTCTCGGCCAATGTATCGCGAACTGAACTGGGCCGCCAGGACCGTGCCGATCGGGATGACAATGACGGCCCCGACGAGCGGACCCAGGAGCGCATAGACCAGCGCAATGGCGATCGCGCTCGTGCCGCCCCGAAACCCTCGATGTTCGATAGGTCCGCTAACGTCGGTCATCGCGAAAGCTCCTTCAGCCCGAGCCGGATGAGACGTGCCGTCTCCGCCCCCTCCCCCGCTTCACGCATCGCCGCGGCGATCGCCGCCGACGCCTGCATCTGACCATAGCCCAGATTGACGAGCGCCGAGACGGCTTCCGCAGCCGGTTTCGGCGCTATCCTGTCGCCAAGTTCCGACTGAAGCCGGATCACGCCCATGTCAATTCCGACAATCGCCGGCGCCTTGTCCTTCAGCTCCGCCGCGATGCGCGCCGCCACCTTCGGCCCGACGCCCGGCGCGCGCGCGATCATCGCCTTGTCCTGCAGCGCGACGGCCGACGCGAGATCCGAGGCGTTGAGCGTGCCAAGCACGGAAAGCGCCACGCGCGAGCCGACGCCCTGCACGGTCAGAAGCAGGCGGAACCACTCGCGCTCCACCTCCGAGGTGAAGCCGACAAGCCTGATCTGATCCTCGCGGATCTGCGTCTCGATGAACAGCCGCGCCGCCTCGCCTCGCGACGGCAGCGCCTCAAGCGTCTTCACAGAGCAATGCACCAGATAGCCGACGCCGTTCACGTCGAGGATCACCCAGTCCTCGCCGGTGGAATCGACCACGCCGGTGAGCTTGCCGATCACGGATGGGTGTCCGGGGCAACGATCCTGAGGGTCGGAAAGTAGCTACGATAGCGCGCGGGATCACGCGTAAGGAGCGTGTAGCCCCGAAGTTCCGCATGGGCGCCTATATAGAAGTCGGGCAGCGGAGAACGCTTGGCGCCGCCGGAACGGCGATAGGCTCGGAATACGCGCCCCGCGTTGAACGCAGCCTCCCACGGCAAGTTTTCGCGGCGATAGATCGTCGTGCTCATCGCGCGATCCGCCTCGCTCTGGATCGGATAGGCACCGGCCACTTCCGCAAAGATGAGCGGGTTGATCACCGCCTGTCCGGCGCGCCGCGCTCCGGCGACTCGCGCTTGCGACCAGCTGGCCCAGACCGAATCCGCGTCGAGAATGTCTATAACGACGTTGCTGTCGACAAGCGTGTCTTCGCTCATTCGCCCCGGAGCAGCTCCATATATTCGTCGGTGCTCATGCCAAGATCGAGTGTGCCGCGGAATTTGTTCAGATAAGCCTCGAATTCGGGGTCTTGGCTTTCCGGGCGCTCGGTCTTCTTGCTCACCTTGCGGAGGACGATCTCGTCCCCACGCTCGACAACTTCAAGCCGGGTCCCTGCGGTGATCGTCTTGCGGTCCCGAATATGCTTGGGGATCGTGATCTGTCCCCTGCTCGTGACAGTCGTGTTGTCGCTCATAATCTTACCTCACTCGGTAAGAATAGAACATTAGGGAAACACATTCAAGCGATCTGAGACGCCACGCGTAGGGCCAGCGTGCCCCGGTGATGCGCGTGACAGATGGCGATGGCGAGCGCGTCGGCGGAATCGTCGCTGTCGAATTTCGCCCGCGGCAGGAGCACGGTGACCATCATGCGGATCTGCCGCTTCTCGGCGTGGCCGGCGCCGACGACCGCCTTCTTCACCGCGTTCGGAGCATATTCCGCGACCGCGATTCCAGCGCGCGCAGGAACCAGCATGGCAATGCCCCTGGCCTGCCCGAGCTTGAGCGTCGCCGCCGCGTCGCGATTGACGAAGGTCGCCTCCACCGCCGCTTCGTCCGGTGCAAAGCGCGCCAGCACGTCCACCAACGCATCGTGAATCGCGCACAGCCTTTCGGCGAGGGCCGCGCTGTCGTCCGGCTTGATCGTGCCGGCAGCGACGAAGGAGAGGCGCGAGCCGAGCGATTCCACCACGCCCCATCCGGTGCGGCGGAGGCCGGGATCGATGCCGATGATGCGAATCGCCTGGGACATGCCGCGAATTGTATGGGGCGGCGGTTAAAGATACGAGGCCGTCCGTTCAGGGACGCGCGTCGGGTCCGGCGCGCCGCGTCTCCATCATCTCGCGCAGGAAGTCGCGCAGCGTCTTCCCCGGCTCGTCGCGGAACGTGTCGCCGCAATCCGCGATCTCGGCGATCCGGTCAACGCGGAAGTTGCGGAAATCGTCGCGCAGCTCGCACCAGGCGGCGAGCGTCCATACCTTGCCCCAGTGATAGAGGCCGAGCGGGCGAAGATCGCGCTCGCTCTTGTCCCCGCCGAGCGCGTCATAGATCACATGCATGCGCCTGCGCTCACGAATGGCGATGTCGAGCCGGTCGAGCACGCCGCGCACCGCTTCGGGAAGGCCCGCGCCGATCGCAAAGAGGCTCGTCTCGGCGCTGACGCGCTTCTCCTTCTCCGGCAGCACCGCCTCGATCTTGACTAGCGCCTCTTCGGCGGCGAGCGCCAGCGTCGCCCCGCCCCATGCCTTCACGAAGCGGGCGCCGAGGGTCAGCGCGGCAAGTTCCTCGCGCGTGAACATCAAGGGCGGTAGGTCGAAGCCGGAGCGCAGGATGTAGCCGACGCCAGCCTCGCCATCGATCGGCACGCCCGACGCCATCAGGTCCGCGACATCGCGGTAGATAGTGCGCTCGGAGACTTCGAGCCGCTCCGAAAGCGTCCGCGCGGTGACGAGCCGGCCGCCTCTTAGGTGCTGGACGATCTGGAAGAGGCGGTCGGCGCGACGCATCGGATCACGTCAGGTGAAGAGGCCAAAGCTGTTGCCGTCGGGATCGAGGCAATAGGCGAAGCGCCCCGCCGGGATCTCCACCACCGGCGAGACGACCTTGCCGCCGGCCTTGGTGACGCGATCCATCGCGGCTTCGAGCGGCTTCGGCGAGGCGAGGTGGATCGTGTTGCCGCCGCCCGCCGGAGCCGGCTTGCCGGGATAGAGATGGCCGGCGACCGCTCCGTTCCCGCCGGAGGGGAACATCGCCATCGGATTGGGACCGCCGTTCTCGTCTTTCAGTTCGGTTTCGAGAACGGCCTCGTAGAACGCCTTGGCGCGCTTCATGTCGGTCACCGGGATTTCGAACCACACGGCCGCATTGGCAGGTGTGAACTTTGACATCGGGATGTCTCCTCTCGTTTCGACAGAGGACAGCATCCCATACCCCTCCTGACAGCCTTCTGTCAGGAGCCTCAGAGCGCATGCCGGAACCCAGGACCGGCGTCGCGCTTCGAAATGCCGCTGGCCGCATACCGGCCCTGCGGCCTCCCGCTTCGCCAGGGAGACCGCTGGCGTGTTACTTGCTTGTGGGCGCATCAAAGGGGGCGGGCGTGGAGCGTTACGATCTCATTGTCATCGGCAGCGGCCCGGCCGGTCGGCGCGCCGCGATCCAGGCGGCCAAGCTCGGGCGGAGCGTGCTCGTCGTAGAGAACCGCCTCAGGGTCGGCGGGGTGTCGGTGCATACCGGCACGATCCCATCGAAGACGCTCAGGGAGACGGTGCTCAATCTTTCGGGGTGGCGCGAGCGCGGGTTCTACGGACTGGCATATCGGGTCAAGAAGGACATCGAGGGCAAGGACCTCGGGGCCCGGCTCACGAAGACGCTCGACCACGAGATCGAGGTGCTGGAGCACCAGTTCGCCCGCAACGGCGTCAGGACCTGCGCCGGCGTGGCGCGTTTCGTCGATCCGCACCGGCTGGTCGTGAAAGCCGGCTCGGAGGAGTTCAGCTATTCCGGCGACAAGATCGTCATCGCGGTCGGAACGGCGCCGTTCCGGCCGCCGCAGATTCCGTTCAACGACCGCAACGTCTTCGACAGCGACGACATCGCCACCGAGCCACATGTGCCGCGCAGCCTGACCGTCGTCGGCGCCGGCGTCATCGGCATTGAGTATGCGACGATCTTCTCCGCCCTCGACGTGCCGGTGACGATCATCGAGCCACGCGAGAACTTCCTCGAATTCATCGACCGCGAGATCATGGACGAGTTCGTTCACGACCTGAGGAAGCGCGGCATCCAGTTCCGGCTCGGGGCCAAGGTCGAGCGGGTGGAGGTCGACGAGCAGGGCTATGCCGTGAGCTTCCTCTCCGACGGTCGGCGCGTTCGAACCGAAATGCTGCTTTACGCGGCCGGGCGCGTGGGCGCGACCAAGGACCTCGGGCTCGAAACCTGCGGCATCGAGGCCGACAGCCGCGGGCGGCTCAAGGTCGACCCGGTCACCTTCCAGACCAGCGTGCCGCATATCTACGCGGCCGGCGACGTGATCGGCTTTCCAAGCCTCGCCTCGACCTCGATGGAGCAGGGCCGCATCGCCGCATGCCATGCATTTGGCGTGCCGTCGCCGCCGGCGCCGGAGTTCTTTCCCTACGGCATCTACGCGGTCCCCGAGATCTCCACCGTCGGGCTGACCGAGAACCAAGCGCGCGAAAAGGGCCTCGGCTTCGAGGTCGGCATCGCGCGCTTCCGCGAAGTCTCGCGCGGGCACATCATGGGGCTCGAGAACGGCATGATGAAGCTCCTGTTCTCGCTCGCCGACCGCAAGCTCCTGGGCGCGCACATCGTCGGCGAGGGCGCCACCGAGCTCATTCACATCGGCCAGGCGGTGCTCAACCTCGGCGGAACCGTCGACTATTTCGTCGAGAACGCCTTCAACTATCCGACCCTCGCCGAGGGCTACAAGATCGCGGCGCTCGATGCCTATAACCGCATGGGCCCGCGCTAACCCGCCGACCGCAGCGCCGCGACCATGTCTTCGATCGCCATGCGCATGCGGTAATCCGGGTCGACGAAGCGCGCGGCGATCCTGCCGTCGGTGCCGACGATGAAGGTCGCGGGAATCGGCAGCGCCCAGTCTTCGGTGCCCTGCGACACCGACGGGTCCCACCCGGAGCTCACCATCATCTCCTTCATCTCGTCCCCCACCCAGATCGCCAGATCGAGTGACATCGCGTAGCCGTTGTCCATGTCGGTCAGGATCGGGAACGGCGCCTTGGCGTCGGACTTGAGCCAGGTCGTGAACTTCTGGCGGTCCGGCACGATCGCAGCAATGTGCTTGCGCTCCACCGCAATCTCCTGCTCCGCGCGGGCCAGCGCGTTGATGTTGATGCGGCAGTAGGGACACCAGTATCCGCGGTGAAAGGCGATCGCCACGGGCCCTTCATCAAGCAGGTCCTGAAGGCCGACGAGCTGGCCGTTCTCATCGGGCAAGACGAACGGCGGCATCTCTTCCCCGACCTTAGGCGCTGTCGTGCCGGCGCCGTGCTCCATCAGCCGGTTGACGAGATCGTCGACAGTGGTCGCGAAGTGTGGGCCCATGCGGCGCACCTCGTTTGCGAAGGCTTGCAGGCGATCGGCCAGCGGCGCCTCCATGTCACGGCAGCGTACGAAGGTATCCTCGAGAATGGTGCTGAGCGACTGCCCTGCCATCGACAAACTCCACGACGGACGGTCAACAAGCATACGCCGGTCGGAGCCCTGCTCCGATAGGCCGCCGCTATCGGATTCATTGAACACTTGTGCTTCCGCCCGGGCAAGGCTTGCCGGAAAAGCGCCGAGTGCCCAGAATGGAAGACGTGGGCCGGATATGAGCAGGAGACCGGCAGATGAGAAACCTACTTGTCGCAGCGCTGTTGTGCTTGGCGCTTCCCGAAGCCACGCACGGGCATCTTGCCTGGATCGGAGCGGCAGCGGCGGAGCCGGTATGGGGCGCACAGGTCGCCGGGAGCTTCTCCGAGGCAACCGCCACCTCCGCCTATGAGGCGCTGCAGAAGCAGTATCCCGACATCCTCTCCGGCCGGGCTGCGAAGATCGTGCCCGGCGTCATGACCGGCGGGGGAACGGGCACCTTCTATCACGTGCTTGTCCCGGCGGAGACGCGGGCCGAAGCCGAGGACTTCTGCAAGCGTCTCGAAGCAGCGGGAGGCGCTTGCGTGGTGGGCAAGATGGACCTGTCCTCCGAATAGAGCCGCCGCACCACTCCGAGACAGGCGTTTCGACGATACCCTCGTATACTGTTCACTGGCACGCATTGGTCATACGCTTGACCGCGGAGCAGGCCATCGCGCCCGTCACAGCATGCTGCGATGCTGCGTCGGCTGATTGGGAAGCGGTTCCGCGCTTCTTAAGTCGATTGGTGTTTCGGGTTTCCCGGAGTTGGGAGGGTACGCCATGCCACGTCTACTCGCAGTCAACGTCGGCATGCCACAGGACGTCGTATGGCAAGACAGGACGGTTCATACCGCGATTTGGAAGACGCCCGTCAAAGGCCCCCGCATGGTGCGTCGCCTCAACATAGATGGCGACGGACAGGGGGACTTGGCTGGCCACGGCGGCGAACACCGCGCAGTGCTTGTCTATCAAATGGAGTCCTACCGGTATTGGCAGAAACAACTCGGTCGAGACGATTTCGTCTATGGGCAGTTCGGAGAGAATTTCACCGTTGAAGACCTGCCAGACGCGGTAGTTTGCGTTGGGGACCAGTACCGAATTGGCGACGCACTGTTCGAAGTAACGCAGCCTCGCGTCACCTGCTATCGCGTCGGTATCCGCATGAAGGAGCCTCGGATGGCGGCGCTGCTCGTTAAGCACGGCAGGCCCGGCTTCTATCTTCGTGTGCTGAAAGAAGGAGAAGTGGAAGCGGGGGACGAGATCGAGCGCGTCGCTCTTGGACCAGAGCGGATGAGCGTGTCGGAGGTCGATGCTCTGCTCTATATGCCAGGTCATCCTCGCGACAAGCTGGAGCGTGCACTGCGCATTCCGGCATTGAGCGCCGGTTGGCGCAAGTCGTTCGAACTGTTGCTAGCGCAAGATCTAACCACCAGCGGGACAAGAGGAAACGCGGGGCTCGCTGATGCGCCCAGCCCGCGACCGGCGTGGAGCGGATTCCGCCCGCTTCGTGTTTCCGAAAAGATTCACGAGAGCCGCAATGTCGTGTCGCTGGTGCTCGAACCTGCTGATGGACTTCCCATGGCTGCGGCTCTCGCCGGACAATTCGTCGTGCTGCGGTTTGGGTCCGATTCTCCGCAGTCTTCGATGCGCAGCTACTCCTTATCGGGAGAGCCCGGCGCAAGTGCCTACCGTGTCAGCATCAAGCGGGAAGCCGCCGGTATCGTGAGCCAATATGTCTTCGACAAAGTTGAGGTCGGCGACATCGTAGAGGCAAGCGCGGCGCGCGGAACCTTCACGCTGAAGGAGGGCGACACTCCTGTCGTTTTGTTGAGCGCCGGGATCGGAGTTACACCAGTGCTCGCCATGCTTCACGCATTGGCGGCAGATGCATCAACGCGCGAAATCTGGTGGCTGTATGGAACCCGCAGCAGCCAAGATCATCCCTTCGCGGACGAAACACGCCAGTTGCTCAAAGGGCTTGCCCGCTACCACAGCTATGTTTGCTATAGCTCACCCGATCCGAAGGACCGGCCGCACGTCGATTTTGACGCCGTCGGGCATTTGAACAAGCGCGTGCTGCAAGACCTCAAATTGCCTCGTGACGGAGATTTTTACCTCTGCGGCCCGCCAAGCT
Organism: uncultured Alphaproteobacteria bacterium; assembly: GCA_963805325.1. Taxonomy (GTDB): domain Bacteria; phylum Pseudomonadota; class Alphaproteobacteria; order Rhizobiales; family Afifellaceae; genus DASWJZ01. The sequence goes on along the minus strand of CAWDTS010000004.1, from coordinate 330,366 downwards.
TCATGACGGAGCTGAGCGCCAATCTTGTAGAACTGGGCGTGGATGCTGGTCGCATCCATACGGAGGTGTTCGGCTCCGCTCCGTCCACGACCCCAGGTATTGCAGCTCAGTCGCGAGAGCCGCCGCACGTGCCCGCGGGTCCGCCGGGTACGGGAGAGCTCGTCACTTTCGCGCGCTCAGGGTTGAGCGTCCATTGGAGTCCCACATTTGGCAGTTTGCTGGAATTGGCCGAGGCCTGCGACGTACCTGTTCGGTGGTCGTGCCGAACGGGAGTTTGCCACACCTGTGAGAGCGGACTCGTGGCAGGAACAATCTGCTATCAGCCCGATCCCGTGGATGCGCCAGCCGATGGCAATGTATTGATCTGCTGCTCGCAGCCCAACACTGACGTAGTCGTCGATTTGTGAGAAGCTGCCTTCGCTCTCGGACACTGATGGCAAGTGCTGACCAGGGCGCGAGGTGCCGGCCGCCCGGACGGGACGACTTTCCCGCTAATCCTCCTTCACAGCCACCGTGTAGTTGAGCGGCAGGCGGCCGCCGTCGACATAGATGGTCTGGCCGGTGACGTAGCTCGCATCGTCGTCGGCAAGGAACGCGGCGACCGACGCGATCTCGGAGGGATCGCCGATGCGGCCGAGCGGCGTGCGCGACAGCACGCGGGTCTTCGCCGCCTTGTCGTGCGCCACGGACGCCAGCATCTCCGTCATGATCGAGCCCGGCCCGATGGCATTGACGCGGATGCCGTAGGGCGCGAGCGACAGCGCCATCACCTTGGTGAGCTGCATCACGCCGCCCTTCGACGCCGAATAGGGAACCTGGTTCCCGATCGCGACGACGGCGTTGATGGAGCTCATGTTGACGATGGCGCCCGGCGTGCCGCCGTCCTCGATCTGGTTCACCATCTGCCGCGCCACGGCCTGCCCGACGAGGAACATCCCCTTCAGGTTGACGCGGATCACGCGGTCGAAATCCGCCTCCTCGATCGCAAGGAAATCCGCGCCGTGCACGATTCCGGCATTGGAGACGAGAACGTCGATCGAGCCCCAGGACTGCACCGTCGCGGCGACGAGATTGGCGACGTCCGCCTTGTCGCCGACGTCGCAGCGAACGAAGCGCACCGCGCCATGCGCGCCGACCTCCTCCACCGCCCGGCTTCCGGCGTCCTCGTCGATATCGGCGACGACCACGCGCGCCCCGTCCTTGGCAAACCGCCTTGCGACGGCGAGGCCGATCCCGTTTGCCCCGCCGGTGACGATCGCAACCTTGTTCTCAAGCGACATTCGCGCCTCCTAAATCGGCGCGGACCATGCCCACGAGGAGGCAGCCGGTCAACGTGCCCCGCAATCGGCTGCTTGCAGCAGGTTCCTTGGCCGCGCGTCCGGCCCTACCAGGACTTCAGCGCGCGAAGCGTCGGGGTCTTCTTGAAGAGATTTGCGTCCATGCGGGAGAGCAGCCGGTCGAGCACACCGATCGCGACCCCGACCGCCGGCCCCTTGTTCAGCATCACGCATTCGGCGCGCGCCCCCGCGGCAGCGTCGGTCATCTCGCCGCGCGAGGGAACGCCGTACTTGACCAGGTCCTCCAGCACTTGCGTCGCCCAGATGGCGGGCACGCCCGCGGCTTCGCAGATCCAGAGAATCTCCTCCTGCATCTCGGCGAGACGCTCAAACCCGATCTCGGCGGCAAGATCGCCGCGCGCGATCATCACGCCGAAAGGCCGGCTGCGCACGCGGGCGATCAAAGCAGGGAGATTCCTGACCGCCTCCGGACGCTCGATCTTGGCGACGAGACCGAGCCGCTTCCCGTGCATGTCACAACGCGCGAGCGCGGCTTCGAGGAGATCGATGTCCTCCGGCCGGCTGACGAACGAATAGCCGATCATGTCGGCGCATTCGATGACCGCCAGAAGGTCGTCCTCGTCCTTGGCGGTGAGCGGCGAAAGGCCGAGCGCCGTGTCGGGGAGATTGATGCCCTTCTCCGGCTTGAGCTTGGTGCCGCCGGCCTTGGTGCGGCCGACGCGGATGATCGCCTCGCCCTCCGCGACGCTCTCCACCACGCCCTCAAGCTTGCCGTCGTCGTAGAGAAGACGATCGACCCGGCGCGAGCCGCGTCACCATCTCCGGCAGCGAGACTGCGGCGGAGAACGGCACGTCGTCGGTCGCCCGCGGTTCGCCCGGCGGCGACGAGGCGGAACGCCTCGCCTGCCTGCAGCTTCGGCTTGTGCGCGCGCAAAAGCACGGCCTCGGTGCGGATCTTCGGGCCGGCGATGTCCATGAGCACGGGGAGCCGCCGGCCTACCGCGTCGCTCGCGGCGCGGACGTTCGCCGTCATCGCCCGCCAGGCGACGTTGTCGTCATGCGCACAGTTGATGCGCGCGATGTCCATGCCGCGCCGCGCGAGATCGAGGACAAACGCCGGATCGCCTGCCGCCTCGCTCGGAAGCGTGACCATGATGCGCGTGCGCCGGTGCGCCGGCTGCGTGCCGAAGAGCTCATCCGTCGCTGCGACGAGCCGCACCTCGCCGGCGAAAAAGACGCCCTCCGTCGGCGCGGGGAACGGACTCGGCTTGCCGGTGATCGCGGCAGAGCGCGGCGACGACGGCGTCGAGCGTCGGGAGAACGCGGCTTTCGAGCCGCCCAAGCGAAGAGAGCCCGCGCCACATCAATTGTCGCTGCAAGCGCGCGGAGGTCGTGATGGCGAAGCGCCAGATAGTGGGCGAGATTGGCAAGCGCGGCGTCGTCCGCCCCGGCGCCGAGGTGCTCCAGAAGCGAAGCGGCTGCCTCGGCAACGGTCATGCGGAGCGCCACGACCTCGTCCATCAAGCCATCCACCGCCAAAGGCGCTTCATGCGCCTCCGGCATTGTCGGCAAACGCCGCTTCGTCGAGCCCGCGGACATGCGCCAAATCTCGCTATGCGCCGCCGAAACACGCCGTTTCTACCGGCTTTCGGGGCGCTCCCGAGGACGTTAGCGGGGCTGCATTAAGGCCCCATGACACAGATCAAGCGGAGGAAACCGCGGCGAAATGCCGGCCGAACAGCCGCGAAAGCGCCGTGCGAGCGGCGCCACAACCCCGAAGCGCGAAACAGATCGCTAACCGCTTTCGCCTAGGGTCCCTCAATCCGGATTGTTGCAACAGCGCCGACGCGCACGAAGGCCCCGCTCGTGGAACGACGCTCGCAAGCCCGCTACGAAGTCAGCATCGAAGGCGAGCTCATCTGGAGCGGCGGTGCCCGGCGGAACCCTGCGTCATCCGCGACATCTCGCTCGACGGCGCACGGGTCGACACGAGACATTTCGTCGATGTGCCAGATCGCCTGTTTCTCCTCGAAAGAAACGACGGCACTCTTTTTGAGTGCGAGGTCAGATGGCATCAAGGCGGGCAGATGGGCCTGTTCTTCATCGACGTCGGCAGCCAGTCCGTCCGGCGCGCCCTCATCAAACAGCATTCGGGCTCAGCTGAAGCGCCGGCCATTGGCTCGCGTGCGGCCCGCTGAGGCGCCGGCTTGGTTTGAGCGAAATCAAAGCCGGGCTCCGACACGGCCCCTAGCGTGCCGCATCGCTCGCCCCTGAGCGGAGAGCCGGGGCCGCAAAGCTCCGTGCGCTGACCGAAGGCGACCGTCACGCCTGCCTCCGGCCCTACTCGTCGGGCGAGGCATGGGGATGGAGAAACCAATGAACGACACGACCTCTGAGCGCGCCCTGATCGTATTCTTCCGCCTGTCGATGGCCTGGACCTTCCTTTACGCCGCGTCGCACCAAGTCCTTGTTCCGGGCTGGAGCGTCGCCGGCTTCCTCGATCACACCAAGACCTTCCACGGCATCTATTCGCATTTCACCGGGCCGGGCATCGCGCCGGCGCTGTCGCTCCTGGTGGGCTATGGGCATCTTCTGATCGGCCTGTCGTTGCTTTTCGGCCTGATGGTCAAAGTCAGCTCCCTCTTCGGAATCGCGCTGATGCTGCTCTATTGGACGGCGCACATGGATTTCCCCTATATCAGCGACACCAACAACTTCCTGCTCGACGAGCACATCGTCTATGCGGGCGTCCTCGTCTATCTGATCGTGAGGCATGCCGGCCACGTCTGGGGACTGGACGGATTGGCGGAGGAGAGCGGCTTCATTAGGAACCACCCCGGTCTGAAGCCGCTGGTCGCCTGATTGTCCGCCGGAGGCGCGTCGAAGCTGGAAGGCGCCGCACCTCGCAGTCTCCGTCGGAGGCCTATCAGGCGGCAGCGTCAAGGGCGCGTGGCTGCTCCGCCTTCGACGCGTCACGCGCATCGGACGCCTGATATCCGGGCGTGTCCTTGGTGAAGAGGTTGCCGAGCGCCGTGGCCACGAGATCCATCCGGAACTCGGGCGGAATGCCCTCGAACTTGCAGGCCGAGCGCACCTGATCGATCAGGAATTTGGGCTGGTAGCTGGCGAGCGGGAAATCGTGCTCGACCCGCAGATGGTGAATCACGAAATCGACGATCTCGTCCGTCACCTCCATCTCGAAGGCTTTCGCGACGAGCTTGAAAATCTGCCGGTACTCGTCCGGAGTCGGCCCCCCGATCTCCAGCTTATAGGGAATGCGGCGGAGGAACGCCGGGTCCATGAGGTCGCGCGGCGCGAGGTTGGTCGAGAACACGACGAGCTCGTCGAAAGGCAGCGAGAAACTCTTGCCGGTGTGCAGCTTCAGATATTCGACGCGGCTTTCGAGCGGCACGATCCAGCGGTTGAGCAGCGCCTCTGGGCTGACCAGCTGACGCCCGAAATCGTCGATCGTGAAGATGCCGCCGAGCGCCTTGATGTGGAGCGGCGCTTCGTAGAACTTCGCCATCGCGTTAAAGCTCAAGTCGAGCATTTCAAGCGTCAGCTCGCCGCCCGTCACGATGAAGGGCCGTTTGCACGGCACCCAGCGAAGATCGAAGTCCGGCCGCCGCAGCGTGCTGTGGCCGTCGCCGCCGCTCCGCTCGACGCGCTTGTGGGTGCCCGGATCGAACACCTTGATGATCTGCCCTTCGACCTCGAAGCAATGGGGGATGTAGATCGTGTCGTTGAAGAGCGATCCGATCCGCGCGGACACCGAGGTCTTCCCGTTCCCCGGCGGTCCGTAGAGAAGGATCGAGCGGCCGGAATTGATCGCCGGCCCGATCCGGTGGATGAACTCGTCCGCGACGATCAGATCGCCGAAGGCCTTCTCGATCGCTGCGCGGTCGACGCGCTCGTTGGTGATCCGCTGGCGCTGGATGCGCTCCACGAAAGCCGCGAGCGGGACCGGCGCCGGTCCGAAATACTGATTCTGCGCCTGCGCTTCGGTGGCCCACTGGCGGCCCTTCTCGGTCAGCGCGTAGCGGAGCTCAGAAGCGACGGAATTGCCGGCGGCGCCCAAGATGTCGATCATCTTGCGCTCTTTCGCCTGCTCCATGATGAGGTTGACGACGCGCACCGGCAGCTTGACCATCCCGCCGATCACGGACGGCATCTCCGCGCCGTTGTACATCGCCTTCGCGAGGAGGTTCAGAAGGTCGTTGACGCTGAGTCCGGTCTCTTCGATGCTCTTCGGCGAAGGCGGCGCACTCTTCATGACCCGCTCGAGATCGGCGGGGGCGAGCCTGCCCATGGCGATCAAATGCTCGCCGAGGATGCCACCTTCGGCACGCTGGCGTTCGAGCGCCGTCTCCACATCCTCCTGTGTCACAAGACCCTGCGCAACGAGGATGTCGCCAATCAGCATCAAAGGCTCCGCGGTCAACTTTGGGAGCCGGAGTCGTTGCAGATGCAAGTTAATGAGGGTCGAACGGCTTCGTTCGAATGTAGCCTGAAGCTACCGTGAAAGTTAACGCATCTTCCTGCGCGGCCTCGCCAACGTGCCAAGCGCCGCCGCAACGCGCCGCAGGTCAGGCCGCTATCCTGCCGACAGCGTCGCCCTGATCTCGTCGAGGATCGCCGGGTCGTCGATCGTCGCGGGAACCTTCGGGGTCTCGCCGTCCGCGATCTGGCGCATTGTAGCGCGCAGGATCTTGCCGCTTCGGGTCTTCGGCAGCCGCGCCACGATGTGCACCATGCGGAAGGCGGCAACTGGGCCGATCGCCTCGCGCACCAGCGCGACGCACTCCGCCTGAAGCTCGGCCGCCTCGCGCGTCGCACCGGCCTTGAGCACCACAAAGCCGCACGGCGCCTGTCCTTTGAGCTGATCGGCAACGCCGATGACGGCGCATTCCGCCACGTCCGGATGGCCGGCGAGCACTTCCTCCATCGCGCCGGTGGAAAGCCTGTGCCCGGCGACATTGATGATGTCGTCGGTGCGCGCCATCACGAAGGCATAGCCGTCTTCGTCTTTGTAGCCCGCGTCCGCCGTCTTGTAGTAGCCGGGGAACTCGGCGAGGTACGAATCCCTGAAGCGCTGGTCGGCATTCCACAGCGTCGGCAGCGCGCTCGGCGGGAGTGGCAGCTTGACCACGATGTTGCCGAGCGTGCCTTGGGGAACCTCGTGGCCCGCATCGTCGAGGACGCGCAGGTCGTAGCCCGGCATCGGCACGCCGGGCGAACCGTATTTGACAGACATCAGCCCGAGCCCGACCGGATTGGCGCAGATCGACCAGCCGGTCTCCGTCTGCCACCAGTGATCGATCACCGGCCGACCGAGATGGCGCTCCGCCCATTCGATCGTCGCGCTATCGGCGCGCTCGCCCGCGAGGAAGAGCGTGCGAAATTTCGACAGGTCGTATTTCCTGATGAAGGCGCCGTCCGGATCGTCGCGGCGGATCGCGCGAAACGCCGTCGGCGCGGTGAAGAGCGCCGCGACGTTGTGCTCCGAGATCACGCGCCAGAAGGCGCCGGCATCCGGCGTGCCGACCGGTTTTCCCTCGTAGAGCACGCTCGCGCAGCCATGCAGCAGCGGCGCGTAGACGATGTAGGAGTGGCCGACGACCCAGCCAACGTCGGACGCCGCCCAGTAGGTCTCGCCCGGATCGATGTCGTAGATCGCCTTCATCGACCACTTGAGCGCGACCATGTGGCCACCATTGTCGCGCACCACGCCCTTCGGCTGGCCAGTCGTGCCGGAGGTGTAGAGGATGTAGAGCGGGTCGGTCGCCTTGAGCGGCACGCATTCGACGCTACGCCCGCGCGCCTTCTCCATCGCTTCGGCAAGATCGTGATCGCGGCCGGCGATAAGATCGCAGCGCTCCTGTTCGCGCTGCAGGATGAGACAGGCGTCGGGCTTGTGCTTCGCGTGCCCGATCGCTGCGTCGAGCAGCGGCTTGTATTTGACAATGCGCCCCGGCTCGATGCCGCAGGACGCGGAGACGATGAGCTTCGGCTTGGCGTCGTCTATGCGCGTCGCAAGCTCCGGCGCGGCAAAGCCGCCGAAGACGACGGAATGCACCGCGCCGAGTCGTGCGCAGGCGAGCATCGCGATCGCCGCTTCCGGGATCATCGGCAGATAGAGGATGACGCGGTCGCCCTTCTCCACGCCGTGATCCCGAAGCACGGCGGCAAGCGCCTGCACTTCGGACAGAAGCGCGCCATAGCTGATCGTTCGCTTCGCGCCGGTAATCGGGCTGTCGTAGATGATTGCCGGCGCATCCGGGCGCTTCGCAGCGTGGCGGTCGACGCAGTTGAAGCAGGTGTTGCACTCCGCGCCCGGGAACCAGCGCCCATAGACGCCGAGGCTCGCGTCGAACGGCTTGTCCCAGGGCCTGATCCAGTCGATTTCCGAGGCGGCGATATCGGCCCAAAAACCCTGCGGATCGCGCCGCCAGCTTTCGTAGACTTCGTGATAACGGCTGGTCATCTCGTTCCCTCCCCGACTTTCATTGCCTGAGGCACAGCGGGTTTCCTTGATTTCTATCATGTTTGGCCGCGTTGGGGCGCAACCCCGCTTGCTGCCGCACCGGCCGAATTTTGCCCACAAAGCCGAAGTGTGTAGCCTGCCCTCTTCAATTGCAGTCCCCAAGGTCAGATGCGCGCGATCCTCATCCTCCGTTTCCTCGCCTGCCTGCTTCTTGGCGTCGCCCTACCGGCTGGCGCGCTTGCGCAGGCACCCGCCGCGACCAATGGCAGCACGGAGACCACGCCACCGGCGGAGAAGGACCAGCTCGGCCGCGATACCACGCAGGGTCTTGTTTCCGGGCTGATCGGCGCCCTGAGCTCCGGCGACTACGAACGCGCCGTCCCCTTTCTCGAAGTGGACCGGCTGAGCGCCGGCATCGGTCAGAACGCCGTTACGGGGGCCACGCTCGCGGAACATCTGCAACGCGTTCTCGACCGTTCGGGCAGCGTGCTGACTGTGGCGGAGCTCGCCACATCGCTGACCGGGCGGGCCGACGACGGGCTTCCCGCCGATCTCGAGCGCATCGGCACGCTCGGTATGCTCGACGGCGAGGAGAAGCCGCTCCTCGCGCACCACCTGGAGCGGGACGGAAAGCAGATCTGGGTCATCTCCGTCGAATCGTTGCGCGACGTGGAGGCGCTGACGCGCGCCTCGTCGAACTCGGGGGGCTCGCTGCTTGAGCGCATGCCGCAGGGACCGACGATCTTCGGAGCGCCCCTGTCGCACTGGGCGGCGCTCATCGTGCTCGTTGTGGCGAGCTTCGGGCTGGCCTGGGTCCTCACGGCGGCGCGCGGTCTCTTCATCGCCGTCGCCCGGCGCTATTTCGGCGAGTCTTCGCTGACGCGCTTCGTCAACGCCTCCGCGGGGCCGGTGCGTCTGCTGCTTGCGGCGATCATCTTCGGCATCGCCATCCGCTCCGTCGGCGTTGCGGTGGTTGTTCGCTACTACGCAACGTTCCTGAATCAGATGGTCGGGCTTCTGGCGGTTGCCTGGCTCCTGTGGCGAAGCGCCGACGCGGGCGCCGAGGTCATGCTGAGCGGCATGTCGCGGCGCGGAAAGCTCGCCGCATATTCGGCCGTCAGCTTCATGAGCCGCGCCGTCAAGGGCGTGCTCGCCGTCGTCTTCATCGTCGTTTGCCTTAACGCCTTCGGCTTCGACGTCACGACCGGCCTGGCGGCGCTTGGCGTCGGCGGCCTTGCCATTGCGCTTGGTGCGCAGAAGCTCTTCGAGAACCTGATCGGCAGCCTGACGCTGATTGCCGACCGGCCGGTTCGGATCGGCGACTTCTGCCGCTTCGGAGATTCGCTCGGCACGGTGGAGGAGATCGGCATCCGCTCGACGCGCATCCGCACACTCGACCGCACCGTGCTGACCGTGCCGAACGGCGAATTCTCCGCGCTGCACATCGAAAACTACTCGCAGCGCGACCGCTATTGGTTCAATCCGACCCTGAACCTCCGCTACGAAACGAGCCCCGATCAGTTCCGTTATCTGCTCCAGGAGCTGCGCGCGATGCTTTATGCGCATCCGAAGGTCGATCCGGATCCGGCGCGCGTCCGCCTCGTGGCGCTGGCCGCCTACTCGATCGACATCGAGATCTTCGCCTACGTCCATGCGAGCGACTACCATGAATTCCTCGAGGTCCAGGAGGACCTGCTGCTGCGCTGCATGGAGATCGTGGAAAAGAGCGGCACCGGATTCGCCTTCCCCTCGCAGACGCTCTATCTCGGGCGCGACACTGGCCTCGAAGCGCAAAAGACGAAGGAGGCCGAGGAAACCGTGGAGCGTCGGCGCGAAAACGGCGAGATGCAGGTTCCCCGCTTCCGTCCCGAGACGATTCGCGAGCTGCGCAACTCGATCGAATATCCGCCGCGTGGCGCCGCGGTGAAGCCCAAGGCCCGGTCTTAGTCGGCGAAAAACCGCACGCCTCCGGCCTGTTCCCGCCGTTCGCTCCGCCGGTGACGATCTCGTTTGCCGGGAACGACGGCGCAACTTATATGGGGAATTCGCGTGGCTGCGCGGTGCGTCAGGAGTACAAATTCTCGGGGCCTTATCGATCTTAAGGGAGCTGTCCCTGACCGGGCCCGTGGGCTCGGACACACGGCGCCCACCTACGCGAGTAGGTTCCCGGGATCGAAACTCCAACGGCCGTCGCGGCCATGCGTCCTTTCCGCGTCCCCCAGAAGTCGAAGTGCAAGGAGCCTTAAGCCGGAATGCTCGATTCGACCGTCAGCAAGAGTGAGCTGCGCGCGCTTGGGTTGGCGCGCCGGGCAACGATGACGGACGAAGAGCGGCACGAGGCGTCGAGACGCGCGGTGGAGCGGCTGAAACCGCTGCTGCGCCCCGGCGAAACGGTCTCGCTCTTCTGGCCGATGCGCGACGAGATCGACCCGCGCGGCCTGATCGACGGCGTGAAGCATGCTGGCGGCCGGGTCGCGATGCCCGTCGTGGAGAAGCGCAGGATGTTCTTCCGCCGCTTCGACGGCGAGGACTGTCTCAAGCCTGGCGTGTTCGGCACACGCCATCCACATGCCGGCCTGCCGACGCTCGATCCCGACTTCATCGTCGCGCCGCTTGCCGCCTTCGACCGACGCGGCGGACGCATCGGCTACGGCGCCGGCCACTACGATTCCGCCATCGCCGATCTTCGTGCGCGGGGAAAAGAGCCGCGTATCGTCGGCATTGCCTTTGCCTGCCAGGAGGTCGATCGCGTTCCGCTTGAGCCGCACGACGTTCCACTTGCCGCGATCGCCACTGAGCGCGCGCTGATCGAAGCGGAGCGCTAGACGATGCGGATTCTCTTCCTCGGCGACGTTGTCGGGCGCGCCGGCCGCACTGCGGTGAAGAACCAGTTGCCGGGCCTGATCTCCAGGCACGGCTTCGACTTCGTCGTTGTGAACGGCGAGAACGCCGCCGGCGGCTTCGGCATCACCGAGGAGATCTTTCAGGAGCTTGTTGCGGCCGGCGCCGACTGCGTGACCACCGGCAACCACGTCTGGGATCAGCGCGAGGCGCTCACCTTCGCCGACCGCCACGAGCGGTTTCTGCGCCCCGTCAACTATCCGACCGGCACGCCCGGCCGCGGCGCCAATGTCTTTACTGCCAAGAACGGCGCCCGCGTCCTCGTGATCAACGTCATGGGTCTTCTCTTCATGAACCCGCTGGACGATCCGTTCCAGGCAGTGTCGCGCGAAGTTTCCGCCTGCGCCATCGGCAGCGGCTGCGACGCGATCGTCATCGACTTCCACGCCGAGGCGTCGAGCGAGAAGCAGACCATGGGGCTTTTCGTCGACGGCCGCGCCTCGCTCGTCGTCGGCACGCATACGCACGTTCCGACCGCCGACTGGAAGATTCTTTCCGGCGGCACGGCCTACATGACCGACGTCGGCATGTGCGGCGACTACGATTCGGTGATCGGCATGGAGAAGGACGAGCCGCTCCGCCGCTCCACCACCAAGATTCCCTCCGGACGGCTGGAGCCGGCGCCCGGACCCGCAGCGCTTTCCGGGCTCGCCGTCGAGATCGACGATCAGACCGGGCTCGCCCGCCGCGTCGCGCCGCTTCGGATGGGCCCCGGCCTGTCTCCGGCGGATCCGGATTTCGGAGCAGCTGCGTGAGCGACGCACCCGCCGCGGCCCTTCACGGCCGCTGCTCGTGCGGCGCGATCCGCTTCACCGCGAGCGCCGAGCCGTTCCAGGTGAGCTGGTGCCACTGCAAGGACTGCCGCCGCCAGACCGGCGCGCCCGCGGTCGTTTGGGCGGGTTTCAAGAGCGACGAGGTTGTCTTCGAGGGAAGCCCGAAGCGGCGTCGCTCCTCGCAGCACGTGACGCGCACATTCTGCGCCGATTGCGGCACGCCGATCAGCTATGAGCACGAGGACCTGCCCGGAGAAATCTACATCCACGCTGGCCTTTTCGACGAGGCCGACCGGCTCATCCCCGACCGCCAGGCCTACGTGACCTCAAAGCTCTTCTGGATGCACCTCGAAGACGAGCTCGACACATTCGAGCGCACGACGCGCGAGGCCAGCGGCTAAGCGTGCGACTTGGGCCGATTCCGCTGCCGAAGAACCCCGGGTAAACCCTAATAGGAAGAATCGAGCGCCTTCGGGTAACCTCCTGTTAAGCATCGCCACCTTGCTTGGGAGGCGGTCGTGAGCGGTTCCACGGTGCGCGATCGGATCGAAGGCCTCGACGTCCTGCGGCTCTTTGCGGCGCTGAGCGTCGTTATCTTCCACTATTCGTTTCGCGGCGCCGCCGCCGACGATCTGACGCGCGTATCGCTGCCGGCGCTCGTGCCCATCACGAAATACGGCTATCTCGGCGTCGACCTCTTCTTCGTCATCAGCGGCTTCGTGATCGCCTGGTCGGCGGAGGGCCGGCACTGGCTGCAATTCGCCGTGGCCCGCTTCGCGCGCATCTATCCGGCCTTCGTCGTCTGCATGACGCTGACGTTCCTGGTGACGATGCTGATCGGCGCGCCGCGCTTTGACGCCTCGCTAGAGCAGTGGGTGGCGAACCTCTTCATCTTCTCGCCGATCGCCGGCCAACCCTTCATGGACGGCGCCTACTGGTCGATCGCCTACGAGCTCGTCTTCTACGGCTGGATGGCGCTTCTGATCGCGGCCGGGCTCTTCCCGCGATTCACGCAGATCATCCTGATCGTCTGGCTCGCGATATCGATGCTGAACGAGCATCTGCTCGGCTTCGGCATCCTGCAGAAGCTCTTCGTGACGGACCATAGCGGTTTCTTCGTCGCCGGCGTCGTCATCTATCTGCTTCGCCGCGGCGACCGCAGCGTGCTGACCCTGACGCTGCTGGTCCTCTCGGTTCTGGTCGCGCTCGACCAGGTCATGATCGGCGCGGCCTGGTTCCGCGACCACTACCACTCGGCAACGAGCACGACGGCGCTCATCCTCTGCGGCCTCGGCGCCATCACCCTGGTCGCCGCCGCCGTCCACATCCGCGGCCTGCCGATCCCTTCCGCCACCGTCGCCGCGATCGGCGGGCTGACCTACCCGCTCTATCTCCTGCATCAGCATGTCGGCTTCATGCTGCTCAACCGCTTCGAGGGCGTCTTCGCCGCTCCAGTTCTCGTCGCGCTGACCGTCGCCTTCATGATCGCTTCCGCATGGGCGATCTGGCGCTTCGTCGAGCCGCCCTGCCGGCGTGCCATCTATCGGCTCGCCGACCGGCCGCTCACGGCGATCTTGCGCCTGCGGACGCCCTGAGCCGCCGGCGCTGCTCGAAGTGCCTGCGGACGGCTTTACGCCCGTTTCTCCGCCGCCTATATCCTCCGCCCACCCACCTGACATGAAGAGTGAGTGACAGAGGCCCCTATGGCAGGCCATTCCCAGTTCAAGAACATCATGCACAAGAAGGGGCGGCAGGACGCTGCGCGCTCCAAGCTGTTCTCCAAGCTCGCGCGCGAAGTGACGGTCGCCGCGAAGGTCGGCGGACCGGACCCCGACGGCAATGCGCGGCTGCGCCTCGCCATCCAGAACGCCCGCGCGCAGTCGATGCCGAAGGACAATATCGAGCGCGCCATCAACAAGGGGTCGGGCGGCGATGCCGACGCCTACGAAGAAGTGCGCTACGAGGGCTATGGCCCAGGCGGCGTCGCGCTCATCGTCGAGGCGCTGACCGACAACAGGAATCGCACGGCGGGCGCGCTGCGCTCCTATTTCACCAAGCACGGCGGTGCGATGGGCGAGGCCAACTCCGTTAGCTTCATGTTCGACCGTGTCGGCGAGATCGTCTATCCGGCGTCCGTCGGCGACGCCGATACCGTGCTGGAAGCGGCGATCGAGGCGGGCGCGAGCGACGTCGCGAGCGACGACGACGGCCACGTCATCCAGACGGCGTTCGAGGACATGGGCACGGTTGCGCGCGCGCTCGAGGAAAAGCTCCGCGAAGCGGAATCCGTGCGCGCCGTCTGGAAACCGCAGACGCTGACGCCGGTCGAAGCCGAAAAGGCGGAGACCCTGATGAAGCTGATAGCCGCGCTCGACGACGACGACGACGTGCAGAACGTCTACGCCAATTACGACCTCGACGAAGCGACGCTCGAGCAGCTCTCCGCGGCATAGTTCGGAATTAGGGATTGGGGACTGGGGACTGGAACGGGACTCCTATCGCAGCCCCGTCCCCACTCCCTACCCGAACACCGGCATCGACACGATCGCCGAAACGAGGATCGTCACATAGGCGACCCTTCGGTACGTGCTCTCGCTGGCGCGTCCGAAGAGCCGGCTGCCGACGATCATCCCAAGCCCGTAGATCGGAAAGAGCGCGAGCGAGCGCGTCAACACCTCGGTCGTGAAGATGCCGCCCACATAGAGCGCCACGCCGGAGATGCAGGTCGTGAACAGGAAGAAGACGAAGGCGTTCGCGCGCACCGTAGCCGAGACCACCTGCCGCCCGAGCCAGTAGATCAGAACCGGAGGCCCCGGGATCTGCGCCGATCCGCTCATGAAGCCGGAAGCCGCGCCGACGAGAAGCGAGGCCCAGAGGCGGGTCGGGCCATGATACCGCCAGCCGGCGGCCAGAAGGCCGACCGAAACGAGGATTGCAAGTGAGAGGCCCCAGCGAAGCGGGATCGGATCGACATAGACGAGCACCGCAACGCCGGCCGGCACCATCACCGCGGCGCCGATACCGAGCGGCGCGATCTCGCGCCAGTCGACCCTGCTGACCGCCTGCGCGGCGAGGGGCAGGATCAGAATCGTGTCGATGATGTAGAGGACGCCGGCGGCAACCTTCGGCCCGAAACACGCCGCCGCGACCGGCATGAAGATCAGGCCGGCGCCGAAACCGGAGAAGCCGCGCACCGTCGAGGCTGCAAGCGCCGCGACGGCAGCGACAGCGAAGAGCGGGTCGGAGAGAAATTCAAAGCTCGGCACGGTCTTGGTCCTTTGCGGCGACCGTGCCGCGGCACGATCAGTCTTCGTCGTCTCTCTTGATCGATTTCAGTCGGGCGAACACGAAGTCGGCGTCGATCCCGGCGCCGCTGCTTCGCTCCCCGGACCCTTCGCCGGTGAAGAGCGTGACGCGCCGCAGCTTCCGACTCCTCCTGTCGCGCGCGAAGCGCCGTCGTCTCCTCGGCGGAGAGAAGCCGCGCACCCTGCGGCTCCGCCGGCGGCGGCGCCGCCTTCGCGGCCTTCCGGACCTCCATGTCGAGCTCAAGCTGCGAGCAGAGCCCGAGCGTCACCGGATCGGTGGGCGCCAGCGTCGCGGAGTTCCAATGCGTGCGGTCGCGGATCGCCTGGATGGTCGGCTTGGTGGTGCCGACGAGGCGCATGATCGCCGAATCCTTCAGCTCCGCATGATTGCGCACCAGCCACAGGATCGCATTCGGTCGGTCCTGGCGCTTGGAGACCGGCGTGTAGCGCGGCCCGCGCCGCTTCACCTCTGGCACGCGCACCTTCGGCTCCAGGATCTTCATGCGGTAAGTCTGGTCGCCCTGCCCCTTCTCGATCTCCGCGCGCGTGAGCTGGCCGGAGAGGATCGGGTCCATGCCCTTGATCCCCTGCGCCGCGTCGCCGTCGGCGATCGCCTTGACCTCAAGCGGATGCAGAACGCAGAAAGCCGCCACCTGGTCGAAGGTGAGCGTGGTGTTGTCGAGCAGCCAGACGGCGGTGGCCTTGGGCATGAGCGGGGCTGTCGCCATGAAAAATCCTCCTCAAGCGCTCTCCCGGGGATTTCGGCCGGGAAAGCCGCATTCGACGTCGAGAATGACGGGAATTCGCCCTCATATATTCAACCGGCGGGAAAGAGGCAAGGAAGACAGCTTTCCTGCATGCGGAGAAGGATCGCTGCGGCCTAATCCGCCATCGTCAGGATGATCTTCCCGAAATGCTCGCCGGAATCGATCCGGCGGTGCGCCTCGACCACCTCCTCAAGCGGGAAGACGCTGTCGATCACCGGCTTGTAGCGCCCCATCCCGACAATCGGCCACACCGTCTCCTCAAGCGCCCGCGCAAGCTCCGCCTTGAAGGGGACCGGTCGGTTCCTGAGCGTCGAGCCGGTCAGCGTCAGCCGTTTCATCATGATATGGCGAAGGTCGATCTCCGTCTTCGCACCGGCAAGCGTCGATATCTGCACGATGCGCCCTTCGGGAGCGGCCGCGGCGCAATTGCGCATGAGATAGTCGCCGCCCACCATGTCGACGATCACGTCGGCGCCATGCCCGAGCGAGGCCTCGATCGTCGCCTCCACGAAGTCGGTGGTCTTGTAATTGATCGCATGGTCGGCGCCGAGCTGCTTGGCGGCCTTGCACTTCTGATCGGTGCCGGCCGTCGCGACCACGAAAGCGCCGAACGCCTTGGCAAGCTGGATCGCGGTGGTCCCGATGCCGCTCGCCCCACCGTGCACGAGCAGCCATTCGCCCGGGCGAAGCCCGCCGCGCTCGAAGACATTGTGCCAGACCGTGAAGGTGGTCTCCGGCACGCCCGCGCCTTCGACCAGCGTCAGCGGCTCCGGCAGCGGCAACGCAATCCTCTCGTCAACCACGCAATAATCCGCGTAGCCGCCGCCGGGCACGAGCGCGATCACCTCGTCGCCCTCCTTGAAGCGCGTCGCACCCTCGCCCGACGCGACGACGAGGCCGGAGATCTCAAGCCCTGGAATGTCGGGCGCGCCGGGCGGCGGCGGATAGTTGCCCTTGCGCTGCATGACGTCGGGCCGGTTCACGCCGGCGGCGGCGACGGCGACCAGGATCTCACCCTCCCCGACCTCCGGCACCGGCCGATCCTCGATCGTCAGCACCTCCGGCCCGCCGGGCTCCGGAATCGTCACTGCCCGCATCGTTGTCGGATGGCCCGCCATCTCGCCTCCTTCACCCCGCACCACACCCACAGGTCCTAGCACCGCCGACGCTGACATTGAACCGCGGCGGCTGTTATCCTGCCGCCCAAGGAGCAGACAGGGGAACGCCATGTCCTTTCTCGACGACGACCGGCCTCGCAAACGTCCAAAGCCGGAGCCAGGGGAGATCCTCGCTGACCTGTCGATCGATGAGTTGAAGGCGCGGATCACCCTCTACCAGGACGAAATCGCCCGGCTGACCGGCGAGATCGAGGCGAAGGAGAAACACCGGAAGGCAGCCGACTCGTTCTTCCGGCGGTAATGCGCCTGCCGACATTATGTACTCTACTATACGCTGGGGCTAAATTTCTTTGCCCGCAAGGGTTGCGTACATCTTGCGTCGGGATGTAGTTACTTCGGCAACGCGGCGGAAGACTTTTGGGGGGCCCATGCCGGAGGAGGTAATCGCTTTACTCATCGCAAGCCTTGAAGCGCAACGCGAAACGGCGGTGCTACTCGGCTTGCCGTTCCTGGCTTACTTGCTCGACATAGCGCGCATGGAGGCGGGAAGCCTCATAGAGACGGACATCGATTTTCAGATATAGCCGCCGCACTCATGCGCTTGCCATCAGCACCACTTACAACAGACGGGCGATGGGCGAGCCGCTCGCATCCGCTTTGAATGGACCGCCTATAAAAAAGTCGTGCCCGTTTACGCGGCGTTAACCTTTGGGGGAGCTTAATGCTCCCTGTCCAGCGATGGACGCGAGTGGCTCTTGCCCACTCTGTTTGACGCCTCCCTGTTACTCTCTAGAGCCGCCCCGAGCGGCTCTTTTTTTGCTCGCCCCACGCGAGCGGGACGCGAAATTCTACTTCATTTACAAAGCATTGTCCGTTCGCCCCACCCTCGCGTAGTATCGCCCGGGGTTTGCATCGCAGGGGCTTCCGATGCTCGAGCACCGGCTCGGCCGCGACTACGCCTTCGACTTCATCGAGCGGATCAGGGCGCTCGATGCAGCCGAACCCATCCTTGAAGAAACGCGCCGCGCCGGCGGGGGTATGGGATTCTCGACCTTCGCGGTCGGCGCGCTGCCTCGGCCCGGCACGTCCGACCTCGCCGCCTTCTTCGTATCCGGCTGGCCGAGCTTCTGGATCGATCTCTATGTCGGCGAAAACCTGGCCGCCGCCGATCCCACCGTGGATCATGCCTACCGGCATATCCACCCGGCAACGATCAGCGAGTTGCGCGTCCGCCATCATGGCGAGAAGGACAAAATGCGCATGCTCGACATCACCGGCTCCAGCGGCTGGACCGAAGGGATCGCCGTACCGATCCACAGCGCCCGCGGCTATCGCGGCCTCGTCACCTTCGCAGGCCAGGAAACGGAAATGCCGCGGCGCCACCGCGTCGCTCTCCACATGATGGCGATCTATCTGCACGAGCGGCTCCGCCAGATCATGGCGCCGGACCTCGCGCGAAACCGGGCGGCTTCGGGACGCCTCTCGCCCGGCGAGATCGAATGCGTCAAATGGCTCCTCGCCGGCAAGAGCGACTGGGAGATCGGCGAAATCCTCGGCATCGCCGAGGCGACCGCGCATTGGCGCATCGAGCAGGCGAAGAAGAAGTTCGGCGTAAAGACCCGCGCGCAGCTGACCGCGCTCGCGGTCTACCACCGGCTCGTCCAGCCGTAAGCCTGCGATTCCATCTGATCGGATAGTTCTGCAGCACGACCTCCTTCCCATAGCTTCCCGTGGAGTTTCGCCCGGGGGGGTTCGATGGGCTTGTTTCGTCGCGTGCGCGTTTCATGCGTACTTGCTGCCGTCATCTGTTGTTTCTCTCTCGGGGCGAGTTTCCCCATGGTCGGCCCGGCGCTCGCGGACGACGTCGGGATCACGGCTGACACCACCAACGGCATCGTCCTCGACGGTTTCGCCGGCACGACCGCGCGGGTGCTGCCGGGCGTGACGGTTTCCAACACGGCGTTCAATTTCAGCTGCCCATTGCCGCCGTCCAGCTCGATGGCTCTCGCCGCGATCTGCGCCTCGACTCAAGCCTGGACCCTGACCAACGAGGGCACCATTGCGCCGGCCGATTTCGGCGATGCCGTGCATTTCGTCGCGGGCGGCAGCGTCATCAATGCCGGTACCATCGACGCCGGCGTCAATGGCTCCAACGGCATCTGGATCGTCGGCGGCACCAGCGGCACGGTCGACAATCAGCTTGGGGCCACCATCCACGGCACTTACGGCGCCATCGTCATCGGCACCTCCTCCGCCCCGATCCAAGGCATGGTGACGAACGCGGGAATGATCACCAGCGAAGGCCAAGTGATCGGCATTTCCGGCAACGGCACGGTGATCAATTACGCGACCGGAAGCATCGTCGGCCACGACGAGCAGAACGCTGTGTCGATGATCCTCGGCACCAGCCACATCGTGACGAACAGCGGTCTGATCCAGAGCAACGACGCCGGTTACGGCACTGGCGTCGCGGTCGACTACGGAACGGTGACCAACAACGCCGGCGCCCAGATTCTCGGTGCCTACAATGGCATCTGGGCCAACGGTTCCGGCGCGACCTCGATCGTCAACCACGGCACCATCGAGGCGTCGAAGGCTCAATCCGGCGGCTCCGCGATCGAGTTCGACGCCGGCGGCTCGCTGACGAACGACGGCACGATCCGGTCGTTCACATCGAACAGCACCACGGGCGATGCCGGCATCAGCTTCACGGGCGCCGGCTCGATCACCAACGCCGGCACGATCGAAAGCACCGACGGCGGCCGTGCCATCCTGTTCAAAGGCAGCGCGACCCACACGCTCAATCTGGGCACCGGCTCGGTACTCGGCGGCAACGTGCAGGGCGGCTCCGGCACCGACAATCTCGTGCTGATGGGAACCGGCGCAGAGTTGCTCGGCAAATTCTTGAGCTTCGAAACGCTGTCGATGCAGGGCACCACTGCGCTGACCGGCAGCGCGACCTTCTCCTCCAGCACGACTGCGACCAGCGGCCTGCTCAGCGTCAACGGGCAATTGACCAGCCCGACCGTGACGATCATGCCCGGCGCTGTTCTCGGCGGCGGCGGGACGATCACCGGCACCGTCAGTAACGGCGGCACGATCGCGCCCGGCAATTCCATCGGAACGCTCAATATTGCCGGCGACCTGCAGTTCAACGCCGGCTCTTTGTTCCAGGTCGAGATCGATCCGATGAATGCCGACGAGGTTGTCGTCAGCGGCACGGCCACCATCGACCCGACGGCGATGGTGTCCGTGCTGGCGACTCCGGGCACCTACACGGACGGAGCCTCGTATCTGATCCTGAACGCAGGCACGCGGGCCGGCGCGTTCGGCGGCGTGATCGACAACTCGGCGTTTCTCGACTTCGCGCTCGATCAATCGATCGCGAACCAAGTCTATCTGACGATCACCACCGTCGCGAACTTCCCCGACGTGGCCGAGACGCCGAACCAGTTCGCAACCGCAGGCGCCGCGCAGCTCCTCGGCGCCGGCAACGCAATCTACAACGCTGTCGTCGGGCTCGACGCCGCGAGCGCCCGCGCTGCCTTTGATCTCCTCTCCGGCGAGATCCATCCCTCGCTGCGGTCGCTCCTTGTCGACGACAGCCGCTACGTCCGCGACGCGGTGAGAGAGCGCGTTCGCCAGGCTTTCTCCGATCTCGGCCCGGCGCTGCCCGATGGCGCGGCGGTTGCGATGTATGACGCTCCGGGTGGCGCACCCATCACCGCCTGGGGCCGAGCCTACGGCGCCTTCGGCGAATTCAACGGCGACGGCAACGCTGCCCGCACCGACCACACGAGCAGCGGCATCTTCCTCGGCGCCGATCGCGAGGCTTTCGATGTCTGGCGCTTTGGCATTGCCGCTGGCTACAGCCACAGCGACGCCGATGTCGATGCGCGCAACGCGAGCGCTTCGATCGACACCGCCATTGTCACACTCTACGGCGGCGCCCGCTTCGGCGCGGTCGGCCTGCGCTTCGGCGGCGCTTATGCGTGGCACGGGATCGACACGACCCGCGCCATCGCCTTCCCCGGCTTCGCCGCGCGAGCGACTGCCGATTACGGCGCAGCGACGGCGCAGGCCTTCGGCGAGGCCGGCTACGAGTTTGCGGTCGGGGTGGCGCGCATCGAGCCCTTCGCGCAGCTCGGCATTGTCGACGTGACGACAGATGGCTTCACGGAAAACGACGGCGCCGCGGCGCTGACGACCCGCGAGGAAAGGACGAACATCTTCCTGACCACGCTCGGGCTGCATGGAACCGGCGACCTGGTGCTTGCCGGCGGCAAGCGCCTGACCGCCGACGGCACGCTCGGCTGGCGGCACGCCTCAGGAGACGTGACGCCGGACACGACCTTTACGCTGAATGGCGGGGCCGGGCTGCCGTTCTCGATCGGCGGGGTGCCGATCGCGCAGAACGCAGCCCTGGTCGACGTCGGCCTGGGCCTTCACCTCGGCGAGCGGACAAAGGTGCGCTTTGGTTACTCCGGCGAGATCGCCGACGATGCCCAGAGCCACGGCCTGAGCGGCGATTTCAGGGTCCGGTTCTGAGTAGAATGCGATCGTGGCGAGGCTCCGCAGCGGCCGCATTTTTCTTCACCATTTCGTAACTATCGGATTGAAGCAGCAGGCGCCGCGCGCGAAACTCACTTTTCGCAGGCGGGGCATCCTGGTGCTTCCGCGACATCTTGTACCCGAAGTTCGGCGGAGTAGTCGTGGAACCGCATCCGAAGCGCCGGAAATCCGATCCCAAGGAGCCGATCTCCTTTGGCCGGGCCTATGCCCAGTCGAACACTTTCCGCATGCTCTTCCAGGAAGGCATGGCGCTGGTGGAGGAGACCGCCGACTATCTCGACGGCGACGGCCGCGCCGCGGCGCGTGAGTTGCCGCGTCCCGCCTCGATCGTCTACGCGACGGAATTGATGCGGCTCACCACGCGGCTGATGCAGCTCGCCTCGTGGCTCCTTTTGCACCGCTCAGTGCGTGAAGGCGACATGACGGCCGAGCGGGCGCGCGAGGAAAAGAAGAAGATCCGGCTGGAAAAGCTCTCCACCAACCTCGACGGGCCTGGCTGGGAAGATCTTCCTGAAGCGTTTCGCGCGCTGATCACGCGCTCGCTCAGCCTGCAGAAGCGGGTCGAGCGCATTGACGCGGCGCTCTTCGAGGACCGCTCGCCGGAGGCGGAAGAGAACCCCGTGAACACGCAGCTCCGCGAGCTGGCGGCGGCGCTGCGGGGCGCCAAATAGCGAAATTGTGAGTGACGAGCAGAGCGCGGCGCCCAGGCGTCGCGCTTCCGCTATTCGCTATTCTTCCGCTTGCTTCTTCGGACCGAGGAAGCTGTCGAACTTCGACTTGAAGCGCGACAGGCGTCCGCCGCGGTCGATCAGATGCTGGCCGCCGCCGGTCCACGCGGGATGCGTCTTCGGGTCGATGTCGAGGCGCAGCACGTCGCCCGCGCTCCCGTAGGTGGAGCGGGTCTCGTATTCGGTGCCGTCCGTCATCACGACCTTGATCGGATGATAGTCGGGGTGGATCTCTTTCTTCATCGTTCGGTCTCGCTTGAGAGCCCTCGCCCGCCGGATAGAGCGCCCGGCAATCCGGGGCGGCGGGGCGGTTCGGGCCGCAGTCATTCGTCGGCCGGCTCTATATAGGAGCGGGCTTGCGGCATCAAGGCGCTCTCGCCACCCTTGCGCCGGGCGGAAGATTGCGTCATCGCCGGTATATGGCCCTAAACGCGCGTCTGCAGCGAACGCCGGAGGGCGGAGAGACCCGGCTCCGCGCGCTGGCGCTGATGCTTCCCTACATCGCCCGCTACAAGGGCCGGGCGTTCGGCGCTCTCGTCGCGCTTCTTGTCGCGGCGGTCTCGACGCTCGCCATGCCGCTTGCGATCCGCCGCATGATCGACGTCGGCTTCTCCTCAAGCAATGCCGGCTTCGTTAACCGCACCTTCCTGGCGCTTGTCGTGCTCGCCGGCCTCCTCGCGCTCGCCAGCTCCGGCCGCTACTACCTGGTGATGACGCTCGGCGAGCGGATCGTCGCCGACCTCCGCCGCGACGTCTTCAGCCACCTGATGCGGCTCTCTGCGGCATTCTTCGACGTCTCGCGCTCCGGCGACATCGTCTCGCGGCTTACCGCCGACACGACGCAGATCAAGGCCGCGGTCGGCGCCAGCGCCTCCGTCGCGCTCAGGAACCTCGTGCTCTTCGTCGGTGCCACGATCATGATGGTCATCACGAGCCCGCGCCTTTCGGGACTGATCCTGCTCGTCATTCCGGTGATCGTGCTGCCGCTGGTCCTCTTCGGGCGGCACGTCAGGAAGAATTCGCGCTTCGCGCAGGACCGCCTCGCCGACGCTTCGGCCTTTGCATCGGAAGCGCTCGGCGGCGTCAGGACCGTGCAGGCCTACACGCTCGAGACGCGGACGGTTCGCCGCTTCGCCGCGCTCGTCGATCAGGCGTTCGAGTTGGCGCGGACCGCGACGGTCGCGCGCTCATTCCTGACCGCGTTCGCGATCTTCCTTGTCTTCGGCAGCGTCGTCGGCGTGCTCTGGCTCGGCGCGCATGCCGTGCTCGCGGGCGAGATGAGCGGCGGCACGCTCGGGCAGTTCGTGCTCTATTCCGTCTTCGCCGCAGGCGCGCTCGGGGAGCTCAGCCAGGTCTGGGGCGAAGTCAGCCAGGCCGCCGGCGCCACCGAGCGTCTCGCGGAAATTCTCGCCACCAAGCCGAAGATCGCTCCGCCGGCAAACCCGCTGGCGCTACCGGAGCCCGGCGAAGGCGCGATCACGTTCGAGGATGTCGAGTTCGGCTACGAGGGCGCGGGCGTCCCGGTGCTCCACGGCATCAGCCTCAGCATCCGTCCCGGCGAGCGCGTCGCCATCGTCGGGCCATCGGGCGCCGGCAAGTCGACGCTCTTCGCGCTTCTCATGCGCTTCTACGACCCGACCGGCGGGCGCATCCTGGTCGATGGCTTCGATGTGAAGCGCGTCGATCCGACAGCACTTCGCGCCCGCATCGGGCTGGTGCCACAGGACTCGGCAATCTTCGCGATGAGCGCCGCGGAGAACATCGCCTTCGGCCATGCCGATGCGAACCTCGACGCAATCCGCGCCGCGGCACGCGCCGCGCATGCCGACGATTTCCTCGCAGACCTGCCGCACGGCTACGAGACAGTGCTCGGCGAGCGCGGCGTGACGCTTTCCGGCGGACAGCGCCAGCGGATCGCGATCGCGCGCGCCATTTTGAAGAGCGCGCCCATCCTGCTCCTTGACGAAGCCACCAACGCACTCGATGCCGAGAGCGAGACTTTCGTGCAGGAAGCGCTCGAAACGCTGATGCAGGGGCGCACGACCCTCGTCATTGCGCATCGGCTCGCCACCATCAAAAGCGCCGACCGCATCGTGGTGATGGACGAAGGGCGGATCGTCGAGGAAGGCACGCACCAGGGCCTGATCGCGCGAAATGGCCTCTATGCGCGCCTCGCCGAACTGCAATTCGAGGATGTCGCCGTGGAGCGGGCGCGCAGGCTCGCCTGAGCGGCACGTTCACCGAGTTGTTGCAAAGAAGCCGCAGGCTGCGGCGCATTGCTGCACTGCACAATCCGCAGATGCCGGGGCGGCTGCGAATCATGTAATGTCTTGAAGTCTTGGGAGGCAATTGTCCGGATCCGTAAGGGTCCGAGTCTCTTAGGGAGTTCGACGCACTGTGGGGGAGCCATGCTTTCCCGCTCGCCGCGAGACGCGATCTCAAAGCGAGTGCTCACCGGGCTGACGCCCGGCAAGCAGGAGTGCCGAGATGAACTCTTTGAAGACAGCGCGCTTGGGTGTCGGCCTTGCGTTGGCTCTTTTCTCTTACCGAGCCGAAGCGCACGATTTCTGGATCAATCACGGAGACTACAAGTCGCCCGACGGCGTGCATTGCTGCGGCGACAACGATTGTGCCGAGCTCACGCCTGACCAGGTGAAAGTCTCGCCGCGCGGCTACGCGCTGATGAACGGCGAGCTTGTCCCCTTCTCCGAGGCGCAGCCGTCGGAGGACGGCCAGTATTGGCGCTGCAAGCGGTATGACGGCTCGCGCCGCTGCTTCTTCGCGCCGATGCCTTCCAGCTGAGGCTCAGCGCTCCGTCAGCTTTAGTTCGATGCGGCGATTGCGGGCATAGGCTTCTTCGGTATCGCCGGGATCGAGCGGCTGGAACTCGCCGAAACCGGCGGCCACCAGATGCTCAGGCTTGATCCCGCGATCGATCAGATAGCGCACGACGGCAATCGCGCGCGCCGCCGACAACTCCCAGTTTGAGCGGAAGTGCGCGGCAGACTGCACCGGGCGCACGTCGGTGTGGCCATCGACGCGGATCACCCAGTTGATCTCGGCCGGGATCTGACCCTCAAGCTCCAGGATGGCATCGGCGATCTTGTCGAGCTCGCCCTTCGCCGGGGTGCTGAGATCGTCGCTCGCCGTTGAGAAGAGCACGGAGGCCGGCAGCACGAAGCGGTCGCCCACGACCTCGATATCCGGCCTGTCGGCGAGAATCTTCCGCAGGCGCCCGAAGAAATCCGACCGGTACTGCGACAGCTCCTGCACACGCTGCGCCAGCGCCACGTTCAGTCGCTGGCCGAGATCGGCGATCTGCGTCTGGCTCTCGGTGTTGCGGCTTTCCGAGGCGTTGAGCGCTTCCTCCAGCGCCCCGAGCTGCCGGCGCAGCGCGGCGATCTGCTGGTTCAGCAACTCCACCTGCGCCAGGGCGCGCTGGCTGACCTGCTGCTCGGATTTAAGATCGCCCTCAAGCGCCGTGATGCGGCCCGCCGCCTGGCCCTCGGCTGTACCGCTCGAATCGACGATCCCCTGCAGGCGATCCCGATCGCTCTGCGACGAGGCGAGATTGGCCTGCAGCGTCGCAATCGTCTCCTGCAGGTCGCGCGACCCGGATTTCTCCAGAGCCAGCATCTCCGTCAGCTCTGCGATCTGGGCATTGAGCCGCGTCAGCACCGTGTCCTTGCTGGTCACCTCCTGACCGAGAAAAAACTGCGCCAGGATGAAGACGGAAAGCAGGAACACGAAGACGAGAAGAAGCGTCGCCATCGCATCGACGAAGCCGGGCCAATAGTCGATACGTGTGAGCCGATGTGCGCGGTTGCCCGCCATCGCTCTAGCGCCCCTCAGGTCTCACGGCGGATTTCGGTCAGATTGCTCGTCGACCGCCATTCATCGTCGCCCTCGGCTCCACCGACGCGCTTTAACGGCGTGACGTTGCGCTCCGTCGCGTTCACCAGCGCTTCAGCGTGTCCTGCAGCGCCTGCTGCTGCGCCGACTGCCCTTCCATCCAGTCGCGCACCATCTGCTGCTCCTTGCGCATGTGCTGGACCATGCCCTGGATGCCCTCCGCGAGATTGGCCATCGCTGCAGTCGAGGCACGGCCGCCGCCGCCTTCCTGCACGACACGCGCGAGACGCTCCACCGAGGCGCGGATCTCAAGCTGCGAATTGCCGATCTCCTCGTCCGCCAATCCAAGCTCCTCCGGATCGGTGATGGTCGACAGCCAGTCCTCAAGCTCGGTGTAGAAACGGTTCTGCGCCTGGTTCGCCTGCAGATCGAGGAAGCCGAGGATGAGCGAGCCAGAAAGGCCGAAGAGCGAGGACGAGAACGCGATGCCCATGCCGGAGAGCGGCGCCGCGAGCCCTTGCTTCAAATCCTCGAAGATCATTCCGGCGTCGCCCGAGCCCACGCTCAGCGACTGGATCGTCGCCCCGACCGCGCTGACGGTGGTGACGAGGCCCCAGAACGTTCCCAGCAGCCCCAGGAAGACGAGAAGCCCGGCCAGGTAGCGCAAGATCTCGCGGTTCTCGTCGAGACGCGTGGCGATCGAATCGAGGATCGAGCGCCACGTCGAAGTAGAGAGCGCGAGCACATCGGGGCGGTCGCGAAGCAGCGCAGCCATCGGCGCGACGAGTTGCGGCGGCGTCTGATCGAGACTGATCTCGCGGCGCCTGAACGAGTTCACCCAGCGCACTTCCGGGATCAGCCCAACGACGTTTCGAATCGCCATCGCGATCCCGACGACGAGCACGCCGACAATGAGGCCGTTGAGCCCCGGGTTGTGCATGAAGGCGTTCGCGACCTCGCGATAAAGGACGAGCGGAACGAACGCCGCGATGATCAGGAAGATAATCATCCGGACCATGAAGATTCGCGGACTTGAAAGCATATAAGGATCGAAGTCGCGTGCCATCGATCTTCCCGCACCCTCCCCGGCCACCGCAGGGGAATTTGTAGCGCGTTTCGGCGGGGAGATGAAAGCGAAACGCGACCTAGCGGCGAAGGTGCTCACGAAGCTGGCGGTGTACGGCCTCGTTGCCGGCTATGACCCCGCCGGTTTCAAGGATTGCTTCGCCGCCTTCGAGATCGGTCACGTAGCCGCCCGCCTCGCGAATCAGAAGGATACCGGCGGCGAGGTCCCACGGATGCAGGTCGTGTTCCCAGAAACCGTCGAATTGCCCGGCCGCGACCCAGGCAAGATCGAGCGCCGCCGCACCGAAGCGACGTATCCCCGCCACATTTGCCATGATCCCGCCAAGCTCCTGCATGAAGCGCGCGTGTTCGCCATGCCCCTTGAACGGCATGCCGGTCGCGATCACGCAATCGGCGAGGTTCTGACGAGCCGCGACGCGAAGCCTCCGGTCGTTGACGAAAGCGCCGGCCCCACGCTCCGCCGTGAACAGTTCCTCCGCCATCGGATCGTAGACGAGCGCGGCCTGCAGCCGACCCTGGCGCTCGAGCGCAATGGAGATGGCAAATTGCGGAATGCCGTGCAGGAAGTTCGTCGTGCCGTCGAGCGGATCGACGATCCAGCGATGCTGCGGATCGCTGCCCCTCGTCTCGCCCGATTCCTCCATGAGAAACCCATAGGTCGGACGCGCGCGCTCAAGCTCGGCGCGGATCACCTCCTCGGCGCGAAT
The DNA here is from genome assembly GCA_963805325.1 of uncultured Alphaproteobacteria bacterium. Lineage (GTDB taxonomy): Bacteria > Pseudomonadota > Alphaproteobacteria > Rhizobiales > Afifellaceae > DASWJZ01. The sequence continues at coordinate 302,775 of CAWDTS010000004.1, read as the reverse complement.
GTCCGCAGCAGAGACGAAGTCCGCCGGACCCTTGCGCGACACCTGCAGGTTCTCGACCTCGCCGAAGTCGCGCTTCAGACCACGCGCCGCCTTGGTCGCCGCCCCTATCATCACATTCAAAATTGCTGACCGTGCCATCGGAGTCGTCCTACTCGGCGCGGCGCACGTAGGCGACTTCGGCGGTGTCCACGACGATCTTCTCGCCGACACCAACGAACGGCGGCACCATCACGCGCACGCCGTTCTCAAGCAGCGCCGGCTTGTAGGACGACGCAGCCGTCTGCCCTTTGATCGTCGGCTCGGCTTCGCTCACTTCGAGCGTGACGTGGGCTGGCAGCGAGATGCCGATCGGCGTCTCGCCGTGCAACTGCACCGTCACTGTCATGCCGTCCTGCAGAAACGCCGTGCGCTCGCCAACGAAGTCCTCGGCGAGACTGATCTGCTCATAGCTGTCGTTGTCCATGAAGACGAGCATCTCTCCTTCGCGATAAAGGTATTGAAAATCGCGGCGTCGTATCTCGGCGGCTTCCACCCGCTCGTCGGTCCCGAAGCGGTTATTCAGCTTGCGTCCATCGATGAGGTTCTTGAGCTCGACCTGGTTATAGGCCGGGCCCTTGCCGGGCTTCACGGTCTGCGTCTTGACCACCGCCCAAAGCGAGCCTTCGTGCTCGATCACGCCTCCCGGCCGGATTTCGTTGCCGCTGATCTTCATAAATGTCCTGGAAAGCGCCGATCTCGGCGTCGCGTGCCATCCACCACACTTCCCAAAGTGAGGCAAGCCGCTCAGACACGGGGAGAAAGTCGATTAACGTGTCCCATCTTGCGGCCGGCGCGCGCCTCGCGCTTGCCGTAGAGGTGAAGACGGGCGCCGGGCTCCGCCGCAAGTTTTGCCCATTCCTCCGCCTCGCGCCCGATCAGATTGGTCATCATCACGTCGGCATGGCGCGCGGTCGGGCCGAGCGGCCAGCCGGCGATGGCGCGAATGTGGTTTTCGAACTGCGAGACCGCGCAGGCGTCCTCCGTCCAATGCCCGGAATTGTGCACGCGCGGCGCGATCTCGTTGACGAGGAGGCGCTCTCCTCCCTGCTCCGCCACCACGAAAAACTCGACGCCAATGACGCCGACATAGTCGAGCGCCGCGAGAATCGTCTTGGCGATCTCGCCGGCCGCAGCGGCCGTCGCGGACGAGACGCCCGCCGGTACTGTCGACGTATGCAGGATGCCGTTCCGGTGCACGTTCTCGGCGACGTCGTAGGCGGCGAACGCGCCGTCGCGACCGCGCGCCGCGATAATCGATGTCTCGCGCTCAAAGGTGACGAAGCGCTCCAGGATTGCCGGAGCGCCGCGCATTTTCCCGTAGGCCGCGCCGGCCTCGTCAGCCCAGCGGATCACCGCCTGGCCTTTGCCGTCATAGCCGAGCCGCCGGGTCTTCAGGACGGCTGGAAGCGCGAGCGTTCCGATCGCCCGGTCGAGCGAAAGCCGGTCGCCCACATCGGCGAACGCGGCCATCGGAATCCCGAGGTCGCGGAGGAAGGATTTTTCGGTGAAACGGTCCTGGCTGACCGCGAGCGCCTTCGCGCCGGGCCTGACCGGCACGATGCCCGAAAGCCGCTCCACCGCAGCCACGTCCACGTTCTCGAATTCGTAGGTGACGACATCGACGCCCCGCGCGAAAGCGGAGAGCACGCTCTGGTCGCCGAAGTCCGCGACGGTGCTTCGCGCGGCGACATCGAAAGCCGGGCTCACCGGGTCGGGCGAGAAGACGTGACAGCGAAACCCGAGCCGCGCCGCCGCGAGCGCCAGCATGCGGCCAAGTTGGCCGCCGCCCAGAATGCCGATCGTCGACCCTGGCGGGAGCGGCTTAGTGGCCGGCATCGCCGTCGGTCGGACGCTCCGCCACCGCCTCCGTCTGCGCGCGGCGCCAGTCCGCCAGCCGCTCGGCGAGTGCCTCGTCGGCCGTCGCCAGGATGGCGGCCGCGAGGAGCCCGGCATTGGCGGCGCCCGCCTTGCCGATGGCAAGCGTCCCGACCGGCACACCCGCCGGCATCTGCACGATCGAATAAAGGCTGTCGGCGCCCTTGAGCGCACTGGTCTCGACCGGCACGCCGAGCACCGGAAGCGTGGTCATCGACGCGACCATGCCTGGAAGATGCGCCGCGCCGCCCGCGCCGGCGATCACCACCTTGAAGCCCGCCGCGCGCGCGCCCTTGGCGAATTTCGTCAGCCGGTCGGGCGTGCGATGCGCCGAGACGATCTTCGCCTCATAGGGAACCTTCAGATCATCGAGACGCTCCGCCGCATGGCGCATCGTCGCCCAGTCGGACTGGCTGCCCATGACGATGGCAACAAGCGGGACGGCGGCGGGCCTCGGCTTTCTGGGCCGGATCGGGGCCATGTTCTGAACCTGTGGATAAGTGGAATAACGCGACGCGGACGTTCCGAATGCCATATTTCCCGCCCGCGCTCCATGCCCGGGAACCCGGAAAAGCCGCCTTACGCGATGATGTCCGGCAAGAGCTTGTCCTCCAGCGCCGAGACGCGGTCCTTCAACATCAGCTTGCGCTTCTTCAGCCGCTGAATCTGCAGGGTGTCGAGCCGCGGCTGCATCTCCAGAGCCGCAATGGAATCGTCCAGATCCCGGTGCTCCTGCCGGAGCCGGGCCAACTCGTTTCTAACCGCCGCATCAGTGACTTGGACCACCCGGCCTTCATCGCCCATCGTGGCGCCGCGCCTCCTCGTAGCGGCTGGAACACTAGCACGGCTGGCAGATGGGACGAAATCGCATCGCCCCCTTTACGTAACAGTAGGTAACCGGGGGAACCTATTCGACAGGAATTGGCGTTTATGTCATCATTCCTACATCCTGGCTTAGATGGAGGCGCGAATGCCCGTTGAATCGCATCTTGCGGAGCTCGAACGGCGACATCAGGCGTTGAAGCAGGAAATCCAGGAGGCCCAGAGCCACCCCGGCTTCGACGAATTTGAAGTTGTCACGCTGAAGCGGCGCAAGCTGCATCTCAAGGATGAGATCGCGAAACTGAAGCAGGAGACCATGCACTGAGGTGCAGGTCAGTGGGGGCGCTGAAGAGGCGCCCTTTTTTTGCGTTAAGGGGCGCCTTCGGGCGCCCTTTGCGTTTTACCCAGGCTCACGAGCCGGAGCCGCATGGGCGAGCGGCCCGCGCCTTGCGCTTGCCCAAATCGATGAGCAATTGCGCTTGCAGTGAAAGGAAGACCCGCTGCCATGCGTCTCGACCCCGCAATCCTCTTCACGCTCTTCTGGGGTCTGTGGCTGGCGTCGTGGTTGGTCGCCGCTTGGTGGTCGTCGTCGGCCGTCGCCCGCTCAACGGGACGCGCGGGATTCAGCTACGGAATCCCGATCGTCTTCGGCGTCTTGCTCCTTTTCGGCGAGACGTCGCGCTGGCTCCACGCGGTGCGCCTCTGGCACGTCGGCTATGGCGGTGCCGACGCCCTCGCCTTTCTGACGCTGCCCTGCTTCCTCTTCGCCTGGTGGGCGCGCATCCATCTCGGCAAGCTCTGGTCGGCGCAGATCACGCGCAAGGCCGACCACCGCGTCGTCGATACCGGGCCCTACGCGCTCGTCCGCCATCCGATCTATACCGGGCTTATCGGTGCGACGCTTCTGACGGCGTTTGCCGAGGCCACGGTACCTGCCCTCATCGGCGCCGCGCTGATGATGTTCGGCTTCTGGCTGAAGGCCCGCCTCGAGGAGAAGTTCCTGGCGGAGGGTCTCGGTCCCGAGGGCTACGCCGCCTATCGCCGCAAGGTTCCGATGCTCATACCGTTCGGGCCGCACTAGTCGGCCTCCGCTAGAGCAGCTTCGCGCTTTCCCTCAGGCGGTACTTCTGGATCTTGCCGGTCGAGGTTTTCGGGACTTCGGCGAAGACGATCCGTCGCGGGCATTTGTAGCGCGCAAGATGATTGCGGGTGTGCGCGATGAGCTCCTCTTCCGTGGCGCTCGCTCCCGGCTTCAGCTCCACGAAGGCGCAAGGGCTCTCGCCCCACTTCTCGTCCGGCTTGGCGACGACGGCGACGACCGCAACGGCGGGATGCTTGTAGAGCGCCTCCTCCACCTCGATCGACGAGATGTTCTCGCCGCCCGAGATGATGATGTCCTTCGAGCGGTCCTTGAGCTGCACGTAGCCGTCGGGATGCAGCACGCCGAGGTCGCCGGAGTGGAACCAGCCGTCCTTGAGCGCCGCCTCGGTGGCGGCCGGGTTCTTGAGATAACCCTTCATCACGATGTTGCCGCGGAAGAAGACCTCGCCGATCGTCTCGCCGTCGGCCGGCACGGGGGCAAGCGATTGCGGATCGAGCACGGCAAGGTCTTCGAGCGCCGGGTAGCGTACGCCTTGCCGCGCCTTGAGCGCAGTTCTCTCCGGCGCGTCGAGCGCATCCCATTCGCTCTTCCATTCGTTGACGACCGCCGGGCCGTAGGTCTCGGTCAGCCCGTAGACATGCGTGACCGCGAAGCCGGCTTCCGCCATCGCCTTCAGAACCGACTCCGGCGGCGGAGCGGCGGCGGTGATGAAAGCGACCTCGTGCGCGAACGCCTGCTTGTCGGCCTCCGCCGCATTGACGATCACCCCCATCACCGCTGGCGCGCCGCAAAGATGCGTGACGCGATGCGCGGCGATTGCCTCGAAGATGGCTTTGGCGCGCACCCATCTCAGGCACACATGCGTGCCCGCGACGGCGGAGAGCGACCAGGGAAAGCACCAGCCGTTGCAGTGGAACATCGGCAGCGTCCAGAGATAGACCGGGTGCTGCCCCATCCCTCCCGCAAGCGCGTTCGCGTAGCACATCAGCGCCGCGCCGCGATGGTGATAGACGACGCCCTTCGGGTTGCCGGTCGTGCCCGACGTGTAGTTGAGACTGATCGCGTCCCACTCGTCCGCCGGCATCCGCCACGCAAAGTCGGGGTCGCCCTCCGCAAGCAGCGCTTCATAGTCGAGCGTGCCGATCCGAGCACCTTTCTCAGCCGGCGCGTCGGCCGGATAGTCGGGATCATCGAAATCGATGACGAGCGGCTTCACCCCCATCTTCGCGAGCGCCTCCGCCATCACCGCGGAGAATTCGGTGTCGACGATGACCGCCTTCGATTCGGAATGCTCGAGCTGGAAGGCGATCAGCGCGGCGTCGAGCCGCGTGTTGATCGCCTGCAGGACAGCGCCGAGCATCGGCACGCCGTAATGCGCTTCGAGCATCGGCGGCGTGTTCGCCAGCATCACCGAGACCGTGTCGCCGACCCCGATCCCGCGCGCCGCAAGCGCCGATGCAAGTCGGCGCGTGCGCTTGTAGAAGTCGGCGTAGCTCAGGCGCTGGCGCCCATGCACGACGGCTGGATGATCGGGGAAAACCCGTGCCGATCGGTCGAGGAAGACGAGCGGCGTCAGCGGCTGATAGTTCGCGGCACTCCGCGGCAGGTCATCGTTGTAGGCGGAACGCGTCACGAGAATGCCCCTGTGCCGCAAGCTGGCTTCTAGGCGGCGTCGCCCTGCTCGGCCGTGGAAACGCTCCGCAGCCGCTCGGCAATCACTTCCACGCGCGACGCCGCGCGGTTGAGGCTCTCGGCAAAATTCTGGGCGAGCCCGTCGATGCGCATCGCGGTATCGGTTCGCCCGTCGCGCAGCATCTGAAGCTCCTGCTCCATGCGCGCCATCCGCTCCTCGGTGTCGCCGAGACGGTCGGTCATCAGGATTCCGGCCATCACCATCAGCCGCTGGTCGCCGATCTCGCCGAGCACGCCGCGAAGCTCGTTGATCGCGGCGTCGAAGCGCTGGCCGAGCTCGGCCACATGGTCTTCCTCCCCGTCCTCACAGGCCATGCGATAGACACGCCCGTTTACGGTGAGATTGACCTGCGCCATCAGCCTCCCTCCTCCTCGTCGGCGGCGAGCACCGCGCGAATTGTCTCGATCGCGCTGTCGAGACGGCGTGACACGTCACGGTTGATCGTTTCAAGCTTGGCGGCGCGCGCCTGCGCCTGGTCGAGCTTCTCCGCCAGCCCGGCCCGATCGGAGGAGAGCAGTTGCACCTCCTCGGCAAGCGCGTCGGGGTCCGTCGAGAATGACAAACGCTCCTCGACGACATGCTCCAGAGTTTGGAGCGCCGCTTCCAGCCGCTTTACCGCATGTTCCGTCGAGGACGGCATACACCCGCCCTTTTGCTCGCGTTAAGAGCTTTGCTTCTACCCGATCGAGCCGCGCAATCAAGCGGTTGCGCGTCGAAAATTCAGCGATACTTGAAGCTGCGGAAGCCGCGGCGCGGCTCGTCGTGCGCTGGCCGCAGCGGATTCCTCGGCCGATAGCCGGTCGTTCCAACCATCCGCCCGCGGCAAGCCCTGCTCTAACGGTCGGCCGCCTCAAGCGTCGACGACAAGCGTCTCCACGGAGAGAATTGTCGGCAGATGCTGCGCGATCTCCTGCCAGTTATCGCCCTCGTCGGCGCTGGCGTAGAGCGAGCCGGTGTTCGTTCCGAAATAGACGCCCGCCGGCTCGAGCCGGTCGGTCGCCATGGCCTGACGCAACACCGCGAAGAAGGCGTTCTCCTGCGGCAAGCCCTTTCGCTGCGCTTCCCAGTTCTTGCCGCCGTCGCGCGTGCGATAGACCGCGACCTTGCCGTCCGGCGGATAGCGATTCATCTGGTTGTTGAGTGGCAGAAGGTAGAGCGTCTCGGGATCGCGGGGATGCAGCGCCGCCGGGAAGCCGAAGGAGGACGGAAGCCCCGCCTCGATGCTCTCCCACGTCGCGCCGTCGTCGTCGCTCCGGTACATGCCGCAATGGTTCTGCTGATAGAGGCGTCCGGTCTGCGGCGCCCTGACGAGGCAGTGCACACACTGCCCGAACTCCGGGTAGCGCTGATCTTCGGGATTGAAGTCGGCGCGCGTGCCGCGGTTCCTCGGCTCCCAGGTCTCCCCGCCGTCTTCGCTGTGAAAGACGCCGACCGAGGACATGCCGACCCAGAGCTTCGCGTCGTCCTGCGGATCGAGCGCGATCGAATGCAGGATCAGGCCCGCCCCTCCGCCATGCCATTGCGGCCGCGAGGGATGCTTCTGCAAGCCGGCGACATGCTGCCAGGATTGTCCGCCGTCGTCGCTTTTGAAAAGCCCGGCGGGCTTCACACCGGCGTAGAGGCTTCCATTTCGCGATCCGAAGCTCCAGACCGCCTGAACCGGCTCCGCGCCTTCGTCCTCGTAGGCGAGCCCTTCGCCGGAGCGCGTCCACGTCGCCCCGAGATCCTCCGTTTTCCAGACATCATGTCCGACCCAGCCGTTGCCACCGCCGGCGTAAATTTCGCCGGTTTCAGGGTTGGCGAGGACATGATTGATCGGCCAGCCGTCGCAGAAGGGTCCGCTCAGCGAAAACGTTCGCCGCCCCGCGTCGCCCTTCAGAATGAAGGCGCCTTTCGTCGTGCCGACGAGGACTAATACGCTTTCAGACAACTCTGCCTCCCCCAGTGCGCAGCGGTCTTCTTGATGTCAGCGCCGAATGGCCGCATTCCCTATTCGGCGAAATGCCTGGACACTTCCGTTGATATCAACATTATAGGCCGATGTCAAAAGAGAGCGAGCTGCCATACTCGGTCACGCACGAAGTCCGCGACAGCTGCCTGTGTCTCCATGTGCAGCGCGCGGCGCGCGCGCTCGGACGCCGCTATGACGAGGCGCTGCGGCCCATTGGGCTGACCCACGGCCAGTTCTCCCTGATGATGTCGCTGAACCGTCCCGAGCCGCCGACCATCGGCGACGTCGCCGCCCTCCTCGCCATGGACCGGACCACCGTCACGGCCAACCTGAAGCCGCTCGAGCGACGCGGGCTGGTTCGCATCACTGTGGATGCCGAGGACAAGCGCACGCGGCGTATGGCGCTGACGAAGAACGGCCGGAAGCTCCTCGCCTCAGCGATGCCCCTGTGGCGAAAGGAGCAGGAAGTGACCGCGCGGCTTCTGCCAAAGTCAGAGACGGAACGCCTGCAATCGGCATTGCTCGCGATATCCGCGGCGCCGGCCGATCCAAGCGAGGACTGGCCGCGCGTCCACCGCAGAAAGGCGACAGGCGCCTGAGTTCAGACAGCCAAACGCCCGCTTGCGCTCAATCGCGCGACCTCCGCTTCAAGCGCCGCGATGCGCTGGTCGCGCTCGGCGAGCGCGGCTGCGACATCGGCCGCCTCGAAGCGCTGCGGGATGTGCTGCGGGCAGTTTGAGTCCCAGGCACCGACGCTAAAGAGGATCGCCTGCTCGAGACGCGCCTTGTAGCCGTCCGGCATCAGCCGCGCGGCAAGTGCGGCGTCGCCTTCGACGACGCGCGCCTCGCCCCAGATCTTGATGCGGCGGCGATGCGCGTAATCGATCAGGAAGAGATAGGCCTTCGGATTCTCGGCAAGGTTCCCCTGCGTGATGTACTGCCGGTTGCCGGCGAAATCCGCAAAGCCGATGGTCTTCTCGTCGAGCACATGCAGGAAGCCGGCGGGACCACCGCGATGCTGGATGTAGGGCTGAGCGTCGGCACTCGCTGTCGCGAGAAAGACGCTCGTCTGCGCCGCGATGAATTCCGCAAGCTCCGGCGTGATGTGCGTCTCCCATGCGCCACGCTCTTCCATGCGGTGATAGGCCTCGCGTGACCCCTTGCGGACTTGCACCTCTTTGACCGACGGCGTGAACGCGACGTCGCTGGAATAGGCTTGAGCGTCCATCGTCATATCCTCCGCGAAACATTTTTTTCGCAATTCCGAACCCGCTGAAAGAGACACTCCTCCCCGCTCCGCTGTCGAGGAGGAGTGTCGCAGGCTAACGGGCGCCGCCGACCTTCTGCCTGTAGAAGTCGATCATCCGGGTCGCGATGAAGTCGAGATTGTCCTCAACCGCGAAGTGCCCCGCGTCGAGCCGATGCATCTCGGCCTCGGGCAGATCGCGGAGATAAGCGTCACCGCCCGCGGGCGTAAAGAACGGGTCGGACTGACCCCAGAAGATCAACGTCGTCGGCTTCCGGTCGCGCAGGAACTTCTGCCACGCGGGATAGAGCGGTACGTTGGTGCGGTAGTCATAGAAGAGATCGAGGTTGATGCGCACCGCGTGCTCGCGCTGCATGAAGCCATAGTCGGATTCCCAGTTGTCGGGACTGATCAGCTCCGGCCGCGGCGAGCCGTGCAGATAGATCCCCTTGATGGCATCGTGCGTAAGGAACGCCGCGAGTGGCTTCTCGGTCTCCGGCGAACGCTGCTTCCACAGCGCACCGCGGAAGCCGTCCCAGGCGGCGGTGAAGCCTTCCTCGTAGGCGTTCGAATTCTGCACAATCAGCCATTCGAGCGCCTCGGGGCGCCGCGTGACGATCCGGAAGCCGACCGGGCCGCCATAGTCCTGCATGAAGAGGCCGTAGCGGTCGAAACCCTTCGCCGCGAGGAACGCTTCGATCGTCTCGGCGATGGCGTCGAACGTATAGCGGTAGGTCTTCGGGTCCGGCACGTCGCTGTTGCCGAAGCCCTGGTAGTCCGGGGCGATCACGTGGAAGTCGCCGGACAGCGCGACGATGAGGTTGCGATATTGGTGCGACGAAGCGGGAAACCCATGAAGCAGGACAAGCTTCGGTTTTCCGGGATCGCCCGCCTCGCGGTAGGCGATGTTCAGCCCGCCGACATTAAGCGTGCCGAAGGTCACGGATTGCGGACTGCGCGCCGCAAGAGGCGCGATGAGGCCGGAAACGCTCCCGGCTCTTATTGCGGTTGTCTGGTAAGTCATGTGGGCTCTCCGTTAGGGCCGTCTTGCCCCACCACAGAGACCTACGCGCTTCCATTTACCAAGAGCATCCGGCAATATCAGGACATACCCTCCCATATTTTGGAAGGATGAGCATGGATCGGTTGGAGTTGATGTCGCTGCTTCTCGACGCGGTCGACGCCGGGAGCCTTTCGGCCGCCGCCCGCCGCCGGGGCGCGCCGCTTGCCACGGTCAGCCGCAAGGTCGCGGAGCTCGAAGCGCATCTCGGGACCCGGCTTCTGATCCGTTCGGCCCGCCGCCTCACGCTGACCGATGCGGGCAGCGCCTACGTCGCGGCCTGCAAACGCATCCTGGAGGACGTCGAGGAAGCCGAGCGTGCCGCCGGGGGTGAGTATCAGGTGCCGAAAGGCGACCTTGCGATCACCTCGCCAGTCGTCTTCGGCCGGCTGCACGTCCTGCCGGTCGTGACGGCGTTCCTGAAAGCCTATCCCGCGATCGACATCCGCCTCGCCCTCGCCGATCGCGTCTTCAATCTGATCGAGGACCACGTCGATCTCGCGGTCCGCATCGGCGCGCTGCCTGACAGCAGCCTGGTCGCGGCTCGCGTCGGCACGATCCGCCGCGTGACCTGCGGCAGCCCGGACTATTTCGCCGAACGCGGCATTCCGCAAAGCCCGAAGGACCTCGCCGCGCATGACTGCATCACTCTCGAGGCGCTGATGCCTGCCGACAGATGGACCTTCGCCAAGGGCAATGCCGCTCTGACTGTCGGCGTCCATTCGCGGCTCGCAGTGAACACCGCCGAAGCCGCCATCGACGCGGCCGTCGCCGGCATCGGTGTCACGCGTGTGCTTTCCTACCAGGTCGCAAGCGCGATCCGCGCCGGCACGCTCGCGATCGTCCTCGAAGAGTTCGAACCGAGCCCCTGGCCGGTCAGCCTCGTGCATACAGGCCAGCCGCGGCTCCCTCTCAAGCTACGCGCATTTCTGGACTTCGCCGCGCCGCGACTTAGAGCGGCTATCGGCTGAGCGTAGGGCCGTGGCCGACTTGGCTTCAGACCCGTTCGGAAATAGGTGATGCCGATGGGGAGGGAGGGTGACGCCATGCGCGTCGTGCTGAAGGAAGACGTGCTGATTGTCGTGCCGGACGGCGACGACGAAAGCGCCGCGCTCGACGCATTCGCCGAGCGTCGCGGCGAGCGCGTCTTTCGTCTCGGACATTCGGGAAAAGGTATCCAATTCTTCGACATCGGCCCGGAAGACGCCGTGCGCAACCGGCCGATCAACATCACCTCGCGTACGCCCGCGCCGCTGAACCTGATCGCGAATTTCGCGCACGCGACCTTCGACCTCGACGGCCGCTCCTATGCGAGCGTGGAAGGATTCTGGCAGTCGCTGAAGGTCGCCGATCCCAAGGCGCGCGCGCGGATCGCGGCGCTCCACGGCTCCTCGGCCAAGCGCGCCACGGCGGGCATCGAGCCGCAAGAGCGTTTCGAATATGACGGGACGCTGATCCACACCGGAACCTGGGATCACTGGCAACTGATGCGCCGGGCTTGCGCGGCGAAGTTCGAGCAGAACGAGGCGCCGCGTCTTGCGCTTCTCTCCACCGGCGACCGACCGCTCATGCACAGGGTCAAGCGCGACAGCCACACCATACCCGGCGTCGTCATGGCCGACATCTGGATGCGGATCAGGGCGCGACTGCGAGACCGGGCTATCGCGCCGGAAGCCGAAGAGCGGCCGGAAGCCTGACCGCGGCGAGCGGCTCCCGCGTCGCTTCTAGGCCGCGGCGACCGCGCTCTCGCGCGGTATCCATTTTGGCGAGGCCATCGCCTCCGCTTCCGCCAGGAGATCGCTTACGATCGCCGCCGGCACCGGCTTGCTGAAATAATAACCCTGGATGAATTCGCAGCGCAGCATGCGCAACAGGTCGAGCTGCGTCTTCGTCTCGATGCCCTCCGCGACGACGGAGAGATCCATGGCTTCCCCGAGGCAGACGAGCGACTGGATGAGGGCGTTCGCGGTCGGGTTCAGGCCGATCTCGCGCACGAAGCAGCGGTCGATCTTGAGCTTGTCGAAGGGGAACTGGCGCAGATAGCCGATCGACGAGAAGCCCGTTCCGAAGTCGTCGAGGGAGAGCTTGAAGCCGACTTCCTTGAGCCGGTCGAGCTTGCGCTTGGCGAGCGTCGGGTTCTTCACCAGAATGCCCTCGGTCAGCTCCAGCTCAATGCGTTCCGGCGCGATGCCGAAGCCTGTGACGAGCGCGTGCATATCGTCGGCGAAGCCCGGATCCCGGAGCTGGACCGGCGAGACGTTGATCGCGATCGTGACATCCGGCCAGAGCTTGGCGTCCTTGCAGACCCGTTCCACCACATAGCGACCAAGGTCGTGAATCAGCCCGGTCTCCTCGGCGACTGAGATGAAAAGCGAGGGATCGACAAAGCCGAGCTCGCACGACGGCCAGCGCACCAGCGCCTCGAGTCCCACAACCTTGTGGTCGCTCGCGCGCACGATCGGCTGATAGGCGACCGTCAGCTCGCCGCGCTCGAGCGCCGGGCGCAGCGCCCGCTCGATCTGCTTCTTCTCGAGCGCCCCGACCTCCATGTTCGGGTGATAGGCGACCGGCTCGCGATCGCCGGCGCCCTTGGCGTGGTACATCGCGAGGTCGGCACGGCGAAGCACCTCCTCTGCACCGATGCTGTAGTGCTCCACCGCGTAGCCGACGGCGACCGTGACGTGGAATTCGAACCCGCTGATCGAGAAGGGCAGGTCCACTGCGCGCATCAGCGCCGAGGCGATGGGCATGACCTTCCGCCGTGTATCGTAGCCGCTCAGGAGAACGGCAAACTCGTCGCCGCCGACGCGGGCCAGAGAGGAGTCCTGCGGCAGCACCTCCAGGAACCGCGCCGCAAGCGCCTTCACGAGATCGTCGCCACCATGATGGCCGATTGAGTCGTTGACGCCCTTGAACCCGTTCACATCGAGATAGACGATGCCGAGCGACCCTTCGCCGGAGTCCGCGCAGAGCACTTCCGTCAACTGGTTGAAGCCGTGCCGGTTGATGAGCCCGGTGAGCGAGTTGGTGCGCGCCGCTTCCACGGCGTGCCGCTCGCTTTTTGCAAGGTCCAGGGCCATTTTCCGTGCCCGGAACGCCGTCCATATCGCGATAGAGCAGAAGGTGAAGAGCGCGACGCCGATCGGAACCGCAACGCTTTCCAGAAGCGCCCTACCCGGTCGCGGCGGCGTCCACTCGAACCGCCCGAACGGGTGGCCGTTGATATCGAGTTCCGGGTTCCACGTCGAGCCCGTTGGCGGGTTCGCCCGGAGTGGTCTCGACGAATCTGAGATCGTTAATCAGGAAGGTCTTGCCGAGATCGCCGAGACGCTCATCGGAGAGATAGAGGCCCATCAGGAGAAGCGGCAGGTCGGCGCCCTTCATTTCCGCAGCGCGCGACACCGGCGCAATGTGTGACGCCGAGATCAGCATCGGCCCCTTCGGGGTCGCGATATAGGCGGAGCGGGCAGCGAGATTGTCGATTGCGGCGTCTTTTACCAGCCGCTCGACCGCTGCCACTGTCTTGGGCGGCAGCAGCTTGGCCGGCGGAACGTCGTTGTCCACGGCCCAGGCATAGGCGATGTCGCCCTTCGGCGAGACGATGGCAAGGACGTCGGCGATCTCGGTCTCGGTGATGCCGGTCCCGACATTGTTTTCGATCCACTCCGCGTCGCCACGCTCGAACGCGTCGTAGGCCTCCTCCCACCAGGAATAGTCATTGACCGTGGTCTGCAGGCGCCGCGTCATCGCATGCAGCCCGCCAACCACCATCGTATGCGTCGACTCTGCGGCCCTCTCGTTGTGCTTCGCCGCCATCCAGAAGATGGAGCCCACAACCGTCACGAATGTGAGGAGGATCCCCGCCACCAGATTAAAGGTGATCCTGCCTGAGATCGACTTCGGCATCACGCCCCGCACGCAGATTTCCCGCCGTCAAGATTGCTCGAAAGAATATCTGGGCGAAATGGCGGTGAAATTAATTGACATGGTTAATTTAGCTAAGAATCGCCAGTTTTCCTGCGCCATTAACCTTATTGAGCCGGTCAGCGAGGCGAGTCGCCTCGTCGAAAAATTCAGTGCATCAACGTCTTGTAAAATAACAATTTTCCTAAGACACACACGCAGAGAGCGCAGACATTGCATCTCTCGCGCGTCCAGCTTATAGTTGACAAATCCTTAATCGGCTCCGTAAAACTAGGAGCGGTTTTACTGTTTGTTAAGTATATGCGTGGAGGCGCGTATGGACGCTCGCGGCGGAGCGGCCATGCCTGGGGGCGACCGCGCGGTCGGCTGCCCGATTCATGGTCATGGTAAGGTCTTTCAGGATTGGCTCGACACCGGGCTTCTATGCTCGGCGGGCAAGCGGGAGTTCAAACTCGACCGCTACCAGGTGTCCCAAATTGGCACAGGTGAGGATTTCGCCCGAGAGCTGGAATACTTCCGGCGCGAAGTAATCGCCTACGAGAAGACTGGGTTTCTCGCGATCCTGACAGTGGACACTTCGTCATTCCGGATGGTCGAGGACGAGCTCTGGCTGCTCGGGACGATCGTGCGCGACGCCGGTCTCGCACCGAGCGTGGCCGGACTGATCAGCGGCGAGGCGGTGGCGCTCCCTTTTCAGCTCTCCTGCCCGGTCACCGGAGAAGAAACGATCTACGAGTTCTTTCCGGTCGCCTTCACCCGCAACGCGTCAAACCCGGAAGACCCGCTCTGTGATCCGTCGCTGAGCGCTCCGTTTACGGCGATCAACACCACCTCGGACGCATTTGCCTTCGCCATGCTCGTCCGCGAACTGTCGCAAAAATGGATCGGATGCCTGCCCTCCGAAGCAACCAATCGCGATCTCCTGGATGGCGTCATGAAGCGCGCCGTGGGCATCTGGCAGAACATGTCGACCAACACGATCCAGAGCTACAACCGCGTCTCCACTTGTCCGCATCGCTCGGTTCATCTCTCCGAGGACCGGCGTTTCTGGCTCGCGCCGCACAACGATCCGGTGTTCGGCGAACTGGAAAAGCACGAGCATGCGCACGAGATGCCGCGTATCTACGCGTCGCGGCTCTGCGAGAAGTGGATGGGTGTCATCTTCGACGACAAGCCGTCTTTGCCGAGCCGCGACGGACAGTCGGGCGGCCGGCTCGTGGCAGCGCGGAAAGCGGGCGATGAGCTTCACCAATTTTGACCTGATCGAAGTTCGCGAGATCCGCCCCGATCACAAGGCGATCTACGCAAAGAGCGCTATTCCGAAGGACGCCCTGCTCGGCTTCTTCGACGGCAAGGCCTACATGGTCGACCTCGACCGCAAGGACGAGCTCGAGGACTATTGGTGGCGCCAGTCGGTGCACCTGAAGCTCGACGGCTCCAAGCTCCTCTGCCTGCTTCCCACTTGGGAACCTGAAGGCGTCGACTATTTGAACCACAGTTGCCGGCCGAACGCGCATGTGGAACAGCAGCTTTACGTCTACGCCAGCCGCGATATCGAGCCCGGCGAGGAGATCACCGCCGACTACCGCACCTTCAACCTCGTGCCGCAGAACATCCGCTGCTGGTGTGAGGACCCGCAGTGCGTCATCTGAATGCGTGATCTAAGGGCCATGCGATGAAGCTGTGGCGGGTTGCGGGCGTTCTTTTCCTGATCGGCGCGGAGGCGCTGCTCTTTGGCTACTCCTATCCCTTCTTTTCGCTGGCGCTTGAGAAGCGGGAGCTCGCCAACTGGCTGATCGGGCTGAACGCATCGCTGGCCGGGGCCGGCATTCTTTTCGTCGGCCCGTTCCTGCCGCGCCTGATCGACGCTTTCGGGCTGAAGCGGCTGGTGGCGGCGCAGTTCGCCATCTCCGCCCTCTCCTTCCTGGCGATCCTCGCCTTTGATGCGACATGGGTCTGGTTCGCGGCGCGCCTCGTTATGGGCGCCTGCTTCTCGGCGCTCTGGACGACCACCGAAATCTGGTTGAACGGCGCGGTCGACGACAGGAACCGCGGGCGGATCATCGGGGCCTCCGGGACGCTTTATGCGGCCTGCCAGTTCGTCGGGCCGTTGATGCTGAGCATCACCGGCGCTGCCGGATCGCTGCCGCTCATCGTGCCGATCGTCCCGCTCGTGATCGGCGTGGTGGTGGCGCTCTCGATCCCCTCCGCCATCGGCGAGGCGGAAGAGGACGGCGTGAGCGTCGGGGGCCTGCGAGCAGCGATCTCGTTGACCGGCGCACTGGTCGGCGCCGCTTTCCTTGCCGGCGTCGGCGAAACGGCAATGCAGGCGCTTCTCCCCCTCTACGGCCTGGCCAATGGCTGGAGCGAAGGCAACGCGCCGACGCTCGTCGCCATCTTCAGCCTCGGCGAGGCGGTTCTCATCGCCCTCCTCGGATGGATGGCCGACCACTATGGCCGCACCCGCACGCTGCAGATCTGCGGGCTCGTCGCCACGTTTTCCTGTTTGCTCCTGCCCATCGTGATCGCGCAGGGCATGCTGGTCGCGCCGGTCGTTTTCCTCGCCGGCGGCACCATTTCCGGCATCTACACGCTCGGCGTCATCCTGATCGGACAGGACTTTCGCGGCCAGCGCCTCGCCGTCGTCTCGACCGGCTTCGGGATGGCCTATTCCGCCGGGTCGATCATCGGCTCGACCCCCATCGGGTTCGCCATGGACCTCTTCGGCCCGAACGCGCTGCCGCTTTCGATTGCAGCCGGTTTCGGGGCGCTGACCCTCTATCTCCTGCAGCGGCAGCGAAGGCCCGCAGTCCAGTTCTGACCCGTCTGCCGGCCGAAACCGGCCATTGCCTGCGTTGACTCGAAGGGGCAAGCTGATATCTGTGCCGGCGCAATCTGGAGCAGTTGACGGATAGGCAGCTTCGCGGCGCCGCCGTGGGGGGCTTTTTCGCGGCGGAAACCACGGGGCGGTACCATGACCAGCGCTGTCGATCCTAAAGTAATGGCCAACGCAATCCGCGCACTTGCGATGGACGGCGTGGAGAAGGCGAACTCCGGACATCCCGGCATGCCCATGGGCATGGCCGACATCGCGACTGTGCTCTTCACCCGCTACCTGAAATTCGATCCCGCCGATCCCCGCTGGCCAGACCGCGATCGCTTCGTGCTCTCCGCCGGTCACGGCTCGATGCTGCTCTATTCGCTGCTCTATCTCACGGGCTACCCGGAGATGACGCTCGACGAGCTGAAGCGTTTTCGGCAGCTGCATTCCAAGACGCCGGGACACCCGGAAAGCTTCATGACGACAGGCGTCGAGACCACCACCGGGCCACTCGGCCAGGGTGTTGCCACGTCCGTCGGCATGGCGCTCGCCGAGCGGATGCTCGCTGCCGAGTTCGGCGAGGATGTCGTCGATCACAAGACCTTTGTGCTCTGCTCCGATGGCGACCTGATGGAAGGCATCAGCCATGAAGCGATCGCGCTCGCCGGGCACCTGAGGCTCAACAAGCTGATCTTCCTCTTCGACGACAACGGCATCTCGATCGACGGGCCGCTGACGCTTGCCAACTCGGTCGATCAGGTCGCGCGCTTCCGCGCGGCGGGCTGGAACGCCACCAGCATCGAGGGGATGAACCAGGAAGCAGCGGCGGAAGCCATCGACGCGGCGCTGAAGTCCGACAGGCCGAGCCTGATCGCCTGCAAGACGGTGATCGGATACGGCGCGCCGAAGAAAGCCGGCACCTCCAAGGCGCACGGCGAACCGCTCGGCGCCGAGGAACTCGCCGGCGCGAAGAGAGCACTCGAATGGAATTACGGTCCGTTCGAGGTCCCGGAGAACATCCTGACCGCGTGGCGCGAGGCCGGCGCGCGCGGCAAGTCGGCGAACGCTGAATGGAAGAAGCGCTTTGCTGCAAAGGACGCGAAGCTACGCAGCGAGTTCGAGCGCCGCTTCGCCCGCAAGCGACCGGCGGCTCTGGCGGAGGCTTTCGCCACGCTGAAGGCGAAGATCGCGGCCGACAAGCCGACGCTCGCGACCCGTAAGTCGAGCGAAGTGGTGCTGGAAGCGATCGTGCCGGCGATGCCGGAACTGGCGATCGGCTCCGCCGACCTGACGCCCTCGAACAACACGCGGACGAAGCAGGCCGTCGACGTGAAGCCCGGCGACTTTTCCGGCCGCTATATCCACTACGGCATCCGCGAGCACGGCATGGCGGCGGCCATGAACGGTATCGCCATGCACGGCGGCCTGCAGCCGGTCGGCGCGACGTTCTTCGTGTTCACCGACTATGCACGCCCGGCCATGCGCATCGCCGCGCTCTCCGAGATCCCGGTCGTCTACGTGATGACGCACGATTCGATCGGCCTCGGCGAGGACGGCCCGACGCACCAGCCGGTGGAGCATCTGGCGGCGCTCCGCTGCATGCCAAACATGCGGGTCTTCCGCCCGGCAGATACGCTGGAGACGGCAGAGTGCTGGCAGCTCGCCCTGGAGCGCATCGACGGGCCGACGGTGCTGGCCCTAACGCGTCAGAATCTGACGCCGTCGCGCAGCGATGCGGGAGAGCGCAATCTCTGCGCCTTCGGCGCCTACGAGATTTCCCCGGCGTCGGGAAAAGCGCTCGCAACGCTCTTCGCCTCGGGCTCCGAGGTCGAGCTCGCGATCAACGCGCAGAAACTCCTGAAGGATAAGGGCATTGCCGCGCGCGTCGTCTCGGTCCCCTCGCTCGAGCTCTTCCTGCAGCAGCCTGACGACTACCGCGCCAAGGTGATCGGCGATGCGCCGGTGAAGCTTGCCGTCGAGGCTGCGGTGCGCTTCGGCTGGGACGCCTTGATCGGGCCGGACGGGCTCTTCGTAGGCATGCACGGCTTCGGCGCCAGCGGGCCCTACAAGGAAGTCTACAAGTATTTCGGCATCACCGCAGAAGCGGTCGCCGAGGCCGTTGCAAAGCGGCACAACGCATAGAACGATCGGAGACAGGAACCATGGCCGTACGGGTCGCAATCAATGGATTTGGCCGCATCGGCCGACTGGTGCTTCGCGCCATTGTGGAATCGGGACGCAAGGACATTGAGGTCGTCGCCATCAACGACCTCGGCCCGGTCGAGACGAACGCCCATCTGCTGCGCCGCGACTCCGTCCACGGCAAGTTTCCGCACGACGTCAAGGTCGACGGCGACACGATCGATGCCGGCCTCGGACCGATGAAGGTGACGGCAGAGCGCGATCCATCGAATCTGCCGCACAAGGAGCTTGGCGTCGACATCGCGCTCGAATGCACAGGCCACTTCACCTCGAAAGAGAAGGCCATGGCGCATCTCAAGGCCGGCGCCAAACGGGTTCTGATCTCCGCGCCGGGCGAAGGCGCCGACCTCACCGTCGTCTATGGCGTCAACGACGACAAGCTCTCCAAGGACCACATCGTCGTGTCGAACGCGTCGTGCACGACCAACTGCCTGGCCCCGGTTGTGCACGTGCTCCACAACGCCATCGGTATTCAGCACGGCTTCATGACCACCATCCACTCCTACACCGGCGACCAGCCGACGCTCGACACACTGCACAAGGACCTTTATCGGGCGCGCGCCGCGGCGCTCAACATCATCCCGACGTCGACCGGCGCAGCGAAGGCCGTCGGCCTCGTCATCCCCGATCTCAACGGCAAGCTCGACGGCGCTTCGATGCGCGTGCCGACGCCGAACGTCTCTCTGGTGGACTTCAAGTTCGTCGCCAAGCGCGCCACCACCCCGGATGAGGTCAACAACGCCATCATCGCTGCGGCTGCGTCGAACAGGTTGAAGGGAATCCTCGAGGTGACGAAGGAGAAGCTCGTCTCCTCCGACCTGAACCACGATTCCGCGTCCTCCACCGTGCCGCTCGACCAGACCAAGGTGATCGACGGCACGTTCGTGCGCGTCGTCTCCTGGTACGACAACGAGTGGGGCTTCTCCAATCGCATGGCCGACACCGCGGTCGTGATGGGAAAGCTCGGCTAACGCCGCGCTCGGCACCTGCGCCGGGCACCCGCCTCCGTCGTCATTGCCGGGCTCGACCCGGCAATCCGTTCCGATGCGTTTCCAGACGACTCAGGCCCCCGCAGATTTGCGGGGGCCTGAGTTCGCTTGCCCTAGCGCCCGTAGGTGTAGGTGACGCTCGCCTTGTCGAGTGTATTGAAATGCAGATTGAAGCCGACAACGGCGCCGGACGCATTCTCGTCGACTGCAAGCTTGTCCGCCTTCACCGCGAAGATCGTGATGACGTAGTGGTGCGGCGCGTCGCCCTGCGGTGGACAGGGACCGAAATAGGCCGAGGTGCCGGCGTCGTTCCGCGACTGCACGGCGCCTGCGGGAAGGTTTGCATTTCCTGCCACGCCGGCATTTTCCGGTAAGCTCGTCGTGGTCGGCGGCAGGTTCGCCACCTCCCAGTGCCAAAAACCGCTGCCGGTCGGTGCGTCGGGGTCGTAGATCGTCAGCGCGAGGCTGGCGGCGCCTGCCGGCACATCTTTCCACTCCAGCGGCAGCGAAACGTTGTCGCCGCTGCAGCCGAACGCATTGGCGGTGTATTTGTCGGGGATCGTGCCGTCGCTGCCGACGGCGGGGCTGGAAATCTCGAACGCCGAGGCCGGGACCGCAACGGCCACCGCCGCAAGCGCAATGCAAAGCTGAAGCAATCTCATCGTGACACCCTCCCGAAAATTGTCTGCGGTACTTAACGACCGCTCGGGACGATGATCGTTCTTTGCGTCGCCGTCAGCAAGCGCGCTCAGCCCGAGCGGTGCGCCCGGTAAAGGTAATAGCGGTCTTCCCCGACGCCCTCCGGCGGCGCGATTCTAATGTCCTCCAGCGCAGGAAGCGTCTGGTCGCTTACCACGATCGCGCCCGGCGCGAGGAGCGGCAGCAGCTGCGGTCCGAGCCAGACGGCGAAGCGGCGGTTGCGCTCGTCGTCGCCGGTGCCGATGTCGGAATGCACGAACGCCGCGTTGCCGCCGAAGCGCTTGCACGCGGCCGGCAGCGTGTCTTCGAGATTACCGACGATCAGCCGATCGGCCGCCGGCGTCGCGGCCGGATGCGCCTGCGGCGAGCGCTCGAAGACATGGATCTCGCGCCCCGGCAGGCGCGCGCGCAGGTGATCGAAGCTGCGGCCGTTGCCGAGCCCAAGCTCCAGGACGATGCCGGGAATTCCGGCGATCTCGGCTACCGCCCAGTCGAGACAGGTGCGCTGCGCCTTGAGCCGGCGGATGGCCTTGTCGAGGCGGGTCAGGGTCTGGCCGGCTTGCGTCAAGTCGCGCGTCCTTTGCCGCCTCAATCGATGAGCCGGCGACCCCTGTCAACCGAGCGCATCGGATGATATGAGGCTGCCGTTCAATCCATTACGATAGGCTGAAATGCGGTTCCGGACCCTCAAGGACGCGGGCGACATCACCGGCAAGCGTGTGCTCCTGCGCGTCGACCTGAACGTGCCGGTAAAGGACGGCGCGGTCACCGATGCGACGCGGATCGAGCGCGTCGCTGCGACGATCAAGGCGCTGTCCGATGCCGGCGCCAAGGTGGCAATTCTTGCGCATTTCGAGCGGCCGAAGGGAAAGCGCGTCCCGGAAATGTCGCTGAAGCCAGTCGCCGCCGCAGTGGCCAAAGTGATCGGCCGCCCCGTCGCCTTCGTCGATGACTGCGTCGGCCCGGAGGCGGAAGCTGCCGTCAAGGCTCTCGCGAATGGCGGCATCGCAGTCCTGGAGAACACGCGCTTCCATGCCGGCGAGGAGGAGAACGATCCGGCTTTCGTCGCGCAGCTCGCCAAGCTCGGCGACCTCTACGTCAACGATGCCTTCTCCGCCGCGCATCGCGCCCACGCCTCGACCGAGGGGCTGGCGCACAAGCTTCCCGCCTATGCCGGGCTGGCGATGCAGGAGGAGCTTGAGGCGCTCGACAAGGCGCTCGGCAACCCAAGACACCCGGTCGTCGCCATCATCGGCGGCGCCAAGATATCGTCGAAGCTGGAGCTTCTCGCCAACCTGATCCAGAAGGTCGACGCGCTGGTCATCGGCGGCGGCATGGCGAACACGTTCCTCGCTGCAAAGGGCGTCGCGATCGGCAAGTCGCTGAACGAGCCGGACCTTGAGAAGACGGCGAAGCAGATCATGCTCTCCGCCGCCGAGAAGGGCTGCGCCGTCGTGCTTCCGACCGACGTAGTCACCGCCACAGCGTTCGAGGCGAACGCGCCGCACGCGACGGTCCCCGCCGACAAGGTGGCCGCCGACCAGATGATCCTCGATGTCGGAGACAAGACCGTCGCGGCGATCAACGAATGGATCGACAAGGCGGCGACGCTGGTCTGGAACGGGCCGCTCGGCGCGTTCGAGAAAACGCCATTCGATCGCGGCACCGTCGCTGCGGCGAAGCACGCCGCCGAGCGCACGCGCGCCGGAAAGCTGCTCTCGGTAGCGGGCGGCGGCGACACGGTCGCAGCGCTCAACCATGCCGGTGTCGCGGACGATTTCAGCTACGTCTCGACCGCAGGCGGCGCCTTCCTCGAATGGCTCGAAGGCAAGGCGCTTCCGGGCGTCGAGGCGCTCCGCAAGGCCGGAAATTGATCAGAGGCTCAAGAGCTTAAAAGGGAGATCAGCCATGAGCGAGAGGCTGGAAGACATTGCGATCAAGATGACCGCCGAAGGCAAGGGCATCCTCGCGGCCGACGAGAGCACGAGCACCATCAAGAAGCGTTTCGATACGATCAAGATCGACAACACCGAGGAGAACCGCCGCGACTATCGCGAGCTGATGTTCTCCACCGGCGACGCCATGAAGAACTATATCTCCGGCGTCATCCTCTTCGACGAGACGATCCGCCAGAAGGCGAAGGACGGCACGCCGCTGGTCAACCTGATCACCGCCGCCGGCTCCGTGCCCGGCATCAAGGTCGACGCGGGCGCGCAGGATCTTTCCGCCTTCCCAGGCGAGAAGATCACCGAGGGGCTCGACGGGCTGCGCGGCAGGCTGAAGGAGTATTACGGCCTCGGCGCCCGCTTCGCGAAATGGCGTGCCGTGATCACCATCGGCGACGACGGCCGGCCTACCTGGAACTGCATCCATGCCAACGCGCAGGCGCTCGCGCGCTACGCTGCGCTTTGCCAGGAACAGAAGATCGTGCCGATCGTCGAGCCGGAAGTCCTGATGGACGGCACCGACGCCAAGCACACGATCGACCGCTGCTTCGACGTGACGGTGTGGACGCTTCAGGCGGTCTTCCAGGAGCTGTTCGTCGCGGGTGTGAACCTCGAAGGCATGGTGCTGAAGCCGAACATGGTGGTGCCCGGTCAGCATTCCGGCACGACGGCGAGCGTCGAGCAGGTCGCGGAGAAGACCGTGAAGGCGTTGAAAGCCACCGTGCCGCCCGCGGTCCCCGGTATCGCGTTCCTTTCCGGCGGCCAGTCGGACGAGGACGCGACGGCGCACCTTTCCGCGATGAACGCCATGTACGACCTGCCCTGGAAGCTCACCTTCTCGTATGGCCGGGCACTGCAGGCGGCGGCGATCGCGGCCTGGGCCGGCAAGCCGGAGAACGTGAAGGCCGCGCAGGCAGCCTTCACGCATCGCGCGAAGATGAACGGGCTTGCCGCGACCGGTGCTTGGAAGCGGGATCTCGAGCGCAAGGCGGCCTGAGGCCATCGACCCGAAAATCGCCGGATTGATCGGTTGGAAGGAGCGCAATCTCCTTCCCATCTTCCGGAAATGACGGATCGAGCCGAATCCACCCGCTTGTTCCTCGTCACGCCGCCCGAGATCGACGCGACGAGCTTCCTGCCGCGCCTCGGTGAGGCGCTCGTGGCGGGCGACGTGGCGGCTGTCCTGATCACAACCGCGACCGAGAGCGGCTTGGAAGCGCTCGTATCCGCGATCCAGGAGGGAGGCGCGGCCGCGCTCGTTGCCGGCGACACGCGGCTCGCGGGCCGGGCCAAGGCCGACGGCGTCCAGATTGATAGTAGCCTTGAGGATCTGAAGCTTGCGATCGCGTCGTTCCGCCCGAAGCGGATCGTCGGGGCAGGCAACATCGCGTCGCGCCACGCCGCCATGGAGGCGGGCGAGACGGGAGCCGACTATATCTTCTTCGGCCGCCCGCACGGCGACACGCATGACGCGGCGCACCCGAAGGCGCTCGACCTCGCGGAATGGTGGTCGGAGCTGATGGCGATTCCGGCCGTCGTCATGGCCGGCCGCACGCTCGACAGTGTCGGCGAAGCGGCAGCGACCGGCGCCGCCTTCGTCGCGCTCGGCGACGCCGTCTGGTCACATCCGGCAGGGCCCGGCGAGGCGGTCCGCGCGGCGATCGCAATCCTCGCCAAGGAAGGGCGACGGGCGGCATGAGGCCTCTCGTACTCCTCGCGCTCCTCCTCGCGTTCGCGCCGGCCACGCGCTCGTGGGGCGCGGAGGCGGACAGCTCGAAGTCGATCGAAGAGCGGATCGACCAGGGCGTCGGCGCCGCCGCCGGCACGGTCCCGCCGGAGGCAACGGCGCCCGACATCAACAGTTCGGTGGGGATCTCGATCGAGCCGGATCTTGGCGAGGGCGACGTGTCGCTCAAGGCGCCGACCAGCCCGCAACGGCTGCACACGACGCTCGATCCGATCGGCGTCGACCAGCGCATCGACAAGGGGCTGACGGCCGCCGGCGAAGAATCCGCCTTTCCGCCCGACTACGCGTTCGGGGCCTACCAGCGCGGCTGGTTCCTGACCGCGTTCTCGCTGGCGCTCGACCGCGCGAAGAAGGGAGACGCCGCGGCGCAAACATTGCTCGGCCTCCTGCTTTCGCGCGGGCTTGGCGTGAAGCAGGATCTCGCGGCCGCCGCCGATTGGTACAAGCTCGCCGGAAACGCCGGCGACCCCGAGGCCCTCTATGCGCTCGGCCAGCTTTATCTCGATGGGAGCGGGGTCGAGCGCGATCCAGCCAAGGCAGCTGAGCTCTTCCGCAAGGCCGCCGACGACGATCAGCCCGGCGCCGCGCGCGAACTCGCCTACATGCTCTTGCAGGGCAAGGGCGCCGAAAAGAACGCGATGCTGGCCGCGGCGTACCTGCGACGCGCGGCGGGATTGGGCGACATCGACGCGCAATACACGCTCGCCGGGCTTTACGTCGACGGTGTAGGCGTCGCCGCCGATGAAGCGCAGGCGACACGCTGGTTTGCCGAGGCCGCGAAGAACGGCCATGTCGGCGCCGAGGTCGAATACGCGATCATGCTGGCCAACGGGCGCGGCACTAAGAAGGACTTGGCGGAGGCCGCCCAATGGTTCACCCGTGCCGCAGAGACCGATAACCCGGTGGCGCAGCTCCGCCTGGCGCGCATGTACGCCGCGGGCGACGGCGTGAAGGCCGATACGGCGGCAGCCGCGCGCTGGTATCTGATTGCCAAACTCGACGGGATCGAAGACGACCACCTGGAGGACTTGCTGAAACGGATCGATCCCGAGGCGCTTCAGGCCGCCCAGAAGGCCGCCGACGACTGGGCGCGGCTGAAGAGCGGCGTGTTCCAGACCGCGATCGCAGGGCCGCCGAAGCAGCCACCGGCGGTGGACAATTCCACCGAGTAGCAGTATATGCGCGGCCACCTTGCCGGCCCCGGTGTCGGCGAAGCGATCAGCATCCTCGATTTCAGCGCCTTGGCGGAGCCCACGCACGCTTGGCTTTGCCGAAACGGGGAGAGACGGGAAAGGAATGGACGGACGTGCAGGTGATCGTCAGGGACAACAATGTCGACCAGGCGCTGAAAGCGCTGAAGAAGAAGATGCAGCGCGAAGGCATCTTCCGCGAGATGAAGCTCCGCAATCACTACGAGAAGCCGTCCGAGAAGAAGGCACGCGAGAAGGCCGAGGCGGTCCGGCGCGCACGCAAGCTTGCGCGCAAGCGCGCACAGCGCGAGGGTCTGATCCCGAGCAAGCGCCGCGCGACCAGTTGATCCTTTTGCCGCGCCCGGCGTTCTAAGATCGCGCCTGCTACCGGCGCCGGGCTCAAAGGACACAAAAAGAATTGATAATGCGCGCGATCCCCCTTCCCCTCCCGACCTTCTGGCTCGCTGGCGCCCTGGCGCTTGGGCTTGCCGCCTGTCAGTCGCAGATGGCCCGCATACCGGTGTCCGTCGATCCAGCAACCGCGTCTGTGACGAACATCGATTCGCTCTCCGCCGTCATCGCGCGCGATCCGAACAATCCCGAGGCCTACAATGTGCGCGGCTCCGCCTTCGGGCGGGCCGGCCGCTACAGCGATGCGATGGCCGACTTCAACAAGGCGATCGAGCTCGATCCGAATTTCGCCCGCGCCTACTACAACCGCGCCCTGATCTTCCGTCGTAACGGCGACGTGAAAAGCGCGCTCGCCGATTACAACAATGCCCTCCGCGCCGACCCGCGCTACGCGCCGGCCTATGTCGGGCGCGGCAACATGTACCGCCAGAACGGTCAGCTCGACCTGGCGCTTGCCGATTACAACAACGCCATTCAGCTCGACCGCACCGACGCGCAGGCGTTCTACAATCGCGGCCTCGTCTATCAGGCGCAGGGCCAGCATCAGCCGGCGATCGAAGACTTCACCAGCGCGATCGGGCTTTCGCCGAAATCGTCCGAGCCCTATGGCGGCCGCGGCGTCTCCTATCTCGCGATCGGCGACGCGCGCACCGCGCTCGACGACTTCAACGAAGCGGTGAAGATCGACCGTGACAGCTACATCGCCTGGACCAATCAGGGACTGGCGCTCGAGGCGCTCGGCGAGAAGCAGAAGGCGAACGCCGCTTTCGCCCGTGCCGCAAACCTGAACGCCAGCTACCAGCCGGCGAAGGACGGCATGCGCCGCACCAAGGGCGCCGGCTAGCGGCCGCCTCCCGCGGCGCTAGACATCGTCGAAGGCAATCGCCTCCCTCAGGGCCTCGATGTGATCGAGTGACTTCGTACGGCGAGCGTTCGGCAGATCCCAATAAAGGGTGTGGGTGAAGAGGCGCCAGGTCGTGCCGAAAAGGAACGGGCGCCTGATCGTCACCGGGCGATCCCTTATCCCGGGCCCGAAGAGGTTCACGACCGGGCCTGAAACGAGATCTCCGAAGAAGATGGCGCGCGGCGCGTCGAAGATGTTCGTCCACCGGACGACAGCGAACGGCGCGGCATGGTGCGGATACCATTTGCCGACCTTGCGGGCGCCCGCCGCCTCGAACTCCGCCCGATCCTCCGACGCCGCGTAGAGCAGTGACCTTTCCTTCGGCGCGGCGCTCATATTGTCGGGGAGCGGCGGCGCGACCGGAAAAAGCCGCTCCCGCTTCGACTGCGTCAGCGCCCCTTGGTCGCGAGCCATCAGGAATTCGGCGTGCGTCAGCGGACAGCCCAGGGTCACGAAGTCGCTGATCAGCCAGTCGTGGCTCTCGGAGCGGAGTGCCTCGAAGGCGTCGCGCTGCGCCTTGCGGAAGTCCTCCAAGTCGATCAGCGGCGGCTGAAGCGTACTCTGGTCGTCGGTCCAGGCGGTGTATTTGTCGATCGCTTCGAGTGCCTTGAGCGTTCCCGGTCCGCCGGGATTTTTCGGGTTCGGCCCGCGCCGCGCCCAGTATTCGCTGATCAAGTCGTAGGCGATGATGCAGCCGAGGCTGTGCGCCGCGAAAACGATGCGACGGTAGCGCCCGCAATCGTGCAGCTCTTCAATCAGCTTAAGCCCGCGCTCGCGGATCGCCTTGCGACTTGCGATCGTGTCGGGCGCGGCGCGAACGTAGCGCGATATGTCCCCGAGATAAGGAACGAGCACGTTGTTGATGAAAAAGGCGAGGAACGCGGAGAGGGCCATCGGAATGAGCCGCCATGCGCCCGTTGCGTTCTGTCTGACCCAATCCGGGGGAACGATCCACCAGATCAGGATGCCGATCGCGAGCGGCAGGGCGATGGCGGCCACGAAGCCCGAGACGCCCGCCTTCTGGATCGCTGCGAGCCAGACGAGAGCGACGAGCCCGATCAGCGCCACGCCGACGCCAAGAACGACGTTGGCGTCGCCCGGAAGCCAGGTCGGAGCCGTGCCGAAGATCGAGTTGAGGAACAACGCGCCCGCGACCAGCGAAAGAATCCACAGCATGATCCACGCGTTGAACACCGGCTTCGGCACACGCTTCGGCCAGCGCATGAGCAAATCGGAGATCCAGGTCCAAACCTGCCGCGCCGTCGTGCCTTCCATCAGGTCGGCCCAATAGATCTCGTAGAAATCCGTGCGCACCTTGCCGTGGTAGGACGTCGTAAAGCGGCGCAGTTCGAGCGAGCCGGTTGTCTCGTCAGGCACGAGCCACGTCTCGCGGCCGGCGAGCGGACCGAGCTTCTCGTTCTGCGACCACGCCGTCTCGACGAACGAACGCAGCGTCTCCATCGGCCGCTGCTCGCCGATCCCATGGATGATGATGACCGCCTGCTTCGTGGCCTCTGGTTTGCCGGAACCCGTCGAGTCAGCCGCGCCCATGCTCGCCTCCCACAACCATAGAGAGCTTATTGCGTTTCGCGGCGGTCGGGAAAGACAGATTCTGACGATTGTCCGGCTTCGCCCGGACGCCGGCTTGGCGATCGGCGGCCCGCCCTATCTGCGCGAGGCGCGTTGCAAGCGACGATCGTATAATCTTAGATAGCGGAGATGGCGGGCGTCCAAGGAAGGGGTCCGTGGAAGGCATCGAAATCTCGTTCCCAGGCAAGGCGCTGGACGAATCCACGCAGCTCACCCGGGAACTGCGCGACAAGCTGCGCGGCGAAGGGGTGCCGGACGGCGCGCTGTCGATCGTCCGCGAGCGGACCGACACGATGGACCTCGGCTCCGTTCTCCATCTGGTTCTTCAATACGCCGAGCACGTCACCACGCCGGCATCGCTGATGATCGAGCTGGCGACGATCACCTACAACATCTACGAGCTTTGCTTCCGCGAGCATTGCGGGCTGAAGGTCAAGGTCGGAAACCAGGCCCTGGAGTTCGGCCCGGGCGAGATCGAGGTCGAGAAGCTGCGCGTGGTGCTGAACGAGGCCTTAAATGCAGCCGGACCCTGACGACAGCGCGCCGAAGCTCGGTGTCCTCGTCCTCGGCGCAAGCCAGTTCCCGAACTATCCGCCGAGCCGGCGGCTCGACAACGAATCCTTCGCGCGATCGTCGGCGGCGTTTCGCGATATCATGGCGGCGCCCGACACGAGCCTGCTCGGCGAAGCGGCGATCCTCGATCTGTTCGACAGTCCGGACGAACCCGCCGCCATCATCCGCAGGATCCGCAAGTTCCTCGAACAGCACGGCGGCTTGACCGACATCGTCATCTATTATTGCGGCCACGGCGATTTCCTCGCCGATTCGAGCAAGACCTACGTGCTGATGCTGCGGGCGACAGAGCCCGACAATGAGGCCTTCACCGCGCTCCCGCCGCGGCAGATGCGCGTCGCCCTCGACGCGCAGCTCGCGATGAAGCGCGTGTTCCTGGTGTTTGACTGCTGCTTCGCCGGCAAGGCCGCCACCGAATGGCAGGCCGACGGCATCGGCCACGTCGTTGAGGAACAGCTCTTCCAGGCGTTCCCGAAGCGCGGCACCGCCTTGCTCGCGGCGTCGTCGAAAGGCGAGCCGGCCCTTGCACCGGCGGCCCAGGGCCTGACCATGTTTACCGGCGCGCTCGTCGACGTCATCGCGGGAGGGATCGAAGGACAGCAGCGCCAGATCTCGTTTCGCGACGTCTTCCAGCAGACGCGCACGCGAATTCTGGAGGGTCATGGGCCGGGCGCCGCCGTCCCCGTTATCCATGCGCCTCACCAGCCGGAGGGCGACATCTCTTTCGATCCGTTCTTCCTGAACCGCGGCTATGCGCTTCCCCCGGAGCCGGAAGCGCGCCCTGCGGAGCGCGAGAATTTCGAGCTCGCCATCGCCGACCTCCACCGCACTGCCTCTTTGCCTCGCACGCGTATTGCCGCCGTCGAGACGCTTGCCGAGCTGCTTCAGGAAACGAAATCGCGGACGCTCCGCATGGAGATCGTCAGCGAGCTCGAAACGGCGCGCGAAACCGACGACTCGAACACGGTGCGGGCAGCCTGCCGCGAGATACTCAAGACGTTTGTGCCCGGCGACACGCCCCCTGACCCCGGGGTGAGCCGCAACACCACGGTGTCGGAAGAACAGAGACGCAAAGCGCCTGAAAAGAAGGAATCCGCCATCAACATCAAAGTGATCGCATCGGTGCTGGACTCGCTTGGACTTCGCACCGTCACCGAAGCGATCACCGACATCCGCAGCGGCAAGACCCCGCCGTGGGTCGAGAAATCGAAGCCGATTGCGCTCGAATGGTACCGCAAAGCCACGACAGCGGGCAGTCCCTCGGAGATGTACGCCCTCGGCAGGCGCTACGAGACCGGCGATGGCATTCCGGCGGACATCGAGGAAGCGGTTCGCTGGTACGAGCGCGCGGCCGCCTACGAAAGCGAGGACGCGCGGGAGGCGCTGCGGCGCCTCGGCAGGATGCCGCGCCCCTAATCCAGCGCCTTGACGATGTCCTCGGTCATCTTCTTGGCGTCGCCGAAAAGCATCATCGTATTCGGCTTGTAGAACAGCGAGTTGTCGATGCCGGCGTAGCCGGAGGCGAGCGAGCGCTTCACAAACAGGCAGGTCGCGGCCTTGTCCACGTCGAGGATCGGCATGCCGAAGATCGGCGAGGACGGGTCGTCGCGCGCCGCCGGATTGGTCACGTCGTTGGCGCCGATCACGTAGGCGACGTCGGTCTGCGCGAATTCCGAGTTGATGTCCTCAAGCTCGAACACCTCGTCGTAGGGGACGTTCGCCTCGGCGAGGAGCACGTTCATGTGCCCCGGCATGCGGCCGGCGACTGGATGGATGGCGTATTTCACCTCGACGCCATGCGCCTTCAGCTTGTCGGCGAGTTCACGAACCGCGTGCTGCGCCTGCGCCACCGCCATGCCGTAGCCCGGCACGATGATGACCTTCGACGCGTTCTTCATCAGAAACGCCGCATCCTCCGCAGAACCCTGCTTGACCGTCTTGTCGCCAAGGTCGGCGACGGGCCCCGCCGTCTCGCCGCCGAAGCCGCCGAGGATGACGGAGATGAACGAGCGGTTCATCCCCTTGCACATGATGTAGGAGAGAATCGCGCCCGAAGAGCCGACGAGCGCTCCCGTGATAATGAGCGCGGTGTTGCCGAGCGTGAAGCCGATGCCTGCCGCCGCCCAGCCGGAATAGGAGTTCAGCATCGAGATCACGACCGGCATGTCGGCGCCGCCGATCGGGACGATGATGAGGACGCCGAGCGCCAGCGACGAGAAGCACGATCAGCCAGAACGCGAAGCGGCTCTCGGTCGTGACCAGGCTGTAGATGAAGAACACGATCAGCACCGCCAGCGCGATGTTGATCACGTGCCGCATCGGCAGGATGATCGGCTTCCCCGACATGCGCCCGTCGAGCTTCAGGAAGGCGATGATCGAGCCGGTGAAGGTGATGGCGCCGATGGCGACGCCGATCGACATCTCGATCAGCGCCTGCCCGTGGATATCGCCCAGCGTGCCGATGCCGAAAGCCTGCGGTGCGTAGAGCGCCGCCGCAGCGACGAGCACGGCGGCAAGGCCGACCAGCGAGTGGAACGCCGCGACGAGCTGCGGCATCGCAGTCATCGGGATTCTGCGCGCGATGACCGCGCCGACCGAGCCGCCGGCCATCAGTGCAACGATCAGCAGGAGCCAGGCGAAGAAGCCGGCGGGCGGGCTCCCGAAGAGCGTCGTCAGCACGGCAAGCGCCATGCCGATCATGCCGAGGAAGTTGCCGCGGCGGCTCGATTCGGGATGCGACAGGCCGCGCAGCGCCAGGATGAAGAGGACGCCCGAGACCAGATAGAGGAAGGCGGTGAAACTTGCCGACATCAGCGCGCCGCCCGCTCTTTCCGCTTGTACATACTGAGCATGCGCTGCGAGACGAGGAAGCCGCCGAAGATGTTCACGCTTGCAAGCATCAACGCCAAGAAGCCGAAGACGCGGGCGATTCCGGTTCCCGCCCCGACGAGATCGACGCCGACCGCAAGCAGCGCGCCGACGACGATGACCGAGGAGATGGCGTTCGTGACGCTCATCAGCGGCGTGTGCAGCGCCGGCGTCACCGACCAGACCACGTAATAGCCGACGAAGATCGCGAGCACGAAGATCGAGAAGCGGAAGACGAAGGGATCGATGACGCCGCCGGACATCGCATGCGCGGCGGCGCCCGCTGCATCGATCGTAGACTCGTGCTGAAGCGCGATCTGCGCCGCCTGCTCCGCGGCGGTGCGCGCCTGCTCCGCCGCCTGCGCCGCAGCCTGCGCGGCCGTCTGCGCCTGCACGACGGCGTCGTTCAGAGCTTCGCTGTCCATCAGCCCTGCCCTCCCTCATGCGCGGAATCGGCGGCCGGCTTCGGCATGAAGGCCGGATGCACGATCGCGCCGTCGGCTGTCAGCAGCGTCGCCGCGACGATCTCGTCGTCGCGCTTGATGTTGAGCGCCTTCGTCTCCTTGTCGATCATCGGCTCGACGAAGGCGTAGATGTTGCGGGCGAGCAGCGCCGAAGACGAAGCCGGGATGCGGCCGGCCATGTTGAGATAGCCGATGATCGTCACGCCGCCGACCTTGGCGACCTGCCCGGGCACCGCCCCTTCGACGTTGCCGCCGCGCTCCACCGCGAGGTCGACGACGACCGAGCCATCGGCCATCGAGGCGACCATCTCGGCGCTGACCAGCTTTGGCGCCGGACGGCCGGGGATAAGGGCGGTCGTGATCACGATGTCCTGCTTGGCGATGTGATCCTCTGACGAGCGTCGCCTGCTTCGCCTGGTATTCCTTCGACATTTCCTTGGCATAGCCGGCGGCAGTCTCCGCCGCCTTGAACTCCTCGTCCTCGACCGCGATGAACTTCGCGCCGAGCGAGGCCACCTGCTCCTTGGCGGCGGGACGAACGTCGGTCGCGGTGACGATCGCGCCGAGTCGCCGCGCCGTCGCGATCGCCTGCAACCCGGCGACGCCTGCGCCCATCACGAAGACGCGCGCGGCAGGAACCGTTCCGGCCGCCGTCATCATCATCGGAAAGGCGCGCGAGAAATGCGCGGCTGCCTCGATCACCGCCTGGTAGCCGGCAAGGTTCGCCTGGCTCGACAGCACGTCCATCACCTGCGCGCGGGTGATGCGCGGGATCAGCTCCAGCGAAAAGGCCATCACGCCGGCTTCCGCCATGCGCTTCAGCGCCTCTTCGTTGCCGTAGGGGTCCATCAGCGCCACGACCGCTGCGCCGCGGGGATAGCCGGAGAGATCATCCGGCCTCCGCACCTTCAGGACCAGGTCGGCGCCGGCAAGCGCCGCGCCGGCGCTATCTGCGATCTCCGCGCCTGCCTGGCGATAGACATCGTCGCGCATGCCGGCCGCAGCCCCTGCGCCGGCTTCGACCGCGACGGTTGCACCCAGCCCGACAAGCTTCTTGACCGATTCCGGCGTCGCCGCGACGCGCGGCTCGACCGCAGCATCCTCCTTCAGGACGGCGACGCGCATCTGCTATTGGCCGAGGGTCAGCACCATAAACACGAAACCGATGATCACGACACCGATCAGCGGCCTGATCGAGCCCTTCATCAGAAGGCCCGCGGCGGTGGCGGCGAACATCAGCACGATCATCAGAACGCCGAGCCAGAAGCCGTGGGCAGCGATGCCGAAGAGCGTCAGCGACTGGACGATCGCGATCGTTGCAAGCGCCCCGATCTTGGTCATCGTCACGAAACCGGCGAACGTGCGCTGGTGCTCGGCATAGTCCATCGGGGCGCCAACCTCGACGGGCCCGGAATGCGTGTGTTCGGCCATGATCTCCCCAGCGGCAAGCGAGCGCTGCGGACGCTTTAACACACGCTCGGAAAAAGGGGCAACGGGCCGAGGTGCCGCATTGGCTCGAGTTTCAGCCGCTAGGCAGCAGAAACGCGGAGAGCGCCCGGAGCGTGTCTTCCGGCCGCTCCTCGGCCAGGAAATGGCCGGCGTCGATGGCCTGGCCGGTGACCTGATCCGCCCAGTCCCGCCATATGGCGATGGGATCGTCGTAGAGCCTCCCCACCACGCCTTTGGCGCCCCAAAGGGCCAAGAGCGGGCAGGCGATCTTGCGTTTGCCGAAATCCGCCTCGTCGGCCTTCAGATCGTAGGTCGCGCCGGCGCGGTAGTCCTCGCACATCGCATGGACCGTCTCCGGATCGCGGATCGCGCGCGCGTAGTCGGCGAGCGCCTCCGGATGCACGAAATCCCCTCCCCGCCAGAACAGGCTCATGAGCCATTCCGCATTGGCCCCGATCAGCGTCTCCGGGAGGGGATAGGGCTGCGGCAGGAAGAACCAGTGCCAATATGCCATGGCAAAAGCGGTGTCGGCGCGCCGGTAGTGCTCAAGCGTCGGCAGGATGTCGAGCACCGCAACCTTCTCCACCCGCTCCGGATGGTCGAGCGCCATCCGGTAGCCGCACCGCGCGCCGCGGTCGTGGCTGACCACCGCGAAGCGCTCGAAACCGAAACGCCGCATCACAGCGATCTGGTCGCGCGCCATCGCCCGCTTGGAATAGGACTCATGGTCAGGCGCATCGGCCGGCTTGGAGCTTTCGCCGTAGCCCCGGAGGTCCGGAGCGACCACCGTGAAGTCCTGCGCGAGGCGCGGGGCGATCGCGTGCCACATCATGTGCGTCTGCGGATAGCCGTGCAGCAGGAGCAGGCCCGGCCCGCTGCCGCCCACCCGGGCGCGGATCGTCGCTTCCTCCGTCTCGATCCGATGCACCTCGAAGCCCTCGAACATCCAGCTCTCCCCTCCGGCGGCATTCCTCGCCGGCTATCCCTTGCGCGCCTCGCCGAACCGCACGAAGCACCATGCGGCGTAGAGCCCGACTGCCGCCAGCGGCAGGCAGGCGGCGAAGATCCAGAACCCCACGTTCCTCGCCGTTGCCGGCGCGAACCGGTCGGCGATCCCGGCGGCGTTTGCGACGATGCCAACATACGCCGCTCCGATCGCATACCCCAGCTGCTGCAGCGTCGGCATCGCCGAGGCGGCACGCTCCGCATCGCTCTCCGGTGCCAGCAGCGTCATCCGGCGTAAAGTGAAGGTCCAGGACATCCCGAAGCCGATGCCTTCGAGCACGGCCAGCAGCAGCACGGCCCATACCGGCCCATAGGGTACGGCAAGCATGAATCCCAGAATGCTGGCGGTCAGCACGATCATCCCTCCCTGGATCATCATGCCGTCCCGTTTCTCGCCGAAGCCTGAGACGAGAATCGACATCACC
Organism: uncultured Alphaproteobacteria bacterium; assembly: GCA_963805325.1. Taxonomy (GTDB): domain Bacteria; phylum Pseudomonadota; class Alphaproteobacteria; order Rhizobiales; family Afifellaceae; genus DASWJZ01. The sequence goes on along the minus strand of CAWDTS010000004.1, from coordinate 267,780 downwards.
GACCAGCCGATGGAGGACGATGCCACCAGGTAGCCGGCGGTCAGCGCCCGCACGTCATGCAGCCGGATGATGAGCAGCGGCCCGTACACCGTGAAACCGATGGTCGCGGCAGAGAAGCACAGGACAATCAGCAGGCCGGCGCCCACACCGGTGCGCGGATCGACAGCGCGCACCGGGAGCAGCCGGCTCCCTTCCCGGCGGCTGTCGAGATGCAGAAACAGACCGATGAGAAAAAGACCGGCGGTGATCAGTAACGCGGTCCGCGCGGGTGCGACCTCGATGCCGGCGGCAGCCACGGCCACCACGCCGAGCGACAGCACGATGATGCGCCAGACCGGGAAGCCTCCCTGGGTCTCCCCGCCCTTGCGCGGCGGCAGCGACCTACTGAGCGAGATCACGCCCGCCAGCACGATCGCCTGAGCGGCGAACAGCCAGAAGCCGCCACGCCAGACCCCCGCATCCGCAAAAAGGCCGCCGACCAGCGGTCCGACAAATGCGGAAGTCCCCCATAGCGCAGACAAGGCGGCAAGCGCGCGCGGCATGGCGGTGCGCGGAAACAGTCGCGTCACCGCCACGAAGGACATCGCCACCAGCCCGCCGCCGCCGAGCCCCTGCGCCAGGCGGCCGAGGAGCATCACCCACATGGCCGGTGCAAGCCCGCTCACCGCACAGCCGGCCATATAGGTCAGCGCTGCAACGCTCATCGCCGCTTTCAGGCCGTATCGCCTGGAGAGAATCGCGCCCGAGGCCCCGGCGGCGATGGAGCCTACTTGGTAAAGAACCACCATCCACGCCACCAACCGCGCGCCGCCGATGTCGGCGACGATGGCGGGCGTCATTGTCGCTACCACGAGGCTGTCGGCGGCATGCAGCCAGACCCCGAAGCAGACCAGAAAGAGACGGGCGAGGTTGCCGCCCGAGAGCAGCTCCTGCCAGCTTCCCGGCCGTGCGGCGATATCCGTCATTCCGAAGCCGGTCTTGCTAGCGAGGCACGTCTTGGAGACCCGCGGCGGCGAGCGCCTCGGCCTGCCGCTTCTCCAACGCCTCGCGCTCGAAGTTTTCGATCTCCGCCTCGAACATGCGGTGGAAGTTCATCTCCGCCTTGAGATGCAGAAACACCGCGCCGAGCCCGACCGCGGCGCGGTTCATCAGCACGAACTCCCGCGGGATGGTGACGGGGCCCTTCGGCTTCAGCCGTTGCTTGACCTGCCAGACCTCGCGGCGGCCGTAGGTGTGCGGCGCCACCCCGTCGGCGATCGTGCGCACCCGGTCGTCGAGAAGCGGCGCATAGATGAAGCGCGCCCAAAGGCTCAGCGTGTCGACCTTCTCGTCATCGAGATCGCGAAAGCCCCAGATGCGGAAAGCTTCGGTGATGCGCGCGCGGTCGTCATGCTGGAAGCCGCGGTAGAGCAAAATGACGCCTTCCACGAAGCCGGGCGAGAAGATGCGGACGCAGCCGTAGTCGAGAAGGTTCAGGCCAGTCGGCTCTCCTCCGTCCTCGATCACCGTGTAGTTCCCGAGATGCGGGTCCCCGTGGATCACGCCGTAACGCGCAAACGGCCGCCACCAGGCATGGAAGAGCGCGGTCGCGATGCGGTTTCGCTCTTCGAGCGGCCGGTCGACGAAGGCCAGAAGCCGTTGGCCTTCGAGCCAGGTCATGGTGAGAAGCCGCTTTGTCGAAAGCTCCGGCACGAAGCGCGGCACGCGCACGTCATGCGCGTCGGCGAGCATCGCCTGATAGAGCCGCATGTGCGCGGCTTCGCGCGCATAGTCGAGCTCCTCGCGCAGACGCTCGCCGAGCTCCTTCAGGATCTCGCGGGTGTCGATCTCGGGGCTGAATCGGCGCTGCACGGCGAGCACCATGCCGAGTTGGCTGAGATCGGCTTCGACCGCCGAATCCATGTTCGGGTATTGCAGCTTGCAGGCAAGCTGCGTTCCGTCAGGCGCAGTCGACCGATGCACTTGGCCGAGCGACGCCGCGGCGGCCGGCTCGTGCTCGAAGGACTTGAAGCGTCCAGCCCAGTCCGCCCCGAGCTCGGCCCGCATGCGGCGCCGCACGAAAGCCCAGCCCATCGGCGGCGCCTCGGCCTGCAGCTTCTGCAGCTCAAAGGCATATTCCGGGGGCAGAACGTCAGGGACGGTCGCGGCAAGCTGCGCGATCTTCATGATCGGCCCCTTGAGCCCGCCAAGCATGCGAGCCAGCTCCAGCGCCTGGGCGCTTCGGTCGGCCTCGCGCCCGAGCGCCCGCGAACCGATGGCCCGCGCCGCGAACCCGCCGACGCCGGTCCCGACCCGGGCATAGCGTGAAAGCCGCCCGGAAAGCCTGTTTGCCTCGTCGTCGCTGGAAGACATCGTGTCGATAGGTGGGCCGGGAAGCGCGCCGACGCAACTGGAAGCGGGTCCAGCGCATTTCCTATTGCCGGCTTATGGCCAAGACAATCGGGGGCGAGTTCCTTGGCGTTCAATACTTCCTTGCATCGACCGCTCCCGCCACGCGCCGACTTTCCGAGGACTGCCGGAAGCCCTCTGCTCATGCTTGCGATGATCGTCATCGCGGTCGCGGCGCTTTATTTCGGACGCGATATCTTCGTGCCGCTCGCGCTCGCGATGTTGTTGAGCTTCGCGCTCGCCCCGCTCGTAAGGCGGCTCCGCCGGTTGCGTGTCCCGAACCTCCCGGCGGTGCTCAGCGTCGTCGTCCTTGCGTTCCTGCTTATCTTCGCGCTCGGCGCGATCGTCACCTGGCAGGCGACCGATCTCGCCGAACGACTCCCGACCTACCGCTCGAACATCGAGTCGAAGATCGATTCGGTCCTCCAGGCCCCGCCGGGCGGGCGCCTGTTCGAGCGCGCCGCCAGCATGGTGCGCGATCTCGGCCGCAAGATCGAACAGGAGGACAAGAAGGCGGCGGCGGAAGACTCCTCCAGCAGCGCCGCCGCCGGCGACGCCCCGGCGCCGATCCCGGTCGAAATCCACCAGCCGGCCCCGACCCCGATGCAGATCATCTCCACGATCCTCGGCCCGCTCCTGAGCCCCCTCGCGACGGCCGGCATCGTGATCGTCTTCGTGATCTTCCTCCTCTTGAAGCGGGAGGACCTCCGCGATCGGCTGATCCGACTCACCGGCTCTCGCGGCCTGCCCCGCACGACGCAGGCACTCGACGATGCGGCGCAGCGCGTCGGCCGATATCTCCTGATGCAGCTCGTCGTGAACGTCACCTACGCCGTTCCAATCGGAATCGGGCTCTGGCTGATCGGTATTCCGAACCCGGTTCTCTGGGGACTGCTCTGCGGGATGATGCGGTTCGTCCCTTATATCGGACCAATCGTCGCGGCGTTCTTCCCGCTGGCGCTCGCGATCGCCGTCGATCCCGGGTGGACGACGCTTTTCCTGACCGCGGCGCTCTTCGTCGTGGTCGAGCTGATCATCAACAATCTGATCGAGCCATGGCTCTACGGGGCGAGCACGGGGCTCTCACCGCTCGCGATCATCGCGGCGGCGGTGTTCTGGACGTGGCTATGGGGACCGATCGGCCTGCTTCTTTCGACGCCGCTCACAGTCTGTCTCATCGTGCTCGGCCGTCACGTGCCGCAATTCGCCTTCCTCGACGTGCTTCTCGGCAACGAGCCCGCACTCTCCCCGCCGGAGCTTCTCTACCGCCGGCTCCTGGCAGGCGACCCGAACGAGGCGACGGAACGGGCGGAAGAATATCTTCGCACCCATACGCTCGACGCGTTCTACGACGAAGTCGCCATGCCGGCGCTGGCGCTCGCCGAGATCGATCGCGCAGAGCTGCATCTTTCCGACCAGCAGCGGATGCGGGTCTTCGAGGGGGCAGTCACGCTGATCGACAATCTGGAAGAATGGGAAGCGAACGGGCGCACGCAGGGCGAGGAAGACGAAGAGGCCCAGACGCAGGAAAGCGATGCTGCCCTGAACGACCTGCCGGTGGTTTGCGTCGGCGCACGCGGAAACCTCGACGATGCCGCAGCGGCGGCGCTCGCCCAACTCTTCGAGCGACGCGGCGCCGAGGTGCGGCTCGTCTCCCACGACTCGCTACAGACGGCAGCGCTCCGCGAAGTCGATCTCGGACGCCCTGCCTCGATCATACTCTCCTACTTGAACACGGATTCGCTTGCCCACGCGCGGTTCCTGGTGCGCCGCCTCAGACGGCGCCTACCAGAGGCACGGATCGGGGTCGGGCTCTGGAATTTTGCCGAGGAGGATCAGGGTCGGCGCGATCCGCGGGAGGCGACCGGCGCCGATTTCGTTGCCACGTCGCTCAGCAACGCCATCACACAGGTTGCCGCCACACAGGTTGCAGCAATCGCCGCGCGGCAGCGTCCCGAAACGCCATCCGCCACCACGATCCTGGAGAAATCCGCCTGAGCGCGGTGGTTTGGATCAATCGGAAGCCGCTTCTGCCGCCTCCAGCTCGTCGATCAGTCCCGCGATGACGGAGAGCCCCATCTGCCAGAAGCCGGGGTCGCTGGCGTCGAGGCCGAAAGGCGCGAGCAGCTCCTTGTGGCGCTTCGTGCCGCCGGCCTTCAGCATGGCAAAATACTTGTCCTGGAACCCGCTCTCCGCCTTCTCGTAGACAGCGTAAAGCGAGTTCACGAGACAGTCGCCGAAGGCGTAGGCGTAAACGTAGAACGGCGAATGGATGAAGTGCGGGATGTAGGCCCAGAAGGTCTCATAGCCGGGACCGAAGCGGATCGCCGGGCCGAGGCTCTCAGCCTGCACTTTCAGCCACAGCTCGCCGATCCGCTCGGAGGTCAGCTCCCCTTCCCGCCGCTCAAGATGCACGTGCCGCTCGAAGCTGTAGAAGGCGATCTGCCGCACGACGGTGTTGATCATGTCCTCCACCTTGGCGGCGAGCATGATCTTGCGCTCCCGCGCGTCCGGGGCAGCGGCAAGCAGGGCACGGAAGGTCAGCATCTCGCCGAAGACGCTTGCGGTCTCCGCGAGCGTCAGCGGCGTCTGCGACATCAACAGGCCCTGGTCGGCGGCAAGCACCTGGTGCACGCCGTGGCCGAGTTCGTGCGCGAGCGTCATCACGTCGCGCGTCTTCCCCTGGTAGTTCAGGAGAACGTACGGGTGCACCGACGGCACGGTCGGATGCGCGAAGGCGCCCGGCGATTTTCCCGGCCGCGTCGGAGCGTCGATCCAGCCTTTGTCGAAGAAGCGCTCGGCAATCGCCGCCATCTCCGGCGCGAAGCTGCCATAGGCGGTGAGCACCGTCTTCCGCGCTTCCTCCCAGCCGACGCGGCGGTCGCTCGAATCGGGAAGCGGCGCGTTGCGGTCCCAATATTCGAGCTTGTCCTTGCCGAGCCAGCGGGCTTTCAGCGCATAGTAGCGGTGCGACAGACGTGGATAGGCGTCGTGCACGGCCGCGACCAGCGAGTCGACCACTTCCGGCTCCACGCGGTTCGAAAGATGCCTCGCCGCCGCCACGTCCTTGAAGCCGCGCCATTCGTCGGAGATCGACTTGTCTTTGGCGAGCACGTTGGTGACGTGCGTGAAGACCCTGATGTTTTCCTTGAAGGTGGCGCCAAGCGCCTCCGCCCCGGCCTTGCGCTTCTTTTCGTCCGGATCGACCAGGCGGTTCAGGGTCGGCTCGAGCGGCAGCTTCTCGCCCTCGACATCGAAGCGAAGCGTCGCCAGCGTCTCGTCGAAGAAGCGGTTCCAGGCGCCGCGGCCGGTGGCGTATTTCTCGTGGAAGAGCTGCTCGATGCGATCTTCGAGCTGATACGGCCGCTCCAGCCTCAACTCGTCGAGCCACGGCCGGTAGACGGCAAGCGCCGGCGTCTTCAGAGCCTCTTCGATCGTCGCATCGTCGATCCGGTTGAGTTCCAGCCCGAAGAACAGAAGATGAGTCGAGATCGCGGTGAGCTTGTCCTGCACGTCGCCAAAGAACTTCGAGCGCGCCGGATCGGTCGTGTCGCCCGCGTGGACAAGCCCGGCAAAACTTCCGAGCCGCCCGAGAATCTCTTCGATCCCCTCGAACGCCTTTATGGCCTCGGCAAGAGCGGCACCGCCTTCCGGCGATTCGCAAAGCTCCTTGAGCTTTCCCTTGTAGCGCGCCTCGAAAGCGCGCGACTCCGCATCGGCGCGTTCGAGGTCGCGCTTCACCTCCGGCGCATCGATCGCCGCATAGAGGTCTGAGAGATCCCAAACCGGCAGAGCGCCGAGATCGTCGGTCCCTTGATCCGTCAGACGCGCCTCTTTTGCCACACTATTCTCCCTGGCCCGAAACCCGCGCGCAGCGCGGTTCGCTAATCCGATCTTAACCGTAAGCAAACACAGTCCCGGCAGTTCGCGTCGCGTCCCGGCGGCGGCCGGCTGGTGCTTACGGAAGGTGATATGGCAGTTCACGTCCTGGTCGTCGATGACGATCCCGCCGAACGTAGCCACATCGAGGAAATCCTAAGAAACCAAGGGCACTCGGTCGAGGGAGTCGGAAGCGGCGAAGCCGCGCTTGCCCGACTCGCGAGAACCGATCCGACGCCCGTCGCCGCGATGATCCTCGATCTCGTCATGCCCGAAATGGACGGCATGACCGTGCTCGAGCGGTTGGCACGCCAATCGCTTTCCGTGCCGGTCATCGTGCAGACGCCGGCAAGCGGCGCCGACAACGGCGCCTCCGCGATCCGCGCCGGCGCCGTCGATTTCCTGGTCAAGCCGGCGACACCGGAGCGCGTGCGCGTCTCGCTTCAGAACGCGCTCAAGATCGGCGCGCTTGAAGGCGAAGTGCTCAGGATGCGACTCTCCCGCTCGGGCGCCCTGAGCCTCGGCGATATTGTGATGCACTCGCCCGCCATGGAGCGCGTCAGCCAGCTCGCGGCGCGCGCCGCGCGCTCAGCAATTCCCGTTCTGATCGAGGGCGAGCGCGGCGTCGGCAAGGAGCTTCTGGCGCGCGCCATCCACGGTTCGAGCACCCGCAAGAACCGCCCGTTCGTGACCGTGCGCTGCGGCGGGATCGAACGCTGCGATATCGACGCCCTGCTCTTCGGCGACCGCGGCAAGCTCTGGGAGGCCAGTGGCGGCACCCTCTTCCTCGACGAGATCGGCGTGCTGCCGCCGGAAGCGCAGCAGCGGCTCGCCCAATTTCTCTCCAGCGAAGACGCTCAGCACCGTCCGGCGCGCGGCGACGTCCGTCTGATCGCCGCGACCGCCAGCCGTCTGATCGGCCACATCGCGCAAAGCGGGTTCCGCGAGGATCTTTTCAACCGGCTGAACGTCTTCCCGATCTGGGTGCCGCCGCTGCGCGACCGCCGCGCCGACATTCCGGTGCTGGCGCGCGGCTTTCTGGCGCGGCTTGCCGCCGAGGCGGGACGCTCGGGCGTCTTCGGCCTGACCGCCGCTGCGAATCAGCTTCTCTCGTCCCACGATTGGCCCGGCAACGTGCGCGAGCTTGAGCACGCCGTCTTCCGCGCCATCATGCTGTCGAACGGCGGCGACCTCACGCCCTGCGACTTTCCCACGATTCCTGGCGCCGGCGCGACGATCACGGCGCCACACAATGCCGAGATCGTCGATGTTGATGTTGCCGATCGGGAACAGTCGCGGCATGAGCCGGTTTTGATAACGTCCCCACGCGCTGACAATGCCGCGCCTGCCCGATATGGTATTGCGCGGTTTCTGGACGAGCGCGGCGAGATGCGCGCGTTCGGAGTGCTTGAGGAAGAGATGATCCGTTTTGCGATCGGCCATTACGGCGGTCGCCTGAGCGAGGTGGCGCGGCGGCTGGGTATTGGTCGCTCGACGCTCTATCGGAAGATGAAGGACTACGGGATCGCGCAAGCCGGGCCGAAGGAGCTGGCGCGGGCCTAGCGAGCGGAAGGCCTCGACGATGAGAGTATTGCGTGTTGCGCTGCTGATCCCGTTGCTTGCAGGCTTTGCGATGCCTGCCCTGGCGCGCATCGACCTACCGGAATCCGAGCGCACCATCGTGCAGCCGTCGCTGCGCGAGGCGGCCGTGCGCACGCTCCTCGACCAGGCGAGCGACGCCAGCGATCCGGTCGAGAAGGGCGTCCTCACCGGCGTTCGCGATTTCTATGCGGCGCGGGACTTCCACCTCCTCTGGCTCGGAAGCCTCAATGCACCGGCGCAGATGACGGAGTTGCGCCAGGCGATGGACAAGGCGGCCGATTACGGCCTCGATCCGAGCGTCTACGCGACGCCGAAACTCGCGGCCCACTACGCCGACGATCCCGATCAGCTCGCTGCAGCCGACATCGAGTTCAGCCGCGCCGTCGCGCGCTTCGTCACCCATATTGCCTCCGGCCGCATTAAGCCGAGCGCCATCAGCGATATCATTGGGCTGAAGCCCGAGCGCCCCGACGTCGCGGAGGTGCTGAACCGCCTTTCGCAGTCCTCCGACGTGGCAGCCGATCTTGCGAGCTACGAGCCGCCGCATCGGCAATACGCCGCGCTCAAGGCCGAGCTTGCCAAGCTGCGCGCCAGCGCCGCCGACGAGACGCGGATCGTCATCCCCGACGGCGGCCTCCTGAAACCCGGAGAGGACGACGATCGCGCCCCGCTCCTGCGCGCGCGGCTCAGTATCCCCCTCGCCCCGGACGCCGATCCTGAGGTCTACGGCACGCCGCTGGTCGACGCGGTCAAGGCCTTCCAGTCGGAGAACGGCCTTACCTCCGACGGCATTGTCGGGCCGCAGACGCTTCAGGTCATGAACGGGCGAAGCCGCGACGAAGAGATCGCGTCGATCGTCGCCAACCTGGAGCGCTGGCGCTGGATGCCGCGCGATCTCGGCGCCTTCCATGTCCTTGTCAACGTGCCGGAATTCGAGCTGCGCGTGGTCGACAACGGCAAGGTCGTGCACAAGACCCGCGTCATCGTCGGCAAGCCGACCAACCGCACGCCGACCTTCTCGGACGTGATGAGCCACGTCATCGTCAACCCTTACTGGAACGTCCCCTCCTCGATCGTCCGCAACGAGCTGATGCCCGAGCTTCGTAGCAATCCGTATGGCTTCCAGCAGCACGGCTACGAGGTCTTCGCCCGCGTCGACGGCAAGATGCGCCAGATCGATCCGCGCTGGGTCGCATGGTACGGTGTTGACGCGCGGCAGGTGCAGATTCGTCAGGTCCCGGGCGACTCCAATGCGCTCGGACGCATCAAGTTCATGTTCCCGAACCAGTACGACGTCTACCTGCACGACACGCCGTCGAAGTCGCTGTTCAAGCGCGACTACCGCGCCTTGAGCCACGGCTGCGTGCGGGTGGAAAACCCGCTCGATTTCGCCGATGCGCTCCTGCCGGTCGCGGCGCCGAACTGGAACTCGACGCGGCTTCGCGACCTCTATGGCAGTACGGAGCGGCGCGTGAACCTCGACACGCAGGTTCCCGTGCACCTCGCCTATTTCACCGAATGGGTCGATCCCGACGGCGCACTGCGTCATTTCGACGATATCTACGGCTACGATGGGGATATCTCGGCCTATCTCAGCTCGTAGGCCGACTCAAATCGTAGGATCGAAACCGTTAACCTTGCCCGGATTCCGCCGTAAACCTCCTGAGAGCGCCGCAATTCTGCCATAGGCCGAATTTTAATTCCGGATTAAGCATCATACGCGACGATAGCGCCCCGCTGTGCCGGGGGATGGGCGAAGTCTAGAGGGGCGGACCGCGTTTGAAACATCCGACCGCGCCAATATCGATCGGCCTGACCTTTGGGCTGGCGATCAGCCTCTTGGTTACCGCTTTCTTCGTGATCTCGGTCATGCCGGCACAATCGCGCGAGCCCGACAAGACGCTGAAGCTCTTTTTCGCGCACACCGGCGAGAAGGCCGAGTTCACCTTCAAGCGCAACGGCCGCTACGACCGGGGCGAGCTCGACAAGATCAACCATTTCCTGCGCGACTGGCGGCGCAACGAAACAATCCACATGGATCCGCATCTCCTGGACCTCGTCTGGGCGATCTATCAGGAGAGCGGCTCGCACGATTACATCCACGTCGTTTCCGCCTACCGCTCGCCCACCACCAATGAGATGCTGAGGCGCCGCTCGAGCGGCGTCGCCAAGAACAGCCAGCACCGCCTCGGCAAGGCGATGGACTGGTTCGTCACGGACGTGCCGCTGTCGGAGCTCCGTGCGATCGCGATGAAGATGCAGGGCGGCGGCGTCGGCTACTATCCACGCTCAGGCTCGCCCTTCGTCCACACCGACACCGGCGGCGTACGCGCTTGGCCGCGCATGAGCCGCGAGCAGCTGATCGCACTCTTCCCGAACGGCAACACGCTGCATCTTCCGGCCGACGGCAAGCCGCTCCCCGGCTACGAGCAGGCGGTCGCCCGCAGGAACGCGATGGGCGACTCGGCACTCGCCTATCTCGACACAGGCGCCTCGGAAGCTGCGGATACCGACCGCACTGGCACCGATCCTACGACCAAGACCTGGCTTGCGCGCGTCTTCACCAGCAGCAGCGGCAAACCCGACGACCAGCAAACCGCCGATCAGGCGCTCCAGGCCGAATCCGCCGACGATGAAGGCGCAGTTGTTGCGTCGGCCGCGGACGAGGCTGTCGATCCGCGCATGCCGCGCGCCCGTCCGACGGATGACGGCGCCGCAACACCCGAGCCGACGCTCGTCGCATCCGCCAACACCGACGTGGTCGACTTCATGGTCCTGCCGGCGCTCGACAGCGGCGTGACGCCGAGCGCCGAGCAGCTCGGGATCGGCGCGAGAGCGCTTCCCAAAGCCCGTCCTGAGGACGCGATCGCCACTCTGATCTCACCCGCCGACGCCGCGCGGCCAGCCGCGAAGCCCGTTGCGCTCGCTTATGCGCCGGCCGCAGCGCCGCAGCCGGCGATATCCGACGCCGACAGGGCCATCATCGCAGCGTTCGCCGCGGTCAATCGCTCCGACGCGATCGCCGAGCCCGACCCGGTACTCGTCGCAGCGCTCACGCGCGGGTCAAATGCCGCGCCTCAACAGATGGAGCCGCAGGGTAGGGCCGAGGGCGAGAGCACGCCGCATGGCGGCGCAGTGATCCTCGCCGCGAGCGATATCTCCGGCTACGAGGGCGACGAGGACGCGCTTCTCGATCTGATCGACGCGTCAGCGCCCACAGACCCGAGCGTTGCGCACCTTGCGATGCCGGAACCGGCGAAATCCGCAGACCTATTTGTCGCACCCGGTGCGGCTTCCGAGGTCGCCGACCTTCGCAACGATGCCGGCCCGCCGGTCGATCGCTTCGCGCTCGCATCCCGGCGCACGGACAACAGGGAACAGGGCTTCTTCAGCAAGCTCTTCGCCAGCCTGATCGAGTAGCCTCGCCGCGATGTGTGTGCCTGACGCCAGACCGGCGCTGTGGCGCGCGCGCCACGCCTCCCGAGTTCGTCGCCGCAGCGATTTCACCCAAACGAAGTGCGTGCTAACAAGGGTGATCGTTGGGAATTGGGCGGGGGCCCAATGCGTGCGCTTCGATTTATCGCGCTGTCCGTCGCGCTGCTTGCGCCGGCGGCGGCAAAGGCTGAGTTTCAGATCTCCGCCTACGGTGGCCTCAACACAGCCAACAACAGCGACGTCACCTTGAACACACCGCTGGTGTCAGGGACCTATGACGTCGACTGGTATGGCGACTCCTTCCATATGCCGCCCTATTGGGGCGTGCGCGGCACTTGGTGGCTGAACGACTTCAGCCTGCCGCACTGGGGCGTTGCATTCGACTACACGCACGCCAAGGTCAAGGCGGCACATCTCGGCACTATCCCCTTCACGCATCTGGAATTCACCGACGGCCTGAACACCGCGACGCTGAACGCGCTCTACCGCATGCCGCTCAACAATCGCTTCACGCTTTACGGCGGCGCGGGCGCAGGCGTGGCTTTCCCGCATGTCGAGGTCAAAACGATCCCTTATCAGGGCACGACCTGGGAATATCAGGTCACCGGCCCGACCGTGCAGGCCTTGATCGGCGTCGACATGGATGTCGCCTACGGCGTGTCGCTGTTCGCCGAATACAAGGCGAACTACAGCTGGAACGATGCCGACCTGGTAGGCGGCGGCAAGCTGAAGACCGACGTGCTGACGCATCAGTTCGCCGCCGGAATCAGCATCTCGCTCGGCGCCCCGCCGCAATACTAGCGCTCCCGCGCCGTATCGACCGCACCACAGCGGGCCTGATAGTCTCCGGCCCGCAATGTCAGCAGAACTCGAGCACACACCTGTAGCCGACCGCCTCACCGCCCCGCCGCTTGCTCTCTATCGGCGGCTGCGGACGAATCTGACTCAGTCCGGCGCGTTCCTCGCGCGCCGGAAGCGCGACGTGCGCTTTCGCGTCGTCCCGTACGATTTCCTGACGGTCCTCAACGCCCTCGTCGTCATTGCCTCGGCTCTCGCAGCACTCGTTTTTGTGCTCGACCCGCACCTCGTCGGCTGGCAGCAGAGCCTGCCGGAATCGACGGTGGCGTTCTTCCGCAAGGTGACGCGGTTCGGCAAGTCGGACTGGATCCTTCTCAGCACCGGCATCTTCCTGATCGTGATGCTGAGTTTGCAAGCCGGCAAGCTGGCGCGGTCGGTGCGCGCCAGGAGGACCGCCCGTTCGCTTGCGGCCCTCTACGTCTTCGCCTCCGTCGCGGGCGCCGGCATCGTTGCCAACCTCGCGAAATACGCGATCGGCCGCGCGCGGCCCAAGCATTTCTATGACGTCGGCGATTTCTCTTTCGACTTCTGGTCCGGCGACGCCAGCTGGGCGAGCTTTCCGTCTGGCCATGCGACCACCGCGATGGCGCTCGGCCTCGCCCTCGCACTCCTCTTTCCGCGGCTACGCTGGGTGTTCCTGACGCTCGGCTTCTGGATCGCGGTAAGCCGCCTTTTCGTCGCCGCGCACTATCCCTCCGACGTGCTCGCCGGAGGCCTGCTCGGCGCGTTCACCGCCTGGCTCCTGGCGCGCATCCTTGCGCAGCGGCGACTGCTTTTCGACTTCGATCGGAGCGGACGCCTGATCCGGCGGAGAGGTGCCTTCGGGCGTCTCGCCTGACGGGCGCCGTCAGGCCGCCTCGTCGGCCGGCACCATGCCGAGCGCGTGCAGATAGAGGTCGAGCAACGCCTCTTCCTCCTGCCGCTCGGCGGTGTCCTTCTTCCGCAGGCGAATCACCTGACGCATGACCTTGGTGTCGAAGCCCTGCCCCTTCGCCTCGGCGAAGACGTCGCGGATATCGTCGGCGATCGCCTTCTTTTCCTCCTCCAGACGCTCGATCCGCTCGATCAGCGACCTGAGCTGCCCCGACGCCGCCGTTCCGGAGCCCAACGAGACGGAAGCTGTGGAAGAGGACAGTTCGGCTGAAACGCCATTCTCGGCCATACGAAGACTCCTTATCGATGGCTTCGGCGTGCCCTGTCCGCCCCCGTCAGGTCAACAGCGCGGGACCGGCAATCCTCACTATCCAAAGGGTCAGTCGTGCGCCGGACGATTTTTCTCGAACGCGCGCTTGTCCGCGTCGGATGCTTCCGCCTGATATTTCTCCCGCCACGCGTCGTAAGGCATGCCGTAGACGATCTCGCGGCTCTCTTCCTTGGAGATCGCGACCCCGCGTTCCTCGGCCGCATCGCGGTACCAGTTGGAAAGGCAGTTTCGGCAGAACCCGGCGAGATTCATCAGGTCGATGTTCTGCACGTCCGTTCGCTGGCGAAGGTGTTCCACCAGCCGGCGGAAGGCCGCCGCCTCAAGCGCCGTGCGCGTTGCGTTGTCCATTTGCAGCCTCGCCATCTCCTCACCTCGCGTCATCGTCGGAGTCCGATCCGAAATGACGCACGACATGCAGCGCGGGTTCCGCGATCGCCTCGCGCAGGATCGGCTCCAGCCTGTCCGCCCATTCCTGCACGCCAGCGGGCGTCTCGATCAGGTCGTTCCTGACTTCGAGCAGCCCGTGCGCAAGACCGCGCCCTGTTCCATGCCGGTACATGGTGTCGTTCTTGAGCGAGCCCAAGTAGGGCTCGTTATCGCCGATGCGAAGACCGTGCTCGGCGCGCAGGCGGTCGAGCAGCAGATGCGCGAAGCGCGGATCGCGGTCCCAGAGGATTCCGGCGTGCCAGGGCCGCCGCGTGCCCTTCCAGTCCGGCGTATAGGAATGGATCGAAAGCAGCGTCGGCGGGACGCCGGTTTGCAGCATCGCATCGATCCGCCGCTCGATCGTCGCGTGATAAGGCCGGTAGAAGCGCTTGAGCCGCCGTTCACGCTCAGCTTGGTCAACGGACCGGTTGCCGGGCACTACAGCGCCGTCGGAGAGCCGCATCACGAGCGTCGGGTCGTCCTCGCCACGGTTCGGATCGATGATGAGGCGCGAGAAGCGGGTCAGAATCGTCGGGGCATTGAAACGCTCCCAAAGCTCGCGCGCCAGCGACGCGACGCCGATGTCGTAGGCGATGTGGCGGCGAAGCTCCGCCTCGGGCAGCCCCAGCATGCCGTATTCCGGCGGGATCAGGTTGCTCGCGTGGTCGACGAGCAGAAAGAGCCCCATGGCCGGGTCGCCATCGAACTCCTCGTAGGAATCAGACCCTGACGCTTGTCCGGCGTCGACCGGATCCGCTTTCATCATCGAGCCCCTGGGGAAACGAAGAACGGCTCGCATGGAGCCGTTCGGGCATGATAGGAGGTGCCGCGCCTGCCTTCCAGCGCCCATACACCGTTCATGACCCCGCCTGCCTCCCGGCTTCCAGTCACCTTCGACGCCGCACCGGTCGCCCTCCTCGCCCTGGTCGCAGGAGCGACGGCGATGGGCATCTCTCCGGTTTTCGTGCGTTTCGCCGAGGTCGGCCCCTTCACCAGCGCCTTCTGGCGCGTAGGTCTCGCGCTTCCGGCGCTTTGGCTCTGGTCGACGCTCGATCGGCCCGCCGTGGACAAGGCGCGACCCGACGCCGCGGCCCGCCTCTCGGTACTCATCGCCGGGCTGCTCTTCGCCGGCGACCTGACCTTCTGGCATCTGGCGATTATGAACACCTCGGTCGCCGACGCGACGTTCCTCGCCACGCTGGCTCCCGTGTGGGTGGTTCTCGGCTCGGGTCTCTTCCTCGGCGAGCGTGTCGCGCGGGAGGTTTTTCTCGGCCTTGCGCTTTGCCTGCTCGGCGCGGCCGCGCTTATCGGCAATACGTGGACGAACCAGCCCAGCCATCTCGCCGGGGAACTCTACGGCGTCGCGAGTTCGTTGTTCTTCGGCGGCTATTTCCTCGCCGTCCGGCGCGCGCGACGTGTCTATGGCGCCGCACGCTCACTGTTTCTTTCGAGCATCGTCACCGCGCTCGTTCTTCTCGTTGAGGCCATCGCCATCGAAGACAAGATGTGGCCGCTGGCATTTTCCGCCGTCGCCGCGCTCTTCGCGATGGCGCTCATCAGCCATGCCGGGGGACAGGGTCTCCTTTCCTTCGCGCTCGGCCACCTTCCGGCCGCCTTCTCCTCGCTCGTGGTCTTCCTGGAGGCGATCGCCGCCGCATGCTTCGGGTGGATCATTCTCGGCGAGGCGATCGGACCGATTCAGGCATTCGGCGCCGCCGCGATCTTCATGGGCATCAGCGTAGCAAGGCCGAGGCGCGCGCAATGAACGCACGCGAACTCTGCCGTACCATGTTCGAGGTCGCAGTTGCGCGTGCGCAGCCCGCGACCTGCCTTCCGCCGCATCTTCCGCCAGCGCCGAAAGGTCGGCTGATCGTGCTCGCATGTGGCAAGTCGGGGGCGCAGATGTCCGAAGTGTGCGAGGCGCACTACCTCGACGGCGGCCTGCTTGAGCCGGAGAGGATTGTCGGCATCTGCGTCACGCGGCATGGCTACGGTCGGCCGCTGAAGCGCATCCGCTGCGTCGAAGCCGGCCACCCGGTGCCTGACACGGCAGGGCTTCAGGGAACCGCCGATGTTCTGGCGCTCGCCGGGGATGCCGGCCCGGACGACCTCGCACTGGTGCTCCTCTCGGGCGGCGGCTCGGCGAATTGGGTGGCGCCAGCAGAGGGTCTCAGCATCGACGACAAGCAGCAGCTCACCAAGGCGCTGCTCGCGTCCGGCGCGCCGATCTCCGACATCAACACCGTCCGCAAGCATCTTTCGCGCATCAAGGGCGGGCGGCTCGCCGCGCGCCTCTATCCGGCGCGCTCCCTGTCACTCGGAATCTCCGACGTCCCCGGCGACGACCCATCCGTGATCGCCTCGGGGCCGACCGTTCCGGACAAGACGACCGCCGCCGACGCCCGCGCGACGCTCGAACGCTGGAAGATTGCGATCCCGAAGACGGTGGAGGCGGTGCTGAATTCTCCCGAAGGGGAGACGCCGAAGCCTGGCGACCAAGTGTTCTCCACCACAGACTACCGCATCGTCGCGCGCCCCGCCGATTTACTCGAAGCAGCCGCCGCGATCGGCCGCGACGCGGGATATCAGGTGACGATGCTCGGCGACGCGCTTGAGGGCGAGGCTTCCGCGGTGGGCGAAGCGCATGGGCGTATGGCGGTCGAAGCGCTTCGCGCGGGCAGACGCGTCATCCTGCTGTCCGGCGGCGAGTTGACGGTGACGGTCAGAGGCGACGGGGACGGCGGGCCCAACCAGGAATATGCGCTGGCGCTGGCGCAGGCGATCGACGGGGCCGCTGGGATCACGGCGCTTGCCGCCGACACCGACGGCACCGACGGTGGACGTGGCGCGGTGACAGATCCGGCCGGGGCGTTCGCAGATGCAACATCGATCGCGCGCGGCAGAGCACTGAGCCTCAATGCTGCCAACTTCTTGAAAAACAATGACTCGCAGCGATTTATTAACCGAATCGGAGACCTCCTCGTCACGGGTCCAACGGGGACGAACGTCAACGACTTCCGCTGTGTCGTCGTTGACAAGGGAAATGCCGGCGGGCAATAAAGTTAAGGATCTGGTAAGTATGCGCCCAACGGAGAAGGGTGGGGCAATGAGGCTTCTCCGCCTTAGCGGATTCGTCGTCCTGTCGTGCGCCGTGTTTCCCCTTTTCGCTGTTACGCCATCGAAGGCAGACCTGCGCGTCTGCAACAAGACAACGAGTTGCGTCGGCATAGCCATCGGCTACAAAGCCGATCGCGACTGGACCACAGAAGGCTGGTGGACGGTGAATTCCGACAGCTGCGCCACGATCCTCTCCGGCCCCCTCAACGGGCGCTATTACTACATGTATGCCGTCGACTACGATCAGGGCGGCGAGTGGGGCGGCAACAGCGCCTTCCTCTGCACCCAGGAGAAGGAATTCACCATCCAGGGCGTCAGTGACTGCGTGGCGCGCGGCTACCAGAAGACAGGCTTCTACGAGGTCGACACCGGCAATCAGGAGAGCTGGACCATCCAGCTCACCGAGCCCACAAGCCGGGGTGTTGGAGGCCGATGAGACGCCGGCGAAAAATCAAGATTCTCGCCACTCTCGGCCCTTCTTCCAATACACCCGAAGCAATCGAAAAGCTCTTCCAGGCGGGCGCCGATCTCTTCCGCATCAATATGAGCCACACGTCGCATGACGCGATGCGCGAGCTCGTGGTCGCGATCCGCGGCGTCGAGGCAAAGCACGACAGGCCGCTCGGCATCGTCGCCGACCTGCAGGGACCGAAGCTCAGGATCGGAACTTTCGAGGGCAAATCGGTCGAGCTGACCAAGGGTCAGACCTTCGTGCTCGACAGCGACCCGCGGCCCGGCAACACCGAGCGCGTGCTGCTCCCCCATCCCGAGATCTTCGCGGCGCTCGAGCCCGGCCACGCCGTGCTTCTGAACGACGGCCGCGTGCGCCTGAAGGTGATCGAGGTCGGCGCGGGCCGCGCTGTCACCGAGGTGGTGCAGGGCAAGGAGCTTTCCGACCGCAAGGGCGTAAGCCTTCCCGATACGCTGCTCCGCTCCGGCGCCCTGACCGAGAAGGATCGCCGTGATCTCGACGCGGCGCTCGCAGCGGAGGTCGACTGGATCGCCCTCTCCTTCATCCAGCGGCCTGACGACATCGCCGACGCGCGCAAGACGGTGAAGAACCAGGCCGGCATCATGGCCAAGATCGAAAAGCCGCAGGCGCTTCAGCAACTGGAAGCGATCATGGAGCTTTGCGACGGCGTGATGGTGGCGCGCGGCGATCTCGGCGTGGAGATGCCGCTGGAGGCGGTGCCCGGCGTGCAGAAGCGGATCACGCGCCTCGGCCGGCGGATGGGCAAGCCGGTCGTGGTTGCGACGCAGATGCTGGAGAGCATGATCAGCGCCCCCGTCCCGACACGCGCCGAGGTGTCGGACGTCGCGACCGCGGTCTTCGAAGGTGCCGACGCGGTCATGCTCTCGGCCGAATTCGGCGGCCGGCGAATATCCGGAAGAAGCAGTCGCGACGATGAACCAGATCGCGGAGGCAGTTGAGAAGGATCCCCTCTTCGCGACCATCATACAGGCGCAGCGCCCCGAGCCGGAATCGACGGGCGCCGACACGATCACCGCGGCGGCGCGGCAGATCGCCGAGACGCTCGGGCTGGCGGCGATCGTCTGCTACACCTCATCGGGGTCGACCGGCATGCGTGCCTCGCGCGAGCGGCCAAACGCCCCGATCATCGCGCTTTCGCCGGTGCGCCGCACGGCGCGGCGCCTGTCCATCGTCTGGGGCCTGCATTGCGTCGTAACGGAGGACGCGCACCACATTGACGAGATGGTCCACCGCGCCTGCTCGATCGCGTACCAGGAGGGGTTCGCGCATCCCGACCAGCGCGTCATCATCACGGCGGGCGTCCCCTTCGGCACGCCCGGCGCGACGAACCTCCTGCGCGTTGCCTTCATCGGACCGGACGGGACGACGGGAATTTAGGCGGCGTCTCGCCCGTCATTCTCGGGCGGAGCGAAGCGGAGACCCGAGAATCCAGAAGATCGTGAAGCGGCACTGCCGTTCTGGGTCCTCGGATCGCACGTTCCGCGCGTCCGAGGATGACATCGAGCCGCGATAAGAAGGCTCAGATGGCGGAGCCGGCGGTTTCCTTCTCAAGCTTCTCCAGCGTCTCGCGCACCTGCTTCAGCCGCGGATTGATCTCAAGCGCATGCTTGAAGACGCGGATCGCCTCGGCCTTGCGGTCGAGCGCTACCAGAATCATGCCAAACCCAGCCAGCGCCCCGAAGTGACGCGGCTCTAGAGCCAGCGTCGCGCGGATATCCGAGAGTGAGTCGGAATAATCCTCCATCAGGTAATAGACGGTGGCGCGCTTGTCCCATGCCTCCGCGAAATCCGGCTTGAGGACGATGATCTGGTCGAGCAGATCGAGCGCCAGCGGGTAGTCGGTCGCCTCGACCGCCTCCCCCGCCCACGACAGCAGCAGGTCGGCCGTCGGACTGCCGGAATGGGTGAACCGGCGCAGGATCTCCTGCTCGATCCGCCCGCCCGCCGGGCTGTCGGCGTTCTCCTTCAACCTGGCGAAGAGATCGTCGAGCGAAAGCTCGGCGACGACGTGTTGGGTGAGGATCGGCGGAGCGCCCTCAGTCGCGGCGCGCGCCGGGACTGAGGCAAGAAGGGCGATACAAAGCGCGGCAGAGAAATGCCGATTCATGGCCGCAAGGATAGGCCTCGCCGCCGGTCGCGTCAAAACGCGATTCTTTGATTGCCTGCGGCCTCTTCAGCCGGCGCCACGGTCAGCCCTGGCGGGCTTTGTAGCGCTTCTGCAGCTTGTTGATGATGTAGACGCGGCCCTTGCGGCGTACCAGGCGGTTTCCGCGATGCCGGGCCCGGAGCGACCGGAGTGAGTTCTTGATCTTCATGAGGCTCATCCCACGCGCCGCCGGGCGCGCCAAATTCGAAGGGCGCAAATAGGGAGAACAGGGCCGGATTGTCAATGCCTGGGCGCATTTTGGGCGCGATCAGGCCGTCTCGTCCTCCGCGGCCCCCGCCCCGCCGCCCGAGGGCGTGCTCGTCAGGCAGCGGAAGAGATCGTCGTCCCGGATCAGCCCGGTGATCGCCCCGTTTTCGCGCACGACGAAGGGCCCGGCGTGCTTTAGCCGCGCATCGATCAGCACGCGGAGCGGCGTCTCGCGGAGAACTGCGATGAAGGCGTGCTCCGGGGCGCGCCCCGCCTCCTCCAACGCCATGACCGGCACCGTGTCGCCACGCCGCCGCGCCGCGCCGGCTTCCGTCACCGTCAGATGGTCGTCGATGCGCGCCTCGCCGTTCGCCGCATCCTGGGAAAGACGCGCGAAGGGCGTCATGATCTCCTGCGCCCTCAGCACATTCAGCGGATTCATGTGGGCCACGAAGTCGCGCACATAGTCGTTCGCCGGGTTGAGGACGATATCCTGCGGCGGGCCGTACTGGACGATGCGCCCCAATTCCATGATGGCGATGCGCGTGCCGATCTTCAGCGCTTCGTCGAGGTCGTGGCTGACAAAGATGATGGTGCGCTTGAGCTGCTTCTGCACTTCGAGCAGCTCGTCCTGGAGCCTGGTGCGGATCAGCGGATCGAGCGCCGAGAAGGGCTCGTCCATGAGAAGGATGGGCGCATCCGTTGCGAAGGCGCGCGCCAGCCCGACGCGCTGTTGCATGCCGCCGGAAAGCTCCTGCGCGTATTTCTCCGCCCACGGCGTCAGCCCGACCAGCTCGAGCTGCTTCATGACGCGCTCGCGCCGCTCCGCCTCCGGCACGCCCGCGAGCTCAAGCCCGAAGCCGGCATTCTCCGCGACCGTGCGCCATGGCAACAGCGCGAATTGCTGGAACACCATGGCGACACGCCGCATGCGAATGCCGCGAAGCACATCCGCGTTGCAGGTCACGACGTCGATCATCTTGTCGTCGCCCTTGACGAGCACCGTGCCGCGCACCGGTCGGTTCAGCCCATTCACGGCGCGCATCAGCGTCGACTTGCCGGAGCCGGAAAGCCCCATCAGCACGGTGATCTCGCCCTCACCGACATCGAGCGAGGCGTCGGCGACGCCAAGCACCGCGCCGCATTCGGCAAGAATCTCGTTCCGCGTCATGCCGCGGTCGAGGAGCGTCAGCCCCTCCGCCGCCCGGTTTCCGAACATGATGTCGACGTTCTTGAAGGCGACGGCGGTGTCGGTCATGCCGCGCTCACTTGCGCTCGCCCGGCGCGTCGCCGATGCGGCAGACGCGGTCGAGCACGATGGCGAGCACGACGATGGCAAGGCCGGCTTCGATCCCCATCGGGATGTTGACGGTGTTGAGCGCACGCACCACCGGCTTGCCAAGCCCATTCGCGCCGATCAGCGCGGCGATGACCACCATCGACAGACAGAGCATGATGCACTGCGTGAGTCCCGCCATGATCGACGGCCACGCGGCGGGAAGCTCCACTTTCCAGAGCAGCTGGCGCTTGGTGGCGCCGAAGGCCTCGCCGGCCTCGATCAACTGACTCGGCACGGTCGTGATGCCGAGATGTGTGAGGCGGATCGGCGCCGGCACGGCGAAGATCACCGTGCAGATGAGGCCGGGCGCGAGCCCGAGCCCGAACAGCACCAGCGCCGGAATGAGATAGACGAAGGTCGGCAGTGTCTGCATCAGGTCGAGCACCGGGCGAAGCAGCTTGAAAAGCCATTCGCGGTGCGCCGCGGCGATGCCGATGGGCACACCGATTCCCATGGCGACGGCGGCCGAGCCGATGACCAGCGCCAGGGTCTCCATGGTCTCTTTCCAGAGCCCCTGATTCAGGATGTAGAGGAGGCCGAGCGCGACGCCGAGCGTCAGTGTCCACGAGCGGTGCAGGAACCAGGCGAGTGCGGCGACGAGGGCAACGATGACGAGCGGCGGCGGCCACACCAGCACGTAGATCATCGCCTTCAGCACATCGGAAATGCCGGTCGAGAGTCCGTTGAAGAACCAGTCGAGCCAGGTGGTGAGGAAATTGAAGAATTCCTTGCCCCACAGGCCGACCGGAATCTTGTAGGCGGTGAACCACTTCTCCATCCGCGGCGTGCCCCTGCCTAACCCACGCTAGAACGCGTCATCCTCTGACGCGCGGACCACGCAATGAGAGGACCCAGAGCCAGCGGCTCCCAAAGACTCATATCCGGGCCCTCGGGTCTCGCTTGCGCTCGCCCGAGGGTGATGGTTACGAACCGAGCGAAGCCTTGACCGCGGCCATCGCATCGCCGCCGTCGAAAGTCGTCACGCCGTCGATCCAGGGCGTGACGGCGTCGGGATTTGCCTTGAGCCACGCCATTGCCGCTTCTTCGGCGTCAGTCCCCTTTAGAATCTCGTCCATGATGTGGTTCTCCATGGACAGCGAGAACTTCAGGTTGCTGATGAACTTGCCCGCGTTCGGACAGTCGCCGACATAGCCGGCGCGCACATTGGTATGCACCGTCGCCGCGCCGAAGCCGGAGTCGCCCATGCCGTCGAGGTAGGTGATCGCCATCTCGCCCATGACCGGATGTGGTGTCCAGCCGAGGAAGACGATCCAACCGTTGTCCTTCATCTCCTTTTCGGCCTGCGACAGCATGCCGGCTTCCGAGGACTCGACCAGCTCAAACCCGTCGAGCCCGTTCGCCTTGTCGGCGATCATGCCGAGCACGATGCGGTTGCCGTCGTTGCCAGGCTCGATGCCGTAGATCTTGTGATCGAATTTGTCGCCAAACTTGCCGACGTCGGTCAGGCTCTTCACGCCCGCATCGGCAACGTAGGTCGGAACGACGAGGCCGTAGCCTGCGCCTTTGAGGTTCTCCGAGATCGACTCCACCGACTTGTCGTCGAGGAAGGGCTTCACGTCGGCGGCCATCGAGGGCATCCAGTTGCCGAGGAAGACGTCGATGTCCTTGTTCTTGAGCGAGGCGTAGGTGACCGGCACGGAGAGCACCTGCACCTCCGGATCGTAGCCAAGCGCCTTCAAGACGACAGAGGAGACGGCGGTCGTCGCCGTGATATCGGTCCAGCCGACATCGGAGAAATTGACGGTCTTGCAGCTCTCCGGATCCTGCGCCGCCGCCGCGCCCGCCGATACCGCGACCGCAAGCGCCGCCAGCGCGCATCCCTTCATGAATATCTGCATGGATAGTCTCCCTCGGACTTGGATTGCGCGATCGGCCGCCCTGCCGAAACCCGCGCGTCGCGGCCATCGAAACATCAATGGTTGAGCGAGGCAAGCTTATCTTGATTGATCGATCAATCAAAAACCGATAGGCGAACAATCGAAGCTTTGAAGGTGACGAATGCCGCGGATCGGAATGGAGCCGGTGCGCCGCAAGGCGCTGATTGCTGCGGCGATCGACACCATCCACGACCGCGGCATGGGCCAGGTTACGATGGGGGAGATCGCGCGCCGGGCCGGCGTCTCCGCCGCGCTCGCGCACCACTATTTCGGCGGCAAGGACCAGCTCCTGCTCGCCACCATGCGCCATCTCCTCTCCGAGCTCGGCGACGAGATCCAGGCACGGCTCTCGGAGGCGACGACCCCGCGCGAGCGCCTCGCCGCCGTCATCAAGGGGAACTTCTCCGCCTGCCAGTTCCGCCCCGCCGTGATCTCCTCGTGGCTCGCATTCTATGTGCAAGCGCAGAACGACCCGGAGGCGCGGCGGCTTTTGCGCATCTACCGTCGCCGCCTTGAAAGCAACCTCCTCTATCCGCTCGGCGAGCTGACCACACGCGAGCACGCGCTGCGGATCGCGGAGACCGCCGCCGCACTGATCGACGGGCTCTGGATCCGCCGCTCGCTTGCCGATGCCAGTCCGGATTCCGACGGCGCCGCGAAGCTCGTGGAAGATGCGATCGCGGAAGCGCTGCTTCGCGCCCATGCATGACGCCGACTACATCGTGATCGGAGCCGGCTCGGCCGGGTGCGCGCTCGCCTACCGGCTTTCGGAGGACGGCAGCAACAAAGTGCTCGTGGTCGAATATGGCGGCACCGACTTCGGGCCGCTGATCCAGATGCCGGCGGCGTTCTCGATCCCCATGAACATGCGCGCCTACGACTGGGGCTATCGCAGCGAGCCGGAGCCGCATCTCGGCGGCCGAAGCCTTGCCACGCCGCGCGGAAAAGTCATCGGCGGCTCCTCCTCCATCAACGGCATGGTTTTCGTGCGCGGCCATGCGGCCGACTTCGATCGGTGGGAGGCGGCGGGCGCCAAGGGCTGGGCCTTCAAGGACGTGCTCCCCTATTTCAAGCGCATGGAGCACGCGCACCTGAACGGCGCCGGCGGCCATTCAGGCAATGGGGCGGAAGGCTGGCGCGGCACGGACGGCCCGCTGCATGTAACGCGCGGGACGATGACGAATCCGCTCTACCGCGCCTTCATCGATGCCGGGAGCGAGGCCGGCTATTCCTACACCGCCGACTACAACGGCGCGAAGCAGGAAGGCTTCGGGCCGATGGAAATGACGGTGTGGAAAGGCCGCCGCTGGTCCGCCGCGAACGCCTATCTCCGGCCGGCGCTGAAGCGCCCGAACGTGTCGCTTCGCGCCGGCACGCGCGCCGAGCGGATCGTCTTCAACGGGCGGCGCGCGGTCGGCGTCGTCGTCAGCCGCTGGGGGCATGTTGAAACGCTGACGGCAAAGAAAGAAGTGATCCTCGCCGCCTCGGCCATCAACTCCCCGCAGCTCCTGATGCTTTCCGGCGTCGGCCCGGCGGAGCACCTGCGCGCGCACGGCATCGACGTCGTCGCCAACCGACCGGGCGTTGGGGGTAACCTGCAGGACCATCTCGAGGTCTATGTGCAGCAGGCGTGCCTGCAGCCGATCACGCTCAATGCGCATCTCGGGATGCTGGCGCGGCTGCGGATCGGGCTTGAATGGCTCGCCTATTCGCCGTGGGCTCGGCGCCAGCAACCATTTCGAGGCCTGCGCCTTCATCCGCTCCGCCGCAGGCGTCCCCTACCCCGACCTGCAGCTCCACTTCCTGCCGGCGGCGGTCCGTTACGACGGACGTGCTGCTGCGGCGGCAGCGCACGGCTTCCAGGTGCACATTGGGCCGATGCGCTCGCTCTCGCGCGGCGAGGTGCGGCTGAAGTCGCCGCTGCCGAGCGCCGCCCCCTCGATCCGCTTCAACTACATGAGCGCCGAGGAGGACTGGCGCGACTTCCGCGCCGCCATCCGGCTGACACGCGAGATATTTGCGCAGCCCGCCTTCGACGAATACCGCGATGCAGAGATTGCGCCAGGCAGCGCCGCGCAGTCGGACGAGGCGCTCGACGCCTTCGTCCGCGAGCACGTCGAAAGCGCCTACCACCCCTGCGGCACCTGCCGCATGGGCGCGGTGGAGGACGTCGCCAGCGTAGTCGATTCGGAATGCCGGGTGATCGGGACCGAGGCCCTGCGCGTCGCCGATTCCTCGATCTTCCCGGAGATCACCAACGGCAACATCAACGCCCCTTCGATCATGGTCGGCGAAAAGGCTGCCGACATGATTCTCGGGCGCCCGCCGCTCCCGGCATCGAATGTCGAGCCGTGGATCGATCCGGAGTGGCGGGTGAGGCAGCGGTGAGTTCGTTTTCCTGAAGGTCGGCCACTACTTCTCATTAGTGCTGATACTAACGCTAAGGTTCGATGTCAGCGACTGGAGTTGCCCCCGTTTGACCGGACAGTCGGCTATTGCGCTTGGGCTCGGATGAACTCCCTCGGGGAGCGCATTTTGAGCCCGGAATGAGGATGGTTGTCGTTGTAGTCCTCGAACCATCCGGCGATCTGCCGGAGCGCGGTGAGCGCATCCGGCAAGGCGTTGATGCGAACATAGTCGCGCTTGAAGGTTTTGACGAAGCTCTCTGAGATGCCGTTCGATTGCGGGCTTTGCACGGGCGTGAAGCAGGGGACGAGATTGAGCGCCATGGCGAAGTCCCGCGTCTCCCTGGCCGTGTAGGCGCTGCCATTGTCGGTGAGCCACTCGAGCGGGCTGGGAGCGCGCAAGGCTGCGAAGCGTGTCTCGACGGCCTCGAGCATCATGTCGCGGACCATGCCGCCGCTGATGCCCGAGCCCGCGACGGCGTGCCAGGCGATGATCTCGCGGTCGTGGGCATCGATGATGAAGGCGACACGGACGATGTCGCCGTTCCAGCAGGTGATCTCGAAGCCGTCCGAGCACCAGCGCAGGTTCGAGCGCATGACGACGACCTTGCCATCGTGGACGCGGCCCGTTCTGCGACCGGTGTGCCGGGCGAGCAGCATGCCGTTCTGCCGCATGATGCGGAACACGCGCTTGTGGTTGGCCGCCGGCTCGCCCGTCCTGGCCAGCTCCCTGTTGGCCAGCGCCGTGATGCGGCGATAGCCGTAGGTCGGGCGCTCGTCGACCAGGCGGCGGATCAGTGGCAGCAGGTCTTCGTCGTCGGCTTGCGATAGGAGCCACGCGGCTTCGAGGCTCGGCGCACCTTGTCATGGAGATTGGAGCGGGCGACCCCGAGCGTCTCGGCGACCGCCTTCATCGGGAACCGTCCTTCGGCTGCGACAAGAGCCGCAAGCTCGGTTTTTTTGACTCCGACTTCGCCAGCGCCTCCCGCAGGATCTCGATCTCCATGGTCTTGCGGCCGAGCAGCCGCTCAAGCTCGCGGATGCGCTCCTCGAGCCGCCGCACCTCCGAGCTTCCGACAACCGGTTCATCCGATCCCACAGCCGCAACTCCGCCCTCGCTCATCAACCGGCGCCAACGATACAGCAGGTTAGGCGCGACGCCGCGCCGGCGGGCGACCGAGGATACCGTCTCGCCCGGCTGCAAGCTCTCCTCGATGATCTGCAGCTTCTGCTCGGTCGTCCAATGCCGCCGCCGCGCCGTGCCGGTGATCAGTTCGATGCGTTGATAGTCCTCAGACATAAGCCTGTGCTTGAGGATAGCCTTAAGCCCTCCGGGTTATGCCGACTGTCCGGTCGAAACGGGGGCCAGAAACGAACCATGGTCTTTCCAGATGGTTCAACCGATCCTATTCACTGATCCAAGTCGCAAGCTTCCGATTGGTCCCAATTCGCTGTGATCACCTGCTCGATTCATCTGATCGGATCGAAACCCGCAGAATTCTGGACGTTTGCAGGAATCGAGCACGGGAAAGAGCACGATCGGATCAGGATGCTTGCAGGATCTTAGCAGGCCTTCAGCAGGGCCACTTCGGGTCCTGCTGAATCGCTTTGGTGCGAGGCAACACTCTTACGTTTCGTTCACGCGTTCACGTGCGGCGTTTCGATCGATGTCTGTTTACGCGTTTTGGGTCAGACGTAGAAGACGCAGCGTGTTTACGCGCCTTGAGCCGCAGTGCTCACATGAAGGAAGTTTACACGTTTCAGGAAATCGGCGATCGGGCACGGAAGCGTGTCGCTAGCCAGAAAGACATCCTGCGCGCATTTAGGAGTGGAGCGCGCGACGCAGCAACAAGCGGGGATGTTCGGTGGCTGTCCAATCAACGTCGGAGCTGTCGTCGCGCTCCAAGAAGCACGGAAGGCGAGGCCGAAACGGCAATCGCTATTCGGGCTCCGAAGTGGGCTCCAAATTGTGCGGCCACATGGCGCGCTTCATCTCGTTGAGCGTCTTTTCAAGGAGCAGGTCGCGTTTGTTCGGCCATTGCTTTTCAACGGTCTCGAAAGCGTTGAAATCAGACGCGAACCGTTTGCCGTATTTCAAGAGAAGTTCAAAGTAGCGGTCAATAAGCAAACGCGCCATGTACGAGTTCGTCTCCGCGCATTTCTTCCAATTCTCGATGAGCTTAATGATGTAGGGCAACCTGATACGGTTGCCCTTGCCCCCGTTTGACCGGACAGTCAGTTTATGCGCTTGGCTCGGTTTAACTCCCTCGGTGAGCGCATTTTGAGCCCGGAGTGAGGATGGTTGTCGTTTTAGTCCTCGAACCATCCGGCGATCTGCCGAAGCCCAGTCAGCCCATCCGGCTAGCGTTGATGCCAACATAGTCGCGTTTGAAGGTTTGCACGCAGCTCTCTGCGATGCCGTTCGATTGCGGGCTCTGCACGGGAGTGAAGCAGGGCACGAGATCCAGCGTCGTGGCGAAGTCCCTCGTCTCCCTCGCCGTGTAGGCACTGCCATTATCGGTGAGCCACTCGAGCGTGCTGGGAGCGCGCAAGGCTGCGAAGCGTGTCTCTACGGTCTCGAGCATCATGTCTCGGACCATCTGCCGCCGATGCCCGAGCTCGCGACCGCGTGCCAGGCGATGATCTCGCGGTCATGCGCGTCGATGATGAAGGCGAACCGACGTTCTCGCCGTTCCAGCAGGTTATCTCGAAGCCTTCCGAGCACCAGCGCAGATTCGAGCGCATGTCGACCACCTTGCCATCGTGGACGCGGCCAGTTCTTTCGACCTGTATGCCGGTCGAGCAGCATTTCGTTCTGCCGCATCATGCGGAACTCGCGCTTGTGGTTGAGCGCCGGCTCGCCCGTCCTGGCCTGCTCCCTGTTGGCAAGCGCCGTGATGCGGCGATAGCCGTAGGTCGGGCGCTCATCGACCAGGCGGCGGACCTCTGCCATCAGCTCTTCATCGACACGCTTGCGATAGGAACCACGCGGCTTCGTGGCTCGAGCACTTTGTCATGCAGATTGGAGCGGTCGACCCCGAGCGTGTCGGCGACGGTCTTCATCGCGAACCTTCCTTCCGCTGCTACAAGAGCCGCAAGCTCAGTTTTTTTGGCTGCGACCTCGCCAGCGCCTCCCGCAGTATCTCGATCTCCATGGTCTTGCGGCCGAGCAGCCGCTCAAGCTCGCGATTGCGCTCCTCGAGCCGCCGCACCTCCGAGCTTCCGACAACCGGTTCATCCGATCCCACAGCCGCAACTCCGCCCTCACTCATCAACCAGCGCCAACGATACAGCAGGTTAGGCGCGACCCCGCGACGGCGGGCGACCGAGGATACCGTCTCAGCGGCAGCAGGCTCTCCTCGATGATCTGCAGCTTCGCTCGGTCGCCCAATGCCGGCGCCGCGCTGTGCCGGTCATCAGTTCGATGCCTCGATCATCGTCGACATAAGCCTGTGCCTGAGGATAGCCTCAAGCCCTCCGGTTATGCCGACTGCCGGTCTCCTCATCCTCCATCCAGACTAGCTTTTCCATTCCCCGCAAGAGGTCGATGTCAAACTGCTGCGTGCCGATTGCCCGGATCTCTCTTGGGCGGCGCCCCAGTGGATTGCCTGACGAGCCCTTTGCGAACCGTCCTTTGCCATCGCGATAGACAGGCGGGTGAATCGTTATTCCGTTTTTATCGAGGTTGCTTCGTGGACGGCGGTCGACTGCGGATTGATCGGATTTCTTCTGACTTGAATCGTCTGGCATCTCTGCCTCCTACATACTTGGGGGAGGCGAAAGTAGGAGGATACAAGACGGAGTCAAGTAAAAAAAGACATAGGTGGATAAAAATAGAGACTGCAAGAGGCAGTGTAGCGATCAGAATCGTATCGGATGTCAATGCTAATGCAGCATCAGGACATTCTATTGGGCCATCTGAAGTAATATTGGTCGCGCCATCCCCTTAGCGCGGCGCATTCGCCCAGATTCCTCTGATAATTATCTGTGAACAGCGGCGCATAGTGCCGCGGATTTGTTGCGTTGTTTAACCATTCCAAGAATTCAGCGGAAAATGCCGACATGAGTTGGGCTTTTCGCTTCGGTCAAAGCACTCGTCGTGCTATGTTTTTTCGCGTTCGGAGGGTCGCTTCGGCGACCAAGTTTAGGGTCAGTTTCAGGGTCAAGTTCAGGGAGTTCGCCATGGATCGACGCGAGTATGTCATCCGCCGTGAGACCGAGGCCGCCAAAGCCCTTCTCGCCGGCATTCGGGACATGATCCCGGAGGAAGATTTGTCACTTCTCCTCGATACGCTCGAAGGGGAGACCGACCTTCTCGAGGCAATCGACCTTGCCCTTTCAGAGATCGACGAGACAGAGGTTCTGATCTCAGGGCTCAAAGAGAAGGAAGGGAAGTTTACGGCGCGCCGACGGGCCATGGAGGAGCGCGTAAAGCGTTTTCGTGGGCTGATCGAGCAGGCGATGGCCGTTGCCGAGCAGCAGAAGCTCAGGCGTCCCACTGCAACGCTCACATTGCGCAAGCTTCCAATCGACGTCGTGGTGCTCTCGGAGGCCGATATCCCGGCGGACTTCTTTGTCCCACAACCACCTCCGCCACCGAAGCTCGACAAGAGGACGCTGAAACAGGCGCTTGAGGCCAGGGAGATCAAAGTCTCCTTCGCCGCCTCGCTCGAAGATCCCGAAGAACGGGCTCGGGCGCTCTCGGCAATTCCGCCCATTCCAGGTGCGACGCTCGACAATGGCGGCGTCTCCCTCCAGGTGCGGAGGGCTTGATGCTGCAGATCGGAGGCAATGACGGCAATGGCGTTGGGCCCGCGGCGCATGGGGCTCGCGTCTTGGTCGGAGCGAGGGTTGCTCGGCTCAGGCCGCATCAGCTCGATCTAATACGGCGGACCGTCGCCGCAGACTGCACGAACGAGGAATTCGATCTCTTCATCGAGGCGGCGGAACGCTATGGGCTCGATCCCTTCCGCCGCCAGATCATGCCGCTCGTGTTCTCAAGGAGAAACCGGAGAAGCGCCGCATGGTCATCGTCATTGGCATTGATGGCCAGCGGATGATCGCGCAGCGCGCTGGCAACTACCGGCCGGCGAGCGAGCCTACCCACTTCGTGGAGAACCGACGCAAGAAAGGCCCGACCAATCCGCTGGGGCTTGTCTTGGCGCGGGTTACCCTCTTCCAACAGGACAACCGGGGCGAATGGTTTCCGGTCGTCGGGGATGCCTATTGGGACGAGTTCGCACCGATCCGTGACGAGTGGGAGGATGACCTGGCGCTCGGCTGGCGCAAGACCGGGCGACAGATCCTCGATCCCAACGGAGGCTGGCCCAGGATGCCACGGCTGATGCTGGCGAAGTGCGCGACCATGCAGGCGCTTCGCGCCGGTTGGCCGGACCAGTTCGGGAGCCTCTATGCCGAGGAGGAGATGGATCGGGCCGGGGTCATCAACCTCATGGCCTCCGAGGCGGCAGACAGAGCGCGGGAGGAAAGCCGTCTCAATGCCATTGCTGGTAAGGACGCGATCACGGTCTCCTTTGGCGACTGGGCGCTAGAGAACGTGCCCGTCGGTCAGTTCGCCGACCGGGTGCTTGCTTGGATCGAAGCTCCAGGACGGACAGCCGTTGAGGTCCGACACTGGGCGGAAGCGAACCGCGATCCGCTCCGTAACTTTTGGGCCAAGTCGCCCTCTGACGCCTTGGAACTAAAGAAGGTGATTGAGGCGAAGTCGAAGGAGCCAAGCGAATCGGCGGGATCAGGGCAACCAGCTGGCACTGAGCGATCCGTCCGCAGCGAAGCGACGGCGGAGGATGCCTCGCCCGAAAAGGCACCGGCAGAAGACTCTGCCGCGTGTCCCGGCCACCGGGCCGCACCAGCGCTGCCGACCGGCCGCACGGCGTGGGGCCACCTTCGCTCCTTTTACCGAGGGAGGCGTGAGATGCGCGGCTATCAGATTCAGCGTCCGGCCACCGCCTTCAGCGCCAAGTCCCGCTATCGCCGCCCGCGCCGCCGCTCCGACCTTCACCTCAAATGGATCCGCACCCTCCCCTGCGCCGTCTGCGGCAAGCAGGGTGGTATCCACGCCGCGCATCTTCGTGCCGGCTCGCCCCGCCATGGGAAGCTCGCCACCGGCATTGGCCAGAAGCCCGATGATTCCTGGACCACTCCGCTCTGCTTAGAACATCACATCCTCGGCGAGGCAGCGCAGCACCAGGACCAGGAGCTTGCGTTCTGGAAGCAGCACGACATCGATCCGTTTGTGCTCGCACTTGCTCTCTGGCGAGCCTCAGGCGACGACGAACTTGCCTTCCTGGTGATCAACGAGTCTAGGAACGAGGCTCTGCAGGCTTAGGCGCGCCTTATGTCGAATATCTGCGGGCGCGATCTGCTAGCAACATTTTTCCTTGATGCAATCCGGTCAGGAGCAGCGAACATAGCCTGTTGTCGTGAGCCTCGCCGGGCGTGAGGCCGAGGCCCACCGGCAGGCCATCGGCATCCACGACCGCGTGAATCTTGCTGGTCGGTCCGCCTCGCAAACGACCCCCTGTGTTGCTCGCGATTGTCGGCGATACCGGCACCGTGCTGGTGCACGCGCACGACCGACGTGTCGATCATTTGCACCGCTGTGTCATGAGCAGCGGCGACGGCGTCCACAATGCGGTCCCAGACGCCCGCCCGGCGCCAACGAACGAAGCGATTGTAACAGGTAGTATGAGGACCGAAGCTCTCCGGCAGATCGCGCCACGGCGCATCTGACCGCAAGACCCAAAAGATGCCGTTGAGAATGCGCCGGTCGTCGACTCGGGGAACGCCACGTGACTTGTTCGGGAGCATCGGCCCAATGGCGCTCCATCCGTAGTCGCTGAGTTCATACCGCACAATTCGTGCTCCTCTTGTGGGAGCCTCGAATCACGTCCATGCGGTGGCACTCAAGACCGGATCGCCACTTCCGGAATCTGCGCAACTGCGGACATGACGCTGAGCCGGTTGGAGGGGCATTCTTGACCCGAAGCCGACCTCCGTCGCAGCCGCTCGCAGCGGAAGCGGTTCGGCATCCTGTGCGAAGACAATTTTCCCAATCAGGCCGAGGCAGCGGCCTTCAGGACGGCCTCGGTGACGGCGCTGTCGTCCTCCAGTGAGCGGATGGCGGGGATGCCCTGGTCCTTGAGGGCGCTGTGGTAGGCCTTGATCGCCTCGAGCGGCTTCATCTCGCCGTCGGCGACGGCCCGCATGAAGCGGACGATGTCGAGCTGGCTTTCGGCGAGGTTGATCTTGCGACCGAAGAGCGCCACCCGCGCGCCGTACTTCTCCGCCTGATAAAGGAGCTCGAAGGTGTCGCGGTTGGTGCCGGCGCCGCCGCCGAGCACGCCGACGACGAGCTGGGGGTCGTAGGTGACCAGCTCCTCGAGCGGCTTCGCCCCGTTGTAGGGGTATTTCAGGAACTGCGGACGCTTGGCCTTCAGGACGCCGGACAGCGAGCGCGCGAGGTTGTCGTTCACGAAGCTGCCGATGGCCTCCGCCGGAAGGCCGCAGTCGACGTTCGGGTTGAAGACCTCGAGGAAGTATTTGATGCCGTTCTCGGCCGCGTCCTCGCGGAACGCCGCGAAAGCCTCGAGCGATCGAAGGTCGGCTTCGATATCGTTGACGAAGGTCACCGAGTAGAGGCCGAGGTCGGAGAGCTTGGCCTTGGCGATGTCCTTCAGGACCGGCGTGCGGAAGGGCCGCGAGGCGCCGAGCTTGCCGTATCCGTTCGGCCGCGCGCCCCAAATGTCGGTGGTGTCGTTGGCGCGGAAGGCCGGCTTCACGGCGCTCCCCTTGAAGGCGCCCTCTTCGGTCAGCAGCTCCAGGTTCGCGGCCGACACCAGCATGATGTCGAGGAGGTCCTGCTTGATGATCGAGGTGATCATCTCCAGGAATTCGGCGCGCGTGCGGAAGCGCACGACGTTGCCCTTGGCGTCCCGCACCGGGCCAGTCGCCGGGATCGGGTTGGACATGTCGCCGTCCTTGGCGTCGGCGATGATGAAATCGCCTTTCGCGTACTTGCCGGCGCGGATCTTGGCGAGTTTCGTATCAAGGCGGTACATCTCTATTCCCCTCAGAAGGTGTGCGTTCGATCGAAGAAACCGGCGGCGCTTTTCACGCTCCCGGCAATGGCGGATGGAGGACCTGGCTCGCGATGCGCGTCCTGAACGGACGCCGGCGCGGCGTCTCCGCCGAGCACGAGCAGCGTGCCGGCGAGGAAGGTGTCGCCCAGTCCGATTGTCGCGACCGGCTCTGCGAGATAGGGCGACGGACAGCAAGCGACCGACCAGCGGCCCTCGCGGATGATCGCGGGGAGCGGCGGGTCTGAGAGCTGCGCGTCCGCGGGTAGTTTTTCCGGAACTGCGAAATAGCCGTTCGCGGCGCGCGTGGCGGCGAGCAGGCACCCCATCTGCAGCGCCTGCAGCTCGCGCGCGGGGTCGTGCTGCGTCACCGCGAAAGCCCATTCGTCCGCGTGGATGCAGACGCGCTCAAGTCCGTGGCTCTCGGCGAGCCGGATCGCGGTCGCGTGCAGCGGTTCGTCTCCCTGCCTGAGATGCTTGAGCTCGGAGCGGCTCGTCCCGAACGAGGTAACGCACGGCAGCAGCCGACGGAGCGTCTCCTCGTGCAATGCCGGGGTCGGGAAGTCGCCGAGCTCCAGATGGAGGAGCGGCAGCCCGTTCTTGCGCCACGCGGCCGCGACGCTGGCGGCGTAGTCGAGCTCCTCCGCGGCGCGCTCCGGCGGGATTTCGTTGAAGCCGCACAGGATGCCGGCGCCCGCCTCGCCGGCGTGAGCGGTCGAGGCGCGGACGAAGGCTTCGTCGCGCTGCAGCGGGCTGTGATCGAAGCGCACGATCGTCCGCGACGAGCGGGGCATGCGCGCGCCGTCGATCGTCTCGCCGGCGGTGAACTCGAAGATATAGTGCTGCGACGGCGCCGCGCCGTGCGGCCGCAGAGACTCGACCAGGACGAGGCCCGCCTCGGTCGCGACGAGCGTCTTGGGGTGAAGCACCGAAAGCTGACTGTCGCTGCGGTTCTCGATGGCGATCAGGGCAGGGGCGCCGAGTGTCGCGAGCATATAAGCGGCCTGGGCGCTCGTGCCGCCGATCGCCTTGCGTCCCGTCACGTGTGCATCGATCCAGGCCGCGCCATCCGGCCAGTCGAGGAAGACCTCGCCGCCGATCCCGCTCGCGGCGCGCCGCTTCAGCTCGGCAAGCAGGCCCGCGCCCTCGCTGCGACCCGTGCGCGGCAGCGCTCAGCGGTCCGTAGGTGGTGGAGAGCGACAGGTAGACGTCGAGACACAGGCTGAACGCGCCGATCGTCAGGCGCGACCGCTCGACGATCTCGGGCATGCGCCCGATCAGCGCTTCGTATTCCTTTGCCCAGGACGTCTCACGCGTCATGCGGTCGCCGATTGGTGAGTGAAGCGCGCGTCCGAAAGGCTCGCACTTGCTGCCGCGTCGCGCGGCGTCGAAACGCGCAGTCGCGTGGCAGGACGAAACTCTGTCCGCCAACACCTTGCGCCCATCGCGACGACAGCCTCCCTTGGATGCATATTTATGCGTGTATATGCTGATTAGGGCCGCTAATAGACACCGAAAGCCGCAAGGTCAAGCTGGCGCGGGTCACAAAATGCTGTAACTTGCGGCCGAACTTCACAAGCTGAGAGTGGCAGGGCAGGGTTTCGTGGCTGGGAAAGTCGGCAATTCCTATCAGCAAAGTTCGCTCAGACGGCGATTTTTCGCTGCCCGCGCGCCGGCGAAGCGAACTCCTGAAGGTCGCAAAAACACGCGGCTCGATCACCGTGACGGATGTCTCGAGCGAGTTCGCGGTCTCGGCCGATACCATCCGCCGCGATCTCGATTATCTGTCGAGCCGCGGGCTTCTGATGCGTACGCACGGCGGCGCCGTTCCGGTCGACGGGTTTCTCGATCGCGATGCGCCGGTCGCCATGCGCGTCAATGCGCGGGCGGCGGAGAAGGCGCGCATCGCCAAGGCAGCGGCGGCGCTGATCGTCGACGGCGAGACGCTGATCGTGAACGGCGGCTCGACGACGCGCGCTTTCGTGGGCGAGCTCGGCGCGCTGAGCAACCTGATGATCGTCACCAACAATCTCAGCATTCCCGCCGTCGTCCCGCCGAATACCAGCCGCGGCGTCTACCTGCTCGGCGGCCAGGTGCGGCAGGAGCTGCAGGTGACACTCGGCGCCGTCGGTTTCGCGGACGCGGGGCCGATCAGTGCCGACACCGCGATCATCGGCGTCGGCGGGGTGTCGCTGCGCGGCATCTCCACTACGCTGCTCGAGGAATCGAAGATGATCGCCGCGATGATGGCCTCGGCCCGCCGGGTGATCGTGCTCGCCGACGCGGCGAAGTTCGGGGCGACACAATTCGCCCACATCGCACCGCTCGAACGCGTCCATCTCCTCGTCACCGACGCGCAGCCGCCGGCCGAGCTCGCGGCCGCCCTCGACGAGGCCGAGATCGAAGTGATCGTCGCCGGCTGAGCTCCGGCCGGATCCTTCGCCGGTTCCGCGGCCCTCTCCACATCCTTCTCCTCGCGCCGAGCCCGATCGCGCGCGGACACGTGCGGCCCGCGCTCTCAATCCCCCTGGCAGACCGGAGAGTGCGACTTCTTGCGGACGTCCTGTGCTTGACCCTCGTTATAATCACTGATAAAAACGCAAAACAAAGCGATTTCACGCGCCTCGCTGGGCGATTCAGGTTGATCGTTCCGGTACGGCACGTGCCGGACGCGGCGCCTTCCGGCGTCGGTCAACAAAGGTCTCGAACCTCTATGGCGAAAACCGGAGGGACAGACTTAAGCGGGAGGAAGAGATGAATCTCCGAAAGTCGATGTTGCTTTTGAAGTCGGCCGCGGTCGCGCTGGTGCTCAGCGCGACGGGTGTTCGAGCCCAGACGAACATCGAGTTCATCCAATGGTGGGAGCCTGAGCTTCCAGCCGGCGCGCTGCGCGGGATCATGGATGACTTCGAGAAGCAGAACCCCGACATCAAGGTCACGTTGGTCAGCGGCCCCTATTCGGCCACGCATGACCAGGTCGTGATCGGCGCGGCGTCCGGAACGCTGAGCGACGTCGTCGGCCTCGACGGCGCCTGGGTGAACGATCTCGCGAAGCAGGGCGCGATCGCTCCGCTCGACGATCTGATGACGGCCTCGAACTTCGACGCGAGCCAAGTGGCCACCATCATTAAGGTCGGCGGCAAGAGCTACATGTTCCCGGTCGCGTCCTTCGTCTATCCGGTGTTCGTCAACCTCGACATCATGAAGGCGGCGGGCGTCGAGAACATGCCGTCGACCCGCGAGGAGTTCGCTGAGGCCGCGAAGAAGATGACCGACGCCTCGAAGAACCAGTACGGCTGGGTGCTTCCGCTGTCGCTCGACGCGCCGAACGGCATCCAGAACGACGTCATGTCCTGGGTGTGGGCGTCGGGCAAGAGCATGCTGAAGGATGGCGAGCCTGATCTCACCAATTCGGACGTGGTGGGCGCGCTCGACTACATCAAGTCCCTCAACGACGCGGGCGTGATCTCGCCCGGCACGCTCGCCAAGAAGGAGCAGGACAAGGTCGAGGAGTTCGTCAACGGCCGCGTCGGCATGATGATCGACTCGCTTGCCCACATCAACCTGATCCGCCAGCGGAACGCGGACCTGAACTTCGGCATCAGCGCGGTGCCTGCGGTGAAGGGCTATGACGGTCCCCGCGGTCTGCCCTACGCCTCCTGGGGCATCGGCGTCAGCGAGAACAGCCAGCACAAGAGCGAGGCCTTCAAGCTCGTCTCCTACCTGATGAGCGCCGAGGTGAACGCCAAGCTGGTTTCGCTCGCCAACGCCTTCCCGGGCAACGTCAACGCCAAGCCGGACTTCGTCACCTCCGACAAGCTCTTCAGCACTGCCTTCGACATCTTCCAGAAGGGGCATCTCGCCAACGAGTTCGTCGGCCTGCCGGTCGCCGAGGAGCTGATGCGCCAGCTCGACATCGAGGTGCAGGGCATGCTGGAAGGCAAGGAGACCCCCGCCGAAGCCGCCGAGAAGGCGCAGGCCGAGTGGAAGAAAGAGTTCTAGGCCTCTAACTCTTAAAGCCGGGCGACGCGCAATCCGCGCGTCGCTCCTTGCCGTTGGATGACGGGCGCAGAATCGAAAGCGCGCGTCAGTCCCGCCGGCCGGAGTGGAGGGGTGCTGAGGGTCGCAGCCCGAAGCGCAGGGACATGGCGAGAATGGCAAACGTGACCCGTCTTGCAACCTCCGGCAGGGCACCGGAATCCGCCTTCGCTTTCTACCGCTATCGAGAAGCGGGGCTTCCCTACCTTTACGTCGCGCCCGCCATCGCGCTTCTCTTTCTCCTGATGCTCTTTCCGATGGCGACGGTCTTTCGCTATGCGATGCTCGACCGTCCGATCATGTCGAAGCACCCGGCCTTCGTCGGGCTGGCGAATTTCCGCACGCTCTTCGCCGATCCGGTCTTCTGGCAGTCGATCGGAAACACGCTCTATTTCACCATTATGAGCGTCGCGTTCCATCTCGTCGTGGGGCTCGCCTTCGCGCTCATGCTGAACTCCAAGCGCGTCAATCAGACCGTGATGAGCGTGCTCAGGGTTCTCTTCATCCTCCCGTGGCTCTTCACGGCAGTGATCATCGCGATCATCTGGCGGCTCATCCTCGATCCAAGCGGCATCGTGAACAGCATCCTGATGTCGCTTGGGATTGTCGATTTCCGCGTCGAGTGGTTCTCTTCTTCGGCGACCGCCATCCACGCCCTGACCTTCGTCAATATCTGGGCCGGCTATCCGCTTTACATGGTCACGCTTCTGGCGGGGCTTCAGGGGATTCCCGACGAGCTCTACGAGGCGGCGACGATCGACGGCGCCAATGCCCGCCAGCAGCTCTGGAACATCACCATCCCGCAGCTCAAGCCGATCATCGTCAGCATCGCGCTCCTCGATTTCATCTGGACGATGCAGGTCTTCCCGCTGGTCTGGATGACGACCGCTGGCGGTCCCATCCATGCGACCGAGATGATGAGCATCTATACCTACAAGCTCGCCTTCTCGAAGTTTCAGTTCTCGCTCGCCTCGGCGAGCGCCGTCGTCCTTTTCGTCCTCTCGATGAGCATGACCTATTTCTACATCAAGCATCAGAAGTCGGTGAGATGACGATGAAGATGTTGAAGGAGATATTCGGCCCGGCGGCGATGGCTGATCTATGTCGGCCTGGCGGCCGGCCTGGTGTTCGCCGATTTCCCGATCGTCTGGATGTTCTTCACGTCGTTCAAGTCGAACACCGAGATCTTCGCACTGCCGCCGACGCTCTGGCCGAAGGTATTCACGTTCGTGGCCTACCATTCGATCTTCAGCGATCCCGTGAAGATCCGGTTCTTCATCAACAGCTACATCGTCGCCGGCGTCGTCACG
Organism: uncultured Alphaproteobacteria bacterium; assembly: GCA_963805325.1. Classification (GTDB taxonomy): domain Bacteria; phylum Pseudomonadota; class Alphaproteobacteria; order Rhizobiales; family Afifellaceae; genus DASWJZ01. The sequence continues at coordinate 228,936 of CAWDTS010000004.1, read as the reverse complement.
TTCCTGACCGTCGTTGTTGCGACGCTCGCCGCCTACAGCTTCAGCCGCTATTCCTTCGCGTTCAAGAAGACCTTGAACCTGCTCGTCATCAGCACCCAGACGGTGCCGCCGATCACGCTCCTGATCCCCTATTTCGGCATGGTCGTCGCGCTTAAGATCTACAATACCTATTATGCCCTGATCCTGACCTACATGGTCTTCACGCTGCCCTATGCAATCCTGCTGATGACCGGCTATCTCAACACCTTGCCAAAGGAGCTCGACGAGGCCGTGCTGGTCGACGGCGGGTCGAGCTGGACGGCGCTTTGGCGAGTGATCGTACCGATCTCTCTTCCCGGGATCGTCGCGACGGCGGTCTACACGTTCCTGCTGTCTTGGAACGAGTTCCTGTTCGCGCTGACGCTGACGAAGTCGATGGATCTGAGGACCGTTCCGATCGGCATCAGCCTCCTGATGGGGCAGCACGCCTTCGAGTGGAACGAGATGATGGCGATGAGCGTGCTTGGCTCCTTGCCGCTACTCCTCCTTTACCTCATCGCCCAGCGATACTTCCTCGCCGGCATGACCGCCGGCTCCGTCAAGAGCTAGCAACTCGGGCCAACGGGCCCGAAGCGTCCCGCCAAGCATCCTTGGCGGATCGTAAAGCTTACTGGCGACGGGATGCTTGTTGAGTTCTCGAGCGTCGTAAACGCTGTGGCCTGCGCTGCCTGCTACCGCAAAGAAGGCGCCGCGGGCTGGAGGCTCCTCACGGCCGCGATCGGTGGCCAACCGTATGAGCGAGGCCTGGATCGAGCTCATGGAGACGCTGCGGCGGGAATATCGGCTCACGGCTGAGGAGATCACCGCGAAGGCCACGCTCGCCCGCTATGCCGTCGAGGCTAACGCTTGCGCCTCCGCCCCACCGGCGATCTGCCGCTCATCGACGAGCAACTGCTTCTTGACGAGGTGCGCATACTTGCCGCCAAGGGCAACAAGCTCGGCATGCGTGCCGGATTCCACCACACTGCCGCGCTCCATGTAGCAGATCTTGTCGGCGCGCTGCACGGTGGCAAGCCGGTGCGCAATCATCACCACCGTGCGCCCGGCGAGAAGGCGAACCATGGCCTCCTGCACCTTGGCTTCCGATTCGGCATCGAGCGCGCTCGTCGGCTCGTCGAGCAAGATGATCGGGCTGTCGCGCAGCATGGCGCGGGCGAATGCGATGCGCTGCCGCTCGCCGCCCGACAGGCGGTTGCCCGCCTCGCCGACATGCGACAGATAGCCCTCCGGGAGTTGGACGATGAAATCGTGGGCCGCGGCCGCATTCGCGGCGGCGATCATCGCCTCGTCGCTCGCGCCCTCCGAGCCGTAGCTGATGTTGGCGGCAATCGTGTCGTCGAACAGGACCGGATCCTGCGTGAGCAGCGCCATAGCGCCACGGACGCTCGGGATCGTCACGTCACGAAGGTCCTGGCCATCGATCGCGACGTTACCGGTGCTCGGATCGTAGAAGCGAAGAATGAGGTTGAGCACCGTGCTCTTGCCCGCACCGCTCGGCCCGACCAGAGCGACTTTCTGCCCCGACGGAATCTCAAGATTGAAATCCGAGAGGGCCAGGCGACCGGCCTCATAGCCGAAATCGACGTTCTTGAAACTGATGGCGCCACCCTTGACCTGCAGGGGCTTAGCGCCGGGCTTCTCGGTCACGTGTGACGGATAGTCGATCACCGCGAACACGCGCGCCGCCGCGACGAGTCCGGTGATGAGCGTCGTTTGGATGCCGGAGACGGCTTTTAGCGGGGAGACAAGGAGAAGGGCGGCGGCGATGAAACCCATGAAGTGGCCGAGCGTGACCGTCCCGTAAATTCCTTGCCATCCGCCGTAGAACAATGCGGCGGCCACGCCGATGCCGATGCCGGTGTCCCAAACCGGGCCGACGGAAGCGCCAGCCCGGGTTGTCTTCATGGCGTATTTGCGCACGTTCCGGACAACCCGGCGCAGCCGCATCGCCTCCGTCTCCTCCTGGCCGTAGGCCTTTACGACGCGCATGCTCATCAGCGTCTGCGACAGCCGGCTGCTCAGGCTTCCGGCCTCCTGGTAGCTGAAACTCGATGCGCGCTTGATGCGCTTCTTCTGCCGATTGAGGTTGAGGACGGCAATCGGCGCCCCAATCACAACCACCAGGCTCATGCGCCAGTCGAGATAAAGCATGGCGCCGAAGACCGACAAAAAAGTCAGGCCATTGCGGAAGATGCCAATGATTATCCCAGTGCCCGCAGCGTTCAATGCGGTCACGTCATTGATGAATACCGAGACGAAGCGGCCGGAAGAAAACCCCTGAATCCACGCGAGATCCGCCGCCGCGATCGTATCGAACATTCGCAGGCGCAGCTGGGCCACTATCTTCGTGCTGAGCGATGCGTCCACCACCGCGCCGAGCCATCCGCAGAGCGAACGGATGATGATGACCATCATGATCCCGAGCGGGATGAGGACGAGAAGAGTCTTGTTCTTGTTGACGAATACGTCGTCGCCCATGCGCTGCAGCAGGAGCGGGATCGCGCCGGACGTGGCAGAGGATATCGCCATCGTAGTCGCCGAGATGGCGAAAAGAACCCAATGCGGCCTGATGCATTCGTGAAGGATGCGCTTGAAGACCGGCCAGACCTCGATGTCTTCGTACGCGGAGGCGTCGAACGAAAAGCCGCTGAAAGGCTTGTCGCGTTTCGAATCCTTCGAAGCCTCGGTAGGGGATCGCGTCAAAATCGTCGGCCCGTCCAAATTTCCGTTATTTCACCAGACCGCGCAGCGCGCCCCGACCCGCAGCGCGGTTTCGGCCGTTATTTCCGCGAAGCCCCCGCAAGTCAACGAGCTTGATCCCCGCCATCTCGCCGGGAGCGTGCGCTGCGGCACGAGACTAAGCCTTTGGGTTCGTGGCAGAAACTACGAAAGCGCGAGGCGCCCTGGACAATGGTGCGGCGCCGGCTGCCGCGGGAAACCCGCAGAGTGTGCCGGCGACTCACCGGTCCGGCGAGCGAGCTCGAGCCACTTCTCTGGGAGAAACAGGCGGAAGAAGGCGCCAACCAATCCCCTGGCCAGCCTACGAACGAGACCGGTGAAACAACATTTCCAGCAGCCGGCGGCCCATCGATTTACGGGTCCGGCGGCAGATTTGGCGCATGTTGAGACGCGGGTCGCAATCCGGGAAATGCCGCGCGAACGCGGTCTCGATGCGTTGGGGCAATGTCCCGTCTGCGAGTTCTTCCATTATCGCGTCGCTGCCGACCCGCCGGATCTCGGCCGCCAGCCAGCTGACCAGCATCGGCGCAAATTTCTTTGCGGACAAAACGAAGTCGGGCGTGAACAGCTCTGTCGCGAATGCTTCCGGCGGATTTGCCAAAAAGTCGGCGTAGACGAGCGCTGGCTCCGTCATCTGGCGCCACCGGCTAGGTTCCGAAATCGTATTTCGGCCGTGTATCCGATAGTCGAGCAATTTCGCATCCAGAAACCCGATGCGGACCTTCCCGATCGCACGCAGAAGAAAGTCCCAATCGTGGCAGTAGCGAAACGGTCGAAATGGGCCGACCCGCTCGAAGGCCGCGCGCGTCATCAGAAGGTTGGAGGTCGTTACGGCGAATTGACTACGCAGCAAGGCGTTCTCGATGGAGCGGTCCTCCTTTGCCGCGGCGACATTCTTTTCGTGGGCGCGAACGACGAAGTGGTCTTGCGGCAGCAGCTCCGTTTCGCCGCGAAAACGAACATTCGAGAAGACGAGCTCGCAGTGCTCCTGCGCTGCGAACGCCAGCAATCGGCTGATCCTTGAAGGATCGTACACGTCGTCCGAGTTGAGAATCGCCACCCATTCGCCGCTGCTCAAACCGATCGCCTCATTGAGGGTGGCGTGGGCGCCCTGGTTCTCGCGGGCTATCAATCGGTCAATCGCGGTGCCGAAGTGCTCTCGCCAGATAATCGGGGCTGCCATCGGAAGAACCATCATCGATGACGACCAGCTCGATTGGCTGATGGTCCTGGGCGCGGACGCTCTCGATCGCCTCCCCAATATAGGCTCGGTGATTGTAGGAGGGCACGACAACCGAAACCGATGGCGACGTACCGCCGATGCTGCCAAGAGCGCCAGAAGCTTTCGGCTCGGGAGTTTTCAACAGAAATCGCCATCAGAATGACATTTGCGGTCAGACGCGTAGCATAGAGCCTGGCGGTTGGCACTCCGATCGCATTCAACACGTCCGGTTCTGCGGAGCGATATCGCTGGAGCCAGCAGACCCGGCTTCGAGAACGATTTCTTGGTCAGGCGGCGATAGCTCGATGGCATCGCGCGACGGCGCGGCGGCAGCGCGCGACAAGGTCCACTCCGCTCTAAGAAATCCCTCCTCGGTGGAGACTCTAGCTCGCGCTCCCGATGCCTTCCGACATCCCCGACAGCCGACAAAGCCTCACGGCTAAATGCCGAGCCGGAGAAACCGCGCAAATGTCCTGATCTACACCGAGCCTTGACGGTCGAAATGCGTGGCGTATCGTGGGTTGAACATTTTAGAAACAGGTCGCGCGCCACTGCAGCTGGCGCGACGGGAGCGGCGAAGAGAAAAGATGCGGGACCTTAAGAACTTGAAGGTGAAGATTTTTGCCGATGGAGCAGATATCGCCTCAATGGTGGAGGCAGCGGCAAATCCCCTGATCAAGGGGTTCACGACAAATCCAACCCTCATGCGACAGGCCGGGGTCAGCGATTACAGGGCCTTCGCGCAGAAAGCGCTCGACGCCATCCCCGATCGGCCAATTTCGTTCGAAGTGTTTGCGGACGATTTTGCGACGATGGAGCTTCAGGCCCGCGAGATAGCGTCTTGGGGTGACAACGTTTATGTGAAAATTCCTGTGACAAATACCGCGGGAAAGTCTGCGGGTCCCCTGATTGCAGCCCTCGCGCGGTCGGGGATCAAGCTGAATATTACAGCGATAATGACGCTTGACCAAGTGAAGGAAGTCGGCGCGGCATTGTCGGAGCACGTGCCGGCGGTTGTGTCGGTGTTTGCGGGTCGGGTCGCCGATACGGGACGCGATCCAGTGCCGCACATGAAGGCGGCGCTGCGGTTGCTTTCCTCGCGCCCCAACGCCGAGCTTCTGTGGGCCAGTCCGCGCGAGCTCCTAAACCTGTTTCAGGCAGACGACGTGGGATGCCACATCATTACGATGACCCCCGACCTGCTGAAGAAATTGAGCCTCGTCGACAAGGATCTGGGCGAGTATTCACTGGAGACCGTGGCGATGTTTCGCAGGGATGCCCTGGCGGCTGGCTTCTCTATCGCGTTGCCCGAAACGGCGGCAGTGGCCTAGTTCGTCTGTGGGCATCACCCGGTAGATCGCCCCGTTTCTCATTGCGAGATGGAGACTCTCCCTTGAAGGGTGAGGATGCCAACATCCGACATTTTCTCGGTACCGCCCTGAAGGTCTCCGTCACCGTCCTGGTGCTGGCGATCATCGTCTGGAAGCTCGACTTCGCGGACTCCATCCGCGTGCTGTCGTCGCTTTCAGGTGTCGCGGCGACGCTGGGCGTTGCCATGGTGCTCGCACAGACCTTGGTGGCGTCGCAGAGGATTACCCTCATTGCCGCTCAGTTTGGCGCAAGCATCAGCCGCGCGAGCCTGTTCCGGATGACGCTCGAAAGCATGTTCTTCAGCCAGACCTTCGTGTCCTTTCTCGGCGGCGATACGCTTCGCATTTGGCGCCTGCGGCAATCCGGGCTCTCGCTGACGGACTCCACCTCAGCCGTCACCCTCGACCGGTTCATCGGCATCGTCGTCAACCACGTCTTCCTGCTTGCCAGCCTTCCCTGGCTGCTGCTTCACGTGCGCGACGCCTCAGTGAGATATGTTGCGATACTCCTGGCTGTCGTCGGGACGGTCGGATTCTTCCTTGTACTGTTCCTCGGTCTCATGCGCGATCGCAACGGAGCGCTGCATCGCCTGCGCTTGCGCATGGCGCCGGCCGGGATCGGGATGCTGTTGATCGAGGTATCGACCATCGGCAGGTACTTCTTTCAGAAGGGACGGATGGTTCTGGTCGTCTCTGCCTGGAGCCTTTTGATCGTTCTGGCCAACGTGGCGTTCTTCGTCGTCATTCTTATCGGTCTCGGCGTCGATCCTTCCACGGCCTTCGCCTGCTCTCTTCTTGTTCCGGCCATTCTCGAGATCGCCATGCTGCCGATCTCGATCGCCGGCTGGGGAATTCGTGAAGCGGCCACAATCGTCGCCTTCGGCTCGCTCGGCGTCTCGGCCAATCAGGCGTTCGGCGCAAGCTTCGCGTTCGGCCTGAGCATCGTGGCCGTGAGCTTGATCGGCGGCGGCCTGTGGCTCATCGACCGGCGGAAGCACCCCTCCCTCGTGGCCGCTGTAGAAGCGAGCAGCACGCCCGCCGCGGAGTGAGTGCGAGCGCAGAACAGCGACGGACTTTCGCCGACGGCTAGGTTGTTGAACTCCCCGCGCTGTGCCAAGCCACAGAGGTGTGCGACTCTTGGGGAAGCAATGAAATGAACGCCAAGGGCGCTGTCTACGATCAGGAATATTGCCTGCGTCGCTATTGGGCTTTGCGCTCGGCGGAACCTGCGCTTTTCGAGAATGTGGCGGGAAGTCCCACGCAAATCCTGCTCGATGCCGACGAGATCGGCCGCGCTCAGCGCAGTGTCCGCGCCGAGAGGGAGGGCTCGGGGATCGCCGCCCACCGACCTCAGGGTCGGCGTCCTTGCCGAAGACCAGTATGTCGGTCACGTCATCCGCGATGCCGTGCGTTTTTCCGACGGACGCTACGGCCTCTATAATCGTGTCGTGACGCCCGGCGGCGTGCTCGTCCTGCCGATCCTCGGCGAGGATGTCGTGCTTATCCGCATCTTCCGCCACGCGCCGCGACGTTGGTTTCTGGAGGCATTGCAGGGGCTTTGTCCGCGCGGGGTCGATCCGGCGGCGCAGGCGCGCCAGGAATTGAGCGAGGAGATCGGCGCGACCGCTTCCGAATTGGTGCCGCTTGGCGCCGTTCATACGAGCACCGCCTTGACCTCCGAGACGCTGGATTTATACGCAGCGCGAATCTCCGCTACGGGACGTCCGCAGCGCAGCGAAGGGATCGACAGCATCCACCGCATTGCCAAGGACCAGATCGACGGCGCGGTGCGCGACGGCAGCATTTGTGATGGTCCGACGATCGCCGCCATCCTGCGGGCGCGGCTGCACAGGCTTTTGTGAGCTCACGATGCACAGTTCCCTTTGCAGCACCGAAGCCGATCCGGGCCAACGAGGCAGACAGCCATGACGAGGAAACCGGCCGAGCCGGCCACGCGGGAGCCGCAGTACCACGGAATGGTCGAGCAGGCTGAGGCGAGCGGCCTCGAGACCTTCGGCCTGATGACGAGCTACGCCTGGAACGACGACCCCAAGCGACTGACCTTCACGCTGTCCCGCTACAAGTTCGTCGCCAAGCTGCTGGAGGGCCGGCGTCATGTGCTCGAAATCGGCTGCGCCGATGCATTCGGCACGCGCATCGTGCGTCAGGCGGTCGGCGCGCTGACGGCCACCGACTTCGATCCGGTGTTCATCGCCGACGTGAAGGCACGCATGAATCCGCGCTGGGCCTTCGAGGCCTTCGAGCACGATATGCTGACCGGTCCCGTGCCCGGCAGCTACGACGGCATCTACGCTCTCGACGTGCTCGAGCACATTGAGCCGGCAAACGAGGACCGCTTTTTGGCCAACGCCGTTGCGTCCCTCGCTCCGCACGGCGCCATGGTACTCGGCATGCCTTCGCTCGAATTGCAGGTCTACGCCTCGCCGAACTCGAAGGCCGGCCACGTCAATTGCAAGTCGGCGCCGGATTTCAGAGCGAGCATGGAGCGCTACTTCCACAGCGTCTTCATGTTCTGCATGAACGACGAGGTGGTCCATACCGGATATCACAAGATGGCGCATTACCTCTTCGCGCTCGGCGTCGACGCGAAAAAGTGAAGGGCTGGAGGGGAGTAAGGCCGCCGGATGGGCGGCGTTCGCACCGGCTCCGTATCCCCCGGGGCGGGTGGCGCGGGATGATCTCGGACAGCTGTGTCATTGGCTCACTTGCGAGCCGGATCGGCATATCGTAGCGGTTGTGATAATTGAGGCGGGGCGGTCTGATGTCTGCAGTCGAACACAAGATTTTGCATTCGGTCACGTTCGTCGTGCCCGCGCTAAACGAGGAGCGTGTCGTCGAAGACGTCGTCCGTGAGATCTGGACGGTCGTCGATGAGCGGATATCGACCTACGAAATCATTCTGATCGACGATGGCAGCACGGACCGGACGGGCGACATCATGGACCGCCTCGCCGCCGAGTTGCCGAACGTACGGGTCATCCACAATCGGCCGAACATCGGCCTCGGGGCCTGCTATCAGCTCGGCGTCAAGGACGCGCGGCTCGACTACGTGATGATGCTGTGCGGGGATGGAGGACTGCCTGCTTCCAGTCTGCCATCGATCATCGAGAAGATCGGCACGGCGGATATCGTCATCCCGTGGATGCCCAACCTCAAGAAAATCAAGTCGCCCGGCCGCTACTTCGTCTCACGGTCCTATACGACCCTGATGAACTTCATCTCCGGGCGTCACCTGCACTACTACAATGGCCTGCCGGTGCATCGGCGGGCACTGCTCAAGCAGATTACGATCACCAGTTCCGGCTTCGGTTTCCAGGGCGAGATCCTGGTCAAGCTGCTCAAGTCCGGCCGCAGCTACGTCGAGGTACCCGTCCCCGGCGCCGAAACAACCAATAAGACATCGGTCTTCCGCTGGCGGAATCTCGCCAGCGTCACCAAGACGGTGGTGAAGCTTCTCGCGCATCTCTTTCTTTTCAAGCCCGTTCTGGTCAGGGAGAACAACGAATCCCTCGCCCAGGGCAGGCAAGCGGTGACCGAGGTCAGGCGATCGGCCTGATGCCGCTTCGCGAGAGGCTCGCCTCACTAGCGGAGTTGAACCCCTATCTCTGGCTGGTCGCCTGGCGTTCGCTTCACTGGTTTCCGCTTCTTTTGCCTCACGATCCGAGCTATCGCGCGGTTCGCCATTTCTTTGAGGCGGCGCCGGATGGGCTCCTTCTCGATATCGGCGCGAATGACGGGATAAGCGTCCTGTCCTTCCGGGCGCTGGACAGTCGCTATCGGATTTTCTCGTTCGAGCCGAATTTGCTGATGGAGCCCTCCCTGGCTCGGTTGAAGCGGCGGGATGACCACTTCGACTACCGGATGGTCGGCGCCGGCGCCAAGAACGACGCGAGAGCACTTCTTCGTCCCCTACTATCGGGGCATCCTGCTTCACACGTTCACGTCCGGCTCAAGCAAACAGGCGAGAACAGCGCTTGCGGCCTCTTTCGGGCAACACGTTGCCGATGGTGCGCGGATCGTCGAGTTCGAGAACGAAGTCGTGCCGCTCGATGAACTGAAGCTCGAACCGACGATCGCAAAGATCGACGCGGAAGGTTTTGAGCACGAAATTCTGCTTGGCATGGCAGATACGATAGACCGATGCCAGCCGTTCATTGTCGTGGAGATCGCCTGGGACGACGAGGACCGAAGCGTCCGGATGTTTCTCGAAAGCCGGGACTACGTTCTGTTGGACTATGACCTGTCGTCCTCTCGATTTCTGTCCGTCGGCAATGCGGGGAGACGCGGCGCAATCCGGCCACAGGAACTCGTTCGCCGTGCCGCGGCAGAAACTCTCTTTGATCCCATTCGGCGCCCAGTAGATTGGGCGGGGGCGTGACGCAACATCGGAGACCGCTTCGCGCGCAGCCCCATCAGCTTCCAACCAATTGATAGCCACCACCGCTCGAAGGGGTGCAACATGTCGAGCAGAACAGCCGAATTCCTCAGTAGCGGTGACGTTGCCCTCTGAAGTGCCCTCGGTTTGAACTGGACTCTCGTCCAGCAGTTGTGAACGGGTCAGGGTAAACCGGGGTAACACATACGATGTGGTTCGCAGCGCCCTCGACCGTACCAGCATGCGATCGTTCTTCCTCGCCGGACTGCTCCTCCGGTCAACACTAGAAGCTGTTGCGCAGTTTCACCGGGCGATCCGGCAGTTTCAACGTTTGCGCATCCGTTGCACCGTTCAAGGTCTCAAGCCGGACCACCGAAAAATGCTCCGACCCCTCTACCTTTGCCAGCTTCCAATGGGCGGCTACGACTTTTAGCAGCGCCCAGTCCAACTCGTTCAGCCCCATTAGATCGTTGTCGACAATGAGCGTATCGCCGGGCTTCAGGTCTTTGGCGATGATCGGCGTCGACCGCTCGACCGTGTATTTGAACAGTGCCGGTGCAAATCCGTCGACATAGGAAAACGTGACCGGGAGCCGCTGCGGCTTGTGTAGCACCGCGCTCATCAACGGCGTCGCCGGATAGAATGCGAAGAAGCTCGGCTGCTCGCCCTGCCATTTGCGGACAAGCGAAATGAACTCGTCGAAATAAGGATCTGGCAGCGGCGGCTGGCCGCTGCAGACGCTGCCGACCTCAAGGTCGTGGCCGTGGTCGCACATCTGGCCCAGGCGCTCAGCGAAATCCGGCGGCGTGACCCTACGATCGTAGATCAGCTCCGCCAGCGCACTGTTCGAAGGGCTCGAATAGGTCGGAGGGGAAAAATAGTAGCCAGAAACCCCGGCGAAATAGCCGATCACTGCGATGAAGACGAGGCCAAGCCCGATTTGCGATGCCGATAGCCACGGGCCGTCCGACCGGCACGAGAGATCCAGCGCCGCGGCGAGCAGCGTGACCAGCGGAATGAAGCCAACGGTGACATAGATCGGCTGCGTCGATTGTAGGCAATAGATTGAGAGCGATATCGTCACCGCCCAGACCACGGCGATTTCCGGCAATCGCTCTCCGCCGGAGCCGCTCACCCACCGCTGCACGATGGCGCAGGGCACGACAAAAAAGCCAACCAGCACTGGCGCCCAGGCAAAGAAGCCCTGCCGGAAGAAGTTGTATTCCATGAATGGATCGGGGCCGACATAAGCCAGCACTTGATCGACGTACAAGTCGTAGCGGGGAAGCCTGCCCGTACCGAGCTGATAGACGATCAAGATGGCGGCGGCGAAAAATAAGAGAACAAGTATCAGGCGCGCGGCAAAGTGCAGGAAACGGCGAACGGGTTCGAACAGTCCGGCCGACGCTGTGACCGAAACCGCCGCGGCGTAGGATATGTAGACGAACGTGCCGTAGACCGCGGCCTCCAGACTCCATAGCCAGCATAGAACAATTGCTGCCAGGGAGCCGCCGGTAAAAAGTCGCCGCGCCGGAGCAAGCACCAGGGCGACACCGACGAGAACCACGGGCAGATACCGCACGCCGCCAAGGCTCGGCGTTCGGTTGTGGGAGAACTGCAGCGAGAAGATGATCGGCAGCAGTGTGCCGAGGAGCGCAAATGCGAGGTTGTTGCGCACGACCTTGCGCAACAAGACGATGAAGGAAAACGTGTAAAGCACATTGACGACCGCTGTCACGAGCGCCGCTGCATGATAGGTGGCCGGCAGCAGCAGGAAAGCGGCCGCATAGATCTGGTAGGCCTGTCCATACTGACAGAACACGTCGAGCAGCGGCAGGCGGCCGGCCTGTTGTGCAGCGACCGGCGCGAGATAGGCCGTATAGTGCAGCGCATCGTAGTCCAGCTGCACGTCGATCATCAGCAGCGTCGCCGCCACGGGGCCAGCGGCAATCGCGAACGCGTGGATTGCGCGGCGATGTGCCTCGGCAAACTGGCACCGGCCTCCATACCCAGAGCATACAGACGACGGCCGCAAGCAGGGCGCCCAAACCCCCAGCCTTGATCTTGAAGACGCTCGCCCAGTCGGGAACCGGATGCAGCACCGCCAAAACGAACGCGACAGGTGTCACCGCGATGAGCACACGATTGGTGACGTCGACCGCGCGGCTTTCTCGTTCTTGTCGCAGCACCGAGAATTGTGTACCCGCTCAGGATGCCGACGCCGATCGCATAAAGCGCAGCAAGTGCCCGCCACACCGCTGGCGATAGCGGCTCGCCGTACTTCGCCGACGCCAACCAAGGCACGACCAGGAGCATGAGCGTCAGATTAAGGCAGAGAAAGCGGTCAAGGGACGCCCTGGATAACAGCGGCGACAGACGGCTTTAGCGGTGCCAGCGCTGCAAGGCCAAAGAGGGGAACGATGACGACGAGAGCGACGAAAACGATGTACTTGTCGCCGACCGTGAAGCCATTGAGGGTTACGAGCACCGAAAGCAGCAAGAGGATCGGCAAGCAAAAGCTGGCGCAAGTCCATAGGGCTCTCTCGCGTTGACGAAGTCCGACCCAGTCAAATACGATGGCAAGCATTCCCGCGCGGCTCAATGTGATTGCTTTATGCGCCAAAACGCCTGCCCGATCTGTCGGTCCGCGACCGCGCGCCTTCTGTATCCATCCACTTTAGCCGCATCGTTCGACGAATCATCTCCCCCCTCGCCCTATTCTGCGCACTATAGAATCATGCGGTGTGACGGCTGCGGCTTGGTCTTCTCCGATCCGATCATGGACGACAAGGGCGTGTCCATTCTCTACGAGGGCTCGTCGGAAACGAACGTAACACCTGGCGAGGAGGCCAACGTCAAGCGCACGATGGCCGGCTACTACCGCATGGCGGCGCCCTACGTACCGTCGCGCGAGCGCATTCTTGACGTCGGCTGCGATATCGGCCTGTTGCTGCAGGCTGCCAAGGAGGATGGCTTTCGGGAGCTTTATGGCATCGAGCCGGTGCCAGAGGCGCGCAGGCAATCAGCGGGCATCCCCGGCGCACACATCAGTGACATATTTTTCGAGACGTCAGACTATCCGGAAGGCTACTTCGACTTCATCAGCTTTGTCCACGTTGTCGACCATCTGTACAATCCGCGCATCGCTCTGAAGAAGGCCTTCAACAATCTCAAGCCCGGTGGAGTCGTGTTGGCCGTCGTGCACAATGTTCGGTCTTGGCTCTATTTCCTGCTGCGCGAACGTTTTCCTATCTTCAATCTCTATCATCATTTTTTTTTCGACAAAAAGACACTCGCGGCGCTGTTCGCTGCGGAAGGCTATGAAGTAATCGCCGTCAATCCGACGCGGAATTGCTATTCGCTCGGCTTCTTCGCCAGCCGCATTCCCGGCGCGCCGGCGTCGGTCCGCCGGCTCGCCGCCGGAGCCTTCGACACGCTCGGCATCGGCGGCATTCCGATAAACATCCCCGTCGGAAACATCGCCATCGTCGCCCGCCGGCCCGCGTTGCCAACCCGGTCATGACGAAATCTGCCTCCAAAAAGAACGCGCTGACGAGAGATCGTTCGCTGACGATCCTCGTTCCCGCGCTCAACGAGGAGCGCAACATCCGCGGCACCGTTGACCGCCTCATCGACGCTTTGTCGCTCACCATCGAGGACTACGAGATCATCGTCATCGACGACGGCAGTTCTGACAACACCGGCGGCGTCGCCGAGGAGATCGCGCGCGAAAATGCCAATGTCCGCCTCATCCGCAATGCGAGCAACCGCGGTCTCGGGTATTGCTATGGTGAGGGTTATCGCAGCGCGACCAAGGATTTCTTCGTCTACATCCCGGGCGACAATACCTGGCCTGCCCGCTCTTTGATCGAGCTGTTCGGCAATATCGGCCGCGCCGACGTCATCACTTCCTATGCCAGCAATCCAGAAGTACGCCCATTCGGCCGGCGCTGGATATCGCGATTTTACACGGCGACCATCAATCTCCTGTTCTCAAGGCACCTGCACTACTTCAACGGACTGACGGTCTACCCGGTCGAGTTCCTCAAGCGGGAGCCGGCGACCACGTTCGGCTTCGGTTTTCAGGCCGAGGTGCTGCTCAAGGCGCTGGCCACGGGCCTGTCGTACATCGAAATCCCGCTGCCGATCGACGAGCGCACGTCGGGCAGGTCCAAGGCCGTAAATGCCCGCAATATCGTCAGCGTCGCCACCACGCTGGCGAAAGTGTTCGTGGAAATTTGCATGCAGTCTCGCTGGAGCGGGCGCGAACCGTCCGCGCCCGCTCCAGCGGCGAACTATCCTCAGTCGCAGGTCGTCGTTGTTACCGGTGCGAGTTCCGGAATCGGTCACGCGCTTGCGGTCGAATTGTCGCGTGCCGGCCACAAGGTCTTTGCCTGCAGCCGCAATATCGACGCACCGGCGGTGGCATTTCCGGACGATCCGACGGTGACTTGCATAGCCTGCGACGTAACTTCGCCCGAAGCGATCGAGAATTTCATCACTCGCATCCGCGACGAGGTCGACCGCGTCGACGTTCTCGTCAATTGCGCCGGGGGCTTCGGCGCCATCGGCCCGATCTACAATGTCGACAGCGAAACCTGGCTCGCCACGGTCACTACCAATCTCTTCAGCGTGTTCCTGACCACCAAGGCATTCCTGCCGCTGCTGACCTGCTCAACGGTTCCTCAGGTGATCAACTTTTCCGGCGGCGGGGCCTTCAGTCCGGTTGCCAATTTCAGTGCTTATGCCTGCGCCAAGGCCGCCGTGGTTCGGCTCACCGAGACACTGGCGCTCGAACTGCTCGATCAGGGCATTGCCGTGAATGCGATCGCGCCGGGCTTTGTGCCGACGCGCGCGCACGAAGCCATCATCAACGCAGGACCCGAGCTCGCCGGACCGCTGCATTTTCGCCGCGCCGAGAGCCTCGCCGGCGAGCAGTCGCGCGACCTCGCCGATGCCCGCATCCGCACCATCAATGAATGCATAAAGGCGATGATATCGGCCGAATATCGGGGATTGACCGGCAAGACCATCAGCGCGAATTTCGACCCTTGGTCTGCACCCAAATTCCGCCAGCACATTGCCGAGATCAGTAAGTCCGAGCTGTTCACGATGCGCCGGATCAACATCGTAAATCTTTCGGAGGGCATGCTGCGTGACGAATTGTTGAGCGCGAGCGCGAAAGTCTATTCCATCCCCAGCGACGGCACGGGATCGTGAAGGAGATCGTCATCGCGACAGCAGCCGGTGCATTACTGTGCCTGTTCGCGACGTTTCTGTTCCGGCTTCTTATGGTGGAGCGCCGGGCGCGTATGCTGCTCAGCGTCTACTTGATCTGTCTCTGCGTGCTCGTCGTCATCTATCTGCTCACCCCGGACGATCTCGGCGTGCTGCCCGCGACGATGGTGTCGCCGTCACGGGCCGCCGGCCTTCTCTTTTGCGCTTTCCTATATTCCGCTGGCTTCTTCGGCGGCGTGTTGCAGGTCTACAATCTCGCCGACCGCGGGCTCTCCCTGCGCATGCTCGCCGACATCGCACTCGTCGCCGGCGGCTGCATGACACCAGCCGATATGATCGAGCACTATGCCGCCGGCAAGGGGCTCGGCTGGATGTACGACAAACGATTGGACGGTATGTTGGCGACCGGACTGATTGAGCACGTGGGCGCGGACATTCATCTCACTCCGAAGGGTGAGCGACTGGCAATGCGCTTCGCCGCGCTCAAGGCATTTGCGAGAAGCTGAGAGCCGTCGGATGATCCTCGGTGCCATCTACGGAATCGTCTGGTTCAGCTTGTTCTTCTGCTTGCAGCTCGTCCTTGTACGCAGCGTTTCGCCGCAGCGACTGATCGCATGGAACAAGCGTTCGTTGCTGATATCGCTCGTTGCCGTCTCCGCCACCATCGGGACCATTCAGGCTTTGAACGCGTCACCGGCTCTGACCTGGGGCGGCTGGCAGCTCGGTGCGCTGTGGGGCACCCTTACCTTCCTTTGCCTCTACGTCCTCTACATGCCGTTCTATTTCGTGGTGATGACCTCGCTCTCGGTCGATACCATCGTCATGTTGCTCAAGCAGCCATCGCGGCGGTTACCGCTTGCCGCGCTGCGCGAGCGGTTCACCTCGGAGCAATTCGTCACCGACCGTTTCGAGATCATGGGGCGAAACGGTCTGTTGCGAAAAACACCACAAAGCTATTGCATCACCGGCAAGGGCCGCCGCGCCATTCGCCCCTTCATGCTGGTCAAGGCACTATGGCGATTGGGCGCCGGTGGCTAGAATTTTTGATTCTATCCTGTTGGAATTGTAACACCTTTAAAGTCGGGCACTGCTTCAGTGGCATCAGGTCAAAAGCAGGGGATCAACCTCAAAAGGCTTGCACGTATTGCCCGGTGTTATCCGACAGCAGGGCGCGAACGGTAGCACGGCACCATATGCGACATCTGCCGCGTTCAGCGAACTACGTCCCGGAGAGGTAGTGGTCGGGATTTGCCGCTTCGCTCTCAGGCCTCCTCTCTGGCCTTCGCAGCCGCCAATGCGGCGCGCCCAAGCTCGATCAACGTAGCGGCCGTCCTCGCTGCGTTCGCTCCTACATCTAGCAGGAGGATCGCGATGGGCGTTAGGTCTGCACTAACGGCTAGGGATGCCGTTGGAGAATGACGTATCCGATCCCTTTATCGCTCCGTTCGACAACCTGATAGTCCGGCATCCGCTCGACGAAGCCGGACAATGACGGCTGAGGCTCGGCATCCTCGGGTATTTCGTTTCCGTAGTTGCAGTTGAAGCCCCGACGGACGTTAGGTGGTCCCAAGAAGTGCGACATCCAATCCTGCCAATCGCAGGTGGGCACTGAGCTGTCGATATCCACGAAACGCTCGTACGGTTGGTAGACGACAAACGGCGTCGTCGCCTTCAAGGCCTCTTCGGTCGTTGCAAAGCGGTAGTTGCCGTCAGTCAGCCCGAGCATGGGGTCGGCGTCTTCGAGGAGACTGCGGGCCGCCAGAGTGAACTCGGCATCGGGGTGCCGATGAACGAACTGTGTCCACGCAAAGTTTTGGTAGTGTCCATTTGCGTCGTTGTTCCAGGCGACCAGGGCGGCGTCCGCCAGATAGATTGCGACAACCGGAATCGCCCAGATCAGATTACGCCGTGCGCGAAAAACCGCGTCAATGACCGCCGCCAGCAAGATGCCCTTGGCGACGAGCAGCGGGAAGGCGATCAGCGGAAATTCGTGCTTGAAATAGACGTGCAGACTGAACGGTGCGAAAGCAATCAACCCAACGGTAACGCCGATCACCATCGGCACCAGCAGGGACAAGCTGAAATATCCGACGACGGTCCGCCGTTCGCCGTAGAGAATGCCTGCAGCGAACGCGCCGACAAACGTTAGCAGCGTCAGCCAGCCCCAACGCGGCAGCGTAACGGCAGCCACCATGTCGCGGAGCGTATCGAATATCTGACGCGCGCTGTTACTCGGGCTCGCTGGCGGCCGAATGACGTTGTGGGCCCGATAGAACGCGTCGATCTGGTCGAGTGACGGGATCTCAATGTATCGGCTTGCGAACGGTATCTTGATGGCAATGGAATAGATGAGATCCTGCCGCCAATATGCAGAGCCAAGCGCGTAGATGACCTGGGCCTGTCGCAGCAGGAACGGAAGGGCGAAGGCCGCAGCAATCGTCGCGACGCAGACGGCCAGACGGGTGCGACTCATACGGGGAAGCCGGAAGGCGAGGAAAGCCAGCGACGTCGCGCCGCTGATCGCCCAGAAGTCATAGCCGCATCCAAACGCCACTATCGCGCCGAAGACGAGCCCGAGCGCGTGGCCCACTCGCTTCTTGCCGGTCATCAGGCCGTCCGTGTGGAAGATGACTGCAAAGAACGCGAGCATGTGCCAGGCCCGCAACGCATTCAGCGCAAAGGCGCCAAGCGCCCAGTAGGTCGTCGCAAACAGCAGGAGCGTAACGAGCGCCGCAAGGCCCGATGCGCAAAGGCTGCGAACCGTCAGGAAGACGTACAGAAGACCGAGGCCATAGGCGGCCAGCGGCAACAGCGCTTTGACCGCGAAGGAATGAATGCCGAGCCAGTCCATCAGGACGAAAGAGAGCGTGCCGATATTCACGCTGTGGGTATAGATGCCCGGATTATCGGGAACGACGTGGTGCTCCAGCAGTCCGTAGAGAGGCCCGTTAGCGCGAAACTGGTCGACCGCCCGGATGGAGAGCACGGTCTCACCGCACTCCATGTCGCAAACAAGGAAATTGTCCGCTCTCGCCTGCCACCAGAGGATCACTAAGGTCGCAATGACAACGGCTACGGCCACGCCGCTATCGGCCGCCGTTGACGATTCGCGGCTGCGGCGAGATACATGCCTTGCCCCCAACTGTTCATTGCCGGGACTTTAGCTCCATCAGCCGCAAATCGTCACCTTGGCAATTAATCGTTTGCTGCGCGGAAGGGATAGAAGGCAATGAGAGCGCTCCGGCGACATGTGGCGACGATGGAGAACGGTGACGGCGGCGACGGGTGTGTGGTACGACTGCTGTAGCCAGAGGTTTACACAAATGATTTGCGCCGATCAGGCGATAACCCGCTAAGTCGTCAATGTTCAAGTCTTGACCCTGCGATAGGCCGCCGCGCGCCAATGCCGCGACGAAGCGGCTTTTCCAGATATCGCTTCGAGTTGCTAGCGGTAACGGTGATATTTGTCTCTTGCGCGGTTCTTTTGTTCAACGCCAGAGCAACCCAATTCCTCGACTGCAGTATGGAGTGTGGCGAGACCCTTCTGGCACGCGCGAGCCGCCGAGCGATACGCGGACATCGGCATCGATTATGGGCTGCTGGAGAATCTGGGCGAACCCGGTCACCCTGCGATTTACACTCACAACGTCAACATCGGCGGCCTGATGCTTGTCGGCTTGGAAGCACTCGGGCTGCCTGCTCAGTTCCGCTTGGTGGTGCCTGCATTCATTTTTGCTATCGGGCTGTTCTACGTATTTCTCACCGTCAGGAAATTCTCAGACAGCGATCTCGCCGGTCTCATAACCCTTGTCCTATTCGCAACGACTTATTGGGGCGTCGGTGCATACGCGCTTAACCCGCTCAGGGTTTGGCATCTGTTCGCCTTCTTTTCGGTCGTCTTTCACGTGGCTCAACTCGCTGATAACCCGCGCTCCCGGGCGGGGCTTTTTGGTAGCACCATTGGCGCGATCGCCGCATTCGGTTGCGGCTATGATTTCTGGGTCATATGCGGAGCCAGCGGAGTACATCGCAATCTCCAACGCAGGATCATCGCGGCGCGCCCTTCGTCTGCTTCTCCTGATCGCCCCGATCTTCATGCTTCCATTCGTGCTGCGGCAGATCCATGTGGCAAGCGTGCTCGGCTGGTCGTATTGGGCTCACGACATAATCTATAGCTTCGCGATCAAGGTTCCCTACGGCAGCGAAATCCTAACTGTCCCTCCGATTGAACAGATCGACGCCTACTACAAGGCACATCACGTCCTGAGACCCCCTGCAACTCCATCCAACTCGGCCAGTCAGATTTTCTTCACTTGGCGGCACATGCTGGAATTTGTGACTGTGCCGCGATGGGGCTACCTCACGATCCTGACGTTTCTCCTGGTAATCATTGCCCCCCTGGAGTGGGATATCAAATCGCTCGCGGCGCTTCGGTCATTCAGCGCGAAGCTGCTGGTCCCTGCGACCTTCGGCATTGCGGTCGGCCTGATCATCTTCGCGCCCTTCTCGCTGCACGTCTATTTCAAGCACGAATTTCCCCTGATCGCGTTCCCGTTCCTCCTTGCTAAGGGCGCTGTTCTTTACACCCTCTTCGAGATCGCGCTTCGCGAACGTCGCCGAACTCAGATTGTCGCTGCGACCGCCGCTTCGATCATCATCATCGACGCGGCGCTGGTCCACTGGAACAATTCTGCGCACGGTGAATATCCGAATTTGGGTTGGGTTGGGTTTTATCGCGACCATGATCCGACGGAAGTCGCCCTATCGACCTATCTTCTCATGCCATATGCGGACCCCTATCTCGGGATCAACCGCGCCCGCGCAAAATTCTTCGATCGATCGGCCGCACCGGACGCCGAGCCGACTGAGCGCTATTGGATCATCCAGCCGACCGACTATACCATCGATTTCGATCGGCAGAACCCAACATGCCGATGGACCGATTGGGTGAGCAACCTCTTCGGGAAGAAGCGAAGATATCAAACGTACGTGAACTGTATCTACCATCGGCTACTCCCATGGGACGTCAAGGCCCGTCCAGAATCGCTTTCCGCCGCAATCGCGGCGGCGCCAGACCATTCGGTTCTCAGCCGCGATGATCACGGCATCGGGTAAGTTATCCTTGAGAGGAAAACACCAAGGCAACAACGGCAAGTGACCCGGCCGGTGTCACGAATACGTGGCTGGGAGATCCCAGCGAAGGCCGACCAGCAAACGTGGCTCTTCTCGCGGCGACTGGGCGATTAGCAGCCGTCCTAGGTGTGGAGTCTGAGGAGGTTGTTCATCCGAACTGACGGTCTGAAGGTGGTCGTTGCGACACAATTCACTGAGGACCGCGAGGATGAACAACCCGCATAAGAATGCCCGGATGACGCCGCTCGGTCGAGCGGAGATGGTAAGACGGATTGTCGATGAAGGTCGAGCCTGTCACTGAAGTGGCAGCCGGCTTCGGAGTAAGCGAGCGCACAGCGCGCAAGTGGCTGGCCCGCTACCGGAAGGAAGGCGCGGCGGGACTGGAGAACCGCTCTTCTCGGCCGGCTTCGGTAGCCAACCGCACTCTCGATCCCTGGATCGACCTGATGGAGAGCCTGCGGCGGGAGTACCGGCTGACGGCCGAGGAGATCGCTGCGAAGCTCAAGCTGGCCCGCTCCACCGTGGCCGCCTGGCTGAAGCGGCGCGGGCTCGGCCGCCTCAAGAGCCTGGAGACGCCTGTGCCGGTCGTGCGCTATCAGCGCCAGCGGCCGGGCGAACTCCTGCACCTCGACATTAAGAAGCTCGCCCGCTTCGAGCGCGTCGGCCACCGCATTACCGGCAATCGCCTCGGCCGCAACGAGGATGTCGGCTACGACTTCTTCCATGTGGCGATCGATGACGCCACCAGGCTCGCCTATGTCGAGGTGCTGCCCGACGAGCGGCGCTCCTCCACGACCGGCTTCCTCATCCGCGCGCTCCGCTGGTTCCGGGCGCGCGGCATCAAGGTCGAGCGGGTGATGACCGACAACGGCTCCGGCTATGTCGCCAAACTCTTCCGCAAGGCGCTCCGGATGCTCGCCATTCGCCACATCCGCACCAGGCCCTATACGCCGAAGACCAACGGCAAGGCCGAGCGCTTCATCCAGACCCTCATGAGGGAATGGGCCTACGCCATCCCCTTCCGATCATCCGAGACCCGCGCCGCCGACCTTCAACGATGGCTCGCCTGGTATAACCAGCAGCGGCCCCATGCTAGCCTCAGCCGGCGATCACCGCTTCAGGCCCTCGCCGGAACAACCTGATCGGATTCCACACCTAGGTCGCTATGTATTGCCCCCCATCAGGCAACCGGATTTCAATACGGCCCCTTGAACGTGTCCTCGCGCGACAGGTCGCCGACGCGGTCGGGGTTGGCGTTGAGAAGCGAAAGGCAGGCGCGCGCGATCGTCTCCGCCTTCGGATAGAACGCCTTCTCCAGCTCGAACGAGACCGGCGCCGGCGCATTCGGCAATCGCGATGCGCACCACGCGCGCCTTGAGATCGCGCCAGGCCTTTTCGGCGGCAAGCGCGGCAACCTCGCTCGAGACACCGCACAGCTCGTGGCTCGTGTCGGCGACGACGAGGCGGCCGGTCTTCTTGATCGACGCGAGGATCGTCGCCTCGTCGAGCGGCCGGATTGTGTGCAGGTTGATCACCTCGGCATCGACGTCGTGGCGGGCGAGCTCCTCGGCGGCGTGAACCGCTTCGAGCGCCATCAGCGAGGTGGCGACGATGGTGACGTCCTTGCCGGGGCGAACGACCTCAGCCTTGCCGATTTGCGTTGGCTGCGGCGCCTCCGACACCGGCCCCTTGGTTGCATAGAGGGCTCGGTGCTCAAGGATGACGACCGGGCCGTCGTGCTGCAACGCGGCCAGCGTCAGGCCTTTCGCATCTGCCGGAAAGGCCGGCATTACGACCGTGAGACCGGGAAAATGCGCGAGCGGCGCCTGCAGGCTCTGGGAATGCGTGGCCCCCTGCCCCCAGCCCTTGCCAATGACGGCGCGCACCACGATCGGCACGTTGCCGGCGCGGCCCATGAACATATAGCGCCACTTGGCGGCGAGGTTGATCAGGTTGTCGAAGCTCAGGAACATGAAGTCGTTGCGGGGATGCACGATCACCGGCCGCTTGCCCATGGCCGCCGCGCCGATGGCAATGCCGGTTAGCGCGTTCTCCATGGCCGGGGAATCGAACACGCGCTCCGGCCCGAAGCGCTTCCGCGCTTCGCTCGTCGTGCCGAAGATGCCGGACGGATAGTCGACAGCGATCCCGGTGACGAAAATCCCCGGATCCCGCTCCATCGCCTGAACGAGGCCCTCGGAGAGCGCCTGCGCATAGGTCAGTTCGCGCATCGCCTGCTCCTCAAACCAGATCGAACAATGTGGAGACCTCGGGCCAGGGCGCGGCGCGCGCCCGCTCCACTGCGTCGTCCACCTCGCCCTGCGCGCGGCTTCGCCACTCCTCGAGCTCAGCCGACGTGCCAGTCCGCGTTCGACCAGCCGGGCGCCGCTCAGCTTTACCGGGTCGCGATTGGCAATCCAGTCTTCGACCTCCTCCCGGCTGCGATAGGTGCGGTCGAGTTCATGGTCGTAGTTCGGGCCGACATGCTCGCGCCAGCGGTATGTCATCATCTCGAGGAAGACCGGCCCATCCCCGGCGCGAAGCTTCGCGACTGCGTCCTTCGCCGCTGTATAGACTTCGAGCACGTCGTTGCCGTCGAGGGTGGTCGCCTCGACCTTGAAGGCCCGCACCCGTTCGCAAAGCCTTGTGCCCGGGGCCTGACGCACGGACATCGGGCTTTCGGTTGCGTAGAGATTGTTCTCGCAGGCAAACAGCACCGGCAGCTTCTTGATCGACGCGTAGTTCAGCGCCTCGTAAAACGCACCCTCGTCCATCGCGCCCTCGCCGAAGAAAGTGACCGCCACGCGGTCCAGCGCGTCCATCTTGAATGAGAGGGCGGCGCCGACTGCGACCGCGGTCATCTCGCCCAGGATGGCGCTGGTGGCGATCAGGCCGTTCTCCGGCGAAGTCAGATGGACCGAACCGCCGCGTCCGCCGGAGCATCCGTCGGCGCGACCGTAAAGCTCTGCTGCAAGCTCGTAGATGCTGCCGCCTTTCGCGACGTAATGATTGTGACAGCGATGGTGGCTGAACACGACGTCGTCCCGCCTGAGCGCCTGGCAGACGCCAACCGCGACGGCCTCCTGGCCGGTGCCGAAATAAGTCGGCGTCCGCATCTCCTGCTCGCGATATCGCGCCGCTAAGGTCTCTTCGGTCACGCGCACCGTGAGCAGATTCCGGTGCAGCGAAATCAGCTCGTGCTCGACGTTCAAACGATCGCTTCTATTTGCGACTGTTGCCGTTTCCCTGGTCAAATCAGCGCCTCTCCTCTCCCAAAACGGGGCGGCCAATGTGTTTTGCAAAGCACGCCAGCACAGCTGACGCTGCCCGCTGCGGGGGAAGCTTGTCTACCCCGCCCTGCGAAATCATCGGATTGATTGCGGAACGCCCGCTTGTTTCTCCAAGGCTGTATCACTCCTGCAAGACCGCCGGCCAGGTGAGACGCACGATTGCCCATTCGTCGCCGGCCGAATCGTGCGCGAGAATCTGGGTCTTGAGACCCATCTGCCTGGCACGAGCGAACACCTTGTCCAATTTCGCCAATCCACAGCTCCTGACCTCATCCGGTTTGGCCAGCTTCCGAAACAACTCGGTGAAGGTGGGATAGGTCTGGAAACAGACGTACAAAGAGGGCCGCAGGTAGTTCTTCTCGTGCCTGTCAGCCAGCCACATGTATGGAATTTTGGCGAGAGCTTCCGTCGGCGGCAGCAGAAGATCGTTGAAATCAAGGAAGCCATAGGCCCACGTCCCGGAGACGTAGCCAAACGGCGCGGCGTAGGCATTCGTCACCAAGCCGACTCCCTTGAATGCCGGCTCTTTCAGAAGCGGAAGAAACGCCAGTTTGTCGGGAGGCTGCAGACGCACATATTGGGCCTGCACGAAGACCCAGATCATCGCCATCGCAGCGACGGACAGGGAAGTCACCGCACAAGTCAGCGCCCCAAGAAAATTCCCTCGCTTGGACCCCGCAAATGCGCGAAACAGCTGCCCGCAGAACGCCACCGACGCGCACAATCCGAGAGCCAGGAGACCGTCCGTAAAGAACACCACAAAGGGACAAAGCCGTTCAAGATATCCGGTGCGTACGTACCCGCCGCTTAGCGCGTAGATGAAAACAAACCCGATGCCGCCGCAGCAAAAGAATGGCAGCAGGGTCGGGAGAGCTTGCGACCACCGCCCCAGCGCCGCGCGACGACCCGCGAGTACAATTGCCGCCCCCGTCAGTCCCACGACCGCAACAATCGTCTGCGCCAGCCACGGCGGGAAAGGTACTAGGTAGTCACGCCACAATATCGACCGCGAATGGTCATAGAGGACGCCCTGAGCCAGAACCGCTCCACCCAGGCAAAGAAGAAAGACTGCGGCCTTTGTTGTCCGATCGCTGCTGGGCGGTCGTCCGAGCGCCGACACAGACCTTACCATCCGCTGAAGCAGCGGAGCCAACCCGGCGGCCAGCCCGCCGCACAACAACACGACAACCGCCATCGCCCAATAAGGAGACCCAACGTCGGAAACGGTTGCCTGGCCGACGCCCGATGCGTCGATTGCGTTGTGACCCACAGGCGACGAGGAAACGACGCCTGCCAGCTACGCCCGCCAGATCTCCGGATCCGAAGACTTGATCGCCGGTAAGGAGGGCGACGAAGAAGAAGAACAAGCCGCCAGCCAGCACAGCGAAGTCGGAACTCGGACTACGAGAACTCCGCCCGAAAAACTGCCGCTCGAGAATCGCCCAGGATGGCCGCCGCGGCGAGCGCCGCAGAAAGAAACGACAGTAACGGCGTTGCTACCGCGAAAACGTTCCCAAAGAAGAGCCGAACTGACTCAACTATCCCCATGCGGCTTTGCAGATTATAAAAAAACAGGACGTTCCTTGAAATCATAGAACTGCCGCAGAATTCTCCGATGAAGAATCTTTCTCGGCAAAATTCCGTGCCCCATACGTGAGATTAATGTCGGTGATGAAGTCGTGCCACCCGAGGTACAGAACCGACTGCGACGCAAATATACAAAACCCCAACACGGCCCCCGATATCTGAGCGAGAGCAATCGTGAGGACGTGCCTTGGGTTCGAGCGATATATCCATAGCGCGTAGAGCCCCACGGTTACGGAAACGAAGAGGGCGAAAATAATTTCCCAATAATACAAAGCTGAATAGAGAATAAGAGTCGTCGAAATGAATGCCGGCTTGCTCCATTGGGAGGACTTGTGAACGCTCAACAATGCGGCAAACAGGAAGAAACATTGCCAGACGCGATAGACGTTAATTTGCCACTGGGCGAACATTAGATAGTCGGTCACGAGGATCGTGACCGCAACCACGGAAAATAGGACACCCCCGACACGGCAGAAGAACCTGTATGCGAAAATGATCGAAGCCAACCCGATGGTCAGAGTCGTGATCCAAATCTGGACTTCGACGGACCGGGCCCCAAGACAATAGAGCAGGAACGACCAGAGTCTGGGAAAGTCGCCTTGGTGGGTGTGAACGAAGGGATGTGCCGCGGTCAGCGGCGAGCTGACTTCATCGGCGAGACCCCACGAACGGAAGAAGTCAAATCGAAATAGATTGGCGGCGTGATTGATGGCAGAGAACGTCTCGTTGTTGTCCATCACATAGGGAACGCCGTGGCCAAGGCTTATTAGCCAAGCGTAGTACAGCAGATACCCGAAGATTATGAAGGCGAGGCCATAGTTCTCCGCGGCAGAGCCGACATGGAGTCCAAGTGGGCGGTGGGCGGCCGAGGGAGGCCAGTCAGATGCCACACTCCGCCTCGCTCCACTGGTCGGCAGGATTTGGGGCACGATCGAATTTGAGTTGGCGACAGCAGGTGGTCTATGACTACTATCGATTGGAGAAGGCGCCAAGGCGAAGTTTCTTTCGCTGGTAGATCATTGGGATCGGTGCTGTGGAGAGACGTCGACGTGCAGGAGACGTCGATGTTTGGGGAATCAGCAGCAGCCCCGGCAAGGGGTGACGGGGGCGATTAGTGGGTGTGACAAAAGCGAGCCTCGATCAGTTTGATGTGAGCGTGCGGGCCGGCGACGGGCTCCATGTTGCAGCGATACCTGACCTCAGTCTCTATGCAAGTGGGAGGACTCGAGAGGAAGCCTTAGCGAGTCTCGAGGGGCGACTTGAAACGCTGCAGGCGGAGCTTGAGACCTTCGACGGGCTTGCTGCGGAAGAAACCGAACAAGCTCTCAGATTGCCTCCCCCGGCGATGCGGTCTCCAGCGGCGCCCCGGGGCGCTCAAGGCAGCGCGGGCGGCGGAAATCTGCGCACGTTTGCCATAAAGGCGGTCGTCGTATTCGTTCTTTTTGTCGCCGGAATCATGTTCTTATCCGCGCAGATACAAAACACCGTCGAATCAGCGGGCGTCAGTCTGACCGCGAGCCTCCGACAGGGAACGAACGGTATGGGAGGCAAGGCGTTCTGGGGAAAGATTCAGAAGGAAATCAATCGCGCCGCCGAGCCGGCAAGCGGGCTGCCCGAAGATCAAATGCAGCAACTCGTCCAGAGCGTACACATCCTGGTCGAGAGATGGCGTCCGCTCGCCCTCGAAGTGTCCAGGATTTTTCAGGAAGAGCCGCCGCAAGAAGCTGCGAGTTCGCCTCCACAAGGGAATGCCGGCGCGGCCCCATCAGAACTGAGCCCGGCTGCGCCGATCCCGCCGCCCGCCGCGGACGCAACGAGTTCGCCGGCTCAGTAGCTGCTCCTGAATTCCAAGAGAGCTTGGAGAAATTGCATGTCCCATGTGGAGAGCTTTCTTGCCGAGGTGGCAGAGACGGCTCGGCAGCTGGATCCGGCGCGGATAGACGCACTGTGTGACGAACTCGTCGAGCTCAGAAGCCGCGGCGGGCGCCTTTTCATTTTGGGCGTTGGCGGGAGTGCCGGAAACGCGGGCCACGCCGTCAACGATTTTCGCAAGCTCTGCGCCATCGAGGCCTATGCCCCGACCGACAATGTTTCGGAGCTCACCGCGCGGACGAACGACGAGGGCTGGCCGACGGTTTTCTCCGAGTGGCTGAAGGTGAGTCGGCTGAACGAAAACGACGCGATTCTCATTTTTTCCGTAGGCGGCGGCAGCGTCGAGCGCAATGTCAGCGCCAACCTCGTCGCGGCTATCGACCATGCGAAGGACTGCAGAGCGCGCGTTCTTGGCATCGTCGGTCGCGATGGCGGATACACTGGGAAGTCGGGAGATGCCGTCGTCATCGTCCCGGTCGTCGAAGAATCGCGTGTGACGCCTCATGCCGAGGCGTTCCAGGCAGTCATCTGGCATTGCCTGGTCTCCCACCCGAAGCTTCAGACGAAGGCCACGAAGTGGTGAGACGAGCGGTCTTTCTCGACCGCGACGGTGTCATTAACGCGAACGTCGAGCGGGACGGTCGTCTTCTCGCTCCGAGGTCGCTCGATCAATTTGTGATCATGCCAGGCGTCAGGAAGGCCGTCGCGAAACTGCGCGAGGCCGGCTTTGTCGTGATCGTTGTCACCAACCAGCCCGACATTGCGACCGGACACATTACCCGCACTCTACTGGATCGGATGCACGAGAAGCTGAACGCCGAGCTCGCGGTCGACGACATCAAGGTCTGCCCGCACGCCGATGTCGACGAATGCGCCTGCCGCAAGCCCAAGCCCGGCCTGCTCCTCGAAGCGGCTGCCGAACGCGGCATCGATCTCGCCGCCAGCTTCATGGTGGGCGACCGCCTGAGCGACATGCAAGCCGGTAAGGCAGCCGGCTGTTCAACGGTGTGGATCACGAACAAGGGCGAGGCTGATACGGCGACGGCTCCGGACGCTGTCGCCGGGTCTCTGTCGCAGGCAGCCGCATGGATCCTTGGTCGCGTGGCGGCTGTGGCGCGGGCCTGAAAGGGCCGCATCCGCCCGCTGCGGGACGAAGGGAGTCGACGCCGGGGATACGCAGCGAATGGCGCTTGTGAGCCGAGGCGCCGCCGCTTAGAAACCGACCCAAAAGAGCGCCTATCAAGTCTCCTGGGCATGACGATCGATGGTGCCCCAAACATGGAAACCAACTGCCGTGAACGCTGAGTTGAAGAACGTCCTTGTCACCGGGGGTGCGGGCTATGTTGGGCATGTCCTGACCCCTCGACTGCTGGATGCGGGGTACACGGTCACCGTCTACGACGTGCTCTATTTTGGTTGCCGGCTGCCGAATTCGCCCAACCTGCGCGTCATCGAGGGTGACATCCGCGATACCGAAAAGCTCGCGGAGGCCTTGCACGGCCAGGATGCCGTGCTGCATCTCGCGTGCATCTCCAATGACGCGAGCTTCGAGCTCGACGAGAACCTGTCGAAGTCGATCAACTACGACTGCTTCGAGCCGATGGTCGCGGCCGCCAAGAAGGCCGGCGTGAAGCGTTTCGTGTACTGCTCGTCAAGCTCCGTCTATGGCGTCAGCGACTCCCCGAACGTCACCGAGGACCATCCGCTGGTTCCCCTGACTCTCTATAACAAGTTCAAAGGGTTGTGCGAGCCGGAGCTGTTCAAGCACAAGGCCGACGACTTCACCTGCGTCACGATCCGCCCGGCCACGATTTGCGGCTATAGCCCGCGGACGCGGCTCGATCTCTCGGTCAACATCTTGACCAACCACGCGGTCAACAAGGGCGTGATTACCGTCTTCGGCGGCAACCAGATGCGGCCCAATCTTCACATCGAGGACATGGTGGATGCCTATCTCCTCATGCTTGAGGCCCCGCACGAGAAGATCCAGGGCGAGATCTTCAACATCGGCTTCCAGAACTATTCGATCGCCGAGATCGCCAACATGGTGAAGAAGGTGGTCGAGGAAGAAATGCCGGAGCGCGGCGAGATCAAAATCGAGGTCACGCCGTCAAACGACTACCGCTCCTACCATGTCAATTCCGACAAGGTGCATCGGGTGCTCGGATTCAAGCCGAAGCACTCGATCGAGGATGCCGTGCGCGATCTGGCGCGGGGGTTCCGTAACAAGTTGCTGCCGGCCAGCTTTGACGACGACTGGTATTACAACGTCCGCACCATGAAGAAGATCGGGGCGCAATGACGGCGCGAAGGCCCCTTGCGGTCGTCACGGGCGGAGCCGGCTTCATTGGCAGTCACATGGTGGACCTGCTACTCGCCCGCGGCTTCCAGGTGCGGGTGATCGACAATCTGGTGGGCGGACGCGAGGCGAACCTTGTCCAGCATAAGGACAATCCGGACCTCGCCGTTTCGTGGGCGGATATCCGCGGCTATCAGCCCGGCGACCCGCTGTTCGAGGGCGTCGACTACGTTATCCATTTTGCCGGAATCGGCGACATCGTTCCGTCGATCGAGCGGCCGCTCGAATACATGTCGACAAATGTCCAGGGCACCGTCCACATGCTCGAATGCGCGCGGGCGGCGGGCGTGAAGAAGTTCGTCTACGCGGCGTCCTCGTCCTGCTACGGGCTTGCCAGGACGCCGACCCGCGAAGACCACCCGATCGCGCCGCAATACCCCTACGCGCTCAGCAAATATCAAGGCGAACAGGCGGCCTTCCACTGGCACCAGGTCTACAGGCTGCCGGTCAACGCGATCCGTATTTTCAACGCCTACGGCACCCGCTCGCGCACCTCCGGTGCCTATGGCGCCGTGTTTGGCGTCTTCCTGAAGCAGAAGCTTGCCGGCAAACCCTTCACCGTCGTCGGTGACGGCACCCAGACCCGCGATTTCCTCTACGTGACCGACGTTGCCGAGGCCTTCCTCGCCGCCACTGAGACCGGCATGACCGGTGAGGTCTGGAACCTCGGCGCCGGGAATCCGCAATCGGTGAATCGGTTGGTCGAGCTGCTCGGCGGGCCGGTCATTAACATCCCCAAACGGCCGGGCGAGCCGGACTGCACTTTTGCCGACATCACCAAGATCACGCGCGATCTGAAATGGACACAGAAAGTGAGCTTCGAGGCTGGCGTGGAGCGGATTGTTGCTGATATTGACTACTGGCGTGAGGCACCTTTGTGGGATCCGGCTTCGATCGCCGAGGCGACCGCCGGCTGGTTCAAGACCCTGTCTGTTTGAGGACGACCGCGATGGACCAACCGAGCCAGAGAATCGTCAGCCACAAGATCAAGACGCCCGCGGAAGTCGCTGAACTCATCGGGCCACGGCCGCGCGAGCGCAAAGTCATCATGTGCCACGGCACGTTCGATCTGGTCCATCCCGGTCACATCCGTCACATGCTCTACGCCAAGAGCAAGGCCGACATTCTGATCGCCAGTCTTACGGCCGATGAGCATATCAAGAAGGCGAACTTCCGGCCCTTCGTCCCGCAGGAGCTACGCGCTTTCAACCTCGCCGCACTCGAGGTGGTCGACTACGTCGTCATCGACAGCGAACCGACGCCGCTGCGCAACATCGAGATCATCAAGCCGGACTATTTTGCCAAGGGATACGAATATCACCGCGATGGTCTCCACCCCCGCACGGCGGAGGAGAAGGATGTAATCGAATCCTACGGCGGCGAGATCATCTTCACCCCCGGCGACATCGTCTATTCCTCCTCGCACATCATCGAGAGCGGTCCGCCCGAGATTTCGGTGGAAAAACTGATGATGCTGCTCGAGGCGGAGAGCCTCGACTTCGGCGATTTGCGCCGCGGCCTCGACCAGATGGCCGGGCTCAAGGTCCACGTGATCGGCGACACGATTATCGACAGCTACACGCAGTGCTCCATGATCGGAGGCATGACCAAGACGCCAACCATGAGTGTCCGCTTCGAGGACCAGCGCGATTTTGTCGGTGGTGCGGGAATTGTCGCCAGGCACCTCAGGTCGGCCGGTGCCGAAGTTACTTTCTCGACCGTTCTTGGAGACGACGAACTCGCCGAATTCACGCTCAACGACCTCAAGGCGGCTGGCGTGCGCGTGCTGCCGGTCATTGACCCCACGCGGCCGACCACCAACAAGAACGCAATCATCGCCGGCGGGTATCGGCTCCTGAAGATCGACCGGGTCGACAATCGGTCGATCTCCGAGCGCGTCGTGCGCACGTTGGTCGAGCAGATACGCGATACGCAGGTTGATATCGTGGTCCTTAGCGATTTCCGCCACGGCATCTTCAACCGCGACACCGTTCCCTCGTTGGCGGAGGGGATCCGCAAGGATGTCTTCCGTGTCGCCGACAGCCAGGTGGCGAGCCGCTGGGGCAACATCCTCGAGTTCCGCGACTGCGACCTGATCACGCCCAACGAGCGCGAAGCGCGCTTCGCGCTCGGCGATCAGGATTCCGTCATCCGCCCGCTCGGGCTGGAACTCTACCGTCAGTCCGGCTGCAAGACGATGATCTTGAAACTCGGCGAGCGCGGTTTGATGACGTTCGTCAACATTCCGAAGAAGGACGAGGACGTTCGTTCGTTCTTCGCCCTCGACAGCTTCGCCGGACAGGTCGTTGACGCGGTCGGCTCCGGCGATGCGTTGCTCGCCTATTCGGCGCTGTCGCTGTTTGCCGGCCGCAAGCCGGTTGTCTCCTCGGTCCTGGGCGCCGCCGCGGCAGCGGTCGAATGCGAGGTCGACGGCAACACGCCGGTCGAACCGCGACGACGTCGCCGCCAAGACTCGAACGCATCGAGCGGCAGGTCAATTACACCTGAGCCCGGTTGGCCGGATCCACCTGATGAAGGTTCTTATCGTCGGATACGGCGTCCAGGGCAGGAAGCGTTTCCGGATCGCCGGCGATGACGCGGTCGGCATTGTCGATCCGGTGGCGGACGAGGCCGACTGGCGAGAGATCGGAGAGGTTCCCCTCGACCGCTACGACGCGGCGCTCGTGTGCACCCCCGACGAGCCGAAGCCGTCCTTGCTGCGCCACCTGCTTGCCGCCGGCAAGCATGTCCTTGTCGAAAAGCCGCTCTTCGCGGCCAGCGAAGCCGAGCTGGCCCATCTCGAGAAGTTGGCGCGCCAGTCCGGCGCCGTCTGCTACACCGCCTACAACCATCGCTTCGAGCCCCACTACGTGCGCATGCGCGACCTCGTTCGTTCCGGCGAGCTCGGGCGCATCTATCGCTGCCGGATGTTTTACGGCAACGGCACGGCGCGGCTCGTGCGCGAATCGGCCTGGCGGGACAAGGGCGCAGGAGTCCTGCCCGACCTCGGCTCGCATCTTCTCGACACGGCGCGCTTCTGGTTCGGCGATCTCGGTGAGGATTTCCGCGTGACTTCGGTCAGCCGCTTCGAGAACCGCGCGCCGGATCATGTGGTCGTCGCGTCCGAAACGACCGAGCCCAAGCTTGAACTCGAGATGACGCTTTTGTCATGGCGCAACTACTTCACCTGCGACGTCTTCGCCGAAAAGGGCAGCGCCCACATCGAGTCGCTGTGCAAGTGGGGTCCGACCACCTTCACGCGACGCACGCGCGTCCTGCCGAGCGGGCGGCCGCCGGAAGAGTCGGTGACGCTTGTGCAGGACGACCCGACGTGGGAGGTCGAGTACAACCATTTCAAGCGGCTCGTCGAAGAGGGCGCGCCCGCTGACCTTGAAAACGATAAGTGGCTGTTGCGCGTGCTTGCGTCGCTCTCCGCCGCCGCGACCGCCGCAGAGAGACGATGACAGCACCGAAAGTCGCCTTCGCCGGCATGACACACCTCGGGCTCTGCTCGGCGGTCGCCGCCGCGAGCAAGGGCTTTACGACCCTCGGCTTCGATCTGGCTCAAGCCGTCGTGATGCCGATCGGCGAAGGGCGTCTGCCTGTGGCGGAGCCTGGGCTCGATGCGTTGCTGGCGGAGAATCGCAGCCGCATCGAATTCTCGGCCGACAGGACGAGACTGGGGGAGTGCGATCTCATCTATGTCTCCCCCGATATCCCGACGGACGATTCCGCCACAAGCGACCTCGCAGCAATCGAAGGTCTGCTTGAGGCGGTAATGGATGCGACGCGCGACGACGCCGTCGTCGTCGTGTTGAGCCAGGTGCCGCCCGGCTTCACCCGTGCGCACCAGAAGAGCCGGGCGGCTGCTTCTCTATCAGGTCGAGACGCTCGTCTTTGGGCGCGCGGTCGAGCGGGCCACGCGGCCGGAGCGCTTCATCGTCGGGTGTGCCGATCCCGAGCGGCCGCTGCCGCCGGCGCTGGCGACCTTTCTCGCTTCGTTCGACTGTCCCATCCTGCCCATGCGTTTCGAGAGTGCCGAGCTCTGCAAGATCGCCATCAATTGCTGCCTCGCAGCCTCGGTGACGGTGGCCAATACGCTCGCCGAAACCTGCGAACGGATCGGCGCCGACTGGTCGGAGATCGCGCCGGCGCTGAAGCTCGACCGGCGCATCGGCGCGTATTCCTATCTGTCGCCCGGCCTCGGTATCGCAGGCGGCAACATCGAGCGCGACCTTGCGACGGTGATCCGCCTCTCGTGGGAGCACGGCACCGATGCCGGCGCCATCCGCGCCTTCGTCGCCAACAGCGCCTACCGCAAGGATTGGGCGCTGCGGACGCTTCACGATGCGTTGCTCGCCGGGACCTCCGACGCCAAGCTTGCCGTGCTCGGTCTGGCCTACAAGGAGAACACCCATTCGGTGAAGAACTCGCCGTCGATCGCGCTCATCGAGAATCTTGCGCCTTGGGCTCTCAGCGTCTTCGATCCGGTGGTGCCGGCGGACGCCGCGCCCCATCCGCGCGTGACCGGAGCCAAGTCCGCGCTGGAGGCCGTTGAAGGTGCCGACGCCGTTGCGATCATGACAGCTTGGCCTGAGTTCCGCGATCTTTCGCCGAGCGACCTCGCCCGGGCGATGCGCGGGCGGCTCGTTGCTCGATCCATACGGAGTGATCGATGTAAAGGCCGCGCGCGCGGCCGGCCTCGACATACGCACATTGGGAGTAGCCTGACCCTTGCTGACCCACCAGAACAGCCGCCCGACACCGCCCAAGCGCGTCGTCATCATCGGCGGTCATGGCTTCATCGGCTCGACCATCTGCGCTGAGCTCGCCGCCGCGGATGTGCCGGTGCTGCCGCTCGGCCGTCCGCAGCTTGATTTGCTTTCGGTGGATGGGAGCGAGGTGTTGAAGGCGCAGCTCGCGCCGGACGACGCGGTCGTGTTCGTCTCGGCTGTCGCGCCTGCGAAGACGCTCGCCCACCTGATGACCAATTTGCGCATGGCGGAAGCTGCGTGTGCGGCGTTCGCCGCGGTCA
Organism: uncultured Alphaproteobacteria bacterium; assembly: GCA_963805325.1. Lineage (GTDB taxonomy): Bacteria > Pseudomonadota > Alphaproteobacteria > Rhizobiales > Afifellaceae > DASWJZ01. The sequence goes on along the minus strand of CAWDTS010000004.1, from coordinate 194,656 downwards.
AGCCGGCGCACCTTCTCTACATCAGCTCAGACGCGGTCTATGCCGACGACGCCAATCCGGTCAGCGAAAAATCGGCGATCGCGCCGTCGACCATGCACGGCATGATGCACGCCGCGCGTGAGCTGATCTTCCGCACGGAGTACAGCGGCCCGTTCGCGGCGCTCAGGCCGACGCTGGTCTATGGCGCCCGCGATCCGCATTCCGGCTACGGCCCTAACCGCTTCCGCCGCCAGGCGATGAAGGGCGAGCCGATCACGATCTTCGGCGAAGGCGAAGAGCAGCGCGACCATGTTGCGGTCGAGGACGTCGCGCGGCTCGCCCGGCTCATCCTTTTCTACCGCAGCGTCGGTGCCCTCAACGCGACGACCGGCGTCTCGATCTCGTTCAACAGAATCGCCCACATGGTGGCGGCGCAGTTTTCGCCCGAAGCGGAAGTGAAGTCGGTGCCGCGTCCCGGGCCGCGTCCCCACCTTCTTCATCGCTTCTTCGACATTACGGAGTGTCGAAAGGCGTTCCCCGACTTTCACTTCCGGACGCTGCCGGACGATTTCGCGCGGGTCCATCGGGAGGCGATGGAAGCCGCCGCTTGAGTCGGTGTCTGGTTGGCACAACGCGGGACCGCAGATGAAGGCGCTGGTCATCGGTTCGGACGGTACGATCGGGCGCCAATTGACCCACGCGCTGCGGAACGCCGGCTGGCAAGCCCACGGAACGACGCGAAGGTCGGCCGACGGCAGAGACCTGCTTCGTCTCGATCTCGCCGATCCGCAGTGCGTCGCTGTCCGACTGCCGCCGGTCGACGTCGCCTTCTTCTGCGCAGCCATCACCCGATTTTCCGATTGCGATGCCGACCCGACGCTCGCCCACCAAGTGAACGTTCTGTCTCCCGTGGCGCTGGCCAAGCAACTGGTTGCCGCAGGCACACGTCCGATTCTGCTTTCCTCGATCGCCGTCTTTGATGGCAGCGAGCCGCGGGTGCCGGCCGAACGTCCGGTCAACCCGAATTCGCTCTACGGCCGCTTGAAAGCGGACGCGGAACAGGCGTTTCTCGCGTTTGGCAGCGCGGCATCGATCGTCCGGCTTACCAAGGTGCTGGCGCCGGAAATGCCGCTCATCAACGGCTGGATCGATGCGCTGGCGAAGGGCCTTCCCGTCAGCGCCTTCGAGGATACCGGCTTGGCGCCGGTGTCGATCGAGGCGGCTGTGGGGACCCTGGTTCGTGTCGCTGCCGATGCGGACGGCGGCATCTATCAGGCCTCGGCGCGCGACGACATCACCTATTTCGAGGCTGCCCGGCACATCGCGCTGCGCCTGGGTGCGTCGCCCTCTCTGGTCCGCTCCGATTTAGGTGCAGAGCGCGGCATTCCGGCCGAACAGTTGCGTCGGTTCTCTTCGCTCGATACGACCCGCGTCGACCGGCTGACCGGCAAAGTGGCGCCGGCCGCGAGGGATGTGATAGACGAGGTCTATTCCTGCAGCTTTCGATCGGCGAGCGCCGACGCGCACGAAGCCGGTCCATCGACACGTGGCTAGAACGACTGAAGGTCTGCCGGCGGAGAGCGCGAATTGTCGGAAGTGAACCTGCTCGCCAAGCTGCCGCGCAGCAAACGCAACATCAGCCAGCGCGCCGAGGCAAAGAGCCCGGACGTCATCGCCGCCTCGCGCGAATTCGGCGAGCTCTATTTCGACGGTCCACGTTCTTACGGCTATGGCGGCTATCGCTATGACGGACGCTGGATCCCCGTTGCCGAGGACATCGTCGCGCATTTCGGGTTACGCCCGGGCGACAACGTTCTCGACGTTGGCTGTGCCAAGGGCTTTCTCGTCAAGGACCTGATGAAGGTTTGCCCGGGCCTCGAAGCTTTCGGCCTCGACATCTCCGAGTATGCGCTGAAGCACTGCGAGCCGGAGGTCGTCGGGCGCTTGCATCTCGGGAACGCCACCTCTCTGCCGTTTCCGGACGATTCCTTCAAGGCAGTCATCTCCCTCAACACGCTCCATAATCTCGATCGCCCCGAGTTGATAACCGCGCTCCGCGAGATCGAGCGTCTGGCGCCCGGCCGCGGCTTTGTTCAGGTCGACTCCTACCGCACGGTCGAAGAGAAGGATTTGTTCGAGGAGTGGGTTTTGACCGCCAACTTCCATGATTTCCCGGAAGGATGGCTGCAGGTCTTCAAGGAGGCGGGATACACTGGCGACTATTACTGGACGATCGTCGAATGAATGTCTCCCAGAGTACCTCCGCGGAGCGAGCCGCGGCGGCCGGCCTGCCGTCCGCCTTCGCTTTCTTGTTCGCGGTTCCGCCGCGCTGGGTCGTCTATGTTTGGGTCGTCGGACTGAATGCGCTTTACCTGCTCGTCCGCACGAACACGCCGCTCTCGATACTCGCCTACCTGGGTTTGGACGACGCGCTCTTCATAAAGCTCGGTCGACATTTGGCGAACGGCGAATGGCTCGGTCCTTACGATCAAACCACGCTTGTGAAAGGTCCCGGATACCCCCTCTTTCTGGCGCTCAACAATTGGCTCGGGATTTCAATCTCGCTCTCGACGGCGCTCCTTCACTGCGCATCCATAACGCTCTTCGTTGCCGCCGTGCGGAAACTCATCCGCTCAGATATCTTGTCGGGACTCTTGCTGCTGATGCTTCTTTGGCACCCGCTGTCGCTGAGCGGCGACCTTCAGCGCGTGTTCCGGGACAACATCTACTATGCGCAGGTCCTGCTGTTCCTCGCGCTTCTCTACTACGCACTCTTCTCCGATGTCTCCGGCAGAGCGAAGTCGATTCTCGCCGCGAGCGCCGGTCTGGCCCTCGGCTGGCTCTGGCTCACGCGGGAGGAAGGCATCTGGATCGTCCCCGGCGTCGCGTTTGTTTTGCTGGCGGCCGGCTATCGCGCGCATCGTCGCGGCAGGATTCGGCGCTTCGGTGCCTTGATGCTCACCCTCTTCGCAGCCTTCGCGGGCACGCAGGTTGTGCTGCGCGTGGTGAACCAGTGGAACTACGGTTCGTTCGTTGCAGTCGATTCGAAGGATGGTAATTTCGCCGCGGCGATGAAGGCGATCGCGAGCGTTCGATCCGGCGGGATCTTGCCCTACGTAACGATCTCGAGCGCGGCTCGCGCCCAAGTCTACGCCGTCAGTCCGACTTTCGCTTTGATGCAGGGCTATTTTGAGTTGGGTGATGGCGTCCGGTGGGCGCGGATCAGCTGCAATAACAGGTTCTCGCCCTGTGATGAGATCGACGCAGGTCACTTTCAGTACGCGCTACGCGAGGCGGCAAAGTCGCTCGGCTACTATGCGACGCCGGGAACCGCCTCTGCATTCTTCAAACGCTTGGCGCGTGAGATCGGGCATGCGTGTGCGCAAGGGGAGCTGCGATGCGTCTCGCAGCCGATCGCCGAGATGCCGCCCTTGACGTGGGAGATCATCAAGAGCGGCATCAATGCGAAGCTGTTCGAGGAAGCATTGTCGGCGCTCGTGCTCATTCATCCGCGGATCGGCATCAAGGCTAGCGCCGGCCGCACGGCCGAGATCGATGGGTTCGCGGAGTTCCTGAACGACCCGACGCTGCGGCGGCAAGGTGACGAGCGCACCTATGCAATCGAAGGATCGTTCGATTCCAAAGGCGGGGATTGGTTTGCCGCCACTTTGACCCGGCCGGACGGCACCGCGGTCGACGTTGACGTCGAGCGTCTGCAGGATCCGGTGGTGGCTGAGCGATCTGGCGACGGTTCTGCGGTCCGTCAGCGCTTCCTGATTTCAGCAGAATGCAGCGACGACTGCACGCTATCGCTCTCGGTCGATGACGAAGAAAAGGTCGAACGCCCGCTCGCCGACTTCCTGCCTCCCGCCCCCTACCTGACGCCGAAGATGAGCCGCTTCCATCTCGATCCTGCGAGCGCCGGCGAAGGCGGGTCGGCGCCCTCTGCAACGAGGCGCGTGGCAAGCGACGTCAGGCTCGCCGTCCTGCGGTTTTATTCGTTTCTTTCCGTCCCGATTCTGGCCATCGGCGCGGCGGCCTTTGCCTTCACCACGATTGTCTTCCTTCCACGGCTGATAGAGAGCGTCGTCTACGTTATCGCAGCTAGCTCCTGGATCCTCGTTCTGTCGCGGGCCGGCCTTCTGATGCTCATCCAGGTGACATCCACTCCGGTTGGCATCATGACGCCGTTTTACATGGCGCCAGGGACCTTTCAGCTGATTTGCGCGGCCGTCCTGTCGATTGCCGCTTGGCTGGATCTCGCGAGCCTTCGCAAGCGGGCAGAAACTTCGGCCGGCAAGCGCGTGAGGCGTCAGCCGCGGTGCGGTCGCTTTCCGCGGCCCGCGCTCTTCGCCAGGCGATGCACCCCTCTGAACGGAGCCGTTACGCGCCACGATGTCGAGCGTTTGAGCCGGTTGATCTTCTCCTTGAGGGCGGAATTCGTCTGACCCAACGAGAGCATCGCGCCCAGCCGCGCGTAGGCCGACTGGATGTCCAACCGAGTGTCGTCGTCACGCCCGAGCGCGATCAACGCCTCGACGCTCTCCGCCACGTCGGCGCCATAGGCGAGCACGCCGAGACCGTGCCCGTGGAGAAACTCGAAGCTCGGATACCGGTCGCGAAGCTCTTCCCAGAGACGGTAGACGCCAAAGCCCGGCGTGTGCACGTTCGTGTCGTGGAAGAGCACGACGCCGCGATCCGAGACCTTAGGCGCCCAGGTCTCGAAGTCGCTGCGCACAGCTTCGTATGAATGCAGGCCATCGATGTGCAGCAAATCGATGGATCTATCGGCGAAGGTGTTCGCGGCCTCGTCGAAGGTCGTCCGCATCAGCCGCGCGAACGCGGCATACCGCTGCGCATATGTCGAGACCATGCCGTACACGTCTTCGCCGTAGAAGCCGGCCTGCGGGTCTCCCTGCCATGTGTCGATCGCGAAGCAAGTCGTCTCCAGCTTTCGGCGCTCCACCGCCTGGCAAAACGCGAAGAACGAGAAGCCGCCATGCGTGCCGAGCTCGACGATGGAGCGCGGCCGCAGCGCGCCGGTCAGCCAGAATGCAAAGGGCCCATGTTCGATCCAGGCCGAGTCGCCCTTGAAGTCGGGCTCCCAGAACGACGACGCATCTAGGCACTTCACCGGATTGCCCTTGAAGACTGAACTGTTTGAATCGGCGGCCCCGAGCCACCGTTTCGCGACAAGAGCAGAACGGGGCCGGAAATGCTATTGCGAACGGAAATCCACCATTTCGAGTGCCGCCGCGCAAATGTCGCCGTCGCACCTGAGCCGCGTCGTCGGCCTGTTCCCGGCGCTTGGGCGCGCCAAAGCGTGGGGCTCTCTGCAGTGCCCTATCGAGCGTTGACTCTATGGGGAATTTTCGGCTCAAGACCGTTCCAAGACCAGATGGCAAGTTCGGTGACCAGAAGAGCGATTGCATTAAAGCGCTGCGAGGCTCGGCTCGCGGGAGCCCAACAGGCGGAAGGCTAAGGTGATCGTCGCCTGCCTGACCGATCGCCGGTTCACGCAGTTTGCCGGCGTCCTCCTCGCATCGCTCTTCGACAAAGGCGACATCGGCGACGGCTGGCGCGTCATCGTGTTCGGCCTCGGCCTGAAGGACAGCGACAAGAAGCGCATCCGGGCAAGCTGCGGCGCTTTCCGGGACCGGCCGGAGTTCATCGACATCGATCTCGCGACACCGATCTTCAAGAAGCTTCTTCCGACCCGATGGTCGCTCTCCCCCGCCAACTACGCCCGTCTGCTCATTCCGGAAATGATGGCCGGCGAGGACAGCCGGCTTCTCTATCTCGACTGCGACATGCTTGTGCTTTCGTCGCTCCGGCCGCTGGCGACGCTCGACATGGAGGGGCACGCGCTCGCCGTCGCCTGCGAGCCCGACGCAGGCAACCATCCGGCGACGGACGGACGTCTCCCGCATCCGACGGGAGATTCCCTATTTCAACGCCGGCCTTCTCCTGATCGACCTCGACGCCTGGCAGCGGGAGGATCTGACCCGGAGAACCTTCGCATTCGTCGAAGAACACCAGAGCCGGCTCCGTTTTGCCGAGCAGGACGCCCTGAATTGCGTGACCGCCGGAGACTGGAAGGAGCTCGACTCGGCCTGGAACTTCACACATGCGAGGGTCGCCGCGGCCGGCGGCTACGATGAGGCGCGCATCGTCCATTTCACCGGCGGCAAGCCGACGTCCCACGATTGCGAGAATCCGGCGCAGGCGCTGTTTCTGAGCTATCGATCGCAGACCCCGTGGCGCCACAAGCGGCTCACGACGCGCTTCGAGCGCAGGATGCAAAAGCTCGCCCGCAAGCGGCTGACATGGTTGAAGCGGCTGTGGAAGCGGACGCTTTTGACAGAGGAGCCGCGGCCGGGCTGACGGGGCCATCCTACAGCCAATTCTCCTTAACGAATGGCGCGCGCTTCCAGGGCCCGTAGGGCGCATCCATCACGTCCTCCGGGTCGGGCTTGCCGTGGAAGACGACGATCGAGGCACCGGCGGGCGGGCTGACGGTCATCCAGTGCGGCGCCCTGAGCCAGGAGTCGAGGCCGAGCTTCTTCGCCATGCAGGAAGACGTGCGAGGGCATGTCCCGCTTGTAGGAGACGATCCGGCCGGGCGGAAAGTAAGCGGCGTCGGGAACCTGCTCGTGAATCCAATCCTGGTCGCCATGAGTAGCGGCCGGAGGCGACGATCGCCTCGGCGTCCGCTGGCGAAGCGCTCATAGACATGCGGCAGCGCCCCGGCGTCGAAAGCGCATGACCGAGCTGTTGACGCCGGAATTCTCGCTGAAGCGCGCGAATGATCGTCAGATCGGCCGATCGCCCTCGAGCAGGAAATCGAGCGGCGCCGACGACGACGATGTCCACGTCGAGGTAAAGCAGCGTCCGGCCCGGCTCGAACACGTCAGGGCGGAACAGGCTGATCTTGTTCCAGAAGCCCTTGAAGCTCGCATCCGGCAGCGGAATCGGCAGAATTCCGCGGTTCGAGGCCGTCCGGGTCGTCGGTGAGGCAGACGAACTCGTGCGGCGCGCGCCAGGTGCCGCCGCACCATGCTGCGCAGCCGGTTGGCGTAGGGCGCGGGATACTTCGATCCCCATTTGACGCAGCAGACGATCGGGTTATTTGCCATTCGCGCTCCGACGCCAAGTCTGGGGCTGGCGCGGCGGCTGGTCTACCGAGCAGCTGCCACCCAGTCCAGCCGCCAAGGCTTGCGGCAGCCGTCGCGGAATGACAGAAGCAGAGCCCTGATCGAGCGCCGGAACGCGATGCAAAAGCCGCTCATCCTTATCGCTCAGTGGTTCGGCCCGTGGCCGGAATGGATCGAGTTCTTCGTCGAATCCTGCAAGTGGAACCGGGATATCGACTGGCTGATCTTCACCGACCAGGACCCGCCCGCGAACGCAGCGCCGAACATACGCTACGAGAAAGTGGCCTTCGACGCGCACAAGGCGCTGATCTGCGACGCGATCGGCATCGATCCCGCGCCAATCCGGCCGTTCAAGCTCTGTGATCTGAGGCCGAGCCTCGGATTCGTATTCGAGCGCGAGATCGCCGGCTACCGGAACTACGGGCATTGCGACGTCGACGTGATCTTCGGCAATATCCGCGCCTTCTATACGGACGAGGTCCTGGAGAAATATGAGGTGCTCTCAACGCACGACGACCGGCTCTCCGGGCACCTCGCCGTCATCCGCAACACGCCTTTCAACCGCACAGCGTTCCGCCGGATACGAAGCTGGAAGAAGAAGGCGAGCGATCCGCACAACCACGGCATCGACGAATACCGCTTCGGGAACGTGTTTCGGCACCCGCCGCTTTGGCGCCGCCTGACCGAGCGGCGCATCCCGGCGCTTTTCGAGGAGCGCCACACGACTCCGATGACCCGCAAGCCATGGCTCGACGGCACCTGGAATCACCCGACCCGCTGGTACTGGCGGGAGGGCCGGCTTACGGCGGAGGGCTATGAAGACCGCGAGTTCATGTATTTGCACTTCATGAACTGGAAAACGTCGACGTCGCACGTGGTGCGCGGCGGCCAAACGTCCGCGCCGTGGGCGGGGCTCGAGCGGATCGTTTCAATGGACTGGCGCAAAACCGCGAGTGAGGGCTTCATGATTTCGCATGAGGGTTTCGGCCCCCTGCCTCGTGAATACACCTCGTCGCGGCGAGGCGAGCCGCTGCGCGCCGACGCGCAAGCCTGACGCGATCCCTCGGGCCACTGCGGAGGCACGGCTGAAGGCATACGTCATCAATCTCGATCGCGCGAACGAGCGACTGGCTCACATGCACGAGACGCTTGGCCGCGCGGGCGTCGACGTTCGAGCGCATTGCCGGCGATCGACGGAGCGGCGCTTCAGCGCTGACGGCGCTGGAGGAATTCCGCCGCACGCACGCGGCAAAGCCCGACGGCTGGCTTCCCGGCGAAATCGGCTGCTTCCTGAGCCATTTCGAGGCCTGGCGCAGAGTCGCCGCACAGGCGAGACGACTGGGCGGCCGTCTTCGAGGACGACATCCACGTCTCGCCGACCTCGGCCTGCTGCTCGCCGTCGGGCGACTGGATCCCGACTGGCGCGGATGTCGTGCGCCTGGAGGCCAACCGCCGCATGCGCCTTGCCGCCGGCCGGCCGATCGATGCGGCTCCGGGCCGCAAGGTCTACCGCGCGCTGTCGGGCTCGGCCGGCTCCGCCGCCTACTCCTCATCGCCGGCGCGCAGCGGCGTGGTCGATCGAAACTCCGCCCGACGCTGCACACCGGCTGCCGACGTGTTCCTGTTCAAGCCGAAGGTCTCAAGCGTCGCGCGAAAGCTTCGGCGCTATCAGGTCGTGCCGGCCGTCTGCATCCAGGAGGAGCTGCTCAAGCGCGGCGACGCCCGGCTGAAAAGCCAGATCAAGAGCCGCGCCACGCGCGGGCGCGGCTATCGCGAGCGCTCCAATCCTCTTCTGAAGCTTTGGCCGATCAGCCGGCACGCGGTGCCGTTTCGCCCGTAGCTCTAGATGCCGTAGCGCGCCACCGTCTCGTAGAGCATCTCGAGCTGCGAGTAGGGAAGCGTCTCCAGTCCGGCCGCACCGTTCTGCAGGGCCTCGGCGGTCAGGCCGGAGATCGTCACCTTGAACGCGCGCCTGTCGGTGATCATCGCAAGATGCTCGATCGCGTCGCGCTCCGGCGGCTCGTAACGGTCGGCGAAGAGAACGCCGGTCGGCCGCTTCGAGGCGATGCTCTCGGCAAGCATCGACATCGAATCCGCCGTCACCAGAACGAGATCGGACGCGAAGGCCGGATTGTTCGACAGAAGTCCTCCGTCCCGAAATCGCACGAACTCGACACGCGCCGTCTTTGAGCGAACCAGCTCGACGAGGCGGTCGATCTCAGCCTCGGGACTGCGGCGCGAATCGAAGAAGGTCCACCTGAGCCAGGGCATCTCGCGCGTGAGCGCGATCAGGCGCTCCGCGAGAAGCTCCATGTCTTCCATGGTGTAGTAGTAATGCTTGGACTGCCCGCCGAAGAGGATCGCCGCATGTCGCTCGGTGCCGTTTCGCGCGAGCGGCCGCGCCTCCGGAAGGTCCGCGCCATCGAGCTCCGAGGGTCGCAGGGTGTAAGCGCGGTGCGGATGCGGACTGCGGCGCTCCGATGTGAGAAGCACGGTGTAGAAGCCGTCTGAGGGCCATTTGGAGAAGCCGAAATAGACGTTCTTCGCCTTGAGCCGGCGCGCCACCGCGATATTGGCGGCGGAGGTGCGCGGACCCGTCGTGATGACGAGGTCGACCGGCCCCTCCGGAATCTCATGCGTGATCGGCAGCGGGTTGAACGGGCTCGCCTCCCCGCCGATACGGTAGAACGTCTTCCAGAAGAGCTCGAAAGGAAGCAGTCCCGCGAGGGTCCGCTTGAAGCGGCGCGAAAGCTTGCGCGTCTCGCGGATCGGCAGCACCTGCGCATCCACCGCGCGATGCTTCGCCAGCGCGGTCAGGATGCCGAGCGACGAGCGGTCGTGCCCGGCGACGCCATCCGACAGGATCAGGACGCGCAATGTTTTCATGAGCTTTCTTGAGAACTTCGCCGAAAACCGATCAACGCCAGTGCTCCGCGATCCACGGCGTCGGGCGGACATGCTTGTAGAGCGGCTTCCACCATGCGTTCCGCTTGCTCGGCCACACCCCGTCGCGCGCGTGGTCGGGATTAGGCAAGCCGGTGAAGCACACCACGCGGACCTCCGGCGGAAGCGGCGGAGTCTTGATGAAGTTCATCGGCCAGCGCGGGATCAGCGTGTGCTTGAAGCTGACGCACCACGCGGCCGGCCAATAGACCATGCTGGAGATGGTGCGCGAGGTGAAGGTCTGGCTGTTGCGGTATTTGGCGAAGATGGCCGGCGGATCGGCCACCAGCGCGCCGTAGATTTCCGTGTGCGCGCCGACGCGCAGGCGAAACACCGACGTATTGCCGATCCCCTGCCCCATCTGCGTCCAGTTCTCGATCACGCAAAAGGTCTGCTCCGGCTTGAAGTCGAAGAAGCCGTCGATCGAGCCGACCACTACGAGATCGAGATCGAGGAACAGAACGTCGCCCGTAAGCCCGGCGAGATCGGGCTGGAAAAGCGAGATTTTGCGCCACGCCTTCCACTGGTGCGACGCAGGCAGCGTGATCGGCGGCAGCGGATGCGCCTCGATTCCGGGCTCCAGTCCCGCATCATCGTCCGTGAAACAGATGAATCGCAGCGGCCGCGCGGTGTTGCGCTTGACCATGGAATAGAGGGTATTGGCGTATTCGACGCCGTAGGCCTTGCCCCATTTCATGCAAATGACGGTCTGCACCGCTTCTTGCTCCTTGCGCCCTCCGGCGCCTCCCTCTAACCGTTTTCGATGAGGTTGAGGAAGCTCCGCGGAGCAAAAATGGATCGCCCGTCAAAGCCATGCATCCGCCGACCGGCGAGCGCCGCACATGGCGCCGCGCCGCAGGCGCTGCCCAGGGAGGGCTGATGCTCGCGCCCCCGCACACCGTCGGCCGCTTCCGCCTGGTGCTGATCAAGCCGTCGCACTACGACGACGAAGGCTACGTGATCCAATGGGTGCGCTCGCCCATCCCGGCGAACTCGCTCGCCTGCCTCTATGGCCTTGCAGTCGAATGCGCCGAGAAGCGGGTGCTTGGCGGCGACATCGCGATTGAGGTCGACGCCATCGACGAGACCAATCGCCGCGTACGCCCGGAGAAGATCGCCCGCGACATAAGCGAGGCGGGCTCCGGCATGGTGATGCTGGTGGGCGTCCAGTCGAACCAGTTCCCCCGCGCGCTCGATCTGGCGCGCGCTTTCCGCAAGCTCGGCGTGACCGTCGGCATCGGCGGCTTCCACGTCTCCGGCACGCTCTCCATGCTGCCGAAGATCGACACGGAAGTGCAGAAGGCGCTCGACCTCGGCGTCTTCGTCTTCGCCGGCGAAGCCGAGGAGGGCCGGCTCGAGGAAGTGCTGCGCGACGCGCACTCCGAACGGCTGAAGCCGATCTACAACTTCATGGCCGATCTTCCCGGCATCGAGCACGTGCCGATTCCGCATCTTCCGGCCGCGGTCGTGAAGCGCACCTTCGGCGCCAACACCAGCTTCGACGCCGGCCGCGGCTGCCCGTTCCAGTGCTCCTTCTGCACCATCATCAACGTGCAGGGCAGGAAGTCGCGCCGCCGCTCCGCCGACGACGTCGAAGCCATCATCATGGCGAATGCCGCGAAAGGGCTTCGCCGCTTCTTCATCACCGACGACAATTTCGCGCGCAACAAGGACTGGGAGATCATTTTCGACCGGCTGATCGAGATCCGCGAGAATCGCGGCGTCGATCTCTCGCTGATCATCCAGGTCGACACCCTCTGCCACCGGCTGCCGAACTTCATCGAGAAGGCAGCGCGCGCCGGCGTCCGCCGCGTCTTCATCGGGCTTGAGAACATCAGCCCCGACAACCTCGCCGCGGCGAAGAAAAAGCAGAACAAGATCACCGAGTACCGCAAGATGCTGCTCGCCTGGAAACAGGCGGGCGTCATCACCTATTGCGGCTATATCCTCGGCTTTCCGAACGACACGCCGGAGCGCATCGAGCGCGACATCAAGACCGCGCAGCAGGAGCTTCCGATCGACCTCCTGGAGTTCTTCTTCCTGACGCCGCTGCCCGGCTCGGAGGACCACAAGAAGCTCTACGAGAAAGAGGTCTGGATGGATCCGGACCTGAACAAATACGACCTGAACCACGCCGTCACCGGCCACGCGACGATGTCCAAGGAGGAGTGGGAAGGCGCCTATTGGAAGGCCTGGGAGACCTACTATTCCGACGAGCACATGGAGCGCGTCATGCGCCGCGCAGCGGCGACCGGAAACAGCGTCGGAAAAGTGCTCTTCGTGCTGAACTGGTTCATCGGCTCGATCCGGATCGAGCGCATCCACCCGCTTGAATGCGGCTTCGTGCGGCTGAAGCGCCGCCGCGACCGGCGCAGCGGAATGCCGATTGAATCGCCGCTCGCCTTCTACCCGGGCTACCTCGCCGGCACGCTCTGGAAGCAGGTCCGCTGGCTGTGGCTGTGGGGCCGCATGTACCGCCGCTATCAGGCCATCAAACGCGATCCGGCGCGGCTCGACTATCGCGATCAGGCGCTGACGCCCGTCGAGGACGACGAGAACGAGCGCCTGGAGATGTTCCAGACCGGCGAGGCGCAGGCTTACGTCGCGCAGGAGCGGCGGCTCGCCAAGGCGCGCGCCGGCGCGGCCTGACGGACGGGCCGAGGCGCCCGTGGGCGATGCAAAATCCGCTAAGCCGATTTGCCGATGTCCTCCGCGACGAGGCCCGCGAGGCATGCACGCGCCCGGTCGTCGCCACGGCCCTGCTGCTCGCCTTCGTCTCGCTCGCCTTCATCGCGCTGCCTGATATCGACCGCGCCGTCAGCCGGCTGTTCTACGATCCGTCGACCGGTTTCCTCGATCGGCGCTACGGCTTTGTTGGAACTGTCCGAGAGGCGGGCCAGCTCGCCGAGTGGGTGCTTGCGCTCACGGCCGTCGTGCCGCTCGTCATAAAGCTCCTGTTTCCCGCTTCCGAGATTCTGGTGCGCCCGCGCGCCACGCTTTTCGTGCTCGCGAGCTATCTGATCGGCCCCGGGCTGATCGTGAATGCCATCCTGAAGGACCACTGGGGCCGCGCGCGACCGCGGCAGATTCTCGACTTCGGCGGCGACGCGACCTTCTCCCCCGTCTGGTTTCTCTCCGACCAATGCCAGCGCAACTGTTCTTTCGCTTCCGGCGAGGGAGCGTCTGCCTTCTGGCTGATGGCGATCGTGGTCCTGGTGCCGCGCGAATGGAAATGGCCCGTCGGCGTCGCGACATTAGCATTCGCGACGATCGTATCGCTTTCCCGCATCGCGGAAGGCGGCCACTTCCTGAGCGATGTCCTCGTCGCCTGGCTTCTCACGCTTCTGGTCCTGCTCCTGTCGCATCGGCTCTTTTTCGAAGCGCTTCCGCCGCAGTTCGATTCCGCGGTCGAGGGAACGCTCGCACGCGGCGGCGAGGCGCTCCGCCGCAAGCTCGGCGGATGGCTCAGCTGACACTCCGCCGGCTGCGCCGAGCCGCGCTGCCGCTCGACACGGTCGAGCTCGCGCAATTCCTGGTCGGCTGCACGCTCGTCCACGATATCGGCGGCACGAGGCTTGCCGGGCGGATCGTCGAGACCGAGGCGTATCTTCCTGGCGACGCCGCAAGCCACGCTTTCCGCGGCGAGACGATGCGCAATCGCTCGCTGTTCCTGAAGCGCGGCCATGCCTATGTCTATATCGCCTACGGAGTGTGGCCGATGCTGAACGTCTCGGGTGGAGAGGCGAAGACCGGCGCCGGCGTGCTCTTGCGCTCGCTCGAGCCGATTGCGGGCCAGGATGCGATGCCTGGCGGGCCGGGCCAGATTCGCGACGTCGACATCGCCCGCGGTCCCGGCCGTCTGGCGCGCGCCATGAAAGTGACTCTGGCGGATGACGGCGTCGATCTCTGCGGGCCGGGTCCGCTCTTTCTCGCCGCGCCAACCCGGGACACCGGAGAAATCCTCACAACGGTTCGCATCGGCATCACTAAGGACCCGGACCGGCCGCTCCGCTTCATCGAGCGCGGGAACCCGTTCGTCAGCGGCTCGAAACGCCTCAACGCGGGGTGATGAGATTGTTCAGCCAGCGCTTCGCCTTGGCAACCACCTGAACGAAAGGCTGCGCTGCCGATAGCGCGCGCCGGCCGAAAGCAGCTTCAGGCGCGGCGCGCGGGACGGCTTCGCCACGTGGGAATGCGGCTGCGGCTCGGCCCGCTGCGGCTCCACGCTCGCCCGTCGGAGCTGCGCAACGCCATCAAGGAGCGACCTCTGCCCCGCCACATGCACGCGTTCACGCGGATCGAGCCAGGCCAGCGCCTCCTCCAACGTCTCCGCCTCCGCGATCTTGTGCGAAGCGGTTAGATAAGCCGGGTCGGGTGCGCCGCGGCGTCTCGGCGCCGGGTTCGCCCAGCGGAAATGCGCCTCGCGGACGCCTTCGTCGGCGACGAGCGCGAGAATCCCGTCGTCGGGAAGACGTGGCGAGGCGGCGTGTATTTCGCGGAAATCGCCAATGACTGCCGGAAGGCTCCGCTCCTCGGGCGTCACGAGAAGGCCTGCCCGACGGAAAGCCTGCCCGAAGGTCGCGCTGCCGCTGAGCCGCGACAGCGGCACGGCAAGGAAGAGCCCGAGCAGCGTCGGCGATAGCCAGGCAAGGATCATCGGCGAAAGAAACCAGGCGGCGACGCCCGTCGCAGCGCCGACCGCGGTATGCCAGCGGTGTCGTCGCCATGCGTCAGCCCACCGCGTGCCGCCGTCGTCACGACGCTGCGCCGACCATCCGGAATCGCGCCCGACCAGGATCTGGTACACCTGCCAGCTGTGAACCAGCATCATGATCGGCGCGAAGAGCGCCGCGATCACCAGCTCGGTCAAAGCGCTCGCAAGCAAGAGCAGACCCCCGCCGCAGGCACGACGGAAAGCCCCGGATGCGAGCGCCGACACCAGCCCGATGACCTTTGGCAGGAAGAGCACGATCAGCGTCGCCAGGAAGAGCCGCATCATGCGCTCCGAATCGAAGAGCGGCCACGTCGGGAAAAGCTGGAACCCTTCCGGGAAATATTCCGGCCTGACGAGCTGCGCCTGCAGGCTGAGCGCGAAACCGAAGACGATGAGCATGAGCCAGATCGGCGAGACCAGATAGCTCATGATCCCGATCGCGAGATGCACGCGGCTCGGCCACGTCAGGCCGCGCGCCGCGATCACTTTCAAATGCTGGAGGTTGCCTTGCGCCCAACGGCGGTCGCGCACGGCGGAATCGATCAGCGAAGGCGGGCTCTCTTCCCAGGAGCCTTCCAGTTCGGTCGCCATCTCCACCCGCCAGCCGGCGCGCCGCATGAGCGCCGCCTCCACGAAATCGTGCGACAGGATCGGCCCGCCGAGCGGCTCCTTCCCGGGAAGATCGGGAAGCGCGCAGGACGCGGCGAAGGCGGCGGTGCGGATGATCGCGTTGTGGCCCCAGTAATTGCCCTCCCCGCCCTGCCACGCGGCAAGCCCGCGCGCCACGACCGGGCCATAGACGCGGCTTGCGAACTGCTGCAGGCGCGCGAAGACCGTTCGGCCGCCGGCAAGATTCGGCACCGTCTGCAGGATACCGAGCTTCGGCCCCGCCTCCATGGCCGCCGCAAGCGAGATGAGCGTCTCCGGCGTCATCAGGCTGTCGGCGTCGAGAATGACGAAGTGGTCGTAGCGCGCGCCCCAGTTCGCAACGAAATCGCGAATATTTCCGGCTTTCTTCGCCGCATTGCTCCAGCGCCGCCGATACCAGACGGGCATAGCGCCGCCGATTGACCGTTTCAGCTGATCGACGGCAACGGTCTCCGCCACCCAGGCATCGACGCTGGAGGAATCGGAGAGGACGACGACTTCGAAGGCGTGGCCCTCGCCGCTCTGCACGAGGCCACGCGCCATGGCCGCGAGCGCCGCCGACATCTTCGCGGGGTCTTCGTGATAGATCGGCATGACGAGCGCGGTGCGCGTGCTGAGCCGCTTCGGCCGGCCATCTGCGAAACGCCGGCGCGGCGGAACGATCAGCCCGGCGACCGCGGAGGCCGCCGCGAAGGATATCCATGCGAAGTTCACCGCGAAAAGCGCGGTCATCAGACCTTCGAGAATCGTTACGCCGCCTGCCGAGACCACCTGAATCATCTCGTAGACGCCGGCGCCGGCCATTGCGGCGGTGCCGCCGAACGCGATCAGCCGTGCGACCAGCACCCGCGGCGGTGTCGGTTGGCGCACGACCGGAGGCGCTCGCCGAAGATCCTGCGTCGGCGTCGGCAGCGGCTGGGCGGGAGGCATGCCGGGAATGATCGAAGCCTGCTGGTTCATCGCGCAGTCCAACGATAGAGCCAGGTCTCGCTGGCCGGTTTTCCGTCTTTCACGAGAAGAAGACGTAGCTCGGAGAGTTTCTCTGAGCCCACATCGACCTCGAACGAAACGCGCAAGGCGCCTCCTGGCTCCACGGGATGGATGACGGCGTTGGCGATCGAGCCCTTGGAAGCGGAAACATTGATCGAGAGGCCGTCCGCGTTGATGTCGGCTGCCGGATCGGAGCGCCCGAAATCGATTGCGAAGAGCCGCCGCTTTCCATCGAAGCTCAATCCGGAAGCGCTTGCCGAAGCATAGAGAAGCTCAGGCGGCGGCAGACGCTCGTCGGTCCACCGCATGCGATACGCGACGCGCCACGGGCCGCCGCTCGGCACTTCGCCGCCGGGTCGCCAATAGGCGACGATGTTGTCGTTGATCTCGCTCTCGGTCGGAATCTCGACCAGCTCGACGGCGCCCTCGCCCCAATCGCCGATCGGCTCGATCCAGAGACTCGGGCGCCGTTCGTACTTGGCCTCCGGGTCATCGAAATCCTCGTAGCGTCGCGCCCGCTGCATGAGCCCGAATCCGCGCGGCCGCTGATCGGCAAAGCCGGAGATCTGGAGCTCGGTCGGATTGGCCAAGGGGCGCCATATCCATTCGCCCTTGCCGGTCAGCATTTGCAGACCGTCCGAATCGTGAACCGCCGGACGGTAGTCGTCGAACGCATTTCGGTTCATGGCGTCGAACAGGAACATGGAGGTGAGCGGCGCCACGCCCATCTTCGCCACGGCCTTGCGCATGTTCAGCACGCACTCCACCGCGATCACGGTCTCCGCGCCGGGTGTGATCTCGAACTTGTAGGCGCCGGCCAAAGATGGGCTGTCGAGCAGCGCATAGACGACGAGCGTGTCGGAATCCGCCGGCGGCTTCTCGATCCAGAATCGGCGAAAGGCGGGAAATTCCTCGCCCGTCGGCCCCGCCGTATTGACGGCAAGGCCGCGCGCCGAAAGGCCATAGACCTGGCCGCGGCCAACGGCGCGAAAATAGCTCGCGCCCTGAAAGACCACGAACTCCTGGAAGGCGTCGGGTGCGTTGATCGGATAGCGCGCACGGAAGCCGGAGAACGCGGCGCCCTTGATGTCGTCCGGCGGCTTCACCCCTTCTCCGTAGGCGAAGAGGTCGGTCGAGAATGGGATCTCTTTCGCCTGTCCGTTCTCCACCAGCGCGATGCGGACGGGCTCCTTGTAGATGAAGCCGGGATAGAAGAGGTCGATGCGGAACTGCGTGGCGTCGTTCTGCCAGATCGCGGCCTCGGGCTTGAACCAGACCTTGCGGTAGTCGTCGTAGGTGAGGTTGCCGAGGCTCTCCGGTATGTCGCCGAAGTGCGGCTCGAAATCCGCTGCCGCCAGACGCCCGGTCTCCTCGATGAGCCAGTCGAAACTGAAGGGAGTCGTTTCCGCTGGCGGTGCATCGTCGGAGAAGGCCGGCGAACTCATTCCGGATGCCGCGCCGACCGCCAGCAATCCCAGAAACACACGTCGATCAACACGCATTCGGCCATCCTGAGTCGTACGGTGGGAAACCAAGATTGGGGCTTCCTATCGCAGCGCACAACAGGATTCCGCGCCGCAAAATAAGACTGATAAAGCGCTGTAGATGCTGTTGGTTCCCGTGTTCGCACCATGGGTCATTCGGCCGCGCAAAAAACCGGCATACGGAGGACATTTTCTCCCCAACTGCACTTTGTGAGGGCACGCACAACGCCGCCTGCCCGGTCGCTCCATCTTCCTCACCACGGAAAGCGGATTTCCCGCTCCACAGTCCGACGAAGAGGAGACGAACGATGTCAGCCCGGATCCTTGCAGCAGCAGTTCTCGCGCTCACCCTGACCCACGCACATGCCTTCGCCGGCGAGGCGTCCGCAGACGCCGGCATGGCGGCCGCGACGGCCGCATGCCAGGGCGTCAACCAATATGGACCGGTCGAGTTGGTCGATACCGTGGCAGACGGCCTCGGCGACTGGCTGGTCTGGGCGAAGGACAAGGACGGCGATCTCTGGCTCTGCAACGCCAGCTCCGAAGGCGCGGTCTTCGCCAACACGGTAATGCAGGGTGACCTCCTCGCCGGCGACGGCGGATCGCTCGTCAACCTGCAGCAGGCAAGCAACTCCGGCGGCAACCGCTTTGCGCGGGCCAACCCGGCCGACACCGCCACCGCGCTTTGCGCCTCCGTCGGCGGTTACATGGAGAAGATGCAGGTCGTGGAGACGGTCGAGGACGGTCTCGGCGACTACGTGGTCTGGCTGCAGAACGACGAGAAGAAGTTCTGGATGTGCAACGCCTCTGCCGACGCCAAGCTCTACGACTTCGAGCCGGTGGACATGCCCTTGAACGACGTCGCGCCGGTCGAGACCCACTCGGCCTGAAGACCGACCTTTGCCCTCAGCCTGCCGAAACGCCGCCCGGCTCTGCCGGGCGGTTTCTTTTTGGCGGCCCGCGCTCTGGATACGTCGCGCGCGGCATGTCACAAATCCGACGCAACGCAAAAGGACTGCCGTCGGCGGAGGAATCGCCGAAGCCCGCCGCCGCATGACCCCTGCCGTCACGCTAGCCGTGCTCATCTCGGCTCTCTGCCATGCATCGTGGAACGCTTTGATCCGCATGCGCGGCGACAAGCTCGTCTCGATAACCGTGCTCGTCGGTGCCGCGGGACTGATCGCGCTTCCCGGAATCTTCCTGGTTGGCGTGCCACCTGCGGAAGCGTGGCCCTACCTCCTCGCTTCGGCGATCATCCACGTCGGCTACAACTCGTTCCTCGCGCTCGCCTATCATCACGGCGAGTTGACGCGCGTCTATCCGCTCGTCCGCGGCTCCGCGCCACTCACGACCCTAGCCGTGTCGCTCCTCTTCCTGAGCGAAGGCGTTAACGCGAGCGACGTGATTGGGATCGTCGTGCTCACCGCCGGCATAATGGTGCTCGCCGCCGACGGCGGGCGGCGGGCGATCATGGCATCGCCGCAGGTGCTCCTCTACGCCGCCGGCACATCGCTTTGCATCACCGCCTATACGCTCTCCGACGGGCTTGGTGCGCGCCTCGCCGAGAGTGCCAACCAGTACGTGATCTGGCTCTTTGTCCTGGACGCGCTGCCCATGGTTGCGGCGGTGCTCATCATTCGTCGCGGAAGCTTCCTCGCGGCGGCGCGCGCGAACTGGACCGCCGGCCTGCTAGGCGGAGCGCTTTCGCTCGTCGCCTACTGGATCGTGATCTGGGCGATGACGGTCGCGCCGATCCCGATCGTCGCCGCGCTACGCGAGACAAGCATCCTCTTCGCGCTGATGATCGGGCTTCTCTGGCTCGGCGAACGCGTGACCAAGGTCCGCGCCGCATCGATCCTGCTCGTCGTCGCCGGCCTGATCCTGATGCGGCTCTAGGCACAGCCCTCGCCACCAGCTCTCAGCCAGCCATCGTCGGATGGCGGCACCTGCCGGCGGAGAGGGAAATGGTGGGCGCGACAGGGATCGAACCTGTGACCCCTACGATGTCAACGTAGTGCTCTCCCGCTGAGCTACGCGCCCTGAACCTGGGGTCGCCGTGAAAACGGCCCGGCGGGTATAGAGGCAGGGAAATTCCGGTGCAAGGCCGCGTGTGCGGCCCCGGCCTCAGGCCGCGATCAGCCGCCCGATCTCGCCCACGAGGTCGCGCAGGTGGAAGGGCTTGGAGAGGATCTTGGCGTCGCGCGGCGCCTGCATGTCGGGATTGAGGGCGACCGCCGCGAACCCGGTTATGAACATGATCTTAAGGCCGGGGTCGAGCTCGCTCGCCTTCCGCGCCAGCTCGATGCCGTCCATCTCCGGCATGACGATATCGGTCAACAGAAGGTGAAACGGCTCCTCGCGCAGCCTGTCGTAGGCGTCGCGGCCGTTATTGAACGAGACAACCTGATAGCCCGCGTTCTGCAACGCGCGCGTCAGAAACCGCCGCATATCCTCGTCGTCCTCGGCGAGTAGGATGCGTGCCATCAATTGTCCCTTGGGAGGATCGTCGACCGCCTTCATTGCGACACCATGCTGAGCGCCAGTAAATATCGGGTAAGCGAAGCACCCGCAACGCAAGGCTTTCGCGAGTCGCGGTGGACAGGCTCGCTGCGGCGCGGCAAATTGGTACGTCTTCTTAAGGAGTCCTTCATGCGGGTCGGACCCGAAAGCGCAGAAGCGGGCGGAATCCGTCCCTCCAGCCTGCGAGATCATGCTCCCGGACGAGCAGACCGTCCCCTTCGTGTTCAATTCACCACACAGCGGGCGCTTCTATCCGCACGATTTCCTCGCGGCCACCTGCCTCGACAAGAGCGAGATCCGCCGCTCCGAGGATCTTCTGGTCGATCAGCTCTTCACGCCGGTCGTGGCGCTCGGCGCGCCGCTGATGGGCGCCATTTATCCGCGCGCCTATCTCGACGTGAACCGCGAGCCCTACGAGCTCGACCCGCGCATGTTCGTCGGGCGCCTTCCCTCCTACGCCAACGTCCGGTCGCTGCGGGTGGCGGGCGGGCTCGGCACCATCCCCCGCGTCGTCAGCGACGCGGCCAACATCTACAAGGGGCCGCTGTCGGTCGAGGAGGGGCTGAGCCGTATCGACCGCATCTACCGGCCCTACCACGACACGCTGCGCCGCCTTCTCGCGCAGACTCACGTCGCTTTCGGCATCGCCATCCTCATCGACTGCCATTCGATGCCGTCGAATATCCGCGGCGGACCGGTGCGGGTCCGGCCGGACTTCGTGCTCGGCGACCGCTTCGGCTCAAGCTGCATGCCGGAGCTTACCGACTGTGCCGCCGCCACATTGCAGCGCCTCGGCTATTCGGTCTGCCGCAACAAGCCCTATGCCGGCGGATTCATCACCGAGCATTACGGGCGCCCGTCGCGCGGCCTGCACGCGCTGCAGATCGAGATCAACCGCGCGCTCTACATGGACGAATATCGGCTCGAGCCGCGTCGCGGCTTTGAGCGGCTCTCCGCCGACCTCGTGCGGCTCGCCGAAGCGCTGCTTGCCCTCGTGGCCACGACCACCGAGGGGATACGCGAGGCGGCCGAATAGGAGAGCGGTCGGGTCAAAAGAAAAAGGGCCGCGAACGCGCGGCCCAAGTCTAGGGAGGAAACGCCCAAAGTGGGCTGCGATACGAGGTATCGCACCGCACAATTTATGCTGCTCTGCACAAAAAGCAAGAGAAAATTAGCGACGGCGCCGGGCGATCCAGAGGCTGGAGCTCTCGCCCTGCAATTCCGCGCAGTTTGGGCCTAGCTTCGGCCGGCCACGAAGGCGTCGAAGGCGATCCAGAACTGATCACGAAACTGGTCTTTCTCTATGAGAATCTCGTGCTTCGCGCCCGGAATGCGCAGGTGCGCGGCCGTCTTCACGCGGCGCGAGAACTCTTCCGCCGCGAGGTTGCTGACGACTGTGTCGGCGCCGCCGAGCACGATCAGGACCGGCATCGGGACGGTCTCGGCGAAACTCGGCTCGGCGAGGCGGACGCAGGCGCGCATCGCCGCGTTCACCCAGCCGATCGTCGCGCCACCGACGCCGATCGCAGGATCGGCGTCGACGACGGCGAGCGTACGCTGGTAGCGAACCGGGTCGCTGGTCAGCGGGTTGTTGTCGAAGGCTTGGTTCTGCATGAGCGAGCCCCCGGCACCCGGCGCAAACGCTTCGCCGAGACCGAAATGCATGAGGAAGCCGCTCACCTTCGACAAGACGCGCGGCGTCCCGTAGGCGAGCGCCAGGAGTGGCGCGCTGAGCACCATGCGGTCGATCTGCGTCCTGAGCCGCTCCGCCGACAAAAGCGCGATCGCAGCGCCCGTCGAATGCCCGAGCACGTAATAGGGCGGCGGACAGTCAGGCAGCACGACCTCCTGCATGATCGTCTCGAAGTCGTTCACGTGGTCGGCGAAGTCGCGCACGTGACCCTTGCGCGGATTGCCGAGAAGGCGACTCGAGCCGCCCTGCCCGCGCGAATCGAACGTCGCCACCGCAAAGCCGCGCCGCCTCAGGTCGTTGATCGTCTCGAAGTATTTTTCGATGAACTCGGTGCGGCCGTGCAGGATTACGACGGTGCCGCGCACCGGCGAGCGGTTTGGCGGAAAGAGCGCGCACCGCAGGGCGACCCCATCGTCTGTCGTCACCGTTTCGACGACAGCGCCTTTGGGAATGGGATTACTGGGAATTTCTATGAGACCGGCCAAAGGCGGCACCTGAGCGAGAGGTCGCCTCCCGGCCGCTGCCCGGAGACCGCTTGCAGTTAGCAACGACCGGTCGAGACTGGCAAGCCGTGACGAGGTTGGCCGACGGTCTGGTGACCGCCGGCCGAATCGGGCGCCGGAGGGGGCGTTGACAGCGCCCGACTTTCGTTATCCCGCGAGTGTGCGGGCGTTCAGGCTAGGCGCGGTGGCGCGACAGGACCTCGCCGTCGCGGGCGCTGATGACCAGGAAAAAGTCGCGGCCGTGCTTGCTGGCGCGCACCTGATAGACTGGGCCGCGGTCGTCGAGGAAACGGATGGCGCGATAGCCGTCGCGACGCAGCATGAAGCGGACCTGGTCGGTCGACACGCGGTCGTGCCGCCAGTCGCGGCCGTGCCGCCAGTCCTGGCCGTAGCCGCCGCGATTGTCATGATGGCCGTGATAGGACGGGCCAGGCCCGAACTGGAAATTGAAGCCCGCGGCGCTCGCCGGAACTGCGGAAAGGGTGGTGATCGCGACGAGACCCGCGGCAATCGTCTTGGTGGTGATCATGACTGGTTCCTCTGAATTCGGTGACGTCGAGTTCATCCCGATGTCGATGCGAGGAACCTACTGGCGGCCGGCTGAACCGATCCGGAAGCCGTCATTCATGTTGCATTCACGAGCGGCCGCACGCCCAAGGGGGATCAGTAGATGACGAGCGGATTATGCGCGCCACCGGAATGGGTCCGGGGCGGCGGCGGTGCCGGAGCGGCGGCCGGAGGCGGAGGTGCCGTGCGATAGACGCGAATCGGCGGCCTTTGATGCACGGCGAGGATGCGCTCGCTCTCGATCGCACCGGTGAACATTGAGATGTCGAGAGCGACAAGGTCGCCGCGCGGATTGACGGCATTCAGCCGATAGATGGGCTCGCGCGGGGCCATCGGGCCGAACTCCCGGTAGCCCGCCGCTTCGAGCGCGTTGAACACCGCATCGGGCGAGAGCGGCACCGCGCGCTGGTAGTAGCCGGGCGCGTAGTAGACCGGCCCCTGCGGCCTCGAAATCCACGATTGGGCGGAGGCCGGGGATAGAGCGGCGGCCGCCGCGATCAGCGCCCCGGTCAGGATCGTCTTAGCCAACACCTTGCAGTCTCCATCTCGGGCCCCTGAGGGGCCTAACCCCTTGTCCGCAATTGACCGCCGAAAGGGACGGATTTGCGGCGCTTCAGGGTCTTGAACGCCGATTTCGGGGTCCCCATTTTATGGGTGCGGATGCCGCAAGGGCCCGCAGGACGGCAGGTTTCGCCACGTATGGGGAACCGTGAGCCGCCCACTTCATGTCGCTTCAAGGAGGACAGACAAATGCGCACTTACGATCTCAGCCCCCTTTACCGCTCGACCGTCGGATTCGACCGCCTTTTCGGCCTGCTCGATTCCGCCACCAATGGTGAGGCTCAGCCCTATCCGCCCTATAACATCGAGCGCACCGGCGAGAACGCCTACCGGGTGACGATGGCGGTCGCCGGGTTTGGCGAGAGCGATCTCGACATTCAGTCGAAAGAGAACGTCCTGACCGTCAAGGGCGAGAAGAAGGAAGAGAAAACGGAGAATGGCCCCGAGGTTCTCTACCGCGGCATTGCTTCGCGCGCTTTCGAGCGCCGCTTCCAACTCGCAGACCACGTCGAAGTGACCGGCGCGAGCCTCGCCAACGGCCTCCTCCACATCGACCTCGTACGCGAGATTCCGGAGGCGATGAAGCCGCGCAAGATCGCGATTGGAGGCAGCAAGGCGAAGCAGATCGACGCCAAGGCCGCCTGACGCACGAACTTCAGGCCCCTCCAGTCCCTACGCGCCCCGGCATCGTCCGGGGCGCTTGTCGTTTCAGCCGAGCTTTTCCAGGAAGAGATCGATCTCCTCAGCGGTCGTCGAGAACGCCGTCACGAGCCGGATCAGCGTCTCGTCCTCTCCGAGTGGGACGCCGGTCGTGCGCGCCCATTCGTGGAAGATCGCGCCCTCGGCGGCGAGCCGCTTGGCGTCGGACGCAGGGATCACCGCGAAAACTTCGTTGCCGGTCGTCGGCCATGCCTCGCGACCGTGCGCCGAGTGGTCGAGACCGGCGCGCAGCCGGTCCGCCATGGCGTTTGCGTGGCGCGCAAGCTCAAGCCACAGCCCGTCGCGAAGATAGGCGTCGAACTGCGCGGCCACGAAGCGCGACTTGGAGAAGAGCTGCCCGGCCCGCTTCCTGAGGAAAAGCATGTCGCGCGCCAGCGACGGATCGAAGAACACTACCGCCTCCGCCGCGATGCAACCGTTCTTGGTCGCGCCAAATGAAAGAATGTCGACGCCGGCCTTCCACGTCATTTCCGCCGGCATCGCGTTCGAGCGGGCCAGCGCGTTGGCGAAGCGCGCGCCGTCCATGTGAAGCGGCAGGCCGTTCGCCTTGGCGATCGCGCCGATAGCTTGAATCGTCTCGAGCGAATAGGTGGTGCCCGCCTCCGTCTGCTGCGTGATCGAGACCGCCATCCCTTGGCCGTGATGATCGGATGCCGGCGTGACGGCGGCGATGCCGCGTTTCAGCGCCTCGACGTCGATCCTGCCCTCATCGCCGGGAAGGCCGAGCAGTCGGGCGCCGCCGGTCAGATATTCGACACCGCCGCACTCGCCTTCGAGCATGTGGGCGTCGCGATGGCAGAAGATCACGCCGCCCGGCCTGTTGACGGCCGTCATGGCGAGGCCGTTGGCGGCTGAGCCCGTCGCCACGAAGAAGACAGCGACGTCGTGCTCGAATATCTCGCCGAAGCGCTTCGCCACGGCCTTGTCGATGGCGCTTTCGCCGTAGGCGGTACCGCTGTGCGCCGCTTCCGCGGCGATCGCCTCCACGATTTCGGGGGCAGCGCCTGCCCAATTGTCGCTTGCGAACTGCATGCGGGCTCTATTGCCCGCCGGGCATCCGCAAGGCAAGCGCCGCGCGGCGCTAGCGCCGTGACGGCCCGAAAAGCAGCCGATCGACCGAGAGCACGCCGGGTCCGAGCGCCAGAAGCGCGAACGCCATCGCCGCCCACGGCAGGTGGTAGGTGAGCCAGCCGTCCGGCACGACCAATTCGATCATCAACGTCATGATCAAAATCCCGGCCGCCGCAAAACGCGTCGCGAGACCGAGCACCAGCAACACGGGCAGAACGATCTCGCATGTCGCCGACGCATAGGCGGCCGCCATTGGAAACGGAAAGTCGTAGACCGCGCCGAAAATGTGCAGCTTGAACTCGTTGGCGAAGAGATAGGTCGCGCTCGACGAGAGCGTGAAGCCGTCCCACTTGGTCAGGCCGGACCGGAAGAACGGAATGGCGAGCGCGACCCGCATGAGCGGCGGCGCAAAGAAAGCCCCGATCCATGCGAGCCATGCGAGCACGGCCCGCACAAGGCGCGTCATTCGCCTCCTCCGGCAGCGCCGAGATCGTAGCTGCTGAACGCGCCGGCCGAGATCAGCCCGGCAAGGCTGGCGGAAAGATCGAAGTCGTCCGCGGCGGCGAGCGCGTCATTCGCCGCCTCGCCAAGCGGCGCGCCTTCGCCGAGCCGCCGGATGAAGACCGCGCCTCCCGGCGGGACGAAGCGCACCTCGACATTTGCCGCCGGCCTGACGACGAGCGCGTCCTCCCCGCCGGCGTTGAGATCGACGGGCGCCGGCACGCCGCCCTCGACGTTCATCCGCCAGATCGTGAGCGCCGGATAGCGCGACGAGACGATGCGGAGCGAGGGATGCAGCCTGAGCCGCAGCTCCGCAAGCCGCTCCTGCGGGATCGCCGCGAGCGCGGCCGCCGGGAGCGGCGCGGCCTCGGGAGCGTGGAAGGCCTCCTTCCACGCGCATTCGATGCGCGCCACGTCGGCCAGATAGGGAAGCGTCGCCGCAGGCGGAAAACGCTCGACGAAATCGGGAAATCCGCCGCCATATTCAAGCAGCATCGGCGAGCGCGGCGGTTCGGCGACCACATAGGCGCGCGCCATCGCCATGAAGAATTCTTCGCCGACGATCTTTTCGACCGCAGGAAACGTGATCCTCATCGATTCCGACAGGCCGACGATGACGTTGTTGCGGTAGACGGCGAAGCGGCGCGCGCTCGGATTCCCGTCGGGGCCGACGAGGCCCGGCGGGATCGGCGCGCCGGCGTCGAGAACGGCGGCGGCGAAACCGCTCTGCCGTTCAGCCAGCGGCACGCCGTCTCCCTTCGCCCGCACGATCGACAAGGACCGTCTCGGCGCGTCCCGCCTCCGCCATCAGCACCGGCCAGTCCGGCACATCGGCGTCCCATTCGATCAGCGTCGGCAGCGCGCCCGCGCGCTCGATGGTGTGCGCGAAGAGCCCCCAGACGACGTCGGCGACCTCACGGTCGTGCGTGTCGATCAGGAGCGGGCGGCCGGTCTCGTCCGTTTCCGGCGCATGGCCGCCGAGATGGATCTCCTGCACGCGGTCGAGCGGATAGGCGTCGATATAGGCGACCGGATCCCATTCCTGGTTGGTCGAGGAAACCTGCACGTTGTTCACGTCGAAAAGCAGGCCGCAGCCGGTCCGGCGCGCCACCTCCTTGATGAAGTCGATCTCCGAATAGGTGCTCTCGGCAAAGGCGAGATAGGTCGACGGATTTTCAAGCAGCATCTGCCGGCCGACGGTCTCCTGCACCTCGTCGATATGCTCGGCGACGCGGACGAGCGTCTCCTCCGTATAGGGCACCGGCAGGAGGTCGTTCAGGTAGGTCGTGTCGTGCGTCGACCAAGCGAGATGCTCCGAGAAGAGACCCGGCTCGTAGCGCTCGTTGAGGCGCTTCAGACGCAGGAGATGATCGCGATCGATCGGCCGGTCGGCGCCGATCGACAATCCGACGCCGTGCAGCGACAACGGATAGCGCTCGCGGATCGCGGTCAGATAGCGATGCGGCGGGCCGCCGGCGCCCATGTAGTTCTCGGCATGCACCTCGAAGAAGCCGAGATCAGGCGCACCTTCGAGGATGTCGCGATAATGCTGCGGCTTGAGCCCCACGCCCGCGCGCGACGGGATCGGAGTTTCGGCCATGACTTCCTCCTCTCGCGCGGCTCAAGCGTAGGGATCGACGCCCTCGACCGGCTTCAGCACATCGAGGGGGGCGCCTGCCGGCAGGTCGCGTGCAAGCCCCTTATACTCCCCATTTGAAAAGCTTGCGCCCTTGCGCTCGCCGGGAAGCTTCATCGCCTCGCATGTGCCGGCAGGCACGAGCTTCCACGCATTCCCTTGATAGTCGATGGTCGAAGTGCCGGCGCACGTCGTTCCCGGTCCGGCGGCGCAGTCGTTGTTGCCGGCAAGCGCAACGCCATAGCATTTCACCTGGTCCTGAGCGATTGCAGGCGCCGCCGCGGCGGCCAGTGCGCTGGCCAATGCAGCTGCCACCGCAACGTTGGCTTGTTTGTTCACGTCAGTTGCTCCCCCACATGATCCGCGGCCGGCGCTCGGCCGGCCGCGGAAATGCCGCCGAGGCGATCAGGTACCCATCGGCTTAAGGGATCCCATGTGCCCTTCGACATCCATGGTCTTGCAGGTACCCTTCGCCACGAGCTTGAACGACTGGGGATCGTAATCGACCGTCGACATGCCTGAGCAGTCGTGTGCGCCGGCCTTGCAGTCATTCTGTCCCGCTTTGGCGATCCCATAGCACATCTCGGTGTCCTGGGCTGACGCGGCTGCGCTGTAGGCAAGGCTTCCGATCGCGGTCGCCAGAGCGCCGGCCAGTGCAACGGCTGTGAACTCACGTGCTTTCATCATAGACCTCCATCCGGGGCGCGGGCGTTCGTTTCCGCCCTAACGCCGAAGGATCGTGCCGCAAGCGTTCCGTCAACGGAAATTACGTATGCGCGACGGCCGCTCTCACGCGCCTCAACCGTATGTGAGCCGTCCGGATCGACCGTTAATGGGAGCGTGACCCGGGACGAACCCACCCGCCGGCAATTTAGGGGGCGACGGGAGCCAGGCGGGTGGGCCGTTGGGCCGGTGCCAAGGCAGTCCGGCTTGCTCCCCGATATGGAGTGCGTCGCGGCGCAACGGAAATCAAAGCCTGGTGAACCCAAACGGCGTTGCGGCTGGCCTTCCAGGCTGCGGACCGCGCCCGATGGACACTCCGCCGCCACGGCTCTAGATTGCAGAAGTCGACCTCTGGCGTGACCGCTTTTTCCGTCGGTTCGATTCCGTCCGGGAGCCGTTTCCTCAGATTTCGTCACCGGGACTGTCCGGGCTGTCTCAGTTTTCCTGGGGGACAAGATGCCGATTGGTACGGTGAAGTGGTTCAACATCCGCAAAGGCTACGGCTTCATCGCCCCCGAGGAGGGCGGCAATGATGTCTTCGTTCATATCAGCGCGGTTGAGCGTGCCGGCATGAGCGGCCTGCGCGAAGGTCAGAAGATTTCGTTCGAAGAGCAGACCGACGAGCGTAGCGGTAAGAAGTCCGCCGGAAATCTGAAGGCGATCGGCGGCTGAGCCCGAGCGCACCTGCGCCGATCGCCAAGGACGTTCGCGAACGCCGCGTATTCGCCCGCGTCGGGGCTTGCCGCCGCAGCGGAAATTTGTCATGGTGAAATGGGACAGTGATACTGTCCCATTAACCGGCGTAAGCCACGCCTGCCGCGGCAACCGGCGTCGCGGCGCGATGCGGTGATGTGGGGTGGCATGCCGGTTGCAAGATGGCAGGATAGCCATCAACCGAACCAACTTTGACGTCAGTCTGGTTGACGAGTTGCCCGGGGTCAGCGTGCAGCCCGGGGGATCGGCGACCCCGCGGGAGTCCGGTGAGCCACCGTTTCGGAGGGAGCGATGAGCGAGCGGTTATCGGCGATGAGAGCGCGGCGGATGCGGGCGATGGAAGCGCGCGCCGCGGCCAAACGCGCGAGCTCGTTCCGTCGCGAAGCCGAGCGTCCTGCCCTTCCCGGCCTGAACGATCCGCGGCTGCATCACGATTCCTGCGGCGTCGGCTTCGTCGCCGATCTGAAGCCGCGCCGCACGCATGACATCATCGCGAAGGGCCTGCAGATCGTCGAGAACCTGACGCATCGCGGCGCCGTCGGCGCAGACCCGCTGGTTGGCGACGGTGCAGGGATGCTTTCCCAGATTCCGCATGAGCTCTTCACCGCGGAGGCCGATGCGCCCGGCTTCAAGCTGCCGGAGCGCGGCGAATACGGCGTCGGCTACTTCTTCATGCCGCGCGACGAAGCGCTGCGCACGCATTACGAGGCGATCGTGGCGCGCGTTATCGCGGAGGAAGGCCAAACGCTGCTCGGCTGGCGCACGGTCCCGACCGATAATTCCTGCCTATCTCAGAGCGCCGAAATCCGGGCAAGCGAGCCCTTCCACCGGCAGGTCTTCATCGGACGCGGCGCATCGACGCCGTCTGGAGACGACTTCGAGCGGCGGCTCTTCATCCTGCGGAAAGTGATCTCCGAGGTCATCTACGAGGAGACCGGAGGCGCCGATCGCGGTTTCTACCCCGTGTCGCTGTCCTCGCGCACCATCGTCTACAAGGGGATGTTCCTCGCCTACCAGCTCGGCGCCTATTATCCGGACCTGCACGATCCGCGTTTCGTCTCGCAGATGGCGCTCGTCCACCAGCGCTTCTCCACCAACACCTTCCCGTCGTGGAAGCTGTCGCACCCCTACCGCATGGTCGCGCACAACGGCGAGATCAATACGCTGAGGGGCAATGTGAACTGGATGGCGGCGCGGCAGGCCTCCGTCGCCTCGCCGCTCTTCGGCGAAGAGATTTCGAAGCTCTGGCCGATCTCCTACGAGGGGCAGTCGGACACCGCCTGCTTCGACAACGCGCTCGAGTTTCTTGTGCAGGGCGGCTACGAGCTCTCGCACGCGGCGATGATGCTCATTCCCGAGGCCTGGGCGGGGAACCCGCTCATGGACGACGAGCGCCGCGCTTTCTACGAATACCACGCCGCACTGATGGAGCCGTGGGACGGACCGGCGGCGATCGCCTTCACCGACGGGCGGCAGATCGGCGCGACGCTCGACCGCAACGGCCTGCGGCCGGCGCGCTACGTCGTCACCGACGACGGCCTCGTCATCATGGCGTCGGAGGTCGGCGTACTTCCCGTGCCGGACGAGAAGATCGTCACCAAGTGGCGGTTGCAGCCCGGCAAGATGCTGCTCATCGACCTCGAAGAAGGCCGCATCATCGCCGACGACGAGCTGAAGCGCCGGCTGGCGACCGCCAACCCCTACAAGCACTGGCTCGGCAAGACGCAGATCGTGCTGGAGGATCTTCCGGCCGTCGGAGCGCGCGCTGCCGCCACCAACGCGGCGCTCCTCGATCGCCAGCAAGCCTTTGGCTACACGCAGGAAGACCTGAAGCTTCTGATGGCGCCGATGGCGACCACCGGTCAGGAAGCCATCGGTTCGATGGGCACCGACACACCGGTCGCCGTGCTCTCCAGGAAGCCGAAGCTGCTCTACAACTACTTCAAGCAGAACTTCGCCCAGGTGACGAACCCGGCGATCGACCCGATCCGCGAGGAGGCCGTTATGAGCCTCGTCTCGTTCATCGGGCCGCGGCCGAATCTGTTCGATCTGAAGGGTGCGTCGGAAAAGAAGCGCCTGGAAGTGCGGCAGCCGATCCTGACCAATCAGGACCTCGAGAAGATCCGCATGATCGGCGACATCGCCGACAACCATTTCCAGACGCAGACGCTCGACATCACCTTCGCCAGCGAGCGCGGCGGCGAGGGGATGGAGATGGCGATGGACCGGCTCTGCGAGCGCGCCGAGCGGGCAGTCCTCGAAGGTTACAACATCATCATCCTCTCCGACCGCCTGATGGGTCCGGGGCGCATTGCCATTCCGGCGCTGCTCGCCACGGCCGCGGTCCACAACCATCTGATCCGCAAGGGGCTCAGGACCTCCGTCGGGCTTGTCGTGGAGACCGGCGAAGCGCGCGAAGTTCATCACTTCTGCGTTCTCGCAGGATACGGCGCGGAGGCGATCAACCCCTATCTCGCATTCGAGACGCTGCTTGAGATGCACGCCCAAGGCGCCTTCCCCGACGTGGTCGAGGCGAACGAGGTCATCTACCGCTACATCAAGTCGATCGGCAAAGGCGTGCTCAAGGTCATGTCCAAGATGGGCATCTCGACCTACCAGTCCTATTGCGGCGCGCAGATCTTCGACTCGATCGGATTGAACTCCGCGTTCGTGAAGCGCTTCTTCTTCGGCACGTCGACCACCATCGAAGGGGTCGGCCTCGCCGAGGTCGCCGAGGAGACGATCCGCCGTCACAGCGCGGCGTTCAGCGAAGACCCGGTGCTCCGCCTCGCACTCGATGTCGGCGGCGAATATGCCTACCGCATCCGCGGCGAAGACCACATGTGGACGCCGGAATTGGTTGCGCTTCTGCAGCACGCGGTTCGCGGCAAGGGCGTCGAGACCTACCGGCAGTATGCGAATCTCCTGAACGGTCAGGTGCAGCGGAATTTCGCCATCCGCGGCCTTTTCCGCATCAAGAGCGCCGAGGAGTTCGGACGCGCGGCCGTGCCGATCGAGGAGGTCGAGCCGGCGGCGGAGATCGTGAAGCGCTTCGCGACAGGCGCCATGAGCTTCGGCTCGATCTCGCGCGAGGCGCACGAGACATTGGCCATTGCGATGAACCGCATCGGCGGCAAGTCGAACACCGGCGAAGGCGGCGAGGAATCGGAGCGCTTCCGGCGTCTGCCGAACGGCGATTCCAAGCGCTCGGCCATCAAGCAGGTTGCGTCGGGCCGCTTCGGCGTCACGACCGAATATCTCGTCAACTCCGACATGATGCAGATCAAGATCTCGCAGGGCGCCAAGCCCGGCGAGGGCGGTCAGCTCCCCGGCCACAAGGTCGACGCGACGATCGCCAAGGTCCGCCATTCGACCCCGGGCGTCGGGCTAATCTCTCCGCCGCCGCATCACGACATCTATTCGATCGAAGACATCGCGCAGCTGATCTTCGATCTGAAGAACGCCAACCCGAAGGGCATGGTGTCGGTGAAGCTCGTCGCCGAAGTCGGCGTCGGCACGGTCGCGGCCGGCGTCGCCAAGGCGCGCTCCGACCATATCACCATCGCGGGCTACGACGGCGGCACCGGCGCGAGCCCCCTCACCTCGCTCAAGCACGCCGGCACGCCCTGGGAGATGGGTCTTGCGGAGACGCAGCAGGTCCTCGTCGAGCAGGGATTGCGCTCGCGCGTTTCACTGCAGGTCGACGGCGGATTGAAGACCGGACGGGACGTTATCATCGGCGCCCTCCTCGGCGCCGACGAGTTCGGTTTCGCCACCGCGCCGCTCGTCGCCATCGGCTGCATCATGATGCGCAAGTGCCATCTGAACACCTGCCCGGTCGGCATCGCGACGCAGGACCCGGTCTTGAGGAAGCGCTTCGTCGGCACGCCGGAGAACGCCATCACCTTCCTCTTCATGGTGGCGGAGGAAGCGCGCGAGATCATGGCTTCGATGGGCATCCGGAAGCTCGCCGATCTCATCGGCGAGACCGATTTCCTCGACACGCAGCTGCTGGTCGACCATTGGAAGGCGCATGGCCTCGATTTCAGCCGCGTCTTCTACAAGCCGAAGGCGCCGCGCGAGGAGATGCACCGCACGCGCGACCAGAAGCATCCGATCGACGACATCCTCGACCGCCGGCTGATCGCCGAGGCGGCACCGGCGCTCGAGAGCGAGGAGCCCGTCGTGATCGAATCGACGATCCGCAACGTCGACCGCGCGACCGGCACCATGCTTTCCGGCGAGGTGGCGCGCCGCTTCGGTCACGAAGGATTGCCGGACGACACGATCGTGGTGAAGCTCACCGGCACCGCGGGTCAATCCTTCGGCGCGTTCCTCGCGCAGGGCGTGACGCTCGATCTCGTCGGCGACGCCAACGACTACGTCGGCAAGGGCCTTTCGGGCGGCCGCATCGTCGTTCGCCCGCCTGAGAACGCCGCCTACAAGCCTGACGAGAGCATGATCGTCGGCAACACGGTGCTTTACGGCGCCATCGAGGGCGAGTGCTACTTCTCCGGCATCGCCGGCGAGCGCTTTGCCGTCAGGAACTCAGGCGCCGTGGCGGTGGTCGAAGGCGTCGGCGACCATGGCTGCGAATACATGACCGGCGGCATCACCGTCGTCATCGGCAAGACCGGGCGCAATTTCGCCGCCGGCATGTCGGGCGGCATCGCCTATGTGCTCGACGAGGACGGCAGCTTCGGCGCGCGCTGCAACCTCGCAATGGTC
Organism: uncultured Alphaproteobacteria bacterium; assembly: GCA_963805325.1. Taxonomy (GTDB): domain Bacteria; phylum Pseudomonadota; class Alphaproteobacteria; order Rhizobiales; family Afifellaceae; genus DASWJZ01. The sequence goes on along the minus strand of CAWDTS010000004.1, from coordinate 160,807 downwards.
GAGCTCGAGCCGGTACCGGAGGAGGACGACCTTCTGGAGCTCCTGCATCATCACGGCGGCGACATGGAATGCCACGGCCGCGTCGACGTCTCGTCCGACATGACGAGCCACGACGAGGAGCGGCTTCTGACGCTGATCCAGAACCACCTGCACTACACAGGCTCGGCGCGGGCGCGGCACATCCTCGACAACTGGCTCGAGTTCCGGCCAAAATTCGTGAAGGTGATGCCGGTCGAGTACCGCCGCGCCCTGCGCGAGATGGAGCAGGCGCGGGTCGGCGCCCAGATGGCGGCGGAGTGAGATGGCGGTCGCTTGCGGCCGCCCTGCGAACAATCCCTTGAGACTCTCAGCGGTGCTTGCCGCCAGTACGGAATGCGGACGCTTCAATGGGTAAGGTAACGGGCTTCCTGGAAATTGATCGCAGCGACCGGCGCTATGAGCCGGCGAGCGACCGCGTGCGTCACTTCCGCGAGTTCATGATCCCGCTCGGCGAGGAGGGCACGAAAAAGCAGGCGGCGCGCTGCATGGATTGCGGCATCCCGTTCTGTCACACGGGCTGCCCGGTCAACAACCAGATCCCCGACTGGAACGACCTCGTCTATAGCGGCGACTGGCGCGGTGCGCTGCAGAACCTCCAGACCACCAACAATTTCCCGGAAGTGACGGGCCGCGTCTGCCCGGCGCCCTGCGAGGCGTCATGCACGCTGAACCTGATCGAGCAGCCGGTGACGATCAAGACGATCGAGGCGGCGATCGCCGACCGCGGGTTCCAGGAAGGTTGGGTCGTTCCGGAGATGCCGGCCATCAAGACTGGAAAGCGCGTCGCCGTGATCGGCTCGGGCCCGGCCGGCCTGGCCTGTGCGCAGCAGCTCGCGCGCGCCGGGCACGACGTGCATCTCTACGAGAAGAACGCCAAGGCCGGCGGGCTTCTGCGTTACGGCATCCCCGACTTCAAGATGGAGAAGGCGATCATCGACCGCCGCGTGAAGCAGATGGAGGCGGAGGGCGTCACCTTCCACTACGGCGTCAATGTCGGCGTAACGCTTCCGGCGAAGTCGCTGCTCGACGAGCACGACGCGGTGGTCTTGACAGGTGGCGCCGAGAAGGGGCGCGACCTTCCGATCGGAGGCCGCGATCTTCGCGGCGTTCACTTCGCCATGGATTATCTGCCGCAGCAGAATCGCCGGGTCTCCGGTGAGCCGCAGAACGGCGTCGAGCCGATCCTCGCCGACGGCAAGTATGTCGTGGTGATCGGCGGCGGCGACACCGGCTCCGACTGTATCGGAACGGCGTTTCGCCAGGGCGCCGTCACCGTCACGCAACTCGAGATCATGCCGCAACCGCCGGCGCATGAGGACAAGCTCCTCACCTGGCCGAACTGGCCGCTCAAGCTGCGCACCTCCTCAAGCCAGGAGGAGGGCGCGGTCCGCGAGTTCTCCGTTCTGACGACGCACTTTTCCGGCCGCGACGGTCGCGTGAAGCGCCTCCATTGCGCGCACGCCGATGCGTCCTTCAAGCCGATCCCGGGCACTGAGTTCGAACTGAAGGCCGACCTCGTGCTGCTCGCGATGGGATTCCTGTCGCCGGTGCATGACGGGCTGATCAACGAGATCGGCCTTGAGATCGACGCGCGCGGCAACGTCAAGGCGACGACCGACGATTATCAGACCTCGAACCCGAAAGTGTTCTCGGCCGGCGACATGCGCCGTGGCCAGTCGCTCGTCGTCTGGGCGATCCGCGAAGGCCGCCAGGCCGCGCATGCGGTCGATAAATACCTGATGGGTTCCACGACCCTGCCGCGATAGGTGGGGAAATCCGCGAGACGCTGAGCGCCGCCATCGCTTCAACAGCCTGACGCCGCTCGCGTCGCAGACCATTGTCATACCCGCCGCAATGCAAGGACGAACGGCGCTTGTCGGTCCCGGCTTTCGCATGCGGCGCACCGCGCTAAGATGCGGCAAAGCCCGCCATAAGGCTTTCCCAGGAAACGCCCCAAGGACCCGCCATGCCAAAGCTCTTCCCGACGTCGCTCGTCGGCTCCTACGCGCAGCCCGAATGGCTCATCGACCGCAAGAAGCTCGCCGGCCGCTTTCCGCCGCGCGTGCGGGCGAAGGAGCTTTGGCGCGTGGCGCCGGAATTCATCGAGGAGGCGCAGGACGACGCCACGATCCTCGCGATCCGCGACCAGGAGCGCGCCGGGCTCGACATCATCACCGATGGCGAGATGCGCCGCGAGAGCTACTCGAATCGCTTCGCCACGGCGCTTGAGGGCGTCGATCTCGACAATCCCGGCACGGCGCTCGACCGCTCGGGTCACCCAAATCCCGTGCCCCGTGTCGCCGGCAAGGTGCGCCGCAAGCACGCGGTCGAAGTGCGCGACCTCGAATTCCTGAAGGCAAACACCGACCGCATGGTGAAGATGACGGTGCCGGGTCCCTTCACCATGTCGCAGCAGGCGCAGAACGATTTCTACGACAGCGAGGAAGAGCTGGCGCTCGACTATGCGGCGGCGGTCAACGCGGAGATCAAGGATCTTTTCGCGGCCGGCGCCGACATCGTGCAGATCGACGAGCCCTATATGCAGGCGCGGCCGGAGAAGGCGCGCCACTACGGCTTGAAGGCGCTGGCGCGCGCGCTCGACGGCGTGACCGGCACGAAGGCGCTCCACATCTGCTTCGGCTACGCTGCGATCATCCACGTGCGCCCGAAAGGCTATTCGTTCCTTCCGGAGCTTGCCGACACGCCGCTCGATCAGATCTCGATCGAGACCGCGCAGTCGAAGCTCGACACCTCGGTGCTCGCGAAGCTTCCGGGCAAGACGATCATCCTCGGCGTGATCGATCTCTCCGACACGACCGTCGAGACGCCGGAGATCGTAGCGGAACGGATCCGCCGCGCGCTTCCTCACGTGCCGGCGGAGAAGATCGTCGTGGCGCCGGACTGCGGCATGAAATACCTGCCGCGCGAAGTCGCCTTCGAGAAGATGCAGGCGATGGTCGAAGGCGCGGCGATCGTCCGCCGCGAGGTCGAATCAGTGCGCTGACGCGGCGGCGTCTGGAGCGGGCGCGGTAGCGGCCGGGGCGGCGTCGGCCGCCGGCGCGCTCGGTGCGGGTGGCGGCTTCGGCGGCCAGACGTAGGAGTTGACCCGCGCCTCCGGCGGAGGCTTCGCATCCGCGTCCGACAGGCGAGCAGAGATCGTCGCGGCGACGCTGCCGCTTTGCGCGTCGCCGCTGGAAAGCGTGTCCGCTCCGGCAAGGTTCAATGCGTCGAGTGGCACCATCGGCCCGATCTTCGGAGCGTCAGGTCCCGCCCGCGCGGCCGCGGCGGCATCGGCGGCGGAGATTTGCGGTCCGTTCCCACCGAAAATGTCGTTTAGCTCCTGCTGGACAAAATAGGCGAGCTTGCGCTGCCCGGCCTTGGTGAAGTTCAGGCCGTCGCTGGCGCGAAGCTGCACCGATTGTCCGTCGACGTCGGGACCGACCGCGACGTATTTTCCCTCGTCGTCGGCAAAGCCGTTCCACATGTCGATGAATGTGATCCCCTTGGGCTCGAGTTGCTCGCGCATGATGCCGTTGAAGTTGCTGTAGTCGCGCGCCATCGAAGCCGGCGCGACCGGAACGAGCCCGCCCCAGAGGATGGGCTTGGCCGTTGCCTTGAGCACGTCTGCGAAGGCAGCAACGCGAGCGGCATAGGCGGCGCGCCATTGATCCGTGCCGAACGCCTGCGACCCCGCATCTGAATCGATGCCCTGCCGGTCGTTGGCGCCGATCATCACCAGAATCACATCCGGCTTCTGGTCCTCGACCATGGCGGGAAGCTTCGCCGTCCAGTCATAGTAGTCGTTGCGCACCAGGCCCGACGAGCCGCTGGTGGCGTCGACCACCACCACGTTCGGATTGTCGCGATAGGTTTCGGCCAGGCCCTTGGCGAGCGCACTCGCCATGAAGTCGCCGACGACCAACGCCCGTTTGGCGTCCTCCGCCTTCTCCACCGCCGCCACTTCGCGCGGCGTTGGTGCGGCAGGCGCGCGGGCGCGCCGCTGGCGCGGCTGACCGGAGTCGAAGCCGGGAATCAGCTGTCGCGGGCTGAACACCGGCGGCGGCGGTGAGACGTCGCGGAAGCCGCCGAAAAGTCGCTTGAAAAAACTCGGCCGATTGTTCTGGGCAAGGACGATCTGGCCATCCTGCGCAAAGCTCGGCGCAGGCGGCGCGACGACGGTGACGATCGTCGCAACGCCGAGGAGGATGCTCAGAAGCGCTCCGGCGCGAATCATCATGGCTCCTTGCTCGCTCGCTCAGCCGCTGCGCAGGGTCTCCAGAAGCCGCAGGCCGCCAAAGCCGTCTGCGGTCATGCCCCGTCCGTTCTGGTAGGCGCGGATCGCGTCGCGCGACGCCGGCCCAAGCTTGCCGTCGATCTCGCCGTCATAATAGCCGGCCTTGGCGAGATGTCGCTGAATTTCCTCAAGCTCCGCCTGCGTCAGAGGGCGCTCGCCGTTCGGCCAGGACCGCACAAATTCGCCGCCGCCCATCAGTCGGTCGGCGAGGTGCCCGACGGCGAGCGCATAGGCGGTGGAGTTGTTGTAGCGCTTGATGACGTAGTGGTTCCGAAGCATCAGGAAGGCAGGGCCGTCGCCGCCGGCCGGAGTGACGAGGACCGCCTTGTCGCCGGGGCGTGGAAACGCCCTCCCCGCAACGCGGGCGACGCCGAGACGCGTCCACTCGCTGATCGCGCGCGACTTGCCGTCGCGCGCAAGCTTGGAATTGAAGCCAGCCGGAAGCGCCACCTCGTAGCCCCAGGCTGCACCCGTCACCCATCCGGATTTCCTGAGGTAGTTCGCGGTCGAGGCGAGCGCATCAGCGGGTGAGTTCCAAACGTCGCGCCGCCCGTCACCGTCGAAATCGACGGCATAGGCCTCGTAGGTGGTGGGGATGAATTGCGTGTGGCCCATGGCGCCGGCCCAGGAGCCCGTCAGCCCCGCCACCGAGATGTCGCCGCGCTGAAGGATCTTGAGTGCCGCGACGAGCTGCTGCCGGCCGAACTTGGCGCGGCTCTTGTCGGCATAGGCGAGCGTCGCCAGCGAACGCACGACGTTCTTCACGATCGTCGGGTCCTGCAGGATCTCGCCATAGGTGGATTCCATGCCCCAGATCGCGACGACGATGTTGCGGTCGACGCCGTAGCGCGCTTCGATCTTGTCAAGCACCGGCTTGTAGCGCTGCAGCATCTCGCGGCCGGCTTCGACGCGCTTCTCCGAGACGCGCGTCACCACGTACTGCCACATCGGCGTGTTGAATTCCGGCTGGGTGCGCGCCTTCTCCAGAACCTCCGGGTCGAGCGTGACGCCCTGGAAGGCCGCATCGTATGTGGCGCGCGAAATGCCGGCCGTCTTGGCCGTCGCCCCGAAGCTCTGCACCCATTTGTCGAAGCCCGCGTCGGCGCGGCTCGCGCCAGCAAGCGGCCCGCCGATCAGGGCGAAACCGAGGAATATCGTGGCGAACAGACGAAAGAACGGCCGCATCTTCTCCCCTTCCCGCGCGCTCGGCCGGTCACAATTAAGGCCGGCGAATTTGGCGAGGGTATGATGGGCGGGGAAAGGGAAACGGTTCGTTAACCGTTCGCCGGCGTCAGGAATCCACTGGGTTTGAGTGTTTCCGCATCTCGGGGCAACGGCCGGGGCAACGGAATTTGATCAGCGGATGTTCGCCTTTGGAGCACGAAAAAGCCCCGCCGAGGCGGGAGCAGTGTTAGAAAGATCGGAACGACGATCTTCCTGGGAGCGCGCCTGTGGTTCGATCATTTGCGCTTCTTGCAGCGGTGCTGCCTGTCCTGTGCGCGTGCAACACCAGCGCAACGGACAGCGAGCCTGATTTGACGGGAGCGGGTGCGCAGGCGACGGTTCCCGATGGGGCAGCGGGACTGGTGGCCTTATCGTATGAGCAGTGGACCACTCTTCCCTTGCGGGAGAGGGGTCTCTATCTCGGCGGAGCGTTCGACTATTTCACGACAAGGCGCGATGACTATGTGAATGAGTTGATCCGCAGCCACTTCGTCGATTGCATGAACCGTCGATCAACCGATATCACGCGGCTTGCAGTTGGAGTGACGGAATTCGTCGACGCCAATCCGAGTTTCCGCACCAAACCCGTGTCCGCGACCCTCATCAAATACCTCGTTTCGATCTGCGGCCTCGCTCCTCTTTAGGCTCTCACATCGCCGCACAAAGCGGCGCGAGGGGCTTCACAGACCATCGTGAGGAATACGCCCGCCCCAAATTCTAGAATAGAGGGCGGACGGCGCGGGCCTGATCAGAAATCTACTGAACGTAGGTCGGATGTGACATCACGAGCACCGACGTAATCCCACACGTCATCCCTGAGGAAGAACCGATGGCTATTCGTTCTTTCGACAAAGGCAGCCTTCTCCACGACCCACTCGCAGGAAATGATCACAGCACGACGCACGGCGTAGTCCTCTTCAAAAAGAACAGCGGCGAGGAAATTGAACGGCGCGTCATTCAGATCACGAATAGCCGATAGCTGACGCACCTGGCTGTAACGCGTCCGCCTCCTTCCCTTGATCTGATAGCGGGCTCCGTCCGTTCCAATGGCGTCGACGCTGCGGGCGGACTTCTCTGCTTGCTTCCAACCGAACGCGCGGCAGAAGAGGAACTCAGCCAGATCGCCGGTCGGATTGTTGGAACTGCGAACGACGCCTCGTGTGCGAAGCTCTTCCATCGTGTCAGCATGGAGCGACAGAAGCTGCGAGGCGGTCAGTTTAGACAAATCGTTCATTTGCTAGATGCGAGCGCCTTCCGCCACCCAGCCTTCCGCGCAGCTTCCTCGGAGCAAAACCACCGTTCGCCCTTGAGCAGGTTGATCCGCGTGGCGTCGTAGTAGTCTTGGCCGGGCATATGATAGATGCGCTCGCCGTTGATGCTGATGTTTCCCTTGATGTTACATCCGATAGCACCGGGACCGGCGGCCATCGCCAGCGCACCAACTCCCACAAGCCCTGCTGCGATGAAGCCTGTCCAATTGCCAAGCCGCCGTCGCCGCCTCTGTCGCGGCTTCGGCCCGCCTCGCAGCGTCTTCTTCTCGCGAACCCGGCCAAAATGGGCGACCTTCGGCACCGCCGGTGCTCTCTTTTTCGAGAGAGGTCCTTACGGCAATCTAAACAGAGGGCTAGCGTCCTCGCGAATATTCTAACGACTGGCTTGCCTTCAGCTACGCCGCCTTGCGCTTTTCGATGAGCTGCGTCTCCCAAGCGAGCGCGTGCGCGACGATCGTGTCGAGGTCGTCGTATTGCGGCGTCCAGTCGAGCGCTTGGCGGATCCGGTAGGCGGCGGCGACCATGGCCGGCACGTCGCCGGGACGCCGGGCGCGCGGGCGGATGTCGAGCGTCACGCCGGAAACGCGCTGCACCGCGTCGAGCAGCTCCAGCACCGAGTAGCCGTGGCCGTAGCCGCAGTTCAGGATCAGGCTTTCGCCGCCAGCGCGCAGATGGTCCAGCGCCGCGCTGTGCGCGCGGACGAGATCGGTGACGTGGATATAGTCGCGCACGCCGGTGCCGTCAGCCGTGTCGTAGTCGGTGCCGAAGACGGCGACGTGGTCGCGCTGTCCGGTCGCCGCCTCGATGGCGACCTTCAGGATGTGCGTCGCCCCGCGCGTCGATTGGCCGGTGCGGCCCTTCGGATCGGCGCCCGCGACATTGAAATAGCGAAGTACGACGGAGCGCAGTCCGTAGGCCGCGCCGGAATCGGTCAGCATGCGCTCCGTCATCGCCTTCGACGCGCCGTAGGGCGACATCGGGTCGAGCGGCGTCTCCTCGACGACGGGAATTGTCTCCGCCGCGCCGTAAACCGCCGAGGTGGAAGAAAAGACGAAACGCATGACCCCGTTCACGATCGCCGCGGCGATCAGCTCGCGCGACTTCACCGTGTTGTTCAGATAGTAGCCGAGCGGGTCGGCGACGGAATCCGGAACCACAACCGAGCCGGCAAAGTGCATGACCGTCTCAACCTGGCGGCTCGCCATCAGCCGGTCGAGCAGTACGCGGTCGCCGATATCGCCGATGACAAGCTCGGCCTCGGGCGCCACGGCCCAGTCGAATCCTGTCGAAAGATCGTCGAGAACGACGACTCGCTCACCGCGGTCGACGAGTTCGCGGACCATGTGGCTGCCGATATATCCGGCGCCACCGGTAACCAGAACGCTCATGACACGTTGACCCCGCACCTCCGGCCTCTAACCGGGCCGCTGAATTTAGGGTAAGGGATTGGAAACGATCAGCAATCAAAAGGTCCTCGCGTGGTAAACCACCTTCGCAAAGCAATTCTCCCGGTCGCCGGCCTCGGTACGCGCTTCCTGCCGGCCACGAAGGCGGTGCCGAAGGAGATGCTGACGATCGTCGACCGGCCGGCGCTCCAGTACGTGGTCGACGAGGCCTACGAGGCCGGGATCGAGCATCTCGTCTTCGTCACCGGGCGCAACAAGGGCGTCATCGCCGACCATTTCGACATCGCCTACGAGCTCGAGGCGACGCTGAAGGAGCGCGGCAAGACCGACATTCTGGAGATGCTGCGCCGCGAACTTCCGGAGGCGGGCACGCTGTCCTTTACGCGCCAGCAGGCGCCGCTCGGGCTGGGCCACGCCATCTGGTGCGCGCGCGAGCTGATCGGCCGCGAGCCCTTCGCGGTGCTTCTTCCCGACATGCTGATGAGCCCGGGCTGCCTGAAGCAGATGCTTAGCGCCTACGAAAAGCACGGCGGCAACGTCATCGCCGTGGAGGAGGTGCCGGCCGACCAGGTGAGCCGCTACGGCATCGTGGGAGTCGGCGAGGAGGACGAGACCGGATTCAAGATCACGCAAATGGTTGAGAAGCCGAAGCGCAAGGACGCGCCCTCAAACCTCATCATCTCCGGCCGCTACATTCTGCAGCCGGAGATCTTCGACCTGCTCGACGATCAGGAGCCCGGCACGGGCGGCGAGATTCAGATCACCGACGCGATGAAGCGGCTCGCCGAGACGCAGCGCTTCACCGGATTCCGCTATCGCGGGCAGACGCACGACACCGGCACCAAGGCCGGCTTCCTGATGGCGAATGTCGCCTACGCGCTGGCCCGCCCCGACATCGGCCCGGAGTTCCGCGCTGCGCTGACCACGCTTCTCGGCGACGAAGGGACTTAACGCGCAGGGTGCGGACCCGGCGCGAGCTACCGCTGGAGGCGCAGTCTCACGCTGACTTCGTGCGAATCGTATTTCCCATCCGGCTCGTTGCGGTCAGTGCGTTCGTAGACGTAGCGGCCCTCGATCGATGCCGTCCGGCTGAAAGCATAGGAAACGCCGGTAAATCCGGTGAACGTCACATCGCGCCAGTTATCGCCGATGCGGTCCTCGTAGGAGAGCCCGACCCCGGCCTCCCCGCGCACGCGGGCGCTGAGATTTTGGGTGAGCGTAAGCGTGCCAGCGTAGAGGACGGTCGCCGATGCCCCCGGAATCGTAGTCGAATTGACGTCGGTCGAGAGGTCAAGCTTCACCTCCGTCAATCGCCGCGGCGACCATATGATCGCCGCGTTCGCGACGGCGATGTTGAGATCCTCCAGCCGGCTGTCCGCCAAGTCCTCGTGGCGAAAGCCCAGAGAGGCTTCGCCGGAGAGCTTCTCGCCGCGATCTATGACCAGGCCGCCGCGAAGCTCGCCCCAGACGCTTGAGTGCGCGTAGCCGCTGTCGTCGCGCGTCTGGTCGAAGGCGCGGCGCCCGACAGCCGCCTCGACAAAGGGCCTGAGGCTGGCGCTTGAGGCATAGCCGGCGCGAACCCTCGCGCCGAATTCCGTATTATCGAGCTCCGCGCGCGAGGCGACGCCGCCGTCGGCAAGCGTGACGTCGTTATGCGTGGCGCGATCCACGAAAGCGGTGAATCGCGTGGCGAGACGCCCGAAGCGCTCCTCGACGCCGAGCGACCCTGCGATGTCGTCGACGGCCGGGCGCTTCGAAGCCCCGCTCGGCGTATCGGGATCGGAGAAGCCCTCGAGGAAGTGCGAGTAGGCAGCCTCCGTGAAGATCGAGGTGCGCGTCGTCAAGTCGTAGCGGAGCTTCGCCAGCGCCTCCACCGTGCGCTCGTTGTATTCCGACTTCTCGTAGGTGATCGCCGTCGCCCTGGCGTCCGCCTCGAAAGAATAGCGCTCGCCCTCCGAGGTGACGTTGATCTCCGGGGCGACGACAGCCCCAACCGCGGCGACCTTGTTGGCGCTGCCGCCGGCATTGTCGGTGGCGCTGACGCCGACCTCGATCGAGGGGCGGATGACGAAGCTGCCGACACTCACGCCCCGCTGCGCGAACGGGTCTTCCGTCGCCGACCGGCGCACTTTTCGCTCTCGCACGGGACGCGGCTCGGGCTCCGGCCCTGCCAGCGGCGGACCGATCAAGTCCTCCGCGCTCGGCCCGGCGAGCGGCGGCCCGATCGGGGCGTCGATCATCGACGGCCCGGGCTCGCCGTTGTCCCAGTTCCAGATGTCGTCGTCCGTGCCGTCGCCGATGTCCTGTGAGGGGCGGATGACGAAATCGATCGGCGGGTTGCTGTCCGCTGTCTGCGGCTGTTCCTGCGCGGCGCTGCCGAAGAACGCCGAAAACGGCGCGGCGGCGAGGATGGCAGTGGCAAGGGCTCGTCGTCTTCTGCGCATGTCCGTCCGGGCGCGCGGGCGCTCCCGGCCCACGCCGCAGCCCGCTTAAGGAGACGTAAAGCGGCGTGGTTAACAAAGGGTTTGGGCGGCAGGGGAGCTTTCCCGGATCAAGGGGCGAGAGCCATCCCCGCGATGACCAAGGCCGCGCCCTGTGCCTCGAGTCTGCATCAAAAACAGGCACTCGGGGAGTGGGGGCAAGACGCAATTACACCAATAAGTAGTCTAAACGTGAATTATGTTATCGGGAATTGCAGTAGCAGTGGCGACTACTACTTTAGTTTAGTTCGGGGTCACTCGCTTCACATGCGAAAAAGCTTGCGAATAGATGAATAAACAGTTCAGAATATTTCAGATGCGGCAGGTATCGCGCAATTCCGTGGCGCGGTGTGTGTCTTTTGGGGGTTCAGATGAGCACGATCTTGAAGACGCTCGGCGCAGCGGCCCTGTTTGGGTTGGTCGCCAGCGCCGCGCAGGCGGTACCGGTCACCGTTAGTGACCTGCAATTGCAGGCCGACAAAACGGTGCCTCAGACTTTTACGTTCGACTTCACCGGCCTTGCGGCGTCGGACGGCACCGGGGGAACGTTCACGATCACCGCCCGGGGCGACTACGGTGCGCAGTCGAGTGAATATCTGATCTGGACTGCCGAGAGCGCGATCGATGGCCTGACCAGCGAGAAAATCGGCATCTGCAGCAACGCCGGCGTGTGCACAGGATCGCCCGATTCCGTAACGGTTTTCCTCAACGATGCGGACTACCAGTTCACGAAGACATACACGATCTCCGGCGCCGAGCTGACCGCGCTGCTTGCTGACGGCGCGATTAGCGTCAGCGTGCTGCAGGGGCCGAGCGTCAACAGCCCCAACGTGAAAGCTCCGCCGTTCGTCGAGATCAGCTTCAGCTACAACACCGGCGTGTCCGCGGTTCCGCTTCCGGCGGCTCTGCCGCTGTTCCTCTCCGGCGTTGGCGGTATCGGGTTCCTCGCCCGCCGGCGGAAGAACCGCTCCGAGGCCTGATCCCACAGCCAGGTCCAGCAGTTTCAAGGCGGCCCTTCGGGGCCGCCTTTTTTTTCGCAAGGCCGCACCGCTAAATATTCGGACGGCAGCGTGGCGAAGCCCCGCCGTAGCGCCCAGTTTTCCTACGCCGCGCGATCTCACGGTAGAGCGCTTCGGGGCTCGTACCGATTTCCGCCGCCAGCTCTCTCCAGCCGCCCTTCTCTGGCAGGCGCTCCTTATCGGAGAGCCAGGCGTCAAGCCGTTCTGAAACCGTCTTGATCGACAGTATCTCCGCGCGCTGACGCGCGTTGCGGACCTCCTCCGCGAGGTGCACCGCCCATTCCCTTGCGAAACCCGGATCGTTGAAGAAAAGCTTCTGCATCTCCGCCCGGGAAATCAGACGCGCCACCACCTCGGATGTCGCGATCGCGTCGCAGTGATATTTCGATGCGAAGAGTGATGCCTCCGCCAAGATCGAGCCCGGGCCTGCGCGCTGCAGGATGACCGCGCTGCCGCTTCGATGGTGCCGGATGAGGTGGACGGCCCCCGACATGACCAGAAACATCGATTTCACGCGGTCGTCGCGATGAAAGAGATACTGGCCCGCGCGGAAGGTCCGCTCAACCTGGCTCGGGCTCTGAAGACGGTCGAGCATGATAGTTATCATGTCTAGAGACTAGCGGTTCGTGGCAAGTGGACGGTAATCAAAAGACAGAAAGGCCTGCGGCCGATGAAAGCCTTCTTGGTTGCCGCCGCTTTGGCTACGCTCGCCAGTGCGGCCGCCTCCGGTCAGGAGATGAATCACGACCACATGATGCATGGCGGTCAGGCCGCGATATCCGGCGTGGGAGTGCAGCCGAAAGAGCCGGGCCAGTCGGCGTTCGCGGCGATCCAGGAAATCGTCGCCATGCTGGAGGCCGACCCCACCACCGACTGGTCGAAGGTCGATATCGAAGCGCTGCGCCAGCATCTGATCGACATGAACAACGTCACGTTGGGCGCTGTCGTCGAGGCGAGCCAGTCAGGCGGCAGTATGCGATTTTCGGCCTCCGGCGACGGAGCGGTCCGGGATTCCATCCGTCGAATGGTGACCGCCCATGCCGCGACCATGAACGGGGTGGACGGCTGGAAGCTTGCGGCCGAGACGACGAACACCGGCGCGGTCCTGACCGTTACGCCACCCGATCAGGCTTCGATGGTGAAACTCCGTGCTCTCGGCTTCATCGGCATCATGACGGTTGGAGCGCACCACCAGCAGCATCACTGGATGCTGGCAAACGGTATGGCGCCGCACGAGTGAAGCCGTATCTGCTTCGTCAGCGCTTCGGCGGGGCTTCCTTTTTTGGCGCGGCCTGCGACGGGCGCTGACCTAAGACAGAACGCCTCGGCGCGCATTGCCAGTCTCGCCCTCGCCCCTCCCCCGTGCTAATCGTTCCGGAAAACCGGAAGTGCAATGCCCCGCCTACCCTTTGCCCCCGCCGTTTCCGCATCCGAATCCAATCCCGCGCTGCGCACGCTGCGCGCCGCGTCCGCTGGCCTGAAGGCGCTCGAGGCGGCGCTTTCCGGCGAGATGCGCACGCCCTTCGAGGCGGCGCTCGGGCTGATCGGCGCGGCGTCCGGCCGCGTCGTCGTCACCGGGATGGGAAAGAGTGGCCACGTCGGCACCAAGGTGGCCGCGACGCTCGCCTCGACCGGCACGCCGGCTCTCTTCGTGCACGCCGCCGAGGCAAGCCATGGCGACCTCGGCATGATCACCCGCGACGACGTTGTGCTGGCGCTCTCCTGGTCGGGCGAGACGGCGGAGCTCAGGAGCATCCTTCTTTACGCCAAGCGCTTTCGCGTGCCGATCGTCGCGTTCACCGCCGGTCCGAGCTCCACGCTCGCCAACGCCGCCGACGTGGCGCTGATCATGCCCAAGGTCGAGGAAGCGTGCCCGCATGGCCTGGCGCCGACCACCTCGACGCTGATCCAGATGGCGCTCGGCGATGCGCTGGCGATCGCGCTGCTTGAGGCACGCGGGTTCACCGCCGACGACTTCCTGAAATTCCATCCGGGCGGCTCGCTTGGCGCCAACCTGACGCGCGTGCGCGACCTCATGCATTCCGGCGATCGTTTGCCGCTCGCGCCGCTCGGCACGCGCATGCGGGAGGCCCTGCTCCTGATCAGCCGGAAAGGCTTCGGCTGCCTCGGCATTACCGACGCGAGGGGCGATCTCGTCGGCATCATCACCGACGGTGACCTTCGAAGGCATCTCTCCGGCGATATTCTCGATCAGCCGGTCGAGACGGTGATGACGCGCGATCCGAAATCCATCGGCCCGGACGCGCTCCTCGCTTCGGCGCTGGAGATTCTGAACGCCGCTTCGATCACCGCGCTGTTTGTCTTAGAGCGCAGGAAACCGGTCGGCATCGTGCACCTGCACGATCTCCTGAGAGTCGGCGTCGCGTAGCGCTCAGACGCTCGTCACGATCAGCACGGTGCCCTCGACGCCGGCGACCTTGATCCGTGCCCCAGCCGGCGCATCCGGCCCGCGCACCTGCCACACCGTGTCGTCGATGTTGACGCGCCCGCTCCCCTCCACGATCGGCTCCGAAAGCACGAACGTGCGGCCCTCAAGCCGGCCGGCGCGAAGATTGAGATGCGGATCGGCACTGTCGCTGCTCGCAGGTACCCGTAGAAGCGGCGACCGACCAGCGCCGTGATCGCCGAGAGCACGACGAAGCCGACGACCTGCAACTGCCACGGCCAATCGACCAGGAGCGCGCTGATCCCGATCAGGATCGCGGCGACGCCGAACCACAGGAAGAAGAAGCCCGGCAGCAGCACCTCCGCGCCGAGGAGCACCAGTCCAAGCACCCACCACGACCAGCCGCCGAGCGCGGCGATCCAGCTCATGATCATGTGAAGTCCTCAGGCGGGCGCACCGTCACAACCGTCGTCGGCTGCGGCGGACTGGCGGACGGCACGGAGCCGGCGCGCCGCGGCGCGGCGGCCGGCGTATCGCCGCCGAATGTCTGCCTGGCGATCTCGCCGATCCCGGCGAGCGAACCGAGGACGGCGCTCGCCTCGACTGGCAGCAGGAACGTCTTCTGGTTCGGCGAATGCGCAAAGGCGGCAAGCGCCTCGACATATTTCTGTGCGACGAAGTAGTTGATCGCCTGCACGTCGCCGGCGGCGATCGCCGCGCTGACGACCGTCGTCGCCTTGGCCTCGGCCTCGGCCAGTCGCTCGCGCGCGTCGGCGTCGCGAAACGCCGCCTCCTTACGCCCCTCCGCTTCGAGAATGCGCGCCTGCTTCTGGCCTTCCGCCTTCAGGATCTCCGACTGGCGCTTGCCTTCCGCCTCCAGGATGGTGGCGCGCTTCTCGCGTTCCGCCATCATCTGGCGCGCCATGGAGTCGACCAGGTTGCGGGGCGGGTCGATGTCCTTGATCTCGATGCGGGTGATCTTCACGCCCCACGGCCCCGCCGCCGCGTCGACGACGCGCAGAAGCCGCTCGTTGATCTCGTCGCGGTTCGACAGGAGCTCGTCGAGCTGCATCGAGCCCATGACCGAGCGGATGTTGGTCATGGTGAGGTTCAGGATCGCGTTCTCGAGCATGTTCACTTCGTAGGCGGCGCGGGCGGCGTCCATCACCTGGAAGAAGGTGATGCCGTTGGCGGTCACCGTCGCGTTGTCCTTGGTGATGACCTCCTGGCTCGGCACGTCGAGCACCGTTTCCATCATGTTCATCTTGGCGCCGACGCGATCGACGAAGGGCGTGATCAGGTTAAGCCCGGGCCGTAGCGTCTTCGTGTAGCGGCCGAAGCGCTCGACGGTGTAATTGTAGCCCTGCGGCACCGTCTTCACCGCCGAGATGATGACGATCACGGCGAACACGACGAGGACGATGACGACGATGTCGAAGCCGTTCATGCGCGAAATCTCCCTTTGGCCCGAAGAGGATATGGCGAGAGTCTTGACAAAGCGCAATTTTTCGGGACGCAGGCACAATTGCCGCACGCAGAGTCCGACACGCTGGGAGGGGCCGGCCAACGTGTGCTATTCAGGCGCGAGCACGCCGCCGGAAGGACGGCGCGGCACAACCGGGAGAGAGGGAACGAACGACATGGCCAAGATCCTGATGCTAACGGGCGATTTCAGCGAGGAGTATGAGATCTTTGTCTTCGAGCAGGGAATGATGGCGGTCGGCCACGAGGTCGACGTTGTCTGCCCCGACAAGAAGAAGGGCGAGATCCTGAAGACGTCGCTGCACGATTTTGAGGGCGACAAGACCTACACCGAGAAGCCCGGCCACAATTTTCCGCTGAAGAAGAGCTTCGCGGACGTGAAGCCGGAGCAGTACGACGCGGTTTACGTCGCCGGCGGACGCGGGCCGGAATATATCCGCATCGACAAGCGCGTGCAGGCGATCATCCGCCACTTCCATGAGCAGGATAAGCCGATCTTCACGATCTGCCACGGCGTTCAGGTGCTGATGGCCGTGCCGGAGACGATCCGCGGCAAGGAAGTCGCGGCGCTCGAATATTGCGAGCCCGAGGTGACCGCCGTCGGTGGAAAATACATCGATGTCCCACCGGACGGCGCGCACATGGACGGCAAGCTTGTCTCCGCCAAGGGTTGGCCGGGACTCGCCGCGTTCATGCGGAACTGCCTGAAGGTGCTCGGCACCGAGATCCGCCACGCTGAGCCCGCGCCGAAGGCGAAGGCGGCTTAAGCCCGGCACCGCTGACAACAAAAGAGCGCCGAGCCGTTTGGCCCGGCGCTCTTTTCTTTTGGAAGCGACGGTCGGAAGGAAGACCGCCAACCGCTCACATCGAAAGGTGGATGTCGCTCAGATCCTTGCCGATCGAGGCGAAGATATCCTCCAGCTCCGAGTTGCTCGGTGCGTGATAATAGAGCGTCTCGCCATTGTTGACGCTCGCGCAGTTCTTCATCAGCGTCGCGGCCGCGCTCGGGATGTCGCCGAAGGTGATAGTGTAGAGCCTGATCCCGGCATCCTTCACGCTCTGGCAGAGCGTCGACGTCTTGGTGTTGAGATTAGCCTCCGCCGTCGACGCATTGCTCGATCCGAGCCGATAGGTACCGTCCACTTCGGTGCCGGTGTAATTATAGGCGCTGAAGATCGATTTGTTATGGTTGCTGGTGCCCGTGACCGAGTTCTCGCCGTCGGTGAGCAGCACCATCGCCTTCACTGTCTTCGTATAATACTGGTCGCTCGGACCGACGCCCTGCGAGAACGGCTCTCCCGGCGAAAGCACACGCCAGCCCCAGGCGAGACCGGTCGGAATGTAGGTGCCCATGGCCGGATAGGCGATCATGGAGTCGATCGCGCTCTCGACCGCGTCGCGGTCCTTGGTGAGCGCCAGGATCGGCCGCGGGCAGCCATAGTTCGGGCCGCTCGTGTACGGGAAGCTCGTGTCCTTCTTCCCAGACTGCCAACTGACGGTCGACGAGACGTATTTCGCCGTGTTCATCTGCGCGGCGCTGCCGTTGGAAGTCGTTTTGTCATTGAGGTAGTTGTTCGAATAGTAATCGCCGTTGTTGTTGTCGCTATCGGGCTCATCGGGCCAAAAGAACGGCACGAAGAGCGTGTCCGGATTGGCCGGATCCGGCGCCGTGTCGTTCATGTCGTAGGGCGATGCGCGCATCTCCACGCAGCCTGCCCAGCTGACGCTCGAATCGTTGGCATGCAGCTGATCGAAGAGCCACTTGTGGCTGACGCGCTCGGTGGTCTGGGTACAGGTCGTCGTCGGCGCGCCGTTGACCCACACCCAGCCGCCGCCGTAGTAGCCGTGCCATTCCCAATGACCCGCGCCCGTCGTCGTTGTGCAAGGGTCGTTGCTCGTGTCGACGTCGTAATTGTTGAAATTCACGCCGTTGTACTTTGCAGTCGCGGTGTCGCTCCAGTCGAGCCAACTGTAGTCCAGGTCGGCGTTCTTGATGTTGACCGCGCCTTCGAACGGCACCACGCCGACCTTGACGAAATCGTCGGCCAAGGCCGCGTCGGTCATCAGGACATCGATGAGCTTGTGGGCGGCTGTCTTCAGCCCGGAGATGCGGCTGCTCGACCCCGGACTGCTCCAGTTTCCGGTGCAGGAGCTCGACACCACCGAGCCGCAGTTCATCGAGCCGGTGTTATCGAGCACGAGCGCGAGCTCGACCCGATTGGAGGAATTCACGACCTCCGCCTCGATATCCATGTTCATCGTCTCGAAGGAGCCGCCTGCCAGGCCGGCAAGCGAAAGGAAAACCGTGTCCATCGTGGCATCCGTCGAGACGTGGAAGCCGTTGTCGGTTTTCGTGACGTTCAGGCTTGCGATCGCAAACTGCGAGTCCTCGACACCGAAGCCTTCGACATAGCTGGTGACGAACTGGGTCGCCTCGGCTTCCGTGTAGTTCTCGCCGCGCCGTGCCAGGGCGAGCGCTGCGGAATCGACCGCGTTCGAAAGCTCAGCCTTGTAGCGTGTGAAACGGGCGATATCCGTCATACCGCCCATGATGATAACGAGGGGGATTACGGCCGCGCCGAAGAGGATGGCGATGTTGCCAGTCTCGTCGCGGCCGAATCTGCGCAATGCGCCAGCTCTTGTCTTCGGCATCGTCCGCTTCACTTCTCCATAGGGAATAACACCCCGGAGATAGGGGGTGGATGCCGCGATTTCGTTGACAATTTTAGGCAAAATGCCGGCAGGCTGAATTTTCTCCTAACGCCGGGCACGCGCCGGTCCACGATTCCGCGCGTCTCGTCCCATCGGTGGAATTCGCTAGTCTCGATCATGGAAAACAGAAGGATAACGATATGCCGCAACATCCTGCGATAGCCGAGGGCCGCGCGGCGGTGATCACCGGAGCGGCGTCCGGTATCGGTCTTGCCGCGGCCGAGCGCTTCGCCGATCTCGGCATGAAGGTGTGCATGGCGGACGCCAACATCGACGCGCTGGAGAAGGCCGCTGAGCGCGTGGCGCAACGCACCGGCCGCCTGAGCGACATCATCGGCGTTGCAACCGACGTGTCGAAGCGCGCCGACGTCGAACGTCTAAAGACGCGCGCCTACGAGACGTTCGGCGAGGTGGCGGTCCTCATGAACAACGCCGGCCGCGGCGGTGGCGGCGCCACGCTTTTCGGCGAACCCGAGCGCTGGCGCGCGATCCTCGACACGAACCTTTGGGGCGTCATCAACGGCGTGCAGGTCTTCGCACCGGACATGATCGCGCAGAGGCGGCCGGCTGCGATCATAAGCACCGGCTCGAAGCAGGGGATCACCTGCCCGCCCGGCGAGACGGCCTACAACGTCTCGAAGGCTGGAGTGAAGGTGGTGACGGAAGCGCTCGCCCACGAGCTTCGCAACGTCGAGGGCTGCCAGGTGACGGCGCACCTTCTCATTCCCGGCTTCACCTTCACCACCCTCACGCGCGGCGACCGCACGGAGAAGCCAGCAGGCGCGTGGACCGCGGAAGAGGTCGTGGATTTCATGCTGCCGAAGATGGCTGCGGGCGACTTCTACATCCTCTGCCCGGACAACGACGTGAGCCGCGAGATGGACGAGAAGCGCATGCGCTGGGCGATGGATGATGTCGTCCTGAACCGCCCAGCGCTTTCACGCTGGCACCCTGACTTCAAGGATGCCTTCGCCAGGTACATGGCTTCATAGCCCAGACCGAAGAGGCCCGAGCCGTGTTCGAGGCCTCCGGCTTCAGGACGCCGCGGCCACCGCGGCGACGACCTTCGGCGGCGTCATCTTCGGCTTCTTGAGCGGGGTCGGAATCTCGATCTCCACCTCAAGCGTTGAGACCGACTCGCCGCGATCCATCCTGACCTGCACCTTCTCCTGATCGACCTGCACGTGCTTCTTGATCACGGCCAGGATCTCTTCACGCAGCACGCCGACCAGGTCGGAACCGCCGGCAATGGTGCGTTCATGCGCCAGCAGGATCTGGAGCCGATCGCGCGCGATCGGCGCCGTACCGCCCTTTCGGAACAGGTTGAAGAGGTTCATGCAGCCCTCCGCACGAAGAGCCTGCCGAAAAGGCTGCGCTTGTCGCGCGGCACGGTGAGCACCACGGTCTCGCCCGAGAGCCGTCGCGCCGCATCGGCGTAGGCGCGCCCGGCGGCCGACAGCGGATTGGCGATCGTGATCGGCGAACCGAGGTTGGAGGCGCGCAGCACCTCTTCGCTCTCCGGAATGATGCCGAGCAGCGGGATGGAGAGGATTTCGAGAACGTCTTCCGTCTTCAGCATCTCGCCGCGCTCGGCGCGCGCGGGATCGTAGCGCGTGAGGAGCAGATGCTTTTCCATGCGTTCGCCTTTTTCCGCCTTGAGCGTCTTCGAGTCGAGCAGCCCGATGATGCGGTCGGAATCCCGCACCGACGACACTTCCGGATTGGTCACGACCACGGCGACGTCTGCATGGCGCATCGCAAGCGTGGCGCCGCGTTCGATGCCGGCCGGGCTGTCACAGATCACCCAGTCGAATTTCTGGCGCAGCTCACCCATCACCCGCTCGACGCCCTCTTCGGAGAGTGCGTCCTTGTCGCGCGTCTGCGAGGCCGGAAGGAGAAACAGCGTGTCGACCCGTTTGTCACGGATCAGCGCCTGCGGAAGCTTGGCGTCGCCCTGCACCACGTTGATCAGGTCGTAGACGACCCGGCGCTCTGCGCCCATGACGAGATCGAGGTTTCGAAGGCCCACGTCGAAATCGACGACGACCACGCTCTTCCCGGTTTGCGCCAGCGCCGCGCCGAGCGCCGCCGTGGAGGTCGTCTTGCCGACGCCGCCCTTGCCAGATGTTACGACCAATACTTTGGCCATCGTCGCCACCCTCCTTCAAATTTCAGTTGAGCGCCGCCATGGACATCGTCTCGCCGTCGAGCCACGCCTGAACGGGCCGGCCGCGATACTGCGGATCCATCTCGTCGGCCGTGCGGTAGAGGCCGTCGATAGCGATAAGCTCCGCTTCGAGCTTGTTGCAGAAGATGCGGGCGGTCGGGTCGCCGGTCATGCCGGCGATGGCGCGGCCACGCAGCGCCCCGTAAACGTGGATCGAGCCGCCGGCAACGACCTCAGAACCGGAAGCAACGGAGCCGAGGATCGTGAGATCGCCCTCCGGGAAGATCAGCGACTGCCCGGAGCGGACCGGCATTTCGTGCACCATCGACGCCGGGCGACGCGGCTCGGCGATCGGGGCGGCGGCGGCTTCCGCCGGCTTCTCCGCCGCGGCCGATTTCTCCGCCGCGGCCGATTTCTCCGGTGCGGCGACCGGCGCTGCGGTGAGACCGGCGAGCTCGCCGATTTCCGCTGTGCGGCTGCCTGAAACGAGCGGCGGCATCCCGAGCCCGAGCCACGAGGCCTTGGTGCCCTCCACGCCCATGATGCGAATGCCGCGCTCGGCAAAGTCGGCAATGAGCTTGGCGAGCCCTTCCTTGTCGAGCGGCAGGGCCGACACGTCGAGAATGATCGGCCGCCCGACGAAGTAACCCGGCGATTTGCTCGACCAGGCATCGAGCTCGGCCAGCCAATCTTCGAGCGGCGGCTCAGGCGCGAAAAGAAGCGCCATGAAAGAGCGCCCGCGGAAGCGGAGCGATTTGCGTTGCTGAATGGCGACGTTCGCGTTCACGGGAACTGCCTCGGCCTCGTTAACTGCTCGTTACGATTTGAGACCGTGGTGGTTAAGCGCCGGTTAACAGAGGTTACCGCCCGGAAAATTCCTCCCGTGCCACAATTCCATACCGGGAAAGTTCGGTGCGGCCGTTCTCAGTCGGGAACGTGCCGGACAGCGCCTTTCGCGGCGCTCGTCGCCATCGCCGCATAGGCGCGCAGCGCCGTCGTCACGTTGCGCTTGCGCTTCTCCGCCGGCTTCCAGCCCTTGGCCTCCTGCGCGGCGCGGCGCGTCGCGAGCTCCGCGTCGTCGACCAGAAGCCGGACCGAGCGATTCGGGATATCGATCTCGATTCTGTCGCCGTCGCGCACCAGGCCGATGGCGCCGCCCTCGGCGGCTTCCGGTGAGACGTGGCCGATTGAGAGCCCGGACGTTCCGCCGGAGAAGCGCCCGTCGGTCAGGAGCGCGCAGGATTTCCCAAGGCCCTTCGATTTCAGGTAGCTCGTCGGATAGAGCATCTCCTGCATGCCCGGCCCGCCGCGCGGCCCCTCGTAGCGGATGACGACGACGTCGCCCGCCTTCACTTCGTTGCTCGAGGATCCCCTTCACCGCCGCGTCCTGGCTCTCGAACACCTTGGCCGGGCCGGTGAACTTCAGGATCGACTCGTCGACGCCGGCCGTCTTCACCACGCAGCCTTCGAGCGCGATGTTGCCCTTCAGCACGGCAAGGCCGCCATCCTTCGAGAACGGATGCGCGGCACTGCGGATCACACCCGTCTCGCGGTCGAGGTCGAGATCGTCCCAGCGGCGATCCTGGCTGAACGCGGTCTGGGTCGGGACACCGCCCGGCGCCGCCATGAAGAAGTCACGCACCGTCGAGCTTGTCGTGCGCGCGATGTCCCAATGCTCGATGGCCTGCCCGATCGTCGCGGTGTGGACGGTAGGCTGATCGCGATGGATAAGCCCGGCTTTGTCGAGCTCGCCGAGGATCGCCATGATGCCGCCGGCGCGATGCACGTCCTCCATGTGCACGTCGCTTTTCGCGGGCGCGACCTTGCACAGCACCGGCACGCTGCCGCGACAGCGCGTCGATGTCCTCCATCGTGAAGTCGATGTCGCCCTCATGCGCGGCGGCGAGGATGTGCAGCACGGTATTGGTGGAGCCGCCCATGGCGATATCGAGCGCCATGGCGTTCTCGAACGACTTCTTCGAGGCGACGTTACGCGGCAGCACGCTCTCGTCGCCCTGCTCGTAGTAGCGCTGGCAAAGATCGACGACCAAGTGCCCCGCCTCGACGAAGAGGCGCTTCCGGTCGGCGTGCGTCGCAAGCGTGGAGCCGTTGCCGGGAAGCGAAAGCCCGAGCGCTTCCGTCAGGCAGTTCATCGAGTTCGCAGTGAACATGCCCGAGCACGAGCCGCAGGTCGGGCAGGCGGAGCGCTCGATGACCTTCACGTCCTCGTCGGAGACGCGCTCGTCGGCTGCGGCAACCATTGCGTCGACCAGATCGAGCGCCTGTTCCTTGCCCTTCAGCAGCACCTTTCCGGCTTCCATCGGGCCGCCGGAGACGAAGACGGCGGGAATGTTGAGCCGCAGCGCCGCCATCAGCATGCCGGGCGTGATCTTGTCGCAATTGGAGATGCACACCATGGCGTCGGCGCAATGCGCGTTGACCATGTATTCGACGCTGTCGGCGATCAGCTCGCGCGACGGCAGCGAATAGAGCATCCCGTCGTGGCCCATGGCGATGCCGTCGTCGACGGCGATCGTGTTGAACTCCTTGGCGATGCCGCCGGCCGCCTCGATCTCGCTGGCGACCAGCTGGCCAAGATCCTTCAGATGCACGTGCCCCGGCACGAACTGCGTGAACGAATTCACGACCGCGATGATCGGCTTGCCGAAATCGCCTTCCTTCATGCCGGTGGCGCGCCAGAGGCCGCGCGCGCCGGCCATGTTGCGGCCGTGGGTGGTGGTTCGGGAACGGTAGGTCGGCATGGCTCTATCCTGTTGACGGAATTGAACTGAGCCCCCCGGCGGCTCCGGTCAAGACCCGAGCCGTCAGAGCCAGCCCGAAAGCTCGCGCAGCACCATCGACGCGATGACCCGCATGCCGGCCGGGGAATCGTTCAGGCAGGGCACATGCGAGAACTTCTCGCCGCCGTGGTGCAGGAAGATCTCGCGGTTCTGCACGGCGATCTCCTCCAGCGTCTCCAGGCAGTCCGAGACGAAGCCGGGATTGACGATCGCGAGCCGCTTCACGCCCTCTCCGCGCCAGCCGCTCGACCGTCTTGTCGGTGTAGGGCTGCAGCCATTCCTCCGGCCCGAAGCGCGACTGGAAGGTCGTGAGCAGCCGCCCGGCACGCCAGCCAAGCCTTTCGGCGAGAAGCCGCGACGTCTTCTGACAGTGGCAGTGATAGGGATCGCCCTTCTCCAGATAGGATTTCGGCAGCCCGTGGTAGGAAGCGAGCAGGACCTCCGGCTCGAAGTCGAGGGACGAAAAGTGGCCTTCGATCGATTCCGCGAGCGCGTCGATATAGACCGGCTCGTCGTGATAAGGCGGCACGGTGCGAAGCGCCGGCTGCCAGCGCATCTTCTTCAGCGCATCGAAGGCGACGTCGTTGACGGTCGCCGTCGTCGTCGCGCTGTACTGCGGATAGAGCGGGAAAACGAGGACGCGCTCCGCGCCCGCCGTCTTGAGCGCATCGAGTTTCTCGGCGACCGACGGCTTGCCGTAGCGCATCGCCCAGTCGACGACGATCTGCGTCTCGCCAGCTAGCTCTGCAGCCAGCTTCTCGCCTTGCGCGCGCGTAAAAGTTCGAAGCGGCGACTCGTTGCGCTCCTTGTTCCAGATCGAGGCGTAGAGCGCCCCGCTTTTCTTCGGCCGCACCGAAAGCACGATCCCTTGCAGGATCGGCTGCCAGAGGAAGCGGTGACGTTTCGATCACGCGGCGGTCGGACAGAAACTCGCTGAGATACCGCCGCATCGGCCAGTAGTCGGTGCCTTCCGGCGTCCCGAGATTGACGAGAAGCACGCCGATCTTCCCCGCCGCGACCGGAGGATGATCGGCGGGCAGTCGAATTGCCCGCATCGAATCGCTGCGATCGGCGCTTGACGACGTGCTTGGCGTGAGCCTCGGCATCCTACTGATCCTGCTCCGGCGAGATGAACTCCTCCGGCGGAGGCTCGGCATTTCGCCGAAACCACTCGGCGAGCGCCGCCTCGGAGAATTCTCCGGCGGCAAGGCGGAGGAACGCGACCGTCGGCCGCAGCCGGCTCCGCCAGAAATTGTTGCCCGTTCATGCGCAGGAAGAGCACCGACGAGACGAATGCCGTTGCGCGTGTTCCCGTCGACGAAAGGACGATCGCGGGCAATTCCGCAGGCATAGCTCGCCGCCAGTCCAAACACGGTCTGCGTTCCGTCAAGGCTCTGCGGACGCGCCAGCGCCGACTCAAGCAGGCCCTCGTCGCGCATCCCGCGACCGCCGCCGTGTCGTTGGATTTGCCTCAGATGAATTGCTGCGACGACACGGTGGGTAAGCCAGCGCCATGTCATTTCGCGAGATCACGCAGAGTGTCGCGATAACGGTCCATGATCTCCTCGGCGAGCCGCATCTGTTCTTCGAACTCCGGATCGAAAGCGGAAAGCTCGATCCCGTGCGCGGTCTCCGAAAGACCGAGCATCTGGCCCGGCACGATGCCGAGCCGCTCGACGACCTCCTCCGGCAGAGCGACGCTGAGGGAGTCCCCGACCTGCGTGACCTTGACGTGATGCACGGCTGCCTCCGCGTCGGATCATAACGCCCGCGATAACCTCAACAAGGGGGCCTATTCCGCCGCCTCGGCGAGTTCGGCGTCTCCCGGGGAGAGAAGCGCCTGCAGCAGCCTGCTCGCGCTCGGCGAGCGCCGGCTGCGCCTGCGCTTCCTTCACATGACCGAACCCGCGGATCTTCCGCGGATAGGCGAGAAGCAAGCGCGCCGTCTCCAGATTGTCCGCCGAGAGGGTCTTCTCGATCGTGTCGAGCGTCGACAGATAGTCGCGGAGAAGCTTCCGCTCCCATCTGCGCTCGCGCGTGCGGGCGAACGGATCGAGGATCGAGCCGCGCAGGAACCGGAGACGCGCGAGAAGCTTGAAGCCGCGCATCATTCGCGGCCCGTATGTCCGCTTCACTAGATGCCCCGCCTTGTCGCGGCTGCGCGGAAAGCGGCGGCGCGAGATGGAACTCCAGCCGCTCCCAGCTTTCGAATTCCTGCCGCAGCTGCCGTTCGAACGCGCCATCGGAGAAAAGCCGCGCCACCTCGTATTCGTCCTTGATCGCCATCAGCTTGAACAGCGAATGCGCTGCCTCGACCGCCAGCGCGGTCTCGCCCGGCGCGACGCGCGCTTCCGCCGCCGATATCCGTTCGACCCGCCGTTTATAGCGCGCTGCGTAACGGCGGCTCCGATAGCGGGTCAGAAATTCGACGCGGCGCTCAACGATCTCCTCAAGCGACGGCTCGCCCTTCTCCGCAGCAATTCCCGCCGCCGCCTCCGCCGCGGCGAGATCAAAGGCCGCGCGCCGCCCCCATTCGAACGCCGCGAGGTTCATCTCGATCCCGACGCCGTTCAGGCCGATCGCCTCATGAAGCGACTCGAGGCTCACCGGAATCCCGCCCTGCTGCCACGCGTAGCCGACCATCAGCATGTTGGAAGCGATCGTGTCGCCGACGAGCGCCACCGCAAGCCGTTCCGCCTCGACAAAATGCGCGCGCTCCGCTCCGGCGCGTTCCGCAATGGCGCGCCTCAGCCGCCGCGTCGGAAGCGAGAAGTCGGCATCGCGCGTGAAATCGCCCGGATAGGTCTCGTGCAGATTGACGAACACCTGGCTCTCGCCCGGCCGTATCGCGGCAAGCGTCTTCTTCGAGCCCGTGACGACGATGTCGCAGCCGAGCACGACGTCCGCTTCCTCAGCGCCGATGCGGATCGCGTGGATCGCCTCCGGCGCCGGGCCGATGCGCATATGGATCGAGACGGCGCCGCCTTTCTGCGCCAGCCCCGACATATCGATGATCCCGACGCCGAGCCCGTCGAGATGCGCCGCCATGCCGATCACCTGCCCGACCGTCACGACGCCGGTGCCGCCGACGCCCGTGATGAGGATGCCCTGCGTGCGATCCAGCACCGGGATCACGGGCTCCGGAATTGCAGCGAGTCCCTCCGTCACGACTGCGCCTCTCGCCTTCAGCTTTCCGCCATGCACCGTCACGAAAGACGGGCAGAAGCCTTCGAGGCACGAGAAATCCTTGTTGCAGCTTGATTGATCGATACGCCGCTTGCGCCCGAACTCCGTTTCGAGCGGCTGGATGGACACGCAGTTCGACTTCACCCCGCAATCGCCGCAGCCTTCGCAGACGAGGCTGTTGATGACGACCCGCTTGTCGGGATCCGGCATGAGACCGCGCTTCCGCCGCCGCCGCTTCTCCGCCGCGCATGTCTGGTCGTAGATCAGGACGCTGACGCCTTCGACGGCGCGCAGCGTCTCCTGTACGTCGTTGAGCTCGGAGCGGTGGTGGATCGTCATGCCCGCCGGCCATTCGACGTCGGCTGGATATTTGTGCGGGTCGTCGGTGACAACCGCGATTTGCTTTGCGCCCTCCGCCGCCGCCTGCCGCGCGACTTGATCGACCGTCAGGCCGCCTTCGACCGGCTGCCCGCCGGTCATGGCGACGGCATCGTTATAGAGAATCTTGAAGGTGATGTTGACGCCCGCCGCCGCCGCCGCGCGCATGGCGAGCGAACCGGAATGGCCCCAGGTGCCGTCGCCGATGTTCTGAAAAACATGGCCGCGCTTGGAGAATGGCGCTTCGCCGATCCAGTTCGCCCCCTCCGCCCCCATCTGGGTGAAGCCTTCGGTGCGGCGGTCCATCCAGAGCGCCATGTAGTGGCAGCCGATGCCGGCATAGGCGCGGCTTCCCTCCGGCACCTGCGTCGAAATATTGTGCGGACAGCCGGAACAGAAATGCGGCACCCGCACGCCGATGTCCTCGGCGGCGGCGAGCATCGCCTGCGCGTGCTCCAGCTGCTTCAGCCGCGCCACGACCTCCGAATCGTCGACATAAGCCAGGATGCGGCGGGCTATGACGACCGCGATCTGGTTGGCGTCGAGCGCGCCCCAGGCGGGCAGGAGCACGCGCTCCTGCTCGTCCTTCTTGCCGATCACCATCGGAGCGTTGGCGCGCCCGTAAAGCTGCTCCTTGAGCTGTGTCTCGACCAGAGAGCGCTTTTCCTCAACGACGAGGATCGTCTGAAGGCCCTCCGCGAAGCGGTTCACGCCTACCGGCTCAAGCGGCCAGGGCGCGGCGATCTTGTAGAGTCTGAGCCCGAGGTCCGCGGCGCGCTTTTCGTCGATGCCGAGAAGATCGAGCGCGCCGAGCGTATCGAGCCAGCTCTTGCCGAGCGAGACTATTCCAAGTCGCGCGTTGGGCCCGCCGCGCATCATGATGCGGTTAAGCCCGTTCTCCTGGATGAAGGCGAGCGCCGCCGGCTTCCTGAAGCGGTGAAGAAGCTCCTCCTTCTCCAGCGCATGCCGGCCGGAGGCGATGTTGAGTCCGCCCGGCGGCATGGAGAAATCCGGAGCGATGGTGCGGGCGCCGCCGCCGGTGGCATCGACCACCCCGGTCGACTCGACGGTATCCTTCACGCACTTGATTCCGACCCAGGTGCCGGCGAAGCGTGACAGCGCCCAGCCGATCAGCCCGTAATCTATGAGCTCCTGCAGCCCCGCCGGATTCAGGATCGGGATCATCGCGTCGACGAAGGCGAACTCAGACTGGTGCGCGGTGGTGGAGCTTTCGCAGGTGTGGTCATCGCCCATCAGCGCGATCACCCCGCCATGCGGTGACGTGCCGTCGAAATTCGCGTGGCGAAGCGCGTCTCCGGAGCGATCGACCCCCGGCCCCTTGCCGTACCAGATCGAGAAGACGCCATCGTAGCGGCCCTCGCCGCGAAGCTCCGCCTGTTGCGAGCCCCATACGGACGTGGCCGCCAGATCCTCGTTCAGCCCCGGCTGGAAGACGATGTCATTGGCTTTCAGAAGCTCGCCCGCGCGCCACAGCTGCAGATCGAGCCCGCCGAGCGGCGATCCGCGATAGCCGGAGACGAAGCCCGCTGTGTTCAGACCGGCGCGCGCATCGCGTGCCTTCTGCATCAGCGCAAGGCGAACGATCGCCTGCGTGCCGGAAAGGAAGACGCGGTCCTTGTCGAGTTGGTATTTGTCGTCGAGCGTGACGCCGCGGCGAGCCATCCAGTCCTCTGAGGCGGGGGCGAAGGCGGGTGAGCTTCCCCGGGTCTTCGCACCTATTCTGGCCCCCCGCAAATTCTATCCCGATTTCACCCTCCGGCGGAAGGATTTACCCGCCGTCAGGTTCCGGACGAGGTGGGCACCTCGTCGGCGGCTTGCCTAAGCTGCGCATCCGTCGCACCTTTCAATAACGCGCCGGCGCCTCGAAAGGTCCGGCGAAAATGGAAACAAAGAGGGGCGGAAGCGCATGAACGCAGCACTTGCCGTGAGCAGGGCGGTCGACTGGATCACGTCGTTCATCGGGCGATGGGTGTCGTGGCTGATCCTGGCGGCAGTCCTCGTCAGCGCCGCCAACGCCACCTCACGCAAGCTGTTCTCGATTTCATCGAACGCCTATCTCGAGCTGCAATGGTACCTCTTCGGCGCCGCGTACCTGCTGGCCGCCGCCTATACGCTGCAGCGCAACGAACACATCCGCATCGACATCATCTCGAACATGCTGCCCAAAACGGTGCGCAACTGGATCGACATTGTCGGCCACGCCGTGATGTTGCTGCCGTTCACGACCCTGATCATCTGGGAGGCGACGCCCTGGTTCCTGCGGTCGTACGACATCGGCGAGATGTCGAGCAATTATGGCGGATTGATCCAGTGGCCGGCGAAGGGCCTGATCATCGCCGGTTTTGGCCTGCTGGCGGCGCAAGGGGTATCGGAGATTATCAAGCGCATCGCCGTGATCCGCGGCGACATTCCCGACCCCTATGAGACGGCCACCGCGGCACCGATCGAATAGGCCGGGACGATGAGCGCCTTCATCATCGCGAACATGGCGCCGCTGATGTTCGCCTCGCTCGTTGTGTTCCTCCTGCTTGGATATCCGGTCGCCTTCGCACTCGCCTTCAACGGGCTTGCATGGGGCATCGTCGGCATCGAGTTCGGCCTGTTCCAGCCGACCTTCTTCCAGGCTCTGCCGGACCGGATCTTCGGCGTCATGAGCAACGAGACACTGCTCGCGGTTCCCTTCTTCACCTTCATGGGGCTGATTCTGGAGCGCTCCGGAATGGCGGAAGATTTGCTCGACACCGTCGGGCAGCTCTTCGGACCCGTGCGCGGCGGGCTCGCTCTGGCTGTCGTGGTGGTAGGCGCGCTTCTCGCCGCCACCACGGGCGTCGTCGCCGCGTCGGTCATCTCCATGGGGCTGATCTCACTGCCGATCATGATGCGCTACGGCTACGACCGGCGGCTCGCCACCGGCGTCATCGCCGCCTCCGGCACGCTCGCGCAGATCATTCCGCCGAGCCTGGTCCTGATCGTCATGGCCGATCAGCTCGGGCGCTCGGTCGGCGACATGTACCAGGGCGCGATCGTTCCGGGTCTCGTCCTCTCCGGGCTCTATCTCTCCTATGTGGTCGGGACGACGATCCTCTTCCCGAACGCGGCTCCAGCCCTGCCAAAAGAGTTCCGCACCATCCACGGCGTGCAACTGGTGATCCGCGTCATCGTCGCGCTCATCCCGCCGCTGGTGCTCATCTTCCTTGTGCTCGGCACGATCTTCATTGGCCTCGCGACACCGACCGAAGGCGGCGCGATGGGCGCCGTCGGTGCGCTCGTCCTCGCCGCAGCCAAACGCCGGTTGAATCTCACCATCATCCGTCAGGCACTCGACGCGACGACCAAGCTTTCCGCCTTCGTGCTCTTCATCCTGATCGGCTCGCGCGTCTTCAGCCTCACCTTCTTCGGCGTCGACGGCCACGTCTGGGTGGAGAACCTGCTGACCGGTCTTCCGGGCGGCGTCGTCGGATTTTTGATCGTCGTCAATTTCCTCGTCTTCTTCCTCGCCTTCTTCCTCGATTTCTTCGAGCTCGCCTTCATCGTGGTGCCACTGCTTGGCCCCGCCGCCGACCATCTCGGGATCGACCTGATCTGGTTCGGGGTGCTTCTCGGCATCAACATGCAGACGGCGTTCATGCACCCGCCGTTCGGCTTCTCGCTTTTTTACCTTCGCTCCGTCGCGGCACGCGAACCCTATGTCGACCGCGTGACCGGCAAGATGACCGCGCCGATCACCACCGGCCAGATCTATTGGGGGGCCGCGCCCTTCGTCGTCATCCAGGTAATCATGATCGGCCTGACGATCGCCTTCCCCGGCATGGTGACGCGCTACAAAGCGGGCGAGGTCCACCTATCGCCGTCGCAGATCAAGATCGAAGCGCCGAACTTCGGCGCAGGCACGGGCCCCAATTTCGGTGCGGACCACGGCGGAAGCGGCCCGAACTTCGGCGCTGACAACAATGGCGCCGGTGCGGCGCCGAACTTCGGTGGCGCATCGACGCCGGCGCCTGCCACCCCAAATTTCGGGGGCTCTTCGCCCGGCGCCTCCCCCAGCCCAGACTTCGGAACGCCGAGTACGTCGGATACCGGTGCTCCCGCGGCACCGAATTTCGGCGCGCCTGCCGCGCCCAACTTCGGTGCCGAAAGCGGAGGCGGCGACAACGGCGCGACAAGCGGCCCGAATTTCAACACCGGCCAATAAGAAGGGGCCCCGGGTTTCCCCGGAGCCCCTCGCCTGAACCCCGCAGCTTGGGCCTAGAGCTTGCCGGCGCGCTGCTGTCCATACATGAAGTTGTCGTAGGTGCCGTCAGCGATCTGGAACCAGAGGTTCTCCTCGTTGCGGAACGCCTTCAGCGAATCGATCATCGTCTTGAAGTCTTCGTTCTTGGCGCTGATCTCGTCGTAAGTCTGATTGGCGGCGTCGAAACAGGCGGACAAAATCTCCGGAGAGAAAGCACGGAGCTGCGCGCCGTTCGAGACCAGGCGCCTGAGCGCCGCCGGGTTGAGCGCGTCGTACTGGGCCTGCATGTCGACGTTGATCGCCGCGCATGCCTGCTTGACGATCGCCTGATAGGCCGGCGGCAGGGCATTCCACTGGTCGAGATTGACAAAGGTGTGGAGCGTCGTCCCGCCTTCCCACCAGCCCGGATAGTAATAGTACTTGGCGACCTTGTAGAAGCCGAGCTTTTCGTCGTCGTACGGCCCGACCCACTCGGCCGCGTCCACCGTGCCCTTTTCAAGCGACGGATAGATGTCGCCGCCCGGGATGTTGGCCGGGACCACGCCGAGCTTGGAGAGCACCGCGCCACCGAATCCGCCGACCCGGAATTTGACCCCCTTGAGGTCGTCGAGAGTGTTGACCTCCTTGCGCCACCAGCCGCCCATCTGGCAGCCGGTATTGCCGGCCGGGAAGCCGACGATATTGAACTTGGCGTAGAACTTGTTGAGCAGGTCCATCGCGCCGCCATAGTACCACCAGGCGTTTTCGCCCCGGCTAGACAGGCCGAAGGGCACGCAGGACCCAAAGGCGAAGGTCGGATCCTTTCCGAAATAATAGTAGCTCGCCGTATGGCCCATCTCGACGGTGTTGTTTTGCACCGCATCGACTAGGCCGGCCGTGGGCACGATCTCGCCGCTCGCGAATGTCTGGATCTGGAACTTGCCATCGGTCATCTCGCCGACCGCCTTGGCAAAGCGTTCCGCGCCGCCATAAAGCGTATCCAGAGATTTCGGGAAGGCCGAGGTCAGGCGCCACTTGAGCTCCGGCATCGACTGCGCGATGGCAGGCGCGGCAAGCGTCGACGCGGCAACCGCGCCGCCAGTGGCGAGGCCGGCCTTCTTGATGAAAGTGCGACGATCCATTTGTGCTTCCTCCAGAGATATTACTTTGAAAGAAACGTGGCATGCTGTTTAGGGAAATGTCCAGTCCGGCTTGGCATATGAGCGAAGGACGATACGAAGGCTTTCCGCCGGAATTCAGAATGCCTAAATATCCGGCAGACCAAGCCATGAGCGCCGCCCCATGACGCCCCTGATCCTCCTCCCGACCGACGTTCGCGCCATAGACGGCTATACTTGGTACGGCGCCATCGACACTTATCTGAAAGCCGTCACGCTCGTGGGCGGATCGCCGCTGCTCCTGCCGAGCCTCGGCGAAGGGCTCGACCTCGATGCGATCCTCGACCGCGTCGACGGCGTGCTCCTGACCGGTGCACGCTCCAACGTGCATCCGGAGCGCTATGGCGAGACTCCGTCGGAACGCTACGAGCCTTACGACCCCGATCGCGACCAGACGACGCTGAAGCTGATCCCGCTTGCGATCGAACGCGGCGTGCCGCTTCTCGCCATCTGCCGGGGCTTCCAGGAGTTGAACGTCGCACTCGGCGGCACCCTCGTGACGGAAGCGCAGGAGCGGCCGGGCAGCCTCGACCACCGTGCGCCGATCGGCCTGCCGAACGACGACCGCTTCAAGCTCGCGCACGAGATCGACCTCGAGGCCGACAGCCGGCTTGCAGCGCTCGTCGGCGCACGCTGCATTCATGTGAACTCCGTCCACCGCCAGGCGGTCGGCGAGCTGAGCCCACGCCTCGTGGTCGAAGGGCGCGCGCCCGAC
The DNA here is from genome assembly GCA_963805325.1 of uncultured Alphaproteobacteria bacterium. Classification (GTDB taxonomy): domain Bacteria; phylum Pseudomonadota; class Alphaproteobacteria; order Rhizobiales; family Afifellaceae; genus DASWJZ01. The sequence continues at coordinate 127,817 of CAWDTS010000004.1, read as the reverse complement.
GGCACGATCGAGGCGGTGCGTGTGAAGGATGCGGCGGCTTTCGCGATCGGCGTCCAGTGGCATCCGGAATACTGGGCGGCGACCGATCCCGCGTCCGGCGCGATCTTCCGCGCCTTCGCTGAGGCGTCGCGCGAGCGCGCTGCGCGCACGATGCCGCTAGCGGCCGAGTGAGCGATGCCTAAGGATCACGACCACGCGCACGACCATGCGGGCTCGCATCTCGACGAGGTGGAGCTTCGCGTGCGTGCGCTCGAGACGCTTCTGACCGAGAAGGGCTACGTCGATCCGGCGGCGCTCGACGTCTTCATCGAGACCTATGAGACGAAGGTCGGCCCGCGCAACGGCGCGCGCGTCGTGGCGAAGGCATGGAGCGACGAAGCCTTCCGCCGCTGGCTTTTCGAGGACGCAACAGCCGCGATCGCCTCGCTCGGATTCACCGGCCGCCAGGGCGAGCACATGGTGGCGCTGGAGAACACGCCCGACACGCACAACATGGTCGTCTGCACGCTCTGCTCCTGCTACCCGTGGAGCGTGCTCGGCCTGCCGCCGGTCTGGTACAAGTCGCCGCCCTACCGCTCGCGCGCGGTGATCGACCCGCGCGGCGTGCTCACCGATTTCGGCGTGACGCTTCCTGACGCGACGAACATCCGCGTGTGGGATTCGACGGCCGAAATCCGCTACCTCGTCGTGCCGATGCGCCCCGCCGGCGCCGACGGCATGAGCGAGGAGCAACTCGCCGATCTCGTCACACGCGACTCGATGATCGGCACCGGCCTGCCGCTCGCTCCAGACGCATCGCGATGAACGGGCCGCACGATCTCGGCGGCGCGCAAGGTTTTGGGGAAATTGCGCCGGAGCCGAACGAGCCCTGGTTCCACGCCGAGTGGGAGCGCCGCGTCTTCGCGCTGGTGCTCGGCATGGGCGCGACCGGCGCATGGAATCTCGACATGAGCCGCCACGCGCGCGAGCGCATCCCGCCGGCCGACTATCTCGCCTCGACCTACTACGACATCTGGCGGAAGGGCATGGAGCGGCTGCTCGTCGAGCGCGGCCTTGCGACGGCGGAGGAGATCGCCGCGGGGCACAGTGAAAATCCACCGGCCGCCCTGCCGCGCAAGGCGACGGCGGAGAGCGTGCCCCTCGGCCTCGCCAAGGGCGGGCCGACCGAGCGCGAGCCGAAAGCACCAGCGCGCTTCAAGCCTGGCGACCCTGTGCGCGCCAGGATGATGAATCCGATCGGCCATACCCGCCTCCCCCGGTACGTACGCGGCCGCACCGGGAGCATCGCTTCGGTGCGCGGCGTCCATGTCTTCCCCGACTCGAATTCGATGGGACGCGGCGAGGACCCACAATGGCTCTATTCGGTCGCCTTCGCAGCGCGCGACATCTGGGGCGCCGAGGCACGCGACGGAGACGAGATCAGAATCGACCTCTGGGAACCCTATCTTGAGCGCGCCTGACGCCGCTTCGGCAGCGCTCGATCACGTGGCGTCGATCCCGCGCGACGCGGACGGACCCGTCTTCCCCGCGCCCTGGGCGGCGCGCGCTTTCGCGCTCGCTGTAGCGCTCAACGCGCGCGGCGTCTTCGCCTGGGGCGAATGGTCAAAGACGCTCGGGCCGAAGGTCGCGGCGGAGACGGCGGCCGATCCCTCCGACGCGGAAGCCTATTGGCGCGGCTGGCTCGCCGCACTCGAAGAAATCCTCCGAACGAAGCAGGTGGCGGACGCGTCCAACCTCAACGATCTGAAAGAAGCGTGGCGCGAAGCGGCGGAGCGCACGCCGCATGGCAAGCCGATCGAGCTTGCCGGTCGCTAGGCCAGAAGCGCCCCGGCAAAGAGCACCGCGCCCATCAGCGTGATCAGGATGGCGGCGGCAAGCTCGAACCCAAGCATCACCTGACCGCCGCGCCGGTCGTCGCCGCGCGCCAGGCGCCGGGCAAAATCCTTCGCCCCGACGGCGAGCGCCGCCAGCGCCGCCACCGTGATCGCCGTGCCGAGCGCCATGACGAAGGTCGAGGCGACGCCGGCCCAGAAAATCCCCTGCGACAACGCGAAGACGAGGATGACGAGCGCGCCCGAGCACGGCCGGATGCCTACCGAAACGATTGCCGCGGCCGCGCCGGCAAGTCCGGGCTTGCGCAGCACGGCTTCGGTTGGAACATGGCTGTGGCCGCAGGCCGCGACGCCCGCCTCCTTCGGCACCGCGTGCTCATGATGCGAACCGCCGTGAGCGTGCGCCGCGTGCGATCCGTGGTTGGCGTGGCCATCATCATGATCATGATGCTGGTGGTGGTGAGCGTGATGCGCGTGCGGATCGCCGCCGCGCATGACCGCCCACGCCGCGCGGCCCTTGCGCACGATGAGGTAGATGCCAAGCAGCGCGACCAGCGCGAAACTGCCCGCTTCGAACGTCTTCGCTGTCGCGGTGATCGCCATCGAGGTCATGTTGAGGATGACGGCCATCAGCCCGATGATGGACACTGCGGCGACGGCCTGCGCCATGGCGGCAATGAAGGCGATCACGACACCGCGCCGGATGCGCGCCTCGTTGGCGACGAGGTAGGACGAGATCACCACCTTGCCATGGCCTGGCCCCGCCGCGTGGACGATGCCGTAGAGGAAGGAGACGCTGCCGAGCCACCAGAAGCCGCCTCCCGCCTTCAGTCCCTTCAATGCGGCGGTCAGGTCACGGTTGAACGCGGTTTGAAGCTCGACGATGCGCGCCATGAAGATGCGGAAGAGGCTCGCCCGCGGCGGTGACGATGGCGGCGCTGCTGCGATCGGCGCCGGAGCGGGAGCGGGTGACGCTGCGGCGGCCGCCGCAGGCTCCTTCGGCGTCGCCCTCGATTCGGGGGCGCTGCTGGCGATGCGCGGCAACGCGGTAAGATCGCCTTGCGCGCCGGCGCTGCCCAACTGCGATATCGCCGCGCCGGCATTGGCAGGCGCCGGCGGCGCTCCGCCGCAATTCGCATCGGCGCTGTTCTCAATGCCGGCCGTAAGCGACTGCATCCCCGGCGGCAGCGCGCGCACGTCTGCGCCGACCGTGGCGAGCGCCGCCGCCGCCGCGGCATCTGGCGTTTTGCCCGGATGGACGGCGAGCGTGCATCCGGCCGGCGCATTGGTAAGTCTGACGGCCTCCGCGTTGGGCAGCGTGAAGGCAACATAATATTCGGGGTCGTAGACTTCGAGATGCACGGTGCCGCGCGTCTTGAGCGGCACGGCGAGCGGCAGCGTGAAATGCAGGAGCAGCCGATCGCCGGCGAGCTCCAGATAGTAGTCTGTCGGAGCCGCGAAGCCGGCCTGGTAGTCGCCGACCGAGAGGAAGGTGAAGTAGTCGAAGTCCTTCAGCGACTCCACGTTCTCCTTGGCGAGCGGCTTCAGTTCCTCCACCGAGAACTTTCCGTCGCGATTGGTGTCGATGCCCTGCAGCGCGTAGGCGGAAAATTCCTCGTCGAAGAGCCAATGATGGCGGACCGCGGTGATGCGCCCCTTGTCGTCGAAGACCATCTCCGATGCGGAATCGACCCAGACATGCGGATGCGCGCGCGCCAGCGAAGGCGCGAGGAGAAGAAGCGCGATCAGGATGATGTCTCGAAGGCGCAAGCCGGGCTCCCCCCGTCCGCTACGGCTGCCCGATTTCCCAGGGCCGAGCCCCCTTCCGCGCTCATCGGGGCGATTTCATGGTCCGCGGATCAGATCAGGCGGGCTGCAGCCCCCTCCCCCGGCATCTCCCGAACGGAGCGCGTTTTCGTGTCGACACCGATATGCCGATCGTGAAAGGCGACCACGGCAGCGCGGTGCGTCGTGCTGATGATCGCAGTCCCCTTCAGGCGCTCCTTGAGAAGCGTGTAGAGGCGCGCTTCCGTCGGCGGGTCGAGCGCCGACGTGCCCTTCGTCGATGAAGATCCAGTCGGGCTTCACGAGAAGCGCCCGCGCGAAGGCGAGACGCTGCTGCTCGCCGACGGAAAGCGCGAGCGACCAGTTTGCGGTCTCGTCGAGATGCTCCACAAGGTGGCCGAGCAGGCAATCCTCGAGCGCTTCCCGGCATGTCTCGTCGTCGAATGCCGTGGTCGGTTCGGGATAGCAAAGCGTCTCGCGTAGCGAGCCGATGGGCAGGTAGGGGCGCTGCGGCAGGAACAGCACGCGCCAGTCCTTCGGGGTTCCAATTTCGCCGTCGCCATAGGGCCAGAGCCCCGCGAGCACGCGAAACAGCGTCGTTTTGCCGCTGCCGGAGGGGCCGCTCAGCGACACCGTCTCGCCCTGCCGCACCACGAAGCTCGCCTTGTCGAGAAGGAGCGCGCCATTCGGGAGCCGGACCTCGACACCGTCGACGGTGAGCGCATCGGCCGGGCCCGGTGCGCGCCTGATGCCGGTCTCCGCAGCGCCCGCTTCCTTGGCGCGTTCCATGGCCTCGCCAAACGACGTCAGACGATCGACCACCGCCATCCAGTTCGCGACCGTCGGGAAGGCATCGACGAACCACGACAGCGAGCCTTGCACCTGCGCGAAGGCGCCCGCCGTCTGCGTCAGCACACCGAGCGGAACCAGGCCGGCGAAGTAGCGCGGCGACGCGACGATGAGCGGGAAGATGGCAGCCACCTGCCCGTAGAAGGAGGTGAGCCAGTTCAGTCGCTTGTTGTACTTCATGTAGAGCCACCAGGTCCCGTAGATCCTGGCGAAGCTCCCGAGCAGGCCGCGCTGCTCGTCGGGCTCCCCGTGATAGAGCGCGATCTGTTCCGAATTTTCGCGGATGCGCGTCATCCGGTAGCGGAAGTCGGCGTTGTAGCGTTGCAGATTGAAGTTCACGCCAATGAGCGGACGGCCGATCCGGTAGGTGAGCCAAGTGCCGAATACGGAATAGAGAAGCGCTGCCCAGAACATGTAGCCGGGTATCGTGATCCCGCCGAAGATCGGAACGACGATGCTGCCGGAGAGGCCCCAGAGAATCGCCGTGAAGGTGACGAGCGTCATCACCTGCGACAGGAGGTCGATCGAGATATCGAGCGTTTGCTCGGCGAATGCCGCGCAGTCCTGCTCGATGCGCTGCTCGGGATTATCCGTGCCGTCTCCGACGAGCTCCATGCGGTAGTAGGTCAGGTTGTCGAGCCAGTCGCGGAAATAGACGTTGGTCAGCCAGCGCCGCCAGCGGATCGTCAGGAGCTGCTGGAACCACTGGCTATAGACGATGACGAAGATCAGGAGCCCGACGAGGACGATCCAGTACTCGACCTCGTGCCCGAAGGCGGCAGCGTCCTTCTGCTGCAGTGCGTCGAAGAAGCGGCCGTTCCAGTCGTTCAAGAGCTTCGACATGTAGACGACGAGAATGTTGAGCGCGAAGATCAACGCCAGGGTGCCGCGCCCAAGCCAGCCTTCTCTGACGCTGACGGAAAATCCGAGAAAGTGCAGTACAACGGGGTCCTTGGCGAACCAATAGGGTTTGGCGAGCACCCAGAGCTTGGCAAGGAAGCCGCGCGCGGCCGCGAGTTTCAGCAGGAAGGTGTCGATCATGGGTGGCCCAGCGTGAAAGTTGGGCCATAGTTTCCCTTTTCCGCCGCCGGCCCCAATTGAATCTTTCGTTAGGTGCCGGCTCGGGGAAGGCCGATCAGGCCTTCGCGATGGATAGAGCCAGCGTCAAAAGCGCGCGGTCAGAGCCGCTTGGGCCGATCAGGGAAAGTCCCAGCGGGCAGCCATCGAGATCCGCGAGCGGCATCGAGATCTGCGGCAGGCCGGAGAGTCCGGCGATGCAAAGAATCGACAGCGCCCGCTCGCGGTAGGCCTGCAGCTCGTCGCCTGCGAGATCGCGCTTCGGCGCGATTGACGGCACGGTCGGCAGCATTAGCACGCCGTCGTCGCCGAGGAGCTCCTTCATGCGCGCGCGCTGCGCCCGGCGATTTTTCTGGGCTTCGTGCAGCTCTGCTGGATCAAGCGTCTTGCCGAACTCGAAGCGCTCGCGAATCCCCGGCGTCATGTCGGGATCGTGCTCTTCGATCCACTTGCCGTGCGCCTTCCATGCTTCCGCGGCCTGCAGGCGGCGGAAGGTCCAGTACCAATGATCGAGTCCCTCCGGCGCGACAGTGGCTGTCATGGCATCGCCGAGAAGGTCGACCGCTTGCCCTTCCGCCTCTTCGAGTGCATCGGCCTCACGGTCGGAGAGGAGCTGCACGAAAGCATCTTCCGCCCGCATCGGCCGCGTCAGCGAAAAGGTCTGTTCGTCCTCGCCGAGGAAGACCGGGGCAACGCGCCCGAACATCTCCGCGTCGTCGGTGAAGTAGCCGACCGTGTCGAAGGACGGCGCAAGCGGCATGCCGCGCGAATTGTCGACGCGCCCGTGGGTCGGGCGAATACCCCACAGGCCGCAGTAGCTTGCCGGCGCGCGGACGGAACCGCCGGTGTCGGAGCCGATCGCGAAATCGCAAAGATGCGCCGCAACGGCGGCAGCGGAGCCTGACGACGAGCCGCCGGTGATGCGATCTTCAGCGCGCACGTTGATCGGCTCGGGGAAATGCTTGTTCTGCCCGTTCATGGAAAAGGTCAGCTCGTCGGTCTGCGTCTTTCCGACGAAGCGCGCGCCCGCGTCGAGCATCTTCTGGACGATCGGCGCGCTCGTTTTGTGCACCGGGCTTTCGGCGGCCATGATCGGGCTGCCGCCGCCGGTCGGATAGCCGGCAACGTCGAATATGTCCTTGACGGCAAAGGTCAGATCCTCGAGCGGCCCTTCCGCCGCCGATTGCACCTCGACCTCGCCATAGTCGAGGAACGCGTTGACCTCGTCCTTGCGAATGATCATTCGGTCCTCCTTGGCGCCTATTGGCGCATCGGCGGAGGCGAAGCGCAACATGCCGGAACCGGACGGAACGCCGCGCGTCTTCCGCTTCGCGCCGACGCCGAACGGCTACCTGCATCGCGGCCACGCTCTCTCCGCGCTTCTGAATGCGGGCGCCGCAGCCGCGACCGGCGGGCGGTTTCTGCTTCGCATCGAGGACTACGACCTGACGCGCGCCCGTCCGGAATTCGAGGCGGCGATCTTCGAGGACCTCGCCTGGCTCGGATTGACGTGGGAGGAGCCGGTGATTCGCCAGCGCGACCGCTTCGACGCCTATGCAGAGGCGATCGCGGCACTCGATGCGCTGGAGCTTCTCTATCCGGCCTTCATGAGCCGCGCCGAGATCGCGGCGAAGGTCGCCGCAGCCGGACCGTCATGGCCGCGCGATCCCGATGGCGCACCATTTTATCCGGGACCGGAGCGCGACTGGTCCGGGGCGCGGCGGCGCCAGACGATGGCCGGCGGCGCGCCTTATGCGCTCCGTCTCGACATGACGCGCGCGCTTGCCGGCGTCCCACACCTGACCTGGCAGGAAGCCGACCGACCCGGCGGATCGACGGCGGCACAACGCGATGTCGATCTCGCCGCCTGGGGCGACGTGGTGCTGGCGCGCAAGGAAGTGCCGGGGAGCTATCACCTCACTGTCGTCGTCGACGATGCGTATCAGGGCATCACCGACATCGTGCGCGGCAGCGACCTCGCCGCTTCCACCTCCGTGCATCGGCTGCTGCAGACGCTGCTCGGCTTTCCCGCGCCGCGCTACTTTCATCACCGCCTGATTCTCGACGAGAGCGGCGCGAAGCTCTCGAAGTCGCGCGGGTCGGAGACGATCCGCGCCCGACGCGATGCGGGCGAAAGCCCGGCGATGCTGATCGCCGGGCTTTCCGTCCACGACCCGTCGTGAGCCGATAGCGTCAGGCCGCTTCGGCGAGGACTAGGCCGAGCTTGCCGAACGCCGCGTCGACCGACTTCTGCGCCGCCTCGGCGCCGAAGATCGTGCCTTCGACCGCGACCACCTCGACATCGGTCATGCCCATAAAGGAGAGCATGTGCCGCAGATACGGCTCCTGGAAGTCGATGGCGCGCATCGGTGCCTCGGCGTAGACGCCGCCGCGCGATTCGACGAGATAGACCTTCTTGCCGGTGGCGAGGCCCTGCGGCACGCCGTCGGCGCCGTAGCTGAACGTGCGCCCCGACCGCGCCACATGGTCGATCCAGCTTTTCAGCGTCGAGGTCGGCGCGAAGTTGATCATCGCAGAGGCAATCACCACGATGTCGGCAGCGAGAAGCTCGTCGACCAGTTGGTCAGAGCGCTCGATTTCGGCGCGCTGCGACGCACTGCGGTTTTCCTCTGGCGCGAACATTCCGGCGATGAAGTCTTCGCCGATATGGGGAAGCGGCTCGGCGCCGAGGTCGCGGACGACCACGGTCGCGCCGGGGTTTTCGCCTTTCAGCTTTTCGACCAGCGCCTTGGCCACCTTGGTTGAATAGGAGGCGTCGCCGCGTGGGCTGGAGGTCACGAGAAGAATATTGCTCATGCTAAGATCCTGGAATCTTGGGAGGAAACGAGGTTCCCGTTGCATCGGCCGGCCGCCTGACCCATCTTGTTGGACATCGGCAAGCAGTTACGTTTTGTAACCGACGCTAATTTGAATACTGCGGAGAGAGCCCGCAAGGAGGCACTTTTTTGAGCCCTGGTCACACGCATGATCCTGAGGCCTGCTGCGCGCTGAACGACCTTCTGGCTCGGGTCGGCGACAAGTGGACTGTGCTGGTGGTCGGGCTTCTCTGCGGCGGGCCTATGCGCTTCAACGCGCTCCGCCGCGCCACCGACGGCATCTCGCAGCGCATGCTGACGCTGACGCTGCGCGGGCTTGAGCGCGACGGCCTAGTGACCCGCACCGTCTATCCGACGATTCCGCCGCGCGTCGAATACGAACTGACCGAGCTCGGTCGCACGCTGAAGGGTCCGCTCGGCGCGCTCGCCGAATGGGCCAAGTCGAACCGCCCCGCCGTTGCGAAGGCGCGCACCACGTTCGACGCGAAACTTGCGAAGCAAGCCGCGAAAACAGACCGGTCTGCATCCGAGTCTACTGCAGCGTCGCCTGCACGACGCTCAGCCACAGCGTCACCGTAACGACGCCCGCCGCCGTCGAGATCAGCAGCGTGTTCGATGCGAGCGCCTGCCCCGTACCGAGACGGCTTGCGATCAGAAAGACGTTGACGCCGGTCGGACACGAGGCGGTAAGCGTCAGCGCCGCGACGCCGATCGGCGATAGCCCGATGGCGCGCGAGGCGACAAAGACCAGCGCCGGCATCAGGAACAGTTTCAGGGCCGAGATCGCAATCGCCGGCTTGACCTGACGCGCGATGCCATAGCTGACGAGCGCCATCCCCGATGCGAAGAGCGCGAGCGGGCCGGCCGACTTGGCCAGCGGCTCGATGACCTTCGCGGCGACCTCGGGAATGGCGAGCCCCGTCAGGCGCCACAGGAGTCCAAGCACGATCCCGATCAGGATCGGATGCCGCACGAGCGTCCCGAGAAGACGCAGAAGGCTCTCGCGGCGTGAGACTGCGTCGGCCCCCTTATCCGCCGCGACGAGCACCCATTCGTTGAGGACCACACTGATCAGCATCAACAGAGGCAGGTGGATGGCGATGATAATGATCAGGAAGACCGTCCCGCCGTCGCCGAGCGCGGCCTGCATCAGCGGTACGCCGATCAGCACGCCGTTCGAATAGGCGGCCGAGCCGCCCGCCACGATCCCCGCCCGAGCGTCGCGACCGAAGAGGCGTCGGACCATAAGATCAGAGACGGCCCAGATGATTGCGAAGACCGCGAAATAGGCTCCCCAGATGCGCCACGGCGAGACGCCGTGCAGGTCCGCCGTGGCGAGCGTGTCGAAGATCAGGAGCGGAATCGCCAGCGTAAACACGAAGTCGAGAAGCTTCTCGCCGACGGCAGCCGACAGGAGCCCGCTCCACGCGACGAGGTAACCCAGCCCGATCAGACCGAAGATCGAGACGACGATTGAGAATGTCTCGGACAAATCGTCCTTCCGTTTCGGCGCGAAGTGTCCGCGGGCGGCTTCCGGTTGCCGCCGTTCTGCCATAGAGGTCCGCGCGGCGGAAGCCGCGCTCACGGCTCGCGATCACGGGGCGACGTGCCAAGAACGATCCTCATCACCGGCTGCTCGAGCGGCATCGGCCAATGCGCGGCGCACGGGATGAAGGCGCGCAGCTGGCGCGTCTTCGCCACCGCCCGAAAGCCCGCCGACATAGAAGCGCTCGCCGCCGCCGGACTCGAGGCGATCTATCTCGACTATAGGGAGCCGAATTCGATCGAGGCGGCGGTCGAGCGCGTGTTTGCTGCGACCGGCGGCAGGCTCGACGCACTCTTCAACAACGGCGGCCATGCCCAGCCCGGCGCGATGGAAGACGTTCCGACCGACGCGCTGCGCGCTCAATTCGAGGCGAACTTCTTCGGCTGGCACGATCTGACGCGGCGCGTCATCCCGGCGATGCGCCGTGAGCGGTATGGGCGGATCGTCATGTGCTCGTCGGTGCTCGGGCTGATCGCCATGGGCTTTCGCGGCTCCTACGTCGCGACGAAGTTCGCGGTCGAGGCCTATTCGGACGCGCTCCGCATCGAGCTTGCCGGATCGGGCATCCATGTCTCCGCCATCGAGCCCGGCCCGATCCGTACGAAATTCGCGCTGAATGCGCTTCCCCATGCGCGGAAAAACATCGACATTGAGGGCTCCGTACACGCCGCGTACTATCGCAAGCGCCTCGCATCGATGGAAAAGGGCGGCAACACTTTCGGCGAACTCGGGCCGGAGGCGGTGCTGAAGGCGCTCACCCACGCCTGCGAATCCCGCAACCCGCGCCCGCAATACTTCGTGACTCATCCTACGCGCGCGATGAGCCTGCTGCGGCGGATTGCCACGAAGCGGCAGCTCCACGCTTTCCTGGCCTGGACGACGAACAAGGGATAGGAATGCCCGGCACCCGCGTTGGCCCACAGATTGTCGGGTCGCTTTTGCCCGCAACCGGAATGTCGTGATGCATACGCCCGTCAATTATATCGTGTTGGTCGCGCTTGTCGTCGTGCTGGCCATCCTGCTCGCCGGGCTCTGGAATATGATGCGCGGCGGCTCCCCCAATCGGTCGCAGAACCTGATGCGCGCCCGCGTCGTTGCCCAGTTCGCCGCCATTGTGGTGGCCATGGCGGCGCTGTGGCTGACCGGGCGCTAGAACGGGGTGTCGCGTAGCGCGCTCTGAGCGTTGCTCCGATGTCACAGCGGGCGGAAGATCGCCCAAAGCCCCCTCCTCGTGCGACCTCGATCCGTTAGCATTGCCTTAAGGAGCGACGTTCCGGGCTTACCGGAGCGGCTCAGGGGGGCGGGCGGTATGCGTGGCATTTTGGGTTGGGCATTCGGGGCGCTCTTCGCGGTTCTTCTCGCAGGCTCGCCGGCACTTGCGCAGAGCTATTCCGGATCCGGCGGAAACAGCGGTCTTGCGGGAATCTTCGATGAAGTGCGGGTGGGAACGGTCTTCTCCGTCCAGCCCAACGATCATTCTGGCGTGATCCTGAGCGGCCAGCTCTATTTCAAGGCCTTCGGGCAGCCGCGCCAGAACTACCTGGCCAACACGCTGCTCCGGCCGCGCATCTTCGTCGGCGGCAACCTCGCCACCGCGAACGACGGCGTCAGCCAGGTTTATGGCGGGCTCACCTGGCACTTCCCGGTCTACGATCCGTTCTTCCTCGAGGCGAGCTTCGGCGGCACCTACCACGACGGCCCGCTCGAAAGCCCCGGCGACGGCCTCGACCTCGGCTGCCACTGGCTCTTTCACGAGAGACTTGGCGTCGGCATGGACCTCGGCGAGCACTGGCGGCTTATCGCTTCCGCCGACCATTCCTCGCACGCCCACCTTTGCAAGGACGGCAAGACCGGCAACAGCGGCATCACCCACGCCGGCATTTATGCCGGCTACCGGTTCTGAGATCGCCTGAAGCCCGTCGTCCTGCGTGACGCCGCCGCGGGCGGCCGGTAAGCTCGCCCGCATGGTGATTTTGAACAAGATCTACACAAAGACCGGCGACGACGGCACAACCGCGCTCGGCACCGGCGAGCGGCGTCCGAAGGACGATCTCAGGATCGAGGCCTACGGCACGGTCGACGAGACGAACGCCACGATCGGAATGGCGCGCGCCGAGCTCTCGCCCGATTTCGCCGAGCTCGACGGGATGCTCGCGGCCATCCAGAACGACCTCTTCGACCTCGGCGCCGAGCTTGCGACGCCGGACGATGGGAAACCGAAGGATTTCGAGCCGCTCCGCGTCGTTCCAGCCCAAGTCGAGCGGCTCGAGCACGACATTGACAGCTTGAACGCCCATCTTCAGCCGCTTCGCTCCTTTGTCCTGCCGGGCGGCGGCGGCGCGGCGGCGACGCTTCATCTCGCCCGCACCATCTCCCGCCGCGCCGAGCGGCTCATGGTGGCGCTGAAACGCAACGAGGCGGAGCGCGTCGGCCAGCCGGCACTGATCTATATGAACCGCCTCTCCGACTTCCTCTTCGTCGCAAGCCGCTTCGTGAACATGAAGGGCGTGGGCGACGTGCTCTGGGTCCCGGGTAAGAACCGGTGACCCCCTCCTCCGTCGCGCCCCGACTGGATAGCAGCATGGATTTCGTGGGCCGAATGCGGCATCGAAGCGCCGCGGCGCGGCTTGCCTGGCCCGGCGGCTGAGTCTAGTCCCTCCGGCTGAACCAGCGAAGGAAACGGCATGAAGGTGCTCGTACCCGTGAAGCGGGTAATCGACGCGAACGTGAAGCCGCGGGTGAAACCCGACGGCTCCGGCGTCGATTTGGCGAATACGAAGATGGCCATGAACCCGTTCGACGAGATCGCGGTGGAGGAGGCGTTGCGGCTGAAGGAGGCGGGCAAGGCGGAGGAGATCGTGCTCGTCTCGATCGGCCCGGCGCAGGCGCAGGACACGATCCGCACCGGGCTTGCCATGGGCGCCGACCGCGGCATTCTCGTTCAGGTCGACGGGATCGTCGAGCCGCTTGCCGTGGCAAAACTCCTGAAGGGCGTAGTCGAGGCGGAGAGCCCGGGTCTTGTGATCCTCGGCAAGCAGGCGATCGACGACGACAGCAGCCAGACGGGCCAGATGCTCGCCGCGCTGCTTGGCTGGGCGCAGGGCACCTTCGCCTCGAAGCTCGAGCTTGGCGACGGCACGCTGAACGTCACACGCGAGGTCGATGGCGGCCTGCAGACGGTGACGCTGAAGATGCCGGCGATCGTGACGACGGATCTTCGCTTGAACCAGCCGCGCTACGCCTCGCTGCCGAACATCATGAAGGCCAAGAAGAAGCCGATCGACATGAAGACCGCCGCCGATTTCGGCGTCGACACCGCGCCGCGTCTCGAGGTCCTGGAAACGAAGGAACCCCCGAAGCGGCAGGCCGGCGTGAAGGTCACGTCCGTCGCCGAGCTTCTCGACAAGCTGAAGAGTGAAGCGGGAGTGCTCCAGTGACCGCGCTTGTCCTTGCCGAGCACGACAACCAGAAGCTCAACGAGGCGACGGCGAAGGCCGTGTCCGCCTCCGCGAAGCTTGGCGGCGACGTGCACGTGCTTGTCGCCGGGAAAGGCGCTTCAGGCGTCGCCGCGGAGGCAGCGAAGCTCTCCGGCGTGTCGAAAGTGCTTCTCGCCGAGAGCGACGCGCTGGAGCACGCTCTCGCCGAACCGCTCGCCGCGCTGATCGTAAGCCTCGCGGCTCCCTACGGCGCGCTCGTCGCGCCGGCCACCACGAACGGCAAGAACGTCATGCCGCGCGTCGCGGCGCTGCTTGACGTGATGCAGATCTCCGATGCGATCGAGGTGCTCGGCCCCGACACCTTCCGCCGGCCGACCTATGCCGGAAACGCCATCCAGGTCGTGAAGTCGAAGGACGCGAAGAAGGTCGTCACCGTCCGCACGGCCAACTTCCCTGCGGCAGAGTCCGGCGGCTCCGAAGCGCCGGTCGAAAGCGTCGCCGCGGCCGCCGACCCCGGTCTCTCCACCTTCGTCGAGGAGAGCGTGGCGACGAGCGAGCGGCCGGAGCTTGCCGCTGCGAAGATCATCATCTCCGGCGGGCGCGCGCTCGGGTCGAAGGAGAAATTCCTCGAAGTGATCCTGCCGGTTGCCGACAAGCTCGGGGCGGCCGTCGGCGCGAGCCGCGCGGCGGTCGACGCCGGTTATGCGCCGAACGACTGGCAGGTCGGCCAGACCGGCAAGATCGTGGCGCCCGACCTTTACATCGCCTGCGGCATATCGGGCGCCATCCAGCACCTTGCCGGCATGAAGGACTCCAAGGTCATCGTCGCCATCAACAAGGATCCCGAAGCGCCGATCTTCCAGGTCGCCGATTACGGCCTCGTTGCCGATCTTTTCGAGGTGCTTCCGGAGCTTGAGAAAGAGCTGGAAAAGCGCGCGGCGGCGAATGGTTGAGCGCCGGCTTCCGATTCCCACGCATATGCTGGATACTCAGCCGAGTTCCGATCGAGGTAATCGATGGCAGCGACGATGAAGAAGATAGGGGTGGTTGGGGCCGGCCAGATGGGCAACGGCATCGCCCATGTCTGCGCGCTCGCCGGCTACGACGTGCTCCTGCATGACGTGACGGAGGACCGCGTGCGCGCCGGGCTCGCCACGATCGACGGCAACCTCGCGCGCCAGGTGGCCTCCGATCGCATCAGCGAAGCGGAGCGAAAACAGACGATCGGCCGCATATCACCCGCTTTGTCGCTCGATGCCTTCGGCGACGTCGATCTGGTCATCGAATCCGTCACCGAGAATGAATCCGTAAAGCGCAAGATCTACGCCGACCTCTGCCCCTCGCTTCGTCCCGGCGCCTACCTCGCCACCAACACCTCCTCTCTTTCCATCACCCGCCTCGCCGCGACGACCGACCGGCCGGAGCGCTTCATCGGCATGCATTTCATGAATCCGGTGCCGGTCATGGAGCTGGTGGAGCTGGTGCGCGGCATCGCTACCGACGACGAAACCTTCGAGGCCGCCAAGACCTTCGCCACGAAGATCGGCAAGAAGATCGCCGTGGCGGAGGATTTCCCCGCTTTCATCGTGAACCGCATTCTCCTCCCGATGATCAACGAGGCGATCTACACGCTCTACGAGGGCGTCGGCACGGTAGAGGCGATCGACATGGCGATGCGGCTCGGCGCGCATCATCCGATGGGCCCGCTGCAGCTTGCCGACTTCATCGGCCTCGATACCTGCCTGTCGATCATGCAGGTACTGCACGACGGCCTCGCCGATTCCAAATACCGGCCCTGCCCGCTTCTGGTGAAATACGTCGAGGCCGGCTGGCTTGGCCGCAAGACCGGCCGCGGCTTTTACGATTATCGCGGCGAAGAGCCCGTCCCCACGCGCTGATTCTTCCCAGCGCGGCGTGATCCGGCCGCAAAGAGCGCTAATTTTTCACGATTGCGCTAATCAGCACGGTACAACCGCCAGATAGGGTTGAATCCGGATGCAACTTGGCCGGATCGCGCCTGTCGATGGCACCAGACATGCCCACTTTGATGCTCACCAGCGCGTTTGTGAGCCAGCTCTGTGGCGCCTTTCTCATCCTTACCTGGTGGGAGAACCGCCAGCCGGCCGTTCTGTGGTGGGCGGCTGCCGATTTGGCGCTCGGCACCGCGGTCGCCTTGCTCGCAATCGGATTCGTCAATCACGTCGGGTTTCTCTACGGCCTTGGCCTGACGCTGATCATCGTCTCGACGGCGTTGCTCTGGTCAGGCATCCGATCGTTTTACGGAAGCCCCATCCGCTGGCTGGTCTGCGCCGCGGGTCCGGCTCTCTGGCTTGCGGCGGCTGGTCCGATCGACGCTCTCGGATACAGCGCCGCCTTGAATGCCGTCCACAGCTTGATCGCGAGCGCATATCTATGTGCTGCGATTTGGGAGCTCACAAAGCATCGCGTCGAAGTGCTTCGCGCCCGCAAGCCGTTGATCGTGCTGATTGCCGTCAACATCTTTGCGCTGCTGCTTGCGATCCCGTCGGTGCTGCTCGGCGAACTTCAGGCGCTGGAGCCGCCGCCGCTCATGAGCTTCTTCGGGCTGATCCACCTTGAGTCGCTGATCTTCGTCGTCGGAACGACCGTGTTCCTCGTCGCGCTTCAGAAGGAGCGCAGCGAACGAAAGAACCTTCAGGATGCCGAGACCGACGCTCTGACCGGCCTCGCCAACCGCCGCGCTTTTCTGCCGCTGGCCGAACGCGTGGCCGATCGCTGCCGGCGGCAGGGAGAGCCCTACGCGGTCGCGGTCTTCGACCTCGACCGCTTCAAGCGGGTCAACGACACATTCGGCCACCCGTTCGGAGACGAGGTACTCCGCATCTTCGCCAGGGTGGCGCGCGAAACGCTCAGGCCAGGCGACCTCATGAGCCGCGTTGGCGGCGAAGAGTTTTTCGCAATCTTGCCGGGCGCCAACCTGAAGGAAGGCTGCGGCACGGCCGAGCGCGTCTGCCGGGCTTTCGAGGAAGCCGGCATCAGGATCGAGGGGCGCTCGGTCGAGGCGACCGTCAGCGCCGGTGTGATGGCCTCCGACGACGCCAGCACCCCCCTCGCGAAACTGTTGGAGCGCGCGGACGCCGCCCTCTACCGGGCCAAGGTCAATGGCCGGAACTGCGTGCAGTGCGGTCTGGAGGAACCTGACCAGCAGCCCTATCCGCGCCTCGTCAACGTCGCCTAGTCCGAACCGCCGAGCTCAGCTCCGCGGTGTGGATTTCGCGCCGATTGCCGCTTCGATCAGCCGCTTACCGTCCGCGCTATCCCATTCGGCCGGACCGTTGATGTGCCCCAGCCGGCAGCCGTTGCGGTCAAGAAGCACCGTCACCGGAAGCCCGAGCGCCAGATGCTGCTTCTTCAGCCCCTCGAAAATCTCGGTCGTCTGGTCGATGTAGAGCGGCAGGTTCTTGACGCCGATCTGCTGCAGGTAGGCGGCCGGCCGTCCCGAGTCGCCGATGTCGATCGAGACCGGCACGACGGCAAAGTCGTCGCCGCCGAGTGCCCCGGCGAGGCGGTCGAGCGCCGGCATCTCCTTGCGGCAGGGGGCGCACCAGGTCGCCCAGAGATTGACGAGCGTCACCTTGCCCTTGAACGCGGCAAGCGTCATCGCCTGACCGTCCGGCCCCGTAAAGGCGAGCTCCGACAGCGTTTCCGGCTCACGCGCGACCTGAAAGGCGGCAAGCTCGCCCTTCGCCAGGGGATCGAGCGAAAGCGCGAGCGCCTTCGACGGCGCGCAGGCGACCGACGCCGTGCCGTTGCGTTGGCCCGTGAGCGTCACGTATATCCCCGCCGAGAGGGCGGCCACGACGACGACCCCGGCCACCACCAGGCGGACCCGTCCACTCGAGCCTTTTTGCCTTTCGGCCATTGATAGCGCCTCCTGACGAGGGACCATGAAGAACAAGATGTGGGGCGGACGCTTCTCCGAGGCCCCCGATGCCATCATGGAAGAGATCAACGCCTCGATCGACTTCGACCGGGCGCTCGCTCCGCATGACATAGCGGGCTCGCGTGCCCACGCGCAAATGCTGGCCGATCAAGGCATCATTTCGGCCGCGGATGCGAAGCAAATCGTCGCGGGTCTGGACAAGATCGCGTCAGAGATCGCCGAGGGCCGCTTCAACTTTTCGCGCGCGCTCGAAGACATCCACATGAACGTGGAATCGCGGCTGAAGGCGATCGTCGGCGAGCCCGCCGGCCGCCTGCATACTGCGCGCTCCAGAAACGACCAGGTCGCGACCGACCTTCGCCTCTGGGTGCGCGACGCGATCGACGCGATCGACGCCTTGCTGCGCGCGCTGCAGACGGCGCTCGCCGAGAAGGCCGAGGCGCATGCCAGTACTGTGATGCCGGGCTTCACGCATCTTCAAAGCGCGCAGCCGATCACCTTCGGCCATCATCTTCTCGCCTACGTGGAGATGTTCGCGCGCGATCGCGGGCGTTTCGCCGATGCGCGCCGCCGGCTGAACGAGTCGCCGCTCGGCGCGGCGGCGCTCGCCGGCACTGCCTTCCCGATCGACAGAAAGGCGACCGCCAAATCTCTCGGATTCGACCGGCCGTCGGCGAACTCGCTCGACGCCGTCTCCGACCGCGACTTCGCGCTGGAGGCGCTCGCCGCCGCTTCGATCTGCGCCATCCATCTTTCGCGCTTCGCCGAGGAGATCGTGCTCTGGTGCTCCGCACAGTTCGGCTTCGTGCGCTTCTCCGACCGCTTCACCACCGGCTCCTCGATCATGCCGCAGAAGCGCAACCCCGATGCCGCGGAGCTCGTCCGAGCGAAGTCGGGACGCATCGTCGGGTCGCTGACCGCGCTCTTCATCGTCATGAAGGGCCTGCCGCTCGCTTATTCGAAGGACATGCAGGAAGACAAGGAGCAGGTCTTCGACGCCCTTCCGAATCTCTCGCTGGCACTCGCCGCGATGACCGGGATGGTGAAGGACATGGAGCCGGATGCCGCCGTAATGCGCGAGGCCGCCGGCCTCGGTTATTCGACCGCGACCGACCTCGCCGACTGGCTCGTACGGGAAGCCGACCTGCCGTTCCGCGATGCGCACCACGTGACCGGAACGATCGTCGCCGAGGCGGCACGGCGGAAGATCGCGCTCTCCGACATGCCGCTCGAAGCGCTGAAGGCCGTCCATCCGGCGATTAGCGCGAAGGTGTTCGACGTGCTGTCCGTCGAGGCGTCCGTCGCAAGCCGCGGGAGCGAGGGCGGCACGGCGCCGAAGAACGTCAGGAAGGCCGCGCGCGACTGGACGAAGCGGCTCGCGGCCGAGGCAAAAAGCCCGGCAAGAAACGGCGTGCGCAGCCGGCCGCGTCCGCTATAGTCCGGCGCGAACGGAAACCTCATGCCCCGCCGCACGCTCGTCATTGCCCTCATCGCTGTTCTCGCGCTCGCCGGCTGCGGACGTCGCGGCAGCCTCGACGCGCCCGGCGCAACGCCGGCCGCCACGGCGCCGCAGACCGAGGCCGCCCCCGGCAGCGGCCTGTCGCCCCTCGACCCGGGCTCAGACAGCGATGGCAAGGCGACGACGCCGCCGGCGAAATCGCCTCAGAAGCACTTCATCCTTGATTTCCTTATCTAGGGTTCCGTCTTGCACCATTTCGCGCACCGAGAGGGCGTGCTCCACGCCGAGAGCGTGCCGGTGCCGGCGATCGCGGAAGCCATCGGCACGCCCTTCTACTGCTATTCGACCGCGACGCTGACGCGGCATTACCGCGTCTTCGACGAGGCGTTCGCCGGCCTCGATCACATGATCTGCTACTCGCTGAAGGCGAACTCCAACCAGGCGGTCATTGCGACGCTCGCAAAGCTCGGCGCCGGCGCCGACGTAGTGTCGGAGGGCGAGCTGCGTCGCGCGCTTGCCGCCGGCGTCCCGGCGGAGAAGATCGTCTTCTCCGGCGTCGGCAAGACCGCGCGCGAGCTGGCCTTCGGCCTCGACAGCGGCATCCTCTGCTTCAACGTGGAATCGGAGGGCGAGCTCCGACTTCTCTCCGAGCTTGCCACTTCACGCGGCGCGAAGGCGCGGGTCTCGCTCCGCATCAATCCGGACGTCGACGCAAAGACGCACGCGAAAATCTCCACCGGGCGCAAGGAGGACAAGTTCGGCATTCCCTATGCGCGCGCCCGCGAGGTCTTAACCGAGGCCGCTTCGCTTCCGGGACTCCGCGTGGTCGGAATCGATGCGCATATCGGCAGCCAGCTCACCGAGCTTCAGCCCTTCGACAACGCTTTCCGGCTGATCTCCGATCTCGTCGTCGATCTCCGCGCCGACGGGCACGTCATCGAACACGTCGACCTCGGTGGCGGGCTCGGTATCCCCTACCGCGACGACGTGGCGGCCCCGCCGCTTCCGACCGCCTACGCGGAGACGGTAAGGAAGCACATGAACAAGATCGGCTGCCGCGTGCTCTTCGAGCCGGGGCGGCTGATCGCCGGCAATGCCGGGATACTCGTCACGGCTGTGATCTATGTGAAAGAAGGCGGCGACCGCACCTTCGTGATTGTCGATGCGGCGATGAATGACCTCGTCCGCCCGACCCTCTACGACGCCTATCACCGCATAGGCCCGGTCCGCACCGGCGATGCGGCCGAGATCGTCTGCGATATCGTCGGTCCGATCTGCGAGACCGGCGATTTCTTCGCACGCGGACGGGCGCTTCCCCAGCCCAACGAGGGTGATCTCCTCGCCATCTATTCGGCCGGTGCCTACGGCGCAGTGCAGGCCGGCACCTACAATTCTCGTCTTCTCGTCCCGGAAGTGCTGGTGAAGGACGATCGCTTCGCGGTCGTTCGCCCGCGCCAGACCTTTGAGGAATTGATCGGCCTCGACCGCCTGCCGGATTGGCTGGCCTAGAGATGCGCCCGCCGACATCTTTCACTTTCTGCGTGTTGTAAATGACACCTTGACGTGCATCCATCTGTCATGCCGCCGCGTCGACGGCACGCGCGTGGGCAAAGGGAGCCGGCGATGGTGCAATATTCGGGCATCCGCTTTTGGAAAGACGACGCAGCCAAGGAGCGCGCGATCGACCGGCTGGTCGCGCTCCGCGCCGGGCTTCGCAAGGACGTGAGCAAAGCGAGCAAGCAGACCTCATTTCACCTTGCGACCTGGAACATCCGCGACTTCGGCGGCCACGGATTCAACCCCTCGCCGCGCCTTGACGAGTTGCTGCTCTATATCGCGGAGATTATTTCCGCATTCGATCTGGTCGCGGTGCAGGAGGTCAACGAAGACCTGCGGGAATTCGAGAAGCTGATGCGTCTACTCGGTCCACATTGGAGCTATCTCGTCACCGACCAGAGCGGCAATAGGGAGCGTCTCGCTTTCGTCTACGACACGCGCAAGATTTTATTCAGGAATCTCGCCGGCGAGGTCGTGCTGCCGGAGAAGAAGGGAAAGCCCGTCCCGCAGTTCAACCGCACGCCCTATCTCGTCGCATTCCAGGCCGGGTGGTTCAAATTCAACATATGCACGGTTCATATCTACTATGGCTCGGCCAGTGACACCAAGCAACGCATAGCCGAGATTTCCAACCTCACGAGGTTCTTCACCGAGCGCCAGAAGAAAGACGGGGCGACGTATATTCTGTTAGGCGATTTCAACATTCTGAAGGCGGGCGATCCCACAATGGATGCTTTTGTGAACGGCGGCTTCACCGTTCCGCCCGAGCTTCACGATCCAACGGCGATCGCCTCGGTCAATCACTACGACCAGATCGCCTTGCGCGAATCCCAAAGGCAGGTGGAAATCGCAAGTGCGGGGGTCTTTCAGTGGCAGAACTATGTGTTCCGCGATGTTGAAGACTATGCCGTCTACAAGCCCTTCATGAAGTCGAAGACGGGGAAGGCGATCAAAACCGATCCGTCTGCCTACAAGAAATGGCGCACTTGGCAGATGTCCGATCACAAACCATTGTGGACGGAAATAAAGATGGATTTTACGGAAGACTATTTGAACAGCCTGAAACCGGGAGAGAATCCGCTCGCGAAGTTCCCGGACAAGGGCACTGAGCCGCAACACCAGTAGGATCGCGGTCGGGGCTTCGGCATGCGCCTTGCAGTGGGTCTCACGCGCCTTTGTCTGGCCATTCTGCGGGCGCGTGCTACGTAGACCGAACAAGTCTATGATGAATCGATGCCATCGAGCCCCCGGCTGAACGCCGACCGCAAGCTCAACCGCCTCGAACGCGCGATCCGCCGCGCGCAGCTTTCGCTTGGCGTTGAAGAGTTGTGGCCGCGGCTTGTCCCGGTCATCACGGTTCTCGGTGCCTTTGTCGTCCTTTCCTGGCTCGGCTATTGGCGTCTCGGCAGCGACTGGCTGCGGCTTGCAACGCTGGCTCTTCTCGGCCTCGCCCTTCTCGCCGGCCTGCTCCGGCTTGCGCGCTTCAGACTTCCCGGGCGCGCCGACGCGATGCGCCGGGTGGAGCACGTTTCCGACCTGCCGCACCGGCCGGCGCGCGGCCTGAGCGACACCATATCTGCGGTCGCCGACGACGCGGCCGCAAAGGCGCTCTGGGCGGCCGAGCAGGCGCGTCTTTATGCCTCGCTCAAAAACCTCCGCGCCGGCACGCCGCATCCGGACATGGCGACGCGCGACCCGAACGCGCTGCGCTTCGCCGTGCCGATCCTCCTGGTCCTGGCCTTTGCCGTCGGCTGGGGCGAGTGGACGACGCGGCTGACGGAGGCCTTCTCGCCGGTGGCGGCTGCGGGAGCGCCCGCCGCCGCCCGCGTCGACGCCTGGATCGATCCGCCCGCCTACACGCATCAGGCGCCGGTCTTCCTGTCGCGCCGCGACGACGCCGCTGCAGCACCGATCAGCGTTCCGGAGGGCAGCAAGCTCTCGGTCCGCGTCGTCTCACGCGCCCCGACTCAGGTGACGCTTGCCAACGCCGCCGGAGCGAATGCGCTGACGCCGACGGTCGAGAGCCGTCCTGGCGAATCCGACGACGTGATCCGTAGCTACGAGGCCGTCGTCGACCAGGATGCGACCGTCGAGATCGCCGAAGGCGAAACCAAGACCTCCTACGTCATGCACATTATCGAGGACCGCCCGCCGACGATCGCGCGCGGGCCGCTCACGGTGAACCGCACCGGCTCCTTCCAGCTCGCCTACGACGTCACCGACGATTACGGCGTGACGGACGGTTCCGTCACGTTCCGTCCGGCGAAGCCGCAGGCGCCGGATGCGCACCCGCTCGTGGAGCCCCCAAAACTTTCGCTCAGGATCGAGCGCAGCCAGGCGCGCGACGGAACGGCGCGCGTCGACGGACGGCTCGAGGCGAATCCATACGCCGGCCTTGAGGTTGAGGCCGACGCCGTCGTGCGGGACGCCGCCGGACAGGAGGCGCGTCCGACCGACAAAGGCGTCATGACGCTCCCGGCGCGACCGTTCTACAACCCGCTGGCGCGCGCCCTCGTCGAGCAGCGCCAGATCCTCGCGCTCGACGCCAACAAGCGGAAGATCGTCGCCACCGCCCTCGACGCACTCACCATCGCGCCGGAGAAGCTCACCGATTCCGGCGTCTATCTCGGGCTACGCTTCGGCTATCGGATGCTCGTCAACGCCCGCAGCGACGACGACCTGCGCGGTGTGCTCGATTATCTCTGGTCGATGGCGCGCAACATCGAGGACGGCAACATGTCGGACGCCGAGGAGCGGCTGAACGCCGCCCGCCAGGCGCTCGAACAGGCGCTTGAGAACGGCGCCTCCGAGGAGGAGATCGCGCGCCTCATGCAGGATCTCCGCCAGGCCATGCAGGAATTCCTGCAGAGCTATATGGCGGAGATGGCGCAGCACGGCATGCAGAACGTCCCGCAGATGCCGTCGAACCAGGACATGCAGACGCTCTCCAACCAGGACATCCAGAACCTCCTCGACCGTATCGAGAACCTGGCCAAGCTCGGCGACCGTAATGCCGCGCGCGAGCTCCTGAGCCAGTTGCAGCAGATGCTCGATAACCTGCAATCCGCTCAGCAGGGTCAGTCGACGCCGATGGATCAGGAGGCGATGCGCCAGATGGACGAGCTTGCGCAGATGATGCGCGAGCAGCAGCGGCTGATGGACGACACCTTCCAGCTGAACCAGGGCCGCCGTCCGGGCGATCGCAGCGGGCAGAAGAGCGATCAGGGACCGTTGACGCAGGAACAGCTGGACCAGTTGATGCAGCAGCTGAAGGAGGGCCAGTCGCAACTTGCCGAGCGTCTCCAGAAGCTCCTCAAGGACATGCAGGGGCAGCAGGGACAACAGGGCGACCAGGGCCAGGGCCAGCAGGGGCAGAACGGTCAGGGCGATCAGCCGGGCGATGAGCTCGGGCGCTCGCTCGGCCGCGCCGGCCGTGCGATGGGCGACGCGACCAGGTCGCTCGGCGCCCAGTCCCCCGGCGATGCCTACGGCTACCAGGGCGAAGCGCTCGACGCGCTGCGCCAGGGGCTGCAGGGGATGATGCAGCAGATGTACGCGCAGCAGCCCGGCAATCAGGGTCAGCAGATGGGCGCCCGCAGCTCCGGCGATCGCGATCCGCTCGGCCGGCCGCAGCGTACCGAGGGTCCCGATCTGGGCCAGACGGTGAAGGTGCCGGACGAGATCGACGTAGAGCGCGCGCGCCGCATCCTTGAGGCAATTCGCCAGCGCCTCGGCGAGCGCACCCGCCCGCGCTACGAGCTCGACTATCTGGAGCGGCTGCTCAGCGAATGAGGCGGCTCAGGCCGCCTGCTCTTCTTCGCGCTTTTCCTCGACCGCCGCAGCTTCGCTGACCGCCTCGCGGATCTGCTGCAGCGTGAACGGCTTCGTCACCACGTCACGGATGACGTCGGCAAGGTCCTGGGCACGCTCGCGCTGATCGGCAAAGCCGGTCATCAGGAGAATCGGCAGGCCCGGCCACTTGCCGGATGCCTCGTGCGCCAATGCGATGCCGTCCATCAGGGGCATCTTCACGTCGGTGACGAGAAGGTCGTATTGGCCCGCGGTCTCCGTCAGCCGTTCCATGGCCTCTACGCCATGGCACGCCGTCTCCACCTCGTGTCCGTCGAGCTCGAGCGCCCGGCTCACGAAGGCTCTGACCGAATCATCGTCTTCCGTCAGCAGGATGCGCATGATCTTCTCTTTCACCCGGCTCCTTTCGGTGTCGAATCGACGACACCGACATACGGCAGTTCGCGCCAGGCATGGGCTGCGTCCATGCCGTAACCGACGACAAAGTAGTTAGGACAGGTAAACCCAACGTAATCGGCTTTGATTTCAGTGCGGCGGCCTTCCGGCTTGTCGATCATGACGGCGATCGCCGCGCGGCTTGCGCCACGTCCCTCCATCAGCTCGCGCGCGAACTTCAACGTCAGTCCCGAATCGAGCACGTCATCCACGATCAGAACGTCGCGGCCGGCCACCGGGACCTCGATGTCGCGCACGACACGCACCTCGCCGGAGGTCTTGAGCCCCGAGCCGTAGCTCGACAGCGAGATGAACTCGATCTCAAGCCCCACATGCTCGAGCGCCAGCGCGCGCACCAGATCGGCGCCGAACACGAAGCCGCCCTTCAGCACGATGACGACCAGGAGACGCTTCGGTTCGCTCGCAGCGATCGCACGCGCCAGTTCCGTGACGCGAGCCGCGATCTCTTCGGCGGAGAAGAGCGACTTGATGTTTTCAGCGCCGGATCCGCTCATTCCTGCGCCAGTTGCGCCCCGCCGACCACGGCGAGCGTCTCGCCGTGCCGCTTCAAGCGAAGCTCGACCGTTTCCGCACTCTCCGGCAGCGCGCCGAGATCGACCTGTATCGCGATCGACTTCCCGGCATCGATTGTCTTCGCCGGCGGGGTGAAAGCGCCGAGCGGCGCGCTCGCCGTGCCGAGCGCCACGACGAGCGGCGGCATCGGACGCGGGCTGTCGCTCAGGTTCTTGAGCGTCGCACGCACGGTGACATGCGAGCCGCCGAAATCTTGGGCACGCGTGGCCTCGACGTTCTCGATCGCGATCCGGTCGAGGTTGACCGGCAGACCGATTGCCGCGTAGAGGCCGGCGAGATCGGGAATTGCCGCCACCGCGGCCGGCCGCCCGGCGAAAACCGCGGCGAGGAAGATCACCGAGGCGACTGCCGCCGCGGTCATCGGGAGCCGCCGCGCGCGCGGCGGTTCAGGCCAACGATCGCCCTCGATCTTCGCCTTCCAGGCAGTGTCGCCGGCGTCGGTATAGGTGACAAGCGGCCGCCGCTCGGCGGTCAGCAGGGGACCTAAAGGTGCTGGTTTGACGGCGGGCTTGGTGAGATGCCCGTGCCGCATCCCGCCGGCCGGCCATGTCTCGCCACATTCCCGGCAAACGATGGCCGCCCGATCGGCAAGGGCGCTGGCTTCGACGGACTCACACGCGCCGCAGCCCGGGCATTGGACGACCACATGGTCGGAAATGGCGGGATCGAAGCCGGTCAAAGGGTCGCTCGCTGACGATTTGTGGCCCAATTCATCGATTGCTAACGTTAACGTCGTCTTAATGGCGGGTGCATGGGCAGGCGCGGAATTGCAGTGGGGCTGGGTCGGTGATTCGCTTTGAGAACGTCGGCCTAAGATACGGGCTCGGGGCGGAGGTGCTCAAGGACGTGAGCTTCCTGATCGCGCCGGGCTCCTTCCAGTTCGTGACAGGCCCCTCGGGGGCCGGGAAAACGTCGCTTCTGAGGCTGCTTTTCCTGTCGCTCCGGCCGACCCGCGGCAGCGTGCGCATCTTCAACAAGGACTCCGCCACCCTGCCGCGCACCGCGATTCCGGCGCTGCGGCGCCGGATCGGGATCGTCTTCCAGGATTTCCGGCTGCTCGAGCACCTGACCACCTTCGAGAACGTGGCGCTCCCGCTCCGGGTCTCAGGCGCCGACGAATTGGCCTACCGCCACGATGTTATCGAGCTTCTCGAATGGGTCGGGCTCGGCGAGCGGATGTGGGTCTATCCCCAGGTCCTCTCGGGCGGCGAGAAGCAGCGCGCGGCGATCGCCCGCGCCCTCATCACCCGGCCGGAGATCCTGCTCGCCGACGAGCCGACGGGAAACGTCGACCCGCCCCTTGCGCGGCGGCTCCTGCGGCTTTTCATCGAGCTGAACCGGCTCGGCACGTCGGTCGTCATAGCCACGCACGATCTGGCGCTGATGGACCAGTACGACGCGCGCCGCCTCGTGCTAAATGCGGGACACGTCGAGATCTATGACTGACGCAGTCCGAACCTCCGAAGAAATGGCACGCGGCCCGGCGCGCTCGGAGCGCGCGCGAAATGCGCGTCGACGTGCGCCCTCCGCCAAGGTGCCGGCGTCGGAACTGGTCGGAAGCACCTCCGGGACCAACCGCTCGGGGCCGCGTGCCCAGACTCCGATCGTGCCGCCGAAGACCGTGGCGCGGCGGTCGCTCCTCGTCCTTGTCGCCATCATGAGCTTTCTCTCCTGCCTGTCCGTCGCCGCCGTCGCGGTGGTGGCGGACCGTGCACAGGGCTGGCAGCGGCAGATCGCCGACGAGGTGACGATCCAGATCAAGCCGGCGGACGGCGTCGACCTCGACAAGTCGGCGGCGCGCGCCGCGGAGATCGCGATGCAGGTTCCGGGCATCCTTTCCGCGACGGTCCTCGACCAGAAGGAATCGACCGACCTCCTGAAACCCTGGCTGGGCTCCGACATCGACATTGCCGACCTGCCGATCCCGCGCCTCATCGCCGTGCGCGTCGCCGACAACGCCGACCTCGCGACGCTGTCGCGCCGCCTGAAGGAAGAGATACCGACCGTCGCCGTCGACGACCACGGGCGCTGGCTGCAGCGGCTGTCCTCAATGGCGCGCGTAATGACGCTCATCGGCATGGTGGTGCTCGGCCTGGTCTTCGCCGCGACGGCGCTGTGCGTCGTCTTCGCGACGCGCGGCGCCATGGCGGGAAACCGCATCGTCATCGAGGTGCTGCACTTCGTCGGCGCGGAGGACAGCTACATCGCGCGCGAGTTTCAGCGGCATTTCCTGCTGCTCGGCCTGAAGGGCGCGTCGATCGGCGGAGCGATCGCCGCCGGGCTCTTCCTCGCCATCGGCTTCCTTGGGCGTCTGGAAGGCCCGACGCCGGAGGAAGCGCAGCTGCGCAGCATCTTCGGCGGCGTCCAGGTCGGGTGGAACGGTTACGTCGGCACTGTCATCACGGTGCTGGCGCTCGCCGTCATCATCGCGACGACGGCCCGCATGACGGTGCGCCGCACGCTGCGGGAACTCGACTAGGGGCGCGGAAAACCGGGAAGGCCAAAGTGCTCCTCCGCTCCCTCCTCTTCCATCTCGCGGCCTATCTGAACTTCCTCGTCCAGGCGATTCTCTTCTCGCCGGTGCTGCTTCTGCCGGAGCGCTGCTTCTGGCCGATCGGGCGCTTCTGGGTGCGCTCCACGCTTTTCCTCCACCGCACCATTTGCGGCATCGACGACGACATCCGCGGCCGCGAGAACATCCCCGCCGGCGGGCTGATCGTCGCCGCCAAGCATCAGTCGGCCTGGGAGACGCTCCGCTTCGTGGAGCTCCTTTCCCTCCCCTGCTTCATCCTGAAGCGGCAGCTCCTCCTCGTCCCGCTGTTCGGCTGGTATCTGAAGAAGGCCGGTATGATCCCGATCGACCGCGGCGGCGGTCCGGCGGTGATCGCGGCGATGAACGCGCATGCGCGGCGCGCGGTCGCCGAAGGCCGCCAGATCATCATCTTCCCGGAGGGGACGCGGCGCGCGCCGCTGGCGCCGCCCACCCAATACCGCCAGGGCGTCGCGCGGCTCTATGCCGAGCTCGGCGTGCCCTGCCAGCCGATCGCGCTGAATTCCGGCCTCTACTGGCCGCGTCACGCGCTGACGCACCGGCGGGGCACAATCCGCGCCGAATGCCTTCCGCCGATCCCGCCGGGGCTTCCACCGGACGTGTTCCTCGCCCAGCTCAAGGAAATGCTGGAGACGACCAGCGGCGCTCTGATCGCCGAGGCTTTCGCAGCGAATCCCGAACTGCGGCGGCTCGCCGAGTCGGCCGTGCCCACCGGGAGCGAAGACTCCCCTCGCCATATTCGGTAGGATACATCATTTATTTACACTATATATTGTAGCACTATGGGGAAAAGAGAGAACACTTGACGGCCAGCCCCGTCAGCCATAGAAAGGTTGTTCTTGGTCTGTTCTATTACGTGAGCACCGCGATGAACCCGCTGCCGCAGATTTCCCGAGTCGCCATCGCCGCCGGCCTGCCGGCCCGCTACCTCTATTGGATCGGCCGCTCCGGCAGGCGCTACGTCTTCACCTGCACCGGCGGCGCCGCGGTCTCCGATTTCGAGTCGGGCGTCGCGATCGCCGTCGCGGGCGGTGACATCGTCTGGATCGGCGAGGTCGATATGCTCGCGCGGATGCCGCAGAACGCGCGGCCGCGCCGCGCCGAAGTCTACATGCATTTCCTGGCGACGACGCCGGCCGAGCGGCGCGCCGTCATCGACGATCTGCGCCCCGAGCGGCAGCAGCTTCGGCTCGCCGCCTAGACCGGGTTTGCAGAGGAGCCCGGCGCAAGCCGCGCGGCGAGCCGCGACAGCCGCGCATCGGGCACGCCGATCTCGGCAAGATGCGCGGCCGTGCTGATCACGTAGTCGCGGTTCGCACCTGACTGCCCGGTCGCATCGGCAACCAGGCGAAACTGCGTCTCCTCGTCGAGCTTCCCCGCATATTGCCGGTGGCTCCGGTCGACGAGATAGGCGAGCGCGCTTGTTTCCGCGCCGTCGGCGAAGCGGATCGGCCGCATTCGCTCAAGATAAACCGCCGTCACCTGCTCGCGCCCGCGGAGATAGGCGATCACGCCGTCGCGCTCCTTGCTGGCGACGCGGAACGCGATGCCGCTGCAATTGCCGCCACGATCGAGCCCGAGCACCAGGCCGGGACGCTCCTCCGTTCCGCGATGCACCCAGGAATAGACGCAAAGCGCGCGGTGCGCGCCGATTAGCCGCGCGATCCGGCTCTCCAAATATGGAAAACCCGGCCGCCACATCAGCGACCCGTAGCCGAATACCCACAAATCGGTCATGGATCGGTCCTTGAGTGATGCCGGGGGACGGGACGGGCCGGCTCGCCTAGCAAAGCAGGTCACCGACCGCAACCAGCGAAGAGGAGAGGGATGCGCCGTCTCATCGCCGCCCTTGTCATCGTCGTCGTGATCGCTGCCGGCTGGGTCGCCGGATGGTTCTGGCTTGCCGGCTGGATCGACCGCAACGCCGACCCGGCGCTCAAGCGGATCGCAGAGCGCGGCGTCGACGTCGAATGCCCGAACCGCACCGTCGTCGGTTTCCCCTTCGCGCTTCGCGTCAGTTGCGGCGCGACCACGGTAGCGGAGCGCTCCAGCGGCACGCATGCCGACCTCGCCGGGGCGACCGGCGGCGCTTCGGTTCTGCATCCGATGACGGCGGAGATTGCGCTCAAGTCGCCGGTGCGCGTCGAATCTCCCATGCTCCAGGGCCCGGTCGAGCTTCGTTGGACGAAGGCGGCAGTCGACTTCGGACTCGGAATGGACGGTCCGAAGACGGTCGCATTCAACGCCGCCGACCTGCTCGGCGCCTTCACCATTCCCGGCCTTCCCGAACAGACCGTCGCCGCGACGAGCGCCAGGGCGAAACTCGCCCCGTCGGCGAACGGCGGCAGCGCCATTGCGTTCACGTTCTCAGACCTCGCCTTCACCTCCGGCGGCACGCGCTTTCCCCCGCTGACGGGAAGCGCCGCCGCGGAGCTTTCCGTGCCGCCGCGCGACCTCGCCTCCGGACGCAACGGCATCGATCTCCCGGTCGAGGCGCGCGGCATCCAGATATCGGTCGAGAGCGGCGGCGCGCGCTTCATGATCGAAGGCGATCTCTCGCTCGGGCCGGGCGGCATCGTCGACGGCACGATCGTGCTTCGCATTACCGGGATCGAGTCGTTCCACGATCTGATCGCAGCGTTGCCGGAGCAATTGCAAAGGGCGAGCAACGGCGCGATCGCGGGGCTCCTTCTCTCCGGCGAGCCGACGACGATCGACGGTCAGCCGGGGACGGAGGTGCGCGTGTCGATACAGAAAAGCCGCGCCAAGATCGGCCTGCTCGAGTTCCCGCTGCCGCGCCTGCGGCTCTAGATCATGACCCGGGAAGCGGGGACCGTCGTCGGATAAGGCCGCGAGCTACTCATCAACGGAGTAGGGCCTTCTGATCCTGGTTCCGATCTTCAGATCCTTTTTCGCTTTTACAGAAATATGCTCTCTCTCGATGATCTTCCTGCGAGTGAGCCTGCTGGTCGAAAGGTCGTGGAATATCTTCTCTCCATCTCCCTTTCTTATCGCCTCGGCGAGCGAAGACAGGTCGGCGTTAAACTCGCTCAGAACATCAAGGATCGCTTCGCGATTGCTCAAGAATATGTCTCTCCACATCGTCGGATTCGAAGAGGCGATCCGCGTAAAGTCGCGAAACCCTCCCGCGGAAAATTTCATGACCTCCGAATCCGAGATGCGCTCGTGGCGCAGCGCAGTGTGGAATATCGTGAAGGCGATCAAATGAGGAATATGGCTGGTGATCGAAAGAACGTAGTCGTGGTGCTTGGTAGACATAAGCTCCACGTGAGATCCCAGTGACTGCCAGAACTTCTTGATCCGATCGATCGCGGCGGCGTCATCGTTGAGAGGAGTGATGATGCACCACCGGTCGACGAACAGGTCGGCCATGCCGCTCTCCGGCCCGGAATTCTCGGTACCGGCCAGCGGGTGAGACGGTATGAAATGGACGTCATCGCGGAGATGCGGAATGACGTCCTCCACGACTGAGCATTTCACCGAACCCACGTCCGTAAGGATCGCTCCGCTTTCAAGGAGCCCGCCTATTTCGGCGGCGACCGCGGACATCTGGCCCACAGGGACACAGAGGACCACGAGATCCGCGCCTTGGATCGCTTCTCTGTTTGTATCGACGACCTTGGCGTTCCCTAATCCGAGACGAAGAACCGTCTCCCGTATCTTGGGTGAGATATCGGTGACCACGACCTGATCTGCAGCGGAGTATTCCAGCGCAGCCCTCGTAATCGAGGAGCCGATCAGCCCCTGCCCGATAATGGCGAGTTTGCGGACAGCTTGTTCCATGCCGTCTTTTCTACCTTAGAAATTCCCCAAGCGCTGCGACGACGCCGCTGTTCGCTTCCTCCGTGCCGACGCTCATCCTGAGCGCATTCGGGAATCCGTAGCCGGCGACACGGCGAAGCACGAGCCCACGCTCGCGCAGGAACTGATCCGCCGCGACCGCCGCATTCTCCCGGTCGTCGGGGAAATGGATCAGGATGAAATTGCCGACGCTCGGCGTGACGCGCAATCCGAGCGCGGTGATCTCCCGCGTCAGCCAGTCGAGCCACACCGAATTGTGCGCAACCGACAATTCAAGATGCGCGCGGTCGGCAAGCGCCGCCGCGCCGGCCGCAAGCGCCGGCCCGTTGACGTTGAACGGTCCGCGCGTGCGGTTCAGCGCGTCGATCACAGAGGCCGGACCATAGGCCCAGCCGATGCGAAGATTGGCGAGCCCGAAGATCTTCGAGAAGGTGCGCGTCATCACGACGTTCTCGGCTTCCGCCGCAAGCTCCACGCCGCTCGCATAGTCGTTGCGGCGGACGTATTCGGCGTAGGCCGCGTCGAGCACGAGAAGCACGTTTCCGGGCAGGCCGGCATGCAGCCGCTTCACCTCGTCGTAGGGAATGTAGGTGCCGGTCGGATTGTTGGGATTGGCGAGATAGACGACGCGCGTCTTCGGCGTGACGCACGCAAGGATGGCGTCGACGTCGACGGTCTCCACGGTCTCCGGCGCCACCACCGGCGTCCCGCCGGAAGCGAGGATGGCGATCTTGTACACCAGGAATCCGTGCGCGGAATAAATCGCCTCGTCGCCCGGCGTGAGGTAGTTCTGCGCGATCAGCGTCAGAAGCTCATCGGAGCCGTTACCGCAGACGATCCGTTCGGGGTTCAGCCCGAACGTCTTCGCGATTGCTTCCCGCAGCACCCGCGCCGACCCCTCCGGATAGACGTGAAGCATGTCGGCATTGGCGCGGTAGGCTTCGATCGCGAGCGGGCTCGGACCGAGCGGCGTTTCGTTCGACGAGAGCTTGAAGACGCGGCTTGCGCTTGAGCGGTCGTCACCCGGCACGTAGGCGGAAATCTGTTGCACGCCAGCGCGCGTGCGCGGACCTGCTGCGGCCGTTGCGTCGGACTTGGCGGCGCTCATGCGACGCGCTCCGAAAACCAACGGATCGGCTGGAAGAAGCCGCCGACCTCGCGCGCGGCCTTTTTGGGAAATTTCGCTGCCGCGGCAAGCTCGTCGATGCTGGCGGCGATTGGAAGCGCGACGAGCGCCTCGTCCTTGCTGCGACCGACAAGCGTAGCGCCGAGCGATTCCGTCGCCTGCTTGAGCCGCGGCGTCGCCTCCACGGCGACGAGGCGAATGTCTGGAACGAAGCTTTGCTTGAGAGGCGGGCCCACGACGAAGGCAGGAAGATCGGCAGGACGGTCGGGGCTCTCGATGAAGGGCAGTTTCGCAAAGACCTTCGGCGCGCGCGCGCCGATCAGTCCGCCCCACCATCGCTCCTTCGACGCGGCGGCGACGACGGCGACAGCGCGGCGCGAACGGGCAACCTCCTCGATCGCCGCCTCGTTGGTCTTCGCCTGCTCGACCGGCACGGAGAAGCCGAAAGTGAAGCGCACCAGATCGCGCATCGCGAGCGCGTCCTTCGACGGTCCGGCGATGACCGAAAACGGCGCCTGCATCGCCGTGAACGTCGTGATGATCTCCCGCCAGATGTGCTCGACCGTCGTGAGCGGCAACCCGCCTTCGTGGCGCATGGCGATGCGGCGCATCTGGTCGGCCTCCCGGTCGGGCCGGAAGGCGGCGCCGGGCTTGCTCGTGCCCTTGACGCGGATCAGCTCGGCGATCACGCCCGAGCGATCGATCAGAAGCCGGTGCATGGCCTCGTCGATCTGATCGATGCGACTGCGGATCGCGGTCAGCGGATCGGGCGCCGCCTTGTCCATTCGTTCCCTCGCGGAATTTCGGAGTTTCGCGCCCGCGTCATTAGCCGCCGACCCGGCCGAACGCAAAGAAAACATTGACACTTCGCCGATAGCGCTTTGCCGTGCGCCGCCCCAGCGCCATTGACGCCGGAAGCGGAGAGGGATAACGAGCTTTCTCCCGTGGTGAATTTGAGCCGGCCGGCTTGCAGCCACGTTAAACAAACTCGCTAAAAGGCCGGAGGTGGAACCCCCCGGTCTTGCTTTTTGAGGAAAGCGCGGCCGGGTTTTTGTTGGAGTTCCACCATGGCGCAAGAGGCGCCCACGAAAGTCCGATGACGCGGATCGAGACCCATCTCGCGGAGATGGAGACGATCGCCCGCGCGCAAGCCGAGCGGCCGGCGAGCCCGGTCGCGCATTTCGGCGCCGACGAGCCCCTGCCGCTCGACGCCGGAGTTTCGCTCGCCCCCTTCCAGGTCGCCTATCAGACCTATGGCGAACTCAATGCCGACAAGTCGAACGCCATTCTTGTCTGCCATGCGCTGACCGGCGACCAGCATGTCGCCAGCCTCCACCCGGTTACCGGCAAACCCGGCTGGTGGTCGCTGATGGTCGGGCCCGGGCGGCCGATCGACACCGACCGCTATTTCGTGATCTGCGCCAACGTGCTCGGCGGCTGCATGGGCACCACCGGCCCCGCGTCGGCCGATCCGGCGACCGGACAGCCCTACGGGCTTGAGCTTCCGGTCATCACCATCCGCGACATGGTGCGTGCGCAGGCGATGCTGATCGACCGCCTCGGCATCGACAGCTGCTTTGCGTGATCGGCGGCTCGATGGGCGGCATGCAGGTGCTGCAATGGGCGGCGAGCTATCCGGAGCGCGTTTTCGCGGCGGTGCCGATCGCCTGCGCTGCGCGCCATTCGTCGCAGAACATCGCCTTCCACGAAGTCGGCCGGCAGGCGGTGATGGCGGACCCCGACTGGTGCGGCGGCAAATACGCGGAAGCCGGGCGCAGCCCGCGCAAAGGCCTCGCCGTCGCGCGCATGGCCGCGCACATCACCTACATGTCCGACGAGGCGCTGCACCGGAAGTTCGGCCGCCAATTGCAGGACCGCGCCAAGCTCGCCTTCGGCTTCGATGCCGACTTCCAGGTGGAAT
This sequence comes from uncultured Alphaproteobacteria bacterium, assembly GCA_963805325.1. Classification (GTDB taxonomy): domain Bacteria; phylum Pseudomonadota; class Alphaproteobacteria; order Rhizobiales; family Afifellaceae; genus DASWJZ01. Next base: position 93,257 of record CAWDTS010000004.1, on the reverse strand, counting down.
CGTATCTGCGCCACCAGGGGCGGACATTCGTCGGCCGCTTCGACGCGAACTCCTATCTCTACATGACGCGGGCGATGGACTATTTCGATCTCGCGAACGATTATGGCGGCATCCTCGCCAACGCCTTCAAGGGCAGCGACACGCGCTTCTGCGTGGTGTCCTTCACGTCCGACTGGCTGTTCCCCACGGACGAGAACCGCACCATCGTGCAGGCACTGAGCGCCGCCGCCGCGAACGTCTCGTTCGTCGAGATCGAGACCGACGGCGGCCACGACGCCTTCCTGCTCGACGAGCCGGAGGTCTTCCGGACGGTCTCCGGCTTCCTTTCCGCTGCCGCGCGCCGCCGGGGTCTCGCATGACCACGGAAATGCAGCGCCACACGCTGGAGGGGCACGCGGAGCGCATCGATCTCAAGATCATCTCCGGCTTCGTCACGCCGGGCGCGCGCGTGCTCGACATCGGCTGCGGCGACGGGGCGCTTCTGACGCGGCTCGAAGCGGAGAAGCAGGTTGACGGCCGCGGCATCGAGCTTTCGCAGAAGGGCGTCAACGAGGCGGTGGCGCGCGGGCTCTCCGTCGTGCAGGGCGACGCCGACCACGATCTCGCCACCTATCCCGACGCCGCCTTCGACTTCGTGATCCTGAGCCAGACGCTGCAAGCGACGCGCAACCCCCGCATCGTGATCGAGCAGCTTCTGCAGGATCGGCAGCAAGGCCGTCGTGTCGATCCCGAATTTCGGCAATTGGCGCGTGCGCAGCCAGCTTCTCGTCAGGGGCCGCATGCCGATCACCGAGGACCTGCCTTATTCCTGGTACGACACGCCGAATATCCACTTCTGCACCGTCCGCGACTTCGTCACGCTGATCGAGGATGTCGACGCGCGGATCGAGAAGGCGGTGGCGCTTTACGGCAAGGACCGCGTGCTGAACCGCGTCATCCGCCTGCCGCTGTGGAACCTGCTCGCCGAGCAGGCGATCTTCCTGCTCTCACGGCGCTGAGCCGGACGATCTGCCGAGACCGATGGAAGGTTGCGCGTCGGCGCAGCTTTCGCGCCCGATGGCCCCCGCCGGCGGGCTGAGCGCCGGGCGGAGCGAAGGCGCGAGCCGCGGCCTTGCCTTGACGGTCACGCCCTGCACCGTCCGCTTCGCGGCCGCGACGACGATGACGCCGGCGAAAGCCGGCCAGACGATGCGGCCGATCCGGTCGAGCGCGCGCGCCGCCCCGAGCAGCGGCCGCCACGAGCCCGGCGCCATGTGGAGGCCGCTCGTCCAGGTCTCGGCCTCGAAACCGGCCTGCGCGAAGAGGCTGCGGAGCTGCCCGCGCGAATAGGGCTGACCGAAGCCGAATGGCGAAAGTTCGGTCGCCGCCCACGGCCCCTGCCGGTTCGGCACGACGACGATCAGCCGCCCGCCGCTCGTCAGAACGCGGCGGATCTCCGCCATCAACGCCTTCGGGCGCTCCGACATTTCAAGCGCATGCACGAGCATCACGAGGTCGATGGAGGAATCGGGCAGCGGCAGCGAGTCCTCCTCCACCAGCGCCGTCGCCGACCCGGCGCCTGGCGGCCAGTCGATGACCCCCTGCCCTGCCGGCATGAAGGCGATGACGCGCTCCGCTCCGGGAGCGACGAGATAGGGCGTCGCGAAGCCGAAGCCGAGCACGCGCGTGGCGGAGTCGGCGTGAACCAGCGACCCGATGACGGGCGCGAGCTGGCGCGCCACCATCTGCCCGACCGGCGAGGCGTAGAAGTCGCGAAGATCGACGACGTCGAGATGCATAGCGCCTATTATCACCGCGCCCGCCGACCCGGTCGAGGGATCGGAACGGGCGGGGTTCATCCTCGCCCCGAAGCGGCTAATATTGCGTGGACAGATGATTCCGGAGTTTTGTGATGCCAACGCTCGACGTGGCCCAGTTTATCTCGCGATCCGACAACTTTTCGGTGCTCCTGCACGACGAAAAGACCGGCAAGACGGCCGCGATCGACGCGCCCGATGCCGACCCGATCATTGAAGCACTGAAGGAGCGCGGCTGGACGCTCACCGAAATCTTCGTCACGCACAAGCATTTCGACCACATCGAGGGCATCCCTGCCCTGCAGGCGGCCTACGAGTGCGAGGTGATCGGGCCTGAGGCGAGCGCGGCGGAGACCGGCATGTACGATCGCACGGTCAAGGACGGCGACAGCTTCGAGTGGGCGGGCGTCAAGGTTCAGGTCATCGAGACGCCGGGCCACACGCTCGACCACATCTCCTACTACATGCCGTCGGAAAAGCTCGTCTTCGTCGGCGACACGATCTTCTCGCTCGGCTGCGGCCGCGTCATCGAGGGCGACTTCCCGATGATGTGGGATTCGCTGAAGACGCTTCGCGCGCTCCCCGACGACACGACGCTCTATTGCGGCCACGAATACACGTTGAACAACGGAAAATTCGCGCTGACCGTCGACCCGAAGAACGAGGCGCTCAAGATGCGCATGGCGGAGGTGGAGAAGCTCACCGCCGCCGCAAAGCCCACGCTGCCGACGACGATCGGCGCCGAGAAGGCGACGAACCCGTTCCTGCGCGCCGACGACCCGGCATTGATGCGGGGTCTCGGCATGGCGAACGCCAAGCCGGCGGAAGTCTTCGCCGAAATCCGCAAGCGCAAGGACAAGTTCTGAGCTTGCGGCCGCTTTCCGCGGCGGACGTCGTCCGCCTGCTCGGCCTCGCGCCGCATCCCGAGGGCGGGCATTTCCGCGAGACGTTTCGCGACGCATCGGGTCCCGACGGCCGCGCCCTCTCGACCGCCATCTACTACCTGCTCCAAGCCGGCGAACGCTCGCACTGGCATCGCGTCGACGCGGTTGAGACGTGGCACTTCTATGCCGGCGACGCGCTGAGCTTCTGCGATTTCGCCGGACGGGAAGGCGGTCGAGACGATGAGGCTCGGGCCCGCCATCGCCGCCGGCGAACGGCCGCAGGTGATCGTGCCCGTCAACGCATGGCAGTCGGCGGAAAGCCTCGGTGCATGGACGCTGGTCGGCTGCACCGTCGCGCCGGGATTCCGGTTCGAGGGCTTCGAGATGGCTCCGCCCGGCTGGGTACCGGGCTAGGCAGATCAAGCCTACACGCTCTTACGGCAGAGCGCTTCGCCGCGGAAATCGGCGATCGAGCGGTTCAGCTCCGCGCCGTAGAGGAAGATCAGCGCCTGGATGTAGAGGAAGAACATCAGGACCACGAAGCCGGCGAGCCCCGCATAGGTCGCGCCGTAATTCGCGATTTTGCCGATATAGAGCCCGAAGAGCTTGCCGGCGAGCCACCAGCCGACGACCGTGAAGAGCACGCCTCCGACCACGTGCTTGATGTGCCGCCGCCGCGCCGGCAGGAACAGGTGGAACGAGAAAAGCATCGCCAGCGCCACAACGACAAGCAGCGCCTCGCGCGCGGCCTCGATCAGGCCAACGTTGATCTCGCCCGGCAGATAGCGGTCGACGATCCCAAGCCCGATCGGCACGGCGACGCCGAGCGCCGCGACAACCAGCAGAAATGCCATTCCGAAGAGGACGAAGATGAGGCTGCTCGCATAGCGGCGCACCGGATGGCGGTCCTCGGCGCAGCCGTAGGCGCGGTTCAGGCCGTCGCGGATCGCCTCCACGGCCCCGGTGATGCAGACGAGCGTCACCAGCAGGCCGAAGGTGAGCGGGCTCGCGCGGTTTGCCACCGCGAAGATGCGGTCGAGCTCCGGCTTTAGCGTATCGATGACGTTCGGCGGCAGGATCGTCATCGCCTCGCGGCTGATATACGCCGAAAGGTCGGAGCCGCCGACGACCGCGCCCAGCGCGACTAGGAAGATCGCGAACGGAAACATGGCAAAGATCAGCGAATAGGAGATGGCGCTCGCCACCATCACGCCGTCGTGGCGGAAAACGCCGAAAGTCGCATCGTGAAGCACGGTCCACACGGGCCTGAGGCGGCGCAGCGCATGCGGCCGCGCCGGCAACTGGTCGGGATCGGTCGTGCCGTCTCTAAGCTCGATGTCGGCCATTGTTCTCGAATCAACGCCCGCGGCCGGCTAAGTATCCCGGCAGCGGGCGAAAGCAAAGATGGGGGACGCGGCCCTGCGCCCTGAGAAAGCCGGGAAATCGGCTGCCGAACCGGCGGTTAGGCCATATATTGCCCACCGTTGATCGACAGCACCGCCCCGGTCATGAAGCCCGATTCCTCCGAGGCCAAGTAGCTGACGAGCGCACCGATCTCCTCAGCCTTGCCGAGCCTTGCGACCGGGATTTGCGCGATGACTCCGGCAAGCGCCTTCTCATCCATGGCGTGCACCATATCGGTGTCGATATAGCCCGGGCACACGGCGTTGACGGTGATGCCCTTGCGCGCATTTTCGAGCGCCAGCGCCTTGGTGAAGCCGATCACGCCGGCCTTCGCGGTCGAGTAGTTGACCTGCGTGAGCTGGCCTTTCTGGCCGTTGATCGACGAGATGTTGACGACGCGGCCGAAATTCCGTGCGCGCATGCCCTCGATCACCGGCCGCGTCATGTTGAACATCGAATCGAGATTGGTTCTGAGCACCGCCGACCACGTGGCGTGATCCATCTTGTGGAACCAGCTGTCGCGCGTGATGCCGGCATTGTTGACGAGGATGTCGACAGGGCCGACTTCCGCCTCGACCTCCTTCACGCCCGCCTCGCAGGCGTCCGGGTCTCCAACATCCCATTTGTGAACGCCGATGCCGGTCGCCTTCTTGAAGGCCTCTGCCGTCTCCGTATGGCCCGCATAGGTGGCCGCCACCTTGTGGCCGGCGGCCATAAGCGCCTTCGCGATGGCCGCGCCAATCCCACGCGTCCCGCCTGTCACCAGCGCGACCCTGGTCATACTTACCTCCCTCGTTCGGCCGACTCTCGCGGCCTTCTTGCCTTTGTGCCTAGGCGCGTGCCGCCGCCGCGCCTTGCGTCAGGTCAATCGCGCGCCACGCACATGGCGATGCCCATGCCGCCGCCGATGCAGAGCGTGGCAAGGCCCTTCTTCGCGTCGCGGCGCTTCATCTCGAAGAGCAGCGTGTTCAACACGCGCGCGCCCGATGCGCCGACCGGGTGGCCGATGGCGATCGCGCCGCCGTTGACGTTGACGATCTCGGTGTTCCAGCCGAGGTCCTTGTTGACGGCGCAGGCCTGCGCGGCGAACGCCTCGTTCGCCTCCACGAGGTCGAGGTCGTCCTTCGTCCAGCCCGCCTTCTCCAGCGCCTTGCGTGAGGCGGGGATCGGCCCGGTGCCCATGATCGCCGGATCGACGCCTGCCGTCGCCCAGGAGACGATGCGGGCGAGCGGCTCGATTCCGCGCTTCTTGGCCTCCGAGGCGCGCATCAGGACCACCGCCGCGGCGCCGTCGTTGATGCCGGAAGCGTTGGCCGCCGTGACCGAGCCCTCCTTATCGAAGGCCGGGCGGAGCTTCGCGATGCCATCGAGCGTCACCCCCGGGCGGATATATTCGTCCTGATCGACGACGATATCGCCTTTCCGGGTCTTCAGCGTGACCGGCACGATTTCGTCCTTGAAGCGCCCCGCCTTCTGCGCTGCCTCCGCCTTGTTCTGCGAAGCGACCGCGAACTCGTCCTGCTGCGCGCGCGTGATCTGGTACTGCTTGGCGACGTTCTCCGCCGTGACGCCCATGTGATAGCCGTTGAAGGCGTCGAGCAGCGCGTCCTTCAGCATCGTGTCGATCATCGCGTAGTCGCCCATCTTCACCCCTTGGCGCAGATGCGCGGCATGCGGGGCCATCGACATGGATTCCTGCCCGCCGGCGACAATGATGTCGGCGTCGCCGAGCGCGATCTGCTGCATGCCGAGGGCAACTGCCCGGAGCCCCGAGCCGCAGAGCTGGTTCAGCGCCCAGGCCGTCGATTCCTTCGGGATGCCGGCCGCCATCGCCGCCTGCCGCGCCGGGTTCTGCCCCTCGGCCGCAGTCAGGATCTGACCGAGGATGACCTCCGTCACCTCCTCCGGCGCGACCCCGGCGCGCTCCAGCGCGCCCTTGATGGCCACCGCACCGAGCTCATGCGCGGGAAGCGTGGCGAAGGCGCCGTTGAACGAGCCGACGGGCGTCCGCGCGGCGCTGGCGATCACGATATCTGTCACGGGTGTGTCTCCTTTGACGATGCTCTGGCCGGTGCTAGGCGGCGGAAGACTAAGACGGTTAAGAAGGTCGCGCGAATGTCTGTCAACGCCTGGGCGCTCCGGCTCGCTTTACCGCAGTTGCGAAATCGCTGGACCGGACTGCCGCTTCCTCCCTATCCTGATATCGGATCCGTAGGGGGAACCGGCAAGAGGTGCCGCAATGGCTGGCGAAAAGCCGACCATCATCAAGAAATACGCCAATCGAAGGCTCTACCATACGGGGACGTCGACCTATGTGACGCTCGAGGACCTCGCCCGTATGGTCAAAAATGGCGAGGATTTCGTGGTTACGGACGCCAAGACCGGCGAGGACATCACCCGCGCCGTGCTCGGGCAGATCATCTTCGAGCAGGAAGGGCGCGGCGGTCAGCCGCTTATGGGCATCGCGTTCCTGCGCCAGCTCATCCGCTTCTATGGCGACCAGATGCAGGCGCTGGTCCCGACCTATCTCGAATCGTCGCTCTCCTCCTTCACCCACAACCAGGACAAGCTCCGGGAGCAGATGACGCGCGCGCTCTCAGGCGGCCCGCTCGGCGTAGGCGCGCTCGGCGCAATGGAGGAGCACACCCGGCGGAACATGGAGATGTTCACCGAGGCGATGCGCATGTGGATGCCGTTTGCGGCCGGCGCGGGGAACTCCGGCGGCAAGGCCGGAGACGCTGCGGCGCACCCGGAGGCGAGCGAGAAGGAGATTGACTCCCTCCGCCGTCAGCTTTCCGAGATGCAGAAGACGCTCGATACGATCGCCGGGCGAAAATAGCCCGAGCCGCGGCGCGCCTATTCCTCCGGCGCCAGAACCTCGCGGCCGCGATACTTGCCGCTCTTCAGGTCGATGTGGTGTGGCCGCCTGAGTTCGCCCGACTCCTTGTCCTCCACGTAGGTCGGCTTCGTGAGGGCGTCGTGGGAACGGCGGAATCCGCGCTTCATGCGCGAGGTTTTTCGCTTCGGAACTGGCATTTCATGCTCCAACGGAAAGGAAATTCCGGCATCGCCGGCCACCCGGCGCTGTCGCACGCGGGCTGTTTCGGGCCGGGCTATAGAGCTTTCGAGCCGTTTTGGCCAGCCGGCAGCGCTTATTTCAGGACGCAATCCGCTGCAGGTCCGAGCGCGGCCGCCCGCCGATCGACCCGCCGGGCGAGCCGCCAGAGCCTCGCGCTCGGCTTCCCCGGGTTGCGGGTCACAGGGGACGGCAGCGCCGCCGCGAGGAGCGCCGCCTGCCCGGGCGTCAGCCGTGCGGCCGGCACGCCGAAATAGCGCTTGGCCGCCTCCCCTGCCCCAAAGACGCCGTCACCCCACTCCGCGATGTTCAGATAAAGTTCCAGGATGCGCCGCTTCGAAAGGACAAAGTCGGCATAGAGCGCGAGCGGCACCTCGAACGCTTTCCTGATCCAACTCCGCACCGCGGGGAAGAAGAGGTTGCGCGCCACCTGCATGGTGATCGTGCTCGCGCCGCGCATAGGCCCGTCCTCGTCATCGAGCGCGTTCTGCACCTCCACCCAGTCGATGCCGTGATGCGAACAGAAGCGGGCGTCCTCGCTCGCCAGCACTGCGCGCACGAGATTCGGCGAGATGTCCTTGAGACCAACCCACTGCTTGTGGATGCCGCTGCCGAAGACGGCGCGTTGCAGCATGACCATCGTGATTGGCGGATTGACCACGGCGTAAAGCGGCACGATCAGGTAGGGCAAAAGCACGAGCGCAAGCACCGCAATCGCGATGCGCCGCAGCCACAGCCACCTGCCGGAGCGCCACCTGCCGCGCGTCCGCTTCTTTTGCGCCTTTTGTTCCGTGCCCTGCTGCACGCCTGCCTCAGCCGTCACGCCTCCATGCTCCCTAGCATGGCACGACGGCGCGGGATGCGTGGCTCAGGCCATGATCGGTGCGCGCCCGCCGTGCTCGTCTTCGATATGGGCGCGGATGATCGCCTCAAAGCTCTCGTCGGTGGTGAACCCGAGGTCGCGCGCGCGCTTCGCCTCGAATCGCGTCGGCCAGCCGGCGACGATGCGTTCCACGACGGGGTCGGGCTCGCGGCGGATGAGCTTCACCGCCTTCTCGCCCGCGACCTTGCCAAGCGCCGCGATCTCGTCGCCGACCGTCGCCCCAACCCCAGGCATGGTCAGGCAGCGGCGCGGGCCGATGGGATCGAGATCGATCTCCGCCGCGTGCAGGAAGTAGCCGACCGCCGAGCGCGGGCTTGCCAGCCAGTGCATGACGCTGTCGGCGACCGGAAGCAGCGCCTCCTCGCCTTTGAGCGGCTCGCGGATGATGCCGGAAAAGAAGCTGGACGCCGCCTTGTTGGGTTTTCCGGGCCTGACGCAGATCGTCGGAAGCCTGAGCCCGATCCCGTCGAAGAAGCCGCGCCGCGTGTAGTCGTTGAGCAGGAACTCGCCGACCGCCTTCTGCGTGCCGTAGCAGGTCAGCGGCGTCAGGTGGAAATTGTCGGGGATCGGATCGGGAAACGGCGCGCCGTAGACCGCGATCGAGGAGGCATAGACGACACGCGGATGCAAGTTCTGCAGCCTGATCGCATCGAACAGAAGCCGCATCCCGTCGAAATTGACCGCATAGCCCTTGTCGAAATCCGCTTCCGCCTCGCCCGAGACGATCGCCGCAAGGTGCATGACGATATCGGGCTTCTCGGAAAGCAGGTGGTCGATCAACCGCCTGTCGGCGAGATCGCCGACGATCGGACGGATCGTGATGTCTTCCGTCGGCTTGGCGGTCGGCTCGACGATGTCGTGCAGCGTGAGCTTGTTGACCTCGCGTCGCCCGATATGGCCGTCACGAAGGATGCGCTCGGTGATCTTGCGGCCGATCATTCCGGCCGCGCCCGTGATGAGAATGTGCATTGTCAGTCCCGATGAATACGCCGCTGATGGCGCGCCCTGAGCCACAGCACGGCAAAAAAGGCAAGCATGAAGGCGATGGCCACGGCGACGCCGGCGATTGGGCCGCCACCGCTCACCATGAGCATGATCCGGGGCATCGCGAACCAGCCCGCCATCACGACGATCAGAATCACCGCCGAAGCGATGTAGGCTCCGCGACGATCTTCGCGTTCGCCTGTCAAAGCGAGAACCCGCCGTCCGGCGAGATGGTGATGCCGGTCGTGAAATCGCTCTCGTCGGAGGCCAGATAGACGGCGACGGCGGCCATCTCCTCCGCCGTTCCAAGCCGGCCCATCGGCTGGCGCGAGACGAACATCTCCATCGCCTTGTCGCGCCCACCGACCTCCTTGCCGAGCGTCTCGATGCGATCCTCGAGCGAGGGCGAGAGCACGGTTCCGGGGCAGATCGCATTGCAGCGGATCCCCTTGCGGATGAAGTCGGCGGCAACGGCCTTCGTGAGCCCGATCACCGCGGCCTTTGTGGTCCCGTAGACATAGCGGTTCGGAATGCCGCGGATCGAGGACGCGCCTGATGCGATGTTGACGACCGAGCTCGTTTTCCCGCGCGCGGCGGCGCGCTCCATCATGCCCGGCAGGAAGGCGCGGATCGTCCGATGCATCGACTTGACGTTCAGATCGAACGAAAAGTCCCACTCCTGCTCCGAGCAATCGAGCACCGTGCCGTGATGGACGAAGCCGGCGCAGTTGAAGAGCACGTCGATCGAGCCGACCGAAGCGGCGAGCACGTTGACGGCGTTGGTGTCGCGGACATCGAGCCCCTCGAGCCGGGCGACGCCTGCGTCTTTCAGTCCCTCAAGCTTCGCCGGATGGACGTCGGTCGCGATGACCTCGGCACCCTCGCGCGCGAACGCCTCCGCCGTGGCGCGGCCGATTCCCTGTCCGGCTGCCGTCAGAAACGCGCGTTTACCCTCAAGCCGTCCCATTCCGTTTCCTCTCTCACACTCTGTCTTTGCGTTCGTCCGGACACGCCGGCCCCGTCTCGACCTCCACGGTCGCATGGTGGATGCCGTGCGCTTCGCTGAGCCGTTCCTTGATGGCGGCGATGCTGTGCTCCGCGTCGGAGCCGCGCGACAGCCGCGCGTGCAGCGTCGCCAGAAGCTGCTTACCGTCGAGCGTCCAGACATGCATATGGTGCACGTCGACCACCCCTTCCGCGTTTTTCTCGATGTCGCGGGCGACCGCGTTGCGGTCGATGCGCGGCGGCGCGGCCTCCAGCAGGATCAGCCCGGACTCGCGCATGAGCCGCCAGGCGCTGACCACGAGGAGCAGCGCCACCAGCATTGAAAGCAAGGGATCGGCCGGCAGCCAGCCGGTTACGAGGATGATGAGCGCTGCCGCGATCGTGGCGACCGAGCCGAGGAGATCGCCCAGCACATGCAGGATCGCGGCGCGGAGATTGAGCGACTCGCGGTCGCCGCCGGCAAGCACCGCGAAGACGACGACGTTGATGATGAGACCCGCCGTCGCGATGCCGAACATCGCGCCGCCGAGGATCGACGGCGGCGCCATCAGGCGTCCGACCGCCTCCAGCACGATCCAGAGCGCGATGGCGAGGATCGTCAGCCCGTTCGTGTAGGCGACCAGGATCTTCAGCCGGTCGAAGCCGTAGGTCATGCGGCTGGTCCCCGGGCGATCGCCCATCCGGTAGGCCACATAGGCAAGCACCAGCGCCACGGAATCGGTCAGCATGTGGCCGGCATCGGCGAGCAGCGCGAGCGACCCGGTGAGGAACCCGCCGACGGCCTCTACCGCCATGAAACCGCAGGTGAGCACCGCCGCGAGGAGGACGCGGCGCCGGTTTCCCCCCGTCACGTCGGGCGCATGGCTATGCGCGTGGCCGTGATCGTCCCCGGCGTGGTGATGATGCGAATGTGCGATGCTCATGCGTCTCTCGCCCGAAGGCGCCCGATGCTTACTGCGCTTCCGCGGCCTTTTCCAACCGTTAACGCCGCAGCCGGGCGGTTGCCGTTGAAGGCGGGTGGCGACTTTTGGCCTCGGCTGTGGCATCTCCCTGAGATGCCCGCCTACTACAGATGGCCCGCGTATGTCGGAAACGCCCTGCTCTTCCTGTCGGGGGTGATCATTTTCTTCAAGAACTCCCCCTGGGGCGGGGGCTTCGTGATCGGCCTCGCGGCCCTGAATATCTACCTGGTGTGGAAACTCGACATGTTCTCGCGCGAGGAGGCCTGGCTGGCGCTGGAGATCAAGAAAGCGAAGATGCGCGAGGAACTGCTCGATCTGGAGCGGAAGCTCGCGGAGGAGGAGGGTGCGAAGCCGCCGCAGATACCCGGCCCGCAAACAACCAAGCCGCGGTAGCCTCGCTCACTCCGCCGCCCGCACGTCAAGCCGCTCTTTCTGCCTGCCGTCCGCATCGAAATTCGCCGGGCCGAGCCAGTGCTCCATGCCGGCCCTGACGCGCGGCCAGTCGGCTTCGGTGATCGCGAACCAAGCGGTGTCGCGGTTCTTGCCCTTCACAACCATGTGGCTTCGAAAGATTCCCTCGAACGCGAAGCCAAAGCGAAGCGCGGCGCGCCGCGACGGCGCATTCTGTGAATCGCATTTCCATTCGAAGCGGCGATAGCCGAGATCGTCGAAGGAATGGCGAGCGAAGAGATAGAGCGCCTCGGTCGCAATCCGCGTGCGGGCGATCTTCGGACCCCAAAGAATGCTGCCGATCTCGATGACGCCGTGCTCCGGCGTGATGCGCATCAGCGCCTGCCGCCCCTCCGCCCGACCGCTCGCCGGATCGACGACGGCGTAGAAGCGCGGGTCTTCCGTCGCGCTCGCTTTCGCAAGCCACGTATCGACGTCGGCGCGGTTGGCGGGCGGCGGCTCGAAGAGATAGCGGAATCGCTGCTCGCTCCCCGGCGCGACCGACGCCTCGTAGAGACTGTCGCCGTGACGGGCCGGATCGAGCCGTTCGAGCCGACACCAGCGCCCCTCGATCGTCCCGGCGGTCGGACGGGGCCGCGCCGTCCATGACGAAAGATCGCGCTCAGTCATCCTCGTCCTCGTCGTGCGGGCGCGTAAACGCGCCATTCAATGTGCTCGACGCCGCAGATCCATCGAAGGCGACCTTACGGTCCGCGAGCCCCTGCGCCGCCCTCAAGAAGGCGCCGAGCGCGACCTTGGCGAGTCCTGAGCCGATCGAGACGCGCTTGACGCCGAGCCGCTCAAGTGCGGCGATGTCGTTCGACACGCCGCCGAGGCCGGCGAGCACGTTGACCGGCACCTTCACCGCCGCGACCACGGCGCGAATCTCCGCTTCGGTCGTGAGGCCGGGGGCATAGACGACATCGGCCCCCGCCGCTTCGTATACCTTGAGCCGGCGGATCGCCTCCCCGAGCATGTCGACATGCTCACTGAAGAAGACCTCGCAGCGGCCGGTCAGCACGAAATCGGAGCCCGACTTGATGACAGCTTCCTTGGCCGCGGAGAAGCGGCGCAGCGCTTCGTCGAGTGGATAGAGGCTGCCGGCCTCCTGGTCATCGTCTTCGATCGAGCAGCCGGCGACGCCGGCGTCGATCGCCCGCTTGATCGTCTCGGCAACCTCCGCAGGCGTTCGGCCATAGCCGCTTTCAAAATCGCCATTGACCGGAAGCCCGCTTGCCTCCGCCAGAACCGTCGCATGCGCGATCGCGATGTCACGGGTGACGCCGCCGGTCGCATCCGGCTTGGCCAGCGTCCAGGCGAGCGCTGCCGACGAGGTGGCGATCGCCTCGAAACCGAAATCCGCGAGAAGCCGCGCCGTGCCCGCGTCCCACGGATTGGGCATGACGAAGAGCCCCGGACGCTCATGCAGCGCCCGGAAGCGCCGAGCCGCCTCCGACATCACGCCCTCCCGCTGTTATCGCACTAGTGATTGTCGCGCGGATATTCGTGATGCGCGACGTCGCGATATTTGATCGCCGGCTTCAGGACCATGCCCTGGTCGAACTGGTCCACGATGCCGCGCTGAATCTCCTGCCACGGCGTCTGGCTGTGCGGCACGTAGCCGAGGCCGCCATTGCCGAGCTTCGCCTTCACCTCCGCGCGGCGCTTCTCCAAATCCGCATCAGATATCAGGATGTTCGCGGTCCGCTTGTTGAGGTCGATGCGGACGCGGTCGCCGGTCTGCACCAACGACAGGCCACCACCCACCGCCGCTTCGGGCGAGGCGTTCAGGATCGAAGGCGAGCCCGACGTGCCCGACTGGCGTCCGTCGCCGATCGTCGGCAATTCGTTGATGCCGCGCTTCAGGAGCGCGTCCGGCGGCTGCATGTTGACCACTTCCGCCCCGCCCGGATAGCCAATCGGCCCGGCGCCGCGGATGACGAGGATGCTGTTCTCGTCGATGCCGAGCGACGGGTCGTTGATGCGCGCGTGGTAATCCTCGCGCCCGTCGAAAACCACGGCCGTTCCCTCAAACGCCTCGGGGTCCTTCGGGTTCGAAAGATAGCGGTCGCGGAACTCCTTCGAGATGACGCTGGTCTTCATGATGGCGCTGTCGAAGAGATTGCCCTTCAAGTTGAGGAAGCCGGCTTCCGCGACGATCGGATTGTCGTAGGTGCGGATCACTTCGCGGTCCCAGCTTCGCTTGCCCTGGCAGTTGTCGCCCATCGTCTTGCCGTTGACGGTGAGCGCCTGCGGATGCGGAAGTAGGCCTGCTTCGAGAAGCTCCGCCACCACGGCTGGCACACCGCCGGCGCGATGATAGTCCTCGCCAAGGAAGCGGCCGGCCGGCTGCAGGTCGAGAAGAAGCGGAATCGCATGGCCGATCCGCTCCCAGTCGTCATTGGTGAGCGGGATACCGAGATGCGCGGCGATGGCGTTCAGATGGATCGGCGCATTGGTGGAGCCGCCGATCGCGGAGTTGATGACGATGGCGTTCTCGAACGCCTCGCGCGTCATGATCTGCGAGGGCTTCAGGTCCTCCTTCACCATCTCCACGATGCGCTTTCCGGTCAGATACGCGATCTGCCCCCGCTCCTTATGCGGCGCTGGGATGGCGGCGCAGCCGGGCAGCATCATGCCGAGCGCCTCGGCGAGCGAGTTCATGGTGGTCGCCGTGCCCATCGTGTTGCAGAAGCCGGGCGACGGTGCCGACGAGGCGACGAGCTCGAAATATTCCGGCATGTCGATCTCGCCGGAGGCGATCAGCTTCTTGGCGAGCCACTTGATGGTGCCGGAGCCAGTGCGCTTTCCCTTGTACCAGCCGTTCAGCATCGGGCCGACGGAAAGCGCGATCGCGGGAAGGTTCACCGTCGCTGCCGCCATCAGCTGCGACGGCGTGGTCTTGTCACAGCCGGTCGTCAGCACCACGCCGTCGATCGGATAGCCGAACAGGGTCTCCACCAGTCCGAGATAGGCGAGGTTGCGATCGAGCGCCGCGGTCGGGCGCTTTCCCGTTTCCTGGATCGGATGCACCGGAAACTCGAACGCGATGCCGCCGGCTTCCCGGATGCCCTCGCGGACGCGCTGCGCCAGGATGATGTGATGGCGGTTGCAGGGAGAGAGGTCAGAGCCCGACTGGGCGATGCCGATCAGCGGCTTTCCCGACTGCAGCTCCTCGCGGGTCAGGCCCCAGTTCATGTAGCGCTCGATGTAGAGAGCGGTCATGTCGGGGTCGTCCGGATTGTCGAACCAGATCTGCGACCTGAGCTTGACCTTGTCGCCGTTGGGCTTGGCGTCGAAAGACATCGAGAATTCCTCCCATTTTTCGCCGGGAAACTCGCGCGCCGTCACGTGGAAATCAACGGCAATCGCGCGCCTAGCGACGAAAAGCATGACTTTTCTCGCAAAGCGCGCCCATGGCTATGCAATCGGGCCCGAGCGCCTGTAAAAGCCGGCAAATTCGACACCGAACGTGCAGACGGGAAACGCCCAGATGACCCTCACAACCATCGCCGCCTTCGACCGTATCGGCGAGGAGAACGCCTTTGCCGTGCTGGCGCGCGCCAACCAGCTTGCGAGCGAAGGCCGCGACGTCATCAATCTCGGCATCGGGCAGCCCGATTTCCGCACGCCGGAGCACATTGTGGAGGCGGCTGTGAAGGCGCTGCGCGACGGCCACCACGGCTACACCGCCGCGGTCGGCATCCCGGCGCTGCGCGAGGCGGTCGCGCGCCGGACATTCGCAACCACCGGCGTCGAGGTCTCCCCCGAGCGCGTTCTCATCGTGCCCGGCGGCAAGGTGACGATGTTCGCCGCGATTTTGATGTTCGGCGCGCCGGACGCGGAAATCCTCTATCCGGACCCCGGCTTCCCGATCTACCGCTCGATGATCGAGTTCACCGGCGCGCGGCCGGTGCCCGTCCCGATCCGCGAGGCGAACGGCTTCGCGTTCTCGGCCGAGGAGACGCTGTCGCTGATCACGCCGCAGACGCGGCTCCTGATTCTGAACTCCCCGGCCAATCCGACCGGCGGCGTCACGCCGCGCCGCGAGGTCGAAGCGCTCGTGAAAGGACTCGCGAAGCATCCCGACGTCGCCATCATGTCCGACGAGATCTACGACTGCATGACCTATGACGGCGAGGAGCATGTCTCGCTTCTGACCTTCCCGGAGATCCGCGACCGGCTGATCCTCCTGAACGGCTTCTCCAAGACCTGGGCGATGACCGGGTGGCGGCTCGGCTGGTCGATCTGGCCAGCACCGCTTTTCGACAAGGTGAGAAAGCTGGCGGTCAATTGCTGGTCCTGCGTCAACGCGCCGACGCAGTTCGCCGGCATCGCCGCGATCGACGGCCCGCAGGACGATGTGACAAAGATGGTCGCCGCCTTCGACAGCCGGCGGAAAGTCGTGACCGAGCTTTTGAACACGCTCCCCGGCGTCTCGTCGATCACGCCGAAGGGCGCGTTCTACGCCTTTCCAAATGTCGCGAAGACCGGCTGGGCGGCGAAGAAGCTCGCGACTGCGCTTCTGGATGACACCGGCGTCGCGCTGATCGGCGGCCCGGATTTCGGCGTCAACGGCGAGGGCTTCATCCGCGTCTCCTACGCAAATTCGGAGGAGAACATCCGCAAGGCGATCGAGCGGATCGGCGACTTTCTCTCACGCCGCAACGCGGTTGGAGACGAGCGCCTCGCGCCCGCTGCCAGGGGATAGCGAAGACCCCCGCGGACTGCCCAGTCTCTCGGCATTCCTGCCGAAATTTTGACCATATAGACAAAACTGTGCAGCGCCCTCTAAGCTCGCTTTGGGCTTGGGGAGCGCGCGGGCGATTTTCGCCCTCGCTCAAGCGTCTCAGGAGGGGCAGATGACGTATTCCAATCGTGATGCCACGCAGTCTTGCGCGCGCTTCAGCATCGAGCGTCGCGGGCTCTTGAAGCTTGCCGCAGCGGGGATCGTCGCGGCCGGGCTGTCATCCGGCACGGCGCTCGCCGAGGACAAGATGAAGATCGCCGCGATCTTCTCCACGCCGATCGAGGAGCCCTGGGTCAGCCAGGTGCACGAGGCGCTCTTGAAGGCGCAGGAAGAGCTCGGCGTCGAATACAAATGGGCCGAGAGCGTTCCCTCGGCCGATTATGCCCGCGTGCTGCGGGAATTCGCCCGCGACGGCTACAAGCTGATCTCGGGCGACGCCTTCGCCGCAGAAGACATCTCCCGCCGCGTGGCCAAGGAATTTCCCGACGTCGCCTTCGTCATGGGATCCGGCCAGGGGCCCGCGGAGCCGAACTTCGCGGTGTTCGACAACTGGATTCACGAGCCCGCCTACCTCTCCGGCATGATCGCCGGCAAACTGACGAAGTCGAACACGATTGGGACGGTCGCCGCCATGGACATCCCAGAGGTGGCGCGCCTCACCAACGCCTTCTGCGCCGGCGCCAAGGAAGCCAACCCGGCTGTGAAGTGCAAGGTCTCCTTCATCGGCTCGTTCTTCGATCCGCCGAAGGCCAAGGAAGCGGCACTTGCGCAGATCTCCGCCGGCGTCGACGCCATCTACGCGGAGCGCTTCGGCGTCATCGAGGCGGCGCAGGAGAAGGGCATCGTCGCCTTCTCGAACATGTCGGACCAATCCTCGCTCGCGCCCGACACGGTCGTCACCGGCCCAGTCTGGGACATGTGGCCGACGATCGAGGCGGCGGTGAAGCAGGTGAAGGCCGGCGTCTTCACGGCACAGGACTTCGGCACGTTCTCCACCATGACCAAGGGCGGCGCCATGCTCGCGCCTCTGCATGACTGGGAATCGAAGCTCCCCCCAGACGTGATGAAGATGATCACGGACAAGGAAGCCGCCATCATGAGCGGCGACTTCCGCGTCCCGGTCAACGAGTTGACGCCGGTCTCGGAGTAAGCTCAGCGGCCGGGGACGAACGCCGCGGCCTTTCAGGATTGTCGTCATGCCCGGACTTGATCAGGGCATCCGTTCCGGAACGGCCGCGGTTGGCATGGCGGTCACGGGATGGATTGCCGGGTCAAGACCGGCAATGACGCCAGGCGGGGGTGATCAGCAATGACCTTCGAGGCGCACGCCCCTCCCCTCGTCTCGATGCGCGGGGTCTCGAAGCGCTTCGGCCAGGTGCAGGCCGCCGACGCGATCGATCTGACGCTGAATGCCGGCGACATCCTCGGCCTCCTCGGAGAGAACGGCGCCGGCAAGACAACCTTGATGAACATCCTCTTCGGCACCTACGCCGCCGATGCGGGGACGATCGAGGTCGAAGGCAGGCACGTCGCGATCCGCAGTTCGGCGGACGCGCTGAATTTCGGTATCGGCATGGTCCACCAGCATTTCGAACTGGTGCCGCGTCATACAGTGCTCGAGAATCTGCTGGTCGGAAAGTCAGGGCCGGACGGGCGGCTGTCGCGCGCGACCGCGATCGAGCGCCTGAAGAAGATCGGCAGCGACTTTCATCTCGAGCTCGATCCGGACCGGCTCGTCGGCGATCTCTCGGTCGGCGAGCAGCAGCGCGTGGAGATCGCGAAGTCGCTCGTCCGTGGCGCGCGCATTCTGGTTCTCGACGAGCCGACGGCGACCCTCACGCCGCGCGAGTCGGACGGACTCTTTCGCGCGCTGCGGTCCATGGCGGCGCGCGGCATGGGCGTGATCTTCATCTCCCACAAGCTCGCCGAGGTGATCGACGTCACCAACCGCGTCACCGTAATGCGGCACGGCCGCGTCGTCGCCGAGCTTAAGAACGACGGGAAGCTTTCAAAGCCGGAACTTGCGCGCGCCATGTGCGGCCGCGATCTGGTGCCGCCCGAGAAGCCGCCCGTCGCGATCGGCGCGCCGCTTCTCGCGTTTGACCACGTTTCGGCAAGGGGCCACGGCAAGGTTGCGCTCGACGACGTTTCGCTGACGCTGCGCTCTGGAGAGATCGTCGGGATCGCCGGCGTGTCGGGCAACGGGCAGCGCGAACTGGCTGATCTCGTGGCCGGCGTTCTTCAGCCGGACAGCGGCACGATCGCGATCTCGGGAAAGGTGGTGACGCATCCCTCGCCGAAGGAGATGCAGGCGCTGAAAGTCGGCCGCGTGCCGGAGGACCGGCTGACGACCGGCATGATCGGCGCGCTGCCGCTGTCGGAATCGATGGCCCTTCCCTGGGTCGATGCTCCGCCCTTCAGCCGCCACGGGATCCTCGACCGCGCCGCCATCCGCAACTTCGCGAGCGAGCAGATCGAGCGCTTCGACATCCGCACCTCCGGCCCCGAGGCGCGCACCGGAACGCTTTCCGGCGGCAATCTGCAGAAGGCGCTGCTCGCCCGCGAAATCGCGCGCGAACCGAAAATCCTGCTCGCAGCGCAGCCGACGCGCGGCATCGACGTCGGCGCGACCGAATTCATCCACGGCCAGTTTCTGGCGCTGCGCGCCTCCGGCGGCGCGGTGCTCCTGATCAGCGAGGACCTCGAGGAGGTTTTCGCCCTCTCCGACCGGATCGCCGTGATGTATCGCGGCCGGATCATGGCCGATCTGCCGGTCGCAGACGCCACCGTCGGACGCGTCGGACTCCTGATGGCCGGCATTGAGGAGAAAGCGGCGTGATCCGCGTGCGCCTCGAACGGCGGCAGGAGACGCCGCTCTATCTGCAGATCGCGATCCCGATCGCAGCGGTGATCGTCACGCTCATCCTCTGTAGCGGCCTCGTCGCGCTCTCTGGAGCGAACGTCATCGAGGCTTATCGCCAGCTTCTCTTCTCACCCTTCGAGTCGAAATACGACATCCAGGACACGCTGGTGAAGGCGTCGCCGCTTCTCTTCACCGGTCTCGCCGTCCTCGTCGCCTTCCGCGCCAAATTCTGGAACATCGGTGCGGAGGGTCAACTGATGGCGGGCGCCGTCGCGGCCTGCTTCATCGGCGAGCGCGAATGGCTGCCGGCCTTCGCGCTGGTGCCGCTGATGATCGTCGGCGCAGCCATCTTCGGCGCGCTCTGGGCGCTCCTGCCGGCGCTGCTGAAGGTGCGGCTCAAGGTCGACGACGTCGTCACCACGCTGCTTCTGAACTTCATCATGCTCTACGGCGTGACCGCGCTGCTCGAAGGGCCCTGGCGCGATCCGCGAAGCGGCTATCCGAACTCCCCCTCCGTCCGCACCGAGGCGGAGTTCACGATCCTGCCGTGGATCAACGTGCATCTCGGCGTGCTTCTCGCACTCCTTGCGGCGATCCTGGTGTGGTGGATGATGGCGCGCACCACGCTCGGCTTCAAAATCCGCGCGGTCGGCGAGAACCCGGCGGCCTCCGAATATGCCGGCATCAAGGTCGGGCACGTGATCATCGTCGCGGCGCTGATCTCCGGCGCGCTCGCCGGGTTGGCCGGCGCTGGCGAGGTCGGCGGCGTGCGCTACCAGGTGACCTCGGACCTTTCCTCCGGCTACGGCTACGCCGGCATCGTGGTCGCGACGCTCGCGGAATTGAACCCGGTCGGCGCCGTCCCGGCCGCTCTCTTCTTCGCCATCATCTTCAACGGCGCAGGAACCATGGCGCGCTCCACCGGCGTACCGATCTATCTTGCCGACGTGATCCAGGGGATCGCGCTCGTGTCGATGGTCGCCGGAAGGCTGTTCGCGGTCTATCGATTGAGGGCGGTGCGCTCTCCCTCTCCCCTTGCGGGAGAGGGACCAGCAGGGGCTGGAGGCCCATAATGAACCTCCTCGCCACCCTCTTCGACGTGGGCTTCCTCGCCGCGCTCGTGCGCATCTCGACCCCGCTTCTCCTCGCGACGTTGGGCGAGCTCTATTCGGAGCGCTCCGGAGTCTTGAACCTCGGCATCGAGGGAATCATGCTTCTTGGGGCAATGGTCGGATTTACGGCGGCCTATTTCACCGGAAATCTCTGGCTTGGCGTTTTCGCAGCACTTCTGACCGGAATGCTCGCCGGCCTCCTGATGACGTTCCTCGCCGTGGTGCTCGGCGTCAGCCAGCACGTCTCCGGTATCGGCACGACGCTGCTTGCGACGGGCCTCGCCTTCTATCTCTATCGCTTGATCTTCGGGCAACCGGCTTCCCCGCCCAACATCGTGCCGTTCCAACCGCTGCCGATCCCGCTTCTCTCCGACATCCCTGTCGTCGGGCCGGTGCTCTTCAACCAGGCGCCGCTCACCTACATCGCGCTTCTTGCCGTGCCGGCGACGGCCTGGCTGCTCTATCGCACGCCTTGGGGCCTCGACCTCAGAACCGTCGGCGAGAACCCGCGCGCCGCGGACGCAGCCGGCGTCAGCGTCTGGGGCATGCGCTGCCAGGCGCTCGTCATCGGCGGCGCGCTGATGGGCGCGGCCGGCTCCTATCTCACCATCTCGCAGTTCAACGCCTTCACCTTCGGCGTCGTTTCGGGTCGCGGCTGGGTGGCGATCGCGCTCGTCGTCTTCGGCATGTGGAGCCCGTGGCGCTGCGCCGCCGGCGCGCTTCTCTTCGCCGCGCTGGAAGCGTTACAACTCCGCCTGCAGGCGAACAACGTGCTCCACCTTCCCTATCAGGTATTCCTGATGCTTCCCTTCGTCATGACGATCGTCGCGATGGCGCTCGTTTCGCGCAACGCGCGCGCCCCTGCGGCGCTGCTCGTTCCGTTCAGGAAGGAGGAGCGGTAGGCGAATGCATGGATTGGACGACCGTCCCTGCGTGCTTCGAGGCTCCGCTTCGCGGAGCACCTCAGCATGAGGAAGGTTGTAGATGCCAGCAAACCACCCCCTCATCCTGAGGCGCCCGACCTCTGGTCGGGCATCGAAGGACGCAACGCGCTGATGCAGGCCCACCGATGACCTTCGATCTTCTTCTCAAGAACGCCACGCTCCCCGGCGGGCACGAGAACGTCGATATCGCCTGCGCCAAAGGCAAGATCGCTGCGATCGAACCTAACATCACCGCCGAGGCCGCCCGAACAATCGACGCCACAGGCCGCCTCGTCTCGCCGCCCTTCGTCGACTGCCACTTCCACATGGACGCGACGCTGTCGCTCGGCCTGCCGCGCTTGAATGTCTCCGGCACACTGCTTGAGGGGATCGCGCTTTGGGGCGAATTGAAGCCGCTGCTCACGCCCGAAGCCGTCAAGGAGCGCGCGCTCCGCTACTGTGACCTCGCTGTATCGAAAGGACTGCTTGCGATCCGCAGCCACGTCGACATCTGCGACGACCGGCTGACCGCCGTCGACGCGCTTCTCGATGTGAAGCGAACCGTCGCGCCCTACATCGACCTGCAGCTCGTCGCCTTCCCGCAGGACGGCTATCTCCGCTCGAAGAACGCTGCGGAAAACCTGAAGCGCGCGCTCGACAAGGGCGTCGACGTGGTCGGCGGCATCCCGCATTTCGAGCGCACCATGGCGGACGGCGCGCGAAGCGTCACCGCGCTCTGCGAGATCGCCGAGCAGCGCGGGCTTCTCGTCGACATGCATTGCGACGAGACCGACGATCCGATGTCCCGCCACATCGAGATGCTGGCCTGCGAGACGACACGCCTCGGCCTTCAAGGCCGCGTCGCCGGCTCGCATCTGACCTCCATGCACTCCATGGACAACTACTACGTCTCCAAGCTCCTTCCCTTGATAGCGGAGGCGGGCGTCCACGCGATCCCGAATCCGCTCATCAACATCGTGCTGCAAGGCCGTCACGACACTTATCCGAAGCGCCGCGGCATGGCGCGTGTGCCGGAGATGCGGACCTACGGCATCAACGTAGCCTTCGGCCAGGATTGCTGCATGGATCCCTGGTATTCGCTAGGTGGCGCGGACATGCTCGACGTTGCGCATATGGGCCTTCACGTCGCACAGATGACGAGCCGCGAGGCGATGCGCTTCTGCTTCGATGCCGTGACGACGAACCCCGCCGAGGTGATGCATCTCGACGGCTACGGCCTGAAGGTCGGCAACAATGCCGACATGGTGGTCATGCAGGCGCACGACACGATCGAGGCGATAAGGCTGCGCGCCCGCCGCCTCTTCGTCATCCGGCGCGGCAAGGTGATTTCCGAGACGCCGGCGGAGCTTGCCGCGCTCGACCTCCCGTCGCGACCGGGGAAACTCGATCCCGCGAGCTATTTTCCCCGCGCCTGATCGCTGCCTGCACGAAACACTTCGGCGCCCCGAGCAATCAATTTGCCGCGCTCATGAAACGAAAGCCGCCGCAACTGCGTGATAGGAAGGACGCTGCAGTTCTTCGAACACAGCGCAGGAGCCCCCCAGTGCGCAAGCTGACAATCGCCGTTTCCGTCGCCCTCCTCGCGAGCGCATCGATCGCAGAGGCAAGGCCCAACACGCTCGCGATGAGCTGTGGCCAAGCGGCCGCCACCGTCGCCCGCGCCGGTGCGATCGTGCTCTCCACCGGCGCGCACACCTACGACCGTTTCGTGGCGCACAACGGCTTCTGCCTGCCGGGACAGCACACGCGGATCGCCTATGTGCCGACCCTCGACAGTCCGCAATGCGCGATCGGCTACACCTGTCGGGACACAGAGCTGTTCGAAAACTACTGATCCCGCTGCGCCGCAGCGTCCGGAGAGTTAACCCCGCAATCCCCGGATTTCACAGAGGACGATATTCCGGCCCTCGACGGCCCGACGTTTTTCGGTGATCGTCCTGCCTGTGAGAGGGCGGACGGTTCGACAAAGGCAGGTTGGACGATACGTCTGGGTCTCTCGCCCGCGCCGGTATCTTTAGGGATGTCGGAAAGCCTCGCGGGTCGTCGGGTCAGGCTGCGTGCCGCAGCGATGCGCGCGTGGTTCCTGGCGAGCCGATGCTCCATGAACGGCGGCCAATCCGTTCGATGGCGTGTCCGATCCGCGGTCGGAACATGACCTGGGAACCTTTCAGCGCTGAGGCGCTCAGGCTCAGACCCAGGCGATGCGGCGGAGTGTCGAAAGACATGAGGCCCGTGAAGCAGGGCTGATAGGGAGGCGTCGATTGGCTTGCCAAGCGACGCCTTTCCTATTTCTGCTTTCTCCAATGGGCTTCGCCCTACTCCGCCACGGCGACCGGTGCGCCGGCCGGCGCCGTCTTGCTCCTGCCTTTGAGCAGCAGCAGCATCGGCACGCAGACGAGCGTGATGATCGCCATCATCTTGAAGTCGTCGAGATAGCTGATCATCTGCGCCTGCGTCGTCGCGAGGCTGTTGATGTAGGCGAGCGCCGCCTGCCCGCCGTGCGCGATCGACATCCCGTTCGGCATTGCGAACGTGTCGAGCGCCCGGTTGAACGGCGTCACACGCGCCACGAGTTCCGCGTGGTTCACCTGCGTGTTCTGCGCAAGCAGCGTGGCGACGATCGAGATACCCACACTCGAACCGAGGTTGCGCACCAGCGAGAACAGGCTTGAAGCCTCGGTGCGGAATTCCGGGCGGAGGGTGGCGAAGGCGAGCGTCGACAGCGGAACGAACACGAGGCCGAGGCCGAGCCCCTGCGTGACACCATTGGTGACGACCGGCCACGCGCCCATCTCCGGGCTGAACGCCGTCATCTCCCAAAGCGAATAGGCGGTCAGCAGGAGCCCTGTCAGGATCAGGAGCCGGGAGTCCACCTTCTGCACCAGCTTGCCCACAATGATCATCGAGATCATGGTGCCGACGCCGCGCGGCGCCAACACCACGCCGCTGGTGACCACGGGATAGCCGAGGATGTTCTGCAGCATCGGCGGCAACAGCGCCATCGTGGCGAGAAGCACGATGCCGATGGTGAAGATGAAAACGAGGCCGACCGCGAAATTTCTGTCCTTCATCATCTCGAGCTCGATGAACGGCGCCTTCGCCGTCAGCGTGTGCACCACGAACATCCACACTGCGGCGACGATGAGTCCGGTCTCGATGATGATCTCCGTGGAGGAGAACCAGTCTTGCTGCTCACCGCGGTCGAGCATCAGCTGCAGCGCGCCGATGGCGAGCGAGAGCAGCGCGAAGCCGATCAGGTCGAACCGGCGGTCGCGCAGCTTGGTTTCCGGCATGAAGATCAGTACGCCAAGGAAGGCGACGATTCCGACCGGCACGTTGACGTAGAAAGCCCAGCGCCAGTCGAACGTGTCGGTGAGCCAGCCGCCGAGCGACGGTCCGACGATCGGGCCGACCATGATGCCGGCGCCCCAGATCGCCATGGCCTGGCCGTGGCGCTCGCGCGGATTGATGTCGAGAAGCACCGATTGCGACAGCGGCACCAGGCCCGCGCCGAATGCGCCCTGCGCAACGCGGAAGGCGACCATCTCGTCGAGGCTCGTCGCGATGCCGCAGAGCATGGAAGCGACGGTGAAGCCGCCGATGCAGATCATGAACAGCCGCTTGCGGCCTATCCGGTCGCTGACCCAGCCGGTCAGCGGCGTCGCGATCGCCGAGGCGACGATATAGGAGGTCAGCACCCAGGTGATCGTGTCCAGCGCCGCGTTCAGGCTGCCCTGCATGCTCGGCAGCGCCACGTTGGCGATCGTCGTGTCGAGCACCTGCATGATCGTCGCGAGCATGATCGCGACGGTAATCAGGCCTCGGTTGGGAACGCCCTCCCCTGCCGCAGCGGCAGCCGCGCTCATGGCCGCGCCATGGCCTCCGGAATCGGATGCACCGCGCTCGTCGCTCCGAAGAGGAAGGCGAGCGCCGGGCGCCTGTAGCCCGTGTCGACGGAGACGGAAGCGCTCAATCCTGCGCGAAGCGGGAGATCTGCCGTCGGCTGGTCGAATTCGATCCTGACCGGCACGCGCTGCACGACCTTCACCCAGTTGCCAGTGGCGTTCTGCGGGGGGAGCAGCGAGAACTCGGAGCCCGTGCCGGCGCCGATCGAGGCAACCTTGCCGCTGAGGGACAGGCCCGGATAGGCGTCGATCGAGATGGAGACTTTCTGGCCCGGCGTCATGTGCGTCAGGTCGGTCTCCTTGAAGTTTGCCTCGATCCAGCTTCGATGGCTCTCCATGACCGCGACGACCGAGGTGCCGACGGAGAGATACTGCCCCTCCTTCAGCCGGTCGGTTTCGCTCACGACGCCGGCCGCCGGGGCGCGCACTTCCGCATGCTTGAGGTCCAGTTCCGCCTTGTCGCGAAGCGCGATTGCCTGAAGCACCAGCGGGTGCGCATCGGTTTTGATATCCGGATTGCCGCCGAGCGCGGCCAGGGCGCCTTCCGCGGCCTGCTGGTCCTGCACCAGCGTCTGCTTGGCGGCGCGGAGATCGTTCTCGGCCGTGTCGAACTGGGCACGCGAAGAGGTCCCCGACTGCACCAGCTTCTGATAGCGGTCGAAGACCTTCTGCTTGTAGTCGAGGTCGTCACGCGCTGCGCTGAGCTCGGCCTCCGCTTGGCGATAGGCGGAGCGCATCTGCTCGACCTGAAGCCGCGCCGCGGCGATGCCGGCCTGCGCCTGCTCGTAGGCGATCTGGTAGGCCTCGGGATCGATGCGGAAGAGTAGGTCCCCGGCTTTGACGTGCTCGTTCTCCGAAACCGCCACATCCGTGATGCGCCCTGCCACCTCGGCAACGATCGACACCATGTCCTGGTCGACATAGGCATTGTCGGTCGAGGCGTAGCGTCCGGCGAACAGCCAGAAATATCCCCCGACGACGATCAGAAGCACCGGGACAGCGAACATCGCCGTGCGCCGGGTCAGGAATCGCCGCAGCCCGGAAGGCGCCGCAGCGGAGGCAGGTTCAGTTGACTCGCTCATACGTTTTCCGTCGTTGAAGATTGATGTCGTCGTCGATCGAACGCGGCTCGCCTTCGCGCTCCGACAGCGCGGCCCGAACCTGCCGAAGGCCGTGCTTCATCGCCTCGATCTCTGCCGTCGTAAGCCCGGCGGTGACCTCCTCGATCACGCAGCGGCCGAGGCCCCGCAGCTCGTTCAGGATTCCGCTCGCCTGGTCCGACAGCGCCAGAATTCGCGCGCGCTTGTCGTTCGGGTCGGGTCGGCGGACGACAAGCCCCGCTTCCTCCATCCGCTGAACGTGCCGGCTGAGCGTTATCGGCTCGATCTCAAGCAACTCGGCGAGCCCGGCCTGGTTTATACCCTCGTTCATCGCCAGATAGGCGAGAACCTGCCATTGCGCACGCGTCAGGCCGAGTTCCCGCGCGCGGTGGTTGAAACGCTTCCGCAGGAGACGTGCCGTGTCAGAGATCAAAAAGCCGAGGCTGTTGGCCTTGACCCATTTCAGGTCACTCATGGCCCCGCATATAATAAGCTTGCTTATAATAAGCTAGCCTACATCGACAGACCAGCTTTGCAATTCCTTCAGAGCTTCCCCAGAGTTAATACGGAGCCCGGAGCGCTGCCGTGGAGTCCATGATCGACGACCTCGCGAATGCCCGTCTTGCCGCGATCGTCGATTCTTCCGACGACGCCATCGTCGGCAAGGACCTGACCGGCACCATCACCGCGTGGAACCCTGCTGCTGAGGAGCTTTTCGGGTATTCCGCGAAAGAGGCGATCGGCAGCAAGATCACGATGATTGCGCCGCCCGGCCGCGAGCCGGAAATGCGCGAAATCATCGAGAAGATCAT
Organism: uncultured Alphaproteobacteria bacterium; assembly: GCA_963805325.1. GTDB lineage: Bacteria > Pseudomonadota > Alphaproteobacteria > Rhizobiales > Afifellaceae > DASWJZ01. The sequence goes on along the minus strand of CAWDTS010000004.1, from coordinate 66,327 downwards.
CCAAGGCGAGAAGGTCGATCACTTCGAGACACAGCGCCGCCGCAAGGACGGCTCGATCATCGACATCGCGGTCACCGTATCGCCGATCTACGATGCCTCGGGGCGCGTTGTCGGCGCCTCCAAGATCGCCCGCGGCATCGGTGAGCAGAAGCGTCTTCGCGCCGAGAAGGGACTCCTCGCCGCGATCGTCAGCGCCTCCGACGACGCCATCATCAGCAAGGACCTGAACGGAACCATCACAAGCTGGAACGGGAGCGCCGAGGAGCTATTCGGCTACAGCGCCGAGGAAGCCATCGGCCAGCACATTTCGCTGATCGCGCTTCCGGATCGCGTCGAGGAGATGCAAAAAATCCTGCAGAGGATCAGGCACGGTCAGCGCGTCGATCACTTCGAGACACAGCGCCGAAGCAAGAATGGCGCAATCGTGGAGATATCACTGACCGTCTCGCCGATCTTCGACGATTCCGGCCGCGTCATCGGCGCCTCGAAGGTCGCACGCGACATCGGTGAGAGGCGGCGCACCGAGGAGCGTCTGCGGCTCCTCGTGCGAGAGCTCGATCACCGCGCCAAGAATGTGCTCGCCGTGACGCAAGCGATGCTACGGCTGACACGCGCTGACAACGTGCCCGACTACGTCAACGCTCTGGAGGGGAGGATCAGGGCGCTGGCGCGGGTGCACAGCCGAGTCGCCGAGAGCAATTGGAGCGGCGCCGACATTCGTGCGCTCGCCGCCGCCGACGTCGACGTGTTCTCCGATGCCGGCGAGCGCATGACCGCTGAGGGCGATTCGGTCTGGGTCTCGCCCGCCGCCGCACAGGTGATCGCGATCGTGCTCCACGAGCTCTCCACCAACGCCGCGAAATACGGCGCGCTTTCGGCGGAAGCGGGATCCGTCGCGATCCGCTGGCATCGCGATGCGGCCGGCGACCTTCGCCTGCTGTGGACCGAGGAAGGCGGGCCGGCCGTCGCCGAGCCGAGCCGCCGCGGCTTCGGCTCCCAAATCGTCGAGCGCGGTATTCCCGACCAGCTCGGCGGCAGCGCCGAGATGAGTTGGCCGCCTTCCGGCCTCCGTTGCGCCTTCGTGGTTCCCGCCGCCCACATCGTCGACCCGGCGCGAAAAGCGGCCACGGGCCCCTGAGCTGCCGGGGACACGATGACCGACGACAAAGACACGATCGTCAAAGCCGGCGTCCGCCTGACGCATCCGGAGCGCGTGCTCTTTCCCGGCCAGGGCGTGAGCAAGCGAGACTTGGCCGCCTACTATGAGACAGTTGCCGAGCTGATGCTGCCGCACATCGCGAACCACCCGCTGAGCCTCGTGCGCTGTCCGGCGGGGAGCGGCAAACAGTGCTTTTTCCAGAAGCACGATACAGGCGGCTTCCCCGGCGCATTGCGAAGCGTGCCGATCGCCGAGGCATCCGGCACGAAGGCCAGCTATTTCTATATCTCTGACCTCGCAGGGCTCGTCGCCGGCGTGCAGATGGGCGTCCTTGAGTTCCACATCTGGGGCGTGCGCATCGACAAGATCGAGAAGCCCGACCGTCTGGTCTTCGATCTCGATCCCGACGTCGGTCTTGGCTTTGAGCATGTGCGTCGCGCCGCCATCGACGTGCGCGACCGTCTTGCCGCGCTCGGGCTCAAGTCTTTCGCGCTTCTGACCGGCGGCAAAGGCATCCACGTTGTCGCGCCGCTCTCGCGCCGCGCAGAATGGCCGGTCGTGAAGACCTTCGCCAAGAATTTCGCCGCGACGCTCGCGACCGAGGCCGGCGACCGCTACGTTGCCAACATGACGAAAGCGAAGCGCAAGGGGCTGATCTTCATCGACTATCTTCGGAACGAACGCGGCTCGACGGCGATTGCACCCTATTCGACGCGCGCCCGCGACGGCGCGCCGGTGGCCACGCCCGTCGCCTGGGAGGAGCTGGACAAAATCGCCGCCGCAAACGCTTTCACCGTCAAGTCGATGCCGGAGCGCGCACGCAAGATCGGCGACCCGTGGGCAGGCTATTCCAGCGTCGCTCAGTCGCTCACCAGGAAAATGCAGGAAGCGGTCGGGGCGGAATGAGCGAAAAGCCGCGTCCGCCCGCGCTCGACCCCAAGCGTCACGCGCTCTACCTCGATTTCGATGGTACATTGGTCGATTTCGCGCCCGAGCCGGACGCAATCGTGCTCCGTCTGCGCTGGTCGCTCGCTCGCCCTTTGCGGGGCGAACACCCGTCTATGTCGGCGACGATACGACCGACGAGGATGCGATCCGCGCCGCGCAGAAGATGGGAGGATTCGGCGTGAAAGTCGGCGCCGGCGATACTGCGGCGCGCTATCGCCTTCGCGACGTCGACGCGGTCCACGCTTGGCTTGCCGCACTCGCGGGTTGACTCGTCGGCGGGAACCGCGCACTCACCAGATCGTTACATTAACAAGGTATTATTCTCGATATCGCGGCAAAATAGATTACAGGGAGCGGTATGAACCGCCTGGTCGTCATCTCCAATCGCGTCGGTCCTTTGAGCGACGAGGGAAAGGCGGGCGGTCTCGCGGTTGGGCTTGCGGACGCCCTTCGCGAGCGCGGCGGTGTGTGGTTCGGGTGGTCGGGCAAGACCAGCGAGGAAGGCACCTTCGGGCCGCTGCAGATCAAGCCCGAGGGAGACGTGCAGCTCGTCACCGTCGACATGACGACGGCCGACCTCGCCGATTTCTACAACGGCTTCGCCAACCAGGCGCTCTGGCCCGTATTGCATTACCGAATGGATCTTGCCGGCTATGACCGCCGCTTCGCGGAAGGCTTCTGGCGCATCAACGAGCGGATCGGCACGCGCCTCGCGCCGCTTCTGAAACCCGACGATCTCGTATGGGTGCACGACTACCACTTCATTCCGCTTGGCGGTCAGATACGGGCGTCCGGCTTCAACGGCGCGCTCGGATATTTCCTGCATGTCCCGTTCCCTCCCTCGGAGGTGTTGACGGCTCTCCCCGACGCTCACCGTCTCGTCCGCTCCATGCTCGCCTACGACGTGGTCGGCTTTCAGACGGAGACGGATCGCGGCAACTTCGCGCGTTTCCTGATAACCGAGTTTGGCGGCACGGAACGCGAGGGCGGCTGGATCGAAGCCTGCGGTCGGCGGCTTCGAGCCGACGTCTTCCCGATTGGCATCGATGCCGAGCGTTTTGCCAGTTTTGCGACGACAGCAGAGGCGAAGCGCCGCTCGGCGCAGGTTCGCGCTGAGCCGCACGACCGCAAGCACATCATCGGCGTCGATCGCCTCGACTATACGAAGGGCATCCCGGAGCGCTTCATGGCGTTCGAGCGACTGCTCCAAGATTATCCCGAGAACCGCAGCAAAGTGGACTTCCTGCAGATCGCACCGCTTTCGCGCGAGAATGTGAAGGTCTACGCGAGGCTCCGGCGCGAGCTCGAAGAGCTTGCCGGGCACATCAACGGCTCTTATGGGCTTCTCGACTGGACACCGATGCGGGTTATGACGCGCGGCTTCTCGCGCAAGGGACTTGCCGGGCTCTACCGCGCAAGCGACGTCGGGCTGGTGACGCCGCTTCGCGACGGCATGAATCTGGTGGCGAAGGAGTATGTCGCGGCACAGGATCCGGAGGACCCCGGCGTTCTGATCCTGTCGCGCTTCGCTGGCGCCGCCCGCGAGCTGACCGAGGCTCTGATCGTCAACCCTTACGACTGCGGCGAGATGGCGGAGACGTTGCAGCGGGCGCTCAGGATGCCGCTCGGCGAGCGCAAGGAGCGCTGGCAGTCGCTGAACAAGGCGGTTCGCTCCGGCACGGCGCGCCGCTGGTGCACGCTGTTCATCGATGCACTCGAAGCGACGCACGTGCAGGCGCGTCTGAAATTCCTCGACGATCCCGATGGCGGCGAGGGCGGCAAGCCCGAGTTGTCGAGGTTGCGCCGCCTCGGGCGCGTCCCGCCGCGCGGCGAATTGAAGCCTCTCCGCGATCGTCACACGCGCCTTTGAGAAGGGCTGCGCGCCGCCGCGCGGGCTGCTAGCCTCCCCCAAGGGGAGAACCCATGCGGAAAGCGAACGGCAGCGGACTTCGGTTGCGCGTGGTGCTGCGCCACGGCGCGGCGCTCGGCCCGGGGAAAATAGACCTTCTCGAAGCTATTAAAGAGACCGGCTCGATCCGCGCCGCCGGCAACCGCTTCAAGATGAGCTATCGGCGCGCCTGGGAGCTTGTGGCGGAGCTTAACGCCATGTTCCGCACGCCGCTCGTCGTCGCCGAGACCGGCGGGCGCGGCGGCGGCGGCGCCACGCTGACCCCGCTCGGCCGCAAGGTCGTCGAGCGCTTCCGCCGCATGGAGACGCAGTCCTGGTCCGCGGTGGAGCGGGATTTCCGCTCGCTGGCGAAGGAGCTCGCAAAGGATCCGCCGCCGGGCTCTTGACATCGCGTTATTTCTGTTCGGGAATAACGCAAGGTGCATTGGAGCCACCATGTCGAAGCGGATCGTTACCCTCGTTCTGACCTTTTTCGCCGTTCTTGCCGCCGGCCCCCCAGTCCGCGCGCAATCCAACGAGCCGACGCTCGTCTTCGCCGCCGCGAGCCTGAAAAATGCGCTCGACGCCATCGTCGACGACTACGCCAAGTCGACCGGGAGGGCGGTGACCGTCAGCTACGCCGGCAGCTCCGCGCTCGCCAAGCAGATCGAACAGGGGGCGCCCGCCGACATCTTCTTTTCCGCCGACCTCGACTGGATGGAGGACGTTGCAAGCAAGAACCTGATCGCAGCGGACTCGCGCGTCACGCTTCTCGGCAATGACATCGTGCTCGTCGCACCCGCCGCAAGCGACGTCAGCATCGACATTGCGCCGAATTTTCCTCTCGCCGAAACGCTTGGCGACGGCAAGCTCGCGATGGCGCTCACCGCCTCCGTGCCGGCCGGCAAATACGGCAAGGCCTCGCTCGAATCACTCGGCGTATGGGACAGCGTTTCGCCGAAAGTCGCGGAAGCGGAGAACGTGCGCGCCGCGCTCGCCCTCGTCTCACGCGGCGAAGCGCCGCTCGGCATCGTCTACGCCACCGACGCCAAGGCCGATCCGGGCGTGAAGGTGGTCGGCGTGTTCCCCGAGGATTCGCATCCGCCCATCCTTTATCCGATCGCACTCACGGCTTCCGCCAAAGCCAACGCGCGAGCCTTCCTCGATTACCTGACGTCGCCCGCCGCCAGGCCACGCTTCGAGGAGCAGGGCTTCCGCGTCGTCGCGCCCGGCTCCTGAGGCAGCCCGGTCGCAATGGGATTCACGCCGGCCGAGCTTGTCGCGATAGAGCTCAGCCTGCGCGTCGCGGTCGTCGCCACGCTGGCGAGCCTGCCGTTCGGCGTGGCGATTGCGATGCTGCTCGCGCGCGGCCGCTTCCCGGGCAAGACGCTACTCGACGGCATCGTGCACCTGCCGCTGGTGCTGCCGCCCGTCGTCACCGGCTATCTGCTCCTGATCGGCTTTGGCAGGCGCGGTCCGATCGGCGCTTTCCTCGAGCAGACCTTCGGGCTCGTCTTCGCCTTCCGCTGGACCGGCGCGGCGCTCGCCTCGGCGATCATGGGCTTTCCGCTCATGGTGCGCGCCGTGCGGCTGTCGATCGAATCCGTCGACCGGCGGCTGGAGGACGCGGCGGCGAGCCTCGGCGCGCAGAGCCTCGTCGTCTTCGCTACCGTGACCTTGCCGCTGGTCCTTCCCGGCCTCCTCGCCGGCGCGGTGCTCGCCTTCGCGCGCGCGATTGGCGAGTTCGGGGCGACGATCACCTTCGTCTCGAACATTCCCGGCGAGACGCAGACCATCCCGTCGGCGATCTACACGGTCCTGCAGATCCCCGGCGCCGAGACGGCGGCGATCAGGCTCAGCCTCGTGTCGATCGTCATCTCGCTTTCCGCGCTGATCCTCTCCGAAGTCTTGGCCCGCCGCATGCGCCAGAGGCAGGCCGCGCTTTGAGTCTCGTGCTTGAGCTTCAGGACCGGCGTGGCGACTTCACCCTCGACGTCGCCTTCGAGGCGGGACGCGGCGTCACCGCGCTTTTCGGGCGCTCCGGCGCCGGGAAAACGACGATCGTGACAATGGTCGCCGGTCTCGCGCGAGCCACGCAAAGGCCGGATCATCCTGAACGGCCGCGTTCTCTTCGACTCCGCCGCGCGAAAAAATCTGCCGACCTGGCGGCGCAAGGTCGGCATGGTCTTTCAGGAGGCGCGGCTCTTTCCCCACCTCTCGGTGAAATCCAATCTCCTTTACGGCCGCTGGGCGGGACGGCGGCGCTCCGAAACGCGGCTGGAATCCGTTCTGTCGCTGCTCGGCCTCGAAGCTTTTCTCGAACGGCAGCCGCACACCCTCTCCGGCGGCGAGGCGCAGCGCGTCGCGATTGGCAGGGCGCTCATGGCGGCACCGGACATTCTCCTCATGGACGAGCCGCTCTCCAATCTCGACGGTGCGCGCCGCGCGGAGATACTTCCCTTCCTGGAGAAGCTCGCGCACGAGGGTGGCGTTCCGATCCTCTACGTCAGCCATGCGGTCGACGAGGTGGCGCGGCTCTCCGATTCGATCGTGGTGCTGAACGAAGGCCGCGTCGTCGCGGCCGGCCCGATCGAGGACGTGTTCGGCCGCTACGATCTTGGACCGGCTACCGGGCGGCATGAGGCGGGCGCAATTCTCCGCGCCGAGATCGTCGGCGAGGAGCCGATGTTCGCGCTGACGCGATTGAAGATCGACGGCGCGGAGCTGGTCGTGCCGGCGCTCGGACGGGCGCTCGGCGCAAGGGTCAGGCTCCGCATACGTTCGCAGGACGTAGCGCTGGCGCTTTCACCGCCCGCCGGCACCTCGATCCGCAACGTCGTGCCCGCCGAGATCGTATCGATCGACGTCGAGATGGACGCCTATGCCGAGGTGCTGCTTTCGGCCGCCGGCCAGTATCTGCGCTCCCGCATCACGCGGAAATCCGCAACCGAGCTCAACCTCCGCCCCGGCCTCTCCGTCTTCGCCCTGATCAAGAGCATCGCGGTGGAAGCCGATCGCTCCGGCCGCAGCTAACCTCGAACGTCAATGGCGGAGGGGCCCTGAAAGCACTTCTCCCGTCTCCTCCGAGACGACGGTCGAATGGCCTGGATCGCCCTCTGGCATCGGCACACCGCGTAGCAAAAGGAAGCTCACAGAGTGGCCCCCGTAGAGCCCGGCGGGGAAGCGTATCTTCCGATGGATCAGATACTCGCCCTCATTGTTGACCGTCAGGGCTCCCTCATCGACAAGCTGCTTGAGGCCCGCCGCTTCGGGCAGCACGATGTACGGCTCAGGCGGAAGCGAAGCGACGACGGTCTCTACATCGATCGTCACGACACCGCCGGGATTGTAGCGCCTGAGCTCGGCGCTCGGCGTCAGCGGCTCGCGCCTGACCGTCACGCCGCCGTCGTTGTTTTCCACATGCAGCGCCCCGACCCCCGGCACGACGATGAGCGGCCAGCGCGCGGAGCCGTGATCCTTCAGCGACTCGACCGCGCCCGACGGCACGGAGAAAGCGCTCACATTGTAGTGCGCAACGATCTTCACCGGCGCCTTGCCGACCTGTTCGGTCACGAGGGCGGCGGCCTTCGCGGACGCGACGGACGGGGCCTCCCAGAACGGCTTCATGCAATCGGTGCGCTTGAGGAACGTGACCCGCTCAACCGGAAGACCGGTCTCGCCCGCGAGCGGAAGCATCGCGCCCTTCAGCCCTGCCGTCCTCGTGGCAGAGGTGACGACGACATGCTCGATCCGCTCCACCGCACCGGAGAACCGCCAGATCGAAGCTTCAAGCGACGCAATCACGAGATAAAGCGGACCTTCTCCTGCCTCCACGTTGACGATTCCGGTCTGCACAGTCTTGTCCTGCGTTCCGATCGCAACTGACGAGATCGCCTCCGGACCGTAGGCGCCGAAAACGATGACTTCCGCCTCGGCCGAAGCAGGGGGCATCCCGCAGGCCTCCTCCTCCGCTGCCTCTCCGCGGGTGAGCGTCTCGCGCTTCACCTCCTCGCGTTTTTGTGCAGCCGCCGCAGCGGCCTCGTGCGACACCGCCGCGAGCGGTTCCTTCGGACGCTCCTTGAAGGCCCGCGCTTCGTCCTCGGTGATCTTGCCGCTTGAATCGGTGTCGACTGTGCGGAACAGCGCATCGGCCGCAGCCTCATACTCCCGCAATGTCACGCGGCCGTCATTGTCGCTGTCGAGCAGCAACGCCTGCCTGATCGAGTTCGGCGAGCTTCTCGACGCTCTTCGCCTGCGCGCGGCCCTGTGGCGTGTCGAGCCCCGGCATGGCAGATGCTTCCGCCCATCCGACCCGCTTGTCGCCGTCGGTGTCTGCCTGCATGACTTGTTCGACCGCATGATCCTGGCGGGCAGTGATGTCGATGTCGCGGCCGAAGAAGCTCTTGCAACCCGTATAAGCGAGCGCGCTGCGGACCTCCTCCTCCGTGACGTAGCCGTCGCCGTCGATGTCCTGCTGCATAATCTCGACCGCCCGCCTGGCGCGATAGATCGCATCGAGCATGCGCTCGTGTACGGCGACGTCTCCGGCCTTGATGACGTCGCCTCCCGTGCCGAGGTTGGCGAAATCCCCGTCCACGGACTTCATCAGGGTCTCGAACGTGATTCCGCCCCGCATCCATTTGCCGAAAAGCTGAACCTCGGGCGGTGCGTCGTTGGTCTGTGCGGCGGCCGGCATCGATGCCAGGAGCGCGCCGAGCGCGAGAAATCCGATAGCGTTGCAGCGCCGCATGGCCGAGTCCTCTGCCTCTTCGGGACGAAGGCTGACACGCGGCAGTTGAAACTATTTGACGAACGCCGCCCGGATGACAGCATGATTAAGACTGGCTGAACGATCACTGCGGGCAGACCGCAATCCCGCCGACCGTCGTGCCAGCGGAGCGCGTCGATCCGCTCTTGCGAATGAGACGGCCGTCTCATAACGTCGCTCGGAGCCGCGCGAAGGAGACGCGGCGGATCTGAGGGGGAATCTTCCGTGAAAATCGGCTTCTGCATGCTGCTCTGGACGACCCACGTCACGGAGAAGCACAAGGGCATTCTCGAAGCGCTGAAGGCGACCGGCTACGACGGCGTAGAAGTTCCGGTCTTCGAGGGAACGCCGGACCACTTCGCCAAGGTCGGAAAAATGCTCGACGAGATCGGGCTCGGCCGCACGGCCATCACCGTCGTCCCGAGCGAGGACAAGAACCCGATCGGCAAGGATGCCGCGCAACGCAAGGCGGCCGTCGACTACATGAAATACTGCGTCGACTGCACCGCGGCGCTCGGTGCGAATTGCATCGGCGGTCCGATGACGCAGACGCTGGGGCTTTTCTCCGGCAAAAGCCCGACCGCCGCGGAGCGCTCCCGGGCGCGAAGCGTGCACCGCAAGGTCGGCGACTATGCCGAGAGGCAAGGCGTGCAGCTCGCAATCGAGGCGGTGAACCGCTTCGAGACCTACTTCGTCAACACGATGGAAGACCTCGCCGCCTATCTCGACTTCGTCGACCATCCCGCGATCCAGGGCATGTACGATACGTTCCATGCCAACATCGAAGAAGCCGATCCGATCGCCGCGATCGGGGTCATCCGTCCGCACATGATCCACGTCCACATTTCGGAGAACGATCGCGGCGTTCCCGGTCGCGGCCACGTGCCATGGGCGGCGACCTTCAAGGCGCTGAAGAAATCCGGCTACGACGGCTGGCTGACGATCGAGGCGTTCGGGCGCGGCCTGCCGGAGCTTGCCGCGGCAACGCGCGTTTGGCGCGATTTCTCCGAGGGGCCGGAGGCGGTCTACGAGGAGGGGTTCAAGACGATCAGGAACGGGTGGAAGAAGGCCTAAGGCGACGGCCAGCCGAATTCACCAATACCGCCCCGTCCCGCCGATCACGATTGTGATGATCCCAAGCGCAAGGTTGATCGTCACCGTGCGGCGGATCTTGTCGAGCGTCGCCGCCGCTTCCTGAAATGCTCCGCCGTCGACCGCGTTTCGGAAGCGCGGCCAAAGCGCGAAGTAGAGATGCCCGAAGAGGAGCATCATCACGATGCCAACGGCCATCATCACATTGATGTAGAGCGCGGCGCTCGCGAAGCCGCCGAAATCCATGACGACCATCGCGATGCCGCTGAGCGAGCATCAGGATCACCGCAATTCCGACCCAAGGAAAGAAGCGCTCGAAGACGCGCCGCCAGAGCGGCAGGCGGATGGGCGGCTCAAGCGCGAACGCCGCGGGGCGGAGCACGGAGTGCGCAAACGCCATGCCGCCGACCCAGAAGACGGCGGAAAGCAAATGGATGGCAAGAAGCGTGACAAGCATCGGATGAGGCTCCCAGGACCTCAATCCAGTCTATACACTCTTGCCGCCGTGTCGTGGAGGATCGCGCGCTGCTCGGCGGGCGTCAGTCCCGCGATGGCCTCGCGATAGGAGTTGAGCAGCGTCGGATAGCTCGTCCAGAGCTTCTCGATCGGGAAGTTCGAACCGTAAAGGCAACGATCCGCGCCGAAGAGCGCGACCGCCTCCTTTGTGATCCAGGCGATATGCGCCGGGTCGTTCTTGTGGATGAAGGTGCCGAGCCCGGAGAGCTTGCAGGCGACGTTCGGCTGCGTCGCAAGCACACGCATCGCGCGGCGCCAGACCTCCCGCCCGTTCTCCGACAGGTCCTCCAGCATCCCGGCGTGCTGCAGCATGAACGTCGTCTGATGGAAATCCGACGCGAGCCGCGCCGCGCCGACCATCTGGTCCGTGAAGACCTGCAGCTCGAACGAGAAGCCGTAATCGGCGAGCGCGGCGAAATTCCTGCGGAAGGTCGGGTCGTCGACGAGGTCGGGGCGCTTGGCGAAACGGTATTGCTCGTTGGTATGCCAATGAAGCTGCATGCGGATGCCGCGCATCAGCGGATATTTCTTCAGCGCGTCGAGCGCCGGCCTGACGTCCCCGGCCATGAGATCGGCGTAGCCGACGATTGCATTCGGAAAGCCGCTCTCGTCGGCCTGCCGCTGCACCCACGCGGCCTCCGCCTCCGGATCGACCGCATTGGCCTGCACGTAGACGGATTTTTCGACGCCGGTTCCCGCGATGTCGGCAATGTATTCGCTGACCGGATAGTCGCGCCGTATCGGCTCGTAAGGCCCGAAGATGCGCGGCACCATCGGCCCCTTGAGCCACGGCAGATCGTCCTGCCGCCAGATGTGATGATGCGCGTCGATGACGGGCATGGCTATGAACGACGATAAGGAGAAGACGTGCTAGATGAACACCTTCTCCTCGGCCATGAAGTGGAAGCGGCTGACGCAATGCGCGGCGGCGTCGGCGCCGGCGGCCTTCCCCTCGTCGGTACCGAAGCCCTTCAGCCGCGCCTCGTCGGAATCCCACCACATCTCGCTGATCGCGTCATAGGGCGAGTCGGGATTCGCGCTGACCGGCACGTTCATCCGATAGCCCTTCATGCCTGGAATCTTGGTCGCGAGCTTCGGATGCTCGTTCTTCGCCCAGTTCTTGAACTCCTCGAAGCTCATGCCTTCCTTGCGCTTCATCAGCGACAGAACCTTCAGCATCACGAAATTCCTCTCTTCGATCAGTGAGCGGCAGCCGCCCTGTTGGCCTGGATGCCGCGAAGAACCTTCTCCGGCGTGATCGGCAGCGAATCGACGCGCACGCCGACAGCGTCGAAGATGGCGTTGGCGATCGCCGGGATTGGCGAGTTCGCCGTCATCTCGCCGACGCCCTTCGCCCCGAACGGGCCGTCGTCGGACGGGCGCTCGAGAACCACCGCCTGAAACTCCGGCAGGTCGCCCGGCCCCGGCATCAGATATTCGTTGAAGTCGACCGGCCCGTGCGCGCGGTCGGGATAATAGGGCTCGGTCGTCTCGTAGAGCGCGTGGCTCATCCCCATCCAGCCGCCGCCGATGATCTGCTGCTCGACCATCTTCGGATTAAGCGCGCGCCCGATCTCGTAGGCGCTCTTCAGCGAGAGCACCGACACCTCGCCGGTCTCCGTGTCGACCTCGACCTCGGCGATCGTGCAGGCGTGCGCGTAGCAGGTGGAAGGTCGCATGTGCCCGGTCTCCGGCACCGGATAGGAGCGCTGCACCATGAACATGCCGCGACCCGACACGGTCTTTCCATGCTTGAAGTGGGCTGCGAGAGCGGCCTGGAAGACGGGCATGGAGCGCGCCGGCGCGCCCTTCACCTGGATATTACCCTTGCCGTCGGTCTCAAGATCGGAGGCGTCGGCCTCAAGCTCCTCCGCGGCGACGTCGAGCAGCACCTGCTTCGCCTCCTTCGCCGCCATGATGATTGCGTTACCGACGCGATGAGTGCCGCGGCTCGCGAACGTGCCCATGCAATGCGGGCCGGTGTCGGTGTCGGCGGTGTCGACGATGATCGTATCGACCGGTACGCCGAGCGTCTCGGCGCAGATCTGGGTCATCACTGTTTTCAGCCCCTGCCCGAGATCGACGGAGGAGAGCGTCACGACGAAATTCCCGGTGGTCGTCGCATGGATCAGCGCCTGCGAGGGATCGCCGCCGAGATTCATGCCGGTCGGATAGTTGACCGCGGCGACGCCGCGCCCGCGCTTCTTCGTGCCATTTTCCTTCGTCATGACGCCGGCTCCGTTGAGCACGCCTTCGTCGCAAATTCGGAAAGAGGCCAGCTGGCGAGCTTCGACGCAGCCTGCATCGTCTCGATCAGCGCCGCGCCGTGCGTGACCTCGCCGTGCGCTTTCATGTCGCCGTCGCGATAGGCGTTCTTCATGCGAATTTCGATCGGGTCCATCCCGACGAGCTTCGCGATTTTGTCCATCTGCACTTCGAGCGCGAAGTCGCCGATGGTGACGCCGAAGCCGCGCATCGCCGAAGACGGCGTGCGGTTGGTATAGACGCAGTGCGCATCAACGTGGACGTTCGGGATCGTGTAAGGCCCTGGCATGTGCGCCGCGGCCTTGGTGGTGCCGTAAGGGCTGTGGCGCGAATAGGCGCCGGCATCAACGTAGAGCGTGACCTGCCGCGCGATGATGCGCCCGTCCTTCATCACGCCGTCCTTCACGACGATGCGCTCCGCCGCGCGCGGTGACGAGACCTGCATCTCCTCCTCGCGGCTGAAGGCGTATTTCACCGGCTTGTTGGTGAGCATCGATGCGAGGAAGGCGATGGGCTCGACGATCACGTCGACCTTGCCGCCGAAGCCGCCCCCGACCGTACCACCGATCAGCCTGAGCTTCTGGAACGGCGTGTTGAGGATGAGGCCGGTATTGTCGAGCGTGAAGAAAAGCGCCTGCGTGTCGGAATAGCAGACATAGCGGCCGTTCGCCTCGGGGACAACGATGCAGCCCGTCGTCTCAACCGGCGCATGCTCGATCGGCGAGGACTGGTAGCGCTCCTCGATCACATGATCGGCTTCGGCAAAGCCCTTCTCCACATCGCCGTGGCGCACGCGCCGGCAATGATGGCCTTCATATTTGAAGAAGTTCTGGCCGTGATACTCGTTGACGAGCGGCGCGCCGGGTTTCAACGCATCCTCCACGTCGAAGACCGCCGGAAGCTCCTGGTATTCGACCTTGACCTTCGCCACCGCCTCGCGCGCCGCGGAAAGGGTTTCCGCGATTACCGCGACGATCTGCTCGCCCCTGTAGCGCACCTTGTCGACCGCAAGGCACGGCTCATCGTCAGGCTCGACCTGGATCAGGCAGAGGATCGTGTAGACGTTCTTCGGCACGTCCTTGTGCGTCAGCACACGGACGACTCCCGGCATCTTTTCCGCTTCGCTGGTATCGACGGAAAGGATCTTCGCATGGTGATGCGGGCTCCTGACCATCGCGAGATAAAGCATGCCCGGGAAAGTGCGATCGGCGTAGGTACTGCGTGCGACCGGTGACGTGGCCGTCAATGTCAGTGCGCTTGTTGTTGACGCCAACGGCCTGATGGCCCTCGGTGCGCTCCTTGGCGAAGAATTCCTTCACGTGTTCCATCGGAAGCCTCTCCGCCTGCGGCCGATCCCATCAGATCCCCTCATCCTGAGGTGCGCGCCGACACAGTCGGCGCGCCTCGAAGGACGGCTCCAGAAGACTCTGGATTTCATTGGCTGCGTGCTTCGAGGCTCCGCTGCGCGGAGCACCTCAGCATGAGGAAGGTTTGTGGGCTCCATGACTGCCGTCTTCGCCTCACGCCGCTTTCTCGCCGCGCATCTCGGCGGCGGCGGTCAGGATCGCGTCGACGATCGATTCGTAACCGGTGCAGCGACAGATGTTGCCGGAGATGGCGTCGACCACGTCAGCGCGGCTCGGATTGGGGTTTCTGTCGAGCAGCCACTTCGCGACGAGGATCATGCCGGAGGTGCAGAAGCCGCATTGCACCGCGAAACCCTCCGCAAAGGCCCTCTGAAGAGGATGCAGCGCGTTACCTTCCGCAACGCCTTCGAGCGTCTCGACTGCGCGCCCTTCGACACGCTCGGCCGGCGTCAGGCAGGAAAGCCGCGGCTCGCCGTCGACGAGCACCGTGCAGGCGCCGCAGGTGCCTTGGCTGCACCCGTTCTTCGTCGCCGTCAGCCCGAGCTTGTCGCGCAGCACATCGACGAGAAGCGAGCCGGGCTCGATGAATTCCGCCTGTTCGGCGCCGTTGACAATGAATTGGAGGGGGACACGCGCCATGATCTTCGCTCAGCCTTTGAGAAGCCGGCCGAGATGCACCGGCAGCACGTTCGCCCGGTACCAGGCGCTTGCGAAGGGATCGGTGGGCGGCTCAGTGCCTTCGTTCGCGGCTGTGACGGCCTTCTCGATCGCCGCCGCGTCAAGCGCCTTTCCTTCAAGCGCCTTCTCGACCGATGTCGCCCGTATCGCCGTCGGGGCCATCGCGCCGTAGGCGACGCGCGCGCCCTTCACCTTGCCCCCCACCATCGGCAGAAGAGCCGCGATGGCAAGCACGGACGCGCCGTGCGGGTGCCGCCGCGTGACCTTGGCGAAGCGGAATGCGTCGTCCGGCGGCAGCGCGAAGACGACGCTCTTCACGACACGGCCTTTCCGCCCACGATCCATCAGGAACGCTTCGAGCGTTACCGTCCCGCTCTTCGACGCATCCTCGAACGTGACCTCCGCGTCGAGCGCCAGAAGCGCGACCGCGAAATCGCCGTAGGGCGAACGGGCGAAGAGATTGCCGCCGACCGTCGCCATGGCGCGCACCGCGGGGCCGCCGATCTCGCGCGCCACATCATGCAGGAAGGCGAGCTTCGGCTCCGCGAGGATTCTTGCCATTGTCGCCGTGGCGCCGATCTCGGCGCGCCCGCCCGCGACCTTGATTTCATCGAGGCCCAAACCGTCGGAGAGCACGAAAGCGGCGATCGAGAGATCGCCGGAATTCCGCCCGCGAACGAGAAGCGTGCCGCCGCCCAGAAGTCGGGCGCCCTCGTCGGCGCCGAGCGCGGCAACCGCCGCCTTGATGGAATCCGGGCGCAAGACGGAAAGCGACACGTTCCTCCCCCCGTGATTTATCTCTTCTTGCGTGCTATGTTCGATTATCGATTATCGAGTGTCAATCGCTTATGGCGCTGAACGGGGACAAGCGCTAAGTGCCCGAATGCACGAAGCATTCGCGCGATGGGAGGCAGTTTGGACCTTTCAGTTGTTTCGACGGATGAAAAGCTCCGGCTCTCGCACGAACCGATCGGCGCGCGCATCCGCAATGTGCTCCTGAGGCGGATCGTCGAGGGCGAATACGCGCCCGGCACCCGCCTCGTCGAACTGCAGCTCGCCCGGGAATTCGGCGCAAGCCAGGCGCCGGTCCGCGAGGCCTTGCGCGAGCTTGAGACGGCGGGTCTCGTCACGATCCGGCCGCGCCGCGGCTCTTTCGTGAACGACTATCATGCCGGCGCGCAGCACGAGATCTACGAGGTGCGCGGGGCACTCGAAGAAGCCGCGATGCGTCTCGCCCTGCCGAAGCTCAACGCCGACACTCGCGCCCTCGCGGCACACTTGGAAGGCATGCGCGAGGCGGCGCGCAACCACGACTTCGATGGCGTGGTCCAGCATAGCGTCGGCTTCCACCGTACGATCCTCCGCGCCGCGGAGAACGATCTCCTCCTCAAGATGTGGGAATCGCTTCACGTCGAGATTCATTCGCGCAAGACGGTGCTGCAGCCGAATATCGACATGTCGGCGGTTGCCGAAAGCCACGCTCCGATCTTCGCCGCGGTCGAAACCGGCGACGTCGAAGCCGCCTGCCGGCTCTCAAGAGAGCACCAGGAG
This sequence comes from uncultured Alphaproteobacteria bacterium, assembly GCA_963805325.1. Classification (GTDB taxonomy): domain Bacteria; phylum Pseudomonadota; class Alphaproteobacteria; order Rhizobiales; family Afifellaceae; genus DASWJZ01. The sequence continues at coordinate 50,095 of CAWDTS010000004.1, read as the reverse complement.
TATTTCGAGCGGCGCGCCTGAGGCACTAGACTGACCCGCCTTGACGAATGAACAAGAAGAGCGCGGCTGCGCCGCCCGCCGCCTGATCAGGAAAGCCTTCGGTCAATGACGCCTGTCGAAAAGCCTTCGAGTGCGTCGGGGGCGTGGTACCTGCCACGTTTGCACCCTGCGACCGAGGCCTACCTTCTCCTCACCTTCACGATGGCCTGCTGGGGCGGAAACTCCGTCGCGGGCCGGCTCGTCGTGGGTCAGGCGTCGCCGATGATCGTCACGTCGCTCCGCTGGGCGATCGTCTCCGTCGTCCTTCTCGCGGCCCGCCCCGGCCGGATCGGTGCCGCCTGGCCCGAATTGCTGCGCAACTGGCGGCGCATATTTTTCCTGTCGGCCTGCGGATTTTCGTTCTTCAACGCGCTCTTCTATCTCTCGGCCCATCACACGACGGCCGTGAACATCGCGATCATCCAGGGCGCGATCCCGGTCTTCGTCGTGCTCGGAGCTCTTGTCGTTTACGGGGTCAGGCTCGGCCCACTGCAGATCGCCGGTATCGTCGCCACGCTGATCGGTATCGCGATCGTGGCAACGCAAGGACACCTCGCGACGCTTGCGTCGTTCCAGTTCAACGAAGGCGATGCGATCGTCCTCGCAGCCTGCGCGCTCTACGCGTGTTACACGCTCGCGCTCCGCGATCGCCCCCCGATTCCCGCGCTGACGCTGTTCATGGCCTTGAGCATCATCGCGTTCGTGACGTCGCTGCCGCTTGTCGCCTACGAGATGATAGCCGGAACCGCGCAGTGGCCGACGCCGAAGGGCTGGCTCGTGCTCCTCTTCATCGCTCTCTTCCCCTCGTTCCTCGCGCAGCTCTCCTTCATGCGCGGCGTGCGCCTGATCGGTCCGGGGCGAGCGGGCCTCTTCGCCAACCTCGTTCCGATCTTCGGAGCCCTGCTGGCCGTGCTGATCCTGAGCGAGCCGTTCAGGGGCTATCACCTTCTCGCTCTCGTCCTCGTCAGCGGCGGCATCCTCGTGTCGGAAACCTCCGGACGCAGGCGTGACGCCTCGGCGGCCACCCCCTCCCCTTGAGGGCTCGTTTTGCGGATCGGGCCGCGTTCGTTCTTGTTGCATTGCAACATGGCCGCGCTAAGGTGAGGTGACTGTGCAGCGGGGGGCTGGTTGCCGGAAATCCGTAAGATTCTCGTCGCGAACCGCTCGGAAATCGCCATCCGAGTCTTTCGCGCCGCAAACGAGCTGGGGCTCGGGACCGTCGGCGTCTTCTCCGAGGAGGACAAACTCGCCCTTCACCGCTTCAAGGCCGACGAGGCCTATCTGATCGGGCGCGGGCCGCATCTGGCAAAGCCGCTCGGGCCGATCGAAGCCTACCTCTCCATCTCCGAGATCCTTCGCGCCGCCGAGCGATCCGGCGCGGACGCGATCCATCCCGGCTACGGGCTCCTCTCCGAGAGCCCAGAATTCGCCGACGCATGCGCCGAGGCCGGAATAACCTTCATCGGCCCCTCCCCCGACACCATGCGCCGGCTCGGCAACAAGGTCGCCGCCCGGAACCTCGCCACGCATGCCGGCGTCCCGGTCATGCCGGCGACCGATCCGCTCCCCGACGACAAGGAGAGCTGGAAGCAGCTCGCCAACGAGATCGGCTACCCCGTGATGCTGAAGGCGTCGTGGGGCGGCGGCGGACGCGGCATGCGCGTCATCCGCGACGAAACGGCGCTCATCCGCGACGTGACCGAGGCGAAGCGCGAGGCAAAGGCCGCCTTCGGCAAGGACGAGGTCTATCTGGAGAAGCTCGTCGAGAGGGCCCGCCACATCGAGGTGCAGATTCTCGGCGACACCTTCGGCAATCGCGTGCACCTCTTCGAGCGCGACTGCTCGATCCAGCGCCGGCATCAGAAGGTCGTGGAGCGCGCGCCCGCGCCCTACCTCTCGCAGGATCAGCGCGACGAGCTTTGCAACTACGCGCTCCGCATCGCCGACGCCGCCAGCTACGTATGCGCCGGCACGGTGGAGTTCCTGCAGGACGCGTCGACCGGGCGCTTCTATTTCATCGAGGTCAATCCGCGCATCCAGGTGGAGCACACCGTCACCGAGGAGGTGACCGGCATCGACATCGTGAAGGCGCAGATCCGCACGATCGAGGGCAAGCGGATCGGCGAACCGGATTCCGGCGTGCCGCCGCAGGAAGAGATCCGGCTGAACGGCCACGCGCTTCAGTGCCGCATCACTACGGAGGACCCCGAGCAGAACTTCATCCCCGATTACGGCCGCGTCACCGCCTATCGCGGCGCTACCGGCTTCGGCATCAGGCTCGACGGCGGCACCGCCTATTCCGGCGCCGTGATCACGCGCTTCTATGATCCGTTGCTTGAGAAGGTGACGGCGTGGGCGCCGTCGCCGGAAGAAGTGATCGCCCGCATGGGCCGCGCGCTCCGCGAATTCCGTATCCGCGGAGTTGCCACCAACCTCGCGTTCCTCGAAAACGTCATCGACCACCCGCACTTCCGCGACGCCAGCTACACGACGCGCTTCATCGACGAGACGCCGGAGCTGATTTCTCTCGTCCGGCGTCGCGACCGCGCCACGAAGCTCCTGAACTACATCGCCGACGTGACCGTGAACGGCCATCCGGAGACGCGCGGCCGAGCGCGGCCCGATCCGCATGCGCCGAAGCCGGTCGCCCCGATCTACGACGGCGAGATCGCCGAGGGCACGAAGAACCGCCTCGACCGACACGGACCTGCGGCCTTCGCGCGCTGGATGCGCGAGGAAGCGCGCACGCTCATCACCGACACGACGATGCGCGACGCGCATCAGTCGCTGCTCGCGACGCGCATGCGCAGCCACGACATCGTCAACGCCGCGCCCGCCTACGCCGCCGCGCTGCCGGAGCTTTTCTCGCTCGAATGCTGGGGCGGCGCCACCTTCGACGTGGCGATGCGCTTCCTGACCGAGGACCCGTGGACGCGGCTTGCCGATATCCGCGAGCGCGTTCCCAACATCCTCCTGCAGATGCTTCTGCGCGGTGCGAACGGCGTCGGCTACACCAATTATCCCGATAACGTCGTGCGCTTCTTCGTGGCTCAGGCGGCCAGCGCCGGCATCGATCTCTTCCGCGTCTTCGACTGCCTGAACTGGGTGGAGAACATGCGCGTCGCCATGGACGCGGTTCTGGAGTCGGAGAAGCTCTGCGAAGCGGCGATCTGTTACACCGGCGACTTGCTCGATCCGGAGCGCTCGAAGTACGACCTCGGCTACTACGTCCGTCTGGCACGCGAGCTGGAGAAGGCCGGGGCGCACATCATCGCGATCAAGGACATGGCCGGCGTCTTGAAGCCCGCCGCGGCGCGCGTCCTCTTCAAGGCGCTGCGCGAAGAAGTCGGCGCGCCGCTTCATTTCCACACGCACGACACGTCGGGCCTTGCCGGGGCGACAGTGCTCGCCGCCGTCGAGGCCGGCGTTGACGCCGTCGACGCGGCCATGGATTCGCTCTCCGGCCTGACCTCGCAGCCCTGCCTGGGCTCTCTTGTGGCAGCCCTCGATCAGACGGACCGCGCCACCGGACTCGACCTCGACGCGATCCGCCGCATCTCGCTTTATTGGGAGGCCGTGCGCTTCCAGTATGCCGCCTTCGAAAGCGACCTCCGCTCCGGCGCTTCGGAAGTCTATCTCCACGAGATGCCCGGCGGGCAGTTCACAGAATCTGAAGGAGCAGGCGCGTTCGCTCGGCCTTGAGACGCGCTGGCATGAAGTCGCCCGCGCCTATCACGACGCCAACCTGATCTTCGGCGACATCGTGAAGGTGACGCCCTCGTCGAAGGTGGTCGGCGACATGGCGCTGATGATGGTGACGCAGGATCTCTCCGCCGCCGACGTCCTCGATCCGGCGCGCGAGATCGCCTTCCCGGATTCCGTCGTGCAGATGATGAAAGGCGAGCTCGGTCAGCCGCCGGGCGGCTGGCCGGAGGCAATCCAGGCGAAGGTGCTGAAAGGCGCCGAGCCGAACACCGTGCGTCCCGGTTCGCTCCTCGCCCCTGCCGACCTCGATGCGGAGCGCGAGGCCGCCGCGGCGAAGATCGGCGAGCCCGCGAGCGATGCCGTCCTCGCCTCGCACCTCATGTATCCGAAGGTGTTTTCCGATTTCGCTGCGGCGCAGGAGAGCTACGGCCCGACCGAGGTGCTCCCAACGCCGACCTATTTCTACGGCCTTCCCGCCGGCGAGGAGATCGCGATCGAGTTGGAGAAGGGCAAGACGCTCGTCGTCCGCTGCCAGGCGATCGGCGAGACCGACGAGGAAGGCCAGGTCCGCGTCTTCTTCGAGCTGAACGGCCAGCCGCGCATCGCCAAGGTGCCCGACCGTGCGCATGGCGCGGTAGGAAACGCGCGCCGGCCAAAGGCCGAGCCCGGCAACGCGGCGCATGTCGCCGCGCCGATGCCGGGGGTCATTTCTGGCGTCTCGGTTGCCGCCGGCCAGGAGATCGTCGCGGGCGACGTGCTCCTCTCGATCGAAGCGATGAAGATGGAGACGGCGCTCCACGCCGACCGTGACGGCAAGATCGCCGAGGTGCTGGTCAAGACCGGCGACCAGATCGACGCGAAGGATTTGCTGCTAAGGTTCGAGTGAGCCGAAGCGGCCTCAGATCGCGAACATCGCATCGAGCTTGTCGAGACAGCCGCCCCAGCCCTGCTCGTGCATGTCGCGCACCGAAGCTTCCGCGAAGCGCTCGTGGGTCAGCACCAGCTCGGTGCCGTCGGGATGCGGCAAGAATTTCACGCGCACCAGCGTCGGCTCGTGCGGCAGGCCGCTGACCGTCCACGTATAGGCTAGCTCTTCAGGCTCGCGCACGCGCTCGAAGCGTCCGGAGATCCAGATGATCGAACCGTCGGTCTGCTTGTTCGCCAGGCGATACTCGCCGCCTTCGCGAAGATCGACATGCGCCTCCGGGCACGACACCGGGCCTGGCCCCCACCATTGCTTCAACTTCTCCGGGTTTGTCCACGCCGAGAAAACGTCCTCGCGCGGCGCACGGATGATGCGGCTCATGGTGAGGGCGGTTGGCTGCATCTTCAGCGCCTCCGCTTCTCGACAAAATCGGCGAGGCGGTCGAGCTTCTGATTCCAGAAGTTCCGGTAGCCCGCGATCCATTCGTCCGCCGACGCCAGCGGCGCGGCGTCGAGCACGCACGATTGCACGCTCCCCTCGCGCGTCCGCTGGATCAGCCCGGCGCGCTCCAGCACGAAGAGATGCTTGGAGACGGCGTTGAGCGACATCTTGTGCGGCTCGGCGAGCTCGGTCACGCGCGCCGGGCCGGCGGCCAGGCTCCTTAGAAGCGCGCGCCGCGTCCTGTTGGAAAGCGCATGGAACACCGCGTCGAGGCGCTTCTCTTCGGCAAGCAGCAACCGACTCTCCTCAACCATCTGGTTGACGACTTCCGCAAATCGATCTAAGCAGACGTGTCAACCGAATGGTTGAGGAATAGAGGCCGGTTGCGGCCATGTCAAACCGAACACGTCAAACATGGAGCACGCGCGTGAGCATCCATCAGGAAGTGACGATCGAAGCCAGTCCCGCCACCGTCTACGGCGTGCTCACGACGTCGGACGAATTCGCTAAGATGACCGGCGGTCGCAAGGCTGACATCTCGAAGGACCAGGGCGGCGCAGTCAGCCTCTTCGGCGGCGACATCCAGGCGCGAAACGTCGAGCTGAAACCGGGAAAGCGCGTAGTTCAGGCGTGGCGCTCGCGGGCCTGGCCCGAGGGTGTCTACTCGATTGTGCGCTTCGAGCTCGTACCCGCCGGAAAGGCTACAAAGGTCGTGTTCGACCAAGCCGGATACCCCGATGAGGCAAAGGCGATGCTGGAAGGCGGCTGGTCGAAAATGTATTGGGAGCCGATGCAGATGATGCTCGCCGGCAAATAGCTGCGAGGCGGCAACCTTCGCCGCCCTCACCTCTTCGGCGCGAAACGCGCCACCAGCTCCGCCATCGCGTCGGCGTCGGCTTCGCCCGCTTCGCGCAGGCCCGCTGCAACGCCCTCGCGGTCCGCCGCCGGGCGGTTCTGGCTGACCTTCCACTTCCCTTCGATCTGCGTGATCGCAATCTCGATCCCGACGATCCCCTTGATCTGCGCCGCAACGAACGCTTCCGGCGCATCGCCAACGGCCCACGGTTCGACGCGCGTGCCTTCGTTCTGCGCCGTCAGCGCCGCGATCTGCGCGGCGAGCCAGTCGCGATCTTCGATCGCGCGCATCGTGCCGCGCGCCTGCACGGTCGCGTAGTTCCAGGTCGGGACCACCTTCCCGTGCTCGCGCTTCGCCGCATACCAGGAGGGCGTGATGTAGCGCTCGGCGCCCTGGAAGATGACGAGCGCCTCGATCGACGGATCGAAGTCGCGCCACTGCGGATTGGCCCGCGCGACATGACCCTTGAGCATGCCGAACGGCGAAGCCTCGCTGTCGAGCAAGAACGGGATCAGGTTGGCGGAAAGCCCGTTCGCGCCGCAGGTGACGAGCGCACCGAGCGGGTGCGCGCGGATCAGCGCATGCTGAACTTCGAGACGGTCCTCGCGATGATGCGGAGGCTGGTACATCTGGCCTCTTTCCGGCGGCGCATGAAGCGGGTTTGCGCCGCGATTCGGCCAGACAGGCCGAGTTAGTTTGAAACAAAACTAAGTTGCGACACCGGCGATTTCATTGCATGTTGCGCGCGCGGCAGTCCAGCAGCTTCAAAGGACTCGAGAGGCGCGGCACGCAGCTTACGACGCACCGCCAGGGGCAAGATGGACCGTAGTTCCGACCCGGACGAAGAGAATGGGCCCGAGTCGCAGGGCGCAACGACAGCACCGCCTTCGGAGGTCCGGCTCGGCGTGCTAGCCGACTATGTCGGCTTTCACCTGCGGCAGGCGCAGAATGCCGCCTTCAAGGCCTACAAGAAGCGCACCGGCGACCCTGAGGTGCGCCCCGGCTGGTTCTCCGTCCTGGCCTTGATCGGCGCCAATCCCGGTATCACCCCGGTCGTGCTGAGCCGCGCCAGCGGACGCGACAAGTCGACCCTGACGCCGATCCTGCGCGACCTCGCGCATCGCAGCCTCATCGTGCGCATGCCAGTCCTCGGCGACAGGCGCAGCTACGCACTGGCGCTGACCGACAGCGGCGAGGAGAAGCTCGCATTGCTCGCGAAGCACGCCGCCATCCATGAACACAAGCTTGACCAGCTCGCGGGTCCGGCAAAGGCGGAACTCCTGACGCAGCTCCGCCGCATCACGGCGCTGCTCGAATAGCGCCGCGGGCAGAGGTCTTCATGTACACTGCCGGCACGGCATTTCTCGAAGCGCTCACGGAAGCCGGAATCGGATACATCTTCGCCAATCTCGGCAGCGATCACCCGGCGCTGGTCGAGGCGATCGCGGAGGCAAAGGTGTCCGGCCGGCAGATTCCGAGCCTGATCACCTGCCCGAACGAGATGGTGGCGCTGAGCTGCGCCCACGGCTTCGCGCAGGTGAGCGGCAAGCCGCAGGCCGTGCTCGTCCACGTCGAATGCGGCACCCAGGCGCTCGGCGGCGCTGTCCACAATGCCGCCAAAGGCCGCGCCCCGGTCCTCGTCTTTGCCGGCACCTCGCCCTTTACGCAGGAGGGAGAGCTTCGCGGCAGCCGCAACGAGTTCATCCACTGGCTCCAGGACGTCCGCGATCAGCGCGGCATCGTCCGCGGCTACATGAAATACGACAACGAGATCCGCACCGGCCGGAACATGAAGCAGATCGTGCATCGCGCGCTGCAAATCGCCGACAGCGACCCGAAAGGGCCGGTCTATCTGATGGCCGCGCGAGAAGTGCTGGAGGAAGAGCTCGCTTCCTCGGTTACGATCGATACGGCGCAATGGCGGCCGATCGCGCCGACGGCGCTTCCGCCCGACGCCGCCGCACCGATTATCGCCGCGCTCGCCGAGGCAAAGCGTCCGCTTGTCGTGACCTCGTATCTCGGCCGCAATCCGGCTGCCGTCGGCGAGCTGGTGCGGTTTTGCGAGCAGCTCGGAATCGGCGTTCTTGAATCCGTTCCGAGTGCGATGAACTTTCCGCACGACAATCCGCTCTACCAGGCGAGCCAGTGGAACCAGCAGCGGCAGAACCCGCTGCTCGAAGCAGCCGACGCCATTCTCGTCATCGACAGCGATGTCCCCTGGATCCCGTCCGTGAACAAGCCGCGCGACGGTGTCGCGATCTTCCATATCGACATCGATCCGCTGAAGGAGAACGCGCCGCTCTGGTACATTCCGGCGACGCAGGCATTCCGCGCGGACGCGGCGACCGCGCTCGCGTCAGCTGAACGCCGCGCTCGAAACGACGAAGTTCGATGCGACGGACGCCGAGACGCGGCGCCGGCACTTCGCCGACCTTCACCGCAAGAGGGCGAGCGAGCTGGCGGCTCTCGAGAAGCCGAACGGCGACATGGCGAGCCCGGAATATCTGACCGCCTGCATCCGCAAGCACGTCGACGACGACACGATCGCCTTGAACGAAGGCATCACCAACTACCACGCGATCTTCGATCACCTTCGCATGTGCCGGCCGGGCTCGATCTTCGCGTCGGGCGGCAGCTCGCTCGGCTGGGGCGGCGGCGCGGCGATCGGCGCAAAGCTCGCAGCGCCGGAGAAGACGGTGATGTCGCTGACCGGCGACGGCTCCTACATGTTCTCCGTCCCGTCGACCGTGCACTGGATGGCGCGCCAATACGGCACGCCGTTCCTGCAGGTCGTCTACAACAATCGCGGCTGGAAGGCGCCGAAGTCCTCCGCGCTCGCGGTTCATCCCGACGGATATGCGAGCCGCGCCAACGACATCGGCGTCGCCTTCGATCCGCCGCCGGACTATTCGGGGATCGCCGCGGCCGCCGGCGGCGCCTTCGCGCAGAAGGTGGATCGCGCGGAGGACGTGGAGGATGCGCTCGCCGCCGCGATGCACGCGGTTCGAAACGAGAAGCGCGCGGCCGTCCTCGACGTGTGGCTCCCGCATCTCTGACGCTGAGCTTCGGGCATGGTGGCACAGACCAAAGTCGCAATCATCGGCGCCGGCCCGGCAGGACTGCTCCTCTCCCGGCTCCTGCATCGCGCCGGCATCGACAACGTCGTCCTCGAGCGCCGCAGCGCTGAATACGTGCTCGGGCGAATCCGCGCCGGTGTGCTTGAGCGCGGCACCGTCGACCTTCTGCACGAGGCGGGCGTTGGCGAGCGCTGCCATCGCGAAGGTCTCGTGCACGAGGGAATCGGCATCGCTTTCGAGGGCGCGCGCCACCGCATCGACTTTCAGGCGCTCACCGGAAGCGTCGTGACCGTCTACGGGCAGACCGAGGTCACGCGCGATCTGATGCACGCGCTTGAGTCCGACGGCTTCGCGCCCCGCTACGAGGCGGACGTCGTCGCCATCGAGGATTTCGACGGCGAGCATCCGGTCCTGCGCTATCGCGAGGGCGGCGAAGAGAAATCGCTCGCATGCGAATTCGTCGCCTGCTGCGACGGCTCTCACGGCGTCAGCCGCACGGCCGTGCCGGAGCGCTCCCGCCGGACCTTCGAGCGCATCTATCCGTTTGGATGGCTCGGCGTCCTCTCCGAGACGGTGCCGGTTTCCGACGAGCTGATCTACGCCAACCACGAGCGGGGCTTCGCGCTCTGCTCGATGCGCTCGCATCATCTCTCGCGCCACTACGTGCAATGCTCGCTCGACGATCGCGTCGAGGACTGGCCCGACGACCGGTTCTGGGACGAGCTCCGCCGCCGAATCGACCCGCCCGCGGCAGAAGCTCTGGAGATCGGCGTGTCCATCGAGAAGAGCATCGCGGCGCTTCGGAGCTTCGTCACCGAGCCGCTGCGCTTCGGCCGCCTCTTCCTTGCCGGCGACGCCGCCCACATCGTGCCGCCGACCGGCGCCAAGGGCCTGAACCTCGCCGCCTCCGACGTCCGCTATCTTGCAAATGCGCTGATCGAGTACTACGTCGAACGTTCGTCCGCAGCCCTCGACGCCTATTCCGAGACGTGTCTGCGCCGCGTCTGGAAGGCGGAGCGCTTCTCCTGGTGGATGACCTCGCTGCTCCACCTCTTCCCCGACACCGGCTCATTCGGGCGCAAGATCCAGCTCGCCGAGCTCGATTATCTGGTTGGCTCGAACGCCGCCTCGACGGCGCTCGCTGAGAACTATGTCGGGCTGAAGTTCGAGTAAGACTCAGACCTTCCGCTGCGCGGCATTCCAGTGCCGTTCGAGATTGGCGATGAGCGCAGGGCTGAAGTGGCAATAGCCCTGCTCGCGCGCATAGACGGAGGCATAGCGGCGGAAGAGATCGAGCGACTCCTGCCCGACCCGTAGCGCGCGCCGGTTGCCGACCACGCTGACGCTGCCCGCGTTCGTGAGCCCGTCGACGATGCGCGCCATCGCCTCTTCCATCTGGTCCGGGGCGACGATCTCGTCGCAGATCATTCGCCCTTCGGGGCTGTCGCAGGGGAGCCGCCGCTCGTATTGGATCGCCTGCCGCGCGATGCGATCGCCGACGAAGCGCGGCAGCCGCAGATTGGCGAAGCCCGGGATGATCCCCTCCTTGCGTGCCGGCAGCGTCATGTAGGCGTCGCTCGCCGCGAGCACGTAGTCGACGACAAGCAGAAGCTGGCAATGCCCGCCGATCGCAAACGTATCGACAGCAGCCACCCACGGCTTCTCCGTGCAGCGGCCGTTCACGTCGTCGGGCAGCGCATCCGGTGAGGCGACGCCGCGCAGGAGCTTGTGGACGTAGCCCATGTCGCGCTCGAGGAACCAGAGGAACGGAATCTCGCCGCGATAGAGCCGCGTCAGGTTGATGCCCGCGCCGAAGACGTGGCGGTCCTTGTATTTCGGATTCTCCACCATGCCGCCGCGCATCACGGCGATCGTGCTTTCCGGGTCGAGGATCGCGACGTCGACCGCGACCTCGGTCAGATCGAGCGTGTCCTCGTCCTCCGCATTCAGGAAGCGCGGATTGTTGGATGTGAGATGGACCGCTCGCCCTTCGCGCCGCAAGCTGACCGGGCCGAGATCGAGCGCGCCTTTCTTGACGAAGGTCCTCAGCGCATCGGCGCTTTCCGGTCGCGGCAACAGCATCGCGTGGCAAAGATGCTCGCCGCAGGCTCTGTCGGCGAGGACGTGCGCCAGGAAGAGTCCCTGGTCGACCTCCACGCCCTCCTTGTCGCCCTGCTTCAGAACGGCTTCTGCCGCGACATCCTCCCGCGGCGGAACGAGGCCGGGGACCGCGTCGGCCGCCGCGAAGACCAGCTCCTCAAGTCGCAGAAAACGCGAGCGGCGAGCGGTGAGCCGGTCATAAAGGGCCGCCGCGTGTGCCTTGAGGAAGGACTCGCGGGTCGCTCGTGCGGTCGACCGAATTGCTTCGGCCGCCGCCGCCTCGGCAACGGTGCGCTTCCGCTTCGAAGGAAGGGTGACAATAAGCGCTTTCGAGATCGCCCAGAAATTGGAATGGCCGTTGCAGTCGTCTGCAAAGCGGCCGCAGACCACCGGCAGAGCCGCCTCCCACTCCGCCACCGCGGTCGACACGAAGCCGGCGGCGCGGAGACATTCGCCGTCGGTCAGAACCGCCTTTGCTTCATTGCGAGGCGTCATTTCGAAATCGTCTCAGTCTTTTCGGCGAAGGTCCAGCACGCGCTTCGCCTTGCCCGCCGAGCGTTCGAGCGATCCGGGCGCCTCGATCCTGACGGAGGCGGATACCCCGAACCGATCCTTGATCCGCCGTTGCAGCGCCTGCGCGACAGTATCCCGTTCTTCCTCTCCGAGTCCCCTCTCCGGGCGAGGCTCCACGCGAACGAGAAGCTCGTCGAGGCGGTTCGGGCGGCTGACTTCGATCAGGTAGTTCGGCGACAGCCTTCTATCCTCGCAGATCAGGGCCTCGATCTGCGTCGGGAAGAGATTGACGCCGCGAATGATCAGCATGTCGTCGGTGCGCCCGGCGATCCGCTCGATGCGCCGCATCGCGCCGTCGCGCGGCGGAAGAAGGCGGGTCAGATCGCGCGTGCGATAGCGCACGACCGGCATTCCCTCCTTGCTGAGCGTCGTCAGCACCAGTTCGCCCGTCTCGCCGTCCGGCAGCACTTTCGCCGGTCTCGGGGTCGACGATCTCCGGCAGGAAATGATCTTCCCAAAGCGTGAGTGTGCCACGGCTCTGCGGAATTTCCTGAGCGACGCCAGGACCCATCACCTCCGAGAGGCCGTAGGAATTGTAAGCGGCGACGCCGAGCCGCGCTTCGATCTCCGCGCGCAGCGATTCCGACGCCGGCTCGGCGCCGAAGATCGCGAGACGCAGTGTCGTATCGCGGATACCCTGTCGCTCAAGCTCATCGGCGATGACGAGCATGTAGGACGGCGTGGCGAGCAGGACCGTCGGGCTGAGATCGCGGATGAGCTGCACCTGGCGCTCGGTCGCGCCGCCGCTGACCGGCAGCACCGTCGCGCCGAGCCGTTCCACCCCGCCGTGCCAACCGAGACCGCCGGTGAAGAGCCCGTAGCCGAAGGCATTGTGTACGAGATCGCCGGTGCGGCCGCCGACGGCGGCGAGCGAGCGCGCCATCAGCCGCGCCCACGTGTCGAGGTCGCCCGCCGTGTAGCCGACCACGGTCGGCATTCCCGTCGTCCCGCTCGACACGTGAATGCGCACGATCTTCTCCGGCGCGACGGCGAACATGCCGCTGGGGTAGCCGTCGCGCAGGTCCGCCTTCTCGGTGAAGGGAAACCGCGCCAGGTCCTCGACCGACGTCAGGTCTTCAGGGCTGACACCAGCAGCGTCGAACAGGCGCCTGTAGTGGGGGACATTGTCGAAGGCGCGCCGGAGCGTCGCCTTGAGGCGCGCCATCTGCAGCGCACGCAGCTCTTCGACGCCGGCCGGCGGCGCGAACGACGCGTCCTGCGAAAAGCGCATCCGTCCTCCCTGTCGCGTCCTCGGTTTGCGTATCCTGCCATCACGCTCCTGCGGGCAAATCCTCAGGCCGGCGCGTGACTTAGTTTGTATCAAAACTATCTGGACATGTGCACTGGATTTCCCGCAAGATCATTTGCAAAGAGCGCGCGACGCTGAGAAGCATCGAAGCGCCAGCCTGAAATGACAAGACGATCGGAGGTAACGCCATGCTTTCGCGACGGAGATTCCTGACTTCCGCCACGGCGCTTGTTGCTGCGCCGGTGGTTCTGCGGCGCGCCTGGGCCGCAAACCCGGAATTCACCCTGAAGCTGCACCACCTGTTGGGGCCGAAGTCTCCGGCGCAGGTCATGATGCTGCAGCCCTTTGCCGACCGCATCCTGAAAGACTCCGAAGGCCGCGTGAAGATCGACATCTATCCGTCGATGTCGCTTGGCGGCGCACCGCCGCAGCTTGTGCGGCAGGTCGCCGACGGCGTCGTGGACATCGTGTGGACGGTCAACGGCTATACGCCCGGGCTCTTCTCGCGCTGCGAAGTCTTCGAGCTGCCGACGATCTTCAAGAATAACATCGCGGCGACGAACCTCGCGATGCGCGACATGTTCGATCAGTACCTCGCCGAAGAGTTCAAGAACGTACACGTGCTCTGGCTGCACGTGCATGCCGGTCAGGCGATCCAGATGGTCGACAAGCTCGTGCGCACGCCTGACGACTTCAAGGGCCTGAAGATTCGCGTGCCTGGCCCGACCGGCACCGACGTCATCAAGACGCTCGGCGCCACGCCGGTAGACATGCCGGTTCCCGATCTGCCGCAGGCGCTGTCCACGCACGTGGTCGACGGCGCGCTTATCCCGTGGGAGATCGCTCCCGCCCTGAAGCTTCAGGACGTCACCAAGTACGACATCGAGGGCAAGGACAAGTGGCGCCTCGGCACCACGACGTTCCAGGTGACGATGAACCAGGGAACCTGGGACAAGCTGCCCGACGATCTCAAGACCGTCTTCAACAACGCCACCGACGAGGCGTGGTGGAAGCAGGTCGGCGACATCTGGCGCGAGGACGACGACAAGGCCATCAAGGTGCTGACCGACGCCGGCAACGAGCACGTCGAGCTCACACAGGAAGAGACCGACGCATTCGAGACGGCGCTGGCTCCTGTCGTCGACCATTGGGTTGCCGACCGCTCGAGCAAGATCGACGCGAAGGGATTGGTTGACGCCGCCAAGGCCGCCATAGCAAAACACACGGCATGAGCTTCGCCTACCATGAAGACGAAAAGGGCGGGGTCACAGGGCCCCGCCCTTCCTTCGAATGGCAACCGAAATGGCTCGTTCTGCTGCGGGCGGTCATTCGCATCTGGGCGCTGGTCGGCGGGTTCATCCTGGCGGCGCTTGTGTTGATGACGGCGGCGAGCACATTTTCCAACGTGCTGTTCCGCAAGCCGTTTCAGGGCGACTATGAAATGGTCAAGCATTTCATCGCCGTCGCCGTCTTCTGCTTTCTGCCCTATTGCCAGTTGAGCGGCGCCAACGTCACCGTCGACATCTTCACGCAGGGCATGAGCGAGCGCGCGAAATCCGCGATGCTCGCCTTCTCGTCGCTCTTCGCCGTCGCTTTCTCGCTGATCCTGCTGCGCCAGATGTCGCTCGGCCTGATGGGCTATATCGAGTACCCCGAGACGACAGCCGCTTTGCACATTCCGTTGTGGACCGCGTTTCCGCCGGCGCTTGTCTCGCTCTTCCTGCTTCTCGTCGCGGCCTTGGTCACGCTCGCGGAAGGACTCCGCGGCGTGCGGGCGCCGCCAGCATCGCCGCCGACGGGTTAGCGGCGGTCTGGGGGGGGCGCGACGTGGAGACCAGCTTTCTCATCGGGTTGATCGGGCTTTTGGCGCTCCTGGCATTGGTCGCAGTGCGCGTCCCGATCGCCTACACCATGATCCTCGTTGGCGGGATCGGCATCAGCCTGGAATCCGGACCGACCATCCTCCTCTACCAGCTCAAGGATCTCGCCTACTCGCAGTTCTCCAATTACGACCTGTCGGTGCTGCCGATGTTCATCCTGATGGGCAGTCTCGCAGCGCGCTGCGGGCTCAGCCAGGACATGTTCCGCGGCGCGGACGCCTGGCTTGGGCGATTTCGCGGCGGTGTCGCCATGGCCGCCATCGCGGCATGCGGCGGATTTGGCGCGGTGTGCGGCTCTTCGACGGCGACGGCTTCGACCATGGGAATCGTCGCGCTCCCGGAGCTCAAGCGCTACAAATACTCGGCGGCGCTTGCGACCGGGACAGTCGCCGCCGGCGGCACGCTCGGCATTCTGATCCCGCCGTCGGTCGTGCTGATCGTCTACGCCATCATCGTCGAGACCAACATCGTGACGCTTTTCGAGGCGGCGCTGCTTCCCGGCCTCCTCGCCGTCTTCATGTTCCTCATCACGGTATCGATCTATGTCCGGCTCGTTCCGGAATCCGGCCCGAAAGGCAGGGCCGTCTCGCGGCGCGAATTCATCTCCGCGACGCTCGCCGTAATCCCGATCGCGGTGATCTTCACGGTGGTGATCGGCGGCATTTACGGCGGGCTCTACAACCCGACTCCGGCCGGCGCCATCGGCGTATTCCTCGTCGCCGCTCTACGGCTATGCCCGGCGCCGTCTCTCGTTCCACGATACGATCGACGCGCTGCTCGAAACGGCGCGCACGAGCGGCATGATCTACCTGATCCTGTTCGGCGCGGCGCTCCTCTCGATCTTCATGGCGCGCGCCGGCGTCCCGCAGGCCGCCGCCGAGCTTTTGCAGAACAGCGGGCTGCCGCCGCTCGTCATCCTGGTGCTGATCATCGTGATCTTCATCGTGCTGGGCTGCCTGATGGACAGCCTGTCGATGATCATCCTCGCGATCCCGTTCTTCTGGCCGATGGTTTCAGGACTCGACTTCGGTCTGCCTCAAGACGATCTCAAGATGTGGTTCGGCATCATCGCGCTGATCGTCGTTGAGCTCGGGCTGATCACGCCTCCCGTTGGCCTGAACGTCTTCATCATCCATTCGCTCTCGCCGGACGTCGCCATGCGCGAGACGTTCAAGGGTGTGATGCCGTTCTTCCTCTCCGAACTGGTCCGCGTCGCGCTGATCGTCGCCTTTCCGTCGATCGCTCTCTTGCTGCCGCATCTCCTGACATAAGATCAAAGGCGAGAGTGAACCCGGCGTGTTCGTGCGGCGACGCTGTCGTTCGCCGGCGACTGCAGCAACCAGTGGAAGGCCGCCACTGCCAGGAGGCTGCCCAAGAGCTCGGCGACGATGAAAGCCGGAACGTCCTGCGGCCGAATGCCGGAAAACGTATCGGTAAATGCGCGCGCGATCGCCACCGCCGGGTTGGCGAAGGAGGTCGAGGCGGTGAACCAGTAGGCGGCCGTGATGTAGAGCCCGACCAGCCACGGTATCGCCTCGGCGCGGAAGCGGAGCCCACCGAGGATCACGCTGACCAGACCGAAGGCGGCGACCGTTTCGGCGAACCATTCACCGGGCCCCGTGCGCGCATGCGCCGACGCCTCAAGCAGCGGCAGCTCGAACATCAGGTGCGCGGCGAGCGTTCCCAGGATCCCGCCGAAAATCTGTGCCGCCACATAGGCCAGCGCGTCGCCAGACGTGATGCTTCCCTTGAGCCGCATCGCAAACGTGACGGCCGGATTGAAATGCGCGCCGGAGACCGGACCGAGCACGGTGATAAGCACCACCAGGATGGCGCCGGTCGGGAGCGTGTTGCCGAGCAGCGCGAGCGCAGTGTCGTGCGTCAGCCGCTCCGCCATCACCCCCGATCCAACGACCGTGCAGACCAGGAACGCAGTACCGATCGCCTCGGCGACGAGCCGGCGCGGAAGGCTGAATGTCTCGGCAACGCTATCGGTCACGCCCGCTCCTTGGCAGGAGCCCTGTCACGCTGGCCGATCTCGTCGAGCTGCTTCTGCAGCGCCAGCCGGTCGAGGCTGACGAGCGGCAGGCTGGTGAAGATTGAGATGCGGTTGGTGAGCATGCGGCACGCCTCGGCAAAGGCGGCGCGCTTCACGGCCTCCGTGCCGGTGGCCGCGGCCGGATCGGGAACGCCCCAATGCGCCGTCATCGGCTGGCCCGGCCAGATCGGGCAGCTCTCGTTCGCCGCATCGTCGCAGACGGTGAACACGAAATCCATGAGGGGCGCGCCGGGCACCGCGAACTCGTCCCAGCTCTTCGACCGCAGATCCTCCGTGCGGTAGTGCAGGCTTTGCAGAAGGTCGATCGCATAGGGGTGCACCTGTCCCTTCGGGTGCGACCCGGCGGAATAGGCCTTGAAACGGCCCTGACCGTAGCGGTTCAGAATCGACTCCGCGAGGATCGAGCGTGCCGAGTTCCCGGTGCACAGGAACAGCACATTGTAAGGACGCGCAGACATTGACGACCCCTTTCGTTCATGCGTGGCCGGCTGCATCTCGCCGAAGAGCGGAGCGCAGACTTCCGACCGACCGCCGCAGCAATCGTTGATGAGATAAGCGGTAAGCTCGCGAAACCCGTCGAGGCGGGCGCGGTAGTTGATCACGCGGCTCTGTCGCTCTGGTGCGATGAGCCCGGCGCGCGCCAGCACCGCGAGATGCGTGGACATCGTGTTGTGCGGCACCTCGAGCCGGCGCGCCACCTCGCCGGCCGGCAGCCCGTCGGGCTCATGCTCCGCAAGCAGCCGAAACGCATCGAGCCGCGTCGGCTGCGCCAGCGCCGCGAGCGCGAGGATCGCCTGTTCCTTTTCCATATATCGAGAATGCTAGACATATCGACACAGGTCAAGCGATCTCCGCGCCGCCGACGCGTAGCCGAGATGCCGTCAGACGGAGAACGCGTCCTCTATGTCGGCGAGACAGGCGAAGTGATGTCAAAGGCGCTGTTCCGCAGCCCGGTCGGGGGTGGCCAATTCTGCCTGGCTTCGGCCCTCCGCGTCATCCGATCCTCGACGTCACGCGCTTCGGCGTGGGCGTCTTGTGGTGCGCGGATCGGCGACGCCCCCTCCAGGTCAATCGGCGGCATCGCGCCGGGAGGGGACATTCCTTGTAGTGCCTCAGCGCGGGCGACCTCCCCGCAGAGCCCTCCTTATCCCATCTATAAAAAGAACTCATTTCGTCCTCGCCGGACGCGATGATAGCGTTTTTGCACTGCAAGATCGCATGCCGTTCGGCGTGTATCCGTAAGAATACGGATACAACCAGGGAGTCTTATCCATGAAAGATACGGACAAGAAAGCCGCCGGGCCGAGGGCTGGGCGAAAGAATTCTGGCCTCTCGCGCCGTAGTGTACTGAAGGGTACTGCCGCTATAGCCGGCACCTCGATCGGATCTGGTGCCATAACTGGATTCCCAACGATCTGGGCGCAGGAAATCAAGGATATCGAACTGCGTCATGTCGGCGTTTCTTATTCGGTCGTGAAGGCGATCGGCGACCAGGCCGCCAAGGATCTCGGCTTCCAGGTGACGATGCAGAACCTCGACACCTCGGCCGCCATCAACCGCTTCATCACGCAGCCCGATTCCGTCGACATCCCCGATCTCGAGGGCTGGCAGGCGAAGCTTGCCGCGAAGCGCGGCGTAATCCAGGGGATCGAGGTCGCCAAGATCAAGGAGTTCGACAACTTCCTGCCGATCTTCACCAAGGGCGAGCTCGACGGCCACCTGATCCCGCGCCAGGGCATCTCGCCCTACGAGGCGATGTATATCGAGAAGCCGGATTCGACCGAGCTGCACGAGGGCGTCACCGAGTGGGCGACCTTCCTGCCGCAGGTCTACAACGCCGACTCCATCGGCTACCGCCCGGACCTCGTCGATCACCCGGTCACCGAGTGGAAGGATCTGATCGATCCGAAATACGCCGGCAAGGCCGCCATCCTCGACGTGCCCGCCATCGGCATCATGGACGCCGCCCTCTGTTTCGAGAGCGCCGACCTGATCAAATATGGCAACAAGGGCAACATGACGAAGGAGGAGATCGACTTCACGATCAACAAGCTGATCGAGCTGAAGAAGGCCGGCCACTTCCGTGCGACGTGGACGACCTTCGACCAGTCGGTGCAGCTCATGGCAGCGGGCGAGGTGATCATCCAGTCGATGTGGTCGCCGGCCGTCGCCGCCGTGCGCGTGAAGGAAATCCCCTGCACCTATGCGCCGGTCAACAAGAAGGGCGACAAGGAAGGCTATCGCGGCTGGTGCAACGGCCTCGGGCTGATGAAACACCTTTCCGGCAAGAAGCTCGACGCCGCCTACGAGTACATCAACTGGTACTACACCGGATGGCAGGGCGCCTTCGTGAGCCGCTACGGCTACTACAGCCCGGTCCCGTCCACGGCGAAGACGCAGATGACCGCGACGGAATGGGACTTCTGGTACGACGGCAAGCCGGCGCCGGAGCCGATCAACGACCCCTACGGCGTGCCAATGGAGAAGGCCGGCACCCTGCGCGACGGCGGCTCCTTCATCGAGCGCGTCACCAACATCTCCTGCTGGAACACGCTGATGGACGAGGCCGCCTACATGAACAAGCGCTGGAACGACTTCAAGGTCGCCTGATCCCCGCGCCCCTCATCGAGGGGCCGGCGCGCCCGGCCCCTCGCCACAGCATCGCTCCCAGGACCTTTCCATGAAGCGCACGAAACTGCGCCACAATCTGATCTCCTGGCTTCTCGTCCTGCCTCTCGTGCTGGTGATCGTGCCGTTCTTTGTGCTGCCGATCCTTGGCGTGCTGGTGACGAGCTTCATGGAGGGCGACGGGTTCGGAGGGCTCATTCCGACGTTCACGTGGGAGAACTATCAGGACCTCCTCGGCTCCGCGCTCACTTACAATCTCTATTACGAGACGCTGAAATACACGCTGCTCACCTGGGTCTTCACGCTGCTCCTCGGCTTCTGGATCGCCTATTTCCTCGTCTTCCACGTGCGCAACCAGCTCCTCGCCATTGGGCTCTTCCTGCTCTGCACGGTGCCATTCTGGACGTCGAACATCATCCGCATGATCTCGTGGATACCGCTGCTCGGTAAGGAGGGGCTGATCAACTCCGCGCTGATCGAGGTCGGTCTCATCCACGAACCGCTGAACTTCCTGCTCTTCTCCGATTTTGCGGTGGTCGTCGCCTATGTCCACCAGCTCACGATCTTCATGATCGTGCCGATCTTCAATTCCATGTCCCGCATCGACAAGCGTCTTGTGGAGGCCGCGCTCGATGCCGGCGCGAGCCGGCTCGACATCATGCGCTTCATCGTCGTGCCGATGGCGAAAAGCGGGATCGCGCTCGGCTCGATCTTCGTCGTCTCGATCGTGATGGGCGATTTCTTCGTGGTCCGCGTCATGTCGGGCGGCGGCTCCGCCTCGATCGTCGGCGCCTTCTACGAGGACATCGCAGTCCTGCAGTACACGCCGGCGGCGGCCGCGGCGATCGCGCTGACCGTAGTCGTGCTCCTGATGGTCACCGCCATCGTCCGCACGGTCGATATTCGCAGGGAGCTGACCCAGTGAGCGGCGCCGACACCATCGCTATTGTCGCGCCACGCGCGGCCGTCGGCGCGCGCGGCGGGCGCCGTCCCTGGACGTTCTACGTGCTTCTGGCGCTCTTCGTCTTTTACGTTCTGGCGCTCTACGGCCCGATGATCTGCATCTACATCCTGTCGTTCCAGGATGTGCGCGGCGGGCTGGTCTTTCCAGTGAAGGGCTTCTCGCTACACTGGTTCATTGATCTCTTCACGCAGGTCCGCACCGGTGACGTGAAAGGCGCCTTCAGCCGCTCGATCCGCCTTGCGGCGATGGTTACCGTCATCACGGTGGTCGTCTCGTTCATGGCCGGCCTTGCCTTCCGCCGGCGCTTCTTCGGCGACACGCTCGTCTTCTATCTGATGATCGGCAGCCTGGTTGCACCCGGCCTCGTGCTCTCCATCGGCGACGGCCTGCTCTTTCAGTATCTCGGCCTGCCGCCGACCTGGTACACGTCGGCTGTCGGCGCGCAGCTCTCCTGGACGCTGCCTTTCGGCGTGCTGGTGATGTTTGCTGTAATGTCGCGCTTCGACTCCCGCTGGGAAGAGGCGGCGCGCGATCTCGGCGCCTCACCGATGCAGACGATCCGCCTCGTGGTGCTGCCGGTGTTGGCGCCGGGCCTCGTCGCGGTGGCGCTCTTCGGCTTCACGCTGTCCTATGACGAGTTCGCCCGCACCCTGCAGACCTCCGGCTCGCTCAACACACTACCGCTCGAGATCTGGAGCATGACGCTCAACGTCACCTCGCCGTCGCTCTACGCGCTCGGCACGGTCACGACGATCGTCTCCTTCGCCGTCATCGGCCTATGCCTTGCAACGATCGTCGCCATCCAGAAACGCCGCGCCGCGCGGCTCCCGGGCGGCAAGTAGGAGCGGAAGGATGGCGCACGCGCGCGGCGATATCGAGCTGGCAGGCCTGACCAAGCGCTTCGACGACGGCACGCTTGCCGTCGACGGCGTGAACCTCAAGATCCCCGACGGCGCCTATTGCTGCTTCCTCGGCCCCTCGGGGTGCGGCAAGACGACCATTCTCAGGATGATCGCCGGGCACGAAGACCCGACCGCGGGCGAGATCCTGATTGGTGGCGGGAACGTGGTGGGCATGGCGCCGGTCGAGCGGCGCACCGCCATGATGTTCCAGTCCTACGCGCTCTTCCCGCATCTCAGCGTGCGCGACAACATCGCCTTTCCGCTGCGCGTGCGCGGCCAGTCTGCCGCCGAACGCTATCGCACCGCCGACGCGATGATCGAGAAGGTGCGGCTGACGGAGCTCGCCTCGCGTCCGCCGAGCCAGCTCTCCGGCGGCCAGCAGCAGCGCGTGGCGCTGGCCCGCGCCGCCATCACCGAGCCGCGTGTGCTCCTCCTCGACGAGCCGCTCTCCGCGCTCGACGAACAGCTCCGCATCCAGATGCGGCAGGAGCTGATCCGGATGCAGAAGGATCTCGGCATCACCTTCATTCACGTTACGCACACGCAGGTCGAGGCGATCGCGCTCGCCGACGTCGTGGTGGTGATGGAGGAGGGAAAGATCAAGCAGGCCGGTCCGCCCCGAGACGTCTACGACCACCCGCTCGACCGCTACGTGGCCGAGTTCCTGGGTGGGCAGAACGTGCTCTCCGCGCGCGTCGAATCCACCGACGGAGACGCAGTGACGGTCGGCGCCGAAGGGCTTTCCGGCATTCGCATCCCGGCATCAGAGCGTCGCGTTCCCGCTGCTGGCCAGCGCATCGACTTCGCCGTCCGCCGCGACGACATCCGGCTCTGGCGGCCGGAGCGCGCGCCGACGAATGGCGGCCCGGCCATCGCGAGCCGCGTCCGCGCCGTCGAATATCAGGGCTATTTCGTGAAGGTGATGCTCGACGACGTCGGCGAAGACACGCTCGTCGCCTACGTGCCCGACCGCGTCTTCTTCGAGGACCCGCTCGGCGTTGGCGACGTGGTGATCGCGAGCTGGGAAAAGGACAGGGCGCGTCTTCTGTCGTGAGGAACGCGGAGAAAGCGAGAGTACGAGGGTGACGATGAAAGTGAGTCTCAACGTCAACGGAAAGAAGGTCGCGGCGGAAGCGGACCCCGCTACGCTACTTTCCGATTTCCTGCGCGAAACCCTCGGCCTCACAGGCACGCATATCGGCTGCGACACCTCGCAGTGCGGCGCCTGCGTCATCCACGTGGACGGCGTTTCGGTGAAAAGCTGCACCATGCTGGCCGTTGCCGCAGAGGGGCGCGAGGTGACCACCATTGAAGGCCTCGCCGTCGATGGCGAGTTGCATGAGATGCAGAAAGCCTTCCACCTCAATCACGGCCTGCAATGCGGCTTCTGCACGCCGGGCATGATCATGAGCGCCATCGATCTCATCGGCCGCAATCCGGCGCCGAGCGAAGCCGACGTACGCCATTGGCTGGAAGGCAATATCTGCCGCTGCACCGGCTACCAGAACATCGTCGCGTCCGTGATCGCCGGCGCCGCCGCGATCGCCGCTCGCCAGGGAGAATGACCGTGTCACAAACCGGAATCGGCGTACCGCTTCTGCGCAAGGAAGACCGGCGCTTCCTCTCGGGTCGCGGCAACTATGTGTCCGACATCACCAGGCCGAACATGACCTGGGCCGTGTTCGCGCGCTCGCCGCATGCGCACGCGAAGATCCTCCGCATCGACACCAAGGCAGCGCTCGCGATCGACGGCGTCGTCACCATATTGACCGGCGAGGACCTGAAGACCGACGGCGTCGGCGGCATCCCCTGCGGCTGGGGCATCACGTCCAAGGATGGCCAGCCGATGAAGGAGCCGCCGCATCCCGCGCTTGCGCAGGGCAAGGTTCGCTATGTCGGCGACGCGGTCGCCATGGTGATCGGCGAAACCCGCGAGGCGGCGTTGCAGGGCATCGACGCGCTGTCGATCGACTACGAGGTACTGCCGGCATCGGTCGGCATGCTCGACGCGATCCGTCCGGGCGCGCCGCTTCTCTTTGACGAGGCGCCCGGGAATGTCTGCTTCGAGTGGGAAGTAGGCGACGAGGCGGCCACCAAGACCGCCTTCCGCGAGGCCGCGCATATCGCGCGGATCAGCCTCGTCAACAACCGGCTCGTCGGCAATCCGATGGAGCCGCGTGCCGCGATCGGCGAATACGACCCCGCGACCGGCAAGTACACGCTGTGGACGACAAGCCAGTTCCCGCACATCGTCAAGGTGCTGATGGGGGCCTTCGTGCTGAAGATTCCGCAGCACAAACTCCGCGTCGTCGCGCCGGACGTGGGCGGCGGCTTCGGCGTCAAGCAGTTCCACTATCCGGAGGAGACGCTGGTTACCTGGGCGGCGGGAAAGCTTGGTCGCGCCGTGAAATGGGTCTGCGACAGGAGCGAAGGCTTCATCTCCGACTCACATGGCCGCGACCATGTCTCCGAGGCCGAGCTGGCGCTCGACGAGAACGGCAAGTTCCTGGCGCTCCGCGTCGAGACGATCGCCAACATGGGCGGCTACCTTTCCACTTTCGGGCCCAACATCCCGACCAACCTCTACGGTCTCCTTCTCGCCGGTGTCTACACGACGCCGCAAATCTATTGCGCGGTGAAGGGCGTCTTCACGAACACGCTTCCCGTCGACGCCTATCGCGGCGCCGGCCGCCCGGAGGCGACTTTCCTGCTCGAACGGCTGGTCGACGTCGCGGCGGCCGAGATGGGCATCTCCAAGGTGGAGATTCGCCGCCGCAACCTGATTCCAAAGGAGGCCTTCCCCTACCAGACGCCGGTGATGCTGGAATATGACAGCGGCGACCCGGCCGCCTGCCTCGTGCGCGCACTCGAAGTGGCCGACTGGGGCGGCTTTGCCGCGCGGAAAGCGGAATCCGCCAAGCGCGGAAAGCTCCGCGGCATCGGGCTCGCCACCTACATCGAAGCCTGCGGGCTCGCGCCTTCGCGCATCGCCGGACGCCTCGGCGCGCGCGGCGGGCTCTTCGAAAGCGCCACCGTGCGCGTCCATCCGACCGGCGACATCACCGTCCTGATCGGCACGCACAATCACGGCCAGGGCCATGAGACGACATTCGCGCAGATCGTCTCCGAGAAGCTCTCAGTCCCGACCGACAGTATCGAGATTGTTTTCGGCGACACCGACAAGGTGCAGTTCGGTCTCGGAACCTACGGCTCGCGCTCGCTCGCCGTCGGCGGGCCGGCGCTCGCCAAGGCGACCGACAAGGTGATCCTCAAGGGCAAGAAGATCGCCGCGCATATGCTCGAAGTGAGCGAGGGCGACATCGAGTTCGAGCTGGGCGAGTTCCGTGTTTCCGGCACAGACCAGAAGAAGAGCTTCCAGGAAATCGCCGGTTCCGCTTACACGCCGGTGAATTATCCGCTGGAGATTCTTGAGCCGGGGCTCGAGGAGCAGGCGTTCTACGATCCCGTCAACTTCACCTTCCCCGGCGGCGCGCATATCGCCGAAGTCGAGATCGACCAGGAGACCGGCGTCGTCGATCTGGTCTCCTACGTCGGGGTCGACGACCTCGGCACCGTCATCAACCCGATGATCGTGAAGGGGCAGCTTCACGGCGGCATTGTGCAAGGCGTAGGCCAGGCGCTCTTCGAGAACTGCGTCTATGACGAGGAATCCGGCCAGCTGCTCTCCGGCTCCTTCATGGACTACGCCATGCCGCGCGCCGACAGTCTTCCGAACATCGTGACGGAAACCGTCTCGACGCTCTGCACGCATAACGGGCTCGGCGTAAAGGGCTGCGGCGAGGTGGGAACAATCGGCTCACCCGCGACGGTGATGAACGCCGTCGTCGATGCGCTTTCACATCTCGGCGTGACGCATGTCGACATGCCGGCAACGCCAAACCGCATCTGGCGGATCATCAACAGCGCCCGCGCGGCGCAGGCCGCCTGAGGAGGAAACAGTGAAATCCTTCGCCTATCACCGGCCGGACTCGGTCAAGAGCGCCGTCGCGCTCTTGACCGTCGCCGACGCGCGGCCGATTGCCGGCGGCATGACGCTGCTTCCCACTATGAAGCAGCGCCTCGCAGCGCCCTCCGCGCTGATCGACCTCTCCGCCATTCCCTCGCTCGCCGGCATCGCGGTCGCCGATGGATTCGTCACGATCGGCGCGACGACACCGCACGACGCGGTGGCCCGTTCGATTGAGGTGATGACGGCGATCCCGGCGCTTTCAACACTCGCGGGACTGATCGGCGATCCGCAGGTCAGGAACCGCGGTACGATCGGTGGCTCACTCGCCAACAACGACCCGGCGGCGGATTATCCCGCCGCGGTTCTGGCGCTCGGCGCCACGATCGTCACGGACAAACGAGAGATCCCGGCCGACGAATTCTTCCTCGGCTTCTTCGAGACCGCGCTCGACCCGGAAGAGCTCATCGTCGCGGTGCGCTTTCCTGTGCCGAAGGTGGCGGGCTACGCCAAACACGCGCATCCGGCATCGCGCTTCGCCATCGTTGGCGTATTCGTGGCGCTTTTCGATGCGGGCGTGCGGGTGGCTGTCACTGGGGCGGGTCCCGGCGTCTTTCGCGTCGCCATGATGGAGGAGGGGCTCAACGCAAAATTCGCCCCGGCGTCCATCGAGCGGATGATCATCGACCCGAGCACGCTTTCTGGCGACTTCCATGCCGATGCGGAATATCGCGCCCACCTGATCACGGTGATGGCGAAACGTGCGGTCGCTGCGGCGCAGGCACAGATCGGCATGTGAAGAATGACCAGGACCGCCGACGCTTCGAAGGCTGTCGCGCCTGCGGCGGAGCTTGCGCGTCTTTCCGCGCGCGAGCTGCTCGCCGGTTATCGGAAAAGACGCTTCACGCCCGTTGACGTGATCGAGGACGTCATCGCGGCCATGCGCTTCACCGACGCGCGCTGCAACGTCGTCGTCACCGACATGTATGACGCAGCGCGCAAGGAGGCCGAGCGGTCAGCCGCCGCTTACAAAGCGGGCGAGGCGAAGGGCGCGCTCGCCGGCGTGCCGGTGACAGTGAAGGATCTGCTCTTCGTGGCCGGTGTGCCGGCCTCGGGAGGAGCGCCTACGCAGAAGGATTTCGTGCCGGAGGTCGATTCCGCGGCCGTGTCGCTGCTGAAGGCCGCCGGCGCCATCATCACGGCCAAGACCACGACCTGCGAATCCGGTTACAAGCTCACCGCCGACAGCCCGGTCTCCGGCATCACGCGCAATCCCTGGAACCTCGACCGCACAAGCGGCGGATCGAGCGGCGGCGCGGCGGCGGCTGTGGCGGCGGGGTGCGGGCCGCTCGCAGTCGGCACTGACGCGGTTGGCTCAATCCGGGTGCCGTCCTCGTTTTGTGGCGTCTTCGGCATCAAGCCGACATTCGGGCTCGTGCCGCGCGCGCCGGGCTTCTTCCCGCCGTCGTGGGGCTCGCTTGCCCATACCGGACCGATCGCCCGCAACGTTGCGGACATGGCGCTGATGCTGGAGGTGATCGCTGGCTTCGACGCCCGAGACGCCGTCAGCCTTCCGCAGCCGCCGCGGCATTTTCCGGCGGAGCCGGGCTCGCTCGCAGGCCTGCGGGTCGCCGGGACGCCGGACTGGGGTTTCGCGCCCGTCGATCCGCAGGTGCGCGCGGCGTTCGTGAGTGCGCTCGATGCGCTCGCCGATCTCGGCGTCACGATCGTCGAGCTCGACATCGCGTTCGATCCGGATGTGCTCGAAATGGTGCTCCAGCCGATCGGCTACACCGAGCAGGCGGCCGCGGTGATCACCCGCGAGCCGAAACTTCTGGCGCTGTCGGAATCCGAATTCCGCGCTGTTGTCGAGCGTGGCAGCAAATATCGAGGCACCGATTACGTGCAGGCGCTGCATCGCCGCGCGACGCTGCGCAACAGGCTCCTCGCCTGGCTCGCAGATTGCGACCTCCTGGTCACGC
This sequence comes from uncultured Alphaproteobacteria bacterium, assembly GCA_963805325.1. Taxonomy (GTDB): domain Bacteria; phylum Pseudomonadota; class Alphaproteobacteria; order Rhizobiales; family Afifellaceae; genus DASWJZ01. The sequence continues at coordinate 22,748 of CAWDTS010000004.1, read as the reverse complement.
CGACCGTGGCCGTGACCGCGTTCCGTGCCGGCGAGATCGGCGTCGAAGAAATCGACGGTCAGCCCGTCGACAAGCATCTAGGCTGGTCGCCGTTCTCCTGGCCGGTGAATCTCGCCGGCCTGCCGGCCGCGACCATCCCGTGCGGTTTCGACGCCGAGGACTTGCCGATCGGCGTGCAGCTCATCGGTAATCCGCTCGCCGAGGATACGATCATCCGCGCGGCCGCGGCTTTCGAAGCGGCGCGGCCCGAAATCGGCGCGCGCGTTCCGCCGCTGGCGTGACGGCTCAGCCGGTCGAAGCATCCTTGTCGTTTTCGATGCCTTCGACGGTCGCCATCAGTGTCGGGCTCAGCGAATGCGACAGGTAGTTGTGAATTGCGTCGAGCGCGGGCGAGTTGCGCCCGACGGCGCGATAGAGCAGCAGGTCCACCTTTGGCAGCGGCGGAAAATAATCGCTGACGCCGATCTCCCGCATGCCTGGGACCATCGCGCTTCGGGCCAGCACGGTGACCGCCATGTTCGCGAAGACCGCGGCCTGCAGTCCGGAGATGCTCTCGCTGACGCACGCAATGCGCCACTGGCGGCCCATGCGCTCCAATCCTTCGATGGCGTGGTCGCGATAGATGTTGCCGGGCGGCAGCAGCGCCAGCGGCACCGGGTTGGCGCGGTGCACGTCGGAATCCTGTCCCATCAGCCAGACGAGTTGTTCCTGCGCGACCACATCGCCGCCGGAAAAGCCCTTCATGCGTGTAACGAGCGCCATGTCGACCTCGCCCTTGTGCACGAGCTCGACAAGCGGCGTCGAAAGGGCACAGCGCAGGTCGATACGGATTTTCGGGAACGCCTTGCGGAAGAGGCTAAGGATGGAGGGCAGCAGAAACGCCGCATAAAGGTCGGGCGTGCCCAATACCACGTTGCCTTCGATGTCCGGCGACGCCAGCCGCGACAGCAACTCGTCGTGCAACCGCAGGATGGATTTCGCGTATGAGAAGACCGTGTCGCCATCAGGCGTCAGCACGAGCTGGCGCCCTTCGTGCTGCATCAACGTCTTTCCGGTGAGTTCCTCCAGCCGGCGGATCTGGAGCGAGATAGCAGGCTGTGTACGGCCGAGACGCCTTGCGGTTTCGGTGACGCTCGCCGTTTCGATCACAGTGATGAACGACCGAAGCATGCGAACGTCGAGACTGATCAGCATCGCCACCTCGGCCTGAGACCTGACACACCGGAACAAGCGGCGCAGGGATCACGTCACAAGAAACGTGCCACTTGCCTTCAAGCCAAAGCGCTCATTGCAATTGAGAATTGAAGCCCGACAGAGGATTTCGAGGCTGGCGTTCACCGACGACTGTAGTGCCCACAGCATCAAAGATGCAACGCTCCTCGACGCGGGTGTCGGCAATGGGGTCAAACCGCGACTTAACCGAGCGTCGAGATATGACCGCTTCTGCCCTACAATCAGACGTCTGGCGGACTCGATCCGGAAGAGTTCAGCCCCGCGCCTGCGCCTTCCCTGCCTCATCGAGCGAGGTGAATTCCGCGTCGGAGAGATCGATATCCGCGGCCGCGACATTCTCCTCGAGGTGCGAGACCTTCGACGTGCCTGGGATCGGCAGCATGACCGCGCTGCGCTTCAGAACCCACGCCAAGGCGATCTGACTCGGCACGGCCTTATGGCGCTTGGCGATGGCGTCGAGGATCGACCCGGGTCGCGCGAGGCTTCCCGCCGAAAGAGGAAACCACGGGATGAAGCCGATCCCGTGCGCTTGGCAATATGACAGCACGTCCTCGCTGCCGCGATCGACGAGATTGTAGCGGTTCTGGACCGTCGCGACTGGGAAGATCTTGGAAGCGGCCTCGATATCCTCGACCGTGACGTTGCTGAGGCCCGCTTGGCGGACGACGCCGTCGTCGATGAGCGATCTGATCGCGTCGAACTGCTCTTTACGCGGAACCGTCGGATCGACGCGGTGAAGCTGCCAAAGACCAATGCTGTCGACACCGAGCCGACGGCGGCTCTTGTGGGCCTGCTGGATGAGATATTCCGGCCGCCCCAGCGGAATCCACTGACCGGGCCCAGGGCGCAGAAGCCCACCCTTGGTGGCGACAAGGATGTCGCCGTACGGATGAAGCGCCTCGCGGATGAGCTCCTCGGAGACGTCCGGGCCATAGGAGTCCGCGGTATCGACGAAGTTGACGCCAAGAGCGGGCAGACGCTTCAGCGTTCTGATCGCCTCGTCTCGATCGGCAGGCTCTCCCCACACCCCCTGGCCGGTGACGCGCATGGCGCCGAAGCCGAGGCGATTGATCTCGATATCGCCGCCGATCTTGAAGGTCCCGGACTGAGCCGCATTCGCCATCTGATGGTCCTTGTCGTCGTTCGAAAAAAAAGCTGATCGATCTGCGCGGGGAGCCTGCGCAGATCGCGATGCCTCAAGAAGCTTCCAATGACCGGGCAGTCAACCCGCAGGCCCGCTGCCGCTAGTGGCAGACCAGCGGCACCATCGCTGCCTCGGGGTCGTCGTCGTTCGGAAACGTCGGGCGCTCCATGTAGCGATAGCCGTTGATGCACACCGACGAATTATTCGGCCGGTAGATGCCCGGACCCGGAACGGTGCCGGCGCGGAACGAGGGGTAAGAGGGATACGAAGAATAGGCGCCGTGCGTTGGAGCGTTCGCGGCGCTCCTGTGATGCGTCCCCGCCGCATAGGTCACCGGGGCGAAGGCGAGGGTCATCGCCAGCGCTGCGGCGACAACACCCATCGCCTTCGAAACTGACTGCAACTTCAGGCCAGACATTTGACGCTCCAATCTCTATCGGCTCTCGGCCGGCGATCGAGCGCCCCCACTTAAGACGCTAGATGGTTCGCAGGAGGCGACGGCGCAATGCCGCCTCGACGACCCTCGCGGCGGCGGCGACCCGCATTTTCCGCTTTCCCTCAATGCCGAGACGGCCGAAATAGTGTGCTGCCCGCCGTTCACGAAGATCGGCGCGCACGATCAATTGGCCGTGTTGCGCCCTCGGCGGGCGCAATCGTCCCGCGTTCGCAATGGATTCGGACGACTGGTGGCATCGGACCGGGCGGCGGGCGCCCCCATATCCACCACCGCGAAGACCATGAAGGTCACTGACATGTGTAAGGAGCATCTCAAATCCACCGTTGCCCCGACGCTCGGTGCACTGTTCTGATAAAGACGGGAGTGGCTTGCGCGAGCCGCCCCTTTTTATCTTGCCGTTTCTGGGGATGATCGATGTCGAATACCCGGGTCGCAGAGCCAGGCACCGCCGAGATAGACCACACCGGCGAAGAGCGCGTCGTGCGCAGGCACCGAGTATCGACCCGGCTTTGGCACTGGGTCAACGTGACGGCGCTCGTCTTCATGCTGATGAGCGGCCTGATGATCTTCAACGCCCATCCCCACCTCTACTGGGGCTCCTACGGCGCCAATCCCGATACGCCCTGGCTCGAGATCGGAGCGAGGGATCAGGAAGGCTATCTCCGAGTCGGATCGCTCGTGCTGAACACCACCGGCATCCTCGGCGTCTGGTCGGATCAGAACGGCGTGCACCATCTGGCGTTTCCGAGTTGGGCCACCCTGCCCTCCTCTTACGACCTTGCGCGCTCGAGGCACTGGCACCTGACCTTCGCGTGGCTCTTCATGAGCGGCATCGTGCTCTATCTGCTATGGAGCCTCGCCAACCGTCATCTCTGGCGCGACCTGCTTCCGAAGCTGAGCGAACTCACGCCGCGTCACATCTGGACCGACATCAAGCACCACGCGATGCTGCGGTTTCCGACCGGCGAGGCGGCACGCAACTACAACATCCTGCAGAAGCTCGCCTATCTCTCCGTGCTCATCGTCATTCTGCCGACGCTCGTGCTGACCGGAATCACCATGTCGCCGGCCATGAATGCGGCCTGGCCGTGGCTCCTGGATCTTTTCGGCGGACGTCAATCGGCCCGCTCGATTCATTTCATCTGCGCGACCCTGGTCGTCCTCTTCGTCATCGTCCACCTCGTGATGGTGATCCTCGCCGGGCCGGTGAACGAGATCCGCTCGATGATCACGGGCCGCTATCGGCTTCCGAAGGAGAAGACCAAATGAGCCGCCTGATCTCACGCAGGACGCTGCTGAGGGGCGCGCCGGCGATCGCATTCGCCTCGCTGTCGACGCCGAGCCGCGCCGCGGACCTCAAGGAGAACTTTCTGCACACCGGCGAATGGATCGCCTATCGCGTCCAGCGCTTCCTCGGAAGCAATGCGCTCGCTCCGGAGTACAGCGAGTCGGAGATGTCTCCGCTTTTCCGGACGAACGGCAATACGCTGCCCTCCTCCGCGGACTACCAGACGCTGGCGGCCGGGAACTTCGTCGACTGGAAGCTTTCGGTACAGGGGCTTTTCAACACGCCGGGCGCCTATTCGCTCGCCGAGTTGCGCGCCATGCCGTCGCGCACCCAGATCACGATGCACAATTGCGTCGAAGGCTGGAGCGCGATCGGCAAATGGAAGGGCGTGCCGCTGAGCCACCTGCTGAACACGGCCGGGCTGCGGCCCGAGGCGCGCTTCATCGTCTTCCACTGCGCGGACGATTTCAACGGCACAGCCTATTATGAGAGCATCGACCTCAACGACGCATTCCACCCTCAGACGATTCTGGCCTACGACATGAACGATGCCCCGCTTGCGATCGGGCACGGAGCGCCGGTGCGGGCGCGCATCGAGCGTCAGCTTGGCTACAAACACGCGAAGTTCGTGATGGGAATTGAAGCGGTCGACTCGCTTGGCCCGATCGGGCAGGGCAAGGGCGGCTTTTGGGAAGACGTCGTCGACTACGATTGGTACGCCGGAATCTAGGACCGCTCGCCAGACGCCGACAAAAAAAGCACTCGAAGGCGGCTTGCTCTCAAGGACTTGGAGTGGTTGCGGGGGCACGCAACCGACGATCATTCGTGCAAGTAGAGTTCTCGACATCGCATCCGCGCTGCTTGCGATCGATAGCGACGACGTAGAGTGAGCCAGGTCGCACTTCTTGCTGGTCGGCTGAGCGCGGCGCTGGTCGGCTGAGCGCGGCGCCGTCTGGTCGGGGGGTAATCGCAGTGGCCGCATAGATGACCCCGAGCCGGACGGTGTGATTCACACCTAAGCCCAGCTGCAGCGCTATCAATGTTGTTCGGCGTCGCAGCGGTCCTTCTCTTCCTGACATTGCTGGAAGCAGGCGTTCAGGTAGCCGCCACTGCGCGAGCACTGGCTCTCACAGTTCCCCTGCTGGGTGAAGCAATCGACGCGCTCGGCGACCGCAATGACGCTCATCGCGACGGGGGCTTTGACGACGCCTGGGATCGGCGGCTGAGCCGCCACCGGCGCGATTGCGGACACGGATAAAATGCACCCCAGAACGAAAGTGCGAGACGATGCTCCAATCGACATTGCGGCGTTCCTTCTCTCTCGAAAGCGTCCGAGGGCGCTCGCTTTCAAGGGTTAAGCGGTCATATCGTTTGCGTTGGCGGAGGACCGTTGATGACCCATGGCCGACCCTCGATGAGCGAATTGTAGGAACTTGGCAGGAGCACCCCTTTCAGGCCGGGATGCCATCGGGCGGCGCGTTGATCTGGTGCAAAACATCGGTTGCGAAGGAGAACGGCACCCGCTTCATCGCGTTCACCCATGGCTAAGATCGAGCACAGCCTGTGTGTGCCCCGGTAGCGTAAAGAAGAAGGTCGTTCCTCCGTCTTTGGCCGGCGCGCACCAAATCACGCCGCCGTGGCGTTCGACGATCTTCTTGCAGGTGGCGAGCCCCAGCCCGGTTCCTTCATACTTTCCGCCAGGATGCAGTCGTTTGAACGGCTCGAATACCGCTTTGCAATACTCTTTGGCGATACCGATGCCATTGTCGGTGACGGCAAACAGCCAGCTTCCATCGTTATGCGGGACAGCGGTCACATGCACCTGCGGGCTTTCGGATTCACAATATTTCAGGGCGTTGCCGATGAGATTCTGTAGCAGCAGACCAACGAGAGATGCATTGGCGATAACCCAGGGCAGCACTCCGAACGTGACCTGCGCGCGCCGCGCCTTGATCGTCTCTCCAAGGTTGCTCAGCGTATCGTCGACCACTCGACGCATGTCGACGTCTGCGAATTCGACGTTTCCCTCCGCTTCGGTATAAGCGTGAAGCGTATCGATAAGCACGCCCATGCGAACAGCAGTGCTGGCGACGTCGTGGTTGATGTCCAAGACACCATCGAGGTCTCCGTCTGCCATTTTGTCCTCCATCATGTCTGCGAAGAGAACAATTGCAGAGATGGGAGCCTTAAGATCGTGCACCAGTACACGCCCGAACGTTTCCAACGCGTCTCGCTGTTCGGCGATCGTGCGTTGCAGGGCAGCCTTCTCGACTGCGCGGTCAATGACGCGCCCGATCAATTCCGCACTGATGAGCTCTTTGGCGATGTAGTCCGTGGCGCCACGTCGCATCGCGTTCGTAGCGACCATCTCGTCCCCTTGGCCGGTCGACATGATGATGGACATAAAGGGAAGCCGCTCATGCAATGCGGCAATGCCGCTCAGGCCATCGCCCCCCGGCATCCGGTAGTCGATGATCGCGCAATCGAAGTCACCCTTACCGCAGGCCTCAAGCGCTTCTTCGATGCTCGCCGTCTCGGTGCATTCACAGGAGATTCCGCCCTGCCGTAGGGCCCGCATCACCTGCCTTCGGTCACCCTCGTCATCGTCGGCGATCAGGATTTTCAGTGTGGTTTGTGCAATCCGCAAATCCATTTGCTACAACCGCCCATGGATCGCAAAGCGGTTTTTCCCGCTCTCTTTCGCCGTATACATGGCTTCGTCGGCACGCCGAATGGTCGCTTCGATGTTCTGGATTTCGTTGCTGGGCAACGCGATGCCGACACTGCATCCGACGCCGCTGCCGATTTCCGAAGATTTCTCAACGATGCGTCCGGCGATTCTTGTAGCCATTTCCTCGATCGACGACGCAGGGGCCGCCAGGCACACGACAAACTCGTCACCTCCCACGCGCCCGATTAGGTCCGTGTCTCGCAGCGCAGCGCGGAGTATCTTGGCCGCCCGCACCAGCACCGCATCTCCATGACTATGACCGAACCGATCGTTGACCGCCTTGAAACCGTCGAGGTCGATGAAAAGTATTGCGGTCGCAAGATTGTTGCTTGCGCAGTAGGCCCTTAGGATCGCGGCCTGCTCAAGGAACAGAGGGCGGCCCGGAAGCCCTGTGAGATGATCGATCCTCGCCTCATGCGCCCTGATTTCAAGTGCCTTGAAATCCTGCTGGAGCGCGGCGGCATACTTCCGCAGTTCGTCCTGTTGTTGAGCCGATCTCCGCCGCAAGGTCGTCTTCTCAAGGGCGCTTTCGATGGCGTGCGCGATCGACGCCGCGCTGATGCGCGCCTTGGGAATGTAGTCGGAGGCGCCGCGCTTCATCGCTTCGGTCGCCACCGCCTCGTCTCCGTGGCTGGTCGACATGATGATCGACATGAAGGGAAGCCGCTCATGCAAGGCCGCGATGCCGTTCAGCCCATCGCATCCCGGCATCCGGTAGTCGACGAAGGCGCAATCGAAGGCATGTGTGTCGCAGGCTCCAAGCGCCTGTTCGATGCTCGACGTCTCGACGCATTCGCATGAAATTCCCGCCTGTTTCAGCGCACGCCGGACTTGCTTCCGGTCGCCCTCGTCATCGTCCGCGATCAGGATGCTCAGAGTATCAACTGCTTGGTGCGTCATGCCACGGCCTACGGCATTTCAACAATATGCCGGTAGGATTCCACCAGGCCCGTCAGACTGCGAAAATTCTGCCCCACGGTCTCCTTGACGATATAGCCAGCGACGTTGAGATCGTAGGCGGCGGCCTTGTCCGCCTCGCGCTTGGAGGTCGTGAGCACAAAGGTTATGGAACCGTGCAGTTCTTCGTCGGCGCGTACGGCTTCGATGAACTGGATGCCATTCATTCGCGGCATGTTGACGTCGACGAGGAGAATGAAAGGGGGCAACATTTTTGGTCTGCCATTCGTTCCCTTCAGCATGTCCAACGCGTCAATGCCGTCGACTGCCCGCAAGATCTGGTTGGAGATCTTCATTGCCCTGAAGGCGCGGCGGACGGCCATGGCGTCGCCATCGTCATCCTCGACCAATAGAATGCTGAGCGGATTACCTGCTGTTGCCTCGCTCATTTCACGCCGCCTCGCGCCTGTCTTGCCATTCCTTGGGCCACGTAAAGCTGAAGCTGCTCCCCTTGCCTTCCGAAGATTTGACGTCGAGCACCCCACCGTACAACTCGACGTTCTTGCGGACCATCGCCAGCCCCATTCCGCTGCCCTCTACCTGATCCCTGGGCTTGAGCGTCTGGAACATCTTGAAAATTTGGTCGTGAAATTGCGCTGAGATACCGGGACCGTCGTCACTGACCGTGAAAGTACGAAATCGCTCGCCGTCCTCTACCGACACGTCGATACATCCGTGACCCTTGTCGTGATGCTTGATGGCGTTGCTGATGAGGTTCATCAGGATTTGCTGCAGCGGCATCCGGCGCACCTGGATATCGGCGAAGCGGGGATCTACTTTGACCGTGAAGCACGCCGGAGGCGACAGCAGTGCGAGGATGTTGGCCATCAGCGCATCGCCGGCAATTGTCTCGGTATTCTGGTAATCCGTTGAGCGCCCGATCCGCGAATATTCCAGAAGGTCATCCAGCAGCTTTTCCATCCGACCGACACGCCCGCGCAGCAACGCCATGTTTTCCCGGGTTTCATCGGTGAGGTGCTCCCGCAGATCCTCCTCCAGCCATTTGGAAGCATTGTCGATGACGCGCAAAGGCGCCTTCAGATCGTGGGAGGCAACGTAGGCGAATTCTTCAAGTTCCTTGTTGACCGCCGATAGCTGGGCGGTGCGTTCCGCCACTTTCTCTTCGAGGGTCCTGTTGAATTCTCGGAGTTCCCTCTCCATCCGTCTGCGATCAGAAACGTCGCGAGCGATCTTCGAGGCTCCGACGATCTTTCCTGTTCGGTCGCGGATCGGCGAAACGGTCAGCGATACTTCGATAGACCGCCCATCTTTATGCAGGCGAACGGTATCGTAGTGGTCGACTGTCTTGCCTCGGCGGAGCTGATCGATAATGTATTGCTCCTCGTTGAGCAAAGCTTCGGGAAAGAGCAGGCTTAGCGGCTGGCCGATGATTTCGGCGGCGGCATAGCCGAACAGCCGCTCCGCGCCTGCATTCCAGGAGACGATGTTGCCCTCGAGGGTGTTGCTGACGATGGCGTCGTCCGAAGTTTCAACGATGTTGGCCAGCCGCGCCGCATTCGACTCGGCCCGGCGCAACGTCATCTCAGTCTGGCGGCGCATGTAGGCCAGTGTCGCCGTAAACCACACCACCCCGATTGTCAGCACGCGGTTCGCAACCACCATCCAGACGGCGACATTGCCCGGTTCCTTCGCAAAGTAGGCAATGATCGTCAGGAGCGTCGCGAGGGCGGCGAATACGAACGCCGTGTTAGGACGGGTGAACCACAAGCTGCAGAAGATCAGCGGAACATAGGCGATACCCATCGCGACGCCTCGCGGCGTCGCCAGATCCGCCATGAGGACGGCATAGCAGAGCAATCCCGGCACCCACAGCGGGATACGGGCGACCCGCGTATCGAAGCGATGCCACGCCAGGGTCATCATCCCGGCGCCGAGCGTCATGAAGCCTGCGGCAGTCAGGACAGCCATGCGCGTGTAGCTGCCCCAGGTATAGGCGAGCGCAATGCCGTGCAAGTGGCCGATCATCCCCTCGGTCCCCAGAGAGAAGACCATCAAGGCTGCGAGTTCCGTCGCGCCGATCCGCCACGGTCGCAGCCACTGGCTCCGGTTGGTGATGCATTGGATGAACAATGCGAAGAGGGCGAATGCCACCGACGTATTGGGCGCCATCCTGCCGGGGTATGCGTTTTTCGGATCGATGAAATCCGGGACCAAAGAATTATCGATGCCGAAACTGAAGCCGGTCAAGTACTCCACGAGCGTCATGCCGCAGAAGACCAGAACCAAGCCTCCCGCACTGATGGCCAGTCGCCGCGAGTCTCGCGATGCAGCCAGGAGAGCGGCGCCGCTCGCCACAAACATCAGCGCCGTATTGAACTTCATCGCGAAAACGCTGGGTATTGTCGCCTCGACCCAGGTCGGGCGAAGCAGCCAAGCTGCCATCATGGTCAGTCCGAGCGCGATGACCGACCACGTAGCAATGCTCACTGTGAGCCGAAGGCCACGCTCCTGACGAGCGCCAACGATCGCATGTTGGACGTGACCAGGTCCTCTTTTCGTGATGGCGCGTTCAGGCATCGCCGTCCCTTACTGTCGGGACCTTAGGCGCCAACCTTACGCAATCTGCGCCGTCGGTCGTCCGAACCGAGGAATGACATAGGCTGGATTGCCACTCCGCCCCCTTAACTTAATTCATCAACTTAAGCCCATGTTGCTTCCACGCCTCTGCAGTAACGATACAGTCTCTTGATGTGCGTGGGGGGTGAAACAATGGCTGCACATGGCGCATTTCGGAAGCGACTGCGACCCTGACCAACTTCCAGGGATCAGCCTAAAGTGGACTCCCGTTCGCAACCACGAACACGCCTCAATCAGTCGTCGGCCAGCTTGGTGCTGATGATCGCGCGGCCCTCAAGCGTCTGGTGCACGGGGCACCTTTCGGCGACCTTCAAGAGCCGCGCCTCGATCTCGGCGTCGACCGGCCCGTCGAACTCGATCTCGCGGGTGAAGGTGTCGAGCTTGCCGGCGAGCCCGTCATCCACACACTCGCGAGCATCGTCGGCGTGCCGTCTGTTGAGCGTGACCTTGGTCGAAATCTGACCCACGTCGATGCCCCTGCGCTCCGCATACATCCGCAGCGTCATCGTGGTACACGCGCCAAGGCCGATCTTCAGGAAGTCGTAAGGCGACGGGCCGCTGGCCAGGCCGCCGACCGATGCCGGCTCGTCCGCGAACATCCAAAAATTGCCGCCGACCTGCACGCTGTTCTGAAACTTGCCCTGGCCCGTTTCACTCACCGTCACCGCTTCGCCTGTCGCGTCGGGCTGCTCCGACACCTGCACGGCGCTTGGAATGTAGCGAGCGGCGGCGGCGGACAGTACCTCCGCCACATAGGTGGCGTCCTCGCGGCGTGTCAGCAGATGATCGGCATCGTTGAGCGATATGAAGGATTTGGGATGTTTCGCCGCGCCGTAGATATGCGCGGCGTTCTCGATGCCGACGACGTCGTCGACCGGCGAATGCAGCACGAACAGGGCCTGGTTCATCTTTCTGATGCGCTCGTCCAGCCGTGTCTTCTCCAGGTCTTCAAGGAATTCACGCTTGATCGTGAACTTGCGGCCCCCAAGGGTGACTTCCGCCTGGCCCGTGGCGCGAATCTCGTCGAGGTGGCCATGGAAGTTATGCATGACGTGCGCCGCGTCGGAGGGCGCGCCGATCGTTGCAACAGCGCGCGCCTCGGGGATGTCGCCTGCAACTGCAAGCACCGCAGCGCCGCCGAGGCTGTGCCCGATCAGCAGGTCGGGTGCCCGAAAGTTGGCGCGCATGTAGTCCGCCGCCATGCGCAGGTCCTGCACGTTCGACGAGAAGGTGGTGTTGGCGAACTCGCCGCCGCTCGCGCCGAGCCCGGTGAAGTCGAAGCGCAGCACCGCAAATCCGCGCTCCGCCAGCGCCGTGGCGATGCGGGAGGCGGCGAAGATGTCCTTCGAGCCGGTGAAGCAATGCGCAAACAGCGCATAGGCGCGCACCGGTCCGGCCGGCATGTCGAGGCGTGCGGCGAGCATATCGCCGTAGGCGCCTGGAAACGTGATCTTGTTGAGGGCGGGCATGGCAAACCCCTTGCAGATGAGATGACGACGCTACTCCCGACGGCGACGCACGAAAGCACTCTTCGCGCCACCTGACTTCTGCGATTTGAAGATCGAGCTTGCATCGGGCGCGGGCGGAAGCGGGATGCGGACTGGAATCCTCTCCAGACGTGGCGTCACGCAAAGCCGGCCGGTGATCAGCCGCTCATGGAGATCCTGCCACAGCAGCCTTTGGCCGAGCGACTGGATATATGAACCAGCGCCCAGCAATGGCCAAGCGTCTGCGGCGTGGCACTCGTAAAACAGGATCAGGCGATTGCGGTCGCTCATATTTGGGCTTGAGCCGTGCAGGGTGCGAACGTGATGCACCGTCATGTCACCCGCCTTGCCGGTCAGGGTCACCGCCTTGTCCAACTCGAAAGCCGCATCGCCCGGATCAATGGCGCCGCAGAACACCCCATTGGCCACATGGCTCAGGATCGGACCTTTGTGGGAACCTGGGATGACCACCAGCGGCCCGTTGTCCGCATCGACGTCCTCAAGCATGAGGCCGAAGGCGAGCATGTCATCATTGGTGTGCGGGTAGAACGCCCAGTCTTGATGCCATTCCACCGCCGCCCCGCCTCCCGGCGCCTTGGTGTTCAGCTTGCTGGTCTGCAGCATCGTGTCGGGCCCCAGCAGCTCGGTCAAAACGTCGGTGATCCGGGAGTTTCTCAGCAGTTCCCAGAAGAACGGATGTTGTCGATGCGGCAACTTTATCCGCGTCAGGCGCGGCTGCACAGCGCTGTGGCCCTCGTCGAGATCGTAGACGTCGTTGCTCTCGGTTACGGCGCGCGATTTATCGAGCAGATCGTAGGTGATGCGACGCAGGGTCTCCAATTCCGCTGTCGTCACCGCCTTCTCGATCATCAGGTAGCCATTGTCCTCGTAAAAGGTCTTCTGCTCCTTCGACAGCATGGTAGACGCCCTCGTCGGTGTTCGCCGCGCAGCTGATTTCGCCTTGCGCCGTGGAAGTCGGCTGGTGCGCGTCTCGGGGTTTCCCTTTCGGTGTATCACACGGAGATCGACCGCCTAGAGGCTTGCGCGTCTTGCCATGATTGGACGACTGCTCGGCCACACCCAGGCGCAAACAACTGCCCGCTACGCACACCTCAAGCACGATCCTGTTCGAGCCGCAGCTGATAGTGTGGCGCAGGCGATTGCGGCTGTGCTCGCCGGACCGGCAGCGTGAGATGGGGCATCCATTTGCGGTCGAGTTCAAGCGGGTCGCGTCACGAAGCGGTTGCACTCAATGGTGCGCAAGAACGAGGACCAGCTCTCATTTTCATCAAGATAACGCGACGCCCTTAGCCGAACGCTTCCCGTGAAGCGATCTTGCCATCTCATAGAGACAATTCAGAGCCGGAGCATGCTAACTTGAAGCCGCCTAAGGATCGGACAGTGCGTTTGCCGATTTCGCGCAAAGGGTTGCGCGCCGGGTAGTCAGGACGCTCCGTGAATAAAGCTCCCATCGTGTACGTCGTCGACGATGAAGAGTGTGCACGGGAATTGATGCGGCTGCTGCTCATGAGCGTCGGTCTGAAGGCGACCACGTATGGGTCGCCCTTGGAGTTCATCGCAGAATTCGATCCGCATCGACCCGGCTGCGTCGTCCTCGACCAGCGGATGCCGGGAATGAACGGCATTGAAACACTGCTCAAGGTGCGGGAACGGTCCAATACGGTCCCTGTGATCTTCGTCACCGGACACTGTGATCTTTCAACAGTGATCCGCGCCATGAAGCTGGGAGCGGTCGACTTCTTCGAGAAGCCGATCAGCACCGAGCTGGTGCTGGGAAGCATTCAGCATTGTATCCAGTACGACATCGTGGCGCATCAGGCACTGCGTCAGCGCGAAGCCACGATGGCCCGGGTCGCAAAGCTGTCGAACCGCGAACGACAGGTCCTCGATTGTGTGCTGAATGGCATGTCGAACAAGGAGACCGCCCGCTATCTCGGCGTTGGGCCAAAAACAATCGAGGTCTACCGCGCGCACCTCATGCAAAAGATGGAAGTGCACAGCGTGGCGAAATTAGTCGTTCAAATTCTAAGCTCTTTCAAAATCGTGAGAAGCTTGCAGGCTTCCGTTCCGTTTCTCCATAAGATCGACCTGCCAATGGTTGGTATCGCCCTGGGCGGCGAAGATTTCTCGCCTGCCGGTCGCGCAGTCCCGTTCCGCGAAGATCGCTGAATATCAAGCGAACTTTCCGCCTCTGTCGCAGCGCGTGTGACAGAAACCGACGCACGCTTGCTGCGTCGCCTCTTCTCCGCGCGATTACGAACCGATGCCGTTTCGTAGTGCCCCACCATGGAACCGAGCGGTCCCGAGATGAGGTGGAGCTCATCCTGGATGATCAGATCGGGTGGATGACCGGCCTCGGGATTGTCTATGCCGAAGATCTTCCGGGCCTCGGGGTCCCACGGCATCATGGCGAACTTGTCGACGGTGCCGATGAGAAGCGTCGGCGGCTCCTCGTAGATGGCGTCGTCCACGACCTCCAGGGGTAGTCCTTCCTCTCCGGAGAAAGGGCAGCCCGGGTCTTCGCAGCGAAACTGTATCCGATCAGCCGTTCCCCTGCGCCGTACCCTCCGGTAACCGAAGACCCGGACACCGTTGTCATATTCGCGAGGGCCCATCTCCACGCCGCACCAGGGACACGCCAGAACATTGAACGGGTTGTCGCCGCCGTCGCGACCAAGGCGCTCGAACGCCGAGATCGCCTGTGCGGAGCGATTAGGCGTTACAGCACCTCCAAGCCAGAGACCTATCGATATCGGGGTCGAGCCCAGCTCTTCCGGACTGGCCCGCCGCATCAGCTCCAACGCGCAGATCAGTGATGCCGCTCGTTGGAACTGCTGCGTTGTCAGCAGACGCAGGGTGTAGCGCATGAGAACGGTCGTGCCGGCATTGGCGGGACGTCCCATACGCCGTAGCAAAATGACCAAGGCGGCCAGCCCGAGATAGGCCTCGGTCTTCCCGCCTCCGGTCGGAAACCATATGACATCGACGATGGAGCGATCCGGGCTTGCCGGGTCGGTGAAAGCCCTGAGATTTATGAGGATGAATGCGAGCTGGAACGGTCTCCATTTCGTCTTTCGGGGGTAGTCCGGTTCAGCGTAGGGCCTCTCCGGTTCATGCCCAGCTGCCCCCTTGACCCAAGCGCGCCGCTTGTCGTCTTCCGACGAAAGTCGGTAGTGCTCCCGTTGCTCCAGCATCGCCCGGTTCATCTTTTAAAAGGCGCTGCGAAGGACCGCATCGTCTTCAAGGAGAGAAATGCCATCAACCATGCGGCGGTGACACTCGCGGCACCGCCGGAGATGCTCATCGCCGGTCTGTCGCAACTCGTCGGAAAGTGAGCGATCGGAATCGAGTTCTGCCTTTCGCTCCTTGATCCACTGCTCGTAGGCCGTGGCCAGAGCCGTACAAGCCCCGGTCAGTTCCTCTCGGCTCGCTTCCGAAAGAAGCTTCATCGACAGCTCGACGCCGGCAAGCTCCTCGCGGGGCACGATCGGCTGCTGCTCGAAGACGGGCAAGACTTCGGTCCGAATGCTCTGCACGAACCCGTCCAGCATCGACCAGTCGGCGGCGCAGCCATGGCCAACTGCAAAGTTCGGCCGGTGACGATAGAGGAGAGCCAGCGATCGTTCTTCCGGGTCCTGCGCGCCCTCTGGTCGTTCTGGATAAGGATGAATTCGCGACGCATCCAGCGGCGTAACGACGAAGCCGCACTGAAAGAAGCAATGTTCGTTTATTGGCCGGGTCGTCGTCGAAGTGTTCAGAAGCGTGACCGTGACGAGTTCAGCCGGTCTGACCACGGTCGGCTGATCACGTCGAGCGCAAGCTGGCCCGAAGAGTCGGCCGGGGATATTGTCCTTCGAAGTGTCGCTACACTTGACGAGGACCCTAGTTCGGAGGCCGTCACGTCGAGAGACAACGTTAGCGGCGTGCGAAACCACAGCTCCGGAACCTCATCGTCACGGTGGCTTGGGAACCCCTTGACCGCCACTTTGCGATAGGTGCCCCAGTTCGCCTCGATGCGAAGTCCGCCGGATACATCAGCAAGAAAGCTGACGCCCATCGAACTCGGGAGGAACATCGAGGATGTATTCAGTTCGACTTCCGACTCGCCGGCCGGCCCTTCGCCCGCAGGGGTGTCGCCGTCCGGGTCGGCGTCAGTCTCCTCCATCGCATGATCCTCCTGCTCGATCGCATCCGCATCCTCAATGCCGGAGGCCTCCTCGGTGGCGTCAAGTGAGCCGGAGTAGGTGACGCCACGCGGGAACAGAATTCCGCAGGAATAGCGATAGCGTGGAGGGTCCTGAGGGCGCAGTATCTCTTCGCCGTCCAGCTGCACGGCGGGATAGCCGGGCGCAGGACCGACAAGCTCGCGCCGAAGCGTGTCGATCACATGGTCGCGGACTTGCGAAGGATGGGAAACATGCCGACCGACGATCATGCTGCACCTGCCAGTGCGGCTGCGCCGCGTGCCAGTCGCTCCTCGATGGAAGGGCGCGATTCTTCCGGACAAAGGATGAAGAGCCGCAGTCGTGCACGGGACATTCCGACATAGAGAAGCGAGTCCGCTTCATCGGGCTGTCCCGAGGCAACATCGATCAGTATGATGACAGGTCGTTCGAGGCCCTTGAAGGCGTGTATGGTCGAATAGACCAGACATTCCTCGTGCGCGCCCATGGATTCCGACAGGGCCCATCCATCAATCGCCCGCCGACCGGTGAGCAGCGAATTCTCCATGCGCCGCGAACCCAGAAGAATCACATCCCGGGGATGGAAACCCTCCTGCTTTAAACGATGGACGATCTTCTCAAGAGCTTTCAGCCCCTCCTCCGGGCCGCTGAAGAACACGACCTCGACAGGATCGCCATCAACTTGCCTCGGGCTGACGCGAGTGCCCGGAAATCCCGACATGAAGTCGGTCTGAATGGCGATGCGTCTCGTATTCCGGCAGTTGAGGCCAAGATTGAAGATCGGAGCCTTGCCGAACGCCTCCTTCACATCCGCGGCGGAGTAGGTCCCATGCCCATAGAGCGCCTGCCGTGTAAAATCACCCGCGAGCAAAATGCGCGCGCCGTCCTGTTCGGAAGTCCAGGCGAAGACGACATCGGCCAGCCGGGCTGGCGGCATGTCCTGAACCTCATCGATGATGGCGGCATGAAAGCGTTCGCCGAGCTCTTCGATCGCCAGGGCGCCGAGCTCGAAGTAGATTTTGTCGTAGAGGTCCGCGCCGCGCGCCGCTTCCGCGGCTCTCAAGTCTGATGCGAAGGATGACCTGTTGATCCGATCCCGAAGCAGTCCGTGGATGTGCCCCGTGACTACTTTGCCGGGGCCAAAGTCCTGGACAACGGTTTCAAGCCAGGACGCAAGGTTTCGATTGAAACACGTGAGAACGACATTCATGCCCCGGGACGCTAGGCGCTTGGCCTGCTCCAGCGCGAGCATCGTCTTCCCGGTGCCTGCCGAGCCGCGAACAATGCAGATTCGGTTGTCGCTGATTGCATCCAGAATTTCGGTACTGCTCCTCCGTCAGCGCATGAAATCCTCCGCTCGGCTTCCCAGATGTTCGAAGCGGCGATCATCACGCGATCGAAGTTTGGGCGAACAAAGAACAGCACGCGTGTCTGTACGACTTCCGACGGCAGCTTAAGGTCATGTCGAGGCAGAAGAGAGACGAGAGAAGGCACATTCCGGATGCCCGCGGCGAGGTCGCCGTCCAGGTCGTTCCGATCGATCACCTCACGGCGCGTAAACTCGGTGGAGGGCGGTGGACATAGAATGTCCGGCAGGATCACGATCCAGCCGACAGGGCATTTGGCTTCCGGAGAGTTGCGACCGAACTGCGCTTCAATCGCCTTCCGAAGCTTCCACATCGCATCCTGCGCTTGGCGGAACGGACTCCGCTTGAGCGTTGCCACCTCGCCCATCCGATTGCGTGTCGTCCACACTCCGTCCCGATGCGATACGCCGCCGCCCTTGACCTCGACGCATACGATCCCGACCTTTGGGATAAAGACGACAAAGTCGATCTCGCCGTAGTTCCCGGAATAGGCGTTCGAAAGCCCGAGAGAGTGGAGTACCGTCCAGCGTTCCGTTTCGGGCAAATCCCTCAAGGCCTCAAACACCCGTCGCTCGGACGCGGGGGCCTGTGGATCAATGACGCTGGGGATCATCCGGGCCATTTCACGCCGCCACCGCACGTATGCGATTTTCAAGAATTTCGTTGCGCCATGCAGGGTCGGCCCATTCGAGTCTGTTTGCGCAGTTGGCGGGAATGGTGACGGGTTTCTGCTCGATATGCCCCACGAGCTGGCAGCGATCCTCAACCTCTGTTCGGAAAGCAAAAAACCCGCCTCTCAAATGAGAAGCGGGCCTGAGCAAATTAAGATGGTTGCGGGGGCAGGATTTGAACCTGCGACCTTCAGGTTATGAGCCTGACGAGCTACCGGACTGCTCCACCCCGCGTGTCTGTCGGCCTGCTGACTCGGGATCGGGCATCTGTCGCGCGAAATTGCGCGGGCGCGACCGTGAGCGAGAAGAGTTTCTCGTGTGACGTTTGATCTGTGCTTGGCAGGCCTGGCAGCGACCGACTCTCCCAAGCCTTAGGACTTAGTACCATTGGCGCTGAGGGGTTTAACGGCCGAGTTCGGAATGGGATCGGGTTCGGGCCCCACGCAAGAGCCACCAGGCCGGCGAAGCACAGAAGAACGCGTGAGTGACTGGTCTTTCCCGTCCCTGAGGACGGCGCGCCGGCCGGCCAGAGGCCGGCCCAGCGGGCATTGATTAATGAGAGCGATCAAGCCGAACGAGCGATTAGTACCGGTAAGCTTCATGCGTTGCCGCACTTCCACACCCGGCCTATCGACGTGGTGGTCTTCCACGGCTCTTCAGGGAGAACTCGTTTTGAGGGGGGCTTCCCGCTTAGATGCCTTCAGCGGTTATCCCTTCCGCACTTAGCTACCCTGCACTGCGGCTGGCGCCACAACAGGTCCACCAGAGGTGCGTCCATCCCGGTCCTCTCGTACTAAGGATAGATCCTCTCAATTCTCCAACACCCACGGCAGATAGGGACCGAACTGTCTCGCGACGTTCTGAACCCAACTCACGTACCACTTTAATCGGCGAACAGCCGAACCCTTGGGACCTGCTCCAGCCCCAGGATGTGATGAGTCGACATCGAGGTGCCAAACGATCTCGTCGATATGGACTCTTGGAGATCATCAGCCTGTTATCCCCGGCGTACCTTTTATCCGTTGAGCGATGGCCCTTCCACACGGGACCACCGGATCACTATGACCGACTTTCGTCTCTGCTCGACTTGTCAGTCTCGCAGTCAGGCTGGCTTATGCCATTGCACTCGACGAGCGATTTCCGACCGCTCTGAGCCAACCATCGCGCGCCTCCGTTACTCTTTGGGAGGCGACCGCCCCAGTCAAACTACCCACCACACACTGTCCCGGACCCGGATAACGGGCCGCGGTTAGACAGTCATAAGCTCAAGGGTGGTATTTCAAGGATGGCTCCACCTGAGCTAGCGCCCAAGCTTCAAAGCCTACCACCTATCCTACACATGACCTCACGGCTGCCAGTGTGAAGTTGTAGTAAAGGTGCACGGGGTCTTTCCGTCTAACCGCAGGTACCCCGCATCTTCACGGGGAGTTCAATTTCACTGAGTCGATGCTGGAGACAGCGGGGAAGTCGTTACGCCATTCGTGCAGGTCGGAACTTACCCGACAAGGAATTTCGCTACCTTAGGACCGTTATAGTTACGGCCGCCGTTTACCGGGGCTTCGATTCAGAGCTTGCACCCCTCCTCTTAACCTTCCGGCACCGGGCAGGCGTCAGACCCTATACGTCGCCTTGCGGCTTCGCAGAGCCCTGTGTTTTTGCTAAACAGTCGCCACCCCCTGGTCTGTGCCCCCTCCACCTGGTTGCCCAAGTAGAGGGCTCCCTTCTCGCGAACTTACGGGAGCAATTTGCCGAGTTCCTTCAGCATCGTTCTCTCAAGCGCCTTGGTATACTCTACCAGTCCACCTGTGTCGGTTTAGGGTACGGTCTGTATAGAGGGGCTATTTCCTGGAACGCCTTCGCAGCCCGGGCAATCCGATAAGCCCGAACAACTTGCAGCATCCGTCACCACCTCAAGGCCCACGATTGTTGACGTGGTTCCCATCGTCTACGCATTTCTGCCTCGACTTAGGGGCCGGCTAACCCTGCGCTGATTAGCATTGCGCAGGAACCCTTGGACTTTCGGCGAGGGTGTCTCTCACACCCTTTGTCGTTACTCATGTCAGCATTCGCACTTCCGATACCTCCACGGTGCCTCACGGCTGCCGCTTCGCAGGCTTACGGAACGCTCCGCTACCGCTTACTGTATTGCTACAGTAAACCCTAAGCTTCGGTGCATGGCTTGAGCCCCGTTACATTGTCGGCGCAAAGACCCTTATTTAGACCAGTGAGCTGTTACGCTTTCTTTAAATGATGGCTGCTTCTAAGCCAACATCCTGGTTGTTATGGGATCCTCACATCCTTTCCCACTTAGCCATGACTTGGGGACCTTAGCTGTAGGTCAGGGTTGTTTCCCTTTCCACGACGAACGTTAGCACCCGCCGTGTGTCTGCTGGATAGTACTTCCCGGTATTCGGAGTTTGGTTAGGTTTGGTAAGACGGTGAGTCCCCCTAGCCCATCCAGTGCTCTACCCCCGGGAGTATTCGTCCAACGCTCTACCTAAATAGATTTCGCGGAGAACCAGCTATTTCCGAGTTTGATTGGCCTTTCACCCCTAGCCACAGCTCATCCCCGTCTTTTTCAACAGACGTGGGTTCGGCCCTCCAGTTGGTGTTACCCAACCTTCAGCCTGGCCATGGCTAGATCACCCGGTTTCGGGTCTAATCCGCCGAACTTGTCGCCCTATTCAGACTCGCTTTCGCTACGCCTACGCCTACCGGCTTAAGCTTGCTCGACAGACTAAGTCGCTGACCCATTATACAAAAGGTACGCCGTCACCCAGGACGAACCTTGGGCTCCGACTGTTTGTAGGCGTCCGGTTTCAGGATCTCTTTCACTCCCCTCGTCGGGGTGCTTTTCACCTTTCCCTCACGGTACTAGTTCGCTATCGGTCACGCGCGAGTACTTAGGCTTGGAGGGTGGTCCCCCCACGTTCAGACAGGATTTCACGTGTCCCGCCCTACTCGAGGACGGCTCTAGGCATTATCCGTACGGGGCTGTCACCCGCTATGGCCGATCATTCCAAATCGTTCCGGTTCTCCTTGAAGCCGCCACTGGCCTGGTCCGATTTCGCTCGCCACTACTTTCGGAGTCTCTGTTGATGTCCTTTCCTCCGGGTACTGAGATGTTTCAGTTCCCCGGGTTAGCTTCTAACCCCCTATGTATTCAGGGATCAGATACTTCGTATCAGACCATAGAAGACAAGGACGGACGACCGCCCCGCGATCACCCGTCCGACATCTGACTTCTGTGGTCTGGAAGTGGGTTCCCCCATTCGGATATCCGCGGATCAAAGCTTGTTCGCAGCTCCCCACGGCTTTTCGCAGCGTACCACGTCCTTCATCGCCTGCGCGTGCCAAGGCATCCACCGAACGCCCTTAAGGCACTTGATCGCTCTCATTATCAATGCCCGCCCGTTCCTGGCCGCCTCGGAGGAGGAGAGACCAAAGAGAAGAACGAACGGCATCAAGGCGCATCGCCGAGCAGACGATACGCCCCGACCCATCCCGCCTCTTGACGAGGCAAACGGGTCTAGAAAGACCAGTGTCACACGAGAACTGCCCGTCGGCGGCGCGGTCAGGCATCGCCAGCTTTCGCTCGTCCTTCATCAGGACGTCCGGACAACTCTTCTCTTCACGATGTCAGCAAACAGGCGGCATTTCCCCATGGGAAAACGCCGCAATCTCGAATATTTCGACAAGCATTCTCAGCACTCGGCGCGCGCCATGCCGCAGCCGCAGGCGAGGCATGGTGGAGCCAGACGGGATCGAACCGACGACCTCCTGCTTGCAAAGCAGGCGCTCTCCCAACTGAGCTATGGCCCCGCTAGGCGCGGGAACGCCTTGATCTTGCGCCCGCCGTAGCCTTGGCGAAGGCGGGCCGTCGAAGCGGCGCCGTCCGCCTCGCCTCGGACTACGGCGGACACTCAGTTTCTCTAGGCTCGCCAACCGAACGGTGGTGGGCCTGGGACGACTCGAACGTCCGACCTCACCCTTATCAGGGGTGCGCTCTAACCACCTGAGCTACAGGCCCTTGGCTGGGATGGGCCCAAAGCTCAAGCCCCGCCACGCGCCGCTATAAGCGCGGCGCGTATGCTTGTCGAAGAAAGAGAGACGAAGACGGCGAGATCTCGCCTTTAGTTTGAGCGACCGGGTTTGACTGACCCGGTCTTTGTTCCAAGAGATCCGATAGACCTTATCCTCCGAAGAGGAGGTCGGCCTGAGGGATCGTCCTTAGAAAGGAGGTGATCCAGCCGCAGGTTCCCCTACGGCTACCTTGTTACGACTTCACCCCAGTCGCTGACCCTACCGTGGCCGGCTGCCTCCTTACGGTTGGCGCACCGTCTTCGGGTAGAACCAACTCCCATGGTGTGACGGGCGGTGTGTACAAGGCCCGGGAACGTATTCACCGTGGCATGCTGATCCACGATTACTAGCGATTCCAACTTCATGCCCTCGAGTTGCAGAGGACAATCCGAACTGAGACGGCTTTTTGGGATTGGCTTCCCCTTGCGGAGTAGCATCCCTCTGTCACCGCCATTGTAGCACGTGTGTAGCCCAGCCCGTAAGGGCCATGAGGACTTGACGTCATCCCCACCTTCCTCTCGGCTTAT